>NZ_LRMP01000001.1:0-1828745 GCF_001613775.1 Brachybacterium sp. sponge | reverse complement strand
ATAAACCTGACAAAATAAACAAACAACCAGCATTAACTGCTGTATCATCCGTTATAATCTGCCATTCAAAATAATGGCATCGATAAACAGACACGCTATTGAGATATCAAGCAACACGCGCACATCGTCGAGTCCCCGCTTCTGCGGTTCATCTCTGAGGCTCGTTGCCGGCGGGTAATCCCGTCCGACGACTCCTACTTGCTTCGTCGTCCCGGCGCGAGTCACTACTCTAGCAGTTCTTCGCGGTCAGGTCCAACTCCGCTCCGTGTGGTCCCGGCCACCTCCGGATCGCGGCGCGATCCTTCCGTGTCCGAGTCACGGCCGCTGGTCCGATCGCTCGTTCCGGCGGGCCCGCAGTGACTCCCAGTCGCTCCGTTCCTCTCTCCTCCCCGGGGGGAGGCTCTCGGCCCTTCGCGTCTGCGTCCTCGCTGCTGACAAGAAAGAACATTACGGGTCCCGCGAGGGGTCGTCAAGCCGCTCCATTCAGCCCCCGTTCACCCCTCGTGATGCTTGTTATTGCAGGTCAGGACTGGGTTTGCCTCGGCGGGAAAGCGCTCGTTCACCCGAATGTGACCCACGCCTGAGAGAGGGGTCACCGGTCCTTATCGTCAGGTTGACAAGCAAGCGCGTCGACGGCTATCCGCACCCTTCGGGCCGTCGCTCAGGAGAGCCCGGCCGACCACTCCCCCGGCATACCCCCTGGCATGTACCGAGCCCCGCCTCTCGACTGTGCGTCGAGGGCGGGGCTCAGTGGGATGGCGGCGGGATCCGCGTCGGCGTGTCGACGTGGGGGTCGACGCTCCGGTCCGGTCAGTCGCGGCGGTGCACCATCGCGGCGTTCTTGCGACCGCGACGCAGCAGGAGCCGCGCCCCCGGCAGCGCGTCGAGCTCCCCGACCTCCCGGGCGAGGTCGTCGGCGGAGATCTTCTCCCCGTTCACGGAGAGTCCTCCCCCGTCGGCGTCCCGTCGGGCCGCGCCCTTGGACTGCGCGATGCCGGCGCTGACGAATGCGTCCACCAGGGGCGTGGTCGCGGAGACCTCCGCCCCGGGCAGCTCGCGGGCGATGGCGAGGACGGTCTGCTCGTCCAGCGCGCGCACGTCCCCACGGCCGAAGAGGACGGAGGCCGCGGCCTTCGCCTGCTCGGTGGCCTGGGCACCGTGGACCATGGTCGTGAGCTCATCGGCCAGAGCCCTCTGCGCGGCGCGCTCGTGCGAGGCCGTCTCGGTGGCGTGCTCCAGCTCCGCGATCTCCTCCTGGCTGCGGAAGGTGAAGAAGCGCAGGTAGTTCACGACGTCCGCGTCGGCCGCGTTGAGCCAGAACTGGTGGAAGGCGTAGGGGCTGGTGAGCTCCGCGTCCAGCCACACCGCGCCGCCCTCGCTCTTGCCGAACTTGGTGCCGTCGGCCTTGGTGACCAGCGGGGTGGTCAGCGCATGGACCTCGTGCCCCTCGACCTTGTGGATGAGGTCGACGCCGGAGAGGAGGTTGCCCCACTGGTCGTTGCCCCCGTACTGCAGGGACACCCCGTACCGGCGATGCAGCTCGAGGTAGTCGATGCCCTGCAGGACCTGGTAGCTGAACTCCGTGTAGCTGATGCCCTCATCGCTCTGGAGACGGCGGGCGACGGTGTCCTTCGCGAGCATCGTGCCCATGCGGTAGTGCTTGCCCATGTCCCGCAGGAAATCGAGCGCGCTCATCTGCCCGATCCAGTCGAGGTTGTTCACCATGGTCACGCCGAACTCTCCCTCGAGGTCGAGGAAGCGGGAGATCTGGCCGCGCAGGCTCTCGACCCAGGTCGCGACGAGCTCGGCGTCGTTGAGCACGCGTTCGCCGGACATGCGGGGGTCGCCGATCAGACCGGTCGCCCCGCCCACGAGGGCGAAGGGGCGGTGGCCGGCCAGCTGCAGGCGACGCATCGTGAGCACCTGGGTCAGGTGGCCGACGTGCAGGGACGCGGCGGTCGGGTCGAAGCCGCAATAGAGGCTGATCGGTCCGTCCGCCAGAGCGCTTCCGAGCGCCTCGCGCCCGGTGGTCTGCACGACGAGTCCTCGCCAGGCGAGCTCGTCCAGGACGGAATGCATCGATCGTTTCCTCTCGGTGGTGCGGTGCGGTCCCCGGTCGGGGCCACGGTCATTGTCCCCCACCCACGGGGCGGGGTGCCACGCGATATCGCGCGCGGGTCCGTTGGCGTCGGCGGTCGTGGACGGCATGCGAGAGGCCCGGGACCTGTCAGGTGCAGGTCCCGGGCCTCGCCCATCCCTCCGGTGGACACCGCGCCGGGAGGCGGGTGTCGCAGCGCGGCGCCCGGCCGCCCAGGGGCGGAGCTCCCCCGGCAGGCAGGGCCCGGAGCGCCGCCTCGTCGCGCGGGTGTCAGCCCTCGGCGCGGTCCCGGGTGAAGGAGCGCAGACCGGCCACCTGGGCGGCCGCGGCGTCGGTCTGCTCGGCGACACGCACCGGGGCGGTGCCGCCCTTCGCATCGCGGGAGGCGATGGAGCCCTCGACGGAGAGCACCTCCCGGACCGAGGGGTCGAGGTGCTCGGAGATCCCGGCGAGCTCGTCGTCGGTGAGGTCCCACAGCTCCTTGTCCTGCTCCTCGGCGACCTTCACGCAGGAGCCGGAGATCTCGTGCGCGACCCGGAACGGGACGCCGCGGCGCACGAGGTGGTCGGCGATGTCGGTGGCGAGGGAGAAGCCCTGCGGGGCCAGCTCCGCCATCCGCTCCGTGTGGAAGGTCAGCGTCGCCATCATCCCGGTGAAGGCCGGGAGCACGAGGTCGAGCGAGTCGACCTGGTCGAAGACCGGCTCCTTGTCCTCCTGCAGATCGCGGTTGTACGCCAGCGGCAGCGCCTTGAGCGTGGTCAGCAGCCCCACCAGGTCGCCCACCACGCGCCCGGCCTTGCCGCGGGCGAGCTCGGCGATGTCGGGATTCTTCTTCTGCGGCATGATCGAGGAGCCGGTGGAGTAGGAGTCGTCCAGCGTGATGAACGAGAACTCCTTCGTGTTCCACAGGATGACCTCCTCCGCGAGACGCGAGAGGTCGATGCCGATCATCGCCAGCACGAAGGAGAACTCCGCAGTCAGGTCCCGCGAGGCAGTCCCGTCGATCGAGTTCCACACCGAGTCGCCGAACCCGAGCTCGCGGGCGACGGCCTGCGGGTCCAGGCCCAGGCTCGAGCCCGCCAGGGCGCCCGAGCCGTACGGGGAGGAGTCCGCGCGGGCGTCCAGGTCCCGCAGCCGCTCCACGTCCCGCAGCAGCGGCCAGGCATGGGCCAGCAGGTGGTGGCTGAGCAGCAGCGGCTGTGCGTGCTGGAGGTGGGTGCGGCCCGGCATGGGCGCGCCGTGCACCTCGCGGGCGCGGGCCACGAGCACGTCGACGAGGTCCAGGACCTGATCGCCGACCGCACGGGCCTGGTCGCGGATGAACAGGCGGATCAGGGTCGCGATCTGGTCGTTGCGGGAGCGGCCGGCCCGCAGCTTGCCGCCGAGGTCCTTCCCCGCCCGCTCGATCAGGCCGCGCTCGAGGGCGGTGTGCACGTCCTCGTCCTCGGGCGCCGCGGAGAAGGCGCCGGAGGCGACGTCGGCCGCGAGGCGGTCCAGCGCGTCCTGCATCCCGGCGAGCTCCTCGTCGCTCAGCAGCCCGGCGGCGTGGAGCACGTTCGCGTGCGCCTTCGAGCCGCGCAGGTCGTACTGGGCGAGCCGCCAGTCGAAGTGCGTGGACACGGACAGCGCCGCCAGCGCGGCCGCCGGACCGGAGCCGAAGCGTCCGCCCCACAGCGCGGCGCTCTCCTGCGCGGCCGACGCGTCGGCCCCGGGACCGACGGCGCCCGTCGGCTCCCCGTGCGAGTTCGCGGAGGGGGCGTCGCTCATGCCTGGTCCTCGGCGGCGTCGAGGTCCTCGCCGTTGCCGAGCGCCACGTCGCGCGCCGCGGCCTGCTTGGCGGCGAGGCCGTAGATGTCGATGAAGCCGCGGGCGCTGGCCTGGTCGAAGGTGTCGCCCTCGTCGTAGGTGGCGAGGTTGAAGTCGTACAGGCCGGTCTCGGAGCGGCGCCCGGTGACGGTGGCGCGGCCGCCGTGGAGGGTCATGCGGATGTCGCCGTTGACGTAGCGCTGGGTGTCCTCGATGAAGGCGTCGAGCGACTTCTTCAGCGGGGAGAACCACTGGCCGTCGTAGACCATCTCGGTCCAGCGGTCGCCGACCTGGCGCTTGAAGCGGGCCTGCTCGCGCTCGAGGGTCACGCGCTCGAGCTCCTGGTGGGCGGTGATCAGCGTCATCGCGCCCGGCGCCTCGTAGACCTCGCGGGACTTGATGCCCACCAGGCGGTCCTCGACGATGTCGATGCGTCCGATGCCCTGGGCGCCGGCGCGGCGGTTGAGCTCCTGGATCGCCTCGAGCGGGGTGACGGCGCGGCCGTCGATCGCGACGGGGACGCCCTGCGCGAAGGAGATGACGACCTCGTCGGCGACCGGCGGGAAGGCCGGGTCGTCGGTGTAGGAGAAGACGTCCTTGGTGGGCTCGTTCCAGATGTCCTCGAGGAAGCCGGTCTCGATCGCGCGGCCCCAGACGTTCTGGTCGATGGAGAAGGGGTTGTGCTTGGTGGTCGCGATCGGCAGGCCCTTGCGCTCGGCGTACTCGATGGCCTTGTCGCGGGTCAGCGCGAGGTCGCGCACGGGGGCGATGCACTTGAGCTCGGGCGCGAGCGAGGTGATCGAGACCTCGAAGCGCACCTGGTCGTTGCCCTTGCCGGTGCAGCCGTGGGCGACGGTGGTGGCGCCGTACTTCTTCGCGGCCTTGACCAGGTGCTTGGTGATCACGGGGCGGGAGATCGCGGAGACGTTCGGGTAGGCGTCCATGTACAGCGAGTTCGCCTTGAGGGCGGGCATGCAGTACTCGTTCGCGAACTCGTCGCGGGCGTCGGCGACGTAGGCCTCGACGGCGCCGCAGTCCAGGGCGCGCTGGCGGATGACCTCGAGGTCCTCGCCGCCCTGGCCCACGTCGACCGCGCAGGCGATGACGTCGGCGCCGGTGGCGTCGTGGATCCAGCCGATGGCGACGGAGGTGTCGAGTCCGCCGGAGTAGGCGAGGACGATCTTCTCGGTCATGAGGGGTGCTCCTAGGTCGTGGGGGTTCAGTGGTGGTCGGGGTGGTGCCGCGGCAGCCGGGGCGGGCCGTGCGGCGGCGGGACGGGCGCGGGGGCCCGGTCCCTGGGTCCGGAGGTGGGCGAGGTCAGGGTCTGCGAGGTCAGCGTGCCGGGGTCGTCCCGGCGGAGGCCGACGGGCGGACCTGCTCGGTGCGCGCCGTCACGGCGCCTCGCCGCCCTCGTCCTCGTCGAGGGCGCCGAGCTCGCGCCGGCCCTCGGCGAGGTCGAGGAGCCGCTCGGCGAGGCGGTCCCCGCCCGCGGGGTCCCGGGAGACCAGCAGGACGGTGTCGTCCCCGGCGATGGTACCGAGCACGTCGGGCATGACGGAGCGGTCCATCGCGGAGGCGAGGTACTGGGCGCCGCCGGGCGGGGTGCGCACGACGACGAGGTTCCCGCTCGCCTCGGCGGAGACGAGCAGCCCTTCGGCCAGCCGCGGCAGGCGCGCCTCGAGCAGCTCGCCCTCGGCGCCGACGGGACGGGCGGTGCCGCCCTCGGGCGGGAGGCGGTAGACGAGGCTCCCGGCCGAGCCGCGGACCTTCTCGGCCTGCAGCTCGACGAGATCCCGCGAGAGCGTCGCCTGGGTGACCTCGATCCCCTCCGCGGTCAGCAGCTGCGCGAGCTGCGACTGGGAGGAGACCTCCTCGTGGGTCAGCAGCTGCACGATGCGCTGCTGGCGCGAGGTCTTGGTCTGCGCGAGGGCGCGCCGGGAGTCGGTCATGCGCGCTCCCGGGCGCCGCGAGTGCGGACGTGCGCGACGGCGTGGGGGGCGGTGTTCTCGTCGGGGTGCTCGAGCAGCCAGGTCAGCAGGGCCTTCTGGGCGTGGAGGCGGTTCTCCGCCTCGTCCCACACCACGGAGGCGGGGCCGTCGATGACCTCGGCGGTGACCTCCTTGCCGCGATAGGCGGGCAGGCAGTGCAGGAAGATCCCGCCGGAGAGCGCCATCAGCTCGGAGGTGACCTGGAAGGGGGCGAAGGTCTCCTCGCCGCGGCCGTCCTCGCCCTCCTGGCCCATGGAGACCCAGGTGTCGGTGATGACGGCACTGGCGCCCGTGACCGCCTCGCGCGGGTCGTCGGTGACGAGCACCGCGCCGCCGGTCGACGCGGCGATCTCCTCGGCGCGGGCGACGATCCCGGGATCGGGGCGGTGGGAGGCGGGCGAGGCGATCCGCACGTCCATCCCGGCGGTGACGCCGCCGAGCAGGTAGGAGTGGGCCATGTTGTTCGCGCCGTCGCCGAGATAGGCGAGGGAGCGGCCGGCGAGCGCGGCGTCGCCGTCGGCCAGTCCCCCGGTGTGCTGGGCGATCGTCTGGAGATCGGCGAGGATCTGGCAGGGGTGGAAATCGTCGGTCAGCGCGTTGACCACGGGCACGGTCGCGTGGGCCGCCATCTCCTCGATCCGCTCCTGGCCGAAGGTGCGCCACACGATCGCGGAGACCATGCGGGTGAGCACCTCGGTGGTGTCGGCGACGGACTCGCCGCGTCCCAGCTGGCTGGAGCCCGCGTCTATCACCAGCGGGCTGCCGCCGAGCTCGGCGATGCCGGTGGCGAAGGAGACGCGGGTGCGGGTGGAGGCCTTGTCGAACATGACGGCGACGGTGCGCGGTCCCTCCAGAGGGCGCTTGGCGAAGCGGTCGCCGGCGAGCTCGAGGGCGAGGGCGAGGACCTCCTTCTGCTCCGCGGGGCTCAGGTCGTCGTCGCGCAGGAAGTGGCGGGGCATGTCAGGACCTCTTCTCGTCGGTGGTGGAGGCGGCGGCCCGCTCGGCGGCGTCGAGCAGGGCGGGCAGCGCCTCGACGAAGGAGCCGAGCTCCTCGTCGGTGATGATCAGCGGCGGGGCGAGCCGCAGGGTGCTCGGGTTCGCGGCGTTGAGGATGAAGCCGTGCTCGAGGGCGGCGGCGGCGACCTGCGGCGCGATCGGGGCGGCGAGGGTGATCCCCTGCAGCAGTCCTGCGCCGCGCACGCCGGTGATCCGCGGATCGCGTCCGGCGAGCTCGAGGATCCGGGCCTGCAGCTGCGTGCCGAGCGTGCGGGCGTTGCCGAGCAGGCCGTCCTCGGCGAGGGTGCCGAGCACGGCGAGGGACACGGCCGCGCCCAGCGGGTTGCCGCCGAAGGTGGTGCCGTGCTGGCCGGGGCTCAGCAGGCCGGTGGCGTGCTCGCCGTAGGTGAGCACGGCGCCGATCGGGAAGCCGCCGCCGAGGCCCTTGGCCAGCGTCATCACGTCGGGCTGCAGCCCCTCGATCGCCTGGTGGGCGAACCACTCCCCCGTCCGCCCGACGCCGGTCTGGACCTCGTCGAGGATCAGCAGGGCGCCGTGGCGGGCGGTGAGCTCGCGGGCCGCGCGGAGGTACTCCTCCGTCAGCGGCAGCACTCCGGCCTCGCCCTGGATGGGCTCGAGCACGAGCGCGGCGACGTCCCCTGGGGCGAGGGCCGCCTCGAGCGCGGCCACGTCCCCAGAGGGCAGGAACTCGACCCCGCCGGGCAGCGGCTCGAAGGGGGCGCGGTAGGCCTCCTTGTGGGTGAGCGCGAGCGCGCCCATGGTGCGGCCGTGGAAGCTCTTCTCGAGCGCGAGGATCCGGGGGCGGCCGGTGCGGCGGGCGATCTTGAAGGCCGCCTCGTTGGACTCGGTGCCGGAGTTCGTGAAGAACACGCCCGAGCCCTCGGGCGCCTGCGCCAGCTGCAGCAGCCGCTCGGCGAGCTCGATCTGGGTGGGGGTGGCGAAGAAGTTCGAGACGTGCACGAGGGTGCCCGCCTGCTTCGTCATCGCGGCCACCACGTCGGGGTGGGCGTGGCCGAGGGCGTTGACGGCGATCCCGCCGAGGAGGTCGAGGTACTCCTTCCCGTCGGCGTCCCACACGTGCGTACCCTCGCCGCGCACGAGCACGCGCTGCGGGGTGCCGAACACGCCGATCATGGAGCGGGAGTAGCGGCCGGCGAGCTCCTGGGCGTCCTGCTGCGTCGCACCCTGTGCCGGCGTCGTGTCCTGCGTCTGCGTCTCAGACATAGTCGTCCCTCCTGACCATCGTGCCCACGCCCTTGTCGGTGAAGACCTCCAGCAGCACGGCGTGCTCGATCCTGCCATCGGTCATCGCGGCGGTGCGCACCCCGGAGTCCACCGCGTCCAGCAGCGACTCGGCCTTGGGGATCATCCCGGCGGTGAGGCCGGGCAGCATCTCCCTCAGCTCGCTCGCGGAGATCTCGGGGATCAGCGAGTCGCGGTCCGGCCAGTCGCGGTAGAGGCCCTCGACGTCGGTGAGCACCACGAGCTTCTCGGCGTCGAGGCCCGCGGCGAGCGCGGCGGCGGCGAGGTCGGCGTTGATGTTCAGGACCGCGCCGGTGGGGCGGCCGTCCTCGTCGGTCTCGGGAGCGATCGAGGAGACCACCGGGATCCGGCCGGCGTCCAGGAGGTCCTGGATCGACTCGGGTCGCACCTCGGTGACCTCGCCGACGTTGCCGAGGTCGACCTCCTCCCCGTCCACGACGGTGCCGCGGCGGCGGGCGGCGAACAGCCGCGCGTCCTCGCCGGACATGCCGATCGCGTAGGGGCCGTGGCTGTTGATCAGGCCGACGAGCTCGCGGCCCACCTGGCCCACCAGCACCATCCGCACCACGTCCATGGTGTCCTCGTCGGTCACGCGCAGCCCGCCGCGGAACTCGGACTCGATCCCGACGCGGCCCAGCATCGCGTTGATCTGGGGGCCGCCTCCGTGGACGACGACGACGTGGATGCCGGCGTGGCGCATGAACACCATGTCGGCGGCGAAGGCGCGGCGCAGGTCGTCGTCGATCATGGCGTTGCCGCCGTACTTGACCACGACGATCTTGCCGCGGAAGCGCTGCATCCAGGGCAGCGCCTCGATGAGGATCTCGGACTTCGCATGCGCCGCGGCCTGGGCCGGGGTGAGGTCGGCCAGCGGGTTCTTGGAGGGCGCGGCGGACGGCTTCGATGTGGTCATGAGGAGTAGGCGCTGTTCTCTTCGACGTAGTCGTGCGTGAGGTCGTTCGTCCAGATGTCCGCGCTCGCGGAGCCCGCGCCGAGGTCCACCCCGATGAGGGTCTCGCGCGGGGTCATGTCGACCTCGGAGCGGTCGCGGTGGGCGCCGCCGCCGCGGCACACCTCCACGCCGTTGACGGTGACCGAGAGGTCCTCGACGGCGAAGGGGGCGACGGCCTCGGGCACGCAGCCGGCCGCCGCGACGATCCGGCCCCAGTTGGGGTCGTTGCCGAAGATCGCGGCCTTGACCAGGTTGGAGCGGGCGATCTCCCGGGCCACTGCCTCGGCAGCGTCCTCGGTGGTGGCGGAGCGGACCACGACGTGCACGTCGTGGCTGGCGCCCTCGGCGTCGCCGACGAGCTGGCGGGCGAGGTCCGCGCTGACCGTGCGCACCGCCTCGGTGAGCTCCTGGACGCCCAGGGTCACGCCGCTGGCTCCGGAGGCCAGCAGGATGACGGTGTCGTTGGTGGACATGCAGGCGTCGGAGTCGACGCGGTCGAAGGTGGTGCGGGTCGCGCCGCGCAGCGCCTCCTCGGCGGTGGCGGCGTCGACGTCGGCGTCGGTGGTGAGGACGACGAGCATGGTCGCCAGCTGCGGGGCGAGCATGCCGGCGCCCTTCGCGATCCCGCCCACGACGACGCCGGAGGGGAGCGTGACCTCGGCCGTCTTGGGGACGGAGTCGGTGGTCATGATGGCGCGGGAGGCGGAGGCGTCGGCCTCCTCCCCGGCGTCGAGCCGGTCGACCGCCGAGGTGACGCCGGCCAGCAGCGGCTCCATCGGCAGCCGCTCACCGATCAGGCCGGTGGAGCACACGAGCACGTCCTGGGCCGCGATGTCGAGGAGGTCGGCGAGGTGCTCGGCGGTGCGGTGGGTGTCCTGGAACCCCTCGGGCCCGGTGCAGGCGTTGGCGCCGCCGGAGTTCAGGACCACGGCGCGGGCCCGGCCGTCGGCGACGGCCCGGCGGGACCAGATCACGGGCGCGGCCTGGACGCGGTTGGCGGTGAACACGGCGGCGGCGACGTCGCGCGGGCCGTCGTTGAGGACGAGGGCGAGGTCCTCCTTGGGGGCGGCCTTGATGCCGGCGGCGAGGCCGACGGCGCGGAAGCCGCGGGGGCGGGTGATCGACACGGGGTCTCCTGGGAGCGTGGGGCGAGGGGCGCGGGGGTGGAGCTCGGACGGGCGCGCCGGCCGGCCGACGGGAGCCGACGGGCCGGCAGGGCCCGGCGGGCGAGGGTCAGGGGGCGAGCGCGGTGCGACTGAGACCGGTCGCCTCGGGCAGGCCGAGGGCGAGGTTCATCGACTGGAGCGCGGCGCCGGCCGTGCCCTTGACGAGGTTGTCGATCGCGGAGATGACGGTGGCCTGGCCGCTGCGGGCGTCGACGGCGGCGCCGATGCGGATCGTGTTCGCGCCGGCGACCTGCCCGGTCGCGGGGGCGCTGCCCTCGGGCAGGACGGTCACGAAGTGCTCGCCGGCGTAGTCCTGCTCGAGGGCGGCGAGGAGGTCGGCGGTGGTGGTGCCCTCGGCGACCGGGGCGGTGCACACGGCGAGGATCCCGCGGCTCATGGGGACGAGCACCGGGGTGAAGCCGAGGCGGGCGTCCTCGCGGCCGGTGGCGCGGCGGAGGTTCTGCAGCACCTCGGGGACGTGGCGGTGGGTGCCGCCGACCGCGTAGGGCGCGGCGGTGCCGGAGGCCTCGGAGAACAGCAGGTGCTGCTTGGCGGCGCGGCCGGCGCCGGAGTAGCCGACGGGCAGGACCGCGCTCAGCGCGCCGGCGTCCAGCAGCTCGGCGCGCAGCAGCGGCGCGAGGGCGAGCGTCACGGCGGTCGCGTTGCAGCCGGGCACGGCGATCTCGCGGGCGGTGCGCAGCTGTTCGCGCTGGCGGGTGCCGTCGGCCAGCGGCAGCTCGGGCATGCCGTAGGTCCAGGTGCCGGAGTGCTCGCTGCGGTAGTAGGCCTCCCACTCCTCGGCGCTCTCGAGCCGGTGGTCGGCGCCGAGGTCGAGCACGAGCACGTCCGGGTCCTCGGCGCGCAGGGCGGCGGCGATCTGCCCCGACTGGCCGTGCGGGAGGGCGAGGACCACGACGTCATGGCCGCGCAGGGTCTCCACGCCCGTCTCCTGCAGCACGGGGTCGTGGCCGAGGTCGATGTGCGGGGCGACCTCGGAGAGCCTCTTGCCGGCGCTGGAGTGCGCGGTCACGGTCGCGACCTCGACGCCGGGGTGGCCGGCGAGCAGGCGCAGGGTCTCCCCGCCGGCGTAGCCGGAGGCGCCGACGACGGCGACGCGCGGACGTCGCGCGGCCTGCTCGATCGCCGGGACGGGGGCGGTGGCGCTGCTCTCGGACGTCATGTCGGAAGTATATACAGCCAACTGCATGAACAGCCAGCGGGGGTGCGGAGTGTTCACGTGGTGGACGGCGGGGTGGCCAGCGGCGAGGTCACAGGCCAGCCCCTTCTCCCTGCGACCAGGTCCGACCGGGCACCTCGCAGCGCCTCAGCCCCGCGGGCGGCGGAGGAACGGGATGACGGGCAGGCCGACGCGTGCACCCCTGCTCGCCTGGACGGTGCCGACGATCGCGTAGATCAGCTGCATCAGCCCGAGCACGAAATAGAGGATCACCACGGTGACCACGACGGCCTCCATCGCCGGATGGAACAGCACGCCGTCGCCCGTGGACTCCCCGGTGAGCACGCCGAGCGCGAGCGAGAGGGCCATCAGCACGGGCCAGCACAGCTGGGTGAGGCCCCAGTTCGCGGCGCGCACGCCGTTCTCGGCGGCGAGGCCGCCGTGGCGGCGCTGTCGGAGGCCGACGACGAGCTGCGTGATCCCGGCGACGAGCACGTTCACGAACGGGATCGGGACGTAGGCGACGAAGCCGAGCGCCCAGGCGATCGTGCCGCGCGGCCCGGGTCGCACCGCCGCGTACGACGGCATCGGCCCGGCGGCGGACTCGGGGTGCGGAGCTGCGGGGTCAGGGTCTCCGTGAGGCGTGGTCACGGCCACACCCTATCCAGACCGGAACCTCCCCCGTCGGGCCGACGGCGAGCGTTGTGCGTCCGAGGACGCGTCGCGGACGCAGGAGGGACCCCGCTCGGTCGAGCGGGGCCCCTCCCCTGCGTGGTGGCTGCTGCGCGCCTCGTCGGCGCCGCGGCCGCTCAGGCCCGCAGCACGCCGCCGACGGCGGACTGGACCGCGGCGATGATCCGCCGGCGGGTCTCGCCGATCTGCTCGGCGGTCAGCGTGCCCTCGCCGGAGCGGAGCCGGATCGCGAAGGCGAGGGACTTCTTCCCCTCCCCGATCTGCTCGCCGGTGAACACGTCGAACAGGTGGACGCGCTCGGCGAGGTCGCCCGCGCCCACCACGATCGCGGCCTCGACGGCGCTCGCAGGCACGGACTCCTCCACCACGAAGGCGAAGTCCTCCTTCGCCGGCGGGTAGGTGGGCACCGGCTCGGCGCGCACCACGGCGGGAGCGGCGGCGATCACGGCCTCGAGGTCGATCTCGAAGGCGGCCGAGCGGGCCGGCAGGTCGTACTCCTTGAGCACGGCGGGGTGCAGCTCGCCGGCGGCGCCGACCACGCGGCTGTCCCCGTCGGCCGTGTGGACGCGCAGCTCGGCGGCGCGGCCCGGGTGGAAGGGCGCATGCTCGGTCTGGCGCACCTCGAGCTCGGCGCCGACGGCGGCGGCCGCGCGGCGGGCGAGGTCGAGCGCATCGGTCCAGCCCCATGGCGCGGGCTCGCCCTGCCAGGAGTCGGGGCCGGAGGCGCCGCCGATGACCGCGGCGAGCGCCCCGGTCTGCGCGGGCAGCGCGGCGAGGATCGCCTCGAGCTCCTGCTCGCTGGGACGCTGGGCGGCGGCGGGCACCGGGGCGGCGCCCTGTTCCCCGCGGGCGCGGAACACGGAGCCGCGCTGGAAGATCGCGACCGACTCCTCGCCGCGGCCGAGGTTGCGGCGCGCGGTGGGCAGGAGGCTCTGCAGCAGCTCGGTGCGCAGCAGCGGCTCGTCCTCGGAGAGCGGGTTGAGGATCCGCACGGCCTCGCGGCGCGCGTCGTCCGTCCCGTAGCGGAGCCGGTCGTGCACGGAGCCGGCGACGAACGGGGCGGAGTTCACCTCGACCAGACCCGCCTCGGCGAGCGCGCGGCGGGCGGCGCGGCGGCCGCGCTGGGCGACGGTGAGCCCGCGTCCGCCCGGTGCCGTCGGCAGCACCGAGGGGATCTGGGAGTAGCCGACCAGGCGCGCGATCTCCTCGACGAGGTCCTCGCGGATCGTGAGGTCGGGGCGCCACGACGGCGGGGTGACCAGCAGGCCGTCCTCGCCCTCGCGCGCGACGGTGCAGCCGATCGCCTCGAGGGAGGAGATCACCTGCACGTCGGTATAGGCGATGCCGACGACGCGCTCGGCGTCGTGCAGGCCTGCGCTGATCGGGGCGGGTGCGGCGACCGCGCCCTCGTCGGTCACGCGGGCGGAGACGGTGCCGCCGCCGTGCTCGACGATCAGCTGGGCGGCGCGGTGCGCGGCGATCAGCGGGAGCTGCGGGTCCACGCCGCGCTCGAAGCGCTTGGACGCCTCGGAGGGAAGGCGGTGGCGGCGCGCGGTGCGGGCCACGGTGACGGGGTCGAAGGTCGCGGCCTCGAGCACGATGCTCGTGGTCGCGTCCGACACCTCGGTGTCCTCGCCGCCCATGACGCCCGCGAGGCCGAGCACGCGGTCTCCCACCGGGCCGCCGGCGTCGGTGATCAGCAGGTCCTCGATGTCGAGGGTGCGCTCGACGTCGTCGAGGGTGGTGAGCTTCTCGCCCTTGCGGGCGCGGCGCACGGTGATGGGGCCGACGAGCTTCTCGGCGTCGTAGGCGTGCAGCGGCTGGCCCAGGTCGAGCATCACGTAGTTGGTGACGTCGACGATCAGGGAGATCGGGCGCATGCCGGCGAGGGTGAGGCGGCGGGCCATCCAGCGCGGGGTCTGCGCGGCGGGGTCCACGCCCTCGACCTCGAGCGCGACGAATCGGGTGCAGCCCTCGGCGCCGTTCAGCGGCGCCTCGTCCCGCAGCTGGACGGGCACTCCCCCGGCCTCGGTCGCGGTGATCGCGACCTCGGATGCGGGGTCGGTGAAGGCGGCGCCGGTGGCGTGCCCGTACTCCCGCGCCACGCCCCGCATCGAGAAGCAGTAGCCGCGGTCCGGGGTCACGTTGATCTCGACGACCTCGTCCGCGAGGCCGAGCAGCGCGATCGCGTCGTCGCCGGGCTCGGCGGTCAGGCCCTTCGCGTGGCCGCGGCCGAGCACGATGATGCCGTCCTCGCCGTCGGGGTCCGGGCCCAGCCCGAGCTCCTCGCCGGAGCAGATCATGCCGTCGGAGGTGTGGCCGTAGGTCTTCCGCGCGGCGATCGCGAAGTCGCCGGGCAGCACGGTGCCGGGGAGGGAGACCACGACGAGATCGCCCTCGACGAAGTTGTGCGCGCCGCAGATGATGCCGCGGCTCGGGCGCTCCTCGCCGGGCTGCGGGTCCTTCGGGTTGTCGGCGTCCTCGTTGTGCTCGGGGCCGACGTCCACGCGCACCCAGTTGATGGTCTTGCCGTTCTTCTGCGGCTCCTTGACGAGCTCGAGCACGCGGCCGACCACGAGCGGGCCGGTCACCTGCGCGCCGAACAGCGCTTCTTCCTCGAGGCCGACGCGGGAGAGGTCGGTGGCGACCTCGAGCGCGGAGGCGGTCGCGGGGAGCTCGACGTGCTCGCCGAGCCAGGTCAGGGGAATGCGCGGCATCTCAGATCTCCGTCCCGTAGTGCTGGGAGAAGCGGACGTCGCCCTCCACCATGTCCCGCATGTCCGCCACGCCGTTGCGCAGCATGAGGATGCGCTCGATGCCGAGGCCGAAGGCGAAGCCCTGGTACTCCTCGGGGTCCACCCCGGCGGCGCGCAGCACGTTCGGGTGGACCATGCCGCAGCCGCCCATCTCGATCCAGCCGGTGCCGCCGCAGACCCGGCACTCCGGGTCCGCGTCGTGCTCGAGGCCGAGCCGCGCCTCGCAGGCGAAGCAGCGGAAGTCCATCTCCGCGCTCGGCTCGGTGAAGGGGAAGTGGTTGGGGCGCAGGCGGGTGATCGGCGCGCCACCGAAGAGGTGCGCGGCGAGCGCGTCGAGGGTGCCGACCAGGTTCGCCATGGTCAGGCCCTTGTCGATCGCGAGGCCCTCGACCTGGTTGAACATCGGCGAGTGGGTCGCGTCGATCTCGTCGGCCCGGTAGACGGTGCCGGGGCACGCGATGTACAGCGGGGCGCCGCGCTCGAGCATCGCGCGGATCTGCACCGGGGAGGTCTGGGTGCGCAGCAGCATCCCGGAGTTCTCGGGCGCGAGGTAGAGCGTGTCCTGCAGCGAGCGCGAGGGGTGCTCCGCATCGGCGTTCAGCGCGTCGAAGTTCAGCCAGGAGGACTCCGCCTCGGGGCCCTCGGCGATCTCCCAGCCGATCCCGACGAAGAAGTCCTCGATGCGCTCGGTGAGGGTCCACAGCGGGTGCGCGGCACCGCGGGGCCGACGGTCCGTCGGCAGCGTCATGTCGACGGTCTCCGCGGCGAGCGCGGCCTCCTCCTCGGCGGCGGCGAGCTCGGCCTGGCGGGCGGCGAGCTCCTTCTGCACGCGGCCCTTGCCCTGGCCGACGAGCTTGCCGGCGGCGGCCTTCTGGTCCTTGGGCAGGTCCTTGATGGCGCGGTTCGCGGAGGTCAGCACGCTGGCGTCGCCGACGTGCTCGATGCGCACCTGCTTGAGGGCTGCGGTGTCGGGGGCCGCGGCGATCGCGGCGAGCGCGGCGTCGACAGCGGCGGTGATCGACTGCTCGTCGATCGAGGGCCCGCCGGGCGCGGGAGATGTCTCGGACACGGGGTTCGCTTTCGTCCTGGAGTGCTCGGAGGATGCGCGCGCCGGGACGCGGGCACCGCGGACCATTCTAGGAGAGGCCGCGCCGCCGGGGCGCCGGGCATGGGGAGTGCTCCCCATGTCGCACTGCTCCGCTCCGCACTAGCCTCGTGGCACGCCCGGAGGACGGGCCGACACGAGCAGGGGACGGGACGGGGAACGCAATGGCCTTCCAGGGGGCGGACACGGAGCAGCTTCGGGCTCAGGCGAACCTCACGCGGCAGGGCTCGGAGCAGCTGCGCACGAGCGCGCTGGGCATCAGCCGCTCGGCGCAGTCCGTCGCCTGGTACGGGGAGGACGCCGAGCGCTTCCGCGAGAGCTGCTCCCTGGTGGTGCGGAAGATGGAGGCGCTCGGCGAGCGCCTGACCGTGCTCGAGGACGAGCTCGACCGCCATGCCGAGGAGCAGGACACGGCCTCCGACGGCGACGGGACCGGGCTGGCCGGGCTGTTCGGCGGGCTGCTCGAGGGACCGTTCGGAGGGATGGCCGGCGGTCTGCTCGGGCTGCTGGGGGGACTTCGCGCCCCGGCCGGGGGCCGATGGGGCGGACTGCCCGGCGAGGGCATCGGGATGGGCAACGTCCTCACCCACGATGCCGGCGGTGCAGGTGGTACAGACCGGCCCCCGATCGAGGACGAGGACTTCAAGGAAGCGACGCGCGAGGGCGACACCACGCTCGAGGGCGAGGTCCACGCGGGTGCGGTGAAGGGGGAGGCGACCCAGAACTCGCAGAAGATCACGCTGTCCGAGGACCTGGTCGATCTGGAGAGCAAGGGGACGGTCGACCTCTCGAAGAAGATCACGCGGAGCCAATCGGTCGAGCGCATAGTCAACGAGGACGGCACCCTCACCTATGTGTTCGAGGCCTCGCTCACCGACACGTCAACGGTGGGCGCGGACGGGAAGGTCGTCGACGGATCCGTCACCTCCGAGGTGGGGAGCAGCCACTCCTACTCCGTGACGGTCCCCGCGGGCACCAGCGTCGCAGACGCCGCAGCCATCGACCCGTTCGACCCGTCCACACTGCCGCCGGGCTCGTCGGCCACAGTGGAGAACTCACTCACCGGCGAGCTCTCGGCCACTGCGGGTGTCACGTACCGCGGTGTGCGGGCCGGGGCCGACGTCTCGGTCTCCGAGGAGCTGACCTATGTCACCACCGTCGCGCGGGGCGAGGACGGCACCATCTCGGTGGACCAGGGGCCGGGGACCGCACACGGCATCGACGGGGGCTTCTCCGTCGGCGTGGAGGACGTGGTCTCGATCAAGGCCGGGATCGGGGCCGACGTCGAGGTGAGCACGGTGGAACACGCGCGGTTCACCGGCGATGAGAGCGGCATGCAAGCGGCCCAGGAAGCCCTCCTGAGCGGTGCCATGCCGGAGGACACCGGCGGTCCGGTCCTCGAGCGGTACCAGGACGTCCGCGAGACGGTGGTCGGCAGCTTCGGCGCTTCCGGGTCCATCGGCTCCGAGGAGTCGGGGGCCTCCGGAGGGGCCTCGACGGAGTTCTCCGCTCGGGAGAAGATCACGCGCACCTATCCGGACGGCCATCAGGTCTGGGAGGCACGTGCTGCGTCGTGGGGCAAGGGGCACGACGCCATCGCCGTCGAACAGGGGGAGACCGGCCGCGCCCCGACGTACATGCTCGACCTCGGGACCAGCGCCCCGTCGCTGAACGAGATGTATCCCGAGACGCTCCATACCGATCCCCACAGCAGCGCTCCCGACACCCGCATCGCCTACACCGAGCAGGAGCTCCGCAGCATGATGGAGTACAGCGAGGTCGGCGAGGACCCCTTCGACTACCTCGCCACAAGGGCGATGGACGGCCCGTCGGGTGCCGAACGGATGTACTACGACTACAAGCACCTCGACACGGCGGAGCAGGAGATGCTGGTCGAGACGGGTCAGGCTTCGGCACCCACGGGGTACAGGCCGGACGCTCCGGGGCAGATCCTCGAGCCCGGGCAGACCAGCGAGGCCGTGGCCGATCGCGGCGGCGCCACGGCTTCCAGCGCCCCCGGCGGCCAGCACGCCACCCCGTCCGCCACCTGAGGCACGGACTTCTGGGAGCAGAGTGTCCCGAGCACGGATAGGCTGGCCAGGACCCTGTTCCCTCGAAGGAGGCCAGCATGTCCTGGACCGTGAAGGGCGTCGTCGCCCTCGCAGAGAAGAAGCCCGCCGAGCTCGTGGACATCGTGATCCCCGATCCCGGCCCCCACGACGTCGTCGTCGACATCGAGGCGACCGGCGTGTGCCACACCGACCTCGCCTATCGCGACGGCGGCATCAACGACGAGTTCCCGTTCCTGCTGGGCCATGAGTCCGCTGGTCGCGTCTCCGCGATCGGCGAGGACGTCACCCACGTCGAGATCGGCGACTACGTCGTGCTGAACTGGCGCGCCGTGTGCGGCGAGTGCCGCGCCTGCAAGAAGGGCGTGCAGCAGTACTGCTTCGACACCCACAACGCCTCCAAGCCCATGACGCTGACCGACGGCACCGAGCTCACCGCCGCCCTCGGCATCGGCTCCTTCTCGGAGAAGACCCTGGTCCACGAGGGCCAGTGCACGAAGGTCTCCGAGGACGCCCCGGCCGAGGTCGCCGGTCTGCTGGGCTGCGGCGTGATGGCCGGCATCGGCGCGGCGATCAACACCGGCCAGGTCCAGCGCGGCGAGTCGCTCGCCGTGATCGGCCTGGGCGGCGTGGGCTGCGCCGCAATCGCGGGCGCGAAGCTCGCCGGCGCCACCACGATCATCGGCCTGGACGTCGACGAGAAGAAGCTCGCCGCCGCCGAGGAGCTCGGCGCCACGCACACCCTGTGCACCAAGGACCTCTCGCCGCAGCAGGTCGCGGAGAAGGTGCAGGAGCTCACCGGCGGCTTCGGCGCGGACGTCGTCGTCGATGCGGTCGGCATCCCGCAGACCTACGAGACCGCGTTCTACGCCCGTGACCTCGCCGGCCGCGTGGTGCTCGTCGGCGTGCCCCGTCCGGGCGTCGAGATCACGCTCCCCATGCTCGACGTGTTCGGTCGCGGCGGTGCGCTGAAGTCCTCCTGGTACGGCGACTGCCTGCCCGAGCGGGACTTCCCCTATCTCACCGACCTGTTCCTGCAGGGCCGTCTGCCGCTGGACCGCTTCGTCACCGGCCGCACCGACCTCGCCGGCACGGACGCGGCGCTGGACGGCCTGCACGACGGCGCGAACCTGCGCACCGTGGTGGAGGTGGCCAAGTGACCGCGCGGCTGGACCATGCCGTCACCTCGGGGACGTTCTCCCTGGACGGCGAGACCCACGAGGTCGACAACAACGTATGGGTGCTCGGCGACGACGAGCAGTGCGTCGTCTTCGACGCCCCGCACGACGTCGAGAAGGTCGAGGAGCTCGTCGGCAACCGCGAGTGCGTGGGCATCCTGCTCACCCACGCGCACGACGACCACGTGCGCTTCGCGCCGGAGCTCTCCGAGGCGCTCGAGGCCCCGATCCTGCTGAACCCCGCCGACCGCGAGGTCTGGCAGCTCACCCACGGCGACCTGCCCTGGGACGACGACGTCGCCGACGGGGACATGTTCACGATCGCGGGCGTGAACCTCGAGGCGCTGCACACCCCGGGCCACTCCCCCGGCTCGACCTGCTACTACTCCGAGGAGCTGCGCGCGGTGTTCACCGGGGACACCCTGTTCCAGGGCGGGCCCGGTGCGACCGGCCGCTCCTTCTCCTCGCGGGAGACGATCGTGCAGTCGATCCGCGAGCGGCTGTTCCAGCTCCCGGACGACACCGTGGTGCACACCGGCCATGGCCCGGACACCACGATCGGTGCGGAGAAGAAGGCGGCGCAGGGCGACTGGCTCTGAGCGAGCTCTCGATCCGGAAGACGCCCGAGCGCCGCGTGTCCTGAGGCGTCGCATCGCTCGCTGACACCGGCGGCGGTCCTCCACGGAGGGCCGCCGCCGGTGTATGTCACGCCCCTGCACGCGATGCCCGCGAAGGACAGTCCCCGCTGGTCAGATCCCCTTCGAGGTTATCCACACACCTTTCGACCGTCAGGGCGAATCGGTAGAATCGGTCACATGTCCCGGAGGTGAGGAGCACCCCCGAGGTGACCGCGAGGAGGCGGTGAGGATGGGCGAGTTCGAGGCCGACGCCGAACCGCTGCTGCTCGCGCCTCCGAGCCCCGAGGCGGCCACCGCCCTGTCCCGCGTCCGGGCCCGTCGGCGTCGACGCCGCCGTGCGACCCGGGAGCACATCTCGCGCATCGGCGAGCATCGGGCGCCGGAGACGGCCGAGCTGCTCGAGCAGCTGTGGGACGGCGGCGCCGAGGACTCGCGCCGGCTGGCCCGGAGGTTCCGCGCGATCATCGGGGCGACCCATGACCCGCTCTCCCCCGAGGAGCTCCCCCGCGAGGCGCGCGCGATGGAGGAGCTGCACCTCTCCCTCGCCCTGCGGTGCACCCGCGCGCAGGCGCGCTCGGCCATCCGCGAGGCGCATCGCGTGGCCACGCTGCTCCCCCTGTGCTTCGCACGGCTCTCCCGCGGCGAGCTCCCCGCGCCGTGGTTCGAGAAGCTGCTGGAACGTACGGGGAGCCTCGAGGACGATGCCCTCCGGCGGCTCGACGTCGAGCTCTCCCGCACCGACCTCTCCGTCTCCCCCGAGGTCTTCTCGCGGATCCTCGGCCATCTGCTCGCCGCCGCGGTCGCGCGCAGCGAGGAGCCGGAGCACGCCCGACCCGAGAACCGCCGCCGCGTGGTCCTGGACCCGCCCCGGCCCGACGGCACCGGCTGCCTGCGCATCATCGGTCCGATCCCGGAGATACTCGACCTGTCTCGACGCCTGGATCTCGCGGCTCATGCCGTCCGTGACGGTCAGCGCCGCGCCTTCGAGCAGGGCACCCCGTTGCCGGTCGATCCGGGAGGCGAGATCGAGGCCAGCTGCCTGATCCCCTCCCTCGCCCGCACCCGCTACAACGTGCTGATGAGCTCGGCCCTCGCCACGGGGGACGCCGCACCTCCTCCGCCCCAGGTCCGCGTCAACGTGACGGTCCCGGTCATGACCCTCCTCGGGCAGTCGGACGCTCCCGGCATGCTCGACGGCACCATCCCGCTTCCCGCCCGGATGGCCCGCGAGCTCGCCGGGCACGAGAGCACCTGGTACCGGGTCCTCACGGATCCGACGTCAGGCCGCTTCCTCCCCGCCCCGGCGCAGCGCTACCGGCCCACCGCCGAGATGCGCGCGCACCTGCTGCTGCGCCATCCCACCTGCGCGGTGCCCGGCTGCGGCCGCCCCTCCTCGATGCTGTCCGAGACGGATCACCTCGAGGAGTACGACCACGGCGACCCGTACGCCGGCGGCACGACCGACGCGGAGAACCTGCACGAGCTCTGCCGCGAGCACCACCGGCTGAAGACGCTGGGCCTGCTGGACCCGGTGCGCGACGACCTCGAGGGCACGACCTGGTGGGAGAGCTCCGGACTGATGATGGCCCGGCAGGAGGACGGCCGGGATCTCGCCACCGCCCAGGTCGTCGATGAGATGACCGCCGCCTGGGAGCAGCACGAGCACCTCCGACACCTGCGGGCCGAGGCGGCCTCGCGCCGACGATGGGTGCGGGAGCAGGGCCTCTCCCCCGGCGACCTGGTCACCGGACCGGATGGCGAGGACGACTGGTGGGTCGGGCACGACGGGGACATGCACCCGCCCGGCGAACCGCCGCCGTACTGATCGCAGTCCAGCCTCGTCCCACTGCGTGGCGTGCGTCACATTTCGGCTCCGAGGTCTGGAGTGTGCCGCTCCGGCACAGTGTGTGCTCCTTGTCGACAGCAGTCCTCGACTCCCCGACGGAGGCGAACGATGAGTATCGACAAGGCAGAGAGCAAGACCACTGAGAGCACCACCGGAGAGAGCACCACCGCAGAAGGCACCACCACCGAGCAGATCATCGACCAGATGGGCGGAGCCTCGGGGCTCGTCCTCTCGACCGTGCCCGTCATCGCCCTGGTGGTGGCGCACCTGTTCCTCCCGCTGATGCCCACGCTCGCCGTCGCGCTCGCCGCGGGAGCCGTGCTGTTCGTGATCCGCCTGGCCCGCGGCGAGAAGGTGCCCTCGGCGATCGGCAGCCTGCTCGGCGTGGCCGTGGCCGCCACGCTCGTGATCTGGACCGGTTCGGTCCGGGACTTCTTCGTCATCGGCATCTGGGCCGCCCTGGCGATCTTCCTCCCCACCGCGATCTCCGTCATGGCGCGGCGCCCCCTGACCGGCATGATCTGGAACGCCGTGCACGGCGGTGAGCACGCCTGGCGCGAGGACCGCCCCACCTACCGTGCGCACGTCATCGCCACCTCGGCCATCGCCGTCGCCCATCTCGCCAAGTTCGTCGTGCAGCAGTGGCTGTACGTCGCGGAGAGCATCACCGCTCTGGGCATCGCGGACACCCTCATGGGAGCTCCGCTGACCATCGCGCTCGCCCTCGTCGTGGTGTGGGCGTTCCGCCGCAGCACGACACGGATGCGCACCGCCGAGGCACGTCATGCGGCGACCGCCACCGGCGACCTGATCGACGAGAGGAACCTCTGATGACCACCGCTGCGACCCTCACCATCGACGACCTCCTGCGGCCGCCGGAGCGCTCGGGCATCACGATCTCCCCGGACGGCACCCGGCTCGCCCACCTGGCCATGTGGCACGAGCGGCTCAACATCTGGGTCGACGAGATCGACTCCGACGCCCCGCCCCGCTGCGTCACCGCCGACGACTCCCGCTCCATCACCCGGTACCTCTGGGCCGACGACTCCCGCCACCTGCTCTACCAGCAGGACAGCGGCGGCGACGAGAACTGGCACGTCTTCCGCATCGACCTCGACCAGCCCGGCGCCCCCGCGGTGGACCTCACCCCGTTCCCCGGTGCGACGGCCCAGGCCCTCGAGCTCCGACAGGGGCGCCCCGGCCACTCCACCGTGCAGCTGAACGCCGAAAGCCCCACCGAGTTCGATCTCTACGACCTCGAGATCGCCACCGGTGCCCTCACCCGGCTCGCCCCGAGCCCCGGGGAGGGGAGCACCTGGATGCTCGTCGGCGACGAGCGCCTGCGCAGGAGCATGCGCGCGGACGGCACCTGGGAGCTCTGGCAGGACGAGTCGCTCATCGCCACCTTCGACGGGGACGCCTACCCGATGGACGTCCACCCCTTCGAGGCCGCGCCGGACGGGTCGGCCATCTGGTTCGGCTCCTATCGCGGCACCGACCACCTGCATCCGGCCCGCCTCGACCTGGCCACCGGGGAGGAGACGATGATCCATCACCACCCCCACGCCGATCTGGACACCCGGTCCCTGGTCTTCCCGAACCTGCCTTCCCCGCTGATCCGCCACCGGCGCACCGGTGAGCTGCTGGGGTTGCGCTATCACGGGATGCGGATGCACACCGTCTCCCTCGACCCGCACTTCGCGGAAGTCCTCGAGGCGGTGGGGTCGCTGTGCGACGGGGACATCGGCGGGATCACCAGCGACATCGACGAACAGCGGTGGGTGGTGTCGTTCGTGCACGACCGCGATCCGCAGACCTGGTTCTATGACCACGGGACCGGCCGCAGCCGCCTGCTGGCACGGAGCCTGGAGCACTTGGACGTCGACCAGCTCGCCCCCGTCGAGAGCATCGAGATCACGGCCCGCGACGGCCTGCGGCTGCCCGCCTATCTCACGCTCCCCGCCCACGTGCAGCCGCAGGACCTGCCCCTGGTCCTGATGCCCCACGGCGGACCCTGGGCACGGGACTGGTGGAGGTTCGACTCCATCGTCCAGCTCTGGGCGAGTCGTGGGTACGCCGTGCTGCAGCCCCAGTTCCGCGGCTCCGCCGGCTTCGGACGCAGGCACATGGAGGCGGGCGTGCGCGAGTTCGCCGGACGTATGCACGAGGATCTCCTCGACGCCGTCGACTGGGCGGTCGACCAGGGCTTCGCGGACCCTGCGCGGGTCGGCGTGTTCGGCGGCTCCTACGGCGGCTATGCCGCGCTCGTGGGCCTCGCGTTCACCCCGGAGCGGTTCGCGGCGGCGGTGGAGTACGTGGGGGTCTCCGACCTCGTCGACTACCTGCGCTCCCTGCCCGAGTACGCGCGAGCAGGCCTCGTGAACAACTGGTACCGCTACGCAGGCGACCCGTCGGACCCCGAGCAGGCCGCCGACCTGAGGGCCCGCTCGCCGATCACCCGGATCGCGGACATCCGCTCACCGCTGATGGTGGTGCAGGGCGCCAACGATGTGCGGGTGAGACGGGCGAACTCCGACCGGATCGTCGCCGGGCTGCGGGAGCAGGGGAACGAGGTGGAGTACCTGGTCTTCGACGACGAGGGGCACTTCATCCTCAACCCGGAGAACGTGCTGGCGCTGTACCGCGCGGCGGACGAGTTCTTCGCGCGACACCTGGCGAAGGTGCCCGCCACCGCCCAGGACGCTTGAGCGTCCCTCACTCGGCGGACAGCAGCTCGTGGCACCTGACCAGCACTCGCAGCTGGGCGGGTGAGTACAGCTCGGCGAGGGCCTCGCCGATGCTCCGCGTCCCCAGGGCGCGCGAGGTGCCCTCGCCGAAACCGGGATCGTCCAGCTCGGGGGCGGCGGCGAGGCCATCACGGACCGCGTCCGCCATCCGTGCCGCGACGTCCTCGCGCATCTCGGCCGACGCCTCCTCCGGCAGGTTCTCGAAGTCGGCCAGGACCTGGGCGTCGGGGATGGACTCTCCCACGCGTCGCCACGCCTGGAGCGAATCCTCGTCGAGCACGCGGGAGAGGACGGTGAGGAAGTCTCCGTCCGTGCTGCCGGTCGTTCCGCTGGACATCTCCCACGTCCCGGGCTTCTCGAGGAGCTGGGCGATCTCGTCCCGGACGACCACCAGCCGTTCGATCTCCGCGGTGGTCTCCGAGGCCAGGGCCTCCAGGACCTCCCGGTAGCTGTCGGTGGAGGGATCCAGGGACGGGATCTCCGCCAGCGGCACGCCCAGGTCGACCAGCCGCCTGATGTGCATCAGCTGGATCAGGTGCCGGACCCCGTAGTGCTTGTACCCGTTCGAGGAGCGGGGCGGCTCGGGCAGCAGGCCCTCGTCGTGGTAGTGCCGCACCGCGCGCAGCGACGTCCCTGCGAGCTCGGCGAGCTCCCGTGTGCTCCACGCCATCGGTCGCCTCCTCCTGTCGCTCCAGAACCTACGCGATGCGGTGCGGCGACAAGTGCCGGGTCGTCCCGATCTCGGAGCCGTCGCGCTCGAGGATCATTCCCCCGGAGTTCCGGGACGGGCACCGTCCCCGGAGGGGCCGGCATGTTCGGCGGCCGCCCGGTCCGCTTGTCCGTCGGCAGAGTGCTCCGCGCCGTCCACCGCATCGTCCTCGACGTCGACGGGCCCCTCGTCGTTCCGGGCCGCTGCAGCCGCGCTCTCGGGCTCGACGGCGGTCTCCGCGGCGGGGGCGGCCGCCGCCGGCCCGCCTCCCCCGCGCAGGCTCTCGAGATAGGCGTTGTACGCGGCGAGCTCGGCGCCGCCGTCCCGTTCGGCCTTACGGTCGTACTGCCGGGCCCGTCGGTCCTCGGACTTCATCCACAGCACCGCCACGATGATCGCGTAGCCGACCGTCGGCACCTCGGAGATCGCCCACATGATCGAGGCGCCCCGCTCCTGGATCAGCATCAGCCGGTCGGGGCCGTACATCCCCAGCTCCGAGTACCAGCCCTCCGCGACCAGCCAGGTCGCCGAGTACAGCGCGATCCCGAAGAAGGCGTGGAACGCGAGGGTCACCAGCAGCGTGATCAGCTTCAGCACCGGATTGATCGGCTTGGTGGAGGGGTCGATGCCGATCAGCACCCAGGCGAAGAGATAGCCCGACGCGAGGAAGTGCACCGTCATGAGCACGTGGCCGAGATGGTTGTACATCGCCAGCTCGAACAACGGAGTGAAGTAGAAGATCACCAGCGAGCCGGCGAAGATCAGCCCGGCCACCGGCGGGGAGGAGATCAGCCGCGAGTAGCCCGAGTGCAGGGCGGCCAGCACCCACTCGCGCACCCCGCGGGACCCGTCGGTGCGGGGCGAGGTGGCGCGGGACAGCATCGTCACCGGCGCGCCGAGCACCCACAGCGGCGGCACGATCATCATCATCGCCATGTGCTGGACCATGTGGGCGTCGAAGCGGAACTTCCCCCAGGCCGCCGCGCCGCCGGAGATCACCCAGGCGAAGGCGAGGCAGCCGGCGAGGAAGGCGAGGGTGCGATGCCACGGCCAGTCGTCCCCGCGCCGGGCCAGACGCACCGCCCCGGTGAGGTAGAGGCCCGCCATCACCACGGCGAGGGCGATCGCGATCCAGTCCGGCTGGACGACGGTGAGCATCGTCGTGGGCGAGAACTCCTGCTCGGGCGGGAGGAAGCCCGCCAGCGAGAGCACCTTGAGGTCGCCGCTGGCGGGGACCGACTGCGGCACGGGCGGGGCGGAGCGGCCCAGCGCGATCGACGCCCCGATCACGGCGGCCATCAGCACGCCCTCGGTGAGCGCGAGATGGCGGAAGCGGAGCCGCTCGCCGAGCCGTGCGCGCTGGAGGGCACCGAGCACGGCGAGGACGACGAGGCCGAGCGCCTTGGCGAGCACGACCCGGCCGTAGCCGGTCGTGAGCAGGTCTCCCCAGCCCGACAGCCGGATCCCGGCGCTGATCAGGCCGCTGAGGGCCAGGGAGAGCACCGCGGCCAGGGCCCAGGGCGAGTAGCGGCGGACCACGACGCCGAGCACCTCGTCGTCCATCCGCCCGGCGAGCAGCGCGATGGCCAGCAGCCCGCCCGCCCAGACGGTCACGGCGACGAGGTGCAGCGCCATGGCGTTGACGGCGTTGATGTGGTCCAGGCTCGCCCCGGCGTGGCCCACCAGTCCGAGCGACAGCGTGCCGAGGCCTGCGAAGGCGAGGCCCCAGCAGGCCAGCACGGTGGAGCGGGCGAGGGCGTAGGCGAGGGTCGCGAGTGCGGCGAGCACGGCGACGAGCATCTGCAGCCGGCCCAGCGCCCCGCCCATCGCGACGTCCCAGACGTTCAGCGCGGTGCCGGCACCGGTCGCCTCGAGCCCGCCGAGCGGGATCTGCGCGAGGGCGGCGAGAGTCCACAGCAGCGCTCCGGCGGCGGCGAGGCGCACGGCGCGGCGGCGCAGCGGGTCCAGCACCGTCACCTCGCGGCGCGAGGGGCCGGGCAGCAGGAGCACGGCGGTCGCGCCCGCGCCGACGGCGAGGAGGAGGCCCAGGTGGTGCAGCGCCCGCACGACGGGCAGCCCGAAGGTCACCAGCGGCGAGGCGGGCACGAGGGTCGCCGGGGACAGCGCCCCGGTGGCGAGCATGCCGAGCCCTACGGCGAGCAGGGCCAGCAGGAGCAGGAGAGGGACCGCGGCGGTGCCGAGGGCGCGGCCGGGGCCGCGGCGGCGTGCGGGGGCGGTCTCCGCGACAGGCGTGCTCATGCCCCGGCCCGTCGTCGGCGAAGGGTCTCAAAGAGGCAGACGGTCGCGGCGGTGTGCACGTTCAGCGATTCTGCGTGGCCGGCCAGCGGGATCCGCACGGTCAGCGGCGCGGCGGCGAGGGTCTCCTCGTCGAGCCCGTGCGCCTCGTTGCCGAGGATCCACGCGATCCGGTCCGGCAGGTCGACGTCGAACAGCTCGGAGTCCGCGTAGCCGCTGGTCGCGGCGGCGGTGATGCCGCGGGCGGCGAGGGCCTCGAGCAGGGGGCCGCTCTCGGCGCCGGTGAGGACGGGGAGGTGGAAGAGACTGCCGACGCTCGCCCGCACGGCCTTCGGCGAGTACGGGTCGGCGCTGGTGCGGGTCAGCAGCACGAGGTCGGCGCCGGCGGCGTCCGCGGTGCGGATCAGGGTGCCGACGTTCCCAGGATCGCGGACCTCGTGGAGCACGACCACGGTGAGCGGGCCGTCATCGGGCAGCGACTCCAGCGCGGCGGTCGCGGC
Organism: Brachybacterium sp. sponge; assembly: GCF_001613775.1. NCBI lineage: Bacteria > Bacillati > Actinomycetota > Actinomycetes > Micrococcales > Dermabacteraceae > Brachybacterium > Brachybacterium sp. sponge. The sequence continues at coordinate 1,800,781 of NZ_LRMP01000001.1, read as the reverse complement.
GTCCGGGTCCTCGGCGGGCAGGGCGCCGACGGCGACGACGCCCTGCGGGGAGACGAGCGCTCCCGGGGCGCCCGTGCCGACGGGGCCGGCAGGACCGGACCCGCCGCCGGCGGCCGCGTCGGCCGGGCCGCTCTCGCGCACCATGGCGCGCAGGATCTGCTCGTCGACGCGGCGGGCCGGAATGCCCGCCTCGCGGGCGAGGCGCTCGAGCTCGGGGTGCGCCTCGGCGGCGCGCTCGGTGAGGTGCACCTCGAGGGCGAGCTCGGGACGGTGCGCGAGCAGGGAGCGCACGGCCTGCGGCCCCTCGACGCGGAAGCGTCCCTGCTTGCGACGCGCCGAGCGCCCGGTCAGCGCCGCCACCTTCCGCACCCGCTCGGAGCGGGGGGAGGTGATCGGGGACTGATCCGGGCGCTCGGTCATCGCTGGACGGGCAGCGATGTCAGGCCGCGGGGGCGTTGACGTCCTCGGGGAGGGCGTTCTTGGCGACCTCGACCAGGGCGGCGAAAGCCGGCGCGTCGTTGACGGCGAGCTCGGCGAGCATGCGACGGTCCACCTCGACACCCGCAAGGCCGAGGCCCTGGATGAAGCGGTTGTAGGTCAGGCCGTTGGCGCGGGACGCCGCATTGATGCGCTGGATCCAGAGCTGACGGAAGTCGCCCTTGCGCTTCTTGCGGTCGCGGAAGTTGTAGGTCTGCGAGTGCAGCACCTGCTCCTTCGCCTTGCGGTACAGGCGCGAGCGCTGGCCGCGGTAGCCGCTGGCCTGCTCGAGGATCTCCCGACGCTTCTTCTGGGCGTTGACCGCCCGCTTCACGCGTGCCACGTGATACTCCTTCGATCGTAAGTTCAGGGTCGCGGGAGCCGTGCTCCCGCGTGGGCGATCAGCGGCCCAGCAGCTTCTTCATGCGCTTGGCGTCGGCCTTCGACACATCGGTGTCGGAGCCCAGACGGCGCTTGCGGGTGGAGGACTTGTGCTCGAGGAGGTGGCGAGCGTTCGCCTTCTCCCGCATGAGCTTGCCCGAGCCGGTGACGCGGACGCGCTTCTTGGTACCCGAGTGGGTCTTGTTCTTCGGCATTGGCCTGTTTCTCCTTGTGACGTTCTCAGGACTCGGCGCCGGCCTCGGCCTCGGGCGCGGACTCGTCGTCCTTGCCCCGGGCCGCTGCCTTCTCGGCGTCGGTCTTGCGCTTGCGGGCCTCGGCCATGGCCTGGGCCTTCTTCTTGTGAGGCCCGAAGACCATCACCATGTTGCGGCCGTCCTGCCGCGGGTGGGACTCGACGAAGCCGTACTCCGAGACGTCTTCCGCCATGCGCTGCAGGAGCTTGACGCCCCGCTCGGGACGGGACTGCTCACGGCCGCGGAAGCGGATGATGACCTTCACCTTGTCGCCGCCGTCGAGGAACTTCTCGACGTTGCGACGCTTGGTCTCGTAGTCGTGCGTGTCGATCTTCAGGCCCATCCGGATTTCCTTCTGGACCGTGTTCGCCTGGTTCTTCCGAGCCTCGCGGGCCTTCAGGTTGGCTTCGTACTTGTACTTGCCGTAATCCATGAGCCGCGCGACGGGCGGGTTCGCACCCGGTGCGACCTCGACCAGGTCGAGGTCTGCTTCCTGGGCGAGACGCAGGGCGTCCTCGACACGGACCTCACCGACCTGCTCGCCGTTGGGACCGACCAGGAGGACCTTGGGGACCCTGATCTGACCGTTGATGCGCTGTTCGCTGATGTTGGCTCCTCACCTTGTTTCGAGTCGGAAGACGACGAAGGCCCCCGCAGTCATGCGGAGGCCCCAAGGTGCGAGCGCTGCGACGGCGGTCGGGCGCGACGGCCCGCTCGCCGGACGATGACGCCCGACTGCGCTACTGACCCAGCGGCTGGACGCCACGAGGTGGGAAGGGACTCCACTTGAGGAACGTATGACGAGGGTTTCGACCTGTTCCAGTCGTCTATCCTACCAGGAGTACGACGGACGTCCAGGTGATGTGCGTCGCGCCGCCAGGCCGCGATCAGCGAGGAGTACAGGTGCACACCGACCGCGAGGCGTCCGAGCAGGACGGCCGGCCAGCGCTCCCCTCGGACACCGCTCCCGCGGAGCCGGCCGGCACCCCGCAGCTCCCCGCGCCGCACGGTCCCGCCGACGCGTCCCACGAGTACGGCTACGGGAACGACGAGGAGCTCCCGGCCCCGGGCGGCGTCGAGCCCGCCGAGCGCCCCGAGGCGCAGGACGACCTCTCCGAGACCGAGCGCCGCTCGGTCACCGGCGTCCAGGGCGTCACCGCTCCCCGCGCGATGCTGCGCCCGGTGCCCGAGGGGTTCCCGACCCCTCCCCCGCGCCCGGCCGTCCCGAACCGTCGGCCCGCGAAGGTGCAGGACCCCGACGAGGCGAAGGGCTTCCGCCGCGGACTGCTCATCGGCGCGATCGTCCTCGTCGCCGTGCTGGTCCTCGCCGTCGCCGTCGGCGGGGGCATCCTCGCCTTCCGCGCCCTCGGCTCCGACGACCCGGGCGCCTCCGATCCGTCGGCACCCGCCGGGACCGCCGCCCCGCAGGACGGGGCCTCCGGCAGCAGCGCGACGATCGGCGAGGTCGAGATGACCGCGGTGAGCACCGAGGCGGGCGTGCGCAGCGTCGGCAGCCGGAGCAACCCGGTCGAGCCGGAGGGCGAGTTCATCATCGCCACCGTCGAGATCGACAACCAGGGAGACCGGGCGGTGCCGCTCACCCCGGAGTCGATCTCGCTGGAGTCCGCCGACGGCGCCACCCACCCGCTCGACCTCGATGCGAGCCGCGTGCACATCGCCGACAGCAAGAGGCCCACCCAGATCCCGGGCGGCGGCAGCGGCACCGTCCACCTGGTCTTCGACGTGCCGATCGGCACCGAGCCCTCCGCGATCCTCGTCGACCTCGGCGAGGACATGACCGGATCCCTGCCCCTGGCCGGCTGAGCCACTCCCTCCGCCCGCCGCGGACCACCACCCCCGCACCGCGTCCGACCCGGACGCGGACCGAGAACGAAGGACCCCCAGTGACCGAGCACTCCCACGACAGCACCCCGCACGCGCACGACGCCGCGCACAGCCACGACGCCGCGCACAGCCACGACGAGGGGATCGGCGCCGACGAGCTGCGCGACATCGCCGAGGTCTCCTCGGTCGAGATCATCACCTCCGCCTGCGTGCACCTGATGAGCGCCGCGGCGGTGAAGGTGGGCCTCGCCGAGGACGAGGAGACCGGGCAGTACCAGGACCTCGCCGAGGCGCGGAAGCTGATCACCGCCCTCGCGGGCCTGGTCACCGCCGCCGCTCCCGAGATCGGCAACGAGCACGCCCGCTCGCTGCGCGACGGTCTGCGCTCCCTGCAGCTCGCCTTCGCGGAGGCCCTGCCCTTCCCCGACGAGCCGGGCAAGGCGCCGGGCGAGAAGTACACCGGCCGGGTCTCCTGAGGACCCCGGGCGGCCCGGCTCCCTGCTGAGGCGCCGGGCGCCGGACTCGACAGGGGGCAGTGCGGGATCGACGGCCGGGCCGCCGGCCCGACGTCGGGCTCAGGAGCCGAGCACGAGCCGCATCGAGCTGATCCGCTCGGCGACGAGCTGCGATCCCCCGAGCGCCTGCGTCACCAGCTGGACCACCGCGGAGACCTGCTCCGCGGTCAGCCCTGGGCGCAGCCGCAGGTGGAGGTCCACCTCGGCGCGCTCGCCGGCGCGGGCCGCGAGGCCCAGCACGGCGGGCGAGGCGGAGGTCCCGACCCGCTCGAGCTCCGCGGCGAGCTCGCCGTCCTCGTGCGGCGGGATCCACTCGCGCCCCTGCGCGAGCGCCCACAGCACCGAGCGCGGCAGCAGCACGGGGCCGCCCTCGGACTCCGGCGTCGCGGCGTCCAGCAGCAGCGCGGTGCAGCCCTCCTGGACCGCGGCCTGCGCCGCCTGCGGCGCGACCACGGGCACGGGCCGGGCATCTCCGCGCCAGGCGGAGAGCTGGTCGACGGAGGTGAACAGCGGCAGCACCGTCGTCCCGTCGGGCGCGGTGATCGAGACCATCGCCATGTCGGCGCCGTTGTCACCGGTGAGGCCGTGGGCGGTGGTGCCCGTCTCGGTCGCGACCGCCATGATCGGCACCAGCACCCGGGAGGTCGTCAGCGCCGCGACGAGCGCGCGTCGGTGCGGGTCCCGGCCCGCCCGGTGCGCCCGCAGCGCCTCGGCGAGGTGCGCCGGGGTCGCGCCGTCGTCCCCGGGGAACGGGCTGACGGTGTAGTCGCGCCCCTCCCAGGTGACGCCCGCGGTGTCGGTCAGCGGGGACTTCTCGCGGAAGTGGGAGGGCAGGGCCCGACGGGCCCGTTCGCCGGGGTCGGCGTCCGGGCCCGTCGGGCCGTGGTCCTCGTTCTGCGAGGTGTTCTCGGAGGTCACGGGCGTCCCGCGACGTCGAGCGCCTCGCCCATCGTGAAGGCCTGCGCGTACAGGGCCTTGCCCACGATGGCGCCCTCGACCCCGACGGGGACCAGCTCGCGCAGCGCGCGCAGGTCGTCGAGGGAGGAGATGCCGCCGGAGGCGACGACCTTCGCGTCGGTGCGCTCGCAGACCTGGGCGAGCAGGTCCACGTTCGGGCCCTGGAGCGTGCCGTCCTTGGTGACGTCGGTGACGACGTAGCGCTGGCAGCCGGCGGCGTCGAGACGCTCGAGGGTCTCCCACAGGTCGCCGCCCTCGCGGGTCCAGCCGCGCGCGGCGAGGGTGGTGCCGCGCACGTCGAGGCCGACGGCGATGCGGTCGCCGTGCTCGGCGATGATGTCGGCCGTCCACTCGGGGTTCTCGAGGGCGGCGGTGCCGAGGTTCACGCGGCGGCAGCCGGTGGCGAGCGCCGCGGCGAGGGACTCGTCGTCGCGGATACCGCCGGAGAGCTCGACGTTCATGTCCACGGCGGCGACGACCTCGGCGAGCAGGGAGGCGTTGGAGCCGCGACCGAAGGCGGCGTCGAGGTCGACCAGGTGCAGCCAGCTCGCGCCGCCCTCCTGGAAGGCGAGCGCGGCGTCCAGCGGCGCGCCGTAACCGGTCTCGGTGCCGGCCTCGCCCTGGACGAGTCGGACGGCCTGGCCTCCCTGCACGTCGACGGCGGGGAGCAGCTCGAGCACGGGAGCGGTCATGGGGGTCCTCCTGGGACTGAGGGGGTGGTGCCCGGTCGGGCACGGGGACGGACGGGGTGGGGAGTCGGGCTCAGCCGCTCTGGATGCGCCAGAAGGAGATGCCCAGGCACACGAGAGCGAGCACGGCCAGTCCCGCGACGGCCCACCAGGGCTTCTTCGAGCGGTAGAAGGACCAGGCGCCGCCGAGGAGCATCCCGCCGGCGAAGAGCATCAGGAACGCGAGGATCATGCGTCCTGCTCCCGGCCGCGGCGCGGCAGGGTGCCCAGCCAGTTCGCGAGCAGGCGGGCGCCGGCCGCGCCGGACTTCTCGGGATGGAACTGGGTGGCGCTGAGCGCCCCGTTCTCGACGGCGGCGACGAAGCGGTCCTCCTCGTGCTGGGCCCAGGTCACCTGCGGCGCCTTGAGCGGGCCGGTGTCCTCCAGCTCCCAGCTGCGGGCGGCGTAGGAGTGGACGAAGTAGAAGCGCTCCTGCTCGATCCCGGCGAACAGCGCACTGCCGGGCGCCGGCTCGACGGTGTTCCAGCCCATGTGGGGCACGACCTCGGCCTGGAGGTGGGTGACCTCGCCCGGCCACTGGCCGAGTCCGCGCGTGCGCTCGCCGTGCTCGGTGCCGGCCTCGAACATCGCCTGCAGGCCCACGCAGATGCCGAGCACCGGCAGGCCGCCGGACAGGCGGCGCTCGATGATCCGGTCGCCGCCGACGGCGAGGATCTGCGCGAGGGTCGCGGAGTAGGCGCCGACGCCGGGGACGACGAGCCCGTCGGCCGCGAGGGCGGCCTCGCGGTCCGCGGTGAGCTCGACCTCGGCGCCCGCGGCCTCGAGGGCGCGGACGACGGAGCGGACGTTGCCGGAGCCGTGGTCGAGGACGACCACGCGCGGGGCGGGACCCGGCGCTCCCGCGGCGGCCGGTGCGGCCGCGGGGCTCGCGGCGGCCGCCGACGCGGGCTCGGTCGCGCTCACGGGCGCTTCCTCCCGCCGGAGGAAATCCACTCCAGCGCCTCGGCCCGGGTGAGCGAGGCGGGGTCGAGGCCCTCGCCGAGCTCGTCGAGCGAGGTCGCGCCCAGCAGCAGCTCCTCGACGACGTCGTCGACGGCGCCGAGCACGATCGCGGGCGAGATGTCCTCGCCGCGCTCGCCGTTCTTGTACCGGGTCGCGGTCATGCGGTCGCCGCGGCGCCAGAAGACCACGATGCCGTTGCGCTGCAGGGCGGTGGAGGTGATCGCGGCGAGATCGTGCGCCGCCGCCTCGGACAGCGGGCCGACGGCGACCGCGCCGGTGGCGGTGTCGAAGGTGCGGGAGTCGGTGGGGATGTCGATCCCGTCGGTGCGCGCCTCGCGGCCCAGCCGGATCACGCCGGCGAGCGCCTTCGCGGTCGCGACGGAGGTGGCGACCACGGCGATCGTGGGGACCTCGTCCTCCTCGGGCGCGGCGGAGGCGTCGGACAGGACGTCCTCGACGGTCAGCGGCGCGTCGTCGAGGGAGAGCCCCTCGGTGAGGCGGGCGAACTCGGCGTCGATGTCGTCGGGCTCGGGCCCGCGGCCGGTGGTGTCGTCGGTGCTCACAGCGCTCCCTTGGTGGACGGCACACCGAGGACCCGGTCGTCGGGGGCGCAGGCGGCGCGCAGCGCCCGGGCGAGCGCCTTGAACTGCGCCTCGACGATGTGGTGCGGGTCGCGGCCCTCGATCACCCGGATGTGCAGGCAGATCGCGGCGTGGTGGGCGAGGGACTCGAAGACGTGACGGGTCAGCGAGCCGGTGAAGTGCCCGCCGATGAGGTGGGTGGCCTGGGCCTCGCTCTCCCCGGAGTGGACGCAGTAGGGGCGGCCGGAGAGGTCCACGACGGCCTGGGCGAGCGCCTCGTCCAGCGGGACCAGCGCGTCGCCGAAGCGGGTGATGCCGTGCTTGTCGCCGAGCGCCTCGCGCAGCGCCTGGCCGAGCACGATCGCGGTGTCCTCGACGGTGTGGTGGGCGTCGATGTGGGTGTCACCGGTCGCGCGGACGGTCAGGTCGAAGCGGGCGTGGGTGCCCAGCGCCGTGAGCATGTGGTCGAAGAAGGGCACGGAGGTGGAGATGTCCACCTGGCCGGTGCCGTCGATGTCGAGGCTGACCTCGACGGAGGACTCGCGGGTGGTGCGGGAGAGGGTCGCGGTGCGCGACGGGCGGGCGGTCTCGGTCATCGGGGGTCGGCCTCCTCGAGGGCGGTGCGGAATGCGGTGTTGTCCTCGGGGGTCCCCACGCTGACGCGGAGCCAGCCGGCCGGTCCGACGGCGCGGATCAGCACGTCGCGCTCCAGGAGGGCCTGGAACACGTCGTCGCGATCGGCGAAGGCGCGGAAGAGGACGAAGTTGGCGTCGGACGGCGCGACCTCGTGGCCGCGACCGGCGAGATGGGCGGCGAGCGCGTCGCGCTCGGTGCGCAGCAGCGCGACCTTCCCCAGCAGCTCCTCCCGGTGGGCGAGGGCGGTGCGGGCCACCGCCTGGGTGACGGCGGAGAGGTGGTAGGGCAGGCGCACCACGCGCACGGTGTCGACGATCGCGGGATCGGCGACGAGATAGCCGAGGCGGGCGCCGGCGAGCGCGAATGCCTTGGACATGGTGCGGGCCACGACGAGGTTCGGGTGCTCGGCCAGGAGGGTGAGGGCGCTGGGCACCCCGTCGCGGCGGAACTCGCCGTAGGCCTCGTCGACCACGAGCAGCCCGCGGGCGGGCTCGAGCGCGCGGGCGGCGGCGCGGGCGACGTCGAGGTCGAGCGCCGTGCCGGTGGGGTTGTTCGGAGAGGTGAGCACCACGATCGAGGGACGGTGCTCGGCGATCGCGGCGGTGACCGTCTCCGCGGTGAGCGCGAAGTCGGGAGCGGGGCCCCGCTCGGCGGTGACCCAGGCGGTGTAGGTGTCGCGCGCGTACTCGGGATACATCGAGTAGTGCGGGGTGAAGCCGAGCGCCGTGCGGCCGGGGCCGCCGTAGGCGAGCATCAGCTGGTGCATGACCTCGTTGGAGCCGTTCGCGGCCCAGACCGCCTCGGCCGGCGGGGCGGGCACGCCCGACTCCTCGGCGAGGTACTCCCCCAGCTCGCGGCGCAGGTCCAGCGCCTCCCGGTCCGGGTAGCGGTTCAGGCCCGCCGCGGCCTGCGCGGCGGCGGCGCCGATCGCGGCGGCGAGCTCCTCCGAGGGGCCGTAGGGGTTCTCGTTCACGTTCAGCGCATGCGCGACCGGGAGCTGCGGCGCGCCGTAGGGGGCGGCGCCGGCGATGCCGTCACGGGGGACGGGCAGGACCGAGGGCTCACGGGTCGGGACGGGCGAGGCGGACATGGCACTCATCGTAGTTGGCCTCGCGGGGGCAGGTCCTCCCGGTCCGCGTCGCGGCCCCGGGGCCGGCGCCGACGTGACGTGGCTCATCGTCATGTCGTCCCGCATCCCCGCGTCGGTCCTCCCGGGCTCCTTCCCTCGGGGAGCTCCCCGGCGCGTCCCAGTACCCTGGCGGGATGTTCCGTTCCCTGGGTGCCCTCGTCGGCGACCTGCTGGTCGTCATCCTCTTCGTCGCCATCGGCTTCGTGCAGCACGGCACGCCCCTGACCACCGAGAACATCTTCCTGGTGGGGTGGCCCTTCGCCGTCGGCGCGCTGCTGGGCCATCTCGCGATCCGCGCCTGGCGCGCCCCGTTCCGGATCTGGCCGCACGGGCTCTTCGTGTGGGCGATCACCCTCGCGACCGGGATGGCGGTCCGCACCCTGTTCGGGGCGGGCACCGAGGTGTCCTTCCTCATCGTCACCGCGATCGTGCTGGCGGTCGGGATGCTGGGCTGGCGCGCGATCGCGCTGTGGCTCACCCGGGGCGAGCGTGCCGAGGAGCGCCGCGCCGCCGTCGAGGAGGCCCCGACGGGCGCCGACGCATCCGCGGCAGGCGCCGACCGGACGGCCAACGCCGGCTGAGCTCGCCTCGGCGAGCCTCGCCGAGCCTCGCCGACCCCTTCGCCGACCCCTTTGCCGACCCTCCTCGCCGCGCACCCGTCCCGCCCGCGGACGGGACGCGTCCGCCCCTGCCCCGGCCCTCCGCACGGTGCTCTCCGCCCGGCCCGTGGGGACCGGGCAGTCAGCCGTGCACGTCCGGACGCGCCGCGAGATCCAGGCCGTGCCCGAACGGGTAGAGCGGGTCCGCGGTCCCGCCGGGGACGTCCTCGGGGGCGGCGCGCACCGCATCCATCGACCGCGGCAGGTCCAGCGGCAGCCGTCCCGCCGCCGGCACCCGCCCGGTGATCGCGTCGGCCCAGGCGGCGCCGGAGACCCCGAAGGTGCCGGTGAGCGCATCGCAGACGGGGGCGATGTCGGTGAGCACCGCCGCCCTGTCGAGATCGACGTCGAGCACCAGCGGGCAGACCGCCCGGATCCGGGCGAGCCGGTGCGCGAGACCGGGCGGGAAGGCGAGGTCGCCCTGGTGGAACCAGGCCTCGAGGAAGAGGTCGTCCCGGGGCTGGAAGGGGGCCCCGATCCGCAGCAGGGCGAGGTCCGCGTCGGCCGGGTGCTCGACGGGCTCGCCGAGCGCGGCGACGACCTCCTCGGGGAGTCCCTCCGTGTAGAGGCGCAGCCGGCCCCCGGCACCGCTGCCCGTCCGGCGCAGGGGCAGCAGGCCGCCGTCGTCGTGGAGCACGACGACGCTGCGGGCCTGGGCCTCGTGGCCGCGCCGCCGGTCCTCCTCGATGCCCACGCGCGCCGCGGCCGCGGACTCGTCGACGTAGGGGTCGTCGAACAGGCCCAGGCGGAACTTGACCCGCAGCAGGCGGCGTGCCGAGTCGGTGATCCGCTCCTCGGCCACGGCGCCCTCGCGCACGAGGTCCAGCAGCAGCTCGGTGCACTCCTCGCCGCCGAACTGGTCGGCGCCCGCCTCGAGGATCCGCGCCATGCGCTGTGAGGGGGTGAGCTCCTCGACTCCCCAGGCGCGGGCCGGGAGCACCTGGTCGCCGACGTGGTTGTCGTTGACCAGCTCCCAGTCGCTGACGATCACCCCCTCGTACCCGAGCTCACCGCGCAGCAGCCCGGTGAGGACCTGCCTGTTGAAGCCGAAGCCGACGGCCTCGATCTCCTCGCCGTCGCGCACGAGGCCGACGGGCCGTCCGTAGTAGGGCATGATCGCCTCGGCGCCCGCGTCGATCGCGACCCGGAAGGGCAGCAGATGGTCCTCGAAGCGTCCGCCCGGGTAGACCTGATCCCGGCCGTAGGGGAAGTGGGCGTCCTCGCCGTCCTTCTGCGGCCCGGCGCCCGGGAAGTGCTTGACGGTGGACTGCACCGGCGGCTCCCCCTCCTCGCCGGCGAGGCCCTCGAGGGCGGCGCCGACGAGCTCGGCGGTGAGCTCGGGGTCCTGGGAGAAGCACTCGCGCTGCCGGGCCCAGCGCGGCTCGGTGGCGAGGTCCGCGACGGGGTGGAGGCCGGCGCGGATCCCGACGGCGGTGTACTCGCGCCGCACCGTGTCCGCCCAGACGCGCACGAGCTCGGGGTCGCGCAGGGCGCCGAGTCCGAGCGGCTCGGGCCACAGGGAGAAGAAGGACGTCGCCCAGGAGGTGCCGGCGTTCTGCGCCCCGCCGTGGCGGGGGTCGGTCGAGATCGTCACCGGGATCCCGTGCGGGGTGGTCTCGGCGAGCTGCTGCAGGCGGTTGTGCCAGCGGGCGGCGGCCTCGGCGCTCTCCAGGCCGTGCACGTTGAAGTGCGTCATCAGCTTCCGGGCGACGACCGTCGTCGTCGGCGACTTGGAGATCGCGCCGGGGGTCTCCAGCAGCGTACCGTCCGGGCCGGTCTCGATGACGGTGTGGAACAGCAACCCGACCTTCTCCTCGAGGGAGAGACGGGCCAGGAGGTCCTCGGTCCGCTCCTCGGCGCCGAGGCGCGGGTCCTCGTAGGGGTCCATGACGCCGTTGCCGTTGAGGTCCCGGTAGCGGGTGCCGTCCTCGGCGGTCAGGAGGTGGGGAAGGGAGCGGTCAGCCGTGGGCACGGAACACCTCCTGGGCGAGCACGGGGCGCAGCGCCGCCTCGATCTCGTCGGTCGCGAACCATTCGTGCAGCCGGCCGTCCAGGAGCACGTTGCCCAGCGCCCCCATGACCATCGACTGGTCCAGGGAGAGGTGCCGCTCGGCTCGCACCCCGGTGCGCGTGGCGACCGCGTCGTGGAAGCCTCCCGGGCCGTAGGCGCCGAGCTCGGTCTCGATCCGGGAGAGGTTCTCGAGCGCGGCGCCCGGCTCGTACTGGAGGGCGAGCGCCGCGGCGTGCGGGGTGACCACGCCGTCCAGGCCCTGCGGGTAGGGCTCGCCGGCGTGCCAGTCGGTGCCGGCGGCGTCGGAGAAGTAGCCGGTGGGGTTCAGGCCGAGCGCGTCGACGCCGTACTCGCGGTAGCCGCCGTGCGGGTCGGAGCTCGGGGAGAAGCCCCAGTAGCCGTAGCCGGCCTCGTCCAGTCCGTGCTCGCGCTGGGCGCGCACGTGCAGGGGGTGGTTGCGTCCCCAGCTGTCGGGTCCCCAGGCCGCCTCGGGCACGAAGAGATCCGGCATGAGCTCCTCGAACATGGACCCGCCCCAGCCGGGGACGATCTCCATGCCGCGGTGGCTGTGGGCGCCCTCGAAGACGGCCACTCCCTCGTGCTCGGTCCACTCCCCCACCGGCGGCATCTCGGGCCAGTCCCATTCGGGCGGGAAGGTGCGGAAGGTCGTGAAGTAGGCGGCCGCGGGGATCTGACCGGCGATGATGCCGAGATAGGTGACCATGCGGGCCTCGGAGACGGCGGTGTCGTAGTGGTGGCCGGTGTGGTACCAGACGTCCTCGCCCGCGATCCCGTTCATGAGCGGGAGCAGCTCGGCGTCCTCCCGGCCCGGGTCCTCGATCCAGAATCCGCCGACGGTCTGGCCGGGCTGCGCGGCCACGTCGCGGTCGAAGAACACGTCCCAGCGCATCCCGTCCAGCAGACGCCGGGCACGACGGCGGTTCGACGGATCGGCCTCGGCGATGAGGTGGAGGGCCGCGCCGAGCCAGCCCATGTCCACGCTCGAGACGAAGGGGACGACGGGGGCACCGCTGCCGGGCCAGGCGCGCAGGATCGTGCCGTCGACCTCGTCGTACCAGTTCACGTACATGCCGGAGGGCTCGTGGTGCTCCATCTCCTCGAGGCTCGTGAGCGTCGCGGCGATGCGCCGACGGGCGTCGCCCGGGGTGATCAGGCGCAGCTCGCGCGCGACGAGCGCGGACCACAGGGAGCCGCCGATGTTGGTGGGCGAGGTGTGGCGTGAGTGTCCGACGAGGGACGCGTCGATGCTGTCCGAGATCAGGCCCGTACGTCGCACCGTCATCGCATCGAGGCTGCGCCAGGTGTCGGCGGCCCAGCGGCGCAGCAGGGCGCGGTCGGCGCCGGACGGGGCGGAGGGGCCGGCGGGTCCGACGGGCCGGGCGCCCGCGGCGCGGGCGGATGCGGCAACGGCACGACCGGAGGCCGCGGCCGTCGCCGCGAGGGCGCCGGCGCCGAGCAGGGGGACGGTGAGCAGGGTGCGCCGGTCGATGCCGGTCGCGCGGGGGCGAAGGGTCACGATGCCTCCTCGAGGCGTGGTGGCGGGTGGGGTGCCGGCGGCCCGCCGCGCGGCGGGCCGCCCGCGTCGGGGCTCACTTGATGCCGGTGGAGGCGATGCCCTGGATGAAGTGGCGCTGGAAGAAGAGGAAGACCACCAGGATCGGCAGCACGATGAGGGTCGCGCCCGCGAGCAGCAGCCCGTAGTCGGTCTCGTTCTGGCCGGTGGAGATCAGGGCGAGCGCCACCGGGAGGGTGTAGGTGGATTCGCTCGAGGAGACGACCAGCGGCCACAGGAAGTTGTTCCAGGAGCCGAGGAAGGTGAGGATGCCGAGGGTCGCGAAGGCCGGGCCCGCCAGCGGCAGGTAGATCCGGAAGAAGATCGCGATCTCCCCGACGCCGTCGATGCGCCCGGCCTCGAGCAGCTCGCGCGGCAGGCCCAGGAAGAACTGCCGCATGAGGAACACGCTGAAGGGCTGGACCAGGAAGGGCAGGATCAGCGCGGGCAGGGTGTCGGCCAGGCCCAGGTTCACCACCAGCACGTACTGCGGGATGAAGGTGACCAGGCCCGGGATCATCAGGCATCCCAGCACCAGCACGAACAGCAGCTTCTTGAAGGGGAAGTTCAGGTGGGCGAGGGCGTAGCCGAACATCGAGCTCAGCAGCAGGTTGCCGATCGTGACGACGAGCGCGACGACGGTCGAGTTCGCGAAGAACCTGCCAAAGGGACGGTCGAACAGGCGGCGGAAGTTGTCCAGGGTGGGGGCCTCGGGCAGCCAGGTCGGCGGCACCCGCAGCAGCTCCCCCTGGGTCTTCAGGCTCCCCAGCACCATCCACACGAAGGGGGTGATCACCAGGAGCAGGAAGATCGTCAGGACGATGTAGGTCAGGACGGGACTGCGGCGCTCGAGCATCACTTCTCCCTCATCAGGCGGAACTGGACCAGGGTGACGATGCCGATCACGAGGAAGGTCAGGTAGGCCATGGCGCCGGCGACGCCGTAGTTGCCGAAGCCGAACTGGTTGTAGGTGTACATCGACGCCGACACAGTGGCGTTCAGCGGGCCGCCGCTGGTCATCACGAAGGGCTCCTCGAAGAACTGCAGATACCCGATCGAGGTGGTGACCAGCACGAAAAGCATCGTCGGCCGGATCGAGGGCAGGGTGATGCTGACGAAGCGGCGCCAGCGGCCGGCCCCGTCGAGCGCCGCGGCCTCATGGAGTCCCGGGTCCACAGCCTGCAGCCCGGCGAGGAAGATGATCATCGAAGTGCCGAAGTTGCGCCACACCGCCATCACCACCAGCGAGAGCAGCGCGGTGCGCTGGTCCCCGAGCCAGTGCGGCCCGTCGATCCCGACCCAGCCCAGCACGGTGTTGACCAGGCCCGTCTCGGGCTGGAGCAGGAAGCGCCAGACGACGGCGACCGCGACGATCGAGGTGATCACGGGCGAGTAGAACCCGATCCGGAAGACCGAGCGCAGCCGCCCCACCCCGTGGTTCAGAGCGATCGCGGCGGCGAGCCCGGCGATGATCGTCAGCGGCACGCCGAGCAGCACGAACACGCCGGTGTTCGCCGCGGCGCGGCGGAAGACCGGATCGGCGAAGGCCGTGCGGTAGTTCTCCAGGCCCACGAAGTCCACCGCGAAGGGAGTGCGGATGTCGGAGATGCGCATGTCGGTGAACGACATGATCATCGACTGCAGCACCGGCCAGGCGGTGAAGACGGCGAAGAGGACCACGAAGGGCAGGGCGAGCAGGAGGCCGGCGCGGGCCTCGGCGGCCCCGCGCCGGGAGCGCCGGCGGCGGGGACCGGCCGCGGCCGCTCCCCCGCCGCCCGAGCCGGTGCCCCCGCCCGCGGGCCGCGCGGGGCCCGCCGAGGGGATGGTGGAGGTGCTCATCTCAGGCTCCGGTGCCGATGCCCTGGGCCTCGGACTGGGTCGCCGCGAGGGCCTCGGCGGGAGCGAGGTCGTTCTTGCAGACCTCCTCGATCTGCGCGTCGAAGGACGCGGCGACCTGCTCCCAGGTCGCGACCACGGGCGGGGCGATCGCGGTGTCGAGCTGCGCGCGGAAGACCTCGAACTTCTCGTTCGAGGCGACGGACTCGTCCTCCCAGCCCTGCTGGAGCGCGGGCAGGTCGGTCGACTGCGCGAACCACTCCACCTGCACCTCCGGGGTGGAGAGGTACTGGACGAGCTTCCAGGCGGCGTCACGGTTCTTCGTGCCCTGGAAGACGCCGAGGTTCGCACCGCCCAGGAAGCTCGAGCCGGACTCCTTCACGGGCATGGTGAACACGCCGTACTTGTCGGCGAAGCCCTCCCCGCCCACGGCTTCGACGGCGCTCATCATCCAGGGGCCGGAGATGAACATCGGCACCGCGCCGGAGACGAAGTCCTGCTCGGTGGTGCCGTCGGCGGGGGCCGGGTTCGCGATCCCGTCGGTGAAGTAGGACTGGTAGTAGGCCAGCGCCTCCTCGTTCTGCGGGGACTCGAAGGTGAAGGCACCTCCGGCCTCGTCCACCACGTTCCCGCCGTTGGACCAGATCAGCGGCATCACGGTCTGCCAGGAGCCCGTGCCGCCGGGCTGCAGGGAGATGCCCCAGGTGGCGTCCGCCTGCTCCTGGTACGCCTGGGCGAGGGCGACCAGGCCGTCCCAGTCGGTGGGCGGCTCGGTGATCCCGGCCTCCTCGGCGAGGTCCTTGCGGTAGAAGACCACGCGGGTCTCGACGTACCACGGCACGCCGTAGACGGTCTCGTCCACGGTCACGGAGTCGAGGGCACCGGCGAAATAGTCGTCGGTCGCGATCTCGGAGGGAGTGGGCTCCAGCGCGTCCAGGCCCACGAACTCGGCCATCCAGGTCGAGCCGACCTGGGCGACGTCGGGGGCGGTGCCGGCGGCGATCGCGGAGGTGAACTTGTCGTGGGCGCTGTCCCAGGGGACGGGGGTGACCTCGACGGTGACCTCGGGGTTCTGCTCCTGGAAGCCCTTGAGCAGCTCGGGCAGCTTCTCGCCCTCGGCTCCCATCGCCCAGACGGTGAGGGAGCCGGTGGCCGCGCCCTCGGCGATCGGCTCGGCGGAGGCGGCGGTGCCGCCGCCGGACTCCGCGTCGGGGCGGCCGCAGGCGGCGAGCAGTCCGAGTGCTGCCGCGGCGCCGAGACCGGTGACGGTGCGGCGGGTGGGGCGTGCGGTGAGGGACATGGTGACTCCTTCGTCGGTGTTGCGGGTGCTGCGGGTCGGAAGCGGTCCAGCGGGTGGGGGATCGGGGGCGCGGCGGTCGCGTCGCCGGGTCCGGAGCGGTGCGGACCTCGGAGCGGCGCGGTGGTCGGGGTCAGGCGGCGCGGGGGCAGCCGCAGCTGGCGCGGAGCACGGCCCGGGAGCCGACGGTCACGGGCTCGAGCGCCGGGTTCCCGTCGATGCGGGCGGCGAGCCGTCGGGCGGCGAGGGCGCCGAGCTCGGCGACCTCCTGCCGGACCGTGGTCAGTCCGGGGGTGATGTAGCGGGCGGCGAGGGAGTCGTCCCAGCCGGTGACGGCGACGTCCTCGGGGACGCGCACGCCGCCTTCGGTGAGGCGGGCGACGACGGCGAGCGCGAGCTCGTCGTTGCCGCACACGAGCGCGTCGAGGTCGAGGGGTCCGCGGAGGATCCTCTCGGCGACCTCGCGCCCGGCGTCCTCGACGGGGTCGGTCTCGTGCAGGCGCACCAGGGAGAGGCCCTCGGCCTCGAGCGCGTCGAGGCACCCGCGGTGGCGGCCGGCGATGTCGGAGCCGGGCTCGGGGCGGCCGACGAAGCCGATGCGGCGCCGGCCGTGGTCGATCAGGTGCGCGGTGAGCTCGCGGGCCGGGGTGCGGTTCTCGGCGTGGATCGCATCGGCGCCCTCGACCGTGCCGCGGGCGACGGTGACGGTGGGGCGCACGGCGGCGACCCGGGCGACGAAGGCGTCGTCGGCGGCGCTGGGGGCCATGAAGGCGACGCCGTCGACGCGCCCGAGGAGGTCGAGCGCGGCGGTGGAGCGGACCCCGTCGGGCGAGGCGAGGGCGAGGACCACGGAGAGGCCGAGCTCGGAGGCGGCGATCTCGAATCCGACCAGGAGCTGCGCGTAGTAGTGGCCGTCGATGTGGGGCAGCACCGCGCCGAGCGCACGGGTGCGACGGCCTGCGAGGGCGCGGGCGGCCGCGGCGGGGACGTACTGCAGGTCGTGGGCGGCCTCGAGCACCGCCTCGCGGGTGCGTTGCGCGACCTTCGAGCTGTCGGAGAAGGTGCGACTCACGGTCGCGATCGAGACGCCCGCCCTCTCGGCGACCTCGTAGATCGTGGCGGTCGGGAGCTCCTCGCCGTTGCCGGTCATGCTCCACCTCCTCGTCGAGCGGTGCGGCGCCCGGTGCGTCGCGACATCCGAGTGTATGCGCTTACATCAGTGGCGGCAATCAAGACGGGGCAAAGGATCTCGGAGCGACGGACGAACCCTCGCCCCTCCGGTCAGCTCTCGAAGCGGACGTCGATCGCGGTGCCGTGGGCGGGCAGCCCCTCGGCACGGGCGAGCGTGGTCGCCGCCTCGCGCGCTCCGGCGAGCGCGTCGCGGTCGTAGCGGACCACGTGGATGCCGCGCAGGAAGGTCTGCACCCCGAGCCCGCCGGTGAAGCGGGAGGTGCCGCCCGTGGGCAGCACGTGGTTGGAGCCCGCGGCGTAGTCGCCGAGGCTGACGGGGCTGTGGGGGCCGACGAAGACGGCGCCGGCGTTGGTGACCCGTGCGGTGACCTCGTCGGCCTCGGCCGTCTGGATCTCGAGGTGCTCGGCGCCGTAGGCGTCCACGACCGCGAGGCCCTGGGCGAGGTCCGCGACGAGCACGGCGCCGCTCTGCGGTCCGCGCAGCGCTTCCTCGATCCGCTCCCGGTGGAGGGCGGCGGGGACCTGCGCGGCGAGCGCCGCCTCGACCGCCTCGACCAGCACCTCGGACGGCGTGACCAGCACGCTCGCGGCCATCGGGTCGTGCTCGGCCTGGGAGATGAGGTCCGCGGCGACATAGGCGGGATCGGCGGTGTCGTCGGCGAGGATCGCGATCTCGGTGGGACCGGCCTCGGCGTCGATGCCGACCTTCCCGCGCACGAGGCGCTTGGCGGCGGCGACGTAGACGTTGCCGGGTCCGGTGACGAGGTCCACGCCCTCGAGCCCGTCTCCGTCGCCGAGGTCCTCCGCGCCGTGGGCGAGCAGCGCGATCGCCTGGGCGCCGCCGGCGGCGAGCACCTCGGTGACCCCGAGCAGCGCGCAGGCGGCGAGGATCGTGGGGTGCGGCAGGCCGCCGAACTCCTTCTGCGGCGGGGAGGCGAGCACGATCTGCTCGACGCCGGCGGCCTGGGCGGGCACCACGTTCATCACCACGGAGCTGGGCAGCACGGCGCGGCCGCCCGGCACGTACAGGCCGACGCGGCGCACCGGGACCCAGCGCTGGGTGACGGTGCCTCCGGGCACCACCTCGACGGTCTCGGCGGGACGGACCTGGGCGGCGTCGACCGCGCGCACCCGGGCGATCGACTCCTCGAGCGCGGAGCGGATCGCGGGGTCGAGCTCCGCGAGGGCACGCTCGAGCTCCGCGGCGGGGACCCGCAGGTGCGCGGGACGGATCCCGTCGAAGCGCTCGGAGGCCTCGAGCACCGCCTCGGCGCCGCGGGCGGCGACGTCCTCGACCACGGGGCGCACGGCGTCGGCGGCCGCGGCGACGTCGAGCTCCGCGCGCGGCAGGGCGGCGGTGAGCTGGGCGGCGCTCAGGCTGCGGGCGCGCAGGTCGGTCACGGTGAGGAAGGCGTCGGCGGGGGACATGGGGTCAGTCTAGGAGCGGTCACCCGGCGTCGGCCGTGGTGCCCACCACGGGACGGGCCGAGGGTCCCCGCCGAGGTGCGGACCGCCCAGTAGGGTGCACGGGTGCTCGTCGCCTTCCTCCTCACCGTCGTCGCCGGCGGCGCCACCTCGATCGGCGCCGCTCTCGGCGTGCTCGGCCGCGGGACCGGGCCGAGGTTCCTCGCCGGCGGACTGGGCCTCTCGGCCGGCGTCATGCTCTACGTCTCCTTCGTCGAGCTGCTGCCCGAGGGCGCCCGGGTGCTCTCCGGCGGCGCGGCCCCGACCGGGCGCGGCACGGCGCTGGCGACCCTGTCCTTCTTCGTCGGGATCGCGCTGATCGCCGTGCTCGACCGGCTCGTCCCCCGCGCCGTCAGCCCCCACGAGTTCGCCGGTCGCATGGATGGCAGCCATGGACGGGCCGAGGTGCGCGAGCCCGACGAGCAGCTCGAGGACCGGGCGCTGCGCGCCCGCCTGCTGCGCACCGGCGCGATCACCGCCGCGGCCCTGGCCCTGCACAACGTGCCCGAGGGCTTCGCGACCTTCGTCGCCGCGCTGCAGGCCCCCGAGGTCGCGATCCCCGTGGTCGCCGCGATCGCCCTGCACAACATCCCCGAGGGCCTCGCCGTCGCCGTGCCCGTGCGCCGCGCGACCGGCTCGCGCAGCAAGGCGTTCTGGCTGGCGACGATGACGGGGCTCGCCGAGCCCGTCGGCGCCGTGATCGGCTACCTGCTGCTCGCCCCCGTGCTCACCGGCGACGCGATGGGCGCGATCCTGGCCGGCGTGGCCGGGGTGATGGTGTTCGTGTCCCTGGACGAGCTGCTGCCCGCCGCCGAGGAGACCGGGGAGCACCACACGGTCATCTACTCGCTGATCGCCGGCATGGCCGTCATGGCGGTGACCCTGCTGGTGCTGTGACGCTCCGGTAGGTTCTGTGCGGGGATCACGAGGAGGGGGACACGATGACGACCAGGACAGCCAGGCGGCTCGCGCGCCCGGGACGGATCGTCGCCGCCGCCGCAGGGGCGCTCGCGCTCGCCGCCTCCCTCGTCGCCTGCGATGCGCTGCCCGGACCGCTCGGCGGCGAGGACACCACGAGCCCGGCGGCGACCGCGGCCCCGATGGACCCCGAGCAGGTGGCCGGCGCCGAGACCGTCCCGGTGGATCCCGCCTGGCTGTGCGAGCCCGGCACGGCGGAGGACCCCCTGCCCTCCCGCGACGCAGGGACGCTGACCCCCACGAGCGTGCAGGCGGAGGACAACGAAGTAATGATCACCGGCGACCTCGCCCTCGAGGCCGACGCCGCCTACGGCGGGCTCGCCCCCGAGGCCGTGATCGTGCCCGCGCACCCCGCGGACCGCGGCGCGCCGGCCGAGGGGTACGGGGACGCGCTCGGCGTCGACGGCGCCCCGGCGCCGCCGATGGTGGTGCGGGCCCGGGTCGAGACGACCGCCGAGGGCCCCACCCCCTCCTCCGTCACCGCCCGGCTCGTGCTCGGCACCTGCGACGACGCCCCTCTGCCCGACGGGCAGTACCTGCTGCGCCTGTCCGGCGCGGGCCCGGAGGGCTCCGGCCGCGCCGCGGAGCGCAGCGGCTGGGAGGCGAGCGCCGACGTTCTGCTGGACGTGGTCGACGGCCGCCTGCGGGCCGTTCCCGGCGCGGTGACGGCGGAGGACGGCGAGACCCCCGCGGACCTCTCCTCCCTCGGCTGCGGCCGCGAGCTCGCCCCCGTCGGCGACGGCGCCGGGCTGAGCGTCGCCGCCGCCGACCCCTCCCCCGCCGTTCATGCCGAGGCGGGCGAGGACGAGGCGGGCGCGGGCGCGACCGCGCAGGTCACCGCCGCCTCCGAGGACCACGGCACCCTGCCCTTGATGACCGGGATCGTGGTGACCCGCCCCGGGGACGGCGTCATCGTCGCCGGGGCCCGGAACGCCGGCAGCATCCCGCTGCAGTGGATGGACGGCGAGGGGGTGAGCACCGCGGAGACCGCCTGGACCACGCACGGCACCTGCCACGGCGCCCTCTCCCCCGGCGACTACCGCGCCCATGCCTTCGCCGTCACCGTCGACGCCGCGGGCGCCACCCACGTCGTGCTCTCCGACCCCTGGGACCTCGAGGTGCTCGAGGGCGCCGAGCCCGAGGACGGCTGAGCGCCGCGGCGCTTCGCCGCCTCTCCGCCGCGGCGCCTCGCCGCCTCGTCCGCCGTTCCGTCGTCCCGTCGGCCGCCCCGTCGTCCCGCCGGCCGCCCCGTCGATCCACCGACCGCCCGGGACTGCGCCCCGCACCGCGCTCACGTACCGTGGGGGCGTCCGGATCGACGGCCGGCCATGCCCGCCGTCGAAGAATTCTTGACGTCAAGATAGTCTTGGCCCGAGACCCATGACGCATCGACCCGAGGGAGCCCCGCGACACATGGCGCGCATCATCTACACCCACACCGACGAGGCACCGATGCTGGCGACCGCCTCGTTCCTGCCGATCCTCGACGCCTTCTCCGACACCGCCGGGATCGAGGTCACCACCCGTGACATCTCCCTGGCCGGACGCATCGTCGCGGCGTTCTCGGACCTCCTGCCCGAGGAGCAGCGGGAGGCCGACGCGCTCGCCGAGCTGGGCGAGCTCGCGAAGACGCCCGAGGCGAACATCATCAAGCTGCCCAACATCTCCGCCTCCGTGCCGCAGCTGAAGGCCGCGATCGCCGAGCTGCAGGGCCAGGGCATCGCCCTGCCGGAGTACCCCGACAACCCCGAGACCGACGAGGAGAAGGACGCCCGCGCCCGCTACGACTCGGTCAAGGGCTCGGCCGTGAACCCCGTCCTGCGCGAGGGCAACTCCGACCGCCGCGCCCCCGCCGCGGTGAAGAACTTCGCCAAGAAGCACCCCCACCGCATGGGCGAGTGGAGCAAGGACTCCAGGACCTCCGTCGCGACGATGGGCGCGGACGACTTCCGCTCCAACGAGCAGTCCGTGGTGATGGACGCCGAGGACACCCTTTCGATCGTGCACGTCGCCGCCGACGGCACGGAGACCGTGCTCAAGCCCTCCGTGCCGGTGCTGGCCGGCGAGGTCGTCGACTCCACCGTCATGCGGGTCGCGGCGCTGGAGACCTTCCTGCGAGAGCAGATCGCCGCGGCGAAGGAGCAGGGCGTGCTCTTCTCCCTGCACCTCAAGGCCACGATGATGAAGGTCTCCGACCCGATCCTCTTCGGCCATGCGGTCCGCGCCTTCTTCCCCACCCTGTTCACCCAGTACGGCGACGTGCTCGCCGAGGCGGGCCTGTCCCCGAACAACGGGCTCGGCGGCCTGCTCGCAGGGATCGACGAGCTCGACGAGTCGGTGCGCGAGGGCGCCCGCGCCGCGATCGACCAGGACCTCGCCGCGGGCCCCGACCTCGCGATGGTGAACTCCCACAAGGGCATCACGAACCTCCATGTCCCCTCCGACGTCATCATCGACGCCTCCATGCCGGCGATGATCCGCACCTCGGGCCACATGTGGAACAAGGACGACGCCGAGCAGGACACCCTCGCGGTGATCCCGGACTCCTCCTACGCGGGCGTCTACTCCGCGACCATCGAGGACTGCCAGACCAACGGCGCCTTCGACCCCACCACCATGGGCACCGTCCCGAACGTCGGGCTCATGGCACAGAAGGCCGAGGAGTACGGCTCCCACGACAAGACCTTCGAGATCGCCTCCGACGGGCGCGTCGAGGTGCGCGACTCCTCCGGTGCGGCGCTCATGACCCACGAGGTCGCCGCCGGCGACGTGTTCCGCGCCTGCCAGGCCAAGGACGCGCCGATCCGCGACTGGGTGCAGCTCGCCGTGCGCCGCTCGCGCCAGTCCGGGATGCCGGCCGTGTTCTGGCTGGACGAGACCCGCGCCCACGACCGCAACCTCATCGCCAAGGTGAACGCCTACCTCGCCGAGGAGGACACCGAGGGCCTGGACCTCCGGATCCTCTCCCCCGTCGAGGCGACCAGGCACACCCTGGCCCGCGTCCGCGCCGGCGAGGACACCATCTCCGTCACCGGCAACGTGCTGCGCGACTACCTCACCGACCTCTTCCCGATCATGGAGCTCGGCACGAGCGCCAAGATGCTCTCGGTGGTGCCGCTGATGAACGGCGGCGGCCTGTTCGAGACCGGTGCCGGCGGCTCCGCGCCCAAGCACGTCCAGCAGCTCATCGAGGAGGACTACCTGCGCTGGGACTCCCTCGGCGAGTTCCTGGCGCTGGCCGAGTCGCTGCGCCACCTCTCCCGCACCGCGGACAACGCCCGCGCCGCCGTGCTGGCCGACGCGCTGGACCGTGCGACCGAGACCCTGCTGAACGAGGGGAAGTCCCCGCAGCGGAAGCTCGGCTCGATCGACAACCGCGGCAGCCACTTCTACCTCGCGATGTACTGGGCGCAGGAGCTGGCGAAGCAGACCGAGGACGCGGAGCTGGCGACCGCCTTCGGCCCTATCGCGAAGGAGCTGACCGACGGCGAGGAGACCATCGCCGCGGAGCTGCTCGCGGTGCAGGGCGAGCCCGCGGACATCGGCGGCTACTACCGCCCGGACGCCGAGAAGACCGCCGCGGTGATGCGTCCGTCGGCGACCTTCAACCGCATCCTCGAGGAGATCTCCGCGGCGCTGTGACCGCGGCGCGCTCCTGACAGGGGCCGGGCCGGTCATCCTCGGATGACCGGCCCGGCCCCTGTCGTCCGTGCGTTCCCCGCCGTGCAGGGTCGCCCCGTGCCGCCCGACGGGTGAGCGCGCCGCCCTCCCTATCCTGGGCACAGAGCGCGCCGAACGCTCCCCACCCGCACCGTGCCTCCGAAGGATCCCTCCCATGCCCGTCATCCCCTCCCCCGTCGACGGCGTCGACCTGCGCTACGACGTCTCCGGGGACGGGCCGCCGCTGGTGCTGCTGCACGGCTCGGTGCTCTCCCGGGCGATCTGGCGGGGCCTCGGCTATCTCGAACCGCTCACTGCCGAGCACACCGTGCTCCGGGTGGACCTGCGCGGCCACGGCAGCTCCGGGAAGCCCCACGACCCCGCGGCGTACACGCAGGAGGTCTTCGTGCAGGACCTCCTCGCCGTGCTCGAGGCCGAGGGCATCGGCCGTGCGGCGCTGATGGGCTACTCCCTCGGCGCACGCATCGCGCTGAGCACGACGCTGGCGCATCCTGGCCTGGTCACGCGCCTGGTGAGCCTCGGCGGCTCGGCCTCCGCGCAGCGGGGCGCGGTGGACTCGGTGTTCTTCCCGGGCGTGATCGACGCGGTCCGCGAGCAGGGCATGGAGTCGTTCTGCGCCGGTCAGGGGCTGGGGCCGGAGGTCACCTCGCGCCGTGCGCGCGCCACGCGCACCGCCTTCCTCGCTGCGGACCACGAGGCGGTCGCGGCGCTGCTCGTCGCGACCGACGCCACCGCCGCCGTGCCGGACGAGATGCTGGAGAGCTGCACGGTTCCCTCGCTGTGGATGGCGGGCAGCGAGGACCATCCCCGCCACGAGGAGTCCGCCCGGGCGGCCTCGCTGATGCCGGACGCGGAGTTCGTGTCCCTGCACGGCCGGGACCACGGCGGCACCCTGTTCCCGCCCGACGAGGTGCTCGCCGAGGTCATGCCGTTACTGTCCTGAGCCGGTGCCGGCCGGGCTCGTCGACTGGGCGCTCAGGACCCGTCGGCCCGAGGCGCAGCGCCCGTCGGCCGACGGTTCAGACGACCTCGCGGAAGAGCGCCAACAGCGCGACCACCACGATCACGCCGCGCAGCGCCCACTCGGGCAGGCGCTTCGCCAGGTGCGCGCCGAAGAAGCCGCCCAGCAGCGAGCCCACCGCGATCGCGGCGCTCGCGGCCCACACCACCTGCGCGTCGACCACGAAGAAGGCGATCACGTAGATCAGCGCCGCGGCGAGGTTCACGCACAGGCTCAGCAGGTTCTTGACGCTGTTGACCGAGCCCATCGGCCGCCCGGTGAAGACCCCGAGGATCCCCAGGTACAGCACCCCCTGCGCGGCGGTGAAGTAGCCGCCGTAGACGGAAGCCGCACCGATCGAGCCGACCAGCGGCGGGGAGCGCAGCGGGCTGCGCTCGGAGCCGTCCGCCGACGCGACCGCATCGGTCGCCCCCTCGGTCCCCTCCCCGTCGGCCGCGGCGCGGCGCTCGGCCCGCTTCTCCGAGCGGGAGCGCAGCGCGGTGGTCAGCGGCTTCTGCAGGACCACGAGCGCGAGGGCGACGACGATCAGCACGGGCACGACCACGTCGAGCGCCTCGGCAGGGGAGGTCAGCAGCAGCAGCGCGCCCGCGCTCGCGCCGAGCAGAGCGGTGAGCACCAGCGGCGTGAGATGGCGTCGCTCCTCGGCGATCTCGCGGCGGTAGCCGAGCACGGAGCCGACGGTGGAGAAGAACATCCCCACCGTGTTCGTGCGGACCGCGACGCCGGGCGGCAGGCCCACCGCCATCAGCACCGGGAGGGTGAGGAGGGAGCCGGATCCCACCGCCGCGTTGATGGCGCCGGCGACCACGCCCATGACGAGCAGGACGAGAAGGGAGAGGGGTTCCACGAGGGACGACCCTAGTCCTCCTCCGTCGTCCGCGACGGGCGGTCCACGGGACTCAGGCGCCCGGGAGCAGCCAGTCGTTCGGGGAGAACAGCTCCACGTGCATCCGCTCCTCGTCGGCCCCGGCGGCGAGCAGCTGCTCGCGGGCGCCGCGCAGGAATCCGCTGCCGCCGCAGAGGTAGATCTCCGCACCCTCGGGCAGGTGCTCGCCCGTGATCGTCATCCGGCCCGCATGCGCCGAGAGGCGGGGGTGCGTCCGGCCCGCGAGGGGGTCCTCGCCGAGCTCGCCGGAGAACCACAGCCGTACCCGGGAGCCGCTGTGCTCGGGCAGGGAGGCGACGGTGTCCAGCAGCTCGGGCAGGTGCGCGGCGTCGGCCGCGTCGCCGTCGGCGTGCAGCACGACCACCTCGCGCTCGCTGTCGACCGCGGCGAGATGGCGCAGCATCCCCAGCATCGGGGTGATCCCGATGCCCGCCGAGACCAGCACGAGGGGCGAGGTCGCCTGTGCGTCGAGGACCAGGTCGCCGGCTGGGAGGGTCACCTGCAGCTCGTCGCCCTCGTGGAGGGTGCGGTGGAGGTGCGAGGAGACCTCGCCGGCCGGGTCCCCGTCCTCGCGCCGCACCGAGATCCGCCAGCGTCCCCGGCCGGGGGCGTCGGAGAGCGAGTACTGACGCAGCTGCCTCGCCCCGTCAGCCAGGCGCACGCCGACGCTGATGTACTGGCCGGGCAGGAAGTCGGCGAGCGGCTCGTCCCCCTCGGGGGCGGCCAGCTCGAAGCTCGCCACGCTCGAGCTCTCCTCGATCCGACGGATGACGCGGGCGGTGCGGAACACGTCGCCCGGGGTCACCTGCGCCTCGGCGTACAGCCCGTGCTCGAAGTCGATGAGCGTGCGGGCCATGTGCCAGTAGACGGCGTCCCACGCGGCGGCCACGTCCCCGGTGACCACGTCGGCGCCGAGCACCTCGACGATCGCGGCCATCAGGTGCTCGTGGACGATCCCGTACTGGTCCTCGGTGATGCCGAGGGAGACGTGCTTGTGCCCGATCCGGGACAGCAGCGCGGCGGGGCTCGGCCCGTCCGGGGCGACCAGCAGGGTCGCATAGGTCGCGACGGAGGCGGCGAGCGCCTTCTGCTGGGCGCCCCGGGCCTGGTTGCCGCGGTTGAAGGTGTCGCGCAGCAGCTCGGGGTGCGCGGCGAACATCCGCCCGTAGAACACCGGGGCGATCTCCTCGACGTGCTCACCGACAAGCGGGAGGGTCTCCCGCACGATCTGCTCGTGAGCAGGCTCGAGGCGCTCCTCGATGTCGAGCTGCGGGTGGAGGATCGAGGCGGTCGCCACGGACATGGCAGGTCCTTCCTGGACGGGACGGGGCTGTCGGCCGTCTGCCGTCGACGGCCTGCTCGTCCACGTTAGGGGCGCGATGACAGGAAGCGCCCGGACCTTCGTCCCCGTCGACGGGGACGGGAGCACCGGCCTCAGCCGGCGAGCTCCTGCAGCACCTCCTGCAGCACCTGGGCGTGGTTGTGCTCGACGTCCTTCGCGGCGAACAGCAGCACGAGGGTGCTCGCCCCGTCCTCCTCCGCCCGGTCCAGCAGCGCCTGGGCGGCCTCGCCCTCCTCCAGCTCACGGCGATAGCGGGCGGAGAACTCCTCGAAGTCCAGCTCCCCGCTGTGGAACTCCTTGCGGAGCTCGGAGCTCGGGGCGACATCCTTGTCCCACTCGTCGTGGACGAGGCGCTCCTTCTTCACGCCGCGCGGCCACAGCCGGTCCACCAGCACGCGGCGCTCGCCGTCGGCGGGGCCGTCGTCGTCCAGCAGGTCGTGGACGCGCTCGAGGGAGATGGTGAGGGCGGACATGGCGGGCTCCTTCCGTCGGGCGGCCCCGGGAGCGGTGGGGCGTCCGGTGCGCGGGGGCCGGGGTGCGCGGGGCCGGGAAGCACAGGACCCGGCGCGCGACGAGGAGTCGCGGCCGGGTCCGGCGGGGCGGGCGGTCTCAGGCGAGCACGGCCGCGGCGGCGTCGTAGTCGGGCTCCTCGGAGACCTCGGCGACCTGCTCGGTGTAGAGGACCGTACCGTCGGCGTCGGCGATGACGACCGCGCGGGAGAGCAGACCCGCGAGCGGCCCGTCCTTCATGGTCACGCCGAAGTCCTCGCCGAAGCTGGAGCGGAAGGCGGAGCCGGTGACCACGTTCTCGATCACCTCCGCGCCGCAGAAGCGGGCCTGCGCGAAGGGCAGGTCCTTCGAGACGCAGACGACGACGGTGTTCTCGAAGCCGGCGGCGAGCTCGTTGAACTTCCGCACGGACATGGCACAGGTGCCGGTGTCCAGGGACGGGAAGATGTTCAGCACGACGCGCTTGCCGGCGAGGTCCGCGCCGCAGACGGCGCCGAGGTCCTGGCCCACGAGCTCGAAGGCCGGCAGGGCCGAGCCCTTCGCGGGCAGCTCGCCGACGGTGGTGACGGGGTCGTTCTTGAAGGTGATGGAAGCCATGCCTCCATCATCGGCCCGCGAGCGTGAGGACACAAGCCGAGGTCACGGGCCCGGGCGGGCTCAGTCCGACTTGTCCTGCCCCATCGTGCCGCGCAGACGGTCGATCTCCGCCAGGACGTCGAAGTCCGCGGCCGGCCACTGCGGGTCGATGTCCGTCAGCGCGTCGATCAGCAGCTGCTGCACGGCGATCCGTGCGTACCACTTGCGGTCGGCGGGGATCACGTGCCAGGGCGCACCGACGGTGGAGGTGGCGCGCAGCGCCTTGGTGTACGCGTCCACGTAGTCGTCCCAGTGCTGGCGCTCGTCGACGTCGCCGGGGTTGTACTTCCAGTGCTTGTCCGGGCGCTCGAGCCGCTCCATCAGCCTCGATCCCTGCTCCTCGTAGGAGACGTGGAGCATGACCTTCACGACCGTGGTGCCGGCGGCGGCCAGCTCCCGCTCGAAGGCGTTGATCGCCGTGTACCGCGAGCGGATCTCCTTCGAGTCCGCCCAGCCGTGGACGCGGTGGATCAGCACGTCCTCGTACTGCGAGCGGTCGAACACGCCGATCATCCCCGGGGCCGGGGCGTGCGGGCGGATCCGCCACAGGAAGTCGTGCTTCTTCTCCTCCGCCGTCGGGGCCTTGAACGCGGTGATCTCCACGCCCTGCGGATCGACGCTCCCCACGACGTGGCGCATGATCCCGCCCTTGCCGGAGGTGTCCATGCCCTGCACGATCAGCAGCACCGACCGGCCCTCGCCGTTGCTGTGGTGGGCGGCGTAGAGCCGCTCCTGGAGCTCGTCGAGCTCGGCATCGCGGGTGAGCAGGAACTCCTTGCCGTCGGCCTTCTTGCCGGAGAAGCCGGGCGTGGCGCGCGGGTCGAGATCCCGCACGTCACCCTTCCAGTCGTTCGCGATCCGGAACCCGCGGGGCGCCTTCTGCGCGGGTCCGTCGGCCTTCTTCTTCGAGGACTTCTTCGAGTTCGCCATAGGCAGGAGGGTAACGGGCAGGGCGCGCCGCGGGGAGCCGTTCGACGGCGGCTCCCCGGGCGCGGTGCCGGGCCGCTCAGTCGTCGACGCGGACCTCGCCCGACTCGACGTCCACCTCGACCTCCACGTCGTCGCCGCCGCTGCGGTCGACGTCGATCGTGTAGTGGATCCGGCCGTCGTCGGAGGAGAGGTCCCAGCCGGAGACCCGGCCCTGCTCCTGCCCGAGCGCGATCTTGATCGCCTCGGCGTAGGGCATCGGGGAGGTCACGTCGACGGCCGGGTCCTGGTCGTCGTCATCGTCCTGGTCGTGCTCGGTGACCTCGCCGCTGGTCGCGTCGATGTCGAGGTCGTGCTGGCGGCCGCCGTCGACGATCTCGAGCTCCCACTCCCACACGTCGTCGTCGTGGTCGATCTCGATCTGCACCAGCTCGCCACCGCCGGCCGCGCCGAGGCCGATCTCGACGGCCTTCTCCGCGGTGATCGGCAGCTGCTCGGTGGCGAGGTCGGCGTCCTCGGGCAGCGCCGCGGCGCCGGCGGCGGAGCCCGCTCCCCCGTCGTCGCTCGCCGCGCCGTCGTCGGAGGCGGCGCCCTCGGAGGCGGTGTCGTCGTCGGCGGTGGTGCCGGCGTCCTCCTGCTCGGAGGCACCGGGGCCCTCGATGGCAGGGGCCTCGTCGCTGCCGGAGTCGGCGCCGCACCCGGCAGCGAGGCCCAGCACGAGGGCCGAGAGGGCGATGGCGCGGACGGTGCTGCGGGAACGGGCGGAGGTGCGGGTCATGGGGTCGGCCTTCCTGGGATCGGCCGGCGGATCGAGTCCGCCGGTCTGCGTGTGACCTCAGGCTATGCCGTCGGGCGACGCTCCCGACGGTTCCTGAGCACCTTCTCATCAGACCCTCATCGAGTGCTCATCGGTCGGTCCGGACGGTGCCGCGCCCTTCTGCGCCCGGCGCGATGCCCCGGCACGCCGTCCAGGGCCCGATGGTCCCTTCCCACCCTGCTGCTCCGGCCATACGGTGGCCGTATCGGCGCCGAGCCGGTCCATGGCACGGCACCTCAGGTCCCAGGATCATCAGGCACATCAGGAAGGCACCATGACCACCGCACCCGCATGGCCCAGCTCCCCCGCCTCCGCCCCCTCCGACACCGACCTCGAGCGGCTCGACGCCTGGTGGCGCGCCGCGAACTACCTCTCCGTCGGCCAGATCTACCTCAAGGACAATCCGCTGCTGCGCAAGCCCCTGCAGCGCGAGCACGTCAAGCCCCGGCTGCTCGGGCACTGGGGCACCACCCCGGGCCTGACCTTCCTCTACGCCCACGCGAACCGGGCCATCGTCCAGCGCGGGCTGAACGCCATGTACATCACCGGCCCCGGGCACGGCGGCCCGGGCCTCGTGGCCGCCTCCTATCTCGAGGGCACCTACTCCGAGGTGTACCACGCGGTCAGCGAGGACGAGGAGGGGATGAAGCGCCTGTTCACACAGTTCTCCTTCCCCGGAGGGATCCCCTCGCACGTCGCCCCGGAGACGCCCGGGTCGATCCACGAGGGCGGGGAGCTCGGCTACGCCCTCTCCCACGCCTACGGCGCCATGTTCGACAGCCCCGACCAGATCGCGTTCACCGTGGTCGGCGACGGCGAGGCGGAGACCGGGCCGCTGGCCACCTCCTGGCACTCCAACAAGTTCCTCAATCCCCAGCAGGACGGGGTGGTGCTGCCGATACTGCACCTGAACGGGTACAAGATCGCGAACCCGACTGTGCTTGCCCGGATCGGCGACGACGAGCTCGAGGCGCTGATGCGCGGCTACGGGCACGAGCCGCTGGTCTTCACCGGCGGCTTCGACGACGAGGATCCGCTCGAGATCCACCGCCGCTTCGCCGAGGTGCTCGATACGGCCCTCGACAGGATCGCGGAGATCAAGGCCCGGGCCGCGGAGGATGCCGAGGCCGGCCGCGAGACCGAGCGCCCCGCCTGGCCGATGATCGTGCTGCGCACCCCGAAGGGCTGGACCGGCCCGGAGGAGATCGACGGCCAGCAGGCCGAGGGCTCCTGGCGCTCGCACCAGGTGCCGCTGGCCAGCGCCCGGGACACCGACGAGCACCTCGCCGAGCTCGATGCCTGGTTGCGCTCCTACCGCCCCGAGGAGCTCTTCGACGAGACCGGGAAGCTGGTCCGCGACGTCGCCTCCGCCGCCCCGACGGGCACGCTGCGGATGTCCGCGAACCCGTCGACCAACGGCGGCTCCGTGCTCACCCCGCTGCGCCTGCCCGACTTCCGCGAGTACGGCGTGGACGTGCCCGCGCCCGGCGGCTCCGTCTCCGAGGCGACGCGGGTGCTGGGCACCTGGCTGCGGGACGTGGTGCGCGAGAACCCCTCGACCTTCCGTATCTTCGGGCCTGACGAGACCGCCTCGAATCGGCTCCAGGCCGTCTACGAGGTCACCGACAAGCAGTGGAACGCGGACTTCGAGGAGCATGACCGCTCGGAGCACCTCGCCCGGGCCGGCCGTGTCATGGAGATGCTCTCGGAGCACCAGTGCCAGGGCTGGCTCGAGGGCTACCTGCTCACCGGCCGGCACGGCATGTTCTCCTCCTACGAGGCGTTCATCCACATCGTCGACTCGATGGTCAACCAGCACGCGAAGTGGCTGAAGGTGACGAACGAGCTCGAGTGGCGCCGACCGATCGCCTCGCTGAACTACCTGCTGAGCTCGCACGTGTGGCGCCAGGACCACAACGGCTTCTCCCACCAGGACCCCGGGTTCATCGACCACATGGTCAACAAGAAGGCTGAGATCGTGCGGGTCTACCTGCCGCCGGACGCGAACACGCTGCTGTCCACCTACGACCACTGCCTGCGCTCGAAGCAGTACGTCAACGTGGTCGTGGCCGGGAAGCAGCCCAACCCGAACTGGCTGTCGATGGACGAGGCGGTCGAGCACTGCGCGCGGGGACTCGGCATCTGGGACTGGGCCGGGACCGAGCAGCTCGGCGAGGAGCCGGAGGTGGTGCTCGCCGCAGCCGGCGACATCCCCACCATCGAGGTGCTCGCCGCGGCGAAGATCCTCCGTGAGGAGATCCCCGACCTGCGGGTCCGGGTGGTCAACGTGGTGGACCTGATGCGGCTGCAGGACGAGTCCGAGCACCCGCACGGGCTCTCGCAGAAGGACTTCGACGGGTACTTCGGGGAGGACGTCCCGGTGGTGTTCGCCTATCACGGCTATCCATGGCTGATCCACCGCCTCGCCTACCGCCACGACCGGCATTCGCGCATCCATGTGCGCGGCTACAAGGAGGAGGGCACGACCACCACGCCCTTCGACATGCTGATGCTCAACGACACGGACCGCTACCACCTGGTGATGGACGTGATCGACCGCGTCGACGGGCTGGGAACGCGATTCGCCGGACTGCGCCAGCGCATGGTCGATGCCAGGTTCCGCGCCCGGGCCCACGCGTACGAGCACGGCGAGGACGTCCCGGACATCACCGCCTGGCAGTGGGGCGACGGCGGCGACGCGGTCTCGAACGAGCTGGAGGACACCGGCGGCGACAACGAGTGACCCCGTCCCGTCCCGGCCCGCGGGCCGGGACGGGGCCCGGTGTCGAGTCGGGCTCAGGTGCGGGGCGTTCGGGGTCAGGGACGTGGGGCGGTGCCTGAGGGCCCGCCGAGCGCGAGGCGCACCCGGCGACGGGGCGGCTCCCGGCCCATACTCTTGTCGCAGCGGGCGCTGCGACGCACCAGCGAGGCGAGGAGAGCGGGAGGCGAGGGCGATGAGCGAGCCGGAGCAGGACCAGGATCAGGGCGCCGACGCGGGCGTCGACGGCGCGGAGCGGATCCGCCGGATCGTGCGCGTGCACGGAAGCGTCCAGGGCGTCGGCTTCCGGATGGACGCCGCCAGGGAGGCGGCGCGACTCGGCGCCGCCGGGACCGTGCGCAACCTGTGGGACGGCACCGTCGAGGCGGACGTCGAAGGCACGACGGAGGTGGTCGAGGCCATGCTCGACCACCTCCGGCAGGGGCCTTCCAGCGCCCGCGTCGACGGGATCGACGTGCGCCGCGAGACGCCGCGCGGCCAGACGGGCTTCCGGATCAGCGGCTGAGGGAGGCGAAGGCCTCGCCGATCTCCTGCTCGCCGTCGTTGAAGGTCACGAACTTCCCGACGGATCCGGGCTCGGCGAGCGCAGCGACGATCGTGCGCGCGACGTTGCCGCGCGAGACCGTGCCGGACTCCGAGGCGGCGGTGTCGATGCGACCGGTCGGCTCCTCGAGGGTGAGGCCCGAGGGACCGAGGATCGTCCAGTCCAGTCCCGTGCCGCGCAGATGCTCGTCGGCCCGGGCCTTCGCCTCGGCGTAGGTGTGGAAGGAGCTGTCCTCGGGAACGCCGTGGTCGAGCGAGGCGCCGAAGTAGCTGACCATCACGTAGCGGGTGGCGCCGACGCGCTCGGCGGCGTCCATCGAGGCGACCGCCGCGTCGTGGTCGACCGCACGGGTGCGCTCGGGGGCCCCGCCGCCGGCGCCTGCGGTCCACACCACGGCGTCCTTCCCGCGCAGGAGCTCGTCCCAGCCCTTCTCGTCGAGGGTCTCGATGTCAGCGAGCACAGCCCTCGCGCCCGTCGCCTCGACCTCGCCTGCGTGCTCGGGGTTGCGGATCACGGAGTGCACCGTGTGACCGGCCTCGACCAGCAGCGGGGCCGCGAGCAGCGCGACCTTCCCATGTCCTCCGATGAGTGCGATATCCATGCCCTCCACTCTGTCACCGGCGCGGCGGCGCGTCGAGGGGAGGTCGCGGATGTTCGCCGTGAGGGGAAGACAGGACGATCTCGTGCCGAGGAGCTGACCGGAGCCGGGCCGTGGACGGGCCGGACCCGTGCCGTGATCACGGCCTCCGCCGCGCGATCCGCAGCTCCTGCACCGTTATCCTGAGCCCGGTCGCGCCCGCGGCCGTCTCCTCGGAAGAAGGACTCCCATGGCCGGTGGACTCGCCGCCCTGCTCGACGACGTCGCCGCGCTCGCGCGCCTCGCGGCGGCCAGCGCGGACGATGTCGCCGCAGCCTCCGCCAAGGCAGGCTCCAAGGCGATCGGCGTCGTGATCGACGACGCCGCCGTGACGCCGCAGTACGTCCAGGGCATCAAGCCCAACCGGGAGCTGCCGATCATCTGGCGGATCACCAAGGGCTCGTTGCGCAACAAGCTCGTCTTCATCCTGCCGGTCCTGCTGCTGCTGAGCGTGTTCGCCCCCTGGCTGCTCACCCCGATCCTCATGCTCGGCGGCCTGTACCTCAGCTTCGAGGGCGCCGAGAAGGTCTGGGAGCTGGTGCGCGGGAAGCCCAAGGAGGCGCCTGCGAGCACCAAGGGCGCCGGAGCGGAGGACAAGGTCGTCTCGGGCGCCGTGCGCACCGACCTGATCCTCTCGGCCGAGATCATGGTGATCTCGATGAACTCGGTGGACACCGACAGCCTGTGGACGCGCGCCGCGGTGCTCGTGGTGATCGCCCTCGGCATCACCGCCCTGGTCTACGGCGCCGTGGGCCTGCTGGTGAAGATGGACGACATCGGCCTGGCGATGGCCAAGGACGAGGACGCCTCCGAGGGGAAGAAGCGCTTCGGCCGCGGCCTGGTCGGCGCGATGCCGCGAGTCATGGACGTGATCAGCTACGTCGGCATGATCGCGATGCTGTGGGTGGGCGGCCACATCCTGCTGGTCGGCACCCATGAGCTCGGGCTCGCCCAGCCCTACGGCCTGGTGCACCACCTCGAGGGTCTGGTCGCGGGGGTCGCCGGCGTCGGAGCGCTGCTCGCCTGGCTGGTGAACACCTTCTTCTCCTTCGTGTTCGGCCTGATCATCGGCGGGATCCTCGCCGTGATCGTGCACTTCCTGCCCTTCGGCCACCACGGCGGCGGCGAGGGGCACGCCGAGGGCGCAGGGCACGCCGCGGCCGACGGTCGCGGCACCGCCGACGCGCACGATGCAGGAACCGGCAGCGACCAGGAGCCCGCCGGCGATTCGACGGAGCCGCCGGCCGCCCGCTGAGCGGCCCGCCCCTCGACCCCTCCGTCCCGCCCGCTCCGACATCCGGCGCCGCGTCGTCCCTCCACGGGGCGGCGCGGCCGCGCATGCTTGCCCGGCTGCGTCGGCTGTGCGACGGTGGGCCACCTCCGTCCCCGACCGAGGAGCTCAGCGCCGTGCATCCCGTCGATCGTCGTTCCTTCCTGCGCCTGTCCGGCTCGGCCGCCGTCGGCTCCACCGCCGTCGTCGCCGGTCTCGCCGGCGGCTCCGCTCCGGTCGGTGCCGCCGCGCACGCCGACGAGCCCGGTCCGCAGGATCCCGCGCCCCCGGCCCGCGAGTTCCGGGCCATGTGGCTCTCCTCCGTGGTCAACATCGACTGGCCCTCCGCCCCCGGCCTCAGCGCCGAGGAGCAGCAGGCGGAGTACCTGGGCTGGCTCGATCTCGCCCAGGAGCTCGGGCTGAACGCGGTGATCGCCCAGGTGCGCCCCACTGCGGACGCCTTCTGGCCCTCCCGCTTCGAGCCCTGGTCGATGTACCTCACCGGCACCCAGGGCGAGGATCCCGGCTACGACCCGCTCGCCTTCCAGATCGAGCAGGCCCACACCCGGGGGCTGGAGTACCACGCCTGGTTCAACCCGTATCGCGTGGCGATGTCGGAGGAGCCGGAGCTGGTCCCGGACCATCCCGCACGCCTGCATCCCGAATGGGTGTGGCCCTACGGCGGGAAGCTGTACTACGACCCGGGCCTGCCTGAGGTCCGCGCCTTCGTGCAGGACGCGATGATGGACGCCGTCACCCGCTACGACGTGGACGGCGTCCACTTCGATGACTACTTCTACCCGTACGCGGTCGCGGGCGAGGACTACCCCGACGAGGAGACCTACGCCGCCCACTCCGACGGCAGCACCCCGATCCAGGACTGGCGTCGGGGCAACATCGATGCGCTGGTCCGCGAGATGCACGCGCGGATCCGGGCGGAGAAGCCCTGGGTCCGCTTCGGGATCAGCCCCTTCGGGATCTGGCGCAATGCGAGCAGCGACCCGGCGGGCTCGGACACCTCCGGCTCGGAGTCGTACGAGATCATCTGCGCCGACTCGCGGCGCTGGGTCCAGGAGGGCTGGGTCGACTACATCAACCCGCAGATCTACTGGCAGTTGGGGCACCCCGCGGCCGACTACGAGACCCTCGTGCACTGGTGGAGCGGGACGGTCGAGGGGACCGGGGTGGGCCTGTTCATCGGCGAGGCCGCCTACAAGGCGGTCGACGGCACCTTCGAGGAGGTGACCGAGCTCGGCGACCATCTCGACCTCACCCGCACCCTGCCGCAGGTGGGAGGGAACGTGTACTTCAGCGCGAAGAGCCTGCGCGAGGACGCCACCGGCTCGGTCGACGACCTCGTCGCCCGCCACTACGGCCATCCCGCGGTGGTGCCCGCGCTCGAGTCCGTGCCCGGCGAGGCGCCCGAGCAGCCGACGGTCGTCTCGGCCCGCTCCGCCGCCGACGGCGTGCAGGTGCGATGGCGGGCCCGCGGCGCCACCTCCGTCGCGCTGTGGC
The DNA here is from genome assembly GCF_001613775.1 of Brachybacterium sp. sponge. Classification (NCBI taxonomy): domain Bacteria; kingdom Bacillati; phylum Actinomycetota; class Actinomycetes; order Micrococcales; family Dermabacteraceae; genus Brachybacterium; species Brachybacterium sp. sponge. The sequence continues at coordinate 1,764,741 of NZ_LRMP01000001.1, read as the reverse complement.
ACCTGCCCGACGAGGAGATCGGCCAGGCGCAGCTCGCCGACGGACGCCGCCTCGTCGCCGTGGTGCGGGCCGAGCGCGCCGCGGGCGAGATCGTCCACGAGGGCGCCGACGGGACCGGGTTCTACGCCGTCACCGCCTATGACCGCACCTGGCAGCAGAGCGAGCCCTCCGGGGCCGTGGCCGTCCGCCGCTGACCCCGCTCGGCCAGGCACAGCCCGGCCCGGAACCATGATCGGGTCAGGTCCTGAGCCGCTGTCGATGCCGAAGCGGCTCAGGACCTGACCCGATCCGAGGCGGGAGCGCCCGCGGAGGGACCTGTCGGCTGTGGCGCGGTCAGCCCACGGACGGGGTGACGGGCGGCTCGGCCGACCAGGGGAAGACGATCCACTCGTCGGTCCGGCGCCAGATGAAGTCCGGGTCCACGACCGAGCGGGGCTTGCCGTAGATGACGGCGCTGCGGGCGTCGGCGCCCATCTCGCGCATCAGGTCGAGCACGAGCGCGAGGGTGCGGCCCGAGTCGGCGACGTCGTCGACGACCAGCAGGCGCTTGCCCTTGATCGACTCGGTGTCGAGCATCGGGGCGAGCAGCACCGGATCGGGCAGGGTCTCGTGCACGTCGGTGTAGAACTCGACGTTGATCGCGTCGGAGAGCTTCACGCCCAGCGCATAGGAGAGCGCCCCGGCCGGGAGCAGACCGCCACGGGCCACGGCGATGATGATCTCCGGCTCGAAGTCGGAGTCGGCGATCGTCTGGGCCAGCTCGCGCGAGGCGGTGCCGAACAGCTCCCAGGTCAGCACCTCCTTCCGGGCGAGGTCGGAGGAATCGGCGTGGTAGGCCTGGGTCATCGGGTCACAGCTCCTGTGGATGGGCGGCGCGGAGTGCTCCGATGGTAGCGGCCCGCCCGCCTCGCGCCTTCCTCGCGGCGGCGCGGGGATGGCCGATGCCTCAGTCCCGGCCCGCGCACCGGGTGCGCCGGGCGCCGCCGACGGTCCGGCGCCTCAGCTCCGCCCGGCGCCTCCGCCCGGTCGCCGTGCGGGCCCGTCGCCGTCCTCGGGAGCCTCCTCCAGCGAGCTCTCCGCGGAATCGTCCCCCTCGGCGTCGACCCCCTCGGCGTCGTCCGCCCCGGGGTCCACGGCGTCGTCCGCCCCGGTGTCCGCGCCCTCGTCCTCGTCGGGCAGCGGGTTCCCGTCGGCGTCGAGGTAGACGCCCCGCTCGTAGTCGTAGTCGATCGGGTTGCCGTCCTCGTCGGTGCGGGCGTACCACTCGGTGACCTCGGGCGCGGTGGAGTCGAACTCGCCGCCGGTGGCGTACTCGCTGTCCGGGGCGGTCGGCTCGATCGCGAGGGCGAAGTGATCGCCGTACTCCGCCACGCCCGCCCTGACCGCGTTCTCGACCGCGGCCTCCTGGTAGTGCTCACGGATGGTCATCGGGTCGTTGCGCAGCTCCTTGACCAGCGCGACCGCCATCAGCACCAGCACCACGGCGAAGGGCAGGGCGGAGACGACGATGAGGTTCTGCAGGCCCTGCAGGGCGTTCTGCCCGCCGAACAGCAGGATCACCATGGCGATGCCCGCCATGCACAGCGCCCAGAACGCGGTGATGAGGCGGTTCGGGGCGGGGTTGCCCTTCTGGGACAGCTGCGAGTTCACCAGGGAGGCGGAGTCGGCGGAGGTGATGAAGAAGATCGCGAGCATCACGATCACCACGGCGGAGATGATGCCGGCGCCGGGCAGCTGGTCCACGACCGCGAAGAAGATCTCCTGCGGGGCGGGGAGCGACTCGATCGTCCCGTCGGGCGCGATCGCGAGATCGGGGTCGGCGATGCCGACGGTGTTCCCGGCGGCGTCGAGCTCGCTGGCCCGGCGCTGCAGCCAGATCGCGGTGCCGCCGAGGACGGCGAAAGCGAGCACGATGATCGAGGAGGGGATCAGCAGCACGCCGAGCACGAACTGTCGGATGGTGCGGCCGCGGGAGATCTTCGCGGTGAACACGCCGACGAAGGGCGCCCAGCTGACCCACCACGCCCAGTAGAAGGTGGTCCAGCTGGAGAGGAAGGTCTGCATGTCCTCGCCTTCGGACATGTTCGCACCGAGCATGTCCGGCAGGGTGCCGAAGTACTCGGTGATCGCCCCGGGGATGATGTTCATCAGGAACACGGCGGGGCCGACGGCGAAGATGAACACGGCCAGCACGAGGGCGAGCGCCATGTTGATGTTCGACAGCCAGCGGATGCCGCGCGCGACGCCGGAGACCGCCGAGGCGATCGTGCCGAGGGTCAGCACGCCGATGATCACCATGGCGAGCGCCGTGCCCGTGGGCGGCAGCCCGCCGACGATCTCCACGCCCCGGGCGATCTGGAGGGCGCCGATGCCGAGGGAGGCGGCGGTGCCGAAGAGGGTCGCGATGATCGCGAGCGCGTCGATGACGCGGCTGGCGGGCGAGGAGGAGTCCCCGCCCCAGAGCCCGGCGACGATCGCGCTCATCAGCGGCACCCGCCCGCGGCGGAAGGAGATGTAGGCGACGGCGAGGCCGACGATCGCGTAGATCGCCCAGGCGTTGATCCCCCAGTGCAGCGCGGACTGCGCGATCGCGCCCTTCATCGCGGCGATCGAGCCGGCGTCGTAGGGGGCGCCGGGGCGCGGGGAGAGGTAGTAGGTCAGCGGCTCGAAGGGGCCGAAGAAGATGATGCCGATGCCGATGCCGGCGCCGAAGAGCATCGCCGCCCAGGAGGCGGTGCCGTACTCGGGCTTCTCCCCGTCCAGGCCCAGCGGGATCCTGCCGTAGCGGGACAGGGCGATCACCAGCAGCAGGATCACCATGCCGATGGCGAGGATGTTGAAGACCCAGCCGAGGTTGTGCATCACCCAGGTCAGCGCCGCGCCGGAGATGTCGAAGACCTGCTGCGGGGCGAGCACGCCCCAGGCGACGAAGCCGATGATCGCGGCGCCCACCACGCCGACGATGACCCTGTCGACCCCGTACCGGACCTTCTGGTCCTCCACGGAGACGCCCGGCACCAGCGCCGGGTGGATGCTGTGGGGGTAGTTCACCTCGTCGAGGAAGCGCTTGGCCTGGTCGCGCCTGGTGAAGTGGCGCACCCGCCGCTCGGCGGCGTACTCGTCGGCGGCCTTCGCGGTCTGGCTCGCGCGCTGGCTCGCACGCGGCGTCTGGTCCGGCGGGGTCATCGTTCCTCCTGGGAGTGGACGGCTCGCTCACTCTAGAGGCGCTCTCGCCCTTCACCCGCGCCGTCTCACCCCATCCACAGAAACAAATACGGTCCCACTGTTGTTCTCTGTGGTTTTCCAGCGTATGGTGCTCTCATCCCGCCGGGCCGTCCACGGCCCCGCACCGCGACGGTCCCCCGTCCGACCTCCGACGAAGCAGGTGCCCCATGTACGCCCGTGAACGCCGGCGCCGCATCCTCGAGCTGCTCGAGGCGAGCGGCCGCGTGACCGTGACCGACCTCGCGGTCGACTTCGACGTCACCACCGAGACGGTGCGCCGCGACCTCGACCAGCTCGCCGCCGAGCGGCTGCTCGTGCGGGTCCACGGCGGGGCCGTGCCTCCGAGCACCGCCGAGGTCGAGCCCGACCTCGAGGCCCGCCGCACCACCAACGTCGCAGCCAAGCGCCGCATCGCCCGCGCCGCCGCCAGCCTGCTGCCCGCCGATCCCCGCGCCGGGGTGATGCTCGATGCGGGCACCACGGTCGGCGAGCTCATCCCTCACCTCAGCGGCCGGCGCGGCCCCGTGATCACCCATGCCCCGGCGATCGCGCAGGGCGCGCTCGTGCACACCGATCTCGAGGTGCACGTGCTGCCGGGGCGGGTGCGCCCCACCACCCAGGCCGCCGTCGGTGCCGGGACCGTGGAGGCGGTGGGCCTGCTGCATCCCGAGCTCGTCGTGCTGGGCTGCAACGGCTTCGACCCCTCCGGCTTCACCACCCCGGACCCCGACGAGGCGGCAGTGAAGTCCGCGATGGCCCGCTGCGCGTCACGACGCGTCGTGCTCGCGGACTCCTCGAAGGCCGGCACGCGTCATCTGGTCACCTTCGCGACGACCGCCGGGATCGACGCCCTGGTCACCGACGACGGCCTGCCCGCCGAGCTCGCCGCCGGGCTCGAGGAGGCCGGGATCGAGGTGCTGACCGCATGATCATCACCTTCACCGCGAACCCCTCCCTCGACCGCACCGTCGACCTCGGCGGCCCCCTGGTCCCCGGCGGCGTGCACCGCATCGGCGCCGACGGCCTCCAGCCCGGCGGCAAGGGGATCAACGTCGCGCTCGGTGTGCACCGCGCCGGGCTTCCCGTGACCGCCGTCCTCCCCGCCGCGCCGCAGGATGCGCTGCTGGACCTGCTCGAGGCCGAGGGCCTCCCCCACCGGGCGAGCCCGATCGCGGGCCGCGTGCGCACGAACCTCACCGTGCTCTCCACCCCGGAGACCACCACGAAGCTCAACGAGCCCGGCGCGACGCTGGACCGGGCCGAGGTCGCCGCCCTCGAGGAGCTGCTGCTGGCCGTCGCCGGCCCCGGGGACAGCGTCATGCTCTCCGGCTCCCTCGCCCCCGGCCTGCCGGCGGACGAGTACGTGCGCCTCGTCGTCGCACTGCGGAAGCGCGGCGCGCGGGTGGGCGTGGACACCTCCGACGCCCCGCTCGCCGCGCTCGCCGCCGCGCTGGACCGCGCCGCCCCCGACTTCCTCAAGCCCAACGCCGAGGAGCTCGGCCAGATCCTCGGCGCGGACGGCGCGGCGCTCGAGGCCGAGGCGTCCGCGGGACGGCTCGACCCCGTCGCGGAGGCCGCCCTGGACCTGCACCGCCGCGGCGTCGGCGCGGTGCTCGTGACCCTCGGCGGGGCCGGCGGCCTCCTCGCGACCGAAGGGGCGGCCTGGTACTGCCCGGTCCCGCCCGGGCCCGTCGTCTCGACCGTCGGCGCGGGCGACTCCGCGACCGCCGGCTATCTCATCGCCCGCGCGCTCGAGGAGGCCCCGGCCGACCGGCTCGCGCGCGCCCTCGCCTACGGCACGGCCGCGGTCGGCCTGCCCGGCACCACCATCCCCCGTCCCGACCAGGTGCGGATCGACGCCTCCACCGTCGTCCGGCTCTGACCCGCTCCACCCGCCCCGCCAGGGAACCCGTTCGAAGGAGAACCCCCATGTCCGCTGCGCTGATGACCCCCGAGCTGGTGAGGCTCGACGTCGCCCCGCCCGGGGACAAGCACGCCGTGATCGGCATGATGGCCGATATCGTCGCCGCGACCGGCCGCGCCGAGCGCGACGGCCTCGAGGCCGGTCTGCTGAAGCGCGAGGAGTCCTTCGCGACCGGCATGCCCGGCGGCTTCGCGATCCCCCACTGCCGCACCGAGGCCGTCCACGAGGCGGCGCTCGCGCTCGTGCGGCTGAGCGAGCCGGTGGACTTCGGTGCCGCCGACGGACCGGCCGATCTGATCATCGCGATCACCGCGCCCGCCGGCACCGACGACCAGCACCTGACGCTCCTCGCCCAGCTCTCGCGCGCCCTGATCCGCCCGGAGTTCCTCGCCGCGCTGCGCGGGGCGTCCACCCCCGAGGAGGTCTCCGAGCTCGTCATGGACGTGGTCGCCCCCGAGGAGTCGGGGAACGACGCGCAGGCCGCCGACGCCGCGACGTCCGAGGAGCCCGCCGACGCAGCGGTCGGAACGGGCGCCGCCTCGACCGCCGCTCAGACCTCCGGCTCCGCCTCGGCGAGCGACGACTCGGCGAGCGCTGCCGCGTCGAGCACCGCCCCGTCGGACGAGGCGTCGGCGGACGCCCCGGTGCTGCTGGCGATCACCTCCTGCCCCACCGGGATCGCCCACACCTACATGGCCGCCGAGTCCCTCGAGAACGCCGCGAAGGACAAGGGGATCGAGCTGCACGTGGAGACCCAGGGCTCCGGCGGCATCACCCCGTTCACCGACGAGCAGATCGCTCGTGCGAGCGCCCTGATCGTCGCCGCGGACGTGAACATCTCGGGCCGGGAGCGCTTCGCGGGCCTGCCGCTCGTGGAGCACCCGGTCAAGCGGGCGATCTCCCACGGCGGGGAGATGATCGACGAGGCGGTCGCCGCGGCCTCCGACCCGTCGGCCCGCCGTGTGCAGGCCGGCGCCGCGACCTCGGAGAAGGCGGAGAGCGGCACATCCCAGTCCTGGCCCCGCCGGATCCAGGGCGCCGTGATGACGGGCGTGTCCTACATGATTCCCTTCGTCGCCGCGGGCGGCCTGCTGATGGCGCTCGGGTTCCTCCTCGCGGGCTTCGACGTCGCCTTCGTCGCCCAGGACGTCGCGACCGGGTTCTCGCTGTCCTCGTTGCCCGGGCACCAGGAGTACGAGGGCGCGACCGGCATGGCGCAGACCGAGCGCGCGGGCCTCGCCCTCTACCTCGGCGCGGTGCTGTTCACGCTCGGGAACCTCGGCATGGGCTTCCTCGTCGCGGCGCTGTCGGGCTACATCGCCTTCGGCCTCGCCGGCCGGCCCGGCATCGCGCCCGGCTTCATCGGCGGCGCCGTGTCGGTGGCCGTGGGCGCCGGCTTCCTCGGCGGTCTTATCACGGGCCTGCTCGCGGGCCTGATCGCGCTGTGGTTCACCACCCTCACCCCGCCGCGCTGGCTCGCCGGGCTGATGCCGGTGGTGATCATCCCGCTGGTGACCACTTTCGTCGTCGGCGGGCTGATGCTGCTGTTCCTGGGCCGCCCCCTCGCCGCCCTCATGACCGCGCTGCAGGACGGGCTGACGGGCATGTCCGGCTCCTCCGCCGTGCTGCTCGGCGTGATCATCGGGCTGATGATGTGCCTCGACCTGGGCGGGCCCGTGAACAAGGCGGCGTATCTCTTCGCGACCGCGGGGCTGTCCCAGGGCACCGAGGCCGCGTTCGAGATCATGGCCGCCGTGATGGCCGCCGGCATGGTGCCGCCGCTGGCGATGGCGCTGTCCACTCTGGTGCGGCGCCGCCTCTACTCCCCCGTGGAGCGGGAGAACGGGACGACGGCCTGGCTGCTGGGCGCGGCGTTCATCTCCGAGGGCGCGATCCCCTTCGCCGCCGCGGACCCGCTGCGCGTGATCCCCTCGATGATGACCGGCGGCGCCGTCACCGGCGCGCTGATCATGGCGTTCGGCGTCGGCTCGCAGGCACCGCACGGCGGCATCTTCGTCGCCTTCGCGATCAGCCCGGTGTGGGGCTTCGTGCTCGCGCTGCTGGTCGGCACGGTGGTCGCCGCCGCGCTCGTGACGCTGCTCAAGGAGATCGGGCTGCGCCGCCAGGGCGCCGCCGCCTGAGAGGACCCGCCCCCAGACGTGCAGGAGCGCCCCGCCTCGGCGGGGCGCTTCCGTATGCTCTGCCCGTGCGCCCCGACGACGGGGCGGGGCCGAGCGACCACGAGGAGAGCCGACGATGCATCTGGACCGCCCCGGCCCGGGCCCCGACGACCCGCTCCTCGCCGCCCCCGGGATCGGGCACATGCCCGCCTACGGCGGCGCGCACCTCGCGATGCTGGTGCTCCTCGCCCTCGCCGCCGCCGTCCTGGTGCGCTGGGCGCGCCGCGGCGAGAGCGCCCGGGTGAACCGGGCGCTGCGGTTCGCGGGATGGGCGCTGCTGGCGAACTCCGCGGCCTGGACGGCATGGGGGTTCATGCCCTGGGCCTGGAACATCGATGAGTCCCTGCCCCTGCACTACTCCGATGCGCTGCGCTTCCTGGTCCCGATCGCGCTGATCACGCAGGCGCGCTGGGCGGTGGTGGTGTGCTGGTTCTGGGGGCTGACGCTGAACATGCAGTCGGTGCTCACCCCGGACCTGAACTACTTCGTGTGGGTGCCGCTGGAGTTCGCGGAGTACTGGATCGCGCACGGCGCCGGAGTGCTCGCCCCGGTGGTGCTGGTGTGGGGGCTCGGCTACCGGCCCACCTGGCGCGGGTACGGGATCGCCTACGCGGCGACGCTGCTGTGGGCGGGGATCGCCGTCACCGGCAACTCCCTCACCGGCGCGAACTACGGCTACCTGAACCGGGCGCCCGCCGGGCCGAGCATCCTGGACCTGCTCGGGCCGTGGCCGCAGTACCTGCTGGTCGAGGCCGTGCTGATCGCCGCGGTGTGGGCGGCGATGACCCTGCCGTGGGTGCTGATCGACCGCCGCGCGGGCACCCCGCTCTCGGGGCGCGGAGGGCTCGTGCGGCGGCCGGCGCCCGCTCAGGCGAGCAGCTCGAGCTCCGCCAGCCGCAGCGGGCCCTCGGAGGTGGTCACCACCAGGCGGTGATGCAGGCACGGCCGCGGGGAGGCGATCTCGAAGGGACGGGTCTGGCGTCGCCACTCGAAGGTCTGCGCGGAGCGAGCGTCGAGCACCTCCCAGCTCTCGCCGTCGTCCGAGCCCTCCAGCCGCCACGCGATCGGGTCCCCGCCCGTCGCCGCGGAGGAGGTGAGGGTGAGGAAGCGGGCCTGCATCGGCTCGCCGAGCTCGGGCAGGTCGAGCACGGCGCTCGCCGTCTCCAGCACGAGCTCGGTGCGGGCGTCGTCGTCCAGCAGCGGCTGCGAAGGGTCCGCGGCGAAGAGGTCCCACAGCGGCTGCGGCCGCTGCCCCGGCACGGTCGGCGAGGGCGGGACCGTGCCCCAGTCCCCGGGCTCCGCGCCGAGCTCGACCTCGATCTCCCCGCGGAGGTCCGCGTGGTCGATCCACGAGTCCGCGTGCTCCGCGCCGCGCACCCGCATCCCGGTGATGCAGACGTCCTCGGCGCCGGCCGGCGCCCCGCCCGCGCCGTGCGCGGTGAGGGTGAAGCCCTCCCGGCCCAGCGGCCGCACCCGCACCGTCTCGAACAGCGGCGCGACCAGGTGATAGCGGCCCGTGCCGAGCTGCAGCGGGTACAGCCCCAGCGCCGTCAGCAGCCACCAGGCGCTCATCTCGCCGTTGTCCTCGTCGCCGGGATACCCCTGCCCGATCTGCTCACCGACGAACAGGCGCCGCTGCACCTCGCGGACGATCCGGGAGGCCTCCTCCGGCGCGCCCACGTGGTGGAACAGGAAGGGGATGTGATGGGCGGGCTGGTTGGAGAACCCGAACTGGCCCATCCGCACCGCCCGCGCCTCGACCATCTCGTGGATGGTGGTGTCGTAGGTACCGCGGCGGTCGGCGCGCTCGGGCGTGTCCAGGTACTGCTCGAGCCGGCCGCGCAGCATGTCGCGGCCGCCGTGCAGGGCGGCGAGGCCCTCGGGGTCGTGCGGGGCGTGGAAGGCGAAGGTCCAGCCGTTGGTCTCGGTGAAGTCCCCTCCCCACTCCAGCGGGTCGAACTCCGCGGCCGGGACGGCGAAGGCCCCGTCGGAGCGTCGGCCGCGGAAGAACTCCGTCGTCCGATCGAACAGCAGGGCGTAGTTCGCGCTGCGCGCGGCGAGATAGGCGGACTCGCCGCGCAGCCGCTCGGCGCGGAGCCGGTCCCCCTCGGCCTCGGCCCGCTCGGCGAGCAGCGCCGCCTGCGCGGCGATGCCGGCGTCGTTGATGTGCGCCTCGAGGCTCCAGGAGACGCTCTCCCCCACCTCGGCGTCGGCGGCGACGTAGCCGCGGAACACGGCGGTCTCCCCGCCCTTGCGGCCCACCTCGGGCTGCGGCGGGGCGACGGTCGCATTGCGCAGCGCGGCCTCGTAGGTCGCCTGCGGATCGGGCAGCGGCACGCCCTTGACCTGCAGGTCCGCGAAGGCGATGTCGCTGCTGGTGCCGGTCATGCAGTCGGCGTACCCGGGTGAGGACCAGCGGGCGATCCAGCCGCCCTCGCGGTGCTGCTGCACGAAGCCGTCGGCGAGCTCCGCGGCGAGCTCGGGGTAGAGCAGGGCGTAGGCGGGCCAGGCGGTGCGATAGGTGTCCCAGAAGCCGTGGTCGACGTACATCCGCCCCGGCACCGTCTCGGCGTTGGTGCGGGTGTCGGTCGCCGCGCCGCGCACGGGCAGCACGGGGCTCGCGTGGACGGGCTCGACCACCTCGGCGGTGCCGCGGTTCTCCCAGTGGGAGGACGGGTAGAGGTTCAGTCGGTAGAGGTTGCCGTACAGGGTGCGGCGCTGCGGGGCGGTCGCGTCGGGCACCTCGAGCACCTGCAGGCGGCGGGCCCACAGGGCGTGGGCCTCCTCGCGGACCTGCTCCAGGGTGCGTCCGGCGAGCTCGAGCGCGAAGGTGCGCTGGGCCTGGTCCTGGCCCAGCAGGCTCGTCACCAGGCGGACCGTGACCGTGCGGGTGCCGGGCGCGAAGCTGAGCACGCTGCCTCCGCTGTCGCCCTCCGCACGGCCGACGCGCACGGGGGCGGGCTGCACCTCGGCGAGCACGAACATGCGCGTCGCCCCGTCGGCCCGGTCGTACCCCTCCTGGGGCGAGGAGTCGATCCAGCCGTGGACCCGCCCGTCGAAGACGGCGCCGGCGGCGTCGAGGCGGCTGTGGGCGTCCACGCCCTCGAGGAGGAGGTGGCCGGGCCCGGAGTCCTCCGGCAGGGTGATCTCGCAGACGGTGCCGTGGTCGGTGGGCGCGAGCCGCATCCCGATCCCGCCCTCGAGGGCGACGGCGTAGAGGTCGGGGCGGGCGGTCTCGTCCTCGTGGGTGAAGGCGCGCTCGCGCGCGGCGGGGCTCGCGTCCGGGCTCTCGCCCAGCAGCGGCATCATCACCAGCTGGTGGCGGTCGCCCATCCAGGGGCTCGGCTGGTGGGTGAGGGACAGGCCCTGGAGACGGGTGCGGTGGTGCTGGTAGATCCAGCGGCGGGTGCGGGCGTCGGTCGCGGGGGTGAACTTCGCGAAGCCGTTGGGCAGGGCGGTGATCGGCAGGGTGTTCCCGCGCGAGAACTCGAAGGCCGAGTGGGTGCCGCGCCGGGTGTCGACCCAGGCGACGGGGTCCTCGAGCGGCGGGTCCGCGGGCGGCACGGCGAGGGAGGGGCCGTCGATCCAGCCGTGCAGTGGGGTGGGCGGCTCGGCCTCGCCGGGCTCGGACTCGAGGTCCTCGAGGAGATCGGCCTCGTGGTCCTCGGGCACGTCGACCTCGACCAGCACCTCCTCGATCCGGCGGCCGACGAGCGCCTCGAGCCCCACCTGGACGTCGTTCCACTGGTCGGCGTAGAGGATCCTCGCCTCGCCGAGCCCGCGGGCGGTGGCGAGGGAGCCGTGCTGGTCGCGGGGCTCGTGCTGCGAGAGGCGGGAGCCGTCGTCGAGGACGAGGTCGAGCGCGACATGGGTCGCGCCCCAGCTCAGCTCCTCGTCAAGGACCGGGTGCACGAACCAGCGCAGCACCTCGCCGGTCGCGATGGTGCGGCCGACGATCCCCGCCGCTCCGGCCTCGGCGGGCAGCGCCTGCTCGGCGCGCTCCCCCGCCTCGGCCGAGTAGCGCACGGCGGTGATCGGCTCGGGCTCGCCGCCCGGGCGGGCGGGGTGCGGGGAGCCGACGGGTGCCTGGTCCGGGGTGAGGATCATCGTGCCAGCGTAGCGAGGCGGGGAGGCAGGACGGGTGAGGCGTGCGCAGGCGGGACGGCAGGAGCGGGCACGGGGCGGACGGGAGCGGACGGGGAGTGCTCCCCATCGCGGAGCGCCGGACGATGTGGGATGCTCCGCTCCGGAGGCGCCCCGTCCCGGGGCCCCTCCGCCTCAGCACCTCATCGCCCTCGCTTCTCCGCCGCGGCAGCTCGCCGCCGCCCCTCATCCCCGGGAGACGACATGGTCCACGCCCAGCCCGTCCAGGGAGGCCCGCCGCCCGCCCGCGGCGGTCGTCCGAAGCGACCGATGTGGCACTGGCTGCTGCTGGCCGGCGTCGCCGCGGTGGGTCTGCTCGTCGTCGGCGCGATGGCGGTGCTCATCGCGGTGCAGCTGCTGACGCGGGGGAACCCGCAGTCCACGCTCGAGGACTTCTACAGCGCGCTCGAGACCACCGACTGCGAGCTGTTCATGGACTCCACCACCGAGCAGTTCCGCACCGGCGCCGGTCTGACCAGCTGCGAGGTGTTCGAGCAGGAGCTCGGCGCGGTCAGCGCCGTGGACTAAGAGGTCGAGGACCGCATCAACCGTCAGGGCTATGCGGTGTTCGAGGTGACCGAGACGTACACGGTCGACGGGCAGCAGGTCGAGGTGCCGCTGCGCTACTACGTGCGACGCATCGACGGGCAGTGGGACCTCGACGGCATCGAGCTGCTCGAGCAGGGCGCCGAGCCGCTCACCTGAGCCGGCGCGGCTCCCGCGCGGCGGGATCGCGGTGGGCGCGGCAGCGCGCCCGGTAGGACTCCCCGCCGCCCACCTGCGCGGCGGTCGCGCGCCGGGCGTCGGCCCCGTCGTCGACCAGGCGGATGTGGAAGGCGGCGTCGGCCCCGCACACCGTGCACACCGCGGTGAGCTTCACGACCTCCTCGGCCCGCGCCATCAGCTCCGGCAGCGGGGAGAACGGCTCGCCGTCGTAGGTGAGGCACAGCCCGGCGACGGCGACGTCGATCCCGGCCTCGAGCAGCTGCTCGAGCACCGGCACGAGGGCGGGACCGAAGAACTGCGCCTCGTCGAGGGCGAGCAGCTCGACCCGGCCCTCGGCGCCCTCGGGCGCGTCCGGCAGCCCTCGCAGCACGTCCGGGTCCTCGAGCATCCGGGCGGGCGTGCTGCGGCCCAGATGGGTGCTGAGCCGGTCCGCGCCGCCGCGGTCGTCGAGGCTGTGGCCGACCACCTCGATGCGCCGACCCGCCAGGCGCGCCCGGTGCACGCGCCGCAGCAGCTCCTCGGTCTTGCCCGCGAACATCGGGCCCGCGATCACCTGCAGTCGTCCTGCCTCCATGGGGCGCATGGGAGCACAGTACGACCGCCGGCCGACATACAGTGCAGGGATGAGCACCCGTCGCCCCTCCCCGCTCGGCGGCCGACGTCCCTCCCGGGACGAGCTGACCGACTTCGCGACCCCCGACCCCGACGCGATCGACGACGTGCTGCCGGACCCACTCCGGGGCGAGGACCTGCGCCTGCTGATCGTCGGCATCAACCCGGGGCTGTGGACCGCGGCCGTGAACGCCCCCTTCGCCCGGCCCGGGAACCGCTTCTGGCCCTCCCTGCACCGCGCCGGCCTCACCTCCCGCCTCGTGGACGCCTCCCGGGGCCTGGACCCCGAGGACGAGCAGGACCTCCGCACCCGCGGCATCGGGATCACGAACCTGATCGGCCGTGCGACCGTGCGCGCCGACGAGCTGGGCCGCGAGGAGCTGCACGCGTCCGGCCGCCGCCTCGTCGAGCGGCTCGAGACGCTGCGTCCCCGCACGGTCGCGATCGCCGGGATCACCGCCTTCCGCACCGCCTACGCCCTGCCCCGCGCCCGGCTCGGCCGGCAGGACCCCGCCGAGGTCGAGGGCTGGCCGGCCGGGATCGACCTCCACGTCGTCCCCCAGCCCTCCGGCCTGAACGCCCACGCGACGATCGCCTCCCTCGCCGAGGACTGGCGCGTCGTGGCGGCCGCTGCGGGTGTCCGTCACATGGACGAGAGCTGACGGGCGCCTGACAGGACGCGGTCGCGGAGCGAACGTGCTGGTCGCTCGCCGGGCCGCCCCGAGCCGATGTCCTACAGTGCCTCCAGGCCCCGGTGCGTGCGCCGGAACATCCCGAGACTGGAGGAGGAACGGTGAGCAGCACCGAGCGCCCCGACAACCCCGATGACCACAAGCGGTTCTCCCTCGGCGAGGACTGGATCGCGACGCTCGTGGGGCTCGTCCTGTTCGGCGCCTGCATGGCCGGGCTGATCTCCCCGGAGCTGATCCCGTGAGCGCGACGGAGCGGACCACCGACGGCGCCGCGGCCGAGGCCTCCGCCCCCTCCCCCGCCCCGGCCCCGCGCGCCGCGCTCGGCTGGACCGTCGCGGGCCTCGTGATCGTGGTGGCCCTGGCCTGGCTGGTCTCGGTGCTCACCGAGGCGGTCCCCGAGCTCACCGAGGGCACCGCCGTCGGGAAGGTCGCGAAGTCGATCGAGTACCCGGTCTACGCGATCGCGCTCGGCTTCCTCGGCAACGCGGTGCTGTCCCTGACCGGGGTGCGCCGTCGCATGGCCGCGGCCTTCCGCACCGAGCTGTTCATCAAGGTGGGCCTGGTGCTGCTGGGCGCGACGGTGAACTTCGCGATCGTGGTGCGCGCGGCGGGTCCCGCCGTGCTCCAGGCGATCCTGCTGATCACCGTCGTCTTCGCCTTCACCTGGTGGTTCGCCGGACTGCTGGGGCTGGACGACAGGCTGCGGGCCCTGCTCGCCTCCGCCCTGTCGATCTGCGGGGTCTCCGCCGCCGTCGCGGCCGCCGGCGCCGTGGAGGCGAAGAAGGAGCAGCTCGCCTACACCGCCACCCTCGTGATCGTCTTCGCGGTGCCCTCGATCTTCCTGCTTCCCTGGCTCGCGGACCTGATGGGGCTGTCCCCCGCGGTCACCGGCGCCTGGATCGGCGGCAACATCGACACCACCGCCGCGGTGACGGCCGCGGGCGCGGTCGCCGGCGAGCAGCCGCTGCAGATCGCCTCGATCGTGAAGGTCACCCAGAACGCGCTGCTGGGCGTCGTCGCCGTGCTGCTGACGCTGTACTTCTCCTTCAAGGTCGCCCCCGCCGCCGGCCGGGCCGTCGCCGGCTCCGGCACGCGCCGCGTGGGAGATCGCCGCTCGCTGGCGATGCTCTGGGAGCGGTTCCCGAAGTTCGTGCTCGGCTTCCTGCTCGCCTCGGTCGTGGCGACGGTGCTCGCGGAGTCCCTCCCCGAGGCCGTCCTCGAGCCTCGGCTGGACGCCGCCAAGGAGCTGCAGACCTGGGCGCTGACCCTCGCCTTCGTCTCGATCGGCCTCGAGTTCAACGCCTCGAGCATCAGGGAGTCCGGCTGGAAGCCGATCGTCGTGTTCGCGGCGGCGACCGTCGTGAACCTCGTAGTCGGCCTGGGCCTGGCGCTGCTGCTCTTCCGCGGCTTCGCCTTCTGACCGCCCCGCGGGACGGGAGCCGGAGCGGGCCCCACGCAGGGCAGCGACCCCCTCGGCCCGAACCCGCTTGCGATGCCGGACCCCTCGTGCCAGGGTTGAGCGGACCCAGGCGGGGCGAAGAGGCCGAGCTGGGAGCACGGTCGTCCCCGCACGTCGAGCACCTGGAGGTCCACTGTGAAACTGCCCTGGCTCACGCCCGTCCTCGAAGCGACCGGCCCCGTCGTCTCGGTCCACCTCGACACCACCCGGACCGACCCCCAAGCGGCTGGCGAGCTCGAGGCCCGCTGGGCGCGGATGCGCTCCACCCTCGCGGCCGACGGCGCCCCGCAGGCGCTGCTCGCGCAGATCGAGGAGACGGTGCTCAGCCCCTCCACCCTCGGCGGACGTCAGGGCCGCTCCGTCTTCGCGACCGACGACGGGATCCTCGTGGACCGGGTGCTTCCGGCGCCCCCGCTGCAGGAGTCGGCCCACCGGGGCGAGTTCCCGCAGCTGCTGCCGCTGCTGCAGCTGATCCCCTTCGCCGTGCGCCAGCTGCTGGTGGTCGTGGACCGGGCCGGCGCCGACCTGCACCTGCGAGCACCGGAGAACCCGTCGATCGCCCACGGCCCGAACGGTCTGGGAGAGGACGCGACCGTCGAGGGCGGCCACGACGTCCTCCACAAGGCGAGCGTCGGAGGCGGGCCCCAGCACGGCTGGCGGGCCGACAACTTCGAGGCCCGCGTCGAGGACTCCTGGGAGCGCAACGCCGACGCGGTCGCCGAGGCCGTCGAGCGCGCGCTGCGCGAGCACCGCGTGGACATGGTGATGCTCAGCGGCGACGTGCGCGCGATGGGACTGCTGCGCGAGGCGCTGGGCCGTGAGACCCGCGAGCGGCTCCTGGAGGTCCCCGGCGGCAGCCGCGGTGCCGCGCTGGACCGCGGCCCCTTCCGCGAGGCGCTCACCCGCACCACCGAGGAGTTCATCGCCGGGAGGCAGCGGGACCTCGAGAGCCGCTTCCGCGAGAGCCAGGCGCGCGACGGCGCCTCGGTGGGCGGCGCGACCGAGGTCGCCCAGGCGATCGGCCGCGGCCAGGTCGAGGAGCTCGTGTTCGTTACCGGCGGGGAGCCCGCCGGGATCGAGGAGCTGCTGCGCACGGCTCTGGCCATCGACGCCTCGGTCTCCGCCCTGCAGGAGGACGCGCTCGGGATCCCCGAGGGCGTCGGCGCGCTGCTCCGCTGGAAGGACGAGGCCACCCCGTCCAACAGCATCGGCTCGATGTCCGGGGACCGCGCCCGCGAGTGAGCGTCGTCGACCGACGGGGGCTGCCGTCCCCGTCGGCCGACCCCGCCTCCGGCAGCGACGGCCCGGGCCGTCCGGTCCCCGGTCCCCGGTCCCCGGTTCCCGGTTCCCGGTCCCGACCGATCGGCCCCCGGCCTCGACATCGGCCCGGCCCGCGCGCCAGCATGGAGATGCCGGTCACGTCCGGCACGACGGCACCCCGTCCGGGGGTCGTGGACGCAGGACGGAGAAGGAGGAGCAGTCATGCCCGAGGCATGGAGCGCGAAGCGCGAGCGCCAGTACCAGCACATCAAGGACGGCCAGCTCGACAAGGGCGTCCCCGAGGACGAGGCCGAGGAGATCGCGGCCCGCACCGTGAACAAGACCCGCGCCCAGGAGGGCGAGTCCGAGGAGGCGAGCCGCGTGTCCCTCGAGGACGACGCCCCGTCCGAGCGGGGCGGCCGCCGCTCGCACAGCGGGGCGCAGGGGCGCACGAAGGAGCAGCTGTACGAGGACGCCCGTCGGGAGGGGGTCGAGGGCCGCTCGACGATGACCAAAGACGAGCTGGAGGACGCGCTCGAGGACCGTTGACAGCCCGAGGGTGACCGCCCGTGGGCGGAAGGTCGGTCGCAGATCTCCCCCGAACCCACGGGCGACGTTCGGGAGCTTCCCAGGGACGCCGCCTACTCTCGCGGATGGCAACGGGGGAGTATCCGCCACGCTGCGCACGTCACCACGGGGACCGCCGAACGGGCCCCCGGGCGCAGCGGCCTGTCAGAGGTCATGACAGGTGGAGAGACCCGGGATCGTCTCACGACCCGGAAGGTCCTCCATGACCGTCTCCCCCCTGATCTGGGCCGTCACCATCATCGTGGTGCTCGGGCTCCTCGCCTTCGACTACATCTTCCACGTGCGCAAGGCGCACATCCCGACCCTGCGCGAAGCAGCCGTGTGGTCCGCTCTCTACGTCGGCATCGCGCTCGCCTTCGGCGTGCTCGTCCTCGTCTTCGGCGGCGTCGACATGGGCACCGAGTACTTTGCCGGGTACGTCACCGAGAAGGCCCTCTCGGTAGACAACCTCTTCGTCTTCCTGATCATCATCGCCGGCTTCTCCGTGCCGCGCGAGGACCAGCAGAAGGTGCTGCTGTTCGGCATCACCTTCGCGATCATCGCGCGCTCGGGCATGATCGCCCTCGGCGCCGCCGCGATCGACAACTTCTCCTGGGCCTTCTACCTCTTCGGCGCGATCCTGCTCTACACCGCGATCAAGATGATCGTGGACGAGCTGAAGGAGGACTCCCACGAGGATTCCGAGGGCGTCTTCGTGCGCCTGGTGAAGAAGGTCCTGCCCGCGACCGACGAGTACGACGGCGACAAGCTCTTCACCATCGAGAACGGCAAGCGCGTCCTCACCCCGATGCTGCTGGTCATGATCGCCATCGGCGCGACCGACATCCTCTTCGCGCTCGACTCGATCCCGGCGATCTTCGGCCTCACCCAGAACACCTACATCGTGTTCACCGCGACCGTGTTCTCCCTGCTGGGCCTGCGTCAGCTGTACTTCCTCATCGACGGGCTGCTCGACCGCCTGGTCTACCTCTCCTACGGCCTCTCGATCATCCTCGCCTTCATCGGCGTGAAGCTCGTCGTGCACGCGCTGCACGAGAACGAGCTGGGCTTCATCAACGGCGGCGAGGCCGTGCACGCGATCCCGGAGATCACCACCGCCTTCTCGCTCAGCGTGATCATCGGCGTCCTCACCGTCACGGTCCTCGCCTCGCTGCTGTCCCCGAAGGGCCGGGCGCAGGCCGCGGTGAACGACGCCCATCACGAGGCCCGCGCCTATCTCGAGATGACCTACCGCTCCTTCGAGGAGCAGCGGGACGCGATGTACGAGAAGATGCTCGCCCACGAGAAGATCGTCGACGGCCTGCCCGCGAAGTACGAGGACATCGTGGTGGCCGAGCACAGCGTGCGCGAGCTCCTCGCCGACGCCCACCGCGTGCACGAGGCGCGGCTCGCCTTCAACGAGCGGGGCGAGCGCTCCGACGAGCAGCCGGACGGCCTGCTGGTCACCCACCCCGACGGCACAGTCGCGACCGATCCCGGCGGCACGGTGATCACCCTCGTCGAGGAGAAGGAGCTGCGGGAGACCAAGGAGGCCAAGCGCCGCGCCCGCGAGCAGGCGCGCGCCGAGCACGCCGAGGCGCGCCGGGGCTGAGCGGGGGCCCGTCGAGCCGGGCGGCCCCACCGTGCCGCCCCCGGTAGGGCGGCCCCACCGTGCCGCCGCCGGCCGGCCGGCCCACCGGGCAGCCTGCGCCGGGCAGCCCCATCGGGCCGGCATCCCGCGGCTCGCCGCCCGTCGGCCCTCAGGACCAGGGTCGGTCACGGGCGCTGGGCGTCACGATGTGGCTATATCGCCGCATCGTGACGCCCAGCGCCATCTCTCGGCCGTCGTCCGGCCCGCTCGCGGCGTCCGAGCACGCCGCGCACGAGCAGCACCTGCGCCGCGACATAGGTCGCCATCACCCACACCTCGTGCACCGGGAGGGTGAGCACGTCGAAGGTGTTCAGGGCGATGAGGGAATCGGAGACCACGAACACCGCTCCCCCGATCCCGCCGCGCACGCCGAGGCCGGTGGCCAGCACCGCCATCGCGCAGATCGCCGCGGCGTAGACCACCAGCGCGGGCAGCAGCACCCCGGCCGACGGGGCGCACAGCCCCACGATCACCACGGCGGCGGCGAGATAGGGCAGCACCGCGGCCGGGCGCGCGAGCAGCGAGCCTCCCCGCAGCGGCCACAGCGCGAGCGCGTAGACGATCTGGGCGAGCAGGAAGCTGCCGAGCATGGCGAGGAACTGCGCCTGCCCCTCGAGGAGCCGCGGCAGGGTGTCCCCCGCCCACGAGAGCACGAGCCCCAGCGCGAAGAGCCGGACCAGCCGGCCGCGCGCGGGCTCCGTCCCGGCCAGCAGCGCGCCGAGCAGCAGCGGCATCAGGAGCGGCTGGGTCACCTCCGCGACGGGCCCGCCGCCGTGCAGCTGCGCCCCGAGATGCACCGCCGTGACCAGGGCGAGCGCGAGAAGCGCTGCCCGGGTCGCGGCGCCGACGCCTCCTCGCATCCCGCGCATGGCCCGAGCCTACGCGGGCGGGCATCGCGGCCGGCGCGCACCGGACGGGCGCACCGTCGGCCGGGAAACCGGATGACGGCGCGTCCGGGACCGGGCAGACTGGCGGGATGATCGAGACCTCCCCCTCGAGCCCGTCGTCGACCACGGCCGACGCCGGGACTCCCCCGCCCGCCGACCTCGATCAGCTCCTCGCCCTCGCCGCCGATCACGGGCTCGACCTCCTCGGCGACTCGCTGCGCACCGAGGAGATCGGCCTCGACTTCCGCGTCGCCTTCGCCCGAGCACGGGACGGCCAGGACTGGGTGCTGCGCATCCCCCGTCGCACGGAGGTGCTGACCCGCGCCGCGGTCGAGGGCCGGCTGCTCGCCCACCTCGCCCCGCACTTGGACGTCGCGATCCCCGACTGGCGGATCAGCACGGAGCGCCTGATCGCCTATCCCCTCCTGCCCGGCACACCGGGGCTGACCGTCGACCCCGACGGCACGGTCCGGTGGCACCTGGACATGGCCTCGACCGAGTACGCCCGCACCCTCGGCGCCTTCCTCGCCCAGCTCCACGCCGTGGACCCCCTCGCGGCGGCCGCCACCGGGATCCCGTCCCGCACCCCGGAGCAGGTGCGCGACACCTGGCGCGAGGACCTCGCCCGCGTCGCGGAGGCCTTCCCGATCGCCCCCGCCCTGCGGGAGCGCTGGGAGGCGTGGCTGGCGGAGGACTCCTACTGGCCGGACCGCAGCGTGCTCACCCACGGCGAGGTCTACCCGGGCCACACCCTCGTGGAGGGCGAGCGGCTCAGCGCAGTGCTCGACTGGACCACCGCGTCCGTCGGCGATCCGGCGCGGGACTTCATGTTCCACCGCGCGAGCGCTCCCCCGGAGGCCTTCGCGGCGACCCTCACCGTCTACGAGGCCGGCGGCGGCACCGTCCACCCACGGCTCGGCGAGCACGCCGAGGAGATGTTCTCCGCCTCCCCGCTCGCCTACGGCCTCTATGCGCTGGAGACCGGCGCACAGGAGCATCGCGCCGCGGCGGCCGCCGCGCTCGACCCGCCGGACGCCGGCTGAGGCCGGCGCGAGGGAGGTCGGCAGGACCGGGCGCCAGGGAGAGCAGACCGGGCCCGCCGTCGCGAGCCCGACGAGCCGCGCGCCGTCGGCCGACCGCGCAGTGGACGGGCTCTATGAAGGGCGCCACAGGACGCGCCATGACTCACACCGCGCCACCCCGAACAGGAAGGTCACCGCATCGCCGCAGGTCAGCGACGCACAGAACCTCCCTCGGCGAGTCATGCCCTCGAACCGGAAGAGTAAAACCCCGGTCAGATCCGGGCCCGGGTCCTTGCCGGGACGGGGCCGGGAGCCCCTACGGTGGCCGACGTCAGAAGAGGTCGAGCCGCGCCCGCCCGGGGCCGCCGACCACCCACGACGTGAGAGGACGTCCCCTTGTCCAAGCACAGCACCCACGCTCAGCGCACCTCCCGCGCTGCCACCTTCCGCCGCGGCCTCAGCCGCTCGGCCGTCGCCGTCGCCGGCGGCGCCGTCGTCGCCTCCGGCATGATCGCCGCGACGACCACCTCCGCCTCGGCCGCCACCGGCTGGGACGAGGTCGCCGCCTGCGAGTCCGGCGGCAACTGGTCCACCAACACCGGCAACGGCTACTACGGCGGCCTGCAGTTCTCCGACCAGACCTGGGACGGCTACGGCGGCGAGCAGTACGCCCCCACCGCCGACCAGGCCACCAAGAGCCAGCAGATCGCGATCGGCGAGCGCGTCCTGGAGGGCCAGGGCGCGGGCGCATGGCCCAACTGCGGCGGCCCGCTCTCCGGCGGCGCCGACACCTCGGGCGCCCCCGCGGCCGAGGAGCAGGAGGAGGCCCCCGAGCAGGAGCAGCAGGCCCCGGCCGAGGAGCAGGAGCAGCAGCAGGCTCCCGAGCAGCGCGAGTCCGACCAGCAGGCCAACCGCTCCACCGAGCGCGAGAGCACCGAGCCCCAGGGCGACTGGAGCTGCGACGGCGACGGCATCGCCGACAACTGCGACGAGAACGGCTTCACCAAGGAGACCGAGAAGAAGCAGGAGGAGCCGAAGCAGCAGGAGACCCCGGCCGAGGAGGCCGCCCCGGCCCCGCAGGAGTCCAAGGGCGAGCCCGGCTCCAAGGCCACCGGCGACCTCTCCGTCGCCGGCACCCTCGCGGTCGACGGCAAGATGGGCCCGAAGACCATCACCGCCCTCCAGGACTGGCTGGGCGTCGAGCAGACCGGCGAGATGGACGAGGAGACCACCCTCGCCCTGCAGGCCTGGGCCAAGACCTCGCAGGACGGCAAGATCGGCGAGGACACCGTCGCCGGCCTGCAGCACGAGATCGGCGCCACCCAGAGCGGCTCCGACGAGATCGACGGCGACACCGTCGAGGTCCTCCAGGCCTTCCTGAACCTCTACTGAGCCTCGCCGCGGCCGCGCCCCCGACGGGGCGATAACCGCCTGCGGCACCGCCGCACACCTCCCGGACGGCCGGGTCGCCCCTCGTGGGCGGCCCGGCCGTCCGTCGTCGCCGCCAGCGCCTCCGAGGCCCCGCGTGACGCACCGGCGTGCGTGGCCGGGCGCAGCTCCGCTCGGCGCACCGAGCCGTCCGCCGGGCCTCCACTGGCAACTATTGGCAACGAGCCAGAGAACATGAGCCGCCACCCGGCGACGTGACCTACATCTCTTCTTCGCAGTAAGAACATCGTCGCTGGTGAGACCTCTGTTACTCGCCAGGCAACAAGTTCGAGACCATTCGGCAACACTGCAACCTCCGGCAACATCGCCACCTCCTCAGCGCTCCTGACCAGACTCTCAGCACCCCACCTCGCCGGTCCGCCGGAGAGCACCGCGATCAGAGCAGCCCGCACCCCCGCGCATGCCGCTCTCGCGACTCAAGGATGAGCCCGAAGGAGCTACGACGATGAGCACCACCGCAGCGACACCCGCGACACCCGCGCAGAAGAAGGACATCAGACCGTTCAGCTGGCGCGACAAGCTCGGCTACATGTTCGGCGACTGGGGGAACGACTTCACGTTCATCCTCCAGTCCACGTTCTTCATGATCTTCTACACGAACGTCATGGGCATCAGCGCCGGCCACGTCGGCACCCTGCTCTTCGTCGCGCGCATCCTCGACGCGTTCACCGACGTCGGTGCCGGCCGTCTGATCGACACCCTGAAGCCCGGCCGCTCCGGCCGCTTCAAGCCCTGGCTGCTGCGGATCATGATCCCG
The DNA here is from genome assembly GCF_001613775.1 of Brachybacterium sp. sponge. Lineage (NCBI taxonomy): Bacteria > Bacillati > Actinomycetota > Actinomycetes > Micrococcales > Dermabacteraceae > Brachybacterium > Brachybacterium sp. sponge. The sequence goes on along the minus strand of NZ_LRMP01000001.1, from coordinate 1,742,187 downwards.
GTGACGATCATGGCGTTCCTGATGTTCTCGCCCTTCGTGGCCGACGGCGCCTACGGCACCCGCCTGGCCTGGATGGTCGCCACCTACATCCTGTGGGGCTCGGTCTTCTACACCCTGATCAACATTCCCTACGGCTCCATGGCCTCGGTGATCTCCAACGACCCCGGCCACCGCGCCTCGCTGTCGGTGTTCCGCTCCCTCGGCGGCACCCTCGCGAACCTCGCGATCTCCGTGCTCCTGCCCCTGGTCGTCTTCGTCCAGGTCTCCGGCCAGTCGGAGATGTCCGGGACCCGGATGATGTGGGCCGCCCTCGGCTGCGGCGTCCTCGCCGTGATCTGCTACCTGCTGTGCGTCGTCAACGTCGAGGAGCGCATCACCACCCCGCCGAAGCAGAAGGACCAGCGCCAGGGCCTCGGCCGAGCGCTGGGCTCGATGCTCACCAACCGCGGCCTCACCGGCCTGATCGCCACCGCCCTGTTCATGCTGGTCGCCTTCATGATGCTCGGCGGCATGATGCCGTACATGCTCAACGAGTACTTCAACAACGGTCAGCTCCTGAGCCTGGTGAACTTCGTGGGCCTCGCCCCCACCCTGCTGCTGGTCCCCGTCGCCTCGAAGCTCGCCAAGACGTTCGGCAAGAAGGAGGTCGGCACCGTCGGCCTGATCCTCGGCGTGATCTCCGGCGTGCTGCTGTTCGTGATCCGGACCGACAGCCCCTACGTGTTCATGGTCGGCTACGCCCTGCTGATGCTCGGCGTCTCCGCGCTGAACATCCTCATCTGGGCGTTCATCACCGATGTGATCGACCTGCAGGAGATCCGCACCGGCGAGCGCAACGACGCGACCGTCTACGGCATGTACTCCTGGTCCCGCAAGCTCGGCCAGGCGATCGCCGGCGGTCTCGTCGGCTGGGCGCTCGGCTGGATCGGCTACCAGTCCGGTGGCGTGGAGCAGAGCCAGTCCGTGCTCGACGGCATCTACACCCTCGGCACCCTCGTCCCCGCCCTGCTGCTGCTGGTCTCGCTGCTGGCCCTCATCTTCTGGTACCCGCTGACCAAGAAGCGGGTCGACGAGAACGTCGCGATCCTCGAGGAGCGTCACGCGGCGGCCGCCGCCTCGGCCTCCGAGCAGGCCTGATCCCCGTGCGTCGGCGGCCCCGGCCACGGGTCCGCCGACGCACATAGGCTCGACGGAGACGGAGAGCGCGTTCCTCCCGCCCTCCCTCCCCTCGCTCCTCGTTCCCACCAGATCCACCCGCGTCCCCTCCCGGGAGCGCGTCACCACCGCAGAACGGAGACACCATGTCGGAGAAGAACGTCCGCCTCGGCATCATCGGATTCGGCGCCCAGGGCGGCATGTACGCCGGCCTCCTGGCCGACGGGAAGATCGCGGGCATGACGCTCGGCGCCATCGCCGACACCGATCCCGCGAAGAAGGATGCCGTCGCGGAGAAGCACGCCGGCACCCCCTTCTACGACGACTACGTCGCGATGCTGGACTCCGGGGAGGTCGACGCCGTGGTCACCACCGTGCCGCACTACCTCCACCCCGAGATGACGATCACCGCGATCGGCAAGGGCATCCACACCCTCACCGAGAAGCCCGCGGGCGTCTACACCAAGCAGGTCGAGGAGATGAACGCCTTCGCGGCCGAGCATCCCGAGACCACCTTCGCCATCATGTTCAACCAGCGCACCAACCCGGTCTACACCGACCTCAAGGCGCTGATCGACTCCGGCGAGCTCGGCACGCTGCGCCACACCTCGTGGATCATCACCTCGTGGTGGCGTCCGCAGGGCTACTACGACCAGTCCGAGTGGCGCGCGACCTGGGGCGGCGAGGGCGGCGGCGTGCTCGTCAACCAGGCTCCCCACCAGCTGGACCTGTGGCAGTGGCTCGCCGGCACCCCGAAGAAGGTCTTCGCGAAGCTCGCCTTCGGCTTCCAGCGCGACATCGCCACCGAGGACGAGGTCAACGCGCTCGTCGACTTCGGCGAGGGCGTCACCGGCCACTTCATGACCTCGACCAACGACATCATCGGCACCGACCGCCTCGAGCTGCTGTTCGACAAGGGCAAGGTCGTCGTCGACAAGTCGAACAAGGTCACCGTCTACCGCTTGTCGGAGGACGAGCGCAGCCTCAGCGACAAGATGACCATGCAGGACGTGGCCAAGCTGTTCCGCGGCGAGATGGATCCCTCCTCGCTGTACACCGTCGAGGAGAAGAGCTACGAGTCGGCCTGGGGCCAGCAGCACATCGACGTCCTCACCAACTTCGCCGCGCACGTCAACGACGGCACCCCGCTGATCGCCGACGGCGCCGAGGGAATCAACGGCGTGCGCCTGGCCTCCGGCATGCAGCTGTCGGCCTGGACCGGCCGCGAGATCGACCTGGTCGACTACCCGGCCGAGGAGTACCTCTCCGAGCTCAACAAGCGCATCGAGGAGGAGGGGAAGTTCCCCACCCGCTCCTGAGCGCTCGCCCTGCGGCCCGGCGCCGACCTCCCGTCGGCCCGGGCCGCGCCCGCCTCCCCACCGCCACCGCACTCTTCGAAGGAGAACACCCATGCCCGTCCTCGGACTCCAGCTCATGATGCTCAAGGACCAGATCAACGAGAAGGGGATGTACGAGGTCCTGCGCCAGGTGCGCGAGCTCGACATCGACGCCGTCGAGGTCTCCCAGGTGGAGATGACCGACGAGCTCATCGACGACCTCGTGCGCGGCAAGGCTGACCTCGGCGTCGAGACCGCCGCGATGAGCGTCTCGATCGCCCCGGGCGGCAACGGCTTCGCGCTCGAGACCGAGTTCGACCGCGCCGTCGAGGCGTGCGAGAAGACCGGTGCGCGCTTCCTGCGCATCGGCATGATGCCGTTCTCGGCGATGACCTCGAAGAAGGCGGCCGAGGGCTGGGCGGCCTCCGTCGAGCCCTATGCGGCACGTCTCGCGGAGGAGGGCATCACGCTCTGCTACCACAACCACCACGTGGACCTCATCCAGTTCGACGGCGAGCGGATCTTCGACATCGTGCGCCGCGTCGCGCCCTCGCTGCTGTTCGAGGTGGACCTGCACTGGGTCCAGCGCGGCGGCATGGCTCCGCTGGACATGCTCGAGGCCTATACCGGCGCCTGCAAGCTCATCCACGTCAAGGACTTCCGCGTCGCGCCGATGCCCGAGGACGCCGTGAAGCGCTTCGACGCCGGCGAGATGGACATGAAGGAGTTCTACGGGACCTTCCTCTCCCTCGGACAGTTCGCCGAGGTGGGCCAGGGCAACATGAACTGGCCCGCGCTGCTGCCCGCCGCGGAGAAGGCCGGCGCCGAGTACTTGCTCATCGAGCAGGACGACACCTACGGCCGCGACCCGATCGACTGCATCCGCGAGTCCCGCGAGTACCTGAGGTCCATCGGCTACTGAGCGACGGTCGCCCGCCGGGCGACTCGGCGCTCCGGCCCGACACGTGCGCCCCGGGCCCGCCTGCATGACCCGGGCCTGCCTGCAGAATCGGGACTCAGGCGGCATGCCGCGGAGCTCAGCGCCGCGGCGTGCCGCCTGAAGCCCCTTTCTGCAGACACCCCCTTCACGCGACGCCCGCCGTCCGTGCCCCGGACGGTCCGGCGGGCGTCGTCGTCCCCGCGGGGCTCGCCCCGGTCCTCTCACACGACCCGGGCTCCGCCCTCGACTCGGGCCCCTCCCTCCGGCCCAGAGCCCTCCCCCGGGCCCAGGTCCACCGCTTCGCCCGGCCCGCCTCGCGGCCCGGCGACGATTCTTCTTCCGCCCTCTTGCGCTTGACGCGACGTCAAGCGGAATGATCGTGATCGCACCGAAGGAGACCGACGAGAGGAGGAGCCATGGCGTCGCCACGGCACCCGGCCCGGGAGTGGTCGATCCAGGAGATCGTCCGCAGCACCGGCGTCACCAGCCGCACCCTGCGCCACTACCAGAAGGTGGGCCTGCTCGCCCCGAGCCGCACCGGCCACGGCGGGCAGAGGTTCTACGACGACGCGGCCCTGCTGCGCCTGCAGCGGATCCTCGTCCTGCGCGAGCTGGGGCTCGGGCTGCCCGAGATCGGCCGCGTGCTCGACGAGCAGGTCGAGACGGTCTCCGCACTGCGGGCGCATGCCGCGCAGCTCGAGAGGGAGCAGGAGCGCCTGTCCCGCATCGTCGCCTCGGTGCAGTCCACGATCCGGATTCTCGAGACAGGAGGAGAGCTCATGACGGACACGATGTTCGACGGATTCGACCACACGCAGCACCGCGAGGAGGTCGAGGAGAGGTGGGGCGAGCAGGCCTACGCCGATTCCGACCGGTGGTGGCGCTCGCTGAGCGACACGGAGAAGGAGGCCTTCCGCGAGGAGGTCGACGCCCTGGTGGCCGGCTTCGCCGACACCTCGGCGCGCGAGCTGCCCGCGCAGCACGAGGAGGTCCAGGCGCTGACGGCCCGGCTGTACACCTGGATCAGCGCGGGCTGGGGCGGGAAGCGGCCCGGCGCCGAGGCCTTCGTCGGCATCGGCGACATGTACGTCGCCGATCCCCGCTTCGGGGCGACCTTCACGGTCGACGGCCGGCCCTTCGCCGAGCACGTCCGCGACGCGATGACGGTCTACGCGCTCGAGCACCTGGAGTGATGACCCGCCCCCGCCCGCAGGGGCCCGGACGCCGAGAGGCGTACGGGCCCCTGCGTCGTCCTGCTGCGTCAGGCACCGAGCGGGGAGCGCTCCGCGGGCCCGGCACCGTCGACGCGGCCCGCACCGTTACCATTTCGTGATTCGCCCCACGCCGTCGGCACTGTGACCGGCTTCCTGGACGCTCCCGGAACGCGGCACCAGGGTTCGGGGCGTACCGTCGCCCGGGCCAACGATCCCAGGAGGCACAGTGAAGGTCCGAAGCACCTCAGCCCTGCGGCGCACCCTCGCCGCGCTCACGCTCACCGCCGCGCTCGGTCTGACCGCCGCGTGCAGCAGCGGGCAGGACGATCCCTCGCAGGCGTCCGACGGCGGCGGGCAGGCGGCACCGGCCGCCTCCGACGGCGGCGGCGCGGCCGGCGACCCGCAGGCCCAGCAGCCCCAGGAGGCCGACGTCTCCGACGTGCCCGAGGTCGTCGCGACCGTCAACGGCACGGAGATCACCAAGGACGACTTCGTCCAGACCTACCAGTCCCAGTACCAGCAGATGGCGATGCAGCAGCAGGCCGGCGGGCAGGCGCCCGACGAGGAGCAGCTGAAGACCCAGGTCGCCGAGCAGCTCGTGAGCAACGAGCTGCTGCGCCAGGGGGCCGAGGACGCGGGCATCAAGGCCACCGACAAGGACATCGACACCACCCTCGACGAGATCGCGGAGCAGAGCGGTCTGGGCTCGGGGGACGAGGTGGTCAGCGCCCTCGAGCAGCAGGGCATCTCCGCGGAGCAGGTCCGCCAGGACGCCGCCTCGCAGTTCGCGATCACGACCTACATCGAGCAGGAGGCCGATATCGCCGAGCCGAGCGATGAGGAGCTGAAGGCCCAGTACGACGCGATGGTCGAGCAGCAGTCCGCCGCCGGCGGCTCCGCCGAGGAGGTCCCCTCCTTCGAGGAGATGAAGGACCAGCTCGCCCAGCAGGCCACCATGCAGCAGCAGAACGAGGCCGCCACCGAGATCGCCGGGAAGCTGCGCGAGTCCGGGGACGTCACCATCAACGTGTGACGCCGCGCCGGGGCCGGGCGACCGCGGGTCCGGCATCGACACGCACATCGAGAGGCAGATCTCGACCGGTATCTCTCCTCGATACCGGTCGAGATCTGCCTCTCGATTCCTGAAGGATTCCGGCGGGGCTGCCCCGCCGGGACTCGTCCGCTCCGTCTCAGACGGTGCCGGCGCGGAGCGACTCGGCGATGTGCTCCGCCTGACGGATCGCGAGTGCCACGATCGTCAGCGTCGGGTTCGCCGCGGCGCCGGTGGTGAACTGCGAGCCGTCCGAGACGAACAGGTTCGGCACGTCGTGCGCCCGGCCGAAGCGGTCCACGACCCCGTCCTCCGGCCGCTCGCTCATGCGGCAGGTGCCCAGGTTGTGGGTCGAGGGGTACGGCGGGGTGCGGTGCGTGCCCACCGCGCCGACGGCCTCGTACAGCGCCTCGGCCCGCCCGTAGGCGTGCTCGCGCATGGAGAGGTCGTTGGGATGGTCGTCGAAGTGGACGTGCGCGACCGGCAGTCCGTGCTGGTCCGTGACGGTGGGGTCGAGCGTGACGGCGTTGGACTCCTGGGGCATGTCCTCCCCCACCAGCCAGCAGCCGGCGGTGTTCTCGTAGGCGTCCAGCAGCCGGGTGAAGCTCGGCCCCCAGGCGCCGGGCTCGGCGAAGGTCGCCAGGAAGGCGGGCCCGAGAGAGATGGTCTGGATGTAGTAGCCGCCGGCGAAGCCGCGGGAGGGATCGTGCACGGACTCGTCGCTGATGTTCCCGGCCATGGTCTCGCCGCGGTACATGTGCACCGGCTTGTCGAACTGCGCGTACACGCTGCCGGTCATGTGGCGCATGTAGTTGCGGCCCACGAGGCCGGAGGAGTTCGCGAGCCCGTCGGGGAACAGCGACGAGGAGCTCAGGTGCAGCAGGCGCGGCGTCTCGATCGCGTTGCCGGCGACGCACACGAGCTTCGCGGCCTGGCGGTGCAGGTTCCCCTCGGTGTCGAGGTAGAGCACTGCGTCGACCCGTCCCGTCCGGTCGTGCAGGATCTGCGCGACGTGCGAGTCCGGGCGCAGGTCGAGCTTGCCCGTCTCGAGGGCGCGCGGGATCTCGCGCACCATCGTCGACCACTTCGCGCCGCTCTTGTCGCCCTGGAAGTTGAAGCCGTCCTGGATCGAAGCGGGTCGGCCGTCATAGGGCTCGGCGTTGGTGCCGTAGGGGCCGGTGGCGTAGTGGCGGTAGCCGAGCTTCTCGGCGCCCGCAGCGAGGACCTTGTAATTGTTGTTCGCCGGCAGCGGCGGTCGGCCCCCGCGGTGGGTGGAGCCGATCGCGTCCTCAGCGCGGGTGTAGTACGGCTCGAGCTCCTCGTAGCTCAGCGGCCAGTCCATCAGGCTCGCGCCGTCGACCCGGCCGTAGGTGCTGCGGGTGCGGAACTCGTGCGGCTTGAAGCGCGGGGTCGCCCCGGACCAGTGGGTGGTGGTGCCGCCGACGGCCTTGACGATCCAGGCCGGCAGGTTCGGGAAGTCCTTCGCGATGCGCCAGCTGCCGGAGGTGGTGCGGGTGTCGGCCCACGCCATCTGGTCGAAGGCGGCCCATTCGAGGTTCATGTAGTCCTCGCCGCGCAGGTACGGGCCGGCCTCGAGCAGCACGCACTCGATGCCCGCCTTGGTCAGCTCGTAGGCGAGGGTGCCGCCGCCGGCGCCCGACCCGATGATGACGACGGCCTCGGTGGAGTGGTCGATGCTGCTCATGCCTGCTGCCCCTTCGTCCCGCGGCCGGTGCGTCCGGCGCGCGCCCTGCTCTGTCCGGCCGGGACGGCGGCGCCCCGGACGCTCTTCGTGGTCGCCCCGCGGGGGAGATCGGAGACGACCTCCTCCAGCGGCTCCCCGTCGTACTCCTCGATCCGCGGATCCGGCAGCCAGTCCAGATCGTCGAAGCCGCGGTGGAGGTAGCCGCCCTTCTCGAAGGACGGGCCCTCGTAGCCGATCACCTCCCAGACCTCCTCGTCCTCGTAGAGGCTGACCACCACGGTCTGCCGCACGAAGCCGAAGAAGGTCGTGTGCTGGATGCGCAGCAGCAGCGGCAGCGCCTCCTCGGGGCTCAGCTCGGCGAAGCGTCCGTCCGCGAGGGCCTCGAGGGAGTCGAGACCGTGGGCGAGCTTGACCCGCATCCACGCGCTCTCCTCCGCGGCGCAGCGGACGGTGTCCGCGGCCCGCCGGTAGGCCGAGTCCGGCACGCGCTCGTGCGGGAACGCGGCCTTGATCAGGGCGGTGAGCGTCGCCTCCGCCTCGTCGGTCCCTTCGATCTCGTTCACGGCCTCGTCGCCGTCCGGTGCGCTCATGGCGTCTCCTTCCCACTGCATCTTCGTCAGTGACCTGAGGCACACGATAGGCAGGGGCTGCGGCGAGCGCACAGCGCCGTTATCACCGGGCGAGAACGCCGACGGGTGCCGCGGTCAGTGGGCCTGCGCGCCCAGACGATAGGCGCGCCCGGCGCGGGAGGCGCAGGCCCGCACCCGGTCCTCGACATGGCGCAGACGCCCCTCATAGGCGGCGACCGGCGCGGAGACCGCGACGGTGCCCAGCAGCATCCCGTCGTCGGCCTTGATCGTCGCGGCGAGGCAGCTGGAGCCGGGCACGAACTCCTGGTGCTCCCAGGCGATGCCGCGCTCAACGATCTCGGCGAGCTGACGGCGCAGCTCCCCCGGGTCGACGAGGGTGCGGTCGGTGTGGGCACGCAGGGGCCCTGTCAGGTACTCCTCCTGCTCCTCGGGAGCGAGGGAGGCGAGCCCCGCCTTCCCGAAGGCGGTCGCGTGCGGGCTCTCGTGGAAGCCGAAGCCGAGCGGGGACAGCCGCGGAGCCTGCGGCGAGTCGGAGACGTGCACGACGACGAAGTCGGTGCCGCGGTGGATCGCGAGATAGGCGGCCATGCCCAGGTCACGATGCATGGCGTGGACCTCCTCGCGCACGGAGCGCGGGATGCCGAGATCGTCATGGAGGCCGACGGCCAGTCGGTGCAGCTTGTAGCCCAGTGCGAAGCGCTTCTCCGTGCGCAGGTGCACGAGGTACTCGGAGCGGATCAGCTCCTGCGCGATCCGGTACACCGTGGGCAGCGGGATCGAGGTCGCCTCGGAGATCCCTCGCGCGGTGCTGCTGCCGTGCTCCGCCACCGCCTCCAGCACCGCGATCGCCCGGGCGACCTGGCCGCCCTGGTCCTGGGCCGATCGGCCTGTGTCGTTCGAGGTCATCGTCGTCCTCCTTCCGGCGACCATTGTGCCCGAGCTCTGCTTCTTGCCCTGCGAGAATCGAGGTTCCCCGCGCGTGCCGGATACGGCAGGCTGGTCCCGTCACCTCTCAGAAAGGACCCGACGATGATCCTCATCAACGTGAAGTTCCCTGTGAAGCCCGAGTTCGCCGACCGCTGGCCCGAGATCGCGAGCGAGTTCACCGAGAACACGCTCGCCGAGCCGGGCAACCTGTGGTTCGAGTGGTCGCGCAGCGTCAAGGAGCCCAGCACCTACGTGCTCATCGAGGCGTTCACCGACGAGGGCGCCGGCCCGCACGTGGACTCCCCGCACTTCAAGAAGATGCAGGAGGAGTTCCCGCAGTACCTCACGGCGACGCCGCAGATCATCTCCCACCAGATCGACAGCGACGGCTGGGGCCCGATGGGGGAGATCACCGTCGACTGACGGCGGCGCGAGCTGCCGGCGCAGCAGCTCCTCCTGCCTCCCGGCAGGCTCGCCCGTCACCACGACGGGCCGACGCGGGGGCGTCCACCGACCGGTGGGCGCCCCCGCCGCGTCGTCCTGCCGACGGCCCCGTCCCGTCTCTCCTCGCCCCCGCCGCGTCGTCCGGTCTCCGACGTCCGCCCCGCCGATCGCTCCCTCCCGCCGACGTCCCATCCCCTCGCCCCGCGCCCCCGGGACGCCGCCCGGCACCGCCCTGCGGCATCGCATCGTGGTTTCTCACGGGGCGAGAGGTGATGTTGCCCGGGTCACACCCGCGTTGGTCTTCTGGCCGCGGCGGCCCGACGGACGCGCCGCCGGAACTCGAGGAGGAGTCACCATGAGCACCACCGCGAACGAACGCTCGACCGTCGAGGCCGCCCGGGAGAAGGCGCCGGAGGGGCAGCGGGTCGCCGTCGTCACCGGCGCCGCCCGCGGCATCGGCGAGGCCATCGCCCAGCGACTGGGCCGGGACGGCCTGCACGTGATCGTCGCCGACCTGCCCTCGATGCAGGAGGGCGTCGCCTCCACCGTCGAGGCGATCACCTCCGCGGGCGGCACCGCCACCGCCGCCGAGACCGACGTCACCGAGGAGGCCTCGGTGCAGGCGCTGGTCGAGACCGCCGTCGAGGCGGGCGGGCACCTCGACGTGTTCGTCGCCAACGCCGGGATCGCGCAGGTCCAGGAGCTCATCGACTACGACGCCGCCGACTTCCAGAAGATCCTCGACGTCAACGTCACCGGGGTCTTCAACTCCTACCGCCAGGCCGCGCGGCAGATGATCGCCCAGGGCCACGGCGGCAAGATCATCGGCGCCGCTTCGATCGTCGCCTTCCGCCCCTTCGCGCTGCTGGGCCCTTATTCGGCCACGAAGTGGGCGGTGCGGGGCCTCACGCAGGCCGCGGCGATGGAGTGGGCCGAGCACGGCATCACGGTGAACGCCTACGGCCCGGGCATCGTCGGCACCGCGATGTGGGACCTGATCGACGAGAAGCTCGCGGCGAAGCACGGCCAGCAGCGAGGCGAGGCGCTCGAGGAGAACGCGCGCTCGATCCACCTGGGCAGGGTCTCCGTGCCGGAGGACGTCGCGGCGATGGTGTCCTACCTGGCGGGTCCCGACTCGGACTACGTCACCGGGCAGACGATGCTCGTCGACGGCGGCATCCAGTTCAGCTGAGCGCCGCTCCGGCGGCCGACGGGGTCCGCACGAGGGCGGGTCGGCGGGCCCGGGCGCTCAGCCCCCGTTGACGGGAGCGGCGCCGCGGCGGCCGTCGGGATCAGGACCCGTCGGCCGCCTTGCGGTCCCAGGCCGTGCCGGGCGGCCGCTCGAGGTGGGTCGGCGAGTACTCGAGCAGCTGCAGGCCGCCCTCGAAGGTGCGTGCGGCGAGCAGCTCGAGGGAGAAGTCCTCGAACTGCTCCCAGATCCGCTCGAGGCCGGTGCGGCCGGTGATGACGGGGAAGAGCACCACGCGGAACCGGTCCACGAGCCCGGCCTTCATGAGCGAGTGGCCGAGGCTCAGGCTGCCGGAGAGCACCAGCGGCCTCGTCGCCTCCGCCTTCATCCCCCGCACCGCCTCGGCGGCGTCGGTGCTGACGAGGGTCGTGTTCTGCCAGTCCAGGGGCTCGCTGAGCGTCGAGGAGAAGACGACCTTGGGCGCCCGTCCCATCTGGGCGAAGCTCTCCTTCTCGTCCTCGGAGACGTCGAGCTCCTCCGCCTGCGTCGCCATGGCGGACATCAGCCGGTAGGTCGTCGCGCCGAGCAGAGTGACGCACTCGGGCTGCTCGGCGAGGAAGTCGAGGTACTCCTGGCTCTGCAGACCCCACCAGCCGGGCCAGCCCTCGCCGGCCGCGCAGCCGTCGAGGGAGAGGATCAGGTCCATGACGAGCTCGCCGGGTGCGGGCGGTGTCACCGGAGCGGGTGCAGCGGGTGCAGCGGACATGTCGATCGCTCCTCGCACGGGGCTCCCGTCGTGTCCAGGGGCCGTCGTCCCCACCCAAGCACTCGAGCGGCCCCGCGTCCATGGCCGTGCGGCGGACGTGGAGGGGCGGGGCGGCGAGCCGTCAGCGACGGGACGCGGCCAGAGCCCGCGCAAGGGTGAGCACCAGGCCCCCGGCGACCGCCGCCCAGGCGATCACGGCCACGACGAGGCCCACCTCCCCGACGGCCTCGGCGAGGGGCAGGCGCTCGCTCCGCCCCAGCCGCATCGAGGCGACGGCGAACATGCCCAGCGGGAACACCATCGACCACAGCGCCGGCTCGTACCGCAGCGGCACGCGGTGGACGAGATGGCGCCACACCCCGGCGCCGAGCAGCAGCGGGACCTGCCACAGCGCGAAGCACCAGAAGATCACCACGGTCCCGCCGATCAGCCCCCGCGCCGCCTCCACCATCGGCACCGGCGGCATCTCGTAGATCGCGGTGCCGGCGACGACGGCGATCGCGAGCGCCCCCATGGAGACCCAGTAGGTGGGCTGGAACTGCTCCGGAGTGATCCCGAAGTGCACGACCCTCAGGATCACGAGCACGGCGATCCCCGCGTACAGGATCGTCCCCACCGACCAGGCCATCACGGTCAGCGCACCGAGCAGGTGCGCGGCGTCCCCGTCGGGCGGCCGCACGCCGGAGAGGCCGACGGCGAGCGACTGGGAGGCCACCGACCACACGAACCAGCTGCCGTCGGTGCGCTCGAGGATCCTGCCGCCGTCGCGGGCCATCAGCACCTGCCAGGGCAGAACGTAGCCGAGCACCGCCCAGATCGCCGCGCCGAGCATCAGCAGGACGAAGGCCGCGCCGCCGGACCCCTCGGCCTGGAGACCGACGGCGAGCACGCTCGCGGCCGCCACGATCGTGAAGAACCCGAAGGCGCGCTCGGGGCTTCGGGCATCGGCCCGCATCCGCACGCGGTGCCGCAGGGCGCGCAGCGCGAAGAGCACGACGAGCACCGCCGCGACGAGCAGGGCGAGGACCAGCAGCGCACGGGCCGCCGCCCCGAAGCCCGTCATCCGCAGGCCGACGGAGACGATCCCGCTCGCCATCACGAGGGCGAAGTACCCGGGGGCGAGGGAGGCGATGGACTCGTCGGCGCGCACGAGGAGGGAGGAGGGGGCGGACACCGCTCCATTGTGCGATGAGCGCGGCCGGATGAGGCATGCACCTCCCTCCCCAGACCTTGCACTCAGTGCAACTTTCGACCTACTGTGCTGGAGGTGGTCGAGACCGCCGACCGCGTCGAGCGGGGACGAGCAGAGAGGGGTCAGGTGGCGATCCAGACGAGAGAGGTGCCCGCCGTGAGCGGCGAGACGAACAGCAGGACGGCAGGCTCCGGGGGCCCGGCCCCGATGCAGGTGAACCCGAACATCGTGATGGCGGTGCTGCTCGCCGGCGCCTTCGTCATCATCCTGAACCAGACGCTGCTGAACACGGCGCTGCCGGCGTTCATGGCGGACTTCGACATCACCGCGAATGCCGCCCAGTGGGTGACCACGCTGTTCATGCTGGTCAACGGGATCATGATCCCCGCGACGGCGTTCCTGATCCAGAAGTTCTCCACCCGCACGATGTTCTTCGCGGCGATGGGCATCTTCGCGCTGGGCACGCTCATCTGCGCGGTCGCGCCGGTGTACGCGGTGCTCCTGCTGGGCCGCGTGGTGCAGGCCGCCAGCGGCGGCATGATCATGCCGCTGATGCAGACGATCCTCTTCGCGATCTTCCCCATCCACCGTCGCGGCACAGCGATGGGCACCTTCGGCCTCGTGATCTCCTTCGCCCCGGCGATCGGCCCGACCCTGTCGGGCTTCATCGTGGACCACTGGTCCTGGCGAGTGCTGTTCGTGATGATGCTGCCGATCACGGTCGGCGCGCTGGTCTTCGCCCATCTCACGCTGCGCAACGTCACCGAGCAGACGGATCCCCGTCTCGACGTGCCCTCCCTGATCCTGTCGACCTTCGGCTTCGGCGGCCTGCTGTTCGGCTTCTCCACGGCGGGCACCTCCGGCTGGGCGAGCGCGCAGGTGATCGCGCCGCTGGCCGTCGGCGTGGTCGCGCTGGTGTGGTTCGTGCGGCGCCAGCTGCGGATCGAGGAGCCGCTGCTGCAGCTGCGGATCCTGCGCAATCCGATGTTCACCCTCGGCACCGTGCTGGGCATGCTGGTGTTCATGGCGATGATCGGCGGCATGCTGATGATCCCGCTGTTCATGCAGAACATGAGCGACTTCTCCGCGATGGAGTCGGGGATGGTGCTGCTGCCGGGCGCGGTCATCATGGGCGTCATGTCCCCGGTGACGGGCCGGATCTTCGACCGCTTCGGCGCCCGGGTGCTCGCGATCGTCGGCTTCGCGCTGCTGGCGTCGATGAGCCTGCTGCTGGCACGGCTCACCCCGGAGACCTCCTTCGCCTACATCGCGATCGTCAACGCGGTGCGGATGCTGGGCACCGCGATGGTGATCATGCCGGTCACCACGGCGGCGCTGAACCAGCTGCCGCAGCGCCTGATCCCGCACGGCGCCGCCGTGAACAACACCCTGCGCCAGATCGCCGCCTCGGTCGGCACCGCCGTGCTGGTCACCGTGATGACGGTCGCCGCACTGGACCCGGCCGAGCACGGCATCGAGGGCCAGATCCACGGCGTCAACGTCGCTTTCGACGTCTCCGCCGGGATCGCCGCGCTGGGCCTCGTCGGGGCGTTCTTCCTGCGCAACTCGAAGCCGGCCGAGGTCGTCGACCCCGAGAGCTGATCCCGGCACCGCCGGTCCACCGCTGGGCGCGCCCCTCCCCCGCGACCCCGTCGACCCGTCCCGGTCGGCGGGGTCGCCGCACTCCCGGCCGACGCGCCGCCTCCGTAGACTGTCGAGGGTGACGCCGCTCACGACGCCCCTGCCGGAGGCCGCGATGGCCTCCGTGGTGGACCTCGCCCGGGATCGGGCGCCCTCGCTGCAGGTCGCCGATCTCGCCGACGCGGCCGGCTACAGCCCCTTCCACTTCTCGCGCCTGTTCAGCGCGCAGCTCGGGATCGGCCCCGGCCAGTACCTGATCGCCCTGCGCGTCGGACGGGCGAAGGAGCTGCTGCTGGCGGACGACGCCGCGGTCATCGACGTGGCCTGCGAGGTGGGCTTCGACTCCCTCTCGAGCTTCGGCCGCCGCTTCCGCAGCACCGTCGGCGTCACCCCGGGGCAGCTGCGCCGCCTCGCGCAGACGGTCGCCGATACTCCCCCGCGCCCCTTCACGATGCTGCGCCCGCACCCGCTGGGCGCCCGGGCCGTGCGGGCGGTGCTGGAGCTCCCCGAGGGCGCGGACCGGCGCGGCGATCCCTCGCTCTGGGTGGGCTGGTACCCGCAGCCTGCGCCGATCGGCCTGCCGGCCTCGGGCGTGCTCGTCACGGGCGTCGACCACGTCGACCTCCCCCTGTGCGCGGGCGCCCCCTTCCTGCTCGCCTTCGCGGTGCCGCCGCACGCCGATCCGCTGGACCTGCTCGCACCGCGGGCGCCGATGGTCGCGGCGCACCCTGCGCCGCTGACCGGCCCCGGGGAGGTGACGCTCCGCTTCGGGACCTCCGCGGCGGGCGGGAGCGTGCCGATGCTATCGGCCCTGCCGGCGCTGCGCCCCGCCTGACCCGCGCGGCACGGTGCCGGCGCACTGCGCACGATCGGACTCACCTGCGCTCCGCGGCCGACCTAGCGTGGGAGCCCCGGCCGGACCGGCCGGAGCCGCCGCAGGAACCAAGACCGCAGGAGGAAACATGACCCGCAGCACCGGCACCAGCGCCTGGCTCGATCTCTCCGCACAGGACGTCTCCGCCGTGATGCCCTTCTACTCCGGCCTTTTCGACTGGGACGCCGAGGACCTCGGCGAGGAGTTCGGCGGCTATCGGATCCTCCGCAACGACGGGAAGCTCGTCGGCGGCGCGATGTCCGTGGCGGGGATGACCTGCCCCGAGGGCAGCCCCCTGCCGTCCGAGTGGGGCGTCTACCTCACCGTCGACGACGTCGACGCCCGCGTCGCCAGGGCCCGCGAGGCGGGCGGCGGCGTCGTCGTCCCCGCCGATGACATTGGCGACTCCGGCCGCATGGCCGTGGTCCTCGACGCCGTCGGCGCCCCCATCGGGATGTGGCAGCCGAATCAGCTCGAGGGCTACGAGTTCACCGGGAAGCCCGGCTCCCCCGTCTGGTTCGAGCTGATGACCCACCGCTACGACGATGCCGCCGCCTTCTACACCACGGTGTTCGACGCCGAGCTGGTGCCGATGGGCGAGGGGATGGACGAGGGCGGGGACGACTTCCGCTACGCGACCAACGGACCCGGCGAGAGCGCGAGCTGGGGCCTGTGCGACGCCGCCGGGATGATGCCCGAGGAGGCCATGGGATGGCGCGTCTACTTCGCCGTCGAGAGCACCGAGCAGGCTCTTCAGCGGGTACGGGAGCTCGGCGGGAGCGTGCTCGACGGCCCGATCGACTCGCCGTTCGGACGGATCACCACGATCGCGGATCCCGAGGGGGCGAGCTTCCAGATCAGCGCGATCAGCGAGGCGACGCCGGAGGGCTGACCCACCTCGCTGACCTGCCACTATGACGCCGCATGACGGTCGGGTCCCAGGACGTGGGCCCCGCCGTGCGCGGGCGCGGCACGCGTCCTAGAGTCAGGAGCATGCTGACCGATTCCGCGCTCCGTGAGGCCTTCTCCCACTTCCCGCAGGGAGTGGTGCTGGTCGCCGCCGAGATCGACGGCGTGCGCCACGGACTCGTCGCCTCGACCTTCACGGTCGGGGTCTCCCTCGAGCCGCCCCTGGTCTCCGTCGCGGTGCAGCACAGCTCGCGCACCTGGCCGACGCTGAGGGACCACGGGCATCTCGGGGTCACGGTGCTCGGCGATCGCCAGCGCGGCGTCACCCGCCAGCTCGCGGGACCCGACCGGGAGCGCCGCTTCGAGGGCCTGGACGTGGAGGTCGACGAGAACGGCGCGCTGGTGCTGCAGGGCGCGCCGGCCTGGATGACGGTGCGGGTCCACGACGAGGTGCGCGCGGGCGATCATGACCTCGCGCTGCTCGAGGTCCTCGCGATCGACAGCTCACCGGCCGCCGAGGCGATGGTGTTCCACCGCAGCCGCTTCAAGGGGCTCGTCGAGGGCGACATCGCCTGCTGAGCCCCGGGGCGCGTGAGACGCGTCTCAGACCGCCGGACTCCAGTGAGGAGTACGCCTCGGTCACTCCCATTTGTCGGACCTGTGTCCAACAATCGTCGTGAGACCGCATTCCGGGCGGTCGAGCTGTTCCCCGTCGGGCCCTGAGCGCCCGAGCGGATCCTGGCTTCCGAGGAAGGACCCTCCATGCAGTTCACCCGTGACCTCGCGGTCGCCTTCGGCGACTGGCTCGAGCGCGAGCAGATCCGCCGCGCCCTCCTCGCGGAGCGTCCCGAGCTCGACGGCGTCCTGCACCTGGACCCGGAGCGTCCGCTGCTGCGGATCCCGCGCGTGGAGCGCGGTGCGGTGATCGTGGCCCGGCTCGACGAGGAGGACGGGGCGACCTGGCTGGTGGGTGTCGCAGGCGATTCCGATCCGGTGATGCACGAGGCCTCCTCCCCCGAC
Organism: Brachybacterium sp. sponge; assembly: GCF_001613775.1. Classification (NCBI taxonomy): domain Bacteria; kingdom Bacillati; phylum Actinomycetota; class Actinomycetes; order Micrococcales; family Dermabacteraceae; genus Brachybacterium; species Brachybacterium sp. sponge. The sequence goes on along the minus strand of NZ_LRMP01000001.1, from coordinate 1,725,233 downwards.
GAGGCGGCGCGGATCGCGCTGGACGTGCTCGAGCCCTGCCCGCTCGCGGGCTGACGGGCAAGCAGGGGCCTCAGAGCTCGGCGACCTCGCCGTCCTCCACCTGCCACCGCCGGTCGATGCGCACGGTCTCGAGCATGCGCCGGTCGTGCGTGACCAGCAGCAGCGTGCCCGTGTAGCTCTCGAGCGCCTGCTCGAGCTGCGCGATGGCGGGCAGATCCAGGTGGTTGGTCGGCTCGTCGAGCACCAGGAGGTTCACGCCGCGCGCCTGGAGCAGGGCGAGCGCCGCACGGGTCCGCTCGCCCGGGGACAGCTCGGCGCAGGGCCGGCCCACGTGGTCCGCGCGCAGGCCGAACTTGGCCAGCAGGGTGCGCACGTCCGCCGGGGTCATCTCCGGCAGCAGCGCCCCGGCCGCGTCGGCCAGCGGCGCCTCGTCGGCCAGCAGCGAGCGCGCCTGGTCGATCTCGCCGATCCGCACGTTCGCGCCGAGCGAGGCAGAGCCCTCGTCGGCCTCGATCCTGCCCAGCAGCAGCTGCAGCAGGGTCGACTTCCCGGCGCCGTTGGGGCCGGTGATGCCGATGCGGTCGCCGGCGTCGATCTGGAGGGAGAGCGGCCCCAGCGTGAAGTCGCCCCGGTGCACCGCGGCGCCCGCGAGGGTGGCGACGACGCTGCCGGAGCGAGGCGCTGCCCGGATCGTGAACTGGAGCTGCCACTCCTTGCGCGGCTCCTCGACCTCCTCGAGCCGCGCGATCCGGCTCTCCATCTGCCGCACCTTCCGCGCCTGCTTCTCGCTGGACTCGGTCTGGGCACGGCGGCGGATCCGGTCGTTGTCCGGCGCCTTGCGCATCGCGTTGCGGACGCCCTGGCTGGACCATTCGCGCTGGGTGCGGGCGCGGTCGACGAGGTCGGCCTTCTTCTGCGCGAACTCCTCGTAGCGCTCGCGGGCATGGCGTCGCACCGTGGAGCGCTCCTCGAGATAGGCCTCGTAGCCGCCGCCGTAGAGACGGTGGGAATGCTGGGCGAGATCGAGCTCGAGCACCTCGGTGACGCAGCGGGCGAGGAACTCGCGGTCATGGCTGACCAGCACCACCCCTCCGCGGAGGCCTTGGACGAAGGCCTCGAGCCGGGCGAGGCCGTCGAGGTCGAGGTCGTTGGTGGGCTCGTCCAGCAGCACCAGGTCGAAGCGGGAGAGCAGCAGCGCGGCGAGCCCCACCCGGGCGGCCTGGCCGCCGGAGAGGGAGGTCATCGCCACCTGCTCCGCCTCCCCCGGACCGATCGGCAGGCCGAGGTCGGCGAGCACGACGGGCAGGCGCTCCTCGAGGTCGGCCGCGCCGCTGGCGAGCCAGCGGTCCAGCGCCGCGGCGTAGACGTCGGCCGGGTCGGGGCCGCCGGGCGGGGCGTCGTGCTCGAGGGCGGTGGCGGCGGCATCCAGGTCGGCGGTGGCCCGGGCGCAGCCGGTGCGTCGGGCGACGTACCCGGCGACGCTCTCCCCGGGGGTCCGCTCGTGCTCCTGCGGGAGCCAGCCCACGAAGGCGTCCGACGGGGAGAGAGTCAGTCCGCCCTGCTGCGGGGCCGCGGCGCCGGCGAGGAGGCGCAGCAGCGTCGACTTCCCGGCGCCGTTCGCGCCGACCACGCCGATCACGTCCCCGGGGGCGACGGTGAGGTCGAGGCCGTCGAAGAGGATGCGGTGGCCGTACCCTCCGGCGAGGTCATGGGCGACGAGGGTGGCGGTCATCCCGGCATTCTCGCACCGTCCAGGCGCGTGCTCGCTCCTGCGTCAGGACCGTCCGGGGCGGCGCCCGGGGTCGTGGGTGCCGCCGGCCTGCTGGAGGAACTCCGCCACGGCGGCGGCGACCTCCGCCGGATGGGTGAAGGACACATCGTGCCCGGCCCCGGGCACGGACACCGTGCGGACGTGCGGGAACAGGTCGTGCAGCCAGTCGTGGACCGTCGCGAACAGTGGCCCGCTCTCGGTCCCGGCGACGTGGAGCATCGGCTGCTCCAGGCGCGTCGCCCGTTCCGCATCGAGCGACCAGTCCAGCAGGGCCGGGATGTCGGCGGTGAAGAAGGCGGGGGCGTCCTGGGTGATGCGCCGGCTCGTGCCGGGGACGACGCCGTCGTACTCTGACCGCCATCCCGGGCCCGACAGGGCGCCGAGGAATTCCTCCAGCGCCGCGTCGACGCCGTCGGACTCGACGGAGTCGAGCAGCTGCCGGTTCGCGGCCAGGAATCGGTCTGCGCCCGGTGCGAGGACCGGTGGGGGCTCGATGAGGATCAGACTCCGCACCCCCTCGGGAGCGGTCAGCGCGAGCTCGAGGGCGATGGCGACCGAGTAGCTGTCGCCGAGCACGTGCGCGCTGTCGGCCTCGAGGTCGTCGAGCACGGCTGCGGCGTCGGCGGCCTCCCGCTCGAGGGAGCCGGGCGCCTGCAGGGGCGGGCTCTGCCCGTAGCCGCGCCGGTCGTAGGTCAGGAGCCGGAAGTGCTCCGCCAGCGCCGGCTCGCGGGCAAGCGGCACCAGGTGCTGTGCGGACAGCGCGGTGCGGATCAGCAGCAGCGGCTCGCCCTCCCCCTCGGCCCAGGAGTCGAGGGCGCCCTGGTCACGTACCATCGGGGCTCCGCCTCCGGCCGACCTGCTGTGCAGGCTCCGCGTCGTCCTCGGCGGCGGACTCGTCCTCGGTCTCCAGCACCACGCCGCGGCGGATCGAGATCGTCACGGCCACCGCGATCGCGACGATCGCGACGGCGGCGATCGCGTAGCGCAGCGGATCGGCCTGGCCGCTGAGCGCGCTCATCCCCACCACCGCGGGCGCGATCAGCACAGCGACCAGGTTCATCACCTTGATCAGGGGGTTGATCGAGGGGCCGGCGGTGTCCTTGAAGGGGTCGCCGACGGTGTCGCCGATGATCGTGGCCTCATGAGCGTCGGAGCCCTTCCCGCCGTGGTGGCCGTCCTCGACGATCTTCTTCGCGTTGTCCCAGGCGCCGCCGGAGTTCGCCAGCAGGATCGCCATCAGCACGCCGGAGGCGATTGCGCCGGCGAGATAGCCGGCGAGCGCCGGGGCGCCGAGCCCGAAGCCGACGGCGATCGGGGCGGCGACGGCGAGCAGGCCGGGCGTGGCCAGCTCCCGCAGCGAGTCGCGGGTGACGATGTCGACGACCTTGCCGTACTCGGGCTTGGCGGTGCCCTCCATGATCCCGGCGATGTCCCGGAACTGGCGGCGCACCTCGTAGACCACGGCCCCGGCGGCGCGGCCGACAGCGCTGATGGCGAGGCCGGAGAACAGGAACACGACGGCCGCGCCGATGATCACGCCGACCAGGGTCTGCGGGGAGAAGACCACCGACTGGGCGAGGAAGTGCTGGTAGCGATCCCCGAGCACGTCGCGGATCGCGTCGGTGTAGGAGCCGAACAGCGCGGTCGCGGCGAGCACGGCGGTCGCGATCGCGATGCCCTTGGTGATGGCCTTGGTGGTGTTGCCGACGGCGTCGAGCTCGGTGAGCACCTGCGCGCCCTCTCCGTCCACGTCCCCGGACATCTCGGCGATGCCCTGGGCATTGTCGGTGACGGGGCCGAAGGTGTCCATCGCGACGATCACGCCGACGGTGGTGAGCAGCCCGCAGCCGGCGAGCGCGATCGCGAACACGCCGGTCACCCCGGCCCCGCCGAGCAGGAACGCCCCGAACACCGCCGCCGCGATCACCAGCGCGGTGAACACCGCGGACTCGAGCCCGAGGGAGAAGCCGGAGAGCACGACGGTTGCGGCGCCGGTGCGGGAGGTCGCGGCGACCTGCCGCACGGGCCGGTCCTCGGTCGAGGTGTAGTAGCCCGTGAGATAGAGGATCGCGATGCCGAGGGCGATGCCGATCACGACGGCGCCGGCGGCGACGATCCGCGGGTCGTCGATCGCGGCGGAGGCGCCCTCGATGCCGAGGGCGGAGAAGCTCGCGGGCAGGTGCACGAAGGCTGCGATCGTGCACAGCACGGCGGAGACGATCGCGGAGAGCAGGAAGGAGCGACGGATCGTGGTCAGCGCGCTCTGGCCCCGCTTCGGGGTGGTGAGGTAGATGCCGATCAGCGCCGTGATCACGCCGATCGCGGGGACGATCAGGGGGAAGACCATCCCGGCCTCGCCGAGCGCGGCCCGGCCCAGGATCAGCGCGGCGACGAGCGTGACCGCGTAGGACTCGAAGAGGTCCGCGGCCATGCCGGCGCAGTCCCCGACGTTGTCGCCCACGTTGTCGGCGATGGTCGCGGCATTGCGGGGATCGTCCTCGGGGATGTTCTGCTCGACCTTGCCCACGAGATCGGCGCCGACGTCGGCCGCCTTGGTGAAGATGCCGCCGCCGACGCGCATGAACATCGCGACCATCGCGGCGCCGAAGCCGAATCCCTCGAGCACGAGCGCGGCGTCCCCGCGGAAGAGCAGCACCACGGCCCCGGCGCCGAGGAGGCCGAAGCCGATCGTCGCCATGCCGACGCAGGCGCCCGTGCGCACCGCGATCAGCATCGCGGGGTCGCGGCCGGTCTCGTGCGCGGCGGCGGCCACGCGCACGTTCGCGCGCACCGCGAGCCACATGCCGAGATAGCCGATCAGACCGGAGAACGCGGCGCCGACGAGGAAGGCGACCGAGCGGGCGCCGCGCAGCAGCATCCCCTCCGTGCCCTCGGCGCCGTGGGTGGGCAGCAGGAGCAGCAGGAGGAACGCGATCACCGCGAACACGCCGAGGGTGCGCAGCTGCCTGCGGAGATAGGCGGCGGCTCCCTCCTGCACGGCGCCGGCGACCTCGTTCATCGCCTCGGTGCCGGTGCGGGCCCGCAGCACCTCGGCACGGAAGCGCAGGGCCATCGCGATCGCGATCAGAGCGATCACCACGATCACCCCCACCGTGGTGAGACTGCCCAGGGAGAGCGTGATGGGATCGGGGTTCATGAGGTCCTCCGCACGTCGTCGTGTTCCGGGGTCCTTCCAGGTGCCGGCACACTAGCCCCTCGTCGGGCCGACGTACAGACCCGCGGGTAGGGAGGCCGGCCCCGGCAGGCGTGCCTCAGCCCCGCAGCCCGGCGGCGACCTCCTCGAGCGCGGCGGCGCTCGCGCGCAGCTTCTCCAGCTCCTCGGCCGAGAACGGCGTCTCCCGGATCGGCCGGGCGCCGGTGGAGCCGACGACGCTCGGGACCGACAGGGCGACGCCGTCGATGCCGTGGAAGTCGGAGAGCACGGTGGCGACGTTCAGCACGGCATTCTCGTCGGAGAGGATCGCCTCGACGATGCGGGCGCTGGAGAGCCCGATCGCATAGTTGGTCGCCCCCTTGCCCTGGATGACCTTGTAGGCGGCCTCGCGGACGTCCACGGCGATGCGGTCGAGCTCCTCGAGTGTGAACAGGGGCGCCCCGTCCTCCCCGCGCCACTCGAGAATCGGCACGGAGTGGATGCGGGCGGCGGACCACAGCGGGAACTCGGTGTCGCCGTGCTCGCCGACGATCTGGGCATGGACGGAGGTGGGCGCCACCCCGGTGCGGCGCGCGATCTCCCAGCGCAGGCGCGAGGTGTCCAGCACGGTGCCGGAGGCGAACACCCGCTCGGGCGGCAGTCCCGAGGCCTCGTGGGCGAGCATGGTAAGGACGTCGCAGGGATTGGTGACGATGACGATGATCGCGTGCGGGGCGACCTCGAGGACGTCCCGCACGATCGAGCCGACGATCTTCGCGTTGGTCGCGGCGAGCTCGATGCGCGTCTGTCCGGGCTTCTGCTTGGCGCCGGCGGTGATCACCACGACGTGCGAGCCCTCGGCGACGCCGATGTCGGAGCCGCCGATGATGTCGCTGGCGCGGGTGAACAGGGTGCCGTGGGCGAGGTCGAGCACCTCGGCCTCGGTCTTCGGGGCGTCGATGTCGTACAGGGCGACGTGGCGGGCGGAGCCGCGGATGAGGGACGCGTAGGCGACGCTCGAGCCGACGGCGCCGGCCCCGATGACGGTGAGCTTCGAGTTCTCGATCATGCGCTCGAGCGTGCCACGCCGAGCTCCTCGGCATGGGTGCTGATCGTCCCGGCGAGGGCGAGGTCGCGGGAGGTCACCCCGCCCACGTCGTGGCTCGAGAGGGTCACGGTGACCTCGGGATAGGTCAGGAGGATGTCGGGATGGTGGTTCGCCGCCTCGGCGGAGACTCCGACGCGGTTGACGAACGCGAGCCCGGTCGCGAAGTCGCCGGTGTCGAAGTGTGCGATGAGGGCCTCGCCCTCCTGATGCCAGCCGGTGAGCCCGGCGTCGGCGATCTGCTCGGGGGTCAGGGTCTGTTTCGGATCAGCCATGACCCCATCGTGCCCCCGTCGGCGCCGTACGGCCAGGGGTGGGCGAGCCCGGCCCGGCCCTCGTACCCGGCGTCCATGATCGTCCGCGCAACGCGGCACACCGGCGCGGACGGCAGACTGGGGGCATGGACGACCTGCTCGTGGCCCCGGGACCGGGCGCACCCCGCGGCCTGCGCATCCCCGCCGCGGAGCTGGTGGAGCAGTTCTCCCATGCCTCCGGGCCGGGCGGTCAGGGAGTGAACACCGCCGACTCGCGGGTGCAGTTGAGCCTGGACCTCGCCGCCACCTCGGCCCTGGACGAGGTCCAGCGTGCCCGCGTGCTCGAACGTCTCGCGACCCGCACCGCCGGCACGGTCCTCACCGTCACCGCCTCCGAGCAGCGCTCGCAGCACCGGAACCGTCGGGCGGCGCGCGAGCGGCTCGCCGCGCTGCTGCGCGAGGCTGTCGCCCCGGAGGTGCCGCGTCGGGCGACCCGACCGACGGCCGGCTCCCGCCGCCGACGCCTCGCCGCCAAGCGTCGCCGCGCCGACCTCAAGCAGACCCGCAGGCCGCCGCGGGGCGAATGAGCGGCAGGCGGGCCCTGTGGGCCGGGCCCCGACCGCACGGCGGGACCTTCGCTCGCGGACCGATCAGCCCGGACATGGGCATTCGTCCGTCCGCGCCCCGATCAGCGCATACCCTCGCACCATGATCCGTCAGCTCATCGCGCGCCTGTTCTGGGCGGTGTCGCCCTGGAGGCTCGTCGTCGAGCGCGTCCCGGACCGGCCCACGCTTTTCATCGGCGCCCCGCACACCTCGAACTGGGACTTCGTACTCATGCTGGGGATCGCCTGGCGGCTGCGGATCAAACTGCGCTGGCTGGGCAAGCACGACCTGTTCACCGGCTGGAAGGGGCCGGTGATGCGAACGCTCGGCGGCATCCCGGTGGACCGCAGCGACCCCGCCAAGGTGGTCGACGAGGTCATCGCCCTGGTCCGCACCGGCACGGTGTTCGGGCTGGTCATCACCCCGGACGGCACGCGCGGGGAGCACACGCACTGGAAGTCCGGCTTCTACCGGATCGCGCGCGCGACGGGGCTCCCGCTCACCCTCGGCTACGTGGACCGCACCACCATGACCAGCGGGCTCGGCCCGATCATGGAGGTGACCGGGGACGTGCGAGCCGACATGGACCGCATCCGCGCCTTCTTCGCCGACAAGGCCGGCTTCGCCCCCGACCGGCGGGTCGAGCCGAGGCTGCGCGAGGAGGACCTGCCCGAGACGGAGTGAGCCGTCGCGGCGGGGCCGGCCGACAGGATCGCACCTGGACGCGGTGCGCTGGGGACCGACCGGACGCTGCGGACTACCGGGGCAGCCAGATCCACCCCTCTACCAGGGCGATCTCCCGCAGCGGGTCCGGCGGCGGGACGGCACGGCCGCGGGCGACCTCCCGGGCCATGAGCGCGGCGATCACCGCGTCCAGGACATCGTCCTCCTCCACGCAGGCGGCGTCGTGGCCGGCCCAGTCCAGGCCGGGGAACCGCCCGCCGAGCGCCTCGACCAGTCCGCGACGCGCCGCGCGCCCGCCTGTGCCCTTGTAGCCGCGGTGCGGCAGACCCCACCGCCGCAGCGCCGCCGCGGGGTAGACCTCGCAGATCCGCCCGTTCCCGTCACGGGCGACGTCGATCCCCTCCTCCCGCAGCCGCGCCTCGATCCCGGCCCAGCGCAGCGCGGGATGGGCGATGCGGTCCGTGGAGACGCTCAGCGGGGTCAGGCCGGTGCGGGCGTGGACGGCACGGTCGGTCTCCCGCATCGCCAGTCCTCGACGCCACTCGTCCCCGGTCGACCCGGGCGGCGCGAGGGTCCCGGTCGCCTGGGCGCCGAGCAGCTCGACGAAGCGGCGCGGCCAGCCGACCGGCACATCGACCCCGACCTTCCCCGCGCCGCGCACCCTCTGCGCGATCAGGGCGTCGTCCGCTCCGGTGGCCGCCTCCTCGAGCACGAGCGCGCCAGAGGCGGGATCCTCCTCGCGCAGCACCGCGAGCCCGGTGCGACGGTCCTGGGCGGCCAGATCGAGGCCGACATAGCGCGTGGGCATCCGCCCAGGATAGGGACCTCACCCGTACTCTCGAGGAGTGACTGAGCCCACGCCGCACCGTCCCGTCCTCCGCCTGACGAGGCGGGGTCGCCTCGTGCGCACAGCGCTCGTGCTGCTGGTCGTGATCGCGCTGGTGCTGCTGCTCGTCTCGCTCGTGCGCGGGGCGGGCAGGTCGACGGAGCAGCAGGACGGGAGCACCGCCGCGGGGACCGCGGCACCGGAGCACGAGGAGACACCCGCCGCCTCCGACGAGGGCGGCAGGACCCCGGCGGAGGACGACGCCCCCGCGGCGGAGCCGACCGGCGAGGAGTCCCCCGCCGACGGAGCATCCGACGAGGAGGCGACGCCGACCGATGACGCGGCGGAGGGGACCCCCGAGGCGGAGTCCCCGGAGTCGGGCGGTGACGTGGAGATGGTGCGCAGCGGGACCGTCGGCGCCGGGACCTGGACCGTCGCCGCCGCGGCGGGGGACGCGCCGACCGAGGGCGTGCTGCGCACCTACGCGGTGCGGGTCGAGGACGGGATCGGCGTCGATGCCGAGGAGGCCGCAGAGGAGATCGCCGCCGTGCTCGCCGACGAGCGCGGCTGGCAGAGCCCGGCCGACGTCGTCTTCCACCGGGTCGCAGACCCGGCAGAGGCGGAGTTCACGATCTCGATCGGCTCCCCGCCCACGGTCGACGAGCTGTGCCTGCCGGCGAAGACCGGCGGACTGTGGAGCTGCCGGATCGGGCCCGAGGTGGCGCTGAACTCCGACCGCTGGCTGCACGCGACCCCCACCTACGACGACCTCGCCGAGTACCGCGCGTACATGATCAACCACGAGGTGGGGCACTTCCTCGGCCACGGCCACGCGAGCTGCCCGGCCGAGGGCGCACCCGCCCCGGTCATGCTCCAGCAGTCCATCGACCTGCAGGGATGCACGTCGAACGCCTGGCCCGCCGACGAGGAGGACTGACGGGACCGGGCCGCAACGGCCGGACCCGGGAACTGCGGCCCGACCCCGCCGCTCGGGTCCCGCCCGGCGCACGAGCGGGAATCCCGCGCCGAGGACGGGGGCCAGCCCCAGTGCCGAGGGCCGTGGCCGCGCCTAGCCTCGATCCCATGAACTCCTTCTTCGCGACCCTCCGCGGCTTCCGCTTCCGCCGCGGCCCCCAGCGCGTCCTCGGCGGCATCGCCGGCGGCCTCGCCGAGCTCACCGGTCTGAACGTGTGGATCATGCGGCTGCTCGTGCTCGCCTCCTTCCTGCTGCCCGTGCTCGGCGTCGGTGCCTATCTCGCGGTGTGGCTGCTGACCCCCTGGCAGGACGGCACGATCCCGCTCGAGCGGCTGCTCGACCGCGGCTGAGCCCGTCGGCCGGGCGACGCTCCACGGGCGGCCGCCGCGCCCGGGCCGAGCTCGCCCCGGGGCTCCAGATCGCCCAGGGACCCCGGAGCAGCGCTGGATACGATGAGCGCACCGCGCCCCAGGGCGCCCTGCTCCGGAAGGTCCCCGATGCCCGATCGCTCCCGTCCCCTGCGCCGCCTCGGCTTCCTGACCATCGGTCTGTTCGATCCGGCCGATCCCGCGGTCGGGCACGAGTCGACCCTGTCGCTCATCGAGCTCGGCGAGGAGCTCGGCCTCGACAGTGCCTGGCTGCGCCACCGCCACCTGCAGTTCGGGATCTCCTCCCCGATCGCGGTGATGGCCGCGGCGAGCCAGCGCACCTCCCGGATCGAGCTCGGCACGGCGGTGACGCCGATGGGCTGGGAGAACCCGCTGCGCCTCGCGGAGGACCTCGCGACCGTCGACGTGCTCTCCGGCGGCCGGATCAACCCCGGCGTCAGCGTCGGCACCCCGATGCAGTACGACACCGTCAAGGACGCCCTCTACCCGGACACCGCCGAGGTCGAGGACTTCTCGAAGACCAGGGTGGAGCGTCTCGCGGGCCTGCTCGCCGGCGAGCGGGTGCGGGAGCTGGAGGGGAAGCAGGGCGTGGTCGAGGAGTACTCCGCCCGCGTCGAGCCCCACTCCCTTGGCCTGCGCGAGCGGCTCTGGTACGGCGCCGGCTCCCTCGACTCCGCCGTCTGGGCCGGGGAGCACGGCCTGCACCTGCTCTCCTCCAGCGTCCTCTTCCCCGGCCCCGACGAGGAGCCGGACTTCGCCGCGGTCCAGGCCGCACAGATCCGCGCCTTCCGCGCCGCGGGCGGCACCCGCGCCTCGCAGGGCCTGGTCGTGATCCCCACCGACTCGGCCTCGGCCGCCCAGGCGGAGCGCTACCGCGCCTATGCCGCAGAGCGCCTGCCCCGGACCCGCACCCCGCAGGGTCCGCGCCGGATGATGTTCGCCCCGGACCTGGTGGGCACGAGCGAGGAGATCGCCGAGCAGCTGTGGGCGCACGAGGGCTTCCGCGAGGTCGACGAGGTCGCCTTCGCGCTCCCCTTCAGCTTCGACCACGAGGACTACGTGCAGATCCTCACCGACATCGCCACTCGGCTCGGTCCGGCGCTCGGCTGGACCCCGGCGAGCGCCTGAGGGCCGACGAGCCCGATGGCACGCCGCACCGCGTCCCGTCGGCCGCTCCTCCGGTCGCCTCGGCCCGCCGCCGGCCCTCCGGCTCAGTCCCCGGTCCCGCCGAGCTGCTCGGCGAGCATGACCAGGATCCCGCTCGGTCCGCGCAGGTAGGTCAGGCGATAGACGTCCTCGTAGGTCGCCACGCCCCGGAGGGGATGGCAGCCGTGACGCGCTGCGATCTCGAGCGCCGCGTCGAGGTCCTCGACCCGGAAGGCGACGCGGTGCATGCCGATCTCGTGCGGCTGGGTCGGGGCGGTCTCGATCGCCTGCGGGTGGAGGTACTCGAACAGCTCCAGCTGCCCGCTCCCGTCGGGCAGGCCGAGCATCGCGATCCGGGCGTGGTTGCCGTCCAGCCCCACGGCGGTCGAGGCCCACTCGCCGCGGACGGTGTCCCTCCCGAGCACGGACAGGCCCAGGTCGGTGAAGAAGGCGATCGCCTCCTCGAGATCGCGCACCGCGATCCCGACATTCTCCATGTGGATGCTCATGCCGTGGACAGTAGACCCGCCCCGCCGCGGAGGACAGACTCCGCAGTGCGCAGGATCGGACCTACCTGCGGCGGCGACACGGCTCTACTGTGAGCGCACGACGGGCCGCCGGCCCGCACCGACCCGCAGCACCGACACTGCAGGAGGACAGCCCCATGACCACCATCGGCACCTGTCTCTGGTTCGACGGCCGCATCGACGAGGCCGCCGAGTTCTACGTCTCCCTCGTCGAGGGCTCCCGGATCGTCCAGCGCACCCAGTACGAGGCCGGCGGCGGCCCGCCCGACGGCCCCGACATGACCGGGCAGGCGCTCACCGTCGACCTGGTGCTCGGCGGGGTGCCGTACACGCTGCTGAACGGCGGGCCCGCCTTCCCGCTGTCGGAGGCGGTCTCGATCATGCTCACCGTCGAGTCGCAGGAGGAGGTCGACCGGCTGTGGGAGGCGCTGATCGCCGACGGCGGCGCGGAGTCGCAGTGCGGCTGGTGCCGTGACCGCTTCGGACTGTCCTGGCAGGTGATCCCGCAGCGGCTGAACGAGCTGCTGCAGGGCCCGCACGCCGAGGCGGTGACGCGCGAGATGATGACGCAGACGAAGCTCGACGTCGCCCGGCTCGAAGCCGCCGCCGGCTGAGCGGCCCGCACCGCCCGACAGCAGGCGGGTCGACCGCGTCGCTTCTCGACCGTCGCTGCCGACGACCGGGGTCCGGCGTCGGGGCGTTCCGACCTGCGGGGCAGGCCGACCGAGCCGTGAGATCCGCGCCGGCGTTTCGTCCTCCCGTCCGACGGAGGAGCACGATGGAGGCATGCCCTCCCCCGTCCCGCCCGCCGCACCGTCCCGCCCGGCGCTGCCCTGGCTCGCCGCCGCCGCGGTGATGCTGCTCTGGGCGTCCTCCTTCATCGTCATCCGCTTCGCCGGTGCGCACCTCTCCCCCGGAGCGATGACGCTGCTGCGGATGGTGACCGCGGTGCTGGTGATGCTCCCGCTCGTGCTGACCGGGCGGGTGCGGCCGCCGCGAAGCGGCAGGATGAGGGCCGGCGTGCTCGCCTGGGGCGTGACCTGGTTCTGCGTGTACTCGGTGGTGCTCAACGCCTCGGAGCTGTTCCTGGATCCCGCGACCGCCGCGATGCTCGTGAACCTCGCGCCGCTGATCGTGGCCGTCGCCTCCGGCGTGCTGCTCGGCGAGGGGCTGTCCCTGCGACTGCTCGTCGGCGTCGTGATCGCGCTGTGCGGGATCGGGCTGATCACCCTGGCCACCTCGACAGGGCACGTGAAGGGACCGGGGCTCGTGCTCGGGCTGCTCGCGGCCGTGCTCTACGCCGGCAGCGTGCTGGGGCAGAAGCCGCTGCTGGCCCACATCGACTCGACCTCGATGACCGTCGTCGGGATGACGGCGGGGATGCTGGCCTGCCTGCCCTTCGCCCCGCAGCTCGTCGCGGAGCTGGGCCGTGCCCCGGCCTCGGCGGTCGCGGCGGTCGTGTACATGGGCGTGCTGCCCACCGCGGCCGCCTTCCTGCTGTGGGGCTACGCCCTCACCCACACTCCGGCCGGGGTGCTCACCTCCTCCTCCCTGATCGTCCCCGCGATCACGGTGGTGCTCGCCTGGACGATCCTCGGCGAGGTGCCGCCGCCGCTCGCCGCTCTCGGCGGCGTGCTGTGCCTGGCCGGCGCCGCGGTCGCGATCCTGCCTGCGATGCTCGCCTCCCTGCGCTCCCGGACGTGAGCGCGGCCACCCTCCTCACCTGCCCGACGGCGCGCGCGGTGCGGGGAGCGCACGGGCTCCACGGGGCGAGAGAAGCCACCTGCCCGCCCCCTGCGCAGGTCAGGACGATCCCGGGACGATCCCGGCAATCCCGCGCAGCTGCCTGACTGGTTCCTCACGAATCGTCCAGAGAACTGGAGCATCCGACAATCCGTTCCTAGAGTCGTGCTCGGTCGGCGGCCTGGGACAGCGTCCGCGCAGGAGCAGCGGTCCTCGCTCGCCGAGCCGGATCTCCCCGTCGGATCGCTCGTGCCGCGAGCGGTCCTGTCCCGAGCGTCGACCGAGAGGATCGTGATGGCCGAGGCCCCGCCCGCCCCCAGCGCACAGAAGGAGGGAGGTGCTCGGCCCGCGCACTCCCGCGTGAACCTGCCGGTCTTCGTCGGCACCTCCGTGATCATCGTGGCGTTCGTGCTGTTCGCCGCGATCTGGCCCGGCGCCGCCGAGACCGCGATCTTCGGCTCGATGGGCTGGATCGCGACGAACTTCGGCTGGTACTACGTCCTGACCGCCGCGATCGTGGTCGTCTTCGTGCTGCTCGTGGCGCTCTCCCGCGTGGGCCGCACCCGGATGGGCCCGGACCACTCCGTGCCGAAGTACAACCTCTTCACCTGGGCGGCGATGCTGTTCGCCGCCGGCATCGGCGTGGACCTGATGTTCTTCGGCATCTCGGGCCCGGCCACCAACATCCTCACCCCGCCCGATGCGCCTGCCGGCTCCGACGAGGCCGCCCGGATGGCGACGATCTGGACGATCTTCCACTACGGCATCCCCGGCTGGGCGATGTACGCGCTGATGGGCATGGCCTTCGGCCTGTTCGCCTATCGTTATCACCTGCCGCTGTCGATCCGCTCGGCGCTCGCACCGATCTTCGGCCGGCGCATCCACGGCGCCGTCGGCCATGTCGCCGAGATCGGCTCGACGATCGGCACGATCTTCGGGATCTCCGTCTCCCTCGGCATCGGCGTGGTGTTCCTGAACTACGGGCTCTCCGCCCTGTTCGGGATCCCGAACTCGATCGCGGTGCAGATCGCTCTGATGGCGCTCGCGGTCGGCATCACGATCGTCTCGACCGTCTCCGGCGTCGACAAGGGCATCCGTCGCCTCTCCGAGCTCAACGTGCTGCTGGCGATCACGCTGATGCTGTGGGTGCTCTTCTCCGGGCAGACCCACCAGCTGCTCAACGCCCTCGTCCAGAACATCGGCGACTTCTTCTCCCGCTTCCCCGGGATGATGATGAACACCTTCGCCTACACCGACGGCGCCGCCGACTACCCCTCCGACCAGTGGATGGCGGACTGGACCCTGTTCTTCTGGGCGTGGTGGATCGCCTGGGCGCCCTTCGTGAGCCTGTTCCTGGCGCGCATCTCCCGTGGCCGCACCCTTCGCGAGTTCGTCGTCGGCGTGCTGCTGATCCCCTTCTCGTTCATCCTGCTGTGGGTGTCGATCTTCGGGAACGCCGCGCTGAGCTTCGCAGGCGACGGAGACTTCCTCGACCTCGCCGTGAACCAGCCCGAGTCCGGCTTCTTCAACCTGCTCGAGCAGTACCCGGGCGCGCTCTTCACCGTCTCGCTCGCCGTGGTGACGGGATTGTTCTTCTACGTCACCTCCGCGGACTCCGGCTCGCTGGTGATGGCGAACATGACCTCCAAGGCGTCCACCACGGACTCCGACGGCCCGCCCTGGCTGCGGATCGTATGGGCCGTGATCACCGGCGCGCTCACCCTCGTGATGCTCTTCATCGACGGGGTGTACACCCTCCAGGCCGCGACCGTGGTGGTGGGCCTGCCGCTGTCGATCCTGGTGTACCTGGTGATGTTCAGCCTGTGGAAAGTGCTGCGCACCGAGCAGATGGACCTCGACGCCCGCACCGCGGCCCTGCCCGGCGTGCTCACCTCCCGGGTGCGCGGCGGCGAGTCCCACGACCGCGTCCCGTGGCAGCAGCGCCTGCGGGGCCGCATGTCCTACGCCGACGAGGGCAGGGCCCGCGCCTTCGTGGCGGAGGTCGCGACCCCGGCTGTCGAGGAGGTCGCCTCGGAGCTGCGCGCCCTCGGCACGGACGTCTCCTGCCATCGCGGCGAGCATCCCGACCACGGCGTGCCGTACATCGACCTGGTCGTCTCGTTCCCGCATGCCGAGGACTTCAAGTACCAGGCCTACCCGGTCGCGTACTCGGTGCCGAGCTTCGCCGCGAACCTCTCCACCGTGCGGGACGTCTACTACCGCATCGAGATCTTCTCGCGCACCGGCTCCCGCGGACGCGACATCATGGGGTACACGAAGGAGCAGGTCATCAGCGACGTCCTGGACGCCTACGACGCTCACATCATGTACCTGACGATGAGCGACGAGATCGGCACCGCCACCGGCACGATCCCTGTCACCGCCCCGGACACCTGGGACGACGCCGACCACGTCGGCGCCGAGCCCGAGGGCGCCCAGGGCGAGGACCACCGGTCCGACGCGACCGAGCCCGACCAGCCCACCGACCCCGCCACCGCGCGGACGACGAAGGAGAACCATGACTGAGAGCTCCGCGACCCTGTTCATCGACGGCGCCTGGGTGCCGTCCTCCACCGGTGAGACCCGCACGATCACCTGTCCGGCCGACGGCACCGAGGTGGGCGTGGTCTCCGAGGCCGGCGCCGAGGACGTCGAGCGCGCGATCCTCGCCGCCCGCGCCGCCTTCGAGCGCGGCGAGTGGTCCGGCACCCCGGCCGGCCAGCGCGGCGACTTCCTGCTGCGCGTCGCGGACCGCCTGGCCGAGCGGAAGGAGGAGTTCGCCCGCGCCGAGGCGCAGGACACCGGCAAGCGCCTGGTCGAGGCCGAGGGCGACATGGACGACATCGCCTCCTGCTTCCGCTACTTCGGGAAGATCGCCGACCAGGACCCGGGCCGTCTGGTCGACGCGGGCGATGCCGCGGTGATCTCCCGCGTGGTCCGCGAGCCCGTCGGCGTGTGCGGCATGATCACGCCGTGGAACTTCCCGCTGCTGCAGGCCGCGTGGAAGATCGCGCCCGCCCTCGCGGCCGGCAACGCCTTCGTGATCAAGCCCGCCGAGCTCACCCCGCACACCGCGATGCTGATGATGGAGGTGCTCGACGAGCTCGGGCTCCCCAAGGGCGTGGCGAACCTGGTGCTCGGCGACGGCGGTACCGTCGGCGCCCCGCTGTCCTCCCACCCGGAGATCGACCTGGTGTCCTTCACGGGCGGCCTGGTCACCGGGCGGAAGATCGCCGAGTCCGCCGCGAAGGGCATCAAGAAGGTCGCCCTCGAGCTCGGCGGGAAGAACCCCAACGTCGTCTTCGCCGACGCGGACTACGAGGCGGCGCTCGACAACGCGCTGAACGCCGGCTTCCTCGACTCGGGCCTGGTGTGCTCGGCGGGCACGCGTCTGATCATCCACGAGTCCATCGCCGAGCGGTTCGTCGACGACCTCGTCGCCCGCGCCGAGGGCATCGTCATGGGCGGCCCCTTCGACGAGAGCGCAGAGACCGGTCCGCTGATCTCGAAGGCCCACCGTGAGAAGGTCACCGACTACGTGAAGCGCGGCGTCGAGGCCGGGGCGCGGCTGCGCACCGGCGGCCACTGGGGCGGCCCCGAGCACGAGAAGGGCTTCTTCTACGCCCCGACGGTGCTGGACCGCTGCACCCGGGACAACCCTGCCGTGATCGAGGAGGGCTTCGGCCCGGTGATCACGGTGGAGACCTTCTCCACCGAGCAGGAGGCGATCGAGATCGCCAACCACACCGAGTACGGCCTGGCCGGCGCGGTGTGGACCTCCGACGCGGGCACCGCGAACCGGGTCTCGCGCGCGCTGCGCCACGGCACGATCTGGATCAACGACTACCACCCCTACCTGCCGCAGGCGGAGTGGGGCGGCTTCAAGATGTCCGGGTTCGGGCGCGAGCTCGGCCCCACGGGTCTCGAGGAGTACACCGAGGCCAAGCACATCTACCAGAACACCGAGCCGGCCGTCTCCGGCTGGTTCCCCCGCAAGGGCTGACCGCCCCGTGCCCGTTCCCGCGCGCCCCGGTCCGGTGCGCGGGAGCGGGCGCCCCCTCGCACGTCCCCACCGTCCCCTTCATCAGGAAGCAGGAGAGATGACCCGCAAGGACCTCACGTCCGAGAACCCCATCGCCGAGTACGACTACATCGTGGTCGGCGGCGGCTCCGCCGGAGCTGTCGTCGCCGCCCGCCTGAGCGAGGACCCGAGCCTCGAGGTGGCGCTGCTCGAGGCCGGCCCGCACGACCTCGACCACGAGGAGGTGCTGCAGCTGAAGCGCTGGCCGGAGCTGCTGGAGTCGGGGCTGGACTGGGACTACCCGATCGAGCCGCAGGAGAACGGCAACTCCTTCATGCGCCACGCCCGCGCGAAGGTGCTGGGCGGCTGCTCCTCCCACAACTCCTGCATCGCCTTCCACCCGCCGGCGGAGGACATGGACCTGTGGGAGCAGTCGGGCGCCGAGGGCTGGGGCTCGAAGGACATGATCCCGCTCATCGAGCGGCTGGAGAACAACCGCGATCGCGAGGGCGCCGGCCACGGCAGCGCGGGTCCCGTCGAGCTGATGGACGCCCCGGCCGACGACAAGCTCGGCATCGCGCTGCTGGACGCGTGCGAGCAGGCCGGGATCCCCCGCGCCCGCTTCAACGACTTCTCCACCGTCGTCAACGGCGCGAACTGGTTCCAGGTCAACCGCCAGGCCGACGGCACCCGCGCCTCCTCCTCCGTCTCCTACCTCCACCCGATCCGGGACCGGGAGAACCTGCACGTCCTCACCGGTCACCAGGTCATGCAGGTCCTCTTCGACGACGATCAGCGGGCCACGGGCGTGGAGTACATCGACAACTCCTTCGACCGCTCCTCGATCATGCACGCCCGCAAGGAGGTCATCCTCTCCGCCGGCGCGATCGACTCGCCGAAGCTGCTGATGCTCTCCGGGATCGGCCCCGCCGATCACCTGCGCGAGGTGGGCATCGAGGTGCGCGTGGACTCCCCCGGCGTCGGCGCGAACCTGCAGGACCACCCCGAGGCGGTCATCTCCTGGGAGTCGACGCAGAAGATGACGCGCGAGTCCACCCAGTGGTGGGAGATCGGGATCTTCGCCCCCACCGAGGAGGGTCTGGACCTGCCGGACCTGATGATGCACTACGGCTCGGTGCCCTTCGACATGCACACCCGCCGCCAGGGCTACCCCACCTCCCCGGAGTCCTTCGCCCTGACCCCGAACGTCACCCACGCCCGCTCCCGCGGCACGGTGCGCCTGCGCTCGATCGACTACCGCGACAAGCCGAAGGTCGATCCGCGCTACTTCACCGACGAGGAGGGCCACGACATGCGCGTGGCCGTGGCGGGCATCCGCAAGGCCCGCGAGATCGTCGCCCAGTCCGGGATGGACGCCTACCGCGGCCGGGAGCTGTTCCCGGGTGAGGACGTGCAGAGCGACGAGGAGATCGCCGAGTACGTCTCGAAGACCCACAACACCGTCTACCACCCGGCCGGGACGGTGCGGATGGGCGCGGCCGACGACGAGATGTCGCCGCTCGATCCGCAGCTGCGGGTCAAGGGCGTCACGGGTCTGCGGGTCGTGGACGGCTCGGTCATGCCGCAGCTGGTCGCGGTGAACCCCAACATCACCACGATGCTGATCGGCGAGCGCGCCTCCGACCTCATCCGAAGTGCGCAGGGCTGATCCTCACGCCCAAGCACCGATCGTGAGGAGCGTTCGCCAGGATCGCCCGCGAGGACGACGCACGAGCACGACTCACGAGCACGGTTCCTGAGCTCGGTCAACGAGCACGGCACGGGGCCGACGGCGATCACGCCGTCGGCCCCGTCTCATCTGCCGAAGGCCCACAACCTCGTCGCCGCATAGCCGCGGTACGGGCTCCAAGACGAGATCCGCGCGGCATCGGCCGACGGGTCGAGTGCCGCGAGGGTGCGGCGCAGCACCGCGTCGCCCGCCGGATATGCGTCCGCGTCGGTGCCGGCGCGCAGCGCGAGGTGGTCCAGAGTCCAGGCGCCGATGCCGTGCACCGCGGCCAGCGCCTCCCGGGGCGGCAGCACCGCGCCTTCGCCGTGCTCCGCGCACAGCACCGCGGCCTCGTGCACGGTGCGGGCGCGGGAGCCGGTCAGGCCGATCGTGGCCCGCAGCTCCGCCGGCGGGACCGCGGCCAGCGCGGCCGGGACAGGGAATGCGCGCAGCGGCGCCGCCTCACCCGCGCCCTCGTCCGTCGGCCCGGCACCGGACCTCGTCGGCCCCGCGCTCTCCTCCGTCGGCTCCGCGGTCTCCCCCGTCGCGTCCGTGCCCGTCGGCCCTCGCTCGTCGCCGCGCAAGAGCGTGCCGTAGGCGGCGACGAGCCGCGCGGCGAACAGCCGGCCGGCGGCGAGGGAGACCTGCTGGCCGAGGACGGTGCAGACCACCGCCTCGAAGGGCTGGCGGAAGCGGGTGATCCGCAGTCCCGGCCGCTCCCGCACCTGCGCGGCGAACAGCGGGTCCGCGCCGAGATGGGCGTCCACGGGTCCGAGGTCCGCGCCGAGGTCGAACCAGCGCGCGGTCAGGTCCGCGAGCGCGTCGAGGACCGCGGGGTCCCTGGACGGGGTCGCGAGGCTCGCCCCTCCCGTCTCGAGCCGCGTGGTGACCAGGTGCTGGGCGTCCTCGACCTGCACCCACCGGGTGAACGTGCCGGTCTCGAGGTCCAGGTGGTGGAGCTCGTCGACGGCGTGCGCGGCGAGGGTCGCGAGCGCGGCCCGGTGGTCGAAGGGACCGGCGACGTCGACGCGGCGCCGGGACCACGCGGCGGTATCGGGACCTGTCATGCGCGTCTCCTCGCCGCTCAGAACAGCCGCTCGGCGCTGCGCACGGCGGGCTCCTCGAGCTCGAGCAGGGCGCGCTTGCGCTCGAGGCCGCCGGCGTAGCCGGTGAGGGAGCCGTCGGCCCCGACCACGCGGTGGCAGGGCACGACGATGCTCAGCGGGTTCCGGCCCACGCACTGGCCGACGCGCTGGGCGAGGCCGCGGGATCCGAGCTGCGCGGCGAGCGCGCCGTAGGTGGTCGTCTCCCCGTAGGGGATCTCCTGCAGCAGCGCCCACACGCGTAAGGAGAAGTCGTCGCCGCCTGTGCGCAGCGGCAGGTCGAACTCCTGCCTCTGGCCGGCGAGGTACTCCTCGAGCTGCTCGCGGGTGCGGACCAGCAGCGGATCGGTGTCCGCCTCGATCGGGTCACCGAGCCGTTCGGCGCTCGGCGGATGCCAGTGCCCGGGGAAGTACAGCCCGGTCAGCGCCTCCTCGTCGGCCGAGACGGTGAGGTCTCCGAGGCGCGTGCGGAGGGTGGTGTGGCGGGGTCCGTCCATGAGGGCCTCCTCTGCTCTCTCACCACGTAGACGTCCCGGGAGGGCCGGAGGTGAGGTCCCGGCCCCGAGATGCTGTGGTGCTGCCGTGGTGCGGTGGTGCGGCGCCGGGAGCGCTTCCGCCTCGCGGTCGTGCATCCGCTCCCCTCGGGCGCGAGAATCGTCCCATGGAGTTCACGGTCGTCCTCACCATCGCCCGGCCCCGGCAGCGCGTGATCGAGCTGCTCTCGGATCCCGCCCACCACCCCTCCTGGCTGCGGGGACTCGTCGCCCACGAGCTGATCGAGGGGCGGGAGGGGCACGTCGGCGCCGTCTCCCGCGTCGAGATGCGCTCCGGATCGAGCACGATGGAGGCGCGGGAGACGATCACTCGGCGCGATCCCGAGCAGCTCGAGGATCTCCCGGCCGACGTGGTGGTCCACTACGAGCGGGAGCTCGTCGCCGAGGGCATGTGGTCCGCGGCGAAGGAGCATCTGCACGACCTCGGCGACGGCACCACGCTGTGGGAGAGCGAGAACGAGTACCGCTTCTCCGCGCTGCCGATGCGGCTGCTCGCCCCGCTGATGCGCGGCACCTTCCGGAAGCAGACCCTCGCCCACATGGAGGACTTCCGGGCCTTCGCCGAGCACGGCACGGACGTGCGCGGGGAGGAGGGGCAGCCGGGCTGAGCGCCGGAACGACCGCCGCGGTCGCCCCCCTTTGGCCGCCGCCTCTGCCCACCGGGCCGTCGCCTCCGGTCACCGGGCCGGCGCCTCCGGCGCGAACGGGCTCAGCGGGCGCCGGGGGTGTCCTGGCTGAAGGTGTTCCACCACCGATCCCCGCACTTCTGCCAGAGCGAGGTGATGAAGAACGTCTCCGCAGCCTGCTCGCCCGGGGCGCGGGCATCGGCGCGGTAGCTCAGCAGCACGGCGTCCTCCCCCACCCGCAGCAGCCGTGCCTCGGACAGCGCGAAGGACTCGGTGATCGGCCCGTCGGCCAGCTGGTCGAGATGGCGCTCGAGGTCGTTGAACCCGCCGGCGTCCAGGCCGAGGAAGTCCGCGGGCAGGAGCTCCCGCTCGGCCGCGGCGTCGCCCGTGACCTGCGCCTGCCACACCTGTTCCTCGAGCGCGAGGAAGAACTGGACGTCGTCGGGTTCCATGCGCTCATCGTGGCACGCACCCGTCCGGAGTACGCTCGCAGGGGCGGGCCCGGGGGGCGGCGCGCCGCGGGAGGACCGAGATCGTACAGGGGGCGGGGATGGCACGAGCGGACGTGGAGAAGCGCTGGAAAGAGTTCCACCGCACTGGCCTCGTGACGGTGCGGGTCAGCCCCCTCAAGATCGTGGCCATGACGCTGGCGAGCCTCGTCATGGCGATGATCCTCGCGCTGCTGGCCCTCGCCTTCTTCCTCGACGACGGCGCGACCGCGCTCAAGGGCTGGATCGGCGTGCTCTTCGCACCGCTCTTCCTCGTGTTCGCCGTCCTCGAGGCCAGGAAGTTGGCGCGGAGGAGCCAGCTGACCCTGAGTCGTCACGGGATCACGATCTCCGCGGATCGGCGGGGCGAACGCGCCCGCGAGATGGGGCTGCGCTGGGAGGAGATGACGCATGTCGAGCTCTACCGCGGCTCCCCGCAGTCCCCGAGCGACGACGTCCGGATCCACCTCGCCTCCGGCGCCGGGGCGAACGTGGAGGGCGACGTCAGCCGCGGCTATGTGAACCTGCCCGACGGCTTCGCGATGTCGAAGCGGGATCTCGCCGAGCTGCTGGAGGCGATCCGGGGCTTCCTCGCTGCACGGCGGTAGCACGGCGCACTCGCCGTCCGTCGGCCCGGCCCCTCAACCGGCAGTCGCGCGCGCGGCGAAGTCGAGGATCTCCTGCACGACGTCGTCGCGGGTGGTGGGCTCGTTGTGGACCTCGTGGCGCACGCCCGGGTAGACGCGGGTGCGCACGTCGGTGCGGCCGGCCTCGTGCAGGCGGTTGGCGACGTGGAGCGCACCCTCACCGTAGTTCGCCACCGGGTCCTGGTCGCCGGCGAGGATCAGCACGGGCAGTCCCGCGGGCAGGTCGGAGTAGAACGCCTCGGAGTTCGCCCGGTCGTAGACGTCCACGAAGCCCTGGAGGAAGCGGGCGCTCATCGGGGCGCCGAAGTTGTTGAGGGGGTCGCGGCCGTGGTCGGCGACGACGTCCTCGTCGAGCGCGACCCAGGCGGTGGGCCCGGCGCCCTCGCCGCAGCGGTCCAGGAAGCCGTCGAAGAGCTGGCCGACGAACTCCTCCGGGACCGGCTCGGCCCGCTGCGCACCTGTGGCGAGAGCGGCGAGCGCCTCCCGGTCGATGCTCGCCTCGATCCCTCGCATCTGCGCCGCGATCCCGCCCAGCACCAGACCGGCGAGCTGCGCCTGCGGTGCGGTCGCGACGACGCGCGCGATCATCGAGCCCCAGCTGTGGCCGTAGAGGACGTGCGGCAGACCCGGCAGGATCTCGCGGGCACGAGCCTGGAGCGCGAGCTCGTCCTCGACGACGACGCGCGCCGCCTCGTCCCCGGCGTCCGCCCAGATCCCCGAGCGCATCGCGGTCGCGCCGTGGCCGGCGTGGTCGCCCGCGAGGACGGCGAAGCCGTCGTCGGCGAGAGCGCTGATCACGTGCAGGTAGCGGCGGGAGTGCTCGCCGAGCCCGTGGACGATCTGCACGATCCCGCGCGGTGCGGCGGCGGGCACGTGCAGCCATGCCTGGATCTCGTCGCGATCGTTCGCGGAGGGGAGGGTGATCTCGTGCAGGGCCATGGGGTCTCCTCGTGCCGGGGCGCCGCGCCTCTGCGCACGGCCGTAGCCAGCCTAGCCGTGGGGGGTGTCGGCGTCCTCGTCAGTTGATGATCTCGGCGGCCGGTCCGCGCCGTCGCGGCAAGCGGTGAAGCAGGCGTGGTTCATGACCACGTCGTCCCGGTAGCGCAAGCGGTGGCCCGCGGTGATCAGGTCCCCCGGCCGCAGCGCCGCTCGCGTGCCGTGGAAGTACCGGGGGTGCTGGGGCTCGTCGATTCTCTCCACAGGCGGAGTGCCCGTCGCCGTCATCCGCCCAGGTGGCGGCGCAGATGGCCGCCCGTGAGGCTGTCGTCGTCGGCGGCGATCTGCTCGGGGGTGCCGCGGGCGACGAGGCGGCCGCCCGCGGCGCCGCCGCCCGGTCCCATGTCGATCACCCAGTCGGCGTTGGCGATCAGGTCGAGGTCGTGCTCGATGACCAGGACGGTCGCGCCGTTGTCGACGAGCCGGTCCAGGACGTGCACGAGGGTGCGCACGTCCAGCGGGTGCAGGCCGACGCTCGGCTCGTCGAAGACGAACACGGCGTCGCGCTGGGTGCGGCCCATCTGCCCGGCGAGCTTGAGGCGCTGCGCCTCGCCGCCCGAGAGGGCCGGGGTGTCCTCGCCCAGGGTGAGATAGCCGAGCCCGAGGTCGACCAGGGTCTCGAGGGTGCGGCGGACGGCGCGGACGTCGCCGACGAGCTCGATCGCCTCGGCGACGGTGGCGGAGAGCAGGCCGGGCAGGGTCACGTCCCCTCGCCGGATCTCCGAGGCCTCAGGGGCGTAGCGGCTCCCCTCGCAGTCGGGGCAGTCGATGTCGACGTCGGGCAGGAACTGCACGTCGAGCTCGACGCGGCCCGTGCCCTCGCAGCGCGGACAGCGCAGGGAGCCGGTGTTGTAGGAGAAGTCGCCATGGTCAGTCCGCGCTCCTGCGCGGCCGGGGTGCGGGCGAACTCTCGGCGCAGGGGGTCCAGCACGCCCGAGTAGGTCGCGACGGTCGAGCGGACGTTCACGCCGATCGGGGTCGCGTCGATGCGGTGGACGTGCTCGACCCCGTCGGCCTCGAGCGAGTGCACGTGGCCGGGCAGTTCGCGGCCCTCGCTGCTCGCACGCAGCGCGGGCACGAGCGTCTCGAGCACCAGGGTGGTCTTGCCCGAGCCGGAGACACCGGTGACCGCGGTGAGGCGGCCGCGCGGCACGGAGACGTCGAGCTCCCGGACGGTGTGCAGCGGCGCGCTCTCCAGGCGGATCGCGCCGTGCGCGAAGACGTCCGCCTCGGCGGCGCGCTCGCGCACGACGATCTCCTCGCGGCCGTCGAGGAACGGGCCGAGCCGGGAGGCGGCGTCGGCGATGATCTCCTCGACGCTCCCCTGGGCGATGACGGTGCCGCCGTCGCCGCCCGCGCCGGGGCCGATCTCGAGGATCTCCTCGGCCTCGCGCAGCAGCTGCACGTCGTGGTCCACGACGAGCACGGAGTTCCCGTCGGCGAGCAGGTCGCCGATCAGCTCGACGAGCCCGTCGATGTTCGAGGGGTGCATGCCGATGCTGGGCTCGTCGAGCACGTAGAGCACGCCGGTGGTGCGGTTGCGGACGGCGCGGGCGAGCTGGGCGCGCTGGCGCTCCCCTGTCGAGAGGGTGGAGCCGGCCCGGTCCAGGGAGAGATAGCCGAGGCCGAGGTGGACGAGACGCTCCGCCATCTGCAGGAACTCGTCCACGAGCCCGCGCGCCATCGGATGCATCTCGGAGGGGAGGGGCTCGATGATCCTCGGCGCCCAGTCCAGGAGCTCGTCGAGCGTCATCGCGGAGGCGGCGGCGAGGTCCTTCCCGTCGATCTCGGGCTCCCGCGCCGCGGGCGAGAGCCGCGTGCCCTCGCAGGCGGGGCAGGTGCGCTCGACCAGGAAGCGGGAGACGCGGGCGAGCCGTCTCTCGTCGTGGGCGCGGCGCAGCTCCTCGGTGACGGTGAGGCGGGCGTTGCGGAAGGTGAAGTCGAGGTCGTGGGCGCCCTTCTTCGAGCGGATCGTGATCTCCTTCTTCTCCTCGGGGCCGTCCAGGACGATGTCCTTCTCCCAGTCCTCGAGGTCCCGCCAGGGCACGTCGGTGCGCACCCCGAACTCGCGGGCGATGTCCGGCTGCACCTTCCAGCCGAACATGTTCCAGGGCTTCACGGCGCCCTCGTCGAGGGTCTTCGACGGGTCCGGGACCAGGGCGTCGTCGTCGACCTCGCGCACGATCCCGGTGCCCTCGCAGGCGGGACAGGCGCCCTCGGAGTTGAAGGCGAGCGCTTCGGCGCCGGGCGGGTCCACGTCCGCTCCGCACTCCGGGCAGGGATAGGGCTCCTCGGCGGCGACCAGCAGCGAGGGCGGGACGCGGTGCCCGTTCGGGCAGAGGTGGGAGGCCAGGCGCGAGTACATCAGGCGCAGCACGTTCAGCAGCTCGGTGGAGGTGCCGAAGGTGGAGCGGACGCTCGGCACCCCGGGCCGCTGGCGCAGCGCGAGCGCGGCGGGGACGTGCACGACCTCGTCGACGTCCGCGCGCGGGGCCTGCGCCATGCGTCGGCGGGTGTAGGTCGACAGCGCCTCGACGTAGCGGCGGGAGCCCTCGGCGTAGACCACGCCCATGGCGAGGGAGGACTTGCCGGAGCCGGAGACGCCGGCGATCGCGACCAGGCGGTCCAGCGGGATGTCGACGTCGAGGCCGCGGAGGTTGTGCACGCGCGCTCCGCGCACCTCGATGTGGTCGGGTCGCTGCGGCCTCGCTGTGCTCATGGCCCCACGGTAGTCGCGTGCTGCGGGGACGACGACAGGTCCGGGCGGTGAACGCCGGGCTCGCCCGGAGTTCATCGTCGGGCCACGCCCTCGTCACCCCGGAGGAGTTCACTGCCGACATGGACAGCTTCCGCTCCCCTGCCCGTCGCACCCTCCTCAAGGGCGCCGCCGCGGCCTCCCTCGCCGCGGCGGTCCCCGCCGTCACCCCGCCTGCCGCCTCCGCCGCGCCCGCTCCTACCCGCCCCGGCGCCGCTCGCCTGACCCTGCCCTCCGGCCTGCAGACCGGCGACGTCACCATGGACTCCGCCGTGCTCTGGTCCCGCGCCTCGGGCGAGGGCCGGCTCCACGCGGTCCTGCACGCCCTGGACCGTGAGGGCCGTCGCCTCACCTCCTCCTCGAGGGGCCGCGGGAAGGGCCGCGGCCGGGACGGCGAGCCGATCGTGCTGCGCGGCCCCTGGGCCACCGAGCGGACCGACTTCACCGCCCGGATCAGCGCGACGGACCTCCCCTCCGACACGCAGTACGAGGTCGAGCTGTTCTTCGAGGACGAGAACGGGAAGCGGGGCGAGGTCGGCATCGGCCGCTTCGGGACCGCGCCCGGGCACCGCTCCGACGGGGCGCAGTCCTTCGTCTGGACGGCCGACACCGCCGGCCAGGGCTACGGCATCAACCCCGAGATCGGCGGCATGTTCGGCTACGAGGCGATGCGCGCCGTGGAGCCCGACTTCTTCCTCCACGCCGGGGACACGATCTACGCCGACGGCCCGATCGAGGAGAGCATCGAGGAGCCCGACGGCACGATCTGGCGCAACCTGGTCACCGACGAGGTCGCGAAGGTGGCCGAGACGCTGCGGGAGTTCCGCGGCCGCCACAGCTACAACCTGGGGGACGAGAACGTCCGCGCGCTGTACGCCGAGGTCCCGGTCATCGCCACCTGGGACGACCACGAGACCACCAACAACTGGTGGCCCGGCGAGGTGCTGGAGGACGACCGCTACAGCGTCGTCGACGTGGACACTCTGGCCGCCCGCGGCCGACGTGCCTGGCAGGAGTACCAGCCGATCGCCGACGTGCGCTCCCTGACCCCCGGGACCGGCTTCGAGCCGGA
Source organism: Brachybacterium sp. sponge (assembly GCF_001613775.1). Taxonomy (NCBI): domain Bacteria; kingdom Bacillati; phylum Actinomycetota; class Actinomycetes; order Micrococcales; family Dermabacteraceae; genus Brachybacterium; species Brachybacterium sp. sponge. Next base: position 1,698,061 of record NZ_LRMP01000001.1, on the reverse strand, counting down.
GCGCATCTACCGGAAGATCTCCCGCGGCCCGGCGCTGGACGTGTTCGTGCTCGACATGCGCACGCACAAGGGCGAGAACACCGATGGGAGGGAGCAGCGCGCCACGTCGATGCTCGGCGAGGAGCAGCTGCAGTGGCTGCTGAAGGGTCTGCGCAGGTCGCAGGCGACCTGGAAGGTGATCCTCGCGGACCTGCCGCTGGGGATCGTGGTGCCCGACGGCGAGGGCCAGGAGTCGATCGCCAACGCCGAGGACGGCGCACCCCTGGGCCGTGAGCTGGAGCTCGCGCGCCTGCTGTCGGGGATCAAGTCCCAGCGCACCCGCAACATCGTCTTCCTCACCGGCGACGTCCACTACTGCGCCGCACACCACTACTCCCCCGAGCGGGCCGCGTTCACCGACTTCGACCCGTTCTGGGAGTTCGTGGCCGGGCCGATCAACGCCGGCTCCTTCGGCCCCAACGAGATGGACGGCACCTTCGGCCCCGAGGTGGACTTCCAGAAGGCCGGCCCCGCGATGGGCTCCCCGCGCGACGGGAAGGGGCAGTTCTTCGGCCGGGTGGAGATCGCGCCCGACGGCGAGGAGTTCACCGTGGAGCTGATCGATGCGACCGGCGAGGTGCAGTACACCCGCACGCTGACGCCGCAGCCGCGCTGACCGTCACAGGGCGGGACAGGACGGCCCGCGCTCAGCAGTCGTCCCGCTCCGCCCCGTCGGACCGGGTCGCGGGCAGCTCGCGCCAGGCCAGGAAGTCCTCCACGGACTCGAGCGGATCCGCGCCTGGTGCGCCTCGAACGCGGCACGGTTGACGAACAGCTCGGAGACCGTCCAGACCAGGGGATCCTCGGTCGGCTCGACTTCGAAGCGGAGGCATCCGGGCTCGGCGCGGGTGAGGGCGACGTGCTCGGCCAGGTGCCGGCGGACCGCCGCTGCCTCGTCGAGATCGCCGCAGACCAGTCGCCCGGCGACCTCGACGGCGCCTGTGCGGCCCTCGTCTCTCGTGCCCGCTGGCGAGATGCCGCCCATGCTGTGCTCCCTCGTCGTGCGGTTCGACCTGCCGCGAGGCCGTCAGCCGCCGCTCGGGGGAGATGGATCACTCGGCGGCGTCCCCGGGCCCCTTCGCGACGGGACCCTCGCGGAACAGGTCGGCGACCTCCTCCTCGGGGCGGGGCGCGATCGTCTCGTCATCCTCGAGGTCCGGAAGCGGGGTCTCCTCCCCCGGGCCGGGAGCGTGGTCATGGTCGGGCTTCTGGTGCGGTGCGCTCATCACGATCCTTCCGTTGCCGTGCGACCCAGGATACGTCCCGGCGGCCGCGGCGCTCGAGCCCGTCGTTAGGCTGGTGGGATGGCGACAGTTCTCCTCGTGCGGCACGGTCGCACCACGGCAAATGCGACGGGCTTCCTGGCGGGCCGAACTCCTGGCGTGAGCCTGGACGATGTGGGACGCGAGCAGGCCGCGCGGACCGGCGACAGGATCGCGGCGGTGCCCGTCGCCGCGGTGGTCTCGAGTCCGCTGGACCGCTGCCTGGAGACTGCCCGGGCCATCGTCGAGCGACAGGCGGTCGCGCCGCCCTCGTCGGTCGAGGACGGGATCACGGAGTGCGACTACGGCCGGTGGCAGGGCCGACGGCTCGACGAGCTCGCGACGGAGGACCTGTGGCGGACCGTGCAGTCGCATCCCTCCGCGGTCGTCTTCCCCGGCGGCGAGTCCATGACGGGGATGCAGGCCAGGGCGGTGGCGGCGATCAGGCGCCATGATGCGGAGATCGAGGCCGAGCACGGTCCGGGCGCGGTGTGGGTGGCAGTGAGCCACGGCGACATCATCAAGTCGGTCCTGGCCGATGCGCTCGGCACGCACCTGGACATGTTCCAGCGGCTCGAGGCGGGACCCGCCTCGGTGTCGATCGTGAGCTACGGCGCGAGCAGGCCGCGGGTCCTGGCGATCAACACCGACTCCGGCGATCTGTCCTGGCTCGCGAAGGGCGTCCACGCCGGTGATGCCGCGGTGGGCGGCGGTGCGGGAGCTCCCGCTGCCGACGGCCCGGCGCCTAGGATCGTCCCATGACCGACGTGCCCGCCCATGTTCATGAGTTCGACTGGCCGGACCGGGTCGTCATCGGGACCCTCGGGCGTCCCGGGGCCCGGACGTTCTACCTGCAGGCGCGCGCGGGGGCGCGGATCGTGAGCATCGCCCTCGAGAAGGAGCAGTCGGCCCTGCTCGCGCAGAAGATCGACGAGATCCTCGACCGGCTCCGCGAGGTCGAGGGCAACCGCTGGAGCGTGCCCACCAGCACTCCCGTCGAACTGGTCGACAACGATCCGCTCGAGACCGTCCAGGAGCAGTTCCGCGCCGGCACCATCGGCATCGGCTGGGACCCCACCACGGCCCAGGTGATCATCGAGGCGCATCCGCGCCCCGCCGACGATGAGCTCGACGAGGGGCTCGCGGAGGACTCCTTCGCCGAGGACCCGTTCCCGGAGGGCTCCGAGATGCTGAGGGTGAAGATGCCCGTCGGCACCGCCCGGGCGTTCACCCAGCGCACCCGCGAGGTCGTGGACGCCGGACGTCCCCTGTGCACGCTCTGCGGCTACCCCATCGATCCCGATGGCCACACCTGCATCATCCCCGAGTCCTGATGTCCCAGGCTGACCTGGTGACCGCCGAGCTGACGCTCACCGGTCGCCTCGCGACGGCGTCGAACGCGACGTTCCTCGGCAGGATCGGCGACGATGCGGTCGTGTACAAGCCGGTGGCGGGCGAGGCCCCGCTCTGGGACTTCCCCGGCGGGACCCTGGCCCGTCGGGAAGTGGCCTCCTTCCTGGTCTCCGAGGCCCTCGGCTGGGAGGTCGTGCCGCGCACCTGGCTGCGCGACGGCCCGTTCGGCGAGGGGATGGTGCAGCTCTGGCAGGAGCGGGACCCCGATCAGAGCCCCGTGGACCTCGTCGCGGGGGACCAGGTGCCCGACACCGGCTGGCGGGCCGTCCTCGAGGGCGAGGACCAGGACGGTCAGCGGATCGTCCTGGTCCATGAGGACTCGCCCGCGCTGCGGCGCATGGCGGTGTTCGACGTGATCGTCAACAACGCCGACCGCAAGGGCGACCACGTCCTGGCCATGGAGGGCGGGCACCGCTTCGGCGTCGACCACGGCCTCACGTTCCATCACGAGGACAAGCTGCGCACCGTCTTGTGGGGCTGGCTGGGCGAGCCTTTGACCGCCGAGGAGCTGGACGGCGTCGGCCGCGTCGCCGACGGGCTGCACGGCGAGCTCGGCGAGCGCCTCGTGGAACTGCTCAGCGCAGAGGAGCTCACGGCGCTCGCCGAGCGGTGCGCCCGGCTGCGGGAGGACGGGCTCTTCCCGGGCCCCGGCGGCGAGATGCCGGCGGTGCCGTGGCCGCTGTTCTGAGCGCGGCCACGACCTCCGGCGACACCCCCTGGCAGCGAGCGACTGCGCCGACCGCGTGTCACGCAGTCGGCGTCATCACCTCGAGACGGTTGCCGAAGCCGTCGGGCGCATGGAGGCGGACGTACCCCTCGAAGGTGTCCCGCTCCGCCCAGGAGAGCTCGTAGCCGGCGTGTTCGATGCGTGCAGCCGTCGCCTCGAGCTCGATGAGAGTGCCGAGGACGAGACCGGGATGAGCCTTCTCGGCCGGATGGAACGCGTCGTGCACGCCGAGATGGAGTTCGGCGGTGACCGCGTCGCCGTGGAAGGCACGGAACCAGCATCCGCCCCGTCCGACGAGCGACGGCGGCTTCGTCACCTCCCACACCCGGTCCTCCCTCGAAGGCGTCGGACGTTCGATAGGCATGAGCGACAGCGCGGGACCCGAAGAGCATCCGTCCGCTCTCGCCGGTACGACGAGCCAGCGGCGATGGAGTCCTTCTTCGCTCTGCGGGTCCGTAGCGTCGGTCACGCGACTTCCAGGGGCGTGATCGACGCGATCTGCTCTCCCGCGCGATCCTCAGCACGGTCCAGCTCGTAGTGGCTCTGCAGATTCATCCAGAACTCCGCCGAGGTACCGAAGTACTTCGCTAGACGCAGCGCGGTGTCCGCCGTGACCCCTCGCTTGCCGTGCACGATCTCGTTGATTCGCCGCGGCGGCACACCGATAGACACGGCGAGCTTGTTCTGCGTGATGCCGAAGCCCTCGATGAAGTCCTCCATGAGGACCTCACCCGGGTGGATCGGCTCGATCTTGTCAGTGGTAGTCAACGATCTCCACCTCCTCCGGTCCGGCGCCTGTCCACACGAAGCAGATTCGCCACTGGTCGTTGATCCTGATGCTGTGCTGCCCAGCTCGATCGCCCTTGAGAGCCTCGAGCCGATTGCCGGGCGGGACGCGGAGGTCCTCGATGGACTCCGCTGATCCCACCTGACGAAGCTTGCGCAACGCGACGCGATGGATCCTCGGATCGATCGAACGCACCCGCTCACGACGCCACAGCCGTTCGGTCTCCTTGTCGCCGAACGATCTGATCACGAACCCAGTGTATGACGGGGGCCGTCATTAACGCTAGACGTTAAACCGGAACTCCACCACGTCGCCGTCGCGCATGACGTACTCCTTGCCCTCCATGCGCACCCAGCCCTTGGCCTTCGCCTCGGCCATCGAGCCCGCCTCGATCAGCTGGTCGAAGGAGACGATCTCGGCCTTGATGAAGCCGCGCTCGAAGTCGGTGTGGATGACGCCGGCGGCCTGCGGGGCGGTCGCTCCCTTGGGGATGGTCCAGGCGCGGGACTCCTTGGGACCGGCGGTGAGGTAGGTCTGCAGACCGAGCGTGTCGAAGCCGACGCGCGCGAGCTGGTCCAGGCCGGACTCCTCCTGGCCGGTGCTCTCGAGCATCTCGGCGGCCTCGTCGGCGTCGAGCTCGATGAGCTCGGACTCGAACTTGGCGTCCAGGAAGATCGCCTCGGCCGGCGCCACGAGATCGCGCAGCTGCTGCTGCATGGCGGTGTCGGCGAGGCCGTCCTCGTCGGTGTTGAAGACGTAGATGAAGGGCTTGGCGGTCATCAGCTGCAGCTCGCGAAGCTGGGTGACGTCGATGCCGGCGTCCTTCGCGCCCTGGTAGAGGGTCTTGCCGGTCTCGAGCAGGGCCTTGGCCTTGGTGACGTTCTCGAGCACGGCGGCATCGATGAGGCCGCGCTTGGTGTCCTTCTCCAGGCGCTGCATCGAGTTCTCGATGGTCTGGAGGTCGGCGAGGATCAGCTCGGTGGTGATGGTCTCCATGTCCCCGGCGGCGTCGACGGAGCCGTCCACGCGGGTCACGTCGGGGTCGGAGAACGCGCGGGTGACCTGGCAGATCGCCTCGGCCTCGCGGATGTTGGCGAGGAACTTATTGCCCAGGCCCTCACCCTCGCTCGCTCCCTTGACGATCCCGGCGATGTCCACGAAGGACACCGTCGCCGGCAGCAGCTTCTGGCTGCCGAAGATCTCGGCGAGCTGAGCCAGGCGCGGGTCGGGCAGCGGGACCACGCCGACGTTGGGGTCGATCGTCGCGAACGGATAGTTCGCCGCGAGGACCTCCGCGCGGGTCAGAGCGTTGAACAGGGTGGACTTGCCGACATTGGGCAGCCCGACGATTCCGATAGTAAGAGCCACGGGAGATGAGTCTACGAGGCACGGACGCCGCGGCAACGCCTTCGGACCGTGAGATCGCGGACCTTCGCCTCCCGGCGCGCCCCACCCCCGCCCGGACCGACGCCGCGGCACGGTCCCTAGACTCGCACCGTGACCACGAGCCGCGCCGAGATGACCTACGCGACCGCCCTGAACCGGAACGAGCTGTTCGAGAGCCCGGGCCTGCGCCGCGACATCCCCTCGCTGCTCGATCCGAAGGAGGAGGTCCTGCTCGTGCTGCCCGGTGTCGCCGGGGACTTCCCCGACGTGATGATCGCGAGCGCGACCCGCTTCCTCCTCGCCTCGGTGGCAGGTCCGCTGAAGAGGTCGAAGATCAAGCGCGAGATCCCCGCGGCGAAGGTCTCCGGGGTGGAGTACCGCCCAGGGCTCCTGACCCGGGTGCGCGTGTCGCACGCCACGGGCCGCGACATCGCGATGGTGCCGAACCGCAGGGCGGACGCCGAGCGCTTCGCCCGCGAGTTCGACCACCTGATCCGCACGGGATCACTGCCCGCCTGAGCCCCGTCGACCCGCGGCCGACGGGGCCCGGCAGGACACGCTCAGTACGCGACGGTGAAGCGGGTGCGGCGGTGGGCCGGGGTCTCGATCTCGTCGACCAGTGCGACGGCGAGGTCCTGGCCGGAGAGGTTGGAGTCGCCGTTCTCGTCGGTCAGCAGCACGTCGCCGCCGATGCGATAGGCGCCGGTGCGCTCCCCCGGAGCGAAGGAGCCGAAGCCGCCGGCGGGGCTGACGAAGAACCAGTCCAGCCCCTCCTCGGCGCCGCGCAGGTCCTGCAGCACGGCATCGAGCACGCGCGGCTCCTCGGCGAACTCCTTGGGGAACTCGGGAGTGTCCACGAGCTTCGGGCCGCCCTCGGCGACCAGCAGCGAGCCGGCCCCGCCGATCACGCCGAGCCGCACGCCCTTCTCGCGGGCGAGGCGGCCGACGGACGCGATCAGGGCGCGGAATGCCTCGAGGTCGGCCATGTCGCCGCGGGGCGAGAGGGCGGAGACGACGACGTCGGCGCCGTCGAGCGCCTCGGCGAGGAAGGACTCCTCGCGCACGTCGCCGGCGCGATGGGTGACCCCGGCGGGGACCTGCTCGGGAGCGGTGCGGCTGAGCGCGAGGACGTCGTGGCCGCGGCCTGCGGCCTCCTGCGCGAGGTGGCCTCCCGCGTAGCCGGTGCCGCCGAGGATGACGATGCGAGCCATGTGCTCTCCTTCCGCGCCCGCTGCGGGGCGCTGCTGCGAGGCACCGTCGAGGGTGCCGTCTCGATGAGGGATCCACTGTGAAGCGTGGACCTGCATGCTCACTGTAGGTAACCTGCTCTCTGCAGGGAAGTAGGCACTTCGCGGTAACCCCTCGCCGCCGTCGGCCCTCTCCCGTGAGAAGTCCCGGCCCGGCGGGCCGTCGGCCTTTCACCCACAGCCCGTCCGCCGTCGTTACCGTCCTCCAGGAGACCGCCAGATGTCCGCCCCACGCCCGTACGACCCCTTCGCCCGCGCCTGCCCCTCGCGCCGCCTGCTGGACCGCATCGGCGACCGCTGGACGGTGCTGCTGATCACCACGCTCGAGGACGGTCCGCGCCGCTTCTCCGAGCTGCTGCGCACGGTCGACGGGATCTCCCAGAAGATGCTCACCCAGACGCTGCGCTCCCTCGAGGCCGACGGGCTCGTGCTGCGCACTGTCCACCCCGAGATCCCGCCGCGCGTCGAGTACGAGCTGACAGAGCTGGGGCGTTCGCTGCTCGAGCCGCTCGGGGCACTGATCGGCTGGGCGACCGACCACATGGGCGAGGTGCAGGCCTCCCGGGACGCCGTGTCCGCCAACGTCTGACCGCGCGCCGGGTGCGCGGGTCCGCTCAGCTGTCCCACCCCCGTGATGTGCTGAACCCATGAGCGGAACCACGATGCTCCTGCTGGGTCTCGTCCTCGGCGCGCTGCTCGGCGCGGCCGTGACGTTCATTGTGCTGCGCGAGCGCATGCGCTCCGCGCTCACGCAGAGCCGCGCGGGCGAGGACTCGGCCGATCGCCTGCTGCGCCTGGCCGACGAGCGCCACGAGCGGGACGTCGCCCGGCGCGACGCCGCCGAGGAGGAGCGCGAGGCCGAGCTGCAGCGCACGCTCGCCCCGCTGACCGCGACCCTCGCCCAGCTCGAGCGGAACCTGGCCCGCTCCGAGGCGGCGCGCGCCGAGGCCGAGGGCGCGCTGCGCAATCACCTCGGCGAGCTGGGGCGGCGGGCCCAATCCCTCGAACAGGGCACCACCGCACTCACCGCCGCGCTGCGCGCCCCGGCCTCGCGCGGCCGCTGGGGCGAGGTACAGCTGCGCCGGATCGTCGAGGCCGCGGGGATGCTCGAGCACGTGGACTTCTCCGAGCAGCTCGGAGGTACCCGGGCCGACGGGGAGAAAGGCCAGCGCCCCGACCTCGTCGTCCACCTCTCCGGCGAGCGCACCCTGGTCGTGGACGCGAAGGCGCCGATGGACGCCTATCTCGACGCGGTCGAGGAGCAGGACCCGAAGCGCGCCCGCGCCCGGCGCACCGCGCATGCCCGGGCGCTGCGCCATCACGTGGACCAGATCGCCGGCAAGGCCTACTGGAAGGCGCTCGGGGACACCCCGGAGTTCACGGTGCTGTTCGTGCCGAGCGACGGGGTGCTCGCCGCCGCGCTCGAGTCCGCGCCGGATCTGCTCGAGCACGGTTTCGCCAAGGACGTCGTGATCGCCTCCCCCGCCACGCTCATGGCGCTGCTGCGCACGGTCGCGCACACCTGGCGCACCGACTCGCTGAACCGCGACGCCCGCGAGGTGCTCGAGGCGGGCCGCGAGCTCCACCACCGGCTCGGGACGTTCACCTCCCATCTGGGGAAGGTGGGGCGGTCGCTGGACTCCTCCGTCGCCGCCTTCAACGAGGCCGTCGGCTCGCTGCAGTCGAGGGTGATGGTGACCGCGCGGAAGTTCGAGGACCTGGGCCTCGCCGGCACCGCGGTCGAGGACGTCGAGCAGCTCACGCGCCGTGCCCGCACCCTCGAGGAGGACGAGATCGCGCAGCTCGCGAGCCCGGAGCGCCCGGCCGACGACCGCGGGGGCCGCGCCGCCGGCTGATCCGGGACGGAGGCGCCTCGCCGTCGACCCCACCCGGATGACGCGCCGCCGGCGCAGCCGCGCCGGCCGCTCCCTGCCGCCGCGACCGCGCGTCCCTCCCCGTCGGCCGCTCAGCGGCCCCGGCGCACCAGCACGACCGCGCCGATCACGACCGCGGCCAGCAGCACACCGCCGCCGAGCCCTCCGAGCACGGCCCACATCACCGGCGGCATGGAGACGCCGCTGCGCTCGTCCTCGGTCGGCGGGTCCTCGAGCTCGGGCGCGCCGCCCGCGTCGGAGGCTCCCCCGCTGTCGGAGGCTCCCCCGCCGTCGGAGAACCGGGGAGCCGCGCCGGGATCCGCGGCGGAGCGGTCCTCCACGGCGCCCTGCCCGCTCAGCTCCGGCCCCTCGGCGGGCTCGCCCACCGCATCGAGGTCGAGCACGTAGGGCACCTCGAACAGTCGCTGCGCCGAGTAGTCGGAGGGGACCACGGCGAGCTGGAGGTAGTAGTCCCCGGCGAGGAAGGAGGTGCGGGCCTCGGTGCCGCCGTCCTCGCGGTTGCGGAACTGGATCGGGGCCGCCTGGTTCACCTGCAGAGTGGTCTTCGGCGCGGCCTTCGTCGAGACCCCGGTCGCCTCGCCCGAGGCCGACGGCGGCACCACGAGGTACACGTCGTCCCTCAGCGGCGAGTACAGCCGAGCCTGCAGCGTCAGCCCCATCCCGTCGGGCACCTCGAACTCGCCGAGCGCGATCGCCGCGCGGACCTGCTGGCCGTACTGAGCCGGGATGCGGAAGAACTGCACCTCACCGGGGATGATCGTGCCGCGCATCGGCCCGTCGAGGTCCTGCACGGCGGAGGCGAAGGAGAACGCGGGCTGGATCTGCGCACCGTCGGAGGGGGCGGCGAGCGGCTCCTGCGGGCGCACGTACTTCGCGGCGGGAGGCAGGCCGTCCAGCGCCACCTTCTCCTCCGCGAAGAACTGCAGCTCGACCGGCACCGCCTCCTCGAGTGCCGGGTCGCCGGTGCGCTCGACCTCGAGGATCACCGTGCCGTCGGCGTCCTCCCCGAAGCAGGTGAGCTTCGCGGTCTCCCCCAGGCGCGGGGTCGCGACGGCCGCGGTGATCGGCCCCTGGCCGAGGTCGGCCTCCGCGCGGGCCTGGACCTCGCCGATGCGGCAGTCGACCCCGTCGGCGGAGCTGGTGGCCAGGCGCAGCTGGGCGAGGCTGCTGGCGTCCCCGTCCCCGCCGGGCAGCACCATCGTCGCGGTGAGATGCGCGATCTCGCCCTCGGCGAGCCGCAGACGATAGAAGCGGGAGAAGCCCTCGCCGTCGTCGATCGCGGCGCTGCCGTGCTCGAGCACGTCGAGGAACGAGCCGGGTGCGAGGTCCACGGCGGTCTCGGGGCTGGTCCCGCCGGTGATCGGCTGTCCCTGGGTGGCGTACCCCTGGATCGCGCGGGTCATCTTCACCAGCAGCTCGTCGCGCAAGGTCTCGGCGTCGGTGGCGTCGGCGAAGGTGCCGCCGGTCGCCTCGGCGATGCAGGCCAGCTCGTCGCGGGCGTCCTGCTCGGCCTTGAAGCCGATCGTGTGGATGCGCATCTCGGGGTGCTTCTGCGCGAGATCGGCGGCGACCTCGCAGGGCGGCGGGCCGCCGCACTCGTCGATCCCGTCGGAGACCAGCACGATCGAGCGCATCTCCGCCTCCGGCAGCTCGGCCGCGGCCTTCGTCAGGGACAGGCCGATCGGGGTGTACCCGGAGGGCTGCACGCCCTCGATCGCGCCGAGCAGCGCCTGGCGGTCCAGTCCCTCGGGCTTCACCAGGGTCTTCACGTCCTGGCAGCCGGCCTCCTGGCTCGCCGCGGTCGCAGGATCGGAGTTGCCGTAGGTCATCAGGCCCACGCTCGCGTCCTCGGGCAGCATCGGCACGAGGGTGCTCAGCGCCTCCTTGGCCACGTCCATGCGGCTGCGTCCGCCGACGTCGTCGGCCCGCATCGAGCCCGAGCCGTCCACCACCAGCATCGACGGTGCGGTGCGGCCGGTGTTGTAGCCCTCGGCGCGGGCCTGCGGCAGACCGGCCGGGGCCAGCACGGCGAGGGAGACGAGCAGGGTCGCCAGGAGCGCGAGGGACAGCGGGCGGGCGGCCGTGCGTGGGATCACCGGACCATCATGCCGAATCCCGACGGGTGACGGAGCAGGTCTCCACACCGAAGTGACCGTCGGGTCAGGAGCCGGGCGCGAGCGCTCGCGCTGCGAGCACCGGCGCGTTCGGCGCCTACCTCGTCGGGGTCCCGGCGGACGGGACAGCGCCGGTACGGCTCAGGACTCGGCGGTGGCGCGATCCCCGGTGGGCTTGGTGCGGCGGTCGGACTCGCCGCGGCTCTTCATCTCCTGGCGCAGCTCGCGCGGCAGGGAGAACATGAGGTCCTCGGTGGCGGTGCGCACAGGCTTCACATCGCCGAAGCCGCGCTCGGAGAGCTCGGCGAGCAGCTCCTGGACCAGCACGTCCGGCACGGAGGCGCCGGAGGTCACGCCCACGCTCTCCACTCCCTCGAACCACTCCTCGCGCAGCTCGGAGACGCTGTCGATGCGGTGGGAGGCCTTCGCCCCGGCCTCGAGCGCGACCTCCATCAGGCGCACGGAGTTCGAGGAGTTCGGGGAGCCGACGACGAGGACGAGGTCCGCGTCGGGGGCGATCTTCTTGATCGCGACCTGGCGGTTCTGGGTCGCGTAGCAGATGTCGTCGCTGGGCGGCGCCTGCAGGGTGGGGAAGCGCTCCTTGAGGCGGTCCACGGTCTCCATCGTCTCGTCGACGCTGAGGGTGGTCTGCGAGAGCCACACGACCTTCTCGGGGTCGCGCACGGTGACCTTGTCGACGTCCTCGGGGCCGTTGACGATCTGCACGTACTCCGGCGCCTCGCCAGCGGTGCCCTCGACCTCCTCGTGGCCCACGTGGCCCACCAGCAGGATGTCGTAGTCCTGGCGGGCGAAGCGCACCGCCTCCTTGTGGACCTTGGTGACCAGGGGGCAGGTCGCGTCGATGGTGCGGAGATTGCGCTCCTCCGCCATCTCGCGGACCTTCGGGGAGATGCCGTGGGCGGAGAAGATCACGAGCGCACCCTCGGGCACCTCGTCGACCTCCTCGACGAAGACGGCGCCCTTCTCCTTCAGGCGATCCACGACGAACTTGTTGTGCACGATCTCGTGACGGACGTAGACGGTCTCGTCATAGTGCTCGAGGGCGCGCTCGACGGCGACGACGGCACGATCGACGCCCGCGCAGTACCCGCGGGGCTCGGCAAGGAGGACGGTTCCGGTGCTCACGCCTCCCATCGTAGGAGGCCCGCGCCTGAAGTGGCAGGTCGTGGGGCAAGAGTCACCAACCCTCCACAGGGCGGGGACATCCACTGCCGCTGTCTTCCGGTCCGCGCGATGTCGGCCGGTCGTGGAAGAGTGGACCCCATGACGCAGACGACCCCCGATCCGGGCGGGGCGGGCGAGGGCGCCGAGATGACCGGCGCCCCGGCCGCCGGGGCCCGCCCGCCGCTCGCCGCGACCGCCGCGCAGACCACGGCGGAGAACCCGTGGCCGCTACGGCAGCTGTCCGTGAAGGTCGGCGAGTACGTCGCGCGGATGTCCCCGCTGTGGGTCGAGGGCGAGATCGTGCAGCTGAACCGTCGGCCGGGCGCGGGGCTGAGCTTCATGACCCTGCGCGACATCGACGTGGACATGTCCTTCTCGGTGCCGGTGCGCGAGCACGTGCTGCGTGCCCTGCCGGTCGAGCCGGTGCCCGGCGCGCGCGTGGTCGTGCACGCCAAGCCCAGCTTCTGGACCAAGCGCGGCAGCCTCCAGCTCGAGGCCGACGACATCCGCCCCGTCGGGCTCGGTGAGCTGCTGGCCCGGCTCGAGCAGCTCAAGCGCGTGCTCGCCGCGGAGGGCCTGTTCGCCGCCGCGCGGAAGAAGCCGCTTCCCTTCCTGCCGCGCGTGGTGGGGCTGATCTGCGGGCGAGAGTCCGCCGCGGAGCGCGACGTGGTCGTCAACGCCCGTCGGCGCTGGCCCGCCGTGCAGTTCGAGATCCGCGAGGTCGCGGTCCAGGGCACGAAGGCGGTGCGGGAGGTCTCCGCGGCGCTGAAGGAGCTCGATGCCCGCGAGGACGTGGACGTCATCATCATCTCGCGCGGCGGCGGCTCACTCGAGGACCTGCTCCCCTTCTCCGACGAGCAGCTCACCCGCCTGGTCGCGGGGGCCGACACCCCGATCGTCTCCGCGATCGGACACGAGGTGGACACCCCGCTGATCGACCTCGCCGCCGACGTCCGCGCCTCCACCCCCACCGATGCGGCCAAGCGCGTGGTGCCCGACATCCAGGCCGAGCTCGAGCAGCTGGACCTGGGCCGCACGCGCCTGCGCGCCGCGATCCGCGCCCGCATCGAGCGGGAGCAGTCGGGGCTGGACGCCATGCGCTCGCGGCCCGTGCTCGAGAACCCCTCCAGCATCCTCGCCGGCCGCGCCGACGAGATCCGCTCCCGCATCTCGCTGGCCCGCACCCTGATCGGCTCGCGCCTGGACCGGGCGGCCGACGAGGTCTCGCATCTCGGCAGGCAGGTGCGGGCCCTGAGCCCGCTGGCGACCCTCGAGCGCGGCTACGCCGTGGTCCAGACGGCCGACGGCACGATCATCCGCGCCCCCGAGCAGAGCGAGGTCGGCGAGGCGCTGTCGGTGCGGGTCGCCGGCGGCCGGTTCGGCGCCCTGCACGTGGACACCGACCCCTACACCCCGCCTGCCCCGCAGGCACCGACCGACGACCGGGCCCGCCCCGAGCAGGACCGGACCGAGAACGACGAGGAGACCGCATGAGCACGCCCGATGCCCCGGAGAACGAACTGACTGCCGACGAAGGCGCCCCCGGCACCCCGGGCACCGCGCCCGTCACCCCGGCCGGGGACGAGAAGGCCCTCCCCGCCGATGTCGCCGAGCTGTCCTACGAGGCGGCCCGCGACCAGCTCGTCGAGGTGGTGCGCCGCCTCGAGTCCGGGCAGGGCGGGCTCGAGGACTCGATCGCGCTGTGGGAGCGCGGCGAGATGCTCGCCCGTCGCTGCCAGCAGTGGCTGGACGGGGCCCGCGAGCGGCTCGAGGACGCCGTGGCCGCGCGGCGCGAGGAGGACGGCGCCGAGCGCTGAACGGCCGTCAGCCGATGGCGGCGAGCGCCTCGTCCATGAGCTGCTCGAGCTCGGCCTGATCGGCCGCGCCGTGGACGAGGATCCCGAAGCCCTCGCCCTGGCAGGCGATGCCGGTCTGCTCCGCGTCGTCCCCGCCGCCGAGGACCTGGCATTCGGCGCCCCGGAGGCTCGTCTCCTCGGTGACGGTCGCGCCGGGCATCTCGGCCGACAGCAGCGATGCGCTCACCTCGGTGTCCTCGGCGAGGGTCACGAGATCCCCGCCGGGCGCGGTGTACTGCACGGTCCAGCGCGGGCTCTGCCCGTCGGTGAAGCGCGCCGAGCGCACCTGCCAGTCCTCGCCGGTCGCGGGCACGGCGACGGGGAAGTCGGCCACGTCCTGGGCGCGCTCGGCGGTCGCGGCGACGTCCACCTCGGAGTTCTCCAGCGGCTCGCGCTCGAGGTCGCTGCCCACCCCGAAGAAGCCCACCGCCAGCACGATCACCACGACCATGGTCAGCACGATCGCCCAGACGATGTTGCGCAGCACCGTGTTCTGCTTGGTCGGCAGCTGGTACGCGGACTTCGGCCGCTCGCCGGGCAGCTCATCAGCGCCGGTCACCTCGGCCTGTGTGCCGTCGGCCCCGGCGGACTCGGCCCGCGCGCCGTCGGATGCATCGCTCGCTGCCGCTGCGCCGTCGGACCCAGCGCTCGCTGCTGCCGCACCGTCGGCCCTTGCGCCCTCGGCCCCCGTGCGACCGGCGGCCTCGCCGTCAGCCCCCGCGCGACCGGCGCGCTCGCTGTCAGCCCCCGTGCGAACAGGGCCACCCCCGCCGCCGGCGGGGCTCGCGGTGCGGTCGGGGCTCTCGGACTGGGCATCGTGCATGCGGGCCATTGTCCCCGCCCGTGCCGCCCTCCGCCTCCCGGGGTGATCCGGGCCACGGCGCCCCTCCCCCGCTCATGTCGCCCGCGCCCTGGAAACCTGCGATGATCGAAGCGTGACCGCGAGAATCCTGATCGCCGGAGAAGCCCTCACCGACATCGTCGTCGACGCCGATGGCGGTCGTCGCGAGCACCCCGGCGGCTCCCCCTTGAACGTGGCCGTCGCCCTGGCGCGACTCGGCCACGATGCCCATCTGCTCACCGCGATCGGCGACGACGCCCGAGGCGACGCGATCCGCGCCCACCTCGACGAGTCCGGCGTGCAGCTCACGCCCGCCTCGGTCCGACCCGGCCGCACCTCGACCGCCGAGGCCGTGCTGGATGTGCACGGCGCCGCGACCTACACCTTCGACCTCATCTGGGACCCGGACACCGCCGGGCTGCCCGAGGCGCCGGACGCCGTGCACACCTCCTCCATCGCCGCCGTGCTCGAGCCGGGGGCCACGACGCTCTCCGCCCTGCTGCGCAGCGCCCGCGGGTCCTCGACGATCAGCTACGACCCCAATGCGCGCCCCACCCTGATGGGCGCTCCGGAGGACGTCCGCGCCCGGATCGAGGAGAACATCGCGCTGTCCGACGTCGTCAAGGCGTCCGACGAGGACGTGGCCTGGCTGTACGGCACCGAGGACGTCGAGGACGTCGCCGCCTCGTGGCGCGATCTCGGCCCGTCCCTCACCGTGCTGACCCGCGGCGGCGACGGCGCGGTCGCATTCTCCGACAGCGGTCGCGTGCAGGTCGCGCCGGTGCAGGTCGAGGTGGTCGACACCGTCGGCGCCGGCGACACCTTCTCCGCCGGGATCCTCGACGCGCTGGCCGCCAAGGGCCTGCTCGGCGCGGATCGCCGCGAGATGCTCGCCGCGATCCCGTCGGACGATCTCGCGACCGTGCTCCGACGTGCCGCCGCGCTCTCGGCGATCACCGTCTCACGCGCCGGCGCGAACCCGCCCTGGAGCCACGAGCTCACCTGACCCGCCCCGCCCGGGGCACCGCTGCGCGGGCACGCCGACCCAGCCCGCCTCCCCCTCCACCGGCCCAGGACCGCCCGAGGACCGGATCCGACCACCCGACAGAGAAGACGAACAGGAAGGCCCGTCGATGAACCAGTCCACCCCCGCAGCGCAGCAGAGCGACTACCGCATCGAGCACGACACCATGGGAGAGGTGCGCGTGCCCGTCTCGGCGCTGTACCGCGCCCAGACCCAGCGTGCGGTCGAGAACTTCCCGATCTCCGGGCAGGGCCTCGAGCCCGCCCACATCCACGCTCTCGCCCAGGTCAAGAAGGCCGCCGCCCGTGCGAACAAGGAGCTCGGGGTGCTGGACGGCACCATCGCCGACGCGATCGTCACCGCGGCCGACGCGGTCATCGCCGGCGAGCACGACGACCAGTTCCCGGTGGACACCTACCAGACCGGCTCCGGCACCTCCTCGAACATGAACATGAACGAGGTGCTCGCGACCCTCGCCACGAACGCCGGCACCGAGACCCACCCCAACGACCACGTCAACTGCTCCCAGTCCAGCAACGACGTGTTCCCCACCTCCGTGCACGTCGCGGTGACCGCCGGCGTCGTCGAGCACCTGCTGCCCTCCCTCGCCCACCTCGCCGAGGCGCTCGAGAAGAAGGCCGAGGCGTGGAAGGACGTCGTCAAGTCCGGCCGCACCCATCTGATGGACGCCACCCCCGTCACCCTCGGCCAGGAGTTCGGCGGCTACGCGGCCTCGATCCGCTACGGCATCGAGCGCGTCGAGGCGGCGCTGCCCCGCACCGCGGAGGTCCCCCAGGGCGGCACCGCCGTCGGCACCGGCATCAACACCCCGATCGGGTTCCCGCAGAAGGTCATCGCGAACCTCGTCGATCAGACCGGCCTGCCCCTGACCGAGGCGCGCAACCACTTCGAGGCGCAGTCGAACCGCGACGGCCTGGTGGAGATGTCCGGCGCGCTGCGCACCATCGCCGTCTCCCTCACGAAGATCTGCAACGACCTGCGCTGGATGGGCTCCGGCCCCAACACCGGCCTCGGTGAGATCGCGATCCCCGACCTGCAGCCCGGCTCCTCGATCATGCCCGGCAAGGTCAACCCCGTCATCCCCGAGGCCGTGCTGATGGTGTGCGCGAAGATCGTCGGCAACGACGCGGCCATCGCCTGGGGCGGTTCGCAGGGCGCCTTCGAGCTGAACGTGCAGATCCCGCTGATGGGCACGAGCCTGCTGGAGTCGATCCGCCTGCTCGCCAACGCCTCCACGGTGCTGGCCGACAAGACCGTCGACGGGCTCACCGCGAACGAGGAGAAGGCCCGCTTCTACGCCGAGGCCTCCCCCTCGATCGTCACCCCGCTGAACAAGCTGATCGGCTACGAGTCCGCCGCGAAGATCGCCAAGCACGCCGTCGCCGAGCGCATCTCCGTGCGCGAGGCCGTGATCGCGCTGGGCTTCGTCGAGCGCGGCGAGCTCACCGAGGAGCAGCTCGACAGCGCCCTGGACGTCCTCTCGATGACGGCGCCGAAGGCCTGATCCGTGCTCCGGGTGCCACGGCATCTCGGTCAGACACGGCGTCGTGCATGACGCGCGAACGGGCAGGGGGCGAACCGTCGACGACGGTGCGGCCCCTGCCGATGCCGCTCCCGCTCGCGCTCCTGCGCGGGCTCTTCACGGTGGCGGGCTGGATGATCTCGGCGGCGCCGCTCGCTTTCCTCGCGCTGCTGGTGATCCTGGTGGTCGAGTCCCTGCTCGCGGTCGTGCACGTGCCGGCGTTCTCGACCTCAGACTATGGTGATCGCCTCATCGGGCTGATGCTCGGAGCCGGCGCGATGGTCTCCGGTGCGGCGCTGCTCGTGACCGTCTTCGTGTGGACGGTGCTGCCGGCCATCGAACTGCACCTCGCACGGGCCGGCGCGCCCCGTGCACGTCTGTCCGCGCAGGACGGTCGACGGCTCGTCGTTCCTGCTGCGCGGCGCGCCGGCCTTCTCCTCGCGGTCGCGGCCGTCGGCCTTCTTGCAGCCGGCGCGGTCGTCGGGCTCCTTGCGGAGGAGCCGGGGGACGGTCTCCATGCAGTGGTGTTCGCCGGTCTCGGTCTGAGTGCCGCAGTTCTGAGTCTGTTCGTTCGACGGCGAACCGCCGGTTCATCTGCTGATCTCATTGCGCTGGAGACGGCCTGGCCTCCCGTCGAGTCGACACCCGAGCAAGTGACGGTGATCCTCGCGCGCGAGCGCCGGCGCGAAGCGGATCCAGCGCACGACGTGCCGATGCACGGCCGACGACGGTCCGACGCTCGCCTGCCGGCAGACGGTTCGTCTCTCTCCGCGTGGCCCCTCGCGCTCGTCGGCGCCGGAATCACGGGTCTCGTGCTGTCCGACGTGCTCGAGTACGACGGTCCGTTGCTGGCCGTGCCCTTCGCGCTCCTGCTCGCCGCCGTCGGACTTGGTGCCTTGGTCGCGATCCTCCGCGTCCAGAGTGCTTCGAGAACCTGGGCACGCGAAACCAGCGCGGAGACCGCACCGCGAGCGTCCGCCGCCGTATACACGCGCCGTCATCCCGCTTTGCTTCCCGCCGCGATGCTCGCGATGACGGCGGCGGCCGCGTTCACCGCTGCACTCACGGCGCACTGGCTCGGTCCCACCACATACTCGTCGGTATCCGTGTCGACGAGCTCCACACTCGGGGCGCTTGGAGTCACGCTCGCTGTCGTGTCGATCGGAGTCAGCGCGATCGAGCATACGGGGACACGGGCCTGGCGCGAGCGGTTCCTTCTCGCGCGCCAGGATCTCGATCCATTCTGGTGCCCCGACCTGCACCACGACGGGTTGCAGAGCATCCACGGCTGGCTGAACGGGCGCCACGCACCTCCGCATGGACGACGGACTCTCTGACACTGCAAGCATTCGAACGCGACAGCCGCCCCTGCCGCGCGTTGCCCGGTCGGGCCACACCGTGCCGATGCGCACGTCGCACCTTGACCTGGAGCGCACTCCAGGGTCTGAGATGAGCGGCATGTGGATCCTGCTGCTCGCGCCCTACGCGCTCCTCGCCCTGTCTCAGCTCCTCGCCCTCGTGGCCCTCGCCAAGGCCGCACCGGCCATGGGCCTCGGCCTCCCCGCCCTCGCGGTTCCGGCCCTCGTCTATCTCGCCGCCGCCCTCCTCAGCCTTGCGGCCTTCGCTCTCGCCGTCGCGCCGGAGCGCCTCGGGCCTCCCGGGCCGAAGGAGCCGCTCATCGCGCTCGCGGTGCTCTCCGGACTGCTCGTCTGCGCGGCTCCGCTGCTGTGGGGGCGGACGATCGGCGAGTTCCACCTCTCCCACCACGTGGTGCGGGCGCTCGTGACCACTGCGTGCCTCGTGCTGTACTCCTGGTATGTCGCTTCCCATCGGTGAGGTCGCACGCCGCAGCGGGCTCAGCCCGGACGCCCTGCGCTACTACGAGCGCGAAGGGCTGCTGCCGGCGCCGGAGCGCACGGCGGGCGGGGCCCGACGCTACGACGAGTCGGCCCTTGACCAGCTCGCCGTGATCACGTCGCTGCGTGCCGTGGGCTTCAGCCTCGCCCAGGTGCGCGACCTGCTGGGTGCCAAGGAGGGCACGCACACCGTGCGCGAGCGGATCGACGCCGCCCGCACCGCCCTCGACGCGCTCGATGCCGCGCTCGACGAGAAGGAGCGCGAGCTCACCGCCGCCCGCGGGCAACTGCGCGCCTGGCGGGACGAGCTCGACTCCGGAGAGCCCTGGCCGGACACCCCCTTCGGCTGCTGAGCTCTCCCGCCGAGCACGCACAGCCCGCGGTCCGTCGCCGCCGTCGCCCCACCACTGTCGCCGTCCCGGCGTCACCCTGCAGTCGCCGCCGCCTCCGCCGCAGCGGCGTCTGTGACCACTGGCGAAATGCGGGGATCCTCCGCCCCAGAGAACGTCGGTGCCCATATACCGCCAGTGAACACAACCACGCCCACCGGCCGGCACCCTTCCGACGTCCTCGGTCCTCGGTCCTCGCACGGATGTTCAGCCACTCCGGGCACTCCGTCGGAGCTCGCGTCGATGATCACCGCGGCCGAGGATCGTCTGCAGCTTCCGGCGAGTGTCCGGCCATTGCAGGAACACCTGCTCCCACGTCAGGCGCGTGACTCGGTACCCGATCGACTCCAGGTACAGGTCCCGCGCCCGGTCGTCGGCATAGCTCAGCGGATCGTCATGGAACTCGCGACTGTCGCATTCGATGATCCAGCTCCGCCCCACCAGCAGATCCACACGCCGTGCGTCGTACGGGAAGCGCACTTGAGTCTTCACGCCGATGCCCCGCGACTCGAACCACCAGCGCACGGCCGTCTCGGTGCCCGACTCCGCATCGCCCCGCACGCGTGAGAGCGTCCGACGGATGTCCTTCGGCAACCTCGAGAGGACCTGTTCCAGCTGCCCTCGGCCGATCAGCCCGCGCTGGAGCGAGGACTCCATGAGCACCGCCGCCTTCACCCTGGGAAGGCATCGAGCAGCGTGCTCCAGCACCAGGCCCAGGTCAGGGACGGGATCGTCGTCCGGCCAGGACCGCAGCTCGGGTCCGTGCAGGACGAGACGCTGCAACGGTCTCTTCCCGGTGCCGTTCGTCCGTCCGCGCCGCAGGGGCAGCGCCCTCACGTCCTCGAGCTCGGGCGACAGCCTCAGCATTCGAGGTCGGAACACGTGAACGCCTGTGTGCGGCGGCGTCCAGACTCCGTGCAGGGATGCCGCGTCGAGGCAGGTGGGGCGCAGACCCAGCTCGAGCAGAGCGAGGAGATCGGTCGGCGCGGTGTCCGTGACGTACCAGGGACGTACGGTGCGGTGCTCGCCGTGTTCGGTGCGCCGCAGGAGCTCGGCGCGGACGACGCCCTGCGCCCGGAGGGTCCGCTGATGGTCAATGCCGTCGATCTTCATGAGGGCATCGGAGCATGTCCCCACTCGTGGCCGACGACGCGCATCCCTCATGGGGACGGAGCGCCGGTGGGGAGGAACAGTCCCAGCGCTGGCGCCGTTAGGAAGACTTGATCCCGGTCCGGAACGTGCAGGGAAGGTCAGCCCGGGCAAAGGTGCCGACGGCCAGAGGCAGGACCGGACGTGATCCGAGAGCCTCGCCCCTGCCCGCGCCGCGGTCCTCTGCGTTGACTGGCGGAATACGGGGACGCTACCGCCTATACGGCCTCCGTCCGGCTATGCCGCCAGTCAACGCATGCGCTGCCGACGCGCGACGTGACGACGTGGCGGCGGCGATCCCGCGGACGCAGCGGGTCTGGATGTCTCACACTCAGCGCGGCGAGCCCGCGGAGGCGGGATGTGCCGGCTCCGCGCACCCCGGACCCCTGCGCTCACTGGCGGAATACGGGGATGCTTGCGCCCATGCGGCCCCCGTCCGGGTATACCGCCAGTGAACGCAGAGACTCCACCGCAGCATGGACCGACCTCCGGCGCTCAGCGCCGGCACCCCGCCCCGCCCCTCAGGGGATCGGCTCGTCCAGGACGTGGGTGACGAGCTCGGCGACCTTCGACCGCTCGGAGCGCTGCAGGGTGATGTGCGCGAAGAGCTCCTTCTCCTTCAGCGCCTCGACCACGGACGCGATGCCGTCGTACCGGCCGATGCGGAGGTTGTCGCGCTGGGCGATGTCGTGGGTGAGCACCACGCGGGAGTTCTGGCCGATGCGGGAGAGCATGGTCAGCAGCACGTTGCGCTCGAGGGACTGGGCCTCATCGACGATCACGAAGGCGTCGTGGAGCGAGCGGCCGCGGATGTGGGTCAGCGGCAGCACCTCGAGCATGCCGCGGGAGAGCACCTCGTCGATCACGTTCTGGGAGACCATCGAGCCGAGCGTGTCGAACACGGCCTGACCCCAGGGGCCCATCTTCTCGCTCTGGTCGCCGGGCAGATAGCCGAGCTCCTGCCCGCCCACGGCGAACAAGGGCCGGAACACCATGATCTTGCGCTGGGTACGGCGCTCGAGAACGGCCTCGAGGCCGGCGCAGAGGGCGAGGGCGCTCTTGCCGGTGCCGGCGCGGCCGCCGAGGGAGACGATGCCGATGGACTCGTCCTGGAGCAGGTCGATCGCGACGCGCTGCTCGGCGGAGCGGCCGGCGACCCCGAACACGGTCTGGTCGCCCTGCACCAGCCGCACCTGCTTGTCGCGGGTGACGCGGCCGAGCGCCGAGCCGCGCGGGCTCGTGATCGTCAGGCCTGTGTGCACGGGGTGGTGGGCGATCTCGGGCACCTCGACGACCTGGCCGTCGTAGAGGTCGGTCATGGTCTGCTCGTCCACGGAGGTGGTGACCATGCCGGTGTAGCCGCGATCGCGGGCGAGCTCGGCCCGGTACTCCTCGGCATGGATGCCGGAGGCGCTGGCCTTGATGCGCATCGGCAGGTCCTTCGACACCAGCACCACGTTCTTGCCCTCGAGCTGGAGGTTCTTCGCGACGGCGAGGATGCGGGTGTCGTTGTCGCCGAGGCGGAAGCCGTCGGGCAGCGAGGCGGTGCTCATGTGGTTCAGCTCGACGTGCACGTGGCCGCCGTCCTTGCCGATCGGGAGCGGCACGGAGAGGTTCCCGTGCAGCTCGCGCAGGTCGTCGAGGATGCGCAGCGCCTGACGGGCGAAGTAGCCGAGGTCGGGGTGGTGGCGCTTGGCCTCGAGCTCGGTGACCACGACGATCGGCAGCACGATGTCGTGCTCGGCGAAGCGGTGCAGCGAGAGCGGGTCCGAGAGCAGCACCGAGGTGTCCAGCACGTAGGTGATCACGCCCGTCTTGATCTCGGCGAGCATCTGCTGGGCGGTGCCGGGCCGGAGCGAGGGCACCACGGGGGCGCCGTCGGGGTTCGCGGCGCCGATCACCGCCGTCCCGCCGTCCGGTCCGGGCGAGAAGCTGCCGCCGAAGGCGGTCGTCGTCTCGCGGGCAGTGGTCGTCTCGTCCATGGGAGCCTCCCGGAATCTCGCGGATGCCTGGACCTTAGCCCTCGGCGCACCCGCCGTCGGGCGAGTCCCGCGGGCGGCGGACACGACGTTCACCCGATCGTCATCGGGAGTTCTGCGGGCTCCCGATGAGGGCCAGTGTGCCACCGCTCACAGCGCGAGGCGGGGAGGGTGCGGGCGGGTGCGTCGCGCTCGCAGCGGCCGACGGGGCACGGAGGCCGACGGTCTCAGGCGCCGTAGCGGCGCTCGCGTCGGCAGTAGTCGCGCAGAGCGCGCAGCAGGTCGATGCGGCGGAACCCGGGCCAGTAGGTCTCGCAGAACCAGTACTCGGAATGCACCGACTGCCAGAGCAGGAAGCCGGAGAGGCGCTGCTCGCCGGAGGTGCGGATGATGAGGTCGGGGTCGGGCTGGCCGCGCGTGTAGAGGTGCTCGGCGATCGCGCCGACGCTGATCCCCTCTGCGATCTCCTCGATGCCCTTCCCCTGCGCGCCGAGGTCCCGCACCAGCTCGCGCACCGCGTGGACGATCTCCTCGCGGCCGCCGTAGCCGATCGCGACGTTGACCGTCAGGCGGGCCTCGGGCGAGGTCTCCTGCTGCAGGCGGGCGATCCCCTCGCGCATCTCCTCGGGGAGGGAGTCGGCGCTGCCGGTCAGGCGCACGCAGTAGCCGGCGTCGGTGATCTGCTCGATGGTCGAGGTGATGATCTCGTACAGGGCGACGAGCTCCTCCGGCGGGCGCCGGAGGTTGTCGGTGGAGAGCATCCACACGGTGACCAGCGGGATGCCGAGGTCCTCGCACCAGGAGAGGAACTCCACGATCCTCGCGGCGCCGGCCCGATGGCCCTGGGCGGTGGACTCGCCCGCGGCCTTGGCCCAGCGACGGTTCCCGTCGACGATCACCCCGAGGTGCTGCGGGAGGTCGAAGGACTCGAGCTCCTTGGACAGCCTGCGCTCGTACACGCGGTACAGCAGCCCGTCGCCGGCCATGCGCGCCTCCGTCCCCTCGTCGTGCCCGCCCGGCACCTCCGCCCCGGGGGCGCGCCGGGTGCGGCGCGCTGCGTCCATTATCGACGACGGCGGGAGCGCCGCCCGACGATCGGGGGGAATCCGCACGAGACGGTCACAGCACCCCCATACCGAACCTACGGTTGCGTAGGTTACGGTGTGCCCATGACCCCCGGACCCCATGACGAGGCCGCCGCGAGCGGCTCCGGCCGCACCCCGCGCGACGCCGACGAGTCCCCCGCCACCCCCGGCGGCGCCCCGACGCTCGAGGACCCCGCGCCGCGCGAGATCGCGGAGGCCGTCGCCGGCAGCGGCGGTACCACCGAGCTGCGCGACGAGGACCTGCCCACGGCGGAGAACTTCCCCTTCGCGCCCCGCACCCTGACCCGGGCGATGGCACGCCGCGCCACCCAGCTCGGCCTCCAGCTGCCCAAGCCGCGACTGCGCGGGATGCTGCACCTGATCGCCTTCCCGACCACGCTCGTGCTCGGGCTGCTGCTGGTCGCCGTCGGCCAGACGCTCACGATCCGCCTGGCCTGCGCGGTGTTCGTGCTGACGGCCGGGATGCTGTTCGGGATCAGCGCGGTCTACCACCGCGGCACCTGGTCCCCGCAGCACGCGATCATCCTGCGCCGCTTCGACCACGCGAACATCTTCCTGATCATCGCCGGCACCTACACCCCGATCGCCGCGGCGCTGCTGGCCCCGCGCCAGGCGCTGACGCTGCTCGCGATCGCCTGGGGCGGCGCGCTGGTGGGGGTATGCTTCCGGATCTTCTGGACCGGTGCGCCGCGCTGGCTGTACGTCCCCGCTTATGTCGCCCTCGGCTGGGTGGCGGTGTTCTACATGCCGCAGCTGCACGCGGGCGGCGGCTGGCCGGTGGTGATCCTGCTGGCCGTGGGCGGGATCGCCTACACGGCGGGCGCGGTGATGTACGCGCTGAAGCGCCCGAACCCTTCCCCCGCCTGGTTCGGCTTCCACGAGATCTTCCACGCGGGCACGCTGATCGGCTTCGGCTGCCACTTCGCGGCCGTCGCCGCGGCGGTGCTCTGAGGAGAGCCGCTCCCCGGGCGGCGCGCGCTCAGCGGCGCTCGTCGCCCTCCGGCGCGTCGTCGTCCGACGGGTCCGAGGAGTCCGACGGGTCCGACGGCTCCGCAGAGTCCGCGGGCTCTGCGTCCGGCACGGCGTCCGGGTCGTCGGCCTGCGGCTCCTCGGCGTCCTCGCCGTCGGCGCGCCCGCCGTCGGGGGCGTCTCCTGCGGCCTGCTCGCGCTCGACCGCCTCGGCCTCCTCGCGCTCGAGCTGCGCCTGGCGCTCCTCGACCCGGGCCCTGGCCTGCACCCGTCGGACGCGCCGCGTCATGTCGATCAGGAGCAGCACGACGACCACCGCGAGCACGAAGGTCGCAAGGAAACCGGGCAGTCCCGGGGAAACGGTGACGGAGTTGAACTCCTCGCCGTCCGACGGGCTCGGCGCGGCCTGGAGCACGGCGCCGAGGGCCGGGAGCACGCCCGCTCCGCCGAGCCCTGCCCCGATCACGGGCGGGCCTCCACGGTCTCGTGGCGGAGCCCGGCGAACAGGTCCCGCTCGGGCAGCTTCACGCCGATCCGGGAGATGTGCAGCTCGTAGTCCTCGGTGCCCCAGGCCGCGATCTCGGCGTCGTGCGCGATGCGGAAGAAGGGCCCCTCGGGGTCGACCTGGGTGGCGTGGGCGCGCAGCGCGTCGTCGCGGATCCCGAGATAGTCGCGCACGTCGATGCGGGTGGTGAGCAGCCGGTCGTGGCTCTCGTCGTAGTGCTGGAGCATCTGGTCGAGCTCCTCGTTGGGGGTGCCCTCGGCGCGCAGGTGACGGCTCACGGCGGCGAAGCGCTGACGGTGGAAGCCGTTGATGTAGTACAGCTTCGCGACCTCCCAGGGCTCGCCGAGCTCGGGCGCGAAGTCAGGGTCCGCGGCGAGGTCGAAGGCCGCCACGGAGATGCGGTTGACCTGGATGTGGTCGGGGTGCGGGTAGCCGCCGTTCTCGTCATAGGTGGTCATCACGTGCGGGCGCAGACGACGCACCGCCTCGACCAGCGGACGGACCGCCTCCTCGACGGGGAGGGTCGCGAAGCTCCCGGCCGGCAGCGGCGGCAGCGGGTCCCCCTCGGGCAGTCCCGAGTCGACGAAGCCGAGCCACTCGTGGTCCACGCCCAGGATCTCCTTCGCCCGCTCCATCTCGCGGCGGCGGATCCCGGGCAGGCTCTCGGGGGTGATCCCCGGATCGTCGCGGAGGCGGGGGTTCAGCACGTCGCCGCGCTCTCCGCCGGTCGCGGTGAGCACCGTGACCTGCACTCCCTCGCGTGCGTAGCGTGCGGTCGACCCGGCACCCTTGGACGACTCGTCGTCGGGATGCGCATGGACGGCCACCATCCGCAGGGACTCATCGGGGGCGGGCAGCTGGACGGTCACGGGACTCCTCGGAGACGACGGGCGGGGCACTGCCCCGGTGCGGTTCACGCGCGCGACCGACACGGTCCGCGACACCTGCACCAGCGCCTGATCGTACGCCACCCCTCCGGGAGCGAGCAGGGCGCGGGCCGCCTCCCCGCCCCAGGACGTGACCGGTCCCTCGCCCCCTCCGCCCGCGCTCCCGGGCCGCTCCCGGGGAGGGTCTGGGAGACTGGGCGCATGGACGATGCCGAGGAGCTCCACCGCCAGCGCTACGGCGGACCGCTCGTCTCCCCCCGCACCGCGAAGATCCTCGTCGCCGTCGCCGGCGCGGTGTTCGTCGCGATCGTGATCGTGGTGGGGCTCTTAGTCGCGCGCGAGGAGGTCCGCTACGACGTCCTGGCCTACGACCACCTCGCCTCCGACCGCATCGGCGTGGACTTCGTGGTGACGATGGCGCCCGGCACCGAGGCGACCTGCCGGATCCAGGCGATGAACGAGGGGCGCGCGCAGGTCGGCTTCGTCGAGACCACGATCCCGGCGCAGACCGAGCGCCGCACCGCGCACCACGTCGAGATCTCCACCCAGGGCGAGGCGGTCTCCGCCGAGGTCGTCGGCTGCACCGTCGGCTGACCCCGCTGCCGACCGGCGGACCATTCCCGCGGATTTCACGATGCGCGTAAAACGTCCACCGGTCCCGGGAAATGCACAGCGCGCCGTGTAATGTTGCCCGGAACCGGCGAACGACCGGTCATCATCACCCGCACACGGGGCGCATGAGGACATGTGCCCCGTGATTCGCGTATTGGGGGTCTTCGTCCCCGTGCGCTTCACCGAGGACGACAGGAGTGAACCCATGAGCAGCCAGCCGAATGGCGCCTGGCTCACCCAGGACGCGTACGACCGCCTGGCCAAGGAGCTCGCCGAGCTCGAGGGCCCGGGCCGCACCGAGATCGCCGAGCGCATCGCCGCGGCTCGCGACGAGGGCGACCTCAAGGAGAACGGCGGCTATCACGCCGCCCGCGAGGAGCAGGGCAAGATGGAGGCGCGCATCGCGGACCTCCAGCGCCTGCTGAAGAACGCCGTGGTCGGGGAGTCCCCGAAGGACGACGGCGTCGTCGAGCCCGGCATGGTCGTGGCGATCTCGATGGCCGGCAAGGAGCGCACCTTCCTGCTGGGCAACCGCGAGATCGCCGACGGCGACGACGACCTGGAGGTCTACTCCATCGAGTCGCCGCTGGGCAGCGCGATCCACGGCTCGAAGGTCGGCGACACCGTCGACTACACCGCGCCGACCGGGAAGTCCTTCCCGATCGAGATCCTCCGCGCCAAGCCGTACTCGGCCTGAGCCGCGCGCCCCACGGGGCGAGGGGGCACTGCCCGGACCGACGAGAGAGCCCCTTCCGGCGCCTGCCGGAAGGGGCTCTCTCGCGCTGCGAGCGGGGTCAGTCCCGCTCGTCCTCACGGTGACGCGGTGCGGGCTGCTCGGCAGGCGCCCCGTCCACCTGGTCGGTCGACGCCTCGGGGGACGTCGTCCCCGTCGCGTCGGCGGCGTGCGACCCGGCCGCGCCGGCGTCCTGCGCGTCCGTCCCGTCGGCGGCGTGCGCGCCGGCCCCCGTCGGCGTCGCTCCGCCCTCCGTCGCGCTCCGGCGCTCGGCGGCGGGGACGGTGCCGAGCATCGCCAGGTCCGCCGCGGAGTCCTCGTCGGCCGACGCCCGCTGCGCCTCGGAGTCCGAGGAGGCCTCGGCCAGCTGGTGCGCGGGCACGCCGGCGCCGAGCGCCGCGAAGTGCTCGGCGCTGGCCTTGTCGTGGCCGAGCTCGGGGCTCGGATCGCGGCCCACCACGTACAGCAGCGTCGCGTTGACGAAGGCGATCAGCGGGATCGCGAACAGCGCGCCCGGGATCCCGGCGATCATCGCGCCGAGGGCCACGCCGAGGAACACGCCGAGGGGGTGGATCTCGACGGCCTTGCCCATGATGAAGGGCTGGAGGACGTTGCCCTCGATCTGCTGCACCGCGAGCACGATGGCGAGCATGATCAGCGCGCCGACCCATCCGTTCAGCACCAGCACCAGCAGCACGGCGATCGCGCCCGAGGCGATGGCACCGACCAGCGGGATGAAGCTGAACAGGAAGACCAGCAGCCAGATCGGCACCGCGTAGGAGCCCAGGCTCAGCGCGACCATGCCGATCGCGATGCCGGTCGCGTCGACCGCGGCGACCAGGACCTGGGTGCGCACGTAGGCCGACAGCGCCTTCCACCCGCGACGGAACGCCTCGTGGGTGGGCACACGGGCGGCGGGCGGCATCAGGCCGACGGTCCAGCGCCAGATCCCGGCACCGCCGGAGAGCATGAAGAACAGAGTGAACAGGGCGACGACGATCCCGGTGCCGATGTTGCCGAGCGCGGCGGCGGTGGTGACCGCGCCGCTGACCAGCTGGCCCGAGTACTGCTGCAGCTGCTCGAGGCCCTCCTGAAGGGCGGAGTCGATCATCGGGGTGTCGATCTGGAACGTGCTCTGCACCCACTCCAGCAGCGCCTGGAACCCCTGCACCGCGCGGCTCTGGATGTCGTCCCACTGGGCGATCAGCTGCCGCCCGGCGAGGGTGAACATCCCGGCGATCACGAGCAGCAGGCCCAGCAGCGCGATGCCGCTGGAGGCGGCACGGCCCAGGAACGTGTAGCGGGTGAGGATCTTGACCACGGGCTGGAGCAGCGCGGCGAGCAGGATCGCGATGAGCACGGGGATCACGATGGTCGTGACCTGGGTGAGCCCCCACAGCAGCAGCGCGCCGGCGGCGACGATCACGAGCAGTCGCCACGACCATGACGCGGCCCGGCGCACTCCGATCGGGATCTCCTGGACCTCGGGGGCGAGACCCGAGTCCCCGGGGGCGGGGCGCGGATTCGACATGGGGCTCCTTCCGTTCGAGCCACGGTGACTCACCGGCATCCTAGTCACCGCCTCGCTCTGCTCCGCGACTGCCACTCTCCTCCGCGACAGCCTGCGCCTTCGACGACGGCTCGATCCCGGTTCGACCGATGCTCCGCCGCGGTCGAGCACCGACGAAGGTCGAGGTCCCGCCCGCCGTGGGAGGGATCGTCGCGGACGGACCGGCCGATAGCGTGACCCCATGCACAGCGACCCCTCCCTCCCCTCCCCTCCTCCTGTCCCGGGGACCGCCCCGGAGGCGGGAGGGACCTCGGCGCAGCCCCCGGCCCACCCCTCCGGCACCGCCGAGGCGCCCGGCCCGCTCGCCGGTGCCGCCGCCCCGGTCTCCGCCGAGGCCTCGGTCCCGAGCTCGACCGCGCTGTCGATCCGCGGGCTGCGCAAGTCCTTCTCCGGCACCGAGGTGGTCCACGGCCTGTCCCTGGACGTGCCGCAGGGCTCGTTCTACGGGATCGTCGGTCCCAACGGCGCCGGCAAGACCACCACCCTGTCGATGGCGACAGGCCTGCTGCGGCCCGACGACGGCACCGCGCACGTGCTCGGCCACGACATGTGGGCCGAGCCGCAGGCGGCCAAGGCGCGCCTCGGCGTCCTCGCCGACGGGCTGCGCACCTTCGACCGGCTCACCGGACGGGAGCTGCTGACCTACGTCGGCCTGCTCCGGGGGATGGAGCCGGCCGTGGTCGAGGAGCGGATGGAGTCGCTGCTGACCGCGCTCGACCTCGCGGGCGAGGACGGGAAGCTGGTCGTGGACTACTCCGCCGGCATGACCAAGAAGATCCTGCTGGCGAGCGCCCTGCTGCACGCCCCGCGCCTGCTCGTGCTCGACGAGCCGCTCGAGGCCGTCGACCCGGTCTCCGCGCAGGTGATCCGCACGATCCTCACCGCGTACGTCGAGGGCGGCGGCACGGTCGTGCTCTCCAGCCACGTCATGGAGCTGGTCGAGGGGCTGTGCAGCCACGTCGCGATCATCGCCGAGGGGCGGCTGATGGCCGACGGCACCCTCGACCAGGTGCGCCAGGGCGGCAGCCTTGTGCAGACCTTCATCGACCTCGTCGGCGGCGGGGACGTCGCGGAGGGGAGCCTGTCGTGGTTGGAGTCCTGAGCACCGAGCACGCCCGGACCGCGGCCGCGCAGGACGTCCACCACGGCGAGATCCGCGGACGCGACCTGGTGCGCCTGCAGCTGAAGCTCAAGTGGACGCTGTGGAAGCGGTCCTACCGCAAGAACGTCGGCAAGATCATCGGCACCTCGATCGGGGCGCTCTACAGCCTGGGCGGCCTGGCGCTGCTGGTCTTCCTGTTCCTGGGCACCACGCTGTGGGCCGGGGAGGGCGAGCTGTTCCCGCAGCTCGTGCGCGGCCTCGGCGCCGTCACCGTGCTGCTGTGGTTCCTGATCCCCGTCCTCGCCTTCGGGATCGACGACACCCTGGACCCGCGCGCCTTCGCGCTCCACCCCCGCAGCGCGAAGGAGCTGCAGCCGGGGATGTTCGCCGCGGCCGCGCTGAGCCTGCCGAGCCTCTTCACGCTGCTCGCGCTCGCGATCGCCACCGCCTTCGAGCTGCTGTGGCTGGTGCTGTTCGGTCAGGGCGCCGGGTGGGTCGTGCTCGGCTCCCTTGCGCTGATCCCCGCGAACCTCGCCGGCCTCGCGCTGTGCCTGCTGCTGCCGCGGGCCTGGTTCGCCCACTCCGCCGCCCGGGCCTCGAGCCGCAAGGGCCGCGAGCTCGGCGGGATCTTCGGCTTCCTGGCGATGTTCGTGGCGATCTACGCCTTCTCGCTCTCCGCCCAGCGCATCGAGGACCTCGACATGTCCTGGGTGCGCGAGCAGCTGCCGCTGGCGACCGAGGTGCTGGCCTGGACGCCGCTCGGTGCGCTGTTCTCCGTGCCGATGGATCTCGCCGAGGGCCGGGTGCTCACGGCGCTGCTGCGCGCCCTGATCGGTGCGGCGACGATCGTGCTGGTCTGGCTGTGGTGGCGGCGCTCGATCGATCTGTCGATGACCTCGGCGCTGACCGGGGACGCCTCCTCGGGCCAGGCGAAGGTCTCCCCGCTCGTGCCGCGCTTCGTGCCCGCCGGCCCCTTCGGCGCCGTGATGGGCAAGTCCCTGCGCTACTGGCGACGGGACACCCGATATCTCGCCGCCCTCGGCATCTACCCTGTGGTGATCGTGTTCTTCGTGGCGATGGGGTTCATGGTCCCCGAGGCCCGTCCGATGATGCTGGGCATGGCCGTGTTCATGTGCGCGATGACAGGGCTGAGCATCTCCAACGAGTTCGGCTTCGACGGACCGTCCGGCTGGGTCAACATCGTCGCCGGCGCCCCGGCCCGCGCGAACCTGCTGGGCCGCATCGCGGCGATGGCGGTGCTGATGATCCCCGCGGTCGTGGTGATCACGGTCGCGCTGCCGCTGCTGTACGGACTGCCGGAGCTGATCCCGATGACCCTGCTCGGCTCGCTCGGCGCGATGATCTCCGGCTGGGGCACCTCGATGGTGGTGGGCGTGCTGCTGCCCTACCCGAGCTCTCCCCCGGGCACCAACCCGATGAAGGACAAGTCCGCCTCGAGCTCGAATGCCATGCTCTCGATGGCGATCTCGATGGTGACGGTGTTCGTGCCGATGCTGCCGCCGCTGGGTCTCGGGATCTGGGGCGTGATCGCGGGGAACCTGGCGCTGATCACCGGGGCCGGCGTGCTGGCGATCGTGATCGGCGTGGTGGTGCTGATGATCGGTCTGCGCATCGCGACGGCCCGCCTGGACGCCCGCTACCCGGACATCTTCCAGAAGGTCCGCGACCACGTCTGAGCCGGTGCCGGGCCAGGGCTGCTGACCTGGCGCCTCCGGCCCTGCACCCGGCAGTGGCAGGCGACCGGGGAGGGTCAGGCCGACGGGCCGCCGAGCGCACCGAGCTCGCGCTCCATGACCAGCGCGTCGATGCGTCGGCCGCGGATCCGGTAGTAACCGCGACGGCGGCCGATCTCCCGGTACCCGGCTGCCGCGTAGACGGCGCGGGCACGGGCATTGTCCTCGCGCACCTCGAGCAGCATCCGCTCGGCGCCGCCGGTGCGGGCCTGCTCCTCGCACCAGGCGAGCAGGGCACGGCCGATGCCCTCACCCTCGCGGCGGGTGCCGATGGTGTGGAGGTCGGCGAGGTCGCCAGCGAGCATGATCCCCGCGTAGCCGAGCAGCGCACCGCCGCGTCCGGGAAGGGTCCGCCCGTCGGCGCTGCGGGTCGGCTCGGCCCCTCCCTCGACCGCGACGACATAGCGGCGGTCGGGATGCTCGATCTCCTCGGCGAGCTGGAACACGCTCCAGGCCTCGTCGGGGAACAGCTCGAGCTCGGCGAAGGCGATCTCCTCGACGTCCTCGAGGGTCGCCGGGCGCAGGGACCAGGAGGCGCCGGCACTACCGGTCGAGCCAGCACCACCCACCGGGTCCTCACCGCTCGCCGGGCGCGCACTGGGCGCTCCGGCCGGGCCGTCGGCCCCGTCGGCGGCCGTCACCTCAGCGCCCCAGAGCGCTCTTGCGCGCGGTGGGCTTCGCGGCGTCGGGCTCACGCAGGTACATCGGCTCGGTGCTCGTGAGGTCCTCGCCGCGGACGGCGAGGGCGGAGGCGGCCAGCAGCAGGTGCCCGGCGTCGACGTGCTCGAGCTCGACGGTCGCGGGCAGCAGCTCGGGATACAGTGCGGTGCCGGAGCCGACGAGCAGGTCGCAGGCGGTCAGCTCCGCGGCGACCTCGGCGGGGGCGTCGACGGACGGCTCCGCGACGCGGAGGATCTCGCCGCCCGCCTTGCGGCGGTAGCGGGCGTGGTAGACCTCGCGGCGGCGAGCATCGAGCGCCACGCCGACGGTGACGGGGCCGCGCTCTGCGGGCACGGCGGCGAGGGCCTGGTGGGCGAGGGCGTCCAGGGAGCTCAGCCCGTGCAGGGGCACGCCGAGCACGGAGGCGATCGAGCGGGCGGAGACGAGCCCCACGCGCAGCCCGGTGAAGGGGCCC
This sequence comes from Brachybacterium sp. sponge, assembly GCF_001613775.1. Taxonomy (NCBI): domain Bacteria; kingdom Bacillati; phylum Actinomycetota; class Actinomycetes; order Micrococcales; family Dermabacteraceae; genus Brachybacterium; species Brachybacterium sp. sponge. The sequence continues at coordinate 1,664,996 of NZ_LRMP01000001.1, read as the reverse complement.
GGGCCGCGGCCGACGACCACGCCGGTCAGCTCGCCCCGGGTGACGCCCGCGGCCTGCAGGGTCTCCTCCACCAGGGCGAGCAGCACCTCGTCGTGGTGGCGCGAGCGGTGGTCGGAGCGGACGGCGAGGACCTCGAGCTCGGCGCCCGAGGACTGCGCCGCGCCCTCGGACGGGGCCGCGGCTCCCGCGACCAGCTCTCCGCGGGCGACGGCGACGCTCACCGCTCCGGAGGTGTCGATTCCCAGCAGCATCAGCGCTCTCCCTCGGCGGTGTCGGTGGTCGGGCGGCCGCGGGCCGGCCCGTCGGCGGTCGTCGTGGCGGCCTCCGAGGCGGAGGCGTCGCGGGCGGCCGCGGCATCGGCAGGCTCGGCGGTGCCGTCCGGTCCGGCGACCGCGGCGAGCGCCGCCTCGAGCGCGGCGATCGCGGCGGCGTCCCAGCGGGGCCCGCGTGGGGTGAGCCGCAGCGTGCGGGGCTCGTCCGGGTCCAGCGGGTCGTCGACCCGGTCGGGCCGCTCGAGCTCGACCAGCAGCACGGAGTCCGCGAGATGCTCGACCCGGTCCCTGCCCCATTCCACGACGGTCACGGCGCGGTCGAGGTCGGCCTCGAGGTCGAGGTCGTCGATCTCGCCCTCGCCGCCGAGGCGGTAGGCGTCCACGTGCACGAGGTCGGGGCCCTCGGCAAGATTCGGGTGGACCCGCTCGATCACGAAGGTGGGCGAGGCGACGGGGCCGCGCACGCCGAGGCCGGCGCCGAGGCCCTGGGTGAAGGTGGTCTTGCCGGCGCCGAGCGGTCCGTCCAGGACCAGCAGGTCACCCGCGCGCAGCGCCCCGGAGAGCGCCCGGGCGAGGGCGCGGGTGCCGTCCGCGTCGCGGGTGCGCAGCACGAGGGCGCCGTCGGCCTCCCCCGCCGTGCCGCGCGCTCCGCCCGGAGCGCCGGGTCCGTCGACGCCGAGCGCGTCCGCGCCGGTCCCGTCCAGCGCGCTCATGCGCGCACCTCCCGGGTGACGCGCCCGGAGACGGAGGTCAGCACCTCGTAGGGGATGGTCTCCGCGGCGCGGGCCCAGTGGTCCGCGGTCGGGGCGGAGGGGGCGTCGGGCTCTCCGCCCGCGTCGCCGAACAGGACCACCTCGTCGCCGGCGCGGGCGGCAGTCTCGGGGCCGAGGTCCACGACGATCTGGTCCATGCTGATCCGGCCCACCTGGGGGACGCGGCGGTCCCCGCTCCGGGTGCGCACGAGCACGTCGATGCTGTCCGAGGCGGTGCGGTGGAGGCCGTCGGCGTAGCCGATCGGCACCAGGCCCAGGGTCGTGGCGCGGCTGGTGCGGTGGATGCGGCCGTAGCCGACGCTGTGCCCCTCGGGCACCTCCTTGACCAGCGCGAGCCGGCTGGAGAGGGTCATCGCGGGACGCAGCGGCACGTCGGCCGGGACCGGCGGGTAGCCGTACAGCGCGATGCCGGGACGCACGATGTCGCGGTGCAGGTCGGGGCGGGTCAGGGTCGCGGCGGAGTTCGCGATGTGCTGCAGCGGGATCGGTCCCACCTCGTCCTCGAGCGCCGCGCAGGCCGAGTCGAACAGCTCCGCCTGCTGGTCGATGGAGGGTTCCTCGGGAACGTCCGCGCTGGTCAGATGGGTCCAGGCGGCGGTGAGCTGGAGGAAGTCGTCGTCGCGGATCGCGGCGCCCATCTCCCGGACCTGCCAGGGCAGAACGCCGTTGCGACCCATGCCCGTGTCGATCTTGAGGTGGACGCGGGCGCGGCGGTCGGCCTCGCGGGCGGCCTCGGCGACGAGCTGCAGCATCTCCGGGGAGCCGACGGCGACGTCGACGCCGGAGCGCAGCACCTCGGGCAGCACGATCCGCGCGGTGTGCGGCTCGTACAGCCAAGTGAGGATCTGCGCGTCGAGGTCCGCGCGGGCCAGCGCCAGCGCGCTCGCGGGATGGGCGACGCCCAGCCAGGTCGCGCCGCCCTCGAGCGCGGCCCGGGCGGCGGTGAGCATGCCGTGCCCGTAGCCGTCGGCCTTCACGACCGCCATCAGCGCCGTCTGCTCCTCCAGGAGGGTGCCCAGCGCCCGCGTGTTCTGCGTGATCGCGGAGGGGTCGATCACCGCCCGGTTGGGCACGTGCCGCGGGTCCTCGGCAGGGATCGGGATGGTCATCGGGCTCCTCGGTTCAGGTCCTGGGCGTCCGCCAGGATAGTCCCGATGGTCCCCGGCAGAGAGTCCGCGACGTCGAGGGCGACCAGGGGGTGCAGTCCGTCACGCGAGGCGAGGCGCCCGGCGCGGCCGTGCAGCAGCGCCGCGAGCGCGGCGGCGTCGGGCCCGGGCAGGCCCGCGGCGAGGAGGGCGCCGAGCACCCCGGCGAGCACGTCGCCGGTACCGGCGGTCGCGAGCTGGGGCGTGGCGTCGTCCTGGGAGCGCAGCGGCCCGCCGTCCCCGGGGGCGACGAGGGTGATCGCGCCCTTGAGCAGCACGGTCGCGCCGGTCGCGGCGGCCAGCGCGCGGGCGAGCTCGGGGGCGGGCAGGTCCGGGTCGACATCGAGGCGGCGGGCGAGGCGCTCGGCCTCGCCGCGGTGCGGGGTGAGCACCACGTCGGGGCCGAAGCGGACGCCGGGGTCGATCGCCCCGAGCGCGCCCGCGTCGAGCACGCCGCGGCGCGGCGAGGCCGACGGCACGTCCATCTGCCCGGCCAGCAGCGCGACGCCCCGGCGCACGCGCGGGTCGTCGGCGGGCAGGCCGGGGCCGATCACGACGGCATGGGTGCGGGCGAGGGTCTCGTCGTCCAGCACCCGACCGCCGGCACGGCCGGGGCCGACGGGATGGCCGACGGTCTCGGGACGGGCCCGCAGCACCAGGTCGAGCACGGCCTGCGGGGCGAGGCAGCGGACCATGCCCGCGCCGGTGCGGGCGGCGCCGGAGACGGCGAGGACCGCGGCGCCGGGATACTGCTCGCTGCCGGCCGCGAGGGCGACCACGCCGCGGCGGTACTTGGTGGAGTCGCGGCCCGGGCGCGGGAGGAGGGCGCGCACGTTGGCGTCCTCGAGCCGCTCGACCTCCGCACGGGCGGGGAGGTGCTCGTCCAGGCCGAGGTCCACCAGGTGCACGGTCCCGGCGAGCTCGGCGCCGCCGGGCAGCAGCAGTCCCGCCTTCACGGCACCGAAGGTGACGGTCTCCCGGGCCCGGAGCGCCTCGGGAGCGGCCTGCCCGGTGGTGGCGTCGACGAAGCTCGGCAGGTCCGCGGCGAGGACGGGCACGCCGCTGCGGCGCACCGCCTCGAGCAGGGGCAGGAGCTCGGCGGGCGCCTCGGGGCGGCCGCCGATCCCGAGGATCGCGTCGATCACCAGGTCGGCGCCGCTGAGGAGGTGGTCGAGGCGCTCCTCGTCGAGACTCGCGAGCGGGAGGAGGGTCCCGCCCGCCGCCTCCAGCGCGGCGGCCCCCTCCTCGTGGCGGCGCGGAGCGGTGGTGATCGCGTCGGCGGCCAGGGAGTGCTCGCGGCGCAGGATCGCGGCGGCGTGGAGGCCGTCGCCGCCGTTGGAGCCCGCCCCGGCCAGGACCAGCACCTGCGGGGCGAAGGGCGCCGAGCGCAGGTGGTGGACGGCGCGCTCGGCCAGCGCCGCGGCGGCGCGGAGCATGAGCGGCTCCCCCGCCTCGAGCAGGGGCCGCTCGGCCTCGCGGACCGCCTCGGCGCCGTGGGCCCGCAGCATCACAGGCTCCTCGGGGCGGAGGCGCGCTCGGCGACGACGATCGCGGTCGCGATCGCGCCGTCGTGCGAGAGGGAGAGGTGCAGGTGCTCGACGTCCTGCCGCTCGGCGGCGGCGAGGGTCGCGCCCCGCAGACGCAGGTGCGGGCGCCGGCCGGCGGCGCGCTCGACGGTCACGTCCTGCCAGGAGAAGTCACCGGGCGCGCCGAGGGCCTTGCCCACCGCCTCCTTCGCGGCGACCCGCGCCGCGCGCGAGGCCGGCGAGAGCTCCCGCTCCCCCGGGGTCAGGAGGCGGTCCAGCAGGGCGGGGGTGCGGGAGATCATCGCGTCCAGGCGCGGGATGTCCACGACGTCCACGCCGACGCCGACGATCCTCCCGTCCTCCCGCGGCGCGAACGCCCGCCCCCCGAAGGTCTCGTCGGGGCCGGGCGTCGGGGTCGCGGTGGGAAAGGTGCTCACGGGGGCAGTATCACACCACCGGCCGCCTCGCGGGGCGAGGCGGCCGGTGGTCGACGGCGCGAGGTGCCGCCCGGAGAGCTGCTCCTGCGAACGCGGAGAGGCCCGTCGGACGAGCGATCCCGACGGGACAGCTCATCCGAGGCGGCGGGTCACTCGACGGTGACGGACTTCGCGAGGTTGCGGGGCTGATCCACGTCCAGGCCCTTCGCGGTCGCGAGCTCGCAGGAGAAGATCTGCAGCGGGATCACGGTCAGCAGCGCCGCGAAGAGGGTGCGCGTGGCGGGCACGCGGATCACCTCGTCGGCGTAGGGCAGCACCGCGTCGTCGCCCTCCTCGGCGATCACCAGGGTGCGGGCGCCGCGGGCGCGCACCTCCTGGATGTTGGAGACGACCTTGGAGTGCAGGGAGTGACGGCCGCGCGGGGAGGGCACGATGACGAACACCGGCTGCCCCTCCTCGACCAGGGCGATCGGGCCGTGCTTGAGCTCGCCGGCGGCGAAGCCCTCGGCGTGGATGTAGGCGATCTCCTTGAGCTTGAGCGCGCCCTCCATCGCGGTGGGGTAGCCGACGTGACGACCCAGGAACAGCACGCTGGAGACGTCCTTCATGTCCTTGGCGAGCTGCTCGACCTGCGCGGAGCTGTCCAGGACCTGCTGGATCTGGGCGGGGATCTGCTCGAGGTCCTCCATCAGCGCCGCGATCTCGTCGGGGAAGAGGTTGCCGCGCACCTGGGCGAGGAACAGGCCCAGCAGGTAGCTGGCGACGATCTGGCCGAGGTACGCCTTGGTGGAGGCGACCGCGATCTCGGGGCCGACGTGCAGGTACAGCGCCGCGTCGGACTCGCGCGGGATGGTGGAGCCGCGGGTGTTGCACAGCGCGATGACCTTCGCGCCCTGCTCGCGGGCGTGGCGCACCGCCATCAGGGTGTCCATCGTCTCGCCGGACTGGGAGATCGCGACGACCAGGGTCTTCTCGGTGACGACCGGATCGCGGTAGCGGAACTCGTGGGCGAGCTCGACCTCGGTGGGGATGCGGCACCAGTGCTCGATCGCGTACTTCGCGACGGCGCCGGCGTTCGCGGCGGTGCCGCAGGCGATCACGACGATCTTGTCGATGCTGCGCAGCACTGAGGGGTCGATCTCCATGTCGTCGAGCTGGAGGGTGCCGTTCTCGAGGCGGCCGCGGAGGGTGTCGGCGACGGCGTCGGCCTGCTCGTGGATCTCCTTGGCCATGAAGGAGTCGTAGCCGCCCTTCTGCGCGGCCGCGGCGTCCCACTCGATGGTGTAGCGCTTGGCATCGGTGACCTCGTTGCCGTCGAAGTCGACGATCGCGACGGAGTCGGCGGAGACGGTGACGACCTGGTCCTGGCCGATCTCGAGCGCCTCCTTGGTGGAGTCGACGAAGGCGGCGACGTCGGAGCCGAGGAAGTTCTCGCCCTCGCCGAGGCCGACGACCAGCGGGGAGTTGCGGCGAGCGGCGACGACGACGTCCGGCGCGTCGCGGTGGACGGCCAGGAGCGTGAAGGCGCCCTCGAGGTTCGCGGCGGTGCGGCGCATCGCCTCGGTGAGGTCGCCGGCGGCCTCCATCTCACGGGCGACCAGGTGCGCGGCGGCCTCGGAGTCGGTCTCGGAGGAGAAGGTGAAGCCGTCGGCCTCGAGCTCGGCGCGCAGCGCGGCGAAGTTCTCGATGATGCCGTTGTGGACCAGGGCGAGCTCGCCGTCGCGGCCGCCGAGGTGGGGGTGGGCGTTGCCGTCCGTGGGGCCGCCGTGGGTGGCCCAGCGGGTGTGCGCGATGGCGACGTGCCCGGTGGACTCCGAGGAGCCCTCGAGCGCCTCGCGGAGGTTCGCGAGCTTGCCGGCGCGCTTGGTCACGCGCACGGCGCCGTCGTCCAGGACGGCGACGCCCGCGGAGTCGTAGCCGCGGTACTCGAGGCGGGCGAGGCCCTGGAGGGCCACGTCCACGGGACGGGAGGAGGGTGCTGCGGCGCGGGGGCCTGCGTATCCGACGATTCCACACATGCCGCTCACCGTAGCTTTCCGCGTCCCGCACGACGCCGTGCACACAGGATCCGAGCGAGTCGTTCCTCACCTCGCGGCCCCTCGCCGCGCAGGCGTGGCCGAGCGTGCACGGGACCGATCAGAAATACGCAGACGGGACCGAGCGCGCTGGTCGCCCCGCCCCGTCCCCTGCACCCGGTCGTCCCGTCGGTCGCGGCCGGACAGGGCGCCGGGCCGTGCCGGGCCGGGCGCCGGGAACGGCTCCGCCCGGTGGGTCGACGCACCGCTGCACGGCTCGGCGCCGGAATGCTGGAAGAATCTCCCGCATGAAGGCAGCATCGGCGCACGCCACGGTCACCCCGTTCGAGGAGATCCTCCGAGAGGACTGGGCCCGGCTCTCCCAGCAGACCCCGCTGCCACTGGACGAGGGGGACGTGGACCGCCTGCGGGGCCTCGGCGACCGGGTGGACCTCTCCGAGGTCGACGCCGTCTACCGCCCCATCTCGCGCCTGCTGAACATCCAGGTCGCCGCCGCGCAGTCGCTGCGACGCGCGCGGGAGGAGTTCCTGGACCAGCGCCAGCAGCGCACCCCGTACATCATCGGCGTGGCCGGCTCGGTGGCCGTCGGCAAGTCGACCACCGCCCGCCTGCTGCGCGAGCTCATGGCCCGCTGGCCCGAGACCCCGCGCGTGCAGCTCGTGACCACCGACGGCTTCCTGTACCCCAATCGCGTGCTCGAGTCGCGCGGGATCATGCAGCGCAAGGGCTTCCCGGAGAGCTACGACCGGCGCCGCCTGCTGCGCTTCGTGGCGGATGTGAAGGCCGGGCAGGAGCGGGTCGAGGCGCCGGTCTACTCCCACCTGACCTACGACATCCTCGAGGACGAGAAGGTGGTGGTGGAGCAGCCGGACGTGCTCATCGTCGAGGGCCTGAACGTGCTGCAGCCGGCCCGGCCCCGCCGCGACGGACGGCTCGGCATGGCCGTCTCGGACTTCTTCGACTTCTCCGTCTACGTCGATGCGCGGGCCGAGGACGTCCAGCGCTGGTACGTGGACCGCTTCCTCACGCTGCGCCGCACCGCGTTCTCCGACCCGCGCTCCTACTTCCGCCGCTACGCCGACCTCACCGACGAGGAGGCCGTGCAGACCGCGCAGCGGATCTGGAGCTCGATCAACGGCCCGAACCTCGCCGAGAACGTGATCCCCACCCGCGGCCGCGCCGACCTCGTGCTGCGCAAGGACGGCCGGCACCGCGTCCACTCGGTGCTGCTGCGCAAGGTCTGAGCCCGCGGGGCCGAGGCCCGGCCGGGCCTGCCGCACCGGCGCGTGCCCTGCGCGCCTGTCCGACCACGGCGCGACCCGGCCGCGCAGCTCCGAGCCGGCGCGCCGCGCGTCCCCAGCGCGCATCCCCGCCGCGCGTCCACACTTTTGCGCCCGTGACGACTCATGCGGTGGCTCGCATGAGTCGTCACGGGCGCAGAAGCTTCGCCCGCGCCCGTCAGGATGCGGTCGGGCGCGGGCCGGGCCGGATGCGGTCGGGCGCGGGCCGGGGCCGTGTGCGTCGGCCCCGGCCCGTGCGGGGGTCAGAGCCCGACGCGCTCGCGGACGACGACGGCGAGGCGCTCGGCCACGGCGGTGGCCTGCTCGTCGGTGGGGGCCTCGACCATCACGCGCACGACGGGCTCGGTGCCGGAGGGGCGCAGCAGCACGCGACCGGTCTCCCCGAGCTCCTCCTCCGCCGCCTCGATCGCGTCGCCGACACCGCGGTCGATGGTGGCCTTGGCCTTGTCGACGTCCTTGACGTTGATCAGCGCCTGCGGCATGCGGGTCATGACGGCCTTGAGCTCGGCGGCGGTGCGGCCGGTCTCGGCGATCCGCTGCAGCAGGTGGAGGGCGGTGAGCTCGCCGTCACCGGTGGTGGCGTGCTCGGCGATGATCACGTGGCCGGACTGCTCGCCGCCGATGGAGAAGCCGCCGAGGTTCATCTCCTCGAGCACGTAGCGGTCGCCGACGGCGGTCTGCCCCAGCACGATCCCGTGCTCCTTCATGGCGAGCTTGAGGCCGAGGTTGCTCATGACGGTGACGACCAGGGTGTCCTCGTGGAGCTTGCCGCGCTCCTTGAGGTCCAGGGCCAGGATCGCCATGATCTGGTCGCCGTCGATGATCTCGCCCGCCGCATCGACGGCGAGGCAGCGGTCGGCGTCGCCGTCGAAGGCCACGCCGATGTCGGCGCCGTGCTCGCGCACCGCGGCCTGCAGCGGCTCGAGGTGGGTGGAGCCGACGCCGTCGTTGATCAGACCGCCGTCGGAGCAGTCGCCGATCACGTGCACGGTCGCGCCGGCGCGGCGCAGCGCCTCGGGGCCGGAGATCGCGGCGGCGCCGTTGGCGCAGTCGGCGACGACGGTGAGGCCCTCGAGGGAGCGGTCCAGGGTCCCCACGAGGTGGGTCACGTACTCCTCGATCGCGCCCTCGTAGCGGGTGATGGTGCCGACGTCGGTGCCCTGCGGGCGCTCCCACTGCTCCCCGAGGCGGGCCTCGATCGCGTCCTCGACCTCGTCGGGCAGCTTGGTGCCGCCGCGGGCGAAGAACTTGATGCCGTTGTCGGGGGCGGGGTTGTGGGAGGCGGAGATCATCACGCCGAGGTCCGCGCCCGTGGACTGCACGAGATAGGCGAGGCCCGGCGTGGGCAGCACCTCGGCGTCGAGCACGTCCACGCCCGCGGAGGCGAGGCCGGCGCTGACCGCGGCGGCGAGGAAGTGCCCCGAGGGACGGGTGTCGCGGGCGACGATCGCGCGGGGGCGGGTGCCGCCGAAGGCGCCGAGCGTGCCGAGCACGTGCGCCGCGCCCACGGACAGCTCGACCGCGAGCTCCGCGGTGATGTCGTCGTTGGCGCGTCCGCGCACTCCGTCGGTGCCGAAGAGTCGTGCCACGGGGGTCTCCTAGGAAGTATCGGGGGTGGTGCTGCTCCCGGGTCGGGGTCGACGGTGTCGTCGATGCCGCGGCGACCGGGAGGACGCTGTGAGACTACCCGCTGAGGGTCGTGAATCCGGTGAGATCCCTCGTGCACGGGGTGCGGCGCGGGTTACGTTGGCGGGATGTCCCGAACGGTCCTGCTCCCTCGACTGCTGCCCTCCGCGATCAGCCACCACGTGGGCGATCGCACGGCGGGCAGGAGCCTCGCCGCCGCGCGCGGCGGGAGCGTGGGCGCGGTGGACTGGGACGAGGCGAGCTCGACCCTGTCCGCCCCGGTCGCCGACGCCGACGGCGCCCCGCATCACGCCGAGGCAGTCCTGACCGAGTACGAGGAGGACGCCGTCTCCCGCCGTTTCCAGACCCCGGGGCCGGGCGGGCTGTGGCGGCCGGTCTCCTCGCGCTGCGACTGCTCGGTGGGCGAGTCGTGCCTGCACGTCGGCGCGCTGCTGTACCGGACCAACGACCTCGCCGTCCGCGCCGCGCGGGAGGAGCCGCCCGCGGAGTGGCGCACCGTGCTGCGCCCCCTGCTGAGCTCCCGCGCCTCCTCCGCGCGCTCCGGGCCGGTCGCGAAGCCGCTCGCGCTACGGGTGGATCTCGAGGCGGCCACCTCGGGCACCGGCACCTCCCGCCACCACCGCGAGGTCGCCACGCCCGCGCATCTCGCCGCCGGCGCTGAGCTGTGGCTGGGCCTGCGCCCTGTGACCCGCGGACGCAAGGGCCTGTGGATCAAGGGCGACCTCTCCTGGCGCAGCTTCGAGTTCCGCCTCGCGGGCCGCGAGTACGACCCCGCCCAGGGTGAGGCGCTGACCAGGATCTTCGCGGCCGCCTCGGTGGAGCGCTCCTACACCTCCGGTGCGGTCGACCACCTGTGGCTGAACACCATCACCTCGCCCCTGCTGTGGCAGGCGCTCGCCCATGCGCTGGACGCGGGGGTCGAGCTGCTGCCCGGCAGCGGCCTGGCCGCGATCTCCCTCGCGCGCGACGGGGAGGCGGGTCTGGACCTGCGCTCCGAGCAGGACACCGGCGCCCTCGCGGTCGCCCCGCGCTTCGCGATCGACGGCCTCAAGACGGAGCACGGCCGGCTGCTCGGCGGCGCCGGGGTGCTCGAGGCGCTCCCCGCGGACGAGGAGCTGCTCGCCGCCCGCATCGCCCCACTGCCCGCCGCGGTGCCGCGCGACCTGCGCACCCTCCTGCACCGTCGGGAGCCGCTGCGCGTCCCCGCCGCGGACCGCGAGGCGTTCCTCGAGGTCGCCTACCCGAAGCTGCGCGCGCTGAGCCCCATGACCAGCCTCGACGGCAGCGTCGCGCTGCCGGCGGCCCGTCGGCCCGCCCTCCACCTCGAGGCCGCCTACGCCGACGGAGACCGGCTCGCCCTGCGCTGGTCCTGGGCTTACCACGACCCGGACCGGCGCCTGCCGATCGACCAGCGCCAGGGCGCGCACCGCGACACCGCCCACGAGGACGCGGTGATCGCCGAGGCCATGACCCTGTGGCCCCACCGGCCCACCGACGCCGCCCAGCTCCTCTCCGGCGTGGACACCGCCGAGTTCACCGCCCACGTGCTCGATGCGCTGGACGCCCTGGACCACGTAGAGGTCGAGGTCACCGGCACCCGCCACGCCTACCGAGAGCTCGACGGCGCCCCGCAGGTGCGGATCACCCAGCACGCCTCCCCCGGCAAGAACGACTGGTTCGACCTCGGCTTCGACATCACCGTCGAGGGCCGGCAGATCCCCTTCCCGAGCCTGTTCGTGGCGCTCGCCCGCGGCCGGGACAAGCTGCTGATGCCGGACAAGACCTACTTCTCCCTGGACCACCCCGCCTTCGACGCCCTGCGCGAGCTGATCCGCGAGGGCGAGGCGCTCGCGGAGTGGGAGCCCGAGGTCCAGCGGATCTCGAAGTACCAGGTCGACATGTGGGACGAGCTCGCCGAGATCGCCGACCAGACCGAGGCGAGCGCGCAGTGGAGCGCGGTCGTCGACCCGCTGCGCACCCTCGAGCACCGCCCCGCGCCGCCGCTGCCCCGCGGCCTGCAGGCGGAGCTGCGGCCCTACCAGCGCGAGGGCTTCGCGTGGCTGGCCATGCTCTTCGACCAGGGCCTCGGCGGGGTGCTCGCCGACGACATGGGCCTGGGCAAGACGGTGCAGACCCTCGCCCTGATCGCCCATGCCCGCGAGCAGTCCCCGTCGGCCCCGCCCTTCCTCGTCGTCGCCCCCGCCTCGGTGCTGCCGGTGTGGCGCCGGGAGGCCGAGCGCTTCGCGCCGGGGCTGCGCGTGCGGGTGCTCGAGGGCACCTCCGCCTCCCGCGGCGGCGCCGCCGAGGAGGACCTCGAGAGCGTGGACCTCGTGGTGACCAGCTATGCGGTGCTGCGACTGGACGAGGAGCTGTTCGCCTCGTACCGCTTCCAGGGCTTCGTGCTGGACGAGGCCCAGTTCGTGAAGAACCGCCGCTCCCGCACGCACCTGGCCGCGAAGCGGGTGCGCGCCGGCATGCGCCTCGCGATCACGGGCACCCCGATGGAGAACTCCCTGGACGACCTGTGGGCGATCCTCGACCTGGTCGCGCCGGGCCTGCTCGGCACCGCGATCGGCTTCCGCAAGCGCTTCACGCTCCCGATCGCGACCGGCGAGGCGCCGCAGCGGATGGAGCAGCTGCGCCGTCGGATCCGCCCCTTCCTGCTGCGCCGCACCAAGGAGCTCGTCGCGAAGGAGCTGCCGGAGAAGCACGAGGAGGTGCTCACGGTGACGCTGTCGCCGGAGCACCGCGCGGTCTACGACTCGGTGCTGCAGCGCGAGCGGAAGAAGGTGCTGGGCCTGATCGACACGGACCTGGACCGCTCCCGCTTCATCGTCTTCCGCTCCCTGACCCTGCTGCGGATGCTGGCGCTGGACCCCTCGCTGGTGGACGCGGAGGAGTACGCGGACGTGCCCAGCTCTAAGCTCGAGGCGCTCTTCGACCGGCTCGAGGAGGTCATCGGCGACGGGCACCGGGTGCTGCTGTTCAGCCAGTTCACGACCTATCTCGACCGGGTCGCGGGCGAGCTCTCCGCGCGCGGGATCGACTTCGCGCACCTGGACGGCTCGAACCGGGACCGCGATGCGGCCGTCAGCGGCTTCCGCGACGGGGACGCGCCGGTGTTCCTGATCTCGCTGAAGGCGGGCGGCTTCGGCCTCACCCTCACCGAGGCGGACTACGTCTTCCTGCTGGACCCGTGGTGGAACCCGGCGGCGGAGAACCAGGCCGTGGACCGCGCCCATCGCATCGGCCAGGACCGGCAGGTGATGGTGTACCGGATGATCGCGGAGGACACGATCGAGGAGAAGGTCCTGGCGCTGCAGCGCCGCAAGGCCGAGCTGTTCGACTCGCTCACCGATGGCGGGCAGGCGTTCCGCTCCGCCGTCACCGCCGAGGACCTGCGCGAGCTGCTGAGCTGAGGGAGCGGCCGACGCGGCTCGGCCCCGACGTCGGCCCGGGATCGGTGCGAGGTCGGTCCCACCGGCCGACACGGGATCAGTCCCGCCAGGCAGGCAGGGCAGCCCCGTACTCTCCGACGTCCTGCGCGATCGTCCGTCCGTCGAGGCGCAGGGCCGGCGGCACCGCCTCCAGCTCCCGCTCCCCCGCCCGGACCCGGACCCGCGGCACCGGGAGCTCGATGCCGTTCTCCCCCGTCCGGCGCGGCAGCGCCCACAGCTCCTCGGCGGCGCCGAGCAGGCTGAGGCGCAGTGTCCGGGCGCGCGCCTCCGCGAAGGCGTCCAGCACCTCGGCGGCGAGCCGGTGGCCGGTTGCGAGGTCGAGCGCCTGGACGGGCAGCGCCCCGGGCCTGTCCTCGGTGCTGCAGAGGCTCGCGATCCCCGTGGCGGCCTGCACGATCGAGTCGAAGCCGGCGCGTCCTCCCCACGGGCCGGTGTCTCCCCAGGCGGAGAGCTCGGCGATCACCGCCTGCGGCGCGATCCGGGCGAGGGCGTCGGCACCCATCCCGTGCCGGGCGAGCGCTCCGGGGCGGTAGCCGGTGAGGATCGCGTCGGCCGAGGCGGCGAGCTCCAGCGCGCGGGCGCGGTCCTCCTCGCGCCGCAGGTCCAGCAGGGTCGAGCGCTTGCCCATGCCGGTGGCGAGGTGCTGGGCGGGGATCTCCGGGCGCTGCGGCGGGTCCACGCGCAGCACGTCGGCGCCGAGGCACGCGAGCAGCTGGGTCGCGGTGGGTCCGGCGAGCACGCGGGTGAGGTCCAGGACCCGCACCCCGTCCAGCGGCAGGGCGCCGCCGCCCGCCGCCGCGTCGAACGGTGGGAGCGCCGGGCGCTCTCCGCGGTCCTCGCGCTCGACCCCGCCGTGCCCGGCGCGCGCGAGCGCCTGGGAATGCCGTGCCCACTCGGCGCGCTCCCGGACCCGGACCGCGATCCCTCCGGCCTCGGCGACCTCGTCCTCGATGTCCGCGGCGCGGCGACCGGCGAGGACGCTCTCGAGCCCGGCCCGGTCGCGGATCCCGTAGAGCTCGCGCAGCGCCGCGGCGTGGTGGGGGAAGTTGCCGTGCAGCCGCACCCATCCGTCGGCCGCCCGCACGAACCCGGACAGCTCCGCCCAGGTCTCCACGCCCTCCCCGTCAACGCGCAGGTGGTCGTAGGCGGCGAAGCTCGCGCCGATCAGCGCCGGGGAGGTATCGACATGGACATCGAGCCCGCGTGCGCGGGCGAGGTGAGCGGCGGCGTCCCGGGCACGGTCCACGGCGTCGCAAGCGAAGGTCTCGACGTCCAGCGGGCAATCCCACCAGCGGTCCGTGGCGGAGGTCATGCCCGGCACGGTATCGCGCCGCTCGGGAGCGGGAGCACCAGCGGCAGCCCGACCCCGGCCGTGACGCCGCGTCCGCGTCCCGGCAGCGCGGTTCACCGCCAGGTCAGCAGCACCCCGAGCCATCCCGGCGCGATCGACGGATGCCTGCGCTCGACGCGCCTCTCGAGCACGGTCACCGGGATGCCGCGGGTGGCGGCGGCCGCGGCGACGGGCACGAGGGCCTCGGCGACCACGTCGGGGGCATGGGTCCACAGATCGCACAGCGCGTACCCGTAGTCCCCGCTGCGGTCGGCGCGGAGGCTGCGATGGCGGGGCGGGGCGACCTGGACGGCTCGATCCGCCACGGCCCCCAGGCCATGGAGCACGAGGGCGAGGCGGATGCGCGAGTGCGCGGCCACGAATGTCGGGTGGAGCGTGATGCCGGGCCCGCCGAGGGCCTCGAGCTCGTTCCGCGAGACCGCGGCGCCGATCCGCAGATCACGGACCACCAGGACCTCGGCGATCTCGTCCCAGCCGAGGACCAGCCCGCCCCGCACGATCACTCCCGAGGGCGTGAGCGCCAGATCTATCGCGTCGGCCCCCCGACGGATCAGCCGGGGGACGCAGAGACGGGCCAGCGCGATGCCGGCGCACAGCGCGAGGACGGAGATCGTCGCGCCCAGGGCCTTGAGCATCACGTGCTCCCCGTCGAAGAACCACCCGCTCGGGCCGTCGAGGTACGCCGGCGCCTCCCAGCCCACGAAGCTCGCGCGCGGGAAGTGCACCCACCAGGACCACAGATCGAGGACGTAGGCCAGCACGGTGGCGCCGAGCACCGGGAGCATCGGGATCCCGAGCAGCAGGAACAGCCCGGCCCTCAGGACCACGCCCAGCTGACCTCGCGCGGAGGAGCACAGCGATCCGGCCGGCAGCGGCGGCACGAGGGTGCGGGCCCCGCGCTCCCGTCGCGCGCTCCGCTGCGCCGCCCGGCCGCGGAGCATCCGGATCCCGCGCCGGGCGAGCGACCACAGCGGCGGCAGCACCAGCATCCCGAGCAGGGCGACCAGACAGGTCGCCGACAGCGCGAGGATCACCAGCACCGGGGCGAGGGCGACCTCGAGGAGGGCGACGATCCGCTCGTACGCGAGGTCGACGGCCGGGCCGGGGTGCTCCCGGTGCGCGTGATCGATCCAGACGGCTGCGGGCACGACGACGAGCGACGGCCCGCCGAGGACCAGCAGGGCCACCGCGGCGGCGCGCCATCGCCTGCTCCTCCGGCGGGAGGGGCCGGCAGCGCCCGGGGCCTCCTGCCCGTCGGGCGCCACCTCCCCCTCGGGCGCAGCGGAGGCCGCGGCATCGAGCCGCCGTCGACGGTGCGCGGCGGGGCGCACGGGGCGGAAGCGGCCGCTCGGGGCGAGGCGTCCGATCACGAACCCGGAGTACGTGTACAGCGCGATCCACACGACGGGGAGGACGCACGGCCCGAGGAGGAGGACGGCGAGCACGAACTCTGTGGTGCCCTCCTGGTGGGCCTGGCCGATCCCCCACACGATGAGGCCGCCCAGCCCCAGCGTCAGCAGCTTCATGCCGATGATCCCGTACGCCTCGGCGGTGTAGGCGCCCGAGATCGTCGTCAGATACCTCTCCAGGAGCCGGCGCTGCCGGTTCAGGGGACGCGCGCGCGGCGCGGAGGACGAGCCGTGGGATCCGAGCACCGCCGCAGACTATCCGGTGCGGTCCGCGCGCCGACCGCGAGTCTGGGCCCTGAACACGACGATGCCCCCGACCCGGAGGTCGAGGGCATCGTGCGCACTGCGCAGGTGGGGCGGAGCGCTGCTCCGCGCCGATCAGCGCTTGGAGTACTGCGGCGCCTTGCGGGCCTTCTTGAGGCCTGCCTTCTTGCGCTCGATGATGCGCGCATCGCGACGGAGGAAGCCGGCCTTCTTGAGGGTCGGGCGGTTGTGCTCCTCGTCGATCTGGTTCAGCGCGCGGGCGACGCCGAGGCGCACGGCCCCGGCCTGGCCGGACGGGCCGCCGCCGTTGAGGCGCACGATCACGTCGAAGCGGCCCTGGAGCTCGAGGACCGTGAACGGGTCGTTGACCTCCTGCTGGTGCAGCTTGTTCGGGAAGTAGTTCTCGAGCGAGCGGCCGTTGATGGTCCACTGGCCGGAGCCGGGGACCAGGCGGACACGGGCGATCGCACGCTTGCGACGGCCGGTGCCGTAGCCGGGCGCGGTGGCCGACTGGCCGGTGCCGACGGCGGCCTCGCCGGTCGACTCGGTGGTGAAGCTCGAGGGGGCCGACTCGTCGGTCACGGCCTCGAGGGACTCGGGGGTGGTCTCAGTCACGGTTCTCCTTGGTTCTTCCGTGCGGCAGGGCGGAGTGGCGGGAGCCCCCGCTTACTGCGCCACCTGGTCGATGGTGAAGGGGACGGGCTGCTGAGCGCTGTGGGGGTGCTCGGAACCCGAGTAGATCTTGAGCTTCTTGATCTGCTGATCAGCGAGCTTGTTCTTGGGGAGCATGCCGCGGATGGCCTTCTCCACTGCCTTCTCGGGATTCTTCTCGAGGAGCTCGGAGTAGGGGACGCCGCGGAGGCCGCCCGGGTAGCCGGAATGGCGGTAGGCGAGCTTCGCCTCACGCTTGTTGCCGGTCAGCGCGACCTTGTCGGCGTTGATGATGATGACGAAGTCGCCCGCATCCACATGGGGTGCGAAGACCGGCTTGTGCTTCCCCCGCAGGAGCTGGGCAGCCTGGGAAGCGAGCCGGCCGAGGACGACATCCGTTGCGTCGATGACGTACCAGGAACGCTCGACATCGCCGGGCTTCGGGGTGAACGTACGCACTCGTGCCTTCTTCTCTCGTGGTGGTGCCAGGTCGGCAGGACGCCGTCCGGGCACGGTTCGAATGGACCGTGGGCACGCTTCCTTCGGGTAAAAGCATGGCCCCTGTGGCTGTACCCGGCCCGCTCCGCTGACCATGCGACGGCGGGCCTGGATGTGGGTGAGATCCCGATCGCGCCGCACCGTGAGAGAACGGCAGCGGAGTCGGGCACACATCGAGGCACAACGACCGCTCATCCTACGGGCCGCCTGGAGGGAGCGTCAACGCAGGACGGGGCCGGGGAGTGTGATCTCCGACCGGTCTCGCGGCGGTCCGACAGCACCCGTCTGAGAGCGCTCGCTCCCTGCCGCTCACGCCCGAGCGCTCACTCCGCGACGGCGACGTCCTCGACCGGCAGCGGCGCGCGGAGGGTGCGCGTGCGGGCGGCCCAGGCGGCGAGCTCCTCGTCGGGCGGATAGGCGACGTGGTCGAGGGTCAGGCCCTGCGGCGGGCAGAGCGGGGCGGCGCCGGCCCCGTCCCGGGTCGAGGACTCGCGGGTGCGGGCGGCGAGGACCTCGGCGGGCCAGCTCTCGGGGCGCCGTCCCTCCCCCACGCCGAGCAGCGCGCCGACGAGGGAGCGGACCATGTGGTGGCAGAAGGCGTCGGCGACGACGGTCGCGACGATCAGGCCCTCGTCGGCCCGCCCCTCTCCGGGCCGGTCCCAGCGCAGCTCCCGCAGCTCGCGCACCGTGGTCGCGCCCTCGCGCGGGCGGCAGTAGGAGAGGAAGTCGTGCTCGCCCAGCAGCGGCTCGCTCGCCCGCGCCATCGCCTGCACGTCCAGCGGCCGACGGTGGCGCAGCACGTCCCGTCGCAGCGGGTCGTGGGCGGCGGGGCCGTCGGAGATCCGGTAGCGGTAGCGGCGCCACAGCGCCCCGAAGCGGGCGTCGAACTCGGAGGTGACCTCGCGGGCGACGTGGACGACGACGTCATCCGGCAGCACCCCGGCCAGGCGTGTGACGAGCGCCTCGGCGGGGCTGCGGTCGGAGCGACCGGGGATCGTGGCGAGCACGTCGCGAGGCAGGTCGAGGTGGCAGACCTGGCCGCGGGCATGGACGCCGGCGTCGGTGCGGCCGGCGACGGTGACCCGCGCGGGCACGCGCGCGATGCGGGAGAGGGCGGCCTCGAGCTCGCCCTGGACGGTGCGCTGACCGGGCTGGGCGGCCCAGCCGTGGAAGTCGGTGCCGTCGTAGGAGAGGTCCAGGCGCAGCCGTGCGGTGGCGGGGGCGGGATCCGGGATCTCAGCGGGCATGCGCTCGATCGTAACGGCGGCCCCGATCCTCCGCAGTGCGGGCACCTCATCGGGATCGCCACGGTGCTGGTTACGCTGGCCCGCGTGAAGATCCTCGTCATCGGCTCCGGAGGCCGCGAGCATGCGATCATCCGTCGCCTCGCCGCCGACCGCCCCGCCCCCGAGCTGCACGCCGCCCCCGGCAATCCCGGGATCGCGCAGCTCGCGACCTGCCACGACGTCGCCGTCGCGGACCTCGCCGGCCAGGTGCTCCTGGCCGACGAGCTGCGGCCCGACCTGGTGGTGATCGGCCCGGAAGCACCGCTCGTCGCGGGCGCCGCGGACCGTCTGCGCGAGGCCGGGCACACCGTCTTCGGCCCCTCCGCCGAGGCCGCGAACCTCGAGGGCTCCAAGTCCTGGGCGAAGGAGATCATGGCCGCCGCGGGCGTGCCGACCGCCGCCTCCGTCACGGTCACCGCGCCCGAGCAGCTCGGCGCGGGCCTGGACCGCGTGAACCCTCTGGGCGACGTGCCCTTCGTGGTCAAGGCCGACGGGCTCGCCGCCGGCAAGGGCGTCGTGGTCACCCCCGCCCGGGACGTCGCCGTGGCGCATGCCGAGGCCGTGCTCGCCTCGGGCGGCCAGGTCGTGCTCGAGGAGTACCTCGACGGCCCCGAGGTGTCGCTGTTCTGCGTGAGCGACGGCACGCGGGTCCTGCCGCTGGCCCCCGCGCAGGACTTCAAGCGCGCGCTCGACGGCGACGAGGGCCCCAACACCGGCGGCATGGGCGCCTACTCGCCGCTTCCCTGGGCCCCCGAGAGCCTGGCCCGGGAGGTCGTGACCGCCGTCGCCCAGCCCACGATCGACGAGCTCGCCGCCCGCGGCATCCCCTTCTCCGGGATCCTGTACTGCGGCCTCGCCCTCACCTCCCGCGGCCTGCGCGTGGTGGAGTTCAACGCCCGCTTCGGCGATCCCGAGACCCAGGTGGTCCTCGAGCGCCTCGCCTCCCCCTTCGCGCCGCTGCTGCTGGCCGCCGCGCAGGGCGACCTCTCCGCCGTCGACGCCCCCGAGTGGGTCGAGGGCGCCGCGGTGACGGTCGTGGTGGCCTCGGCCGGCTATCCCGTCTCCGCGCAGATCGGCGATCCGATCAGCGGGATCGAGGAGGCCGAGCGCCTCGGCGCGCACGTGATCCACGCGGGCACGGCGCTGGACGCCGACGGGGTGCTGGTCAGCGCCGGCGGCCGGGTCCTGACGGTGGTCGGCGCCGGCGCGGACCTCACGGCCGCCCGTGAGCTCGCCCTCGCCGGCGCTCGCGCGATCGAGCTCGAGGGCTCCCACCACCGCGGCGACATCGCCCGTGCCGCCGCCGAGGGGAGCGTGAGCGCATGAGCGCCTCCCCCTCCTCCGACGCGCCGCTGATCGAGGCCCCGGACCTGCCGGGCTGGGACCACGTCGTCTCCGGCAAGGTGCGTGAGCTGTACGTCCCCGCCGGCGCGGATCCCGCGACCGCCGAGGAGGTGCTGGTCCTCGCGACCGACCGCATCAGCGCCTACGACCACTCCCTCCAGCCGGGGATCCCGGACAAGGGCCGCCTGCTCACCGGGATCAGCCTGTTCTGGTTCGAGCAGCTCGCGGACCTCGTCCCCCACCACGTGCTCTCCGCCTCCGACGTGCCGGAGCAGGTGGCCGGGCGGGCGCTGCGCTGCCGCGGCCTGGACATGGTGCCGCTGGAGTGCATCGCCCGCGGCTACCTGACGGGCTCGGGCCTGGCCGACTACCGGGCCGGCGGCTCGGTGGGCGGGCACGTGCTGCCGTCCGGGCTGGTGGAGGCCTCGCGCCTGGACCCGGCGCTGTTCACCCCGTCGACGAAGGCAGAGGCCGGGGCGCACGACGAGAACATCACCGTCGCCCAGGCCCGGGACCTGCTCGGGGCGGAGCTGACCGAGCAGCTCGAGCGGATGACCCTCGCGGTCTACGAGCGCGCGCGCACCCTCGCCGGGGAGCGCGGGATCGTGCTGGCGGACACGAAGCTCGAGTTCGGCCGCTCCCGCACCGACGGCACGCTGGTGCTCGGCGACGAGGTGCTCACCCCCGACTCCTCCCGCTTCTGGTCCGCGGACACCTACCAGGAGGGCCGCGTCCAGCCGAGCCTGGACAAGCAGTTCGTGCGCGACTGGCTCACCTCCCCCGCCTCCGGCTGGTCGAAGGGCTCGAACACACCGCCGCCCGAGCTGCCCGCCGAGGTGGTCGCCCAGACCCGTGCCCGCTACATCGAGGCCTACGAGCGCCTGACCGGCACGAGCTTCTGAGGCGCCCGGCGACCGGCGGGGCGGGCGTCGCCTCCACGTGGACGCCGGTGCGCGGGGCCCCCGCCGCGCTGCGCCGCTGAGGCGCGGGCCCCGACGAGACTGTCAGGGGCGTCCACCCGGCTCCTCGCTCAGCCGGCGAGGACCAGCACCGCGGCGACCGCGAGCACGACCCCGACCACCAGCGCGCCGTCGGCCCGGGTGAGCGCGGCGGTCCGCCACTGCGTGCGCTCCCCCGTGCCCAGTCCCCGGCTCTCGAGCGCGAAGGCGATCCTCGTCGAGGAGCGGATCGCGTCGACGAGCAGCGCGAAGGCGCATCGCGCCATCGCCCGCGGCCCGAGCCGGGCGGGGGTGCCGTCGGCCGACGGGGGCCGACGCAGCCGGTGGGCGCGGGTGATCGTCGCCCAGCGCCTCGGCAGGTCCTCGAGGAGGCGCTGGCCGGCCAGGAGCGCGAGCGCGATACGGGCCGGCAGGCGGGCGTGGGTGCGCAGGCTGGTCACGGTGCGGCCGGGGTCGCTCGCGCGCACGACGGCGACCGCGCCGAGCCCGATCACCAGCGCCCGCAGCGCGAGCGCGGCACCGAGCACGATCCCCTCGCTGGTCACGCGCACGGGCAGGTCGGGCCACGGCTCGTGGCCGGGTCGGCTGAGCACGTTGACCATGAACACCCCGGCCGCGAACAGCACGAACGGGGCCTGCGCGCGGGCCAGGGCGAGCGGGCCGAGGCGGAGCCCGAGCATCGTCCCCGCGGCCAGCAGCGCGCAGAGCACCAGCAGCGGCGCGGGGTCGGTGAGCGTGATGCAGACGATGCTGAGCGTCGTGAGCAGGCCGAGCAGCACGGTCGGATCGCGCCTCGCGAGCGGGGCCCGCGGCCGGGCGGGCGGGTCCAGCGCCGTCCGCGGCGGCGGGCCGTCGGCGGGCGCGGAGCTCGACCGCTCGGAGCGCGGGGTTCCTGTCCCCTGTGTGAGCGAGCCGTCGGTGCGCGCAGGGGCCGATGAGACTGCCCGCTCGGCCTCTGTGTCCTCGCGGAGGTGCGGCCCCGGCCGGCCCGCGACCCGCAGCCCGGCCCGGCGCAGCAGCGCGTCATCGGCCAGCAGCGCGGTCGGGGCGAGGGGGCCGACGAGCCGTCCGTCGGCGATCACCACCACCTCGTCCGCGGCCTCGAGACTGCGCAGGTCATGGGTGGTCATGACCACGCCGCGTCCCGCATCGGCCGCCTCCCGCAGGAGGGCAAGAACGGCCTCGTGCGCGGCGCGGTCCAGGCCGTAGCCGGGCTCGTCGGCCAGGAGCACCGGGCGGTCGGCGAGCAGCATCGCGCCGAGGGAGAGGCGGCGCTGCTGCCCGCCGGAGAGGCGGTAGGGGCTCTGCGCCGCGTGGTCGGCGAGGTCGAGGCGCTCGAGCATCGCGCGCCGCACGTCCGGCGGGGCGCCGCTCGCGGCGAGCTCGTCCTCGACCGTGTCGGCGACGAACTGGGACTCGGGACGCTGCAGCACGAGGCCCGCCGCCGCGCCCTCGAGCGCCCCGGCCCGCAGGGGGTCCAGCCGGGAGAGGGCGCCGAGCAGCGTGGACTTCCCGGCGCCGTTGCGGCCGACGACCGCGAGCAGCCGCCCGGCGCGGATCTCGAGGTCCGCGCCGGCGAGCACGGCATCCTCGCCCTCACCGGACGGATCGGGCGGGCCGAGCGTCGCGTCACGGAGATGCATCAGCACCTCCGAGCGAGGCGTCGCGGACGCCGAGGGCACGGAGACGGTCCCGACGGGCTCGGGGGCGCCGATCCGCTCCTCGATCTCGCGCGGCAGCCAGCACCCCTGCTCCCGCAGGGCGGGTCCGTGGGCGGTGAGCACCTCCCGCGTCGGCCCGTCGGCGAGCACCCGGCCGGAGCGGTCCAGCGCCACGGTCCGCGCGGGGAGCCCGTCCAGGCCCTGCTCCCCCGCCCAGTCGTCCAGGCGGTGCTCGACCAGCAGCAGCGCGCAGCCGGTCTGATCCGTCGCGGCGTCGACGGCGCTCCGCACCGCGGCCACGCCCTCGGCGTCGAGCATGGCGGTGGGCTCGTCGAGCAGGAGCAGCCGGGGCCGCGCGGCGATCGCGGCGGCGAGCGAGGCCCGCTGCAGCTGTCCGCCGGAGAGGGTCGCGGCGGAGCGATGCGCGAGCTCGCCCACCCCCATCGCGCTGAGCACCTCGTGGACCCGCGGCCCGATCCGCTCCGGGGGCGTGCAGGCGCTCTCGAGCGGGAGGGCGACGTCGTCGGCGATCAGCGGGAGGCAGACCCCGTCGACCGGGTCCTGGCCGAGATGCCCGAGCACGGGTGCGGTCGCGAGGACCCCGCCCGACACCGGGTCGATCACGCCCGCACCCTCGGCGGGGCCATCGGCCGGACCGTCGGCCATGCCGTCGACCGGGCCTCCGGGCGTGCCGTCGGCCGGTCCGTCGGCCGTGTCGGCGCGGAGGCGCACCGAGCCGGTGACCCGTCCGCGCTGATGGGACGGGATCGCCCCGGCGAGCACCCGCAGCAGGGTCGACTTGCCCGAGCCGGACGGTCCCAGCAGCAGCACCTGCTCGCCCGCACGGATCTCCCCGCTCCAGGGGCCGACGCCGTCCCCCGAGGGCAGCACCGCCTCGAGCCCCTCGGCCATCACCACCCGGGGGTCGCCGGCGGGAGCCGCCCAGGGGCCGCCCGAGGGAGCCGGTGGCCGGGCCGGGACCGGTTCCTGCTCCGGGGCCTGCAGAGGCTCGGCGCTCTGCCCCTGCACCGGGGCCGGGGCCGCGTCCGCGGCGTGCGCCTCAGCGGACACGGCGTTCGGGGATCCGTGCCGCGTCCGCGGCGCCGATCGCGAAGTCGGCGAGCACGCCGGTGCGCTCGAGGGCCCGGACGATCACGCGGGCCAGCAGGCCGCCGAGCACGATCCCGGACAGCACCTGCACGCCGAGCCGGAGCGCGAGCAGGTCCTGGCCGTACCAGCCCATCCGGTACGCGGTCCAGAAGAACACCAGGCCCGCGCCGAGCGCGCCGGATGCGGCGAACACGCCCCAGCCGAAGCGGCGGTATCGGGTCAGGGCGAAGGGCAGCTCGGAGCCGATCCCCTGCAGCGCCGCGGAGAGCAGCAGCAGGGGGCCGACGGGGCTGCCGAGGAAGACCACCTCGATGACCGCGGCGAGCATCTCGGCGAGGATCCCCACGCCCGGTCGGCGCAGGATCGCGATCGCGACCGGCGCCACCAGCAGCCAGGAGCCGAACACGAGGTGCTGGGCGAGGTCCCCGGCCGGGCCCATCGCGATCGCCAGGCCGTTCCAGGCCTGCACGAACACCCAGTACAGGAACCCGAACACGACGCCGAGCACCACCACGAGCACGAGCTCGCGCAGGCTCAGCGGGGTGCGGCGACGGGACGTGCCGGCAGGGGCGGCGTCAGGGGCGAGGCGGGGGGCGGTCATCGGGCCTCCCCCGCGTTCTCGTCCTGCGCCGGGGCGAGCTCCCGCACCTCGTGCGAGGGGCTGTTCAGCGAGAGGGTGAGGTGGCTGGTGACGTGCTGGACGCCGCGGCCGACGAGCAGCCAGCCGGCGAGCGCGGTCGCGATCACGTCGCCGGCGTCGCCCTCGAGCCGGGTGACGAAGTGCTCGGAGCCGCGGAAGGTGCCGAGGTCCTTCGCATGGTCGATCGCGGCGTAGATGTCGCGCATGTGATCGGGGGCGGTGCCGTCGACGGCGACCTCGTCGGCCAGCGGATAGAGCGCCCAGTCGGCGCTCGCGAAGCGTCCGGTGCTCCGCGGCTGCGGCACCTCGGTCGCGCGGGGGCCCGCGCCGCCGGGCAGCTCGCAGGCCACCTCGCCGGGGCAGCCGCGCGAGAGCAGCACGGTGAGCGTCGCGTGGTGGCCGGTGCGGGCGAGCGCCTCGGCCAGGTCGATCAGGGCGCGCTGGAGGTGGGTCTCGTGGCCGCCGAGATAGGTCGAGACGTCCCCGGTCTCGTGCACGAGGCCGGTGAGGTCCAGCCGGGAGAGCGCATCGGTGAGGATCCGGGCGTAGTCCTCGCTCATCACGGCGGCGGTGACTCGGGCCCCGACCCCGAAGCCGAGCGGGGTCGCGGTCGGGTCGCCGGAGGGGGCGGGCGCGGTGGGGGCGGTGGGCGATGAGGTCACGGTCCATGCCTTTCGTACGGGCACGGGCGCGCGGCGACGATCGCTCGGCGGAGCTCCCTGCGCCGGCATGATCCGGATCAGGTTCTACGGTCGGAGTTCGAGTACTCCCTCTCAGCCCGGCCTGCCGGACTCCCGTGCACGCCCCGCACCCTATCTGTCCCGTCCGGCGCACGCGCCTCGTGTCCGGCGCTGCTGTCAGCGGGTCGTCGGCGGATCCTCGACGAGGGGGACGAAGAGATACGCGCCGTGCTCGCTCGCGGCGACGTCCTCCCCGTGACGCTCCAGGCGCAGCATCCGCTCGTTCACGGGGATCACCATCACGCCGTCGTCCGCGAGCTGCGCGACGAGGCTCTCCGGCACGGCGTCGGCCTGCGCGGAGACGAGGATCCGGTCGTACGGCGCGTCCTGCGGCGCGCCGAGCACGCCGGGCTGCGCGAGACGGATCTCGGCCTCCGCGGTCCCCGCGTCCGCTGTCCCGGCGAGCGCGGCCCGGGCCGCGCCGATCAGCTCGGCGCGCCGCTCGACGCCGATCACCCTCCCGCCCGGCCCGCACAGCCGGGCGAGCAGCGCCGTCGTCCATCCCGATCCCGCGCCGAGGTCGAGCACTCGCTGCCCCGGTCGCACGTCGAGGAGGGTGAGCATGTTCCGCACCGTCGTGGGCTGGGAGTTCGTCTGGCCGTGGCCGATCGGCAGGGGCCGATCCTCGCCGGCGAGCCGCCGCAGCTCCTCGGGGAGGAACCGTCGCCGGTCGGTCTCCGTGAGCGCCTCCTCGAGGCGGCGCTCGCTCTCGGCCCGGTGCGACATGGCGCCGTCAGCTCCGGGCGACCTCGACGACGCCGTCCTCCGGCCAGTCCCGCACCTCGGTGCCCTCGGGGGCGAGGTTCGTGGCCTGGCGCAGGTAGATCGGTCGTCCGAGGTCGCTCGCGACCGCGTCGTGGACGGGCAGGGCGAGTCGCGGGCCGACGGCGCGGAGGAACTCGATGGTCTCGGACATCTTCGACCAGGGCGCCGTGACGGCGAAGGCGAGGACGTCGATGCCGTGGAACTCGGGGACCGGCTCGAGGGAGTCCCCGGTGATGCCGAGCCGCGGCCCGTCCCCGGCGGACAGGACGATCCCGCAGTTCCCGATCCGCGGGATGTCGGGGTGGATGATCGCATGGCGTCCGCCGACGGCCTCGAGCCGCAGCGACGGGTGGTCGCCGACGGGCGTGAAGCGGTGCGCCTCCCCGGCCGCGAGCGCGATCACCCGCTCCTGCGCGACGAGGGGCCCGCCGCTCCCCTCGCCGACGCCGCCGTCGGAGGCATCGGCGGCGGTGAGCATCCGGGCGGTCTCCGGCTCGGCGATCACCTCGGCGTCGGACGCGGCGGCGAGCACCTCGCCCAGCAGCGCGGGGTCGACGTGGTCGGGATGCTGATGGGTGATCACCACGGCGTCGAGGCTCGCGAGCTCCTCGGCGCCCAGGCCCCGCACCGCGTCGGCGCTGAAGCCGCCCGGATCCACGAGCAGGCGTCGCCCGGCGGTCTCCACGAGCAGGCAGGAATGGACGAGGTGGCGGATCTTCATCGGGTCCTCCCGGGAATCGAGGTCGCGTGCCTCGAACCTAGTCCCCGTCGGCCGGGACGTGCCAGGGCGTCGGGCCGTCCGCTCGTGAGGGCACCGCCGTGGGCGCCCCGTCGGCGCCCCCGCGTTCCTCGGTACGATGGGGCCCTCGGGCCGTGCCCGAGCACCAGCCCCCGGCACGCCGCCGCGCGCGCCACACGTCCCCTCAGGAGTGCCCCCATGCCACGTGTCGTGGTCCACGTCATGCCGAAGCCGGAGATCCTCGACCCGCAGGGCAAGGCGGTCGCCGCCGCGCTGCCCCGTCTGGGCTTCGAGGGCATCGCCTCGGTGCGCCAGGGCAAGCGGTTCGAGCTCGAGGTCGAGGGCGAGATCACCGACGAGGTGCTCGCCTCCCTGCGCGAGGCCGCCGAGACCCTGCTGTCCAACCCGGTGATCGAGGACGTCGTCTCGATCGACGTGGAGGACCCCTCCGCGAAGGGCGCGGCCTGATGCGCATCGGTGTGGTGACCTTCCCCGGCACGCTCGACGACCGCGACGCGCTGCGCGCCGTGCGGCTCGGCGGCGCCGAGCCGGTCGCGCTGTGGCACGGCGACGACTCGCTGCACGAGGTCGACGCGGTCGTGCTGCCCGGCGGCTTCTCCTACGGCGACTACCTGCGCGCCGGGGCGATCAGCCGCTTCGCCCCCGTGATGGACAAGGTGGTCGACGCCGCGAACGGCGGCATGCCCGTCCTCGGCATCTGCAACGGCTTCCAGATCCTCTGCGAGACGCATCTGCTGCCCGGCGCGATGATCAAGAACGCGCACCGCGCGTTCATCTGCCGCGACCAGCCGCTGGCCGTCGAGAACAACCGCACCGCCTGGACTTCCGGCTACGAGGCCGGCCAGGTCATCCGGGTGCCGCTGAAGAACCAGGACGGCCAGTACGTGGCCGACGAGCGCATCCTGGCCGAGCTCGAGGACGAGGGCCGTGTGGTCTTCCGCTACGCCGCCGGCGCCACCCACGGCCCGGCCGGCTTCGAGCAGAACCCCAACGGCTCGCGCCACGACATCGCGGGCGTCACCAACGCCGCGGGCAACGTCGTGGGCCTCATGCCGCACCCCGAGCACGCAGTCGAGCCCGGCTTCGGGCCCGACGAGCCCGGCGCGGGCACCCGCACCGGCACCGACGGACTGACCATGTTCAGCTCGGTGCTGCGCAGCATGGTGGCCTGAGCGGCGACATCGCCTCGCCGGCCCAGGCCGGTGAACGACACGTGAAGGGCGGGACCTCGCGGTCCCGCCCTTCTCGTCATCCCCGGCGGACTGCGCTGCGACGCTCGGCGAGCCGGCGCCGAGGCCCCGTCACCGCAGCCTCCCCTCCCGGACCAGCCTGCGCCGTCAGGCCCTGACCGCGCTCAGCACCGTGAAGCGGCGGTCGCGGGCGCGCTGGCGGACCGCACCGACGCGGGCCTCGAGCTCCGGCCGATAGCGCAGATGGGAGTTGTGCACGAACCACAGCTGCCCGCCGGGACGCAGCACGCGGGCCGCGGCGTCGAGGAGGCCCTGGACGAGCGTCGCGTCGACCACGGTGCCGTCGTGGAAGGGCGGGTTCAGCAGCACCAGGTCGGCGCCGGCTTCCTCGCACCGGGAGAGCGAGACGTCCCAGGTCACCTCCACCCCTTCGCGGTCCAGTCCGGAGGCGGCGAGGGTCACACGGGTCGCGGCGACCGCGTCGGCGTCGTCGTCGCTGCCGAGCACCCGCGCCTCCGGCAGCGCGGCGGCGAGATAGGCGGTGAGCAGGCCGTTGCCGCAGCCGAGGTCCACGGCGAGAGGCCGGTCGCCGGCGTCCCCGTCCGTGCGGGCAATCCCGTTCTCCCCGGCTCCGTCCTCCGCGGCGGCGACGGACCGCTTGCCTCCCGTCCCGAGCTCCCCGCCGACGACCGCTCGATCGAGCGCCTCGAGCAGCAGGAGGGAGCCGGCGTCGGCCCGGGCCCCGCCGAACACGCCGCCGAGGCCCCGCAGCGCGAGCGCCTGCTCCTGACCGCGCACCGCGACGCGCGCTTCACCGGTCGCGGGCTGCGCGGCGTCGACGTCGGCGCGCGGGCCGGAGGCGACGAGGGCGCGGGACTTGCCCAGTCCGCGCGAGCCGCGCACCTCGGAGAACACGGCGGCGAGGGTGTCGTTCTGGGAATGGGTCATGTGCTTGACGCGGCCGCCGGCGACGAGGGTGAGGTCGTCCCGTCCGCTGCGCGCCGCGATGACCGCGAGGCGTCGGGCGAGGTCCTCGAGCGCCGCGAGGGACTTCGGCAGACGGGCCAGCGCGAGATGCGCCTCGGCCCAGGCCGCGAACTCCTCGAGCGGGGCGGGCTCCGCATCCGTCGGCAGCACGAGGCGCCCGGCCTCGAGCGGACCGGGCAGAAGCGCGGCGAGCGCGTCCGTCTCCGCGCGGGAGCTGGTCCAGGACAGGACCCGCGCGCCGGGGTGGTCGGCGACGAGCGCGAGCGCCTCGGCGGTCAGCACACCGGTCGTATCCCCGATCACGAGCATGTCGCAGGGGCAGCCGATCTCGCCATGCTCCTGGGCGGCGCGCAGGATCACCCGCTCGGTCTGGTCAGGGGCGGGGAGCTCGGCGGTCGGCTCGGGCTGGGCAGCGGTGCTGTTCATGAGGTCTCTCGTGCAGTGGGATGAAGGACAGGGACGTCGGGTGCACGGCGGGCCGTGCGGCGTTCCTCGGAGGCGCGGGCGCGGCCCATGCGTCGAGCTCAGGCGGGCATGCCTCGCCGTCCGCGCGAGCGCAGGCGCCCGCCGGGCAGCCTCGGGGCGGGCAGCGCGGCGGGGGTGTGCGGGGCGAAGGGGCCGAACTGCTCGTCGTCCTCGGCGAGTCCCCCGCGCTCACGGGCGCTCTGCGCGATCGGGGCGTCCTCGAGCGCGAGCTCGACGCCGATCTCGGCCTGGTAGCGGGCGCGGAACGCCTCGATCTCCTCGTGGGAGCGGCCCACGAAGTTCCACCACATGATGATGTCCTCGCCCAGGGGCTCCCCGGACAGCAGCATCAGGCGGAGGTCCTCGTCGCCGGTCGCCTCGATCTCGAGGTGGTCGACGTCGTCGGGAAGGACCATCAGCTCGCGCGGCGCGACATCGGCGCCCAGCGACCCGGCCGACGGGTCGTCGCCCGTCCCGTCCGTCGCAGGTCCCGTCCCGCGGGCCGTCGTGAGCCGCGCGGCGCCGCGGTCCACGAGCAGTCCGTGCTCGTGACCGGGGTCGAGGTCGAGCCGCAGCGTGCTCCCGGCGCGCAGCTCGAGCTGGGCCATGCCGAGATCCGTGTCGGTGACGACGGGGCTCGCGTCCTCGAGCAGGTCCCCGTCGCCGTCCACGCCGTGCAGCGTGCCGAGGCCCACGCGGGCGCGGGCGGTGCCGGTCGCGACCTCCGTCGGGGTGTGGACGAGGAACTCCTGCTCCCGGAAGCGGGTGCGGTCCGGCAGGGCGTACCAGAGCTGGACGCCGTGCAGCACGGTGGTGTCGTTCGCGGAGAACTCCGAGTGGGTGATGCCGGAGCCGGCGACCATGAGGTCCACGTCGCCGGGCCGCACCAGGGCGTGGCTGCCGATCGAGTCGCGGTGCGTGATCGCCCCGTCGAACAGCCAGGACACGGTCGCGAGCCCGGTGTGCGGGTGGCGGGCCACGCGCATCCCGTCGGTCGCGGAGACGTCGTCGGGGCCGAAGTGGTCCATGAAGCACCAGGCGCCGATGAGGGAGGTGCGCCGGGCGGGCAGCGTGCGGTGCACGGTCATGCCGCGCGGTCCGCCGAGCGGGACCTCACGCGGCTCCAGCAGCACGAAGTCCTCGAAGGTGGTCATGGTCCGAGTCTAGGCGGCGGTCCGGTCCGTGCAGCCGGTCCCGTCCCCGCCGTCGACCGCCCCCCTACTCTGTGTCCATGTCGCTGCCGACCTCGCCCGCCGTCCGCCTGCTCGAGTCCGCGATCGACGCCGGCACCGTGCCCGGCGGGATCATCTCCCACGGGCGGGATCCCGAGCCCATCGCCCGCGGGCGGCTCTCCCCGCGCGGACCGGGCGACTCCGACGCCCCGGCGTTCCCGGCCGACGCGATCGTGCGCATCCAGTCGATGACCAAGGCGATCCAGGCCGTCGCGGCGCTGCGCCTGATCGAACGGGGCGTGCTCGCGCTCGACTCCCCGGCCGCTCCCTGGCTCCCCGAGCTCGCCGCCCCGCGCGTGCTCCCCCGCCCCGACGCCGACCTCGACGAGGCCGTCCCCTCCCCCACCGCGATCACGCTCCGTCACCTGCTGACCTGCACCTCCGGGCTCGGGATCGCGACCGCGGAGGGTCCGCTGCAACGGGCGATGGCGGAGTCCGGACTCGAGGCGGGCTCGGCGCCGTGGTCGCTCGGGGCCGACGAGTGGCTCGCGGCGCTTGGTGCGCTGCCGCTGGTGGGCGGGCCGGGTCGGGTGTGGCGGTATCACCACTCCTTCTCGGTGCTGGGGATCCTGCTCTCCCGGGCGACCGGCAGGTCCCTCGAGGAGCATCTGCGCGCGGACCTGTTCGAGCCGCTCGGGATGGTCGATACCGGGTCCTTCGTGCCCCTCTCGCAGCGGCACCGTCTGCCGCCGGCCTTCTCGGTCGAGGACGGGCAGCTGGCGGAGGCGGAGCCGGCCGGGGGCGGGCCGCTGGTCGGCGAGCCGTCGCTCGACGTCTCCCACGGCGAGCTCGTCTCGACCGCGGCGGACTACCTGCGATTCCTGCGCGCGCTGCGGGACGGGGAGCTGCTCTCCCCGGAGCACCTCGCGATGATGACGACCGATCAGGTGCCCGCCGAGGTCAAGCGGCCCGACTCGTTCTATCCCGGCTTCTGGGACGGGACGGGCTGGGGCTTCGGGGTCAGCGTCGTCACCGGAGGGGAGCATCGCGGCCGCTGGGGCTGGTCCGGCGGGTACGGCACGGACTTCTTCGTCGACGCCGACGGGACGATCGGGCTGCTGCTCGCGCAGGTCGAGATCGGCGAGCACCTCATGCCGCTGCTCGAGGCGTTCCAGGAGCTGCCGACGCCGCCGAGCTGAGTCGGCCGCGGGCCCGCGGGACCGTCGGCCCGGCTCCGCCCCGCCGGGGCCTATCGTCCCGGCCCCTAGTCGGCGCGAGCGATCCCGGGCGCTTCCGGCAGCTCAGCCCTCCCGCGCCTCCAGCTCGGCGATCAGCCGCGCCGGGGCGACGGTGCGGTAGGACTCCTCGATCAGCTCGGCGAGCTCGACGAGGTCGGTCGCCTCGTCCAGGTCGATGCCGAGCCAGCCCGACGGGCCGAGATAGGCGGGCACGTAGCTGCGGGGCTCCTCGGCGAGCGCGGCCCGTTCCCGGGGCGGGAGATGCAGCATCACGGACTGCTCATGAGGAACCCATTCCCCGTCGACCTTGAGGGATCCGCCGTAGTAGCAGTGCACCTTCACGGTGTGGAAGGCGGGCCGGCCGTGGCTGATCTTCTCCTTCGCCCCGGGCAGGGCGAGGGCGATCTCCCGGACGCGCTCGAGCCACGGATCGCCGTCGTCGAACATCTGCGGATGCGCCATGGAGAGATCCTCCGCCCTGCTGAGTCCCGAGGGAAGGGATTCCGGAAGCGGCCTCTGTCGCACCGGGGAGCATGGTGGGATGAGTGCATGGACACCGCCCCCTTCGTCGTCCTCCTGCTCGTGGCGCTGATCGATCTGGTCCTCGCGGCCTGGTTCATCGGCCAGGGCCTGCGTGCCGGGGCGAACTCCGCCGAGGGCCGGCCCCGACTGCTGGTGGGGAGCATGCTGATCCCGGGGGCGCTCCTCATCGTCGTCCTCGCGTTCGTCCTGTTCGGGCCGATGGGCTGACGGTCGCGCGGGCACGGCAGCCGCGCCCGACAGGATCGCCGGAGAGCCGGCGGACGTTCGCAGGATCGAGGCGTCGAGGCGTCGAGGCGTCGAGGCGTCGAGGCGTCGAGGCGTCGAGCGAGGGTCACGTCCCTCCTCTGCGACCCTCGGCTCGACGCGCCCCGTCCTCCGTAGGCTGGGTCCATGACTCTCCCCCTCCTGGTCGACTGCGACACCGGCATCGACGACGCGATCGCCCTGACCTATCTCGCCAGCCGCGATGACGCGGAGGTCGCCGGGATCGTCTCGACCGGCGGGAACGTCCCGGCCGCGACGGTGCATCGCAACAACCTCGCGCTCTCGGAGCTGCTGGGCCTGGACGCACCGGTCGCCCTCGGCGCGGACCGTCCGCTGGTGGAGCCGCCGATGTTCGCCGACGACACCCACGGCCCGGGCGGGCTCGGCCACGCCGTGCTGCCCGAGCCGACGCGCACGGAGGATCTCCGCTCGGGGGCGCAGCTGTGGGTGGACCTGGCGCGCGAACGGCCCGGGGAGCTGGTCGGCCTGGTCCTCGGACCGCACACGAATCTCGCGCTCGCCCTCGAGATCGAGCCGGAGCTGCCGCGACTGCTGCGCCGGCTGCACGTGATGGGCGGGGCGATCAACCATCGCGGCAACACCGGTGCGACCAGCGAGTGGAACATCGCAGTGGATCCCGAGGCGGCGCAGCGCGTGCTCGCGGCCTTCGCCTCGGCGCCGCAGCTGCCGGTGCTGGGCGCGCTGCAGGCGACCGAGCAGATCGTCTTCACCGGGGCGGAGCTCGAGCGGCTCGAGGCCCTCGCCGCCCGCTCGGCACATCCGGTCGCGCGGATCCTCGCCGACGCGGTGCGCTTCTATTTCGAGTTCCACCAGGCCGACGGCTTCGGCTGGACCGCGCACGTGCACGATCCGCTGGTCACCGCCCATGCCCTGACCGGGGAGTTCGCGAGCACCCGGCCGCTCCCCGTGGACGTCGAGCTCGCGGGGACGCTGACCCGCGGTCAGACCGTCGGCGACGAGCTGGGGCGATGGGGCCGGGGGCCGACGGTGGAGCTGCTCGACGAGGTCCTGCCCGCCGCGTTCGTCGAGCACCTGCTGGGGACGCTCGAGGCCGGGCTGGGCTGAAGGTCCCGACGGCTCGGTCTCAGGCCGCGTCCTGCTCCGGTGGCCGTGCGCGTGAGCCAGTGGGCGGCAGGACCACGAGGTAGTCCACCCGGGCCGCTCTTCTCCCTGCGGGAGGATGCGGCTGCACTGTGCCCCGTGGTCGCGACGTCGTGGGCTCCGCGTCGGGAGCGGACCCTTCGCCGAGAGGCCGCGCGTCCTCGGGACGCACCTCGGCAGCCTGCACCTCGCCGTCCTCCTCCACTGCCTCCACTGCACGGAGCTCCGGCAGCGCGAGGAGTCGGTGCACCGGGGTGAGCCCGTCTTGGTCGGGCTCCGCGGCGGCTCCCTCGTAGACGTCCGGGACCGCCGGTGTCCTTCCCGCCTTCCGCAGCGCCGTGCCGACGGGATCGAAATTCACCCCGCGCCGCCTTGCGGTCTGTCCGTAGCGGGTGGTCCATTCGACGGTGCGTCGGGTCCCGTCCTCGTCGGTGAGCACGCGGGCGGTCGCGCCCGCCGCCTCCTTCTGGTTGTCGGCGGCGCAGAGCCCGTTGCCGTTGTCGAGACTCGTCGGCCCGCCCTGCGCCCAGGGGACGATGTGGTCGATCTGCCGGATGCTCGCGTCGCAGTGCGGGGCGCGGCAGGTCTGGTGCGCGTAGCGGAGGAGGCGGCCGAGGCCGGCGGGGAACGCCCGCGCCCGGGACTCGGCGGCGACGAGCTGGCCTTCCTCCCTGTGCGCGTAGAGCATGCGCAGCGCGAGGACGACCTCGGGGTCCGGGTGCTCGAGCGCGCGGAGCATCTCCTCGCGGATGTGCTCGTACGGGACCGCGCCGAGTCCTTCCACGGTCGCGGCGTCGGCATGGCCGGGCGCGAGCAGGGAGCGGTCGGTGATGATCACGCCGATGTCGACCACGGGCAGCTCGCCTCCCTCGCCGCGGCCGAGGACCGTGTCGGCGAGCAGATCGGCCATGATCTGCTGGTGACCGCGCCGGTCGCCGTCGGCCCGCGCCCGCTCGGCGGCCACCGACAGCGTCTTGCGGATCCGCGCGGCGTCGAGGCCGGGCAGATGCGCGGTCAGCGTCGCCATGCCGTGCCGTCCACGGCGCACGGTGACGCTGCGCTCCCGGCGCGCCACGCGATGACGCGCGGCCGCGCCCTCGGGGTCCAGCGCGTGGAGGATCAGCGCGGCCTCGTCGCCCCACTCCCCCGGTCCGCAGTCCTCGAGGTCCGCGAGATGCGCGCCGAGGATCCGGTCCACCTGCTCCCGCTGCTCGGGGGTCGCCGGCCCCATCGCCCGACCCACCTGGTGCCCGGCGGCGGGCATCGCCCGCCCCTGGGCGAGAGCCCGGAGCACACAGGGCATCGAGCGGACGAGCCGCCTGCACGAGGACATGCTCTGCCCCGCGGCCGATGTGGACTTCTTCAGCGCAGCTGCAGCCTCCGCACGCGCGACCTTCTGCGCCTGCCGGGGCGTCTCCCCGCGCTCGAGGCTGTCGGCGGCGACCGCCGCCTCGAGACGGACGAGGGCACGCGCCGCGATCGCCGCCACCGCGCCGGAGAGCATCCGCAGCTCCGTCAGCAGGGCGATCGTCCGCTGCGCGTCGAGCGCCTCGAGATCGGCCGATCCCCGCTCCCCGAGCCGTGCGAGCGCCGCCTTGGCCTGGACGACGTCGATGCCGTCGACGACGAGCTCCTCGACCCCCGCGACGAGGCTCGGCGCGCCACCGGGCCGACGGGACTCCCCGTCGGACTCCGGAGGCTCCACGGCCCCACCGTGAGAATCGAATGACATGTCTGCATTTTCGCAGATCTGTTCGACGCAAGGAAGAGCTTCCCTGTTACTACTGATCAGTAGTTCGAAATTGTGGATAGCAGTGCGCTGGCGAGGAGAGGCGACGATGCTGCACGTCATTCGGGACGCTGGGATCGCCTCCCAGCCGGTCGATCTGCGAGAGAGGCAGGATCAGCGCATTTCGTACAGCACCACATCAGGAGATCACCGTCCGACTCCGCACTGGCTCGGAAATGCAACGGCAGCCGACGGAAGCGGCAAGTCCCTCGGCGTCCGCCCCACCTCTGCGCTGACCTCGCTCGCAGCCGGTACTAGGGTGCTGTCCGTGACCACGCTTCTGCCGCACCGGGAATGCCACCGAGGACCGTCGACACGCCCGATCGGGGCGTTGATCGCACTCGTCAGCGCCCCCTTGGTCCTGAGTGCCTGCACTTCCCCGACCCCCTCGATCCCCCTCGAGTCGCTCGACGGCCACGACGCCCTCGTCGAAGACATCGCCGCCGCGCTGGAGACTGAGGGAATCGTCGAGGAAGGTTCGATCGAGCTCGATGGACGAAGCGCGCAGTTCGAGGATGGGCAGTGCCGAGTCTTTGCCCGCGACGCCGACGCCGCTACGGTCGCCAGAGCGCCGAAGGTGGATGCGGTGCGTGCCGCTGCCGCCCAGGCGATCGTCGGCAGCGGGTTCGCACCGCTCGAAGAGACCGAAGTCGCCGGCGGTCATCTCCAGCTCTCGAGCACCGATGAGCAGGGCGCACGCCTGGAGATCACCTGGAAAGCATCCGAACTCGACGTGAGCATCCACGGCACAGCGGACCTCGCGGAGCCCGAATGCACCGACGAGGTCGTCGCCTGAACGTCCGCAGGCCCTGGCGGGCGGTCTCTCAGTCGCAGAGCCGGATGGTGACAGCTGCCGACTCCTGCCCCGCGGTCGGGCGGTGGACCGCCACGAGCTCCATCGTGCCCCGGCCGAGCAGATCGATCGGGTTCGCGTAGGTCAGATCGACCTTCCGACGCCGATCACCGTCGCGCAGCAGCAGGCGTGCCGTGGCGACACCCCCGGGTTCTCCGACCCGATGGACCCCTACTCTGACCCCGCGCAGCCGTGGCTGCGCGCCCTGCAGGATCGTCATCTCGTCACCCTCTGCCATCGTCAGTCCTCCATGTCGACCGAGTAGGTGGTGTCAAAGCTCTCCTGGTACTGCTCCTGCGTGAGGGTGAGCGTGCCATCGCGCTGGACGTCGTCGAGCTCCCCGCCATCGGGGCCCCAGGGATTGGTCAGCACGACGACCGGTTCACCATGAGTATTGCGGGGATCATCCGCGGGGATGACCTCCTCGACGATGTAGGCGTGGTTGGGCACGATGTTGTCCTCATCGATCTCCGACTCCCAGATTCTCCAACCCCGCTCTCCGACATCGTTGTTCTCGGTGCCGACGGCAACCGGCCCTTCAGCCAGCTTCTCCTCGAGGTCGGCGAAGTCGCCTTCGCCGGTCTTCTCCGCCTCGCGACCCGTGATCATCTCGAAGGCATCTGAGGAGAACCCTCCCGAGAGTTCGGAGTATTCGCCCCCGAAGTACTCGGCGGCGGCCTTCTCATAGACGGAGAGCCAGTTCACCCCGTCGGGCGCTCCCGCGCCGTTCTCGGGGAAAGTAGGTTCGACCGTGATCTCCACTGGTTCACCGTCGTCGTAAAGAGTGACGGTCCAGGTGCCGTCTTCGTTCTGCCGCATGTGCTCACGGATGAAGTCCGGATCTCGGTTCGCCACCGCCCCGGCACCTGCCAAGAACCAGCAGTCCCCGAGCTGTCCCTGCTCGATGTGGCTGGAGTCCAGCGCCTCGTCGCTCAGGTCGATCTCGCCGTCGAACTCCTTGTACCTGCCCGTGTCGCCCGTGCTCGGCTCCCCCGGCAGATCGCGCGGAGAAAAGTCCCCCTCCCCACCGTCTGCATTCCCGTTCGACCCATCGCCCAACGCAGATCCGCCGTCAGCTGAGCTCGCCTGGTCCTGCTCGTCTGCATGAGCAGCCGTCTCCTCGGCCTCCGCACGGAGCCGCTCGGCCAGGGAATCGAGCTCTGCCCCTCGAAGATTCCACTTCTGACGAAACACATCGGCATCTTCGCCGACCCATGCGATCAATCCCGCGTGCTGATCCAGTGTCATGCGCAGCTCCGCCATCGTCTCTGCGCTCTGGTCTGCGCGATCGCACCAGCTTCGCATCTGGTCAGTGTCTGCTCCGAAGAACTCCACGTCCCCCCGCTCCCTCCGCTTCCACCCGTCTCCGCTCCGCTCCCCATGCGGCGCCGATCGCTGTCCATTCAGAATGTACGGCGATGGGCTTTCAGGGGCCATGGGGAGGGGTCCCCATGCGGATCGGACGGCGGCAGTGCGCCCCGTGCCGCCGACGGGGTCTGCTCACGGAGAGAGCCGATCCCGTCCTGTGGAGGCGTTCCGCCGAACGTCACCGCCCGAGCGTCGTCACCTCGACCTCGAAGCAGCGCCGCGGCCCCTTCTCCCCGCGGGCGGGCTTCCAGCCCACGCACCGCGCGGTCCCGGCCGACGGATCGTCCTCGAAGGCGACGAGCACGGAGCCGGGCAGTGTGACCGGAGCGTCGAAGGTGACGTCCCAGCGCAGCGGCTTCGACAGGTCCACCCGCGCCTCGGTGAAGGCGCGCGAGGCGGTGTACATCCCGTGCGCGATCGCCGAGGGGAAGCCGAAGGCCTTCGCGCTGACGGCGGAGAGGTGGATCGGGTTCACGTCGCCGGAGACCGCACCGTACCGCCGTCCGGTGTCCGCACCGAGCACCCAGCGGCCCGTCGGCTGCGGCGGCACGAAGTCGCGCCGCGACCGCCCGCCGTCCGAGGGCGCGGCGCTGGACGGCGCGGTTCCCGAGGGCTCCGCAGCGGCCGGCTCCCCGCCCTTGACGAGATAGGTGGAGACATCGGTGGCGATGATCTCGCCGTCCTCGCCGAGGATCGTGGAGACCGCCTCGAAGGTGCGGCCCTTGCGGTGCGGGCGCAGGTCCCGCACCCGGCACTCGACGTCCACGAGATCCCCCACCTTCACGGGCCGGTGCTGGAGCACCTGGTTGCGCAGGTGCACGAGGCCCAGCAGCGGGAAGGGGAAGCCACGCCGCGCCATGAGCGCGAGCGAGACGGGGAAGGCGAGCACGTGCAGCACGCCGGGGTGGACCAGGTCCGTCGCGGGACCGCCCATCAGGTGGTCGAAGTCGCGGGCGCGCTCGGCGTCGATCCGCACCTTCCTCACCCGGTAGGCGATGTTCGGCAGCGTCTCCGCGCCGCCGCCCGCGCCGCCCTTCCCGCTCTTGCCTCGCCTCCCGCCGAGGCGGGAGCGGGGGTCGAGCGCGGCGGCGTAGATCGCGGGGAACGAGGGGACGTCGGAGAGATCCTTGACCTGCTCCGGCGCGTTCTCGGCATGCGCCACGGCGCCCTGCCCCGCCCTCACTTGCCCACCATGTTCTGGCCGCACACGCGCAGGGTCTCGCCCTGCACGCCGCCCGCCTCGTCGCTCGCGAGGAAGGCGATCGCCTCGGCGACGTCGACGGGCAGGCCGCCCTGCTGCAGCGAGTTCACGCGCCGCGCGACCTCGCGGGTCAGCGGCGGCATCTTCGCGGTCATCTCGGTCTCGATGAAGCCGGGCGCGACCGCGTTCGCGGTGCCGCCGAGCGGGGCGAGACGACCCGAGAGCGCGTCGACGAACGCCATCACGCCCGCCTTGGACGCGGCGTAGTTGGTCTGGCCGCGGTTGCCGGCGATGCCGCTGGTCGAGGCGAGCGAGACGACGCGCGGCTGCGCACCGAGCACGTCCCCGGCCTCGAGCAGCGACTCGGTGAGCGCGATCTGGCTGGTGATGTTCACGGCGAGCACCGGGTCCCAGCGGTCCGGGGTCATGTTGGCGAACAGCTTGTCCCGGGTGATGCCGGCGTTGAGCACCAGCACGTCGAGGGTCAGCCCCTTCTCGCGCAGGAACTCGACCACGCGGCGCCCGGCGTCGGCGGAGGTGACGTCGAGCTGGAGCGGGATCGCGCGCAGCTCGTTGGCCAGGCGTGCGAGCTCGGTGCCCGCGCCGGGGACGTCGAGCACCACGAGCCTCGCGCCGTCGGCCGCAAGGGTGCGGGCGATGGCCGCGCCGATGCCGCGCGCGGCCCCGGTGACCAGCGCCGTGCGCCCGGCGAGCGGGAGCGAGGCGTTGTCGGTCGTGCTGCCCGCCTCGGTGGAGACGGTCAGCAGCTGACCGGTGATGAAGGCGCTGCGGGCGGAGAGGAAGAAGCGCAGCGCGCCGACGGCGCCCGGGGCGTCGACCCCGACCCCGTCGGCCAGCAGGATGCCGTTGGCGGTCGCGCCGCCGCGCATCTCGTGCGCGACCGAGCGCAGGAACCCCTCGACCCCGCCGCGGGCGGCATCGCGCGCAGGCTCCTCGCCCGTCGCCGGGCGGGAGATCGTCACCAGGCGCGCGCCCGGTGCGAGGGAGCGCATCGCCCCGGCGAGCGGGAGCAGCAACGAGCCGAGCTCCGCGGGCGCGGAGAGCTCGTCGGCCACGACGATCACCGAGCCGATCGAGCGCAGGCCCTCGACGCGGCGGCGCACGTCGGCGCCGCCCTCGAGGAGTCGGTGGGCGACCGCGTCCGCGCCGGCGGAGGCGCCGAGCACGACGACGGGGCCGAGCACGGGCGCCGGGCGGTCCTTCCGGCGCAGGAGCCGGGAGGGGCGGGGCAGGCCCAGCTGCTTGGCGAGCACGCCGCCGGGGGCGGAGCGGATGAAGCGGGTGTAGGCATCGGCCATGGGGACCTCCGTGAAGAGTCGGGGTGTCAGTCGGTGACGGACTCGAGCAGCATGACCGTGCCCTGGCCGGCGGCCGCGCAGACCGAGATCAGGCCGCGCTGGACCCGGCCGGTCTCCTTCGCGCGCTCGTGCAGGAGCTTGGCGAGCGTGGCGACGAGGCGGCCGCCGGTCGCGGCGAAGGGGTGCCCGGCGGCGAGGGAGGAGCCGGTGATGTTCAGCCGCGAGCGGTCGATCGCGCCGAGCGGCGCGGAGCGGCCCAGGCGTTCGCGGCAGAACTCCTCGGACTCCCAGGCCTTGAGCGTGGTCAGCACGGTGGAGGCGAAGGCCTCGTGGATCTCGTAGAGGTCGAGGTCCTGCAGGGCCAGGCCGTTGGCGTCCAGCAGCTCGGGGACCGCGTAGGCGGGGGCCATGAGCAGGCCCTCGTCGCCGTGGGCGAAGTCGACGGCGGCGCTGCGCGCGTCGACCACGCGGGCGAGCGGGGTGAGGCCGCGCTCGGCGGCCCACTCGGCGCTGCCCAGCAGCACGGAGGAGGCGCCGTCGGAGAGCGGGGTGGAGTTGCCGGCGGTCATCGTCGGCTCTGCGACCTGCGGCGACTTCACGCCGAAGACGGGCTTGAGGGTGCCGAGCTTCTCAAGGGTCGAGTCGGCACGCAGGTTCTGGTCGCGGGCGAGGCCGCGGTAGCCCGTGACGAGGTCGTCGAGGAACCCGGCGTCGTAGGCGGCGGCGAGGTTCTTGTGGGAGGCGAGCGCGAGCTCGTCCTGGGCCTCGCGGGTGATGCCCCACTGCGCGGTGGTCAGCGCCTGGTGCTCGCCCATGGACAGGCCCGTGCGGGGCTCGCCGTTGCGGGGCGGGACAGGGGCGAGGTCCGCGGGGCGGATCGCGGTGAGCGCCTTGACGCGCTGCATCGCGGTCCTCGCCGCGAAGGCGCGGTGGAGGATGCGGCGCAGGCGCGGGGTGACCTCGATCGGCGAGTCGGAGGCGGAGTCGACGCCGCACGCGATCGCGGAGTCGATCTGGCCCAGGCGGATCCGGTTGGAGACGTGCAGGACGGTCTCGAGGCTGGTCGCGCAGGCCTTGGACATGTCGACGGCGGGGGTGCGGGGGTCCAGCGGCGTGCCCAGCGCGCTCTCGCGGGTGAGGTTGAGGTCGCCGGCGAGCTTCAGCACGGCGCCGCCGGCGACCTCGCCGAGCTTCTCGCCCTGGAGCGAGTAGCGGGCGACGAGGCCCTCGAGCGCGGCGGTGAGCAGGTCCTGGTTGGAGATCCCGGCGTAGGGCCCGCCGGAACGGGCGAACGGGATCCGGTTGCCGCCGAGGATCAGCGCATCGCGCGGGGAGTCGGTGGGGGTCACTGTGGGGCACCTCTTCGTGGTCACGGGGACGGATCGTCGGGAAGGACTTTACATAGAACCGTCGGTACTTGATACCCTAGGTTCTGTGAATGCGACGACGCAAGCCCCCGTGGACGGGCGCTCGGCCCGCTGGGCCCAGCACCGAGAGCAGCGACGTGCTGAGCTGCTGGACGTGGCCCGGCACCTGATCCACGAGCGCGGCCCCGACGTGACGATGGAGGACATCGCCGCGGCCTCGGGCACCTCGAAGTCCATCGTCTACCGGTACTTCGAGGACAAGTCCCACCTCCAGCGCGACCTGGGCCGCAGCATCCTCCAGGCGATGCACGACAAGCTGCTCGCGGAGATGCGCGTGCTCGAGGAGCGGATGGGCCGCGAGCCCGCGCCCGAGGAGCGCATCCACGCGATGATCCGCGCCTACGTCGCGACCGCGCAGCGCTCCCCCGGCGTGTACCGCTTCGTCACCCGCCCCAGCGACGGGCTGAACCACTTCCTGGACTCCGTGACCCGCATCATCACGACCTTCCTCCCCGCCGGGACCCCCTCGCCGCAGATCTGGGCGACCGGCGCGGTGGGCTTCGTCGAACGGGCCGTGGACACCTGGATGAACGACCTCGAGGCCGCCGACGGCGCCTCGACCACCCTCACCTCCGATCAGCTCGTGACCCACCTGGTCACCTGGCTCATGAAGGGACTGCACGCATGACCGCCGAGACCTCCACCACCACATCCGCCCCCGCGCCCACCGCCGCGAGAGGCACCGACGCCGCCGCGAGCGCCACGCCGACCGGCCCGATCCCGGTCCCCGCCGACGGCAGCCCCCGCCTCGACGTCGAGATGGTCTCCGAGGCGCTGCTGGGCAGCTGGGCCGACGCGCGGCGCGACGCCCGCGAGCGAGCGGCCCGCCCCGAGATGCACCGCCCGACGGACGCGAGCGTCGCCGAGCACCGGGAGCGGGTGTTCGGCCAGCTCCGGACCCTCGCCGAGGAGGAGGTCTCCCTGCCGATGCTCCCCGAGCACCTCGGCGGTCCGAACGACAACGGCGCCAACGTCGCCGCCTTCGAGGAGCTGGTCGTCGCCGACCCGTCCCTCCAGATCAAGGCCGGCGTGCAGTGGGGGCTGTTCACCTCCGCGATCGTGCAGCTGGGCGACGAGGAGCAGCAGAAGGCCTGGGTGCCGGGCGCCATGAGCCTCGAGACTCCCGGCGCTTTCGCGATGACCGAGATCGGGCACGGCTCCGACGTGCAGTCCCTCGCCACCACGGCGACCTTCGACCCCGACGGCGGCGAGGACGGCGAGTGGGTCATCAACACCCCCTTCCGCGCCGCGTGGAAGGACTACCTCGGCAACGCCGCGATCCACGCGAGGGCCGCCACGGTCTTCGCGCGCCTGATCACGAACGGCGTCGACCACGGCGTGCACTGCTTCTACGTGCCGGTGCGCGACGCGCAGGGGAGCCTCCTGCCGGGCGTGCAGAGCGAGGACGACGGCGAGAAGGGCGGCCTGAACGGCATCGACAACGGTCGCCTCGCCTTCGACCACGTGCGCGTCCCGCGCCGCAACCTGCTGAACCGCTACGGGGACGTCGCCGCCGACGGCACCTACTCCTCCCCCATCGACTCCCCCGGGCGGCGCTTCTTCACGATGATCGGCACGCTCGTGCAGGGCCGCGTCTCGCTCGACGGCTCCGCGATCCGCGCCTCGCAGCTCGCGCTGCACATCGCGATCACCTACGCCACCCAGCGCCGCCAGTTCACCGCCGCCGACCCGACGCGGGAGACCGTGCTGATGGACTACCAGGCGCATCTGCACCGCCTGCTGCCGAAGCTCGCCGCGACCTACGCGGGCGCCTTCGCGCACGAGCAGCTGCTGCACGCCTTCGACGACGTTTTCTCCGGCCACGGCGACACCCCCGAGGGGCGCGAGGACCTCGAGACCCTCGCCGCGACGCTCAAGCCGACCTCCACCTGGCTCGCCCTGGACACCATCCAGGAGTGCCGCGAGGCCTGCGGCGGCTCCGGCTTCATGGCCGAGAACCAGCTCGTCGGGCTCCACCAGGACCTCGACGTGTACGCGACCTTCGAGGGCGACAACACGATCCTGCTGCAGCTGGTCGCCAAGCGGCTGCTGTCGGACTACACCTCCGAGCTGAAGAACGTGGACCGCGCCGGGATCGGCCGTTTCATCGCCCAGCGCGCCGAGGTGCTCGCCAAGCGCCACACCCCCTGGGCCCGCCTCGGCCAGAGCGTGAGCGACCGCGGCAACGCGCGCCGCGCCTTCGACTCGATGCGCAGCGCCGAG
Source organism: Brachybacterium sp. sponge (assembly GCF_001613775.1). NCBI lineage: Bacteria > Bacillati > Actinomycetota > Actinomycetes > Micrococcales > Dermabacteraceae > Brachybacterium > Brachybacterium sp. sponge. The sequence goes on along the minus strand of NZ_LRMP01000001.1, from coordinate 1,621,802 downwards.
TTCCAGGAGGAGATGCTCGCCGACCGCGCCAGGGTCAAGGTCGAGGAGGTCGCCCTCGCCCTGCGCAGCACCGCGAGGATGAGCCCGGCCGACGCCGCCGCCGAGGTCAACAAGCACCAGGTCGAGATGCTCGACGCGGCCCGCGCCCATGCGGACCTCGTGCGCTGGCGCGCCTTCACCGCCGGGATCGAGGCGATGGAGGATGAGGGCACCCGCGCCGTGCTCACCGACGTCCGGGACCTGTTCGGCCTCACCGCGATCAACGACGACCTCGCCTGGTTCCTGCTCTCGGGCATGATCTCCACCCAGCGCGGCCGTCAGATCGAGGGGGACCTGCGCCGGCTGCTGTGGCGCCTGCGCCCGCACGTGCTCGACCTCGTCGCGGCCTTCGACATCCGCCCCGGCCACGTGCGCGCGCCGATCGCGCTCGGCGGGGAGCAGGAGCGCCAGGACGAGGCCGCCGCGTACTTCCGCGCGCAGCGGGCGAGCCAGGACGCGCCCGTGAGCGAGAAGGCGCTGCGCGAGGCGGAGAAGCGGGCACGCCGCGCGCAGGGCAGGAAGGGCTCCTCGCGCTGACCGCCTGACAGGCACGGACCGGGAGAGCGGCCGACGGGACGAGGTCCCCGTCGGCCGCTCTTCCCGTGCGCGCCGCCCCGCCGGATGCCGTTCCGATCTCACCGACGGTCTCAGCGCTCGCCCCGGGCGCCCCCGTCGGCCGCGTCGCTCGTAGACTGGGGGCACCCTGCGCCGGGCCGCGAGGCCCGCCGCTCCCCCAGCCCTCGTGACGAACGGACCCGACCCCGCGATGACCGCTGAGACCACTCCCACCTACCCCCACGGCCACGCCGCGGAGTCCGACACCGTCGAGAACGCCTCCGCGACGCCGGACCAGGTGCAGCCCTATGCGGAGCTCGGGCTGAAGGACGACGAGTACGCGAGCATCCGCGAGATCCTGGACCGCCGCCCCACCAATGCCGAGCTCGCCATGTACTCGGTCATGTGGTCCGAGCACTGCTCCTACAAGTCCTCGAAGAAGCACCTGCGCACCTTCGGGAAGCACACCACCGACGCGATGCGCGAGAAGCTGCTGGTGGGCATGGGCGAGGACGCCGGCGTCGTCGACATCGGCGACGGCTGGGCGGTGACCTTCAAGGTCGAGTCCCACAACCACCCCTCCTACGTCGAGCCGTACCAGGGCGCCGCGACCGGAGTGGGCGGCATCGTGCGCGACATCATCTCGATGGGCGCCCGGCCCGTCGCGGTCATGGACCAGCTGCGCTTCGGCGCGATCGACCACCCCGACACCGCCCGGGTGGTCCACGGCGTGGTCGCCGGCGTGGGCGGCTACGGCAACTCCCTCGGCCTGCCGAACATCGGCGGCGAGACCGTCTTCGACGCCTCCTACCAGACCAACCCGCTGGTCAACGCGCTCGCGGTGGGCATGATGCGCCACGAGGACATCCGCTCCGGCGCCGCGACCGGCGCAGGCAACAAGGTGGTCCTCTTCGGCGCCCGCACCGGCGGCGACGGCATCGGCGGCGCCTCCATCCTCGCCTCGGAGACCTTCGAGGAGGACGGGCCGCTGAAGCGCCCGAGCGTCCAGGTGGGCGACCCCTTCATGGAGAAGGTTCTCATCGAGTGCTGCCTCGAGCTGTACGCGGCCGGCACCGTCGCGGCCATCCAGGACCTCGGCGCCGCGGGCATCTCCTGCGCGACCTCCGAGCTCGCCGCCAACGGCGGCTCCGGCATGCACATCCACCTCGAGGAGGTGCTGCTGCGCGACCCGACCCTCACCGCCGGCGAGATCCTCATGAGCGAGTCGCAGGAGCGCATGATGGCGGTCGTCCCGCCGGAGAAGCTCGAGGAGTTCCAGGCGATCGCCGCCAAGTGGGACGTCGAGGCCGCCGTGATCGGCGAGGTCACCGGCGACGGACGCCTCACCATCGACCACCACGGCGAGCGGATCGTGGACGTGGACCCGGCGACCGTCGCGATCGACTCCCCCGTCTACGACCGGCCCTACGCCCGCCCCGACTGGCAGGACGCCCTCCAGGCCGACCGCGCCGAGGCCCTCCCCCGCCCCGAGGGCGCCGAGGAGATCTCCTCGCACATCCGCGCGCTGATCGCCTCCCCGAACCTCGCCTCCACGGGCTGGGTCACCGACCAGTACGACCGCTACGTCGGCGGGAACACGGCGCTGGCCATGCCCGACGACGCCGGCGTGCTGCGCATCGACGAGGAGACCGGACGCGGCATCGCGCTCGCGACCGACGCGAACGGCCGCTACACCAAGCTCGACCCGCGCACCGGCGCGCAGCTGGCGCTGGCCGAGGCGTACCGCAACGTCGCGACCTCCGGGGCGACCCCGCTGGCGATCACGGACTGCCTGAACTTCGGGTCCCCCGAGGACCCGGGCCCCATGTGGCAGCTGGTCGAGGCGATCGGCGGGCTCGCCGAGGCGTGCGAGACGCTTGAGGTGCCCGTCACCGGCGGCAACGTCTCGCTGTACAACTCCACCGGCGAGCCGGGCCTGATCGACTCCGCGATCCACCCCACGCCCGTCGTCGGCGTGCTCGGCGTGTTCGAGGACGTCGCGCGCCGTGTCCCCTCCGGCTGGCAGGGCGAGGGCCGGCGCGTACTGCTGCTGGGCACGACCCGCGAGGAGCTCTCGGGCTCGGCCTGGTCCGACGTGATCCACCAGCACCTCGGCGGTCTCCCGCCGCAGGTCGACCTCGAGGCCGAGCGCGCGCTCGCCCGCGTGCTCGTCGCCTCCTCCGAGCAGGGGCTCGCCGCCTCCGCGCATGACCTCTCCGACGGCGGGCTCGTCCAGGCGCTCGTCGAGTCGACGACACGCTTCGGCACCGGCGCCCGCGTCGACCTCGCCGAGCTCCTCGAGCGGGACGGCGTGGACCTCCCCACCGCCCTGTTCTCCGAGTCACAGGCCCGCGCCCTGGTCGCGGTCCCGGCCGAGTCCGAAGAGCGCTTCCTCGCCCTCGCCGCCGAGCACGGCGTGCCGGTGCTCGCGCTCGGCGCGACCGGCGGCACCGACCTCGAGATCGAGGGCGTGGGCGCCTTCGCGCTCGGCGAGCTGCGGGAGCTGCGCGAGGGCACGCTGCCGCGCCACTTCGCCTGAGGTCCGGACACGACAGGAGCGCCCCGGGACCCTCGATGGGTCCCGGGGCGCTCCTGTGCTCGCACGTCCGCCACGTCGGTCGGCGATGCCGCCGGCTGGAGCGGCTCAGGCGGTGCCGTACAGCAGCTCGGCCTCGCGGCGCTTGCGCATGATCGCGTCCTCGAAGGAGCCCGGGCGCTCGAGATCGGCGAGAGTCGGGACCTCTCCCGTGCCGTCCGAGACCCGCCAGCCGCTGCCGAGCTCCACGAGGGAGCCGTGCTTCACGTCGTAGTAGCCGCTGCGGGCGCTGAGCGCCATCCCCCGCGCCCCGTGCAGCGAGGCCACGAGGTGGTGGTGGAAGCGCGTGGTGATCCAGACCTGGTGCGCCGCCGGTGCGAGCTCCCCGCGCCAGAAGCTCGTGAAGGGGACGAAGCCGTCCTCCGCCACGAGGCCCTTCAGCCGCTCGAAGCCGGCGTGGTCGCCGCCGGGCAGCGCCTCGATGTAGCGGGTGCGCTCCCGCGGGATGCCGAGCGAGGCGACGGTCTCGCGCACATGGGCGACGAGCCGCTCGAAGGAGCCCTCGTCCAGAGCGTCGGACTGCACGCAGAGCACGAGCTCCGGTTCCTGGTCGTCGACCCGTTCGGGTGCCTGCTCGACGAGATAGGCGTCGTCGACGCCGCTCTCGATTCCGAGCCTCTCGGCACTGGCCACGTCCCGCACGCCGACGTGGTCGAATCCCGCCAGCTGCTCCTCGCCGAAGGGGGCGAGTCCCTGACCGGTCGCGAGCAGCGGAGCGCCGCTGATCTCCGCCGCGGCCCGCATCGCCCGCACCAGGTGCGCGTTCTCGGGCCAGACGGCGTTGACGAAGCCGCCGCCGAGCAGGTGCAGGGAGCGGGCCTCGCGCAGCGCGAGCAGAGGCGCATCGTAGAGCGGGGTGCCGAGGTGGGCGACGATGTCCTCGACCGGTCGGCGCGAGCCCCGCAGCGAGTCCTCGACCGCCCGGAAGACGGCATCGGTGACCCGCAGCTGCGGGTGGAGGCCCCCGAACAGCGCACTGGCCGTGCCGGGGAAGCGGCAGTCCAGCCACACCTCCTCGTCCGGCCGGTGGATCGCGAGGTGCTCGATCCAGCGCCGCGCGATCAGCTCGTCGCCGAAGTTCGGGTAACCCGCCATCGAGACGAGGTAGAACGGCGCCTCGACGGGGCCAGAGAAGCTCGTGCGGAGCGTCGCGGACTCCGCCGGCGAGAAGGACGCTCCCGAGGAGCGTCGACGGAAGAGTCGCACCTCAGTACCGCCCGGTGTGCTTCATCCAGCGGATCATGAACGTGGCCATCTGGTCGCGCTTGATGAAGGCGTTCGGGCGGAAGGTGCCGTCGTCCCAGCCGCGGGCGATGCCGGCCTTCGACAGCCAGGTGATCTCCTTGGCGAAGACGTGCGAGGCGGGGACGTCGGTGAAGCCGCTCTGCTTGCTTGTGTCAGTCGCCTTGGCGGCACGGTAGAGGAAAGCCGCGACGGCATCGCGCTTGACCGGATCGAATGGGCGGAAAGTGCGACTGCTCCCGCTGCCCCAGCCGAGTGCAATGCCCCTCTCATATGCCCAGCAGATCTCGTCGTAGAACGCCATGTCCCGCGTGACGTCCTTGAAGGGCGACTTGCTCGGCCCCTGGTAGTTGCTGGGCATCTTCAGTGCCCGGGTGATGAACGCGATCATCGCATCGCGCAGATTGTCCGAGTTCGGCTGAAAGCGGGCGTTCGGCGGGTAGCCCCAGCCCTTCGTGATCCCGCGCGCCGCGAGGTCGGTGATCTCGAGGAAGAACACCCTCGACGGGGAGACGTCGCGGAAGTACGGGGTCACGAAGCGGACCTTCCCGCCCTCGTTCGCGGCGACGCCGTTCTGGAAGGCCTGGATGCGGCGGTCGCCGTCCTGGGAGTCGGCCTTCGCGGGGCGTCCCCATGAGGCGGCCCACTGCTTCGCGAAGGGGGTCGTGTGGCCGGAGGCCTTGCCGCCGCTCTCCTGCAGGATCAGTCCCTTGGTGAGCACGGTCGCGGTGTACTTGCCCGTCTTGTGCGCGGACTTGACGACGTAGCCGAGCTTCGAGGAGCCGCCGGCGCCCTGGAAGGCCCACAGGTGCTCCTTCCAGCCGCCGTCGATCGCGCGCTGAGCCTCGGCACGCAGGCTCCCGAACTGGTTGTACAGCGCGTTGCCGGGGCAGTCGGTGTAGTTCACGTCCCGGTGGCCGAACATCTTCGGCAGCGCGATCGTCTTCCCCGCGGGGAAGCGGGTGCCGGAGCCCGGGGTCCAGGAGGAGGTGGAGGCGACCTTGATCTGGAAGGTGCTCAGCAGCTTCCAGCCCACCAGGCGTGCGACGGCCGCGCGGGCGGCCGACGGCGCGGAGGTGCTCTGGTAGTTGCCCATCACCGAGATGCCGAAGGAGCCGGTGTTGAAGCCGTAGGCGTGGGCACCGGTGATGTTGCGGTGCAGGCCGCCGCTGCGACCCTCGAAGATCTGCCCGTACTTGGAGACCAGCACGTTGTAGCCGATGTCGGCCCAGCCCAGGGTCTGCGTGTGGTAGGTCAGGATGCCTCGCACGAGCTCCGCGGACTGCGAGGAGGAGTAGCTGTTGGTGCCGGCGGTGTGGTGGATGACCACGGCCTTCAGCTGGTCGGAGCCGCTGGTGCCGCGCACCAGGCCCTCGTTCGCGCCCCATCCGGCGCGGGAGGTGTAGGAGGGCGCGCCCGGCCCGAGGACCGGAGTGGCGGGGTTCGCCATCGTCGTCGCCGCGGCGGTCGCGGCCATGTCCTGCTGGGCGGCGGTCGACATCGGCTGCGGGGCGCCTGCCCTCTGGGCGACGACTGCGTCCTCGGCGGTGGGCGAGGTGGTGATGACGTGCGCGGTGAGCTGCTCGGTGACGTCGGCCCCGTCGAGCTCGGCCCGGACCTGGAGCGCGCCGACGACGCCCACCCAGGCGCACTCGGTGCCGGGGGCGTCCTCGCCCGTCTCCGGGTCCTCGGCGGTCTCGAGCGGCTCCCAGGCGGTCCACTGCCCGTCCTGGTCCTTGCCGCGGACCTGCACCTCGGGCGCATCGGACTCGCTCGGCCAGGTCACGCCCACCATGGTCCCGGGCTGCTCGGGAAGGTCACGCACCTGGACGCCGTCGGCCTCGACCAGCGGTGCGTCCGCCAGCGGCACGTCGACCACACGGGTCTCGCCGTCGGTGACGGTCGGGTCGGCCAGGGCAGGAGCGGCGCCGAGCGCGACGGCTCCGGCGGGCACCGCGGCGGCGGTCGCCGCCATCAGGGTGCGGCGGCTGAGGGAGAGGGGGCGGGCGTCGGACTCGGGGGGAAGGGTCCGGTGGGACATCACGAAGGCTCCGGAGGAGAGGGGACGGGGGATCCCGGGGCGCGTCGCCGAGGCGTGGAGCGGTCGACGGGTGCGCGGCGGGGCACAGTCCACCGTAGTCCACGTCCGCGAACGCATCGGGAAGGGCCGGTCACGATCGCACAAAGAACAAGTGTGCCCCGTCCCGTCCTCGTCGGCCCAGCGAGGGGCCGTCGACGGTCGGATCCGTCGCACCCGTTCGGATGATCCGGGCTCCGTCGGCCCCGGAGGCCCCGGACGGACGACGAGGGCGGGCCGTCGGGATCTCTCCCGTCGGCCCGCCCTCGGCGGTGTGCGCCCTCCGGCGCGGCGGTCCTGCGAGCCGCGAGGATCAGGCGGCCCGGATCAGGCCTCCTTGGTCTCCTCGGACTCCTCGGTGGACTCCGCGGCGGGGGCCTCGGTCTCGGCGACCGGGGTCTCCTCGGCCTTGGACGCGTTCTTCGCGGCGCCCTCGGCCTCCTTCACCACGGACTGCTTCGCGGAGTACTCCTCCGTGACCAGCTCGATGACGGCCATCGGGGCGTTGTCGCCCTTGCGGGGGCCGACCTTGGTGATGCGGGTGTAGCCGCCGGGACGCTCGGAGAAGGTCGGGGCGATCTCCTCGAAGAGCTGGTAGACGACGCCCTTGTCACGGACGGTCTGCATCACGCGGCGACGGGAGGCGAGATCGCCCTTCTTCGCCTGGGTGATCAGACGCTCCGCGTGGGGGCGCAGGCGCTTGGCCTTGGTCTCGGTGGTGGTGATCCGGCCGTGACGGAACAGCTCGGTGGCGAGGCCCGCGATGATCATCCGCTCGTGCGCGGGGGATCCGCCGAGGCGCGCGCCCTTGGTGGGTGCAGGCATGGTCGTTCTCCTTGGTGGAAGTGAAGGTCAGTACTGGTCGCCGAAGTCGTCGGAGTAGGAGTCCAGGGCAGCGGGGTCGAACCCGGCCGGGGAGTCCTTCAGCGACAGCCCGAGCTCGGCGAGCTTCGCCTTGACCTCGTCGATGGACTTCTGTCCGAAGTTGCGGATGTCGAGCAGGTCCGCCTCGGAGCGGGCGGTCAGCTCGCCGACGGTGTGGACGCCCTCGCGCATCAGGCAGTTGTACGAGCGGACCGTGAGGTTCAGGTCGTTGATCGGCAGGGCCAGATCAGCGGCCAGCGCCTGGTCGGTGGGCGAGGGACCGATCTCGATGCCCTCCGCCTCCTGGTTCAGCTCGTGGGCCAGGCCGAACAGCTCGACCAGGGTCTTGCCCGCCGAGGCCACCGCGTCGCGGGGGCTGATGGCCGGCTTGGTCTCGACGTCGACGATGAGCTTGTCGAAGTCGGTGCGCTGCTCGACACGGGTCGCCTCGACCTTGTAGGTCACCTTCAGCACGGGCGAGTAGATCGAGTCGACCGGGACCCGGCCGATCTCGCCGTCGACGCCCTTGTTCTGCGCGGCGGAGACGTAGCCGCGGCCGCGCTCGACGATCAGCTCGACCTCCAGGCGGCCCTTCTCGTTGAGGGTCGCGATGTGCAGGTCGGGGTTGTGGATCTCCACGCCGGCCGGCGGGGTGATGTCGGCGGCGGTGACGCGGCCGGCCTCCTCGCGGCGCAGGTACATCACGACGGGCTCGTCGTTCTCCGAGGAGACGACGAGGTTCTTGATGTTGAGGATGACCTCGGTGATGTCCTCCTTGACGCCGGGGACGGTGCTGAACTCGTGCAGCACGCCGTCGATGCGGATCGAGGTGACCGCGGCGCCGGGGATGGAGGACAGCAGGGTGCGGCGCAGGGAGTTGCCGAGGGTGTAGCCGAAGCCCGGCTCGAGCGGCTCGATGACGAACCGGGAGCGGTTGTCCGACACGACCTCTTCGGTCAGCGTGGGGCGCTGTGCAATGAGCACTGTGGATCCTTTCGGCGAGCGTCCGCCATATGACGCTCAGAAGGGGGCGGTGGGCCTGGAAGACGGGGGTGACCCGCGAGGGGTCCGGGGACGCCGGGCGCGGGAGACCCCGCCCGACACGGTCGACCGTGACGAGCGGGGCGTCCCAACGTCACGGCCGACGGGATCAGACGCGGCGGCGCTTGGCCGGACGGGTGCCGTTGTGCGGCTGCGGGGTGACGTCCTGGATCGAGCCCACCTCGAGGCCGGTCGCGGTGAGCGAGCGGATCGCGGTCTCGCGGCCCGAGCCCGGGCCCTTCACGAAGACGTCGACCTTCTTCATCCCGTGCTCCTGCGCCTGGCGCGCGGCGGCCTCGGCGGCCATCTGCGCGGCGTACGGGGTCGACTTGCGCGAGCCCTTGAAGCCCACCTGGCCGGCGGAGGCCCAGGAGATGACGGCGCCGGTCGGGTCCGTGATGGACACAATGGTGTTGTTGAACGTGCTCTTGATGTGGGCCTGGCCGTTGACGATGTTCTTCTTGTCCTTGCGGCGCGGCTTGCGCGCAGCGGCCTGACGGGTCTTGGTTGCCATGCGGCAGAACTCCTCTGGTGGTGTGGGGGTGCGCCGGTTCCCTCAACGGCGCGAAGTGACTGCGGGCTCCGGGGACGGAGCCGGGCGGCCGATCAGCGGAAGCCGCGGATCAGCGAGCCTTCTTCTTGCCGGCGACCGTGCGCTTCGGACCCTTGCGGGTGCGCGCATTGGTCTTCGTGCGCTGACCGTGGACGGGCAGGCCGCGGCGGTGGCGCAGCCCCTGGTAGCTGCCGATCTCGACCTTGCGGCGGATGTCGGCGGCCACCTCGCGGCGGAGGTCGCCCTCGACCATGTAGTTCGCCTCGATGTGATCGCGGAGCTGGACGAGCTCCTCGTCGCTCACCTCACGGACGCGCTTGTCGCCGGAGACGCCGGTCGCGGCGAGGGTCTCCTGGGCGCGCGTGCGTCCCATGCCGAAGATGTACGTCAGGGCGACCTCGAGGCGCTTCTCGCGCGGAAGGTCCACTCCCACCAGACGTGCCATGTGCAGATTCTCCTACTGTCTCGGAGGCCTGAGCCGACACCTCGCCGGGACTGTCTCCCCGACGCCGCAGCCTCCGTCCTGCGGGTGACCGGCCGACGCCGGTGGTGTCGTCTCTTCATTTGTGTGGTGCCCGCGATGCGGGCGGGGTGCCCCGCGCTGCGGGGCGTGCCGCCTGACGGCGGCTGTCACGGCAGGGGCCGGGACGGGCGGATCGCTCCGCTCAGCCCTGGCGCTGCTTGTGACGGGGGTTCGAGCAGATGACCATGACGCGCGAGTGGCGACGGATCACCTTGCAGTTGTCACAGATCGGCTTGACGCTCGGCTTGACCTTCATAGCTTTCCTTCTCCCGGGACGATCACTTGTAGCGGTAGACGATGCGGCCCCGGTCGAGGTCATAGGGGCTCAGCTCGACGACCACACGGTCCTCGGGAAGGATGCGGATGTAGTGCTGGCGCATCTTTCCGGAGATGTGCGCGAGCACCATGTGCCCGTTGTCGAGCTCGACGCGGAAGCGCGCGTTCGCGAGCGCCTCCGTGACCGTGCCCTCGACCTCGATCACTCCGTCCTTCTTCGCCATGCCTCCCCAATCTCCCGCCTCCGGCGAAGCCGGGGCCGAGTTCCGCGTACTTGGTTCCTGGTTTCCCAGGCCCTGCACACCGACCGTCGGGTGACGGTACGGTGATCGACGAGGGTGGCGCCGAGGCAGTGCGTCGGCCTCGTCCTGCGGCCTCGAGGACCTGCCGGACGGACGGCACGACGGGACTGCACGAGCACACGTTCGCACGCGCGATCGGAGCACACCCGATGGACCAGCCTACACGCGAGGTCCGGATTCGGCGAGGGCCGACGCGATGATGCCCATCACGTCGGCCCCGCTCCCCCGCCCCGCCCGTCGTCGGGTCGACCCCGCATCGGGCCGACGGTTCCGACCGGCTCAGGCCGCGAGCGGATCGGGGGCGGCGACGACCCCGCGCCGGGCGAGCTCGGCCGCTCCCCCGTCGCCGGCGGTCAGCACCAGCAGCCCCTGCTCGGTCACGGCGACCGAGTGCTCGGCGTGGGCGGCGCGGCCGCCGCAGGTGGCGCGGACGGTCCACTCGTCGTCCTCGAGCTCCCAGTTCCCCTGGCCCTGGATCAGCATCGGCTCGATCGCGACGCACAGGCCCGGGCGCACCTTCGGCCCGCGGGAACGGACCCGGTAGTTCATGACGTCGGGCGCCTGGTGCATCGCGGTGCCGATGCCGTGGCCGCCGAAGCCCTCGAGGTGGGAGAGGGACTCCCCCGCCGCCTGCTCGACGTAGTCCTCGATGGCGGCGCCGACGTCGCCGACGCGCTCGGCGGTGGCGAGCGCCGCGATCCCGGCCCAGAGGGCCTCCTCGGTGATCCGCACCAGGTCCTCGTCGCCGACCGAGCGGGGCCGGCCCACGATGTGGGTGCGGGCCGCGTCCGAGTGCCAGCCGTCGATGATCAGGCCCCCGTCGATCGAGACCACGTCCCCCTCCTCGAGGGGGCGGGCGTCGGGGATGCCGTGGACCACGACATCGTTGACGCTGATGCAGAGCGTGGCCGGGTAGCCCTGGTAGCCCAGGAAGTTCGGCGTCGCCCCCGCGTCGCGGATCATCGCGTGGGCGAGGGAGTCGAGCTCGTCCGTGGTGATGCCGGGACGGATCTCGGCCTCGAGCATGTCGTGGACGCGGTGCAGCAGGTGGCCGCTGCGCCGCATCACCGCGATCTGCTCGGGCGTCTTCCACTCCACCCGCTCGGGCAGGAGGCTCATCGTGCGCCGAGGGCCTCGCGCAGCGCGGCGGTGACCTCGTCGATCGGGGCCATGCCGTCCACGCGGCGCACCAGGCCGCGCTGCTCGTAGACGTCGATCAGCGGGGCGGTCTGCTCGGCGTAGACCTCGAGGCGGCGACGGATCGTCTCCTCGGTGTCGTCGCTGCGGCCCTGCTCGGCGCCGCGCGCCACCAGGCGCTGCACGACCTCCTCCTGCTCGACCACGAGCAGCAGGACGAGGTCCAGCGGGGTGCCGAGCTCGGCGAGCATGCCGTCGAGCGCCTCGACCTGGTCGAGGGTGCGGGGGTAGCCGTCCAGCAGGAAGCCGTCCTGGGCGTCGGCCTCCGCCAGGCGGGAGCGGACCATGTCGTTGGTGACGGAGTCCGGGACGTACTCGCCCTTGTCCATGTAGGACTTCGCGAGCACGCCGAGCTCGGTCTGCCCCGAGACGTTGGCCCGGAAGATGTCGCCGGTGGAGATCGCGGGGATCGAGAGCTCCTCCGCGACGCGCACGGCCTGGGTGCCCTTGCCCGCTCCGGGCGGGCCGACGATCAGCAGACGGCGGGCGGGGGCGGTCGAGCCGTTCGAGGCGGTGGGGGTGGTCACCGGAGAATCCCTTCGTAGTGGTGCTGCTGGAGCTTCGCGTCGATCTGCTTGACGGTGTCCAGCCCCACGCCGATCACGATCAGGAGGGAGACGCCGCCCAGCGGGAAGTCCTGCGAGGTGCCGAGGTAGAACAGCGCGACCAGCGGGATCAGGCAGATCACCGCGAGATAGACGGCGCCGCCGCTCTGGATGCGATTGATGACGTAGCGCAGGTAGCGCTCGGTCGGCTTGCCCGCGCGCACGTTGGGGACGAAGCCGCCGTACTTCTTCATGTTGTCGGCGATCTCCTCCGCGTTGAAGGTGATCGAGACATAGAAGAACGCGAAGAAGACGATCAGGGCCACGTAGACCACGGCGTAGATCCACGAGAAGGAGGCACCGAGGACGAGGTGCGTGTTGATCCACTGCACCCATTCGGCCGACGGGTCCCCGAAGGAGGCGGCCATCTGCGGCAGCGCGAGGATCGAGGAGGCGAAGATGACGGGGATGACGCCGGCCTGGTTGACCTTGATCGGGATGTAGGTGGAGGTGCCGCCGTACATGCGCCGTCCCACCATGCGCTTGGCGTACTGCACGGGGATGCGGCGCTGGGACTGCTCGACGAACACCATGCCGACCATGATCAGCAGGCCCACGAGCATCACGAGGGAGAAGGTGATCCAGCCCTTGAGCTGCCAGACCTGGCCGAAGGCGGCGGGGAAGCTCGCGGCGATCGAGGAGAAGATCATCAGCGACATGCCGTTGCCGACGCCGCGCTCGGTGATCATCTCGCCCATGAACATGATCAGGACCGTGCCGACGGTCATGGTCATCACCATGAGCAGCAGGGTCGGGATCGACTGGTCGGGCACGAGCTCGAGGGTGCAGCCGACGAAGAAGTTGCCCGAGCGCACCAGCGTGATGATCGTGGTGGCCTGGAGGACGCCCAGACCGATCGTGAGATAGCGGGTGTACTGGGTGAGCTTGGCGGTGCCGGAGGCGCCCTCCTTGTGGAGGGCCTCGAACCGCGGGATCACCACGCGCAGGAGCTGCACGATGATCGAGGCGGTGATGTACGGCATCACGCCGAGGGAGAAGATGGACAGCTGCAGCAGCGCGCCGCCGGAGAACATGTTGACCATGCCCAGCACGTTGGCGCCCTGACCCGAGGCGGCCTGGTCCGCGCACATCATCACGTTGGTGGCGTCGAATCCCGGGGTGGGGACGAAGACGCCGAGTCGGTAGACGGCGATCAGACCGAGCGTGAAGAGGATCTTCGCCCTCAGCTCGGGAGTGCGCAGCGCGCGCACGAACGAGTTCACCTGATTCCCTCCTGGAGGTCCTGGGACGGGGCCGAGGCGGTGGTCGGCCGTCCTGCGGCCGCGCGCGGTGGGCGCGGGCGTTCGGACCGGCCCTGGAATGACGACAGGGCACCGCGGCTCAGACTAAGTCTGTGCCGCGGTGCCCGTCAAAAAGATGTCACGCGGTGGTGACGGACCCGCCGGCCGCCGCGATCTTCTGCTCCGCCGAGGCGGAGAACTTCTGAGCGGTGATGTCGAGCTTGACGCTCACCTCGCCCTGGCCCAGCACCTTCACGGGCTGGTTCTTGCGGACAGCGCCCTTGGCGACGAGGTCCTCGACCGTGACGGTGCCGCCCTCGGGGAACAGCTCCTGCAGGGTCGACAGGTTCACGACCTGGTACTCGACGCGGAAGGGGTTGGTGAAGCCGCGAAGCTTCGGCAGCCGCATGTGCAGCGGCATCTGCCCGCCCTCGAAGCCGACGGGCACCTGGTAGCGGGCCTTGGTGCCCTTGGTGCCTCGACCGGCCGTCTTGCCCTTCGAAGCCTCACCACGGCCGACGCGGGTGCGCGCGGTCTTGGAACCGGGCGCGGGGCGCAGGTCGTGGAGCTTCAAAGGGGTTGCTGCGTTCTGGTCCTCGATGCTCATGAGATTCACTCCACCTCTTCGAACGTCACCAGGTGGGTGACGGTGCGGATCATGCCGCGGATCTCGGGGCGGTCTTCCTTCACCACCGTGTCACCGATGCGCTTGAGGCCGAGGCCGCGCAGGGTGGCTCGCTGGCTCTGGGTGCCGCCGATCTCGGAACGGGTCTGGGTGACCTTGATCTGCATCACGCACCCACCTTCTCGGCACGGGCCGCGGCGCGGCCCTCGGCCTGGGCCCGCAGGAGCGCCGCCGGGGCGACGTCCTCGACCGCGAGACCGCGACGCGCGGCCACGGCCTCCGGCTCTTCGAGCTGCTTGAGGGCGTCGACGGTGGCCCGCACGATGTTGATCGCGTTGGTCGAGCCGAGCGACTTGGAGAGCACGTCGTGCACTCCGGCGCACTCGAGCACGGCGCGGACCGGACCGCCGGCGATCACGCCGGTGCCGGGGGCGGCCGGGCGCAGCAGGACGACGCCCGCCGCATCCTCGCCCTGGACCGGGTGCACGACGGTGCCCTGGACGCGCGGGACGCGGAAGAAGTTCTTCTTCGCCTCCTCGACGCCCTTGGAGATCGCCGCCGGCACCTCCTTGGCCTTGCCGTAGCCGACACCGACGGTGCCGTCGCCGTCGCCGACCACCACGAGGGCGGTGAAGGCGAAGCGGCGGCCGCCCTTGACGACCTTGGAGACGCGGTTGATGCTCACGACGCGCTCGAGGAACGCCGACTTCTCGGCGTCCTGACCGCGACCGCGACCACCCTGACGACCGCCGCGGTCGCCGCCCTGGCGGCCGCCGCGATCGTTGTTGCTGTTGCTGGTGTTGTCGTCCCGTCGGCCGGAGGCCGCGGGACCGTTGCTACGCTGCTGTGCAGCCATATTCAGATCCTCTTCTCGTCCTGTGTCCGGGCGGCGGTCACAGCGCCAGGCCGGCCTCGCGGGCGCCGTCGGCGACGGCGGCCACGCGGCCGTGGTACTTGTTGCCACCGCGGTCGAAGACGACCGCGTCGATGCCGGCGGCCTTAGCGCGCTCGGCGACCAGGGTGCCGACGGTGCGGGCCTTGTCCGACTTCGTCGCCTCGGCGCCGCGGAGGTCCGCCTCCATGGTGGAGGCCGACGCGATGGTCTTGCCGAGGGAGTCGTCGACGACCTGCACGAAGACGTGACGCGACGAACGGGTGACCACCAGGCGCGGACGCTGGGCGGTGCCGATGACGCGGCGACGGACGCGGAGGTGGCGACGACCGCGCGAGCGCAGCTTGCTGCCGCGGTTGCCCTTGGTGTGCTTGAGTGCGTAACCCATGGTCACTTACCAGCCTTTCCGGCCTTGCGGAGCACGACCTCGTCGGCGTACCGCACGCCCTTGCCCTTGTAGGGCTCCGGCGGACGGATCCCGCGGATCTTCGCGGCCACGTGCCCGACCTGCTGCTTCGAGATGCCGCTGACCGAGAACTTGGTCGGCGACTCGACGGCGAAGGTAATGCCCTCGGGCGCCTTCACCACGACGGGGTGGGAGAAGCCGAGCGCGAACTCGAGGTCCGTGCCCTTCGCGACGACGCGGTAGCCCGTGCCGACGATCTCCAGCTTCTTCGTGAAGCCCTCGGTGACGCCGAGGACGATGTTGTTGATGAGCGTGCGGGTCAGACCGTGCAGCGCACGGTTCTCCTGCTCGTCATCGGGACGCGAGACGACGATGTTGCCCTCGTCGTCGCGCGCGACGGTCAGAGGGGCGGGCACCTCGTGGGTGAACTCGCCCTTGGGGCCGGTCACCGTGACGGTGCGGTCCTCGATGGTGACGTTCTGGACAGAGGCCGGCACTGCGACCGGCAGGCGTCCGATGCGGGACATAGCTAGTGGTCTCCTCTCCCGCTCACCAGATGTAGGCGAGGACTTCCCCACCCACACCCTTCTTGGCAGCCTGCTTGTCGGTCAGGAGGCCGGAGGACGTGGACAGGATCGCCACGCCCAGTCCGCCGAGGACCTTGGGCAGGTTGGTGGACTTCGCGTACACGCGCAGGCCCGGCTTCGAGATGCGGCGGATCCCGGAGATGGCACGCTCGCGGCTGTCGGAGTACTTGAGCTCGAGGACGAGCGACTTGCCCACCTCGGCCTCCTCCTCACGCCAGCCGAGGATGTAGCCCTCTGCCTTCAGGATGTCCGCAATGCGGGCCTTGAGCTTCGAATACGGCATGGACGCGGTCTCGTGGTACGCCCCGGAGGCGTTCCGGATCCGCGTGAGCATGTCCGCGATCGGGTCGGTCATGGTCATGTCTGTTGCTTCTTCCTCACCTGGTTTCCCCTACGCCCCGTGACGGGGCCGTGGGACCTGTGGCGGTAGTCCTTACCAGCTGCTCTTGGTGACGCCGGGGAGCTCGCCGCGGTGAGCCATCTCGCGCAGGCACACGCGGCAGAGGCCGAACTTGCGGTAGACCGAGTGGGGCCGACCGCAGCGCTGGCACCGGGTGTAGGCGCGCACCGCGAACTTCGGCTTGCGCTCCGACTTCTTGATCAGGGCTGTCTTCGCCATATCAGTTCTCCTCCTTGAAGGGGAAGCCGAGCAGCTTGAGCAGCGCGCGCCCCTCGTCGTCGGTCTTCGCGGTGGTGACGACCGTGATGTCCATGCCGCGGACGCGGTCGATCTTGTCCTGGTCGATCTCGTGGAACATGACCTGCTCCGTGAGACCGAAGGTGTAGTTGCCGTTGCCGTCGAAGTGCTTCGGCGAGAGGCCGCGGAAGTCGCGGATTCGCGGGAGCGCGGTCGAGAGCAGACGGTCCAGGAACTCCCACATGCGAGCGTTGCGCAGCGTGACGTGCGCACCGATCGGCATGCCCTCACGCAGCTTGAACTGCGCGATGGACTTGCGAGCCTTGGTGACCTGGGGCTTCTGGCCGGTGATGGCGGCGAGGTCCTTGATGGCGCCGTCGATGACCTTCGAGTCGCGTGCGGCGTCGCCGACGCCCATGTTCACGACGATCTTGGTCAGGCCGGGCACCAGCATGACGTTCTCGTAGCCGAACTGCTCGGTCAGCTGCGCCTTGATGGTGTCGTTGTACTTCGTCTTCAGACGCGGGGTGGGCGCCTGGGTGGCGGTCTCGCTCATCAGATGTCCTTCCCGGAGCGCTTGGCGAAGCGGACGCGCACCTGCTTGGTGCGGCCGTTCTCGAGCTCGACGGTCTCGACGCGGTAGCCGATCTTGGTCGGCTTGTTGTCCTCCGGGTCGACCAGGGCCACGTTGGAGACGTGGATGGGGGCCTCGCGCTGCTCGATGCCGCCCGCGCCGCCGGCCTGGTTCGGCTTGACGTGATGGGTGCGGCGGTTGATGCCCTCGACCAGCACGCGCTGGGTATCGGGGAACACCTGCAGGACGCGACCCTGCTTGCCCTTGTCGCCGGCCTCGAGGCCACGTGCGGCGGCCTTGTCGGCGTCGCTCGTGCGGCCCGTGATGACCTGGACGAGATCGCCCTTCTTGATCTTCATCTTTGCCATGTCACAGCACCTCCGGTGCCAGCGAGACGATCTTCATGAAGCGCTTGTCGCGCAGCTCGCGGCCGACGGGGCCGAAGATGCGGGTACCGCGCGGCTCGCCGTCGGTCTTGAGGATGACCGCCGCGTTCTCGTCGAAGCGGATGTAGGAGCCGTCGATGCGACGGACCTCCTTGGACGTGCGGACGACGACCGCCTTGACGACGTCGCCCTTCTTGACGTTGCCACCGGGGATGGCGTCCTTGACGGTCGCCACGATGGTGTCGCCGATGCTGGCGTAACGGCGACCGGAGCCACCGAGAACACGGATGCAGAGAATCTCCTTGGCACCCGTGTTGTCGGCGACCTTCAGTCGCGACTCCTGCTGAATCACTCGTTCTCCTATCGTCTCACCGGTTCTCTTCCGACCTGCGGGAGCGGGCCGGCCGAGCCTGGCGGAACGGAATATGGACCTTGCTCAGCGCCGCCATGGACGCTGCCGCGCCGGGACGTCGCCGCCGACGGGTCCCGGGCACCAAAAAACCCTCTGCCGGACTCAGGCACTGGCGTGGTGAACGCGGGGCGTTCGCCTCTCGTGCGAGGTCTCCGGCGAGGACGGATCGGGTGTCCCGGATCCTGTCGCGGAATCGGGCACCACCACCACGGGGCGGGGCGCAGTCCTCCGGCAACCGTTCAAGACTACGCCCCGCCCCCGGAACTGTCACCCCTGCGGGGCGGGCTCCCTCGTGTGTGCTTGCTCTCCTGCGCCGGGGGCTCGTCCTCACACCGTTCGGCGATCCGGTCCCCGGACGTGGAGCATGGCCCCGGCACCCGGCAGGGGCGTAGTTTTCTTCCCATGATCGACATCGATGTGGCCAGACGGCTCCGGGACGCGGGACTGCCCTGGGAGCCGGCCGACGGGGACCTGTTCGCGATCGACAACGCGCTGCTGCGCGAGGAGGCGTTCATGCTCTCCTCGATGGTGGTGGAGGTGGGCCGAGGGCGCACCGGCACCCGCGTCCTGCGCTTCAACGGCACCACCGAGTGGGCGCTGGACTCCGTGGAGCAGGACGAGGCGGTGTGGCTGCCGCGGGAGGACCAGCTGCGCGAGGCGCTCGGCGCCGCCTTCTCCGCGCTGCGGCGGAGGGATGACGGCGGATTCGTCGTGGAGCTGCGCGACGGGGACGGGGAGCTGCGCGAGGTCGCCGCACCGAGGGCCGAGGACGCTCTCGCCGGCGCGCTGCTGATGCACCTCGTCGGCGCTCCGGGCTGACCTCCGGGGAGCGCAGAAGGGCCGGCCCTCCCCGTGGGGAGGACCGGCCCTTCTCAGAGCTGCCGGGCGGTCACGCGGACCGCCGGCGGATCACTTGGCGCGCTCGAGGATCTCGACCAGCCGCCACCGCTTGGACGCGGAGAGCGGACGGGTCTCCATGACGAGGACACGGTCGCCGATGCCGGCGGTGTTCTCCTCGTCGTGAGCCTTGAACTTGCTCGTCTTGGTCGTGACCTTGCCGTAGCGGGCGTGCTTCACACGCTCCTCGACCTCGACCACGATTGTCTTGTCCATCTTGTCGGAGACCACGTAGCCGCGCAGGGTCTTGCGGTAGGGACGCTCGGCGGACGACGCCTGCGCACCCTCCTTCGCGAGATCCTCGACGGCCGGGGTCTCGGCCTGGTTGTTCTCAGTCATCTCAGTTCCTCGCTCCGGGGTCACTCGGCGGCGCCGGGCGCCTGACGGATGCCCAGCTCGCGCTCGCGCAGGATCGTGTAGATCCGTGCGATGTCCTTCTTGACGGACCGCAGACGGCCGGAGCTCTCGAGCTGACCGGTGGCGTTCTGGAAACGGAGCTTGAACAGCTCGTCCTTCGCCTTCGCCAGTTCCTCGGCCAGCTTGGAGTCGTCCAGCTTGTCGAGTTCATCGGCGGTGAGCTTGGTCGCTGCCATCAGATGTCACCACTCTCTCGGCTCAGGATGCGGCACTTCATGGGGAGCTTGTGCATCGCCAGGCGCAGAGCCTCGCGAGCCACCTCCTCCTCGACGCCGGCGACCTCGAACATGACGCGTCCCGGCTTGATGTTGGCGATCCACCACTCGACCGAACCCTTGCCGGAGCCCATGCGGACCTCGGCAGGCTTCTTGGTGAGCGGACGATCGGGGTAGATGTTGATGAACACCTTGCCGCCACGCTTCATGTAGCGGGTCATGGCGATACGAGCCGCCTCGATCTGACGGTTGGTGACGTACGCCGGCGCGAGCGCCTGGATGCCGTACTCACCGAACGCCAGCTCGGTGCCGCCCTTGGCCATGCCGCTGCGGGTCGGGTGGTGCTGCTTGCGGTGCTTGGTCCTGCGAGGGATCAGCATGTCGCTCAGGCCTCCGTTCCGGGCTGCTGCGCGGGAGCCGCGGCCTGCTCGGCGGGAGCAGCGGTCTGCGAGGCAGACTCGTTGTTCTCACGACGGGCAGCGGCGTTGCGCTCGTTGCGACGGCCGCGCGGGCGCTCGGCACGCGGGCCGCGTCCGCCGGAGCGGGGACCCTGCGAGGCGGCCTGCTGGGCCGCGAGCTCCTTGGCGGTGACGTCGCCCTTGTAGATCCAGACCTTCACGCCGATGCGGCCGAAGGCGGTGCGGGCCTCGTAGAAGCCGTAGTCGATGTTCGCGCGGAGGGTGTGCAGCGGCACGCGCCCCTCGCGGTAGAACTCGTTGCGGCTCATCTCGGCGCCGCCGAGGCGGCCGGAGACGGCCACTCGGATGCCCTTCGCGCCGGCGCGCTGCGCGGACTGCATGCCCTTGCGCATCGCACGACGGAAGGAGACGCGGGCGGCGAGCTGCTCGGCGATGCCCTGGGCGACCAGCTGAGCATCGGCCTCGGGGTTCTTGACCTCGAGGATGTTCAGCTGGATCTGCTTGCCGGTGAGCTTCTCCAGCTCGCCGCGCAGACGCTCGGCCTCCGCCCCGCGACGCCCGATGACGATGCCCGGGCGGGCGGTGTGGAGATCGACGCGGACGCGATCGCGGGTGCGCTCGATCTCGACCTTGGAGATGCCGGCGCGCTCGAGCCCCTCGGACATGAGCTTGCGGATCGCGACGTCTTCCTTCACGTAGTCGCGGTACCGCTGCCCCTCCTTCGAGGAGTCGGCGAACCACCGGCTGCTGTGCTCCGTGGTGATCCCGAGGCGGAACCCGTTCGGATTGACCTTCTGGCCCATTCGGGACTCCTTACTTGTTCACGGGAGCGACCACCACGGTGACGTGGCTGGTGCGCTTCTTGATCTGGAAGGCACGACCCTGAGCACGCGGCTGGAACCGCTTCATGGTCGGACCCTCGTCGACGAATGCGGCGGACACGACGAGCTCGCGCTCGTCGAAGCGCTCCCCCGCCTGGTCTGCCTTCACCCGCGCGTTGGCGATCGCGGACTCCACGAGCTTGAGGACGGGCTCGCTGGCGGCCTGCGGGGCGAACCGCAGGGTGTCCAGGGCCTCGGCCGTGCTCTTGCCACGAATCAGGTCCACAACGCGGCGAGCCTTCATGGGCGACATGCGGAGGTACCGCACCTGCGCCTTGGCTTCCATTGCTTCCTGCTTTCTCTCGAGTTCGAGAAGTGCAGTCGCTGCTGACGTCATGTCAGCGACGACGGCCCTTCTTGTCGTCCTTCTCGTGGCCCTTGAAAGTCCGCGTGGGGGCGAACTCGCCGAGCTTGTGGCCGACCATCGACTCGGTGACGAACACCGAGACGTGCTTGCGACCGTCGTGCACTGCGAAGGTGTGGCCGAGGAAGTCCGGGGTGATCACCGAACGACGCGACCAGGTCTTGATGAGGTTCTTGGTGCCCTTCTCGTTCTGGGCGTCCACCTTCTTCTGAAGGTGGTCGTCCACGAACGGGCCCTTGGAAATACTGCGAGGCATGTGCGGTTCTCCCTATCAGCGCTTCTTGCCGGTCCGACGACGGCGCACGATGAGCTTGTCGCTCTCCTTGCCCGGCTTTCGGGTACGGCCCTCGGGCTGACCCCAGGGCGACACCGGATGACGACCACCCGAGGTGCGGCCCTCGCCACCACCATGGGGGTGATCGACGGGGTTCATGACCACGCCGCGGACGTGGGGGCGCTTGCCCTTCCACCGCATGCGGCCGGCCTTGCCCCAGTTGATGTTGGACTGCTCGGCGTTGCCGACCTCGCCGATGGTGGCGCGGCAGCGGGCGTCGACGTTCCGGATCTCGCCGGAGGGCATACGCAGCTGGGCGTACGGGCCCTCCTTGGCGACGAGCTGCACGGAGGCGCCGGCGGAGCGGGCGATCTTCGCGCCGCCGCCGGGGCGGAGCTCGATCGCGTGCACCACGGTGCCGAGCGGGATGTTCTTGAGCGGCAGGTTGTTGCCGGGCTTGATGTCGGCGCCGACGCCGTTCTCGATCCAGTCGCCCTGACGCAGCTTGGCCGGCGCGAGGATGTAGCGCTTCTCGCCGTCCAGGTAGTGCAGCAGCGCGATGCGCGCGGTGCGGTTGGGGTCGTACTCGATATGAGCGACCTTGGCCTTGACGCCGTCCTTGTCGTGACGACGGAAGTCGATCACGCGGTAGGCCCGCTTGTGGCCGCCGCCCCGGTGACGGGAGGTGATACGACCGTTGCTGTTGCGGCCGCCGGTCTTGGACAGCGGGCGCACCAGGGACTTCTCCGGCGTGGACCGGGTGACCTCGACGAAGTCGGCGCCACTCGAGCCGCGACGACCGGGAGTGGTCGGCTTGCTCTTACGAATTGCCATGTGGGTTTCCCTCAGACTCTCTGCTCCTCGGAGATCGGACGCCTCAGGCGACCGACCCTCCGAAGATGTCGATGGCTCCGTCGGTCAGGGTCACGATGGCGCGCTTGGTGTCCTTGCGCTTGCCCATCCCGAAGCGCGTGCGGCGCGCCTTGCCCTGACGGTTGATCGTGTTCACCGAGGAGACCTTGACGTCGAAGATCCTCTCGACGGCGATCTTGATCTCGGTCTTGTTGGCGTCGGCGGCCACGACGAAGGTGTACTTGCCCTCATCCATCAGCCCGTAGCTCTTCTCGGAGACGACCGGGGACAGCACGACGTCGCGGGGATCCTTGTTCAGCGCGCTCACTTGGCGGCCTCCTCATCGGACGAGGCGGACTCCTTGACCGCGTTCACGAACCCGGCGGCCTTGGCGGCCTCCGGAGTCGCGAACCAGACCTCGGCCTTGGTGCGGCCGTACCACGGGGAGTCCGGGGTGTGGAACTTCATCGAGCCCTGGTTGCCCTTGATCTCGAAGCCCTCGGGGGCGGAGCCGTCGGCCAGCGGGGCCGCGGAGCCCTCGCCGAACGGGGCGTCCTGGGCAACGACAGACGCGGCAGCGGCGGCGGGAGCCGACGAGCCGGCCTTCGCCGCGGCGAAGATCGAGGTGGGCAGGGTCAGGGAGGCCTGAGCCACGAAGTCCTCGAGCGCATCGGCGGTGAAGACCACGTCGTCGGACAGCATGACGTCGTAGGTGTTCACCTGGTCCGCGTACAGGACGTGGGCGGCAGGCAGGTTGCGAGTGCTCAGGGCGCCCAGGTCGTCGTCACGACGCACGACCACCAGCAGGTGGCGACGGTCGGAGACGTGTGACAGGGTGACCTTCGCAGCCTTGGTGGAGGCGGACTCGCCCGCGAGGAGCGAGGACACCACGTGCACGCGGCCGTTGCGGGCCCGGTCCGAGAGGGCACCGCGCAGGGCGGCGGCCTTCATCTTCTTGGGGGTGCGCTGGCTGTAGTCGCGCGGGACCGGCCCGTGGACGGTGCCGCCGCCGGTGAACTGCGGGGCGCGGAGCGAGCCCTGGCGGGCGCGGCCGGTGCCCTTCTGCTTCCAGGGCTTCTTGCCGCCGCCGCGCACCTCGGCGCGGGTCTTGGCCTTGTGGGTGCCCTGTCGGGCCGCCGCCTGCTGGGCGACGACGACCTGGTGGATCAGGGCCACGTTGGTCTGGACGTCGAAGATCGACGCAGGCAGCTCGACGGTGCCGGACTTCTTGCCGGCCGGGTCGAGCACGTCGACGGTCAGATTCGCTGCCATCGGGCTCAGGCCTCCTTCGCGGGAGTCTTGACAGCCGAGCGGACCAGCACGAGGCCGCCCTTGGGGCCGGGGACGGCACCCTTGACGAGCACGAGGCCCTTCTCGACGTCGACCGCGTGAACGGTCAGGTTCTGGACACTGGTGCGGTCGCCGCCCATGCGGCCAGCCATGCGCTGGCCCTTGAACACGCGACCGGGGGTGGAGGCGCCACCGATGGAGCCGGGCTTGCGGTGGTTGCGGTGCTGGCCGTGCGTGGCGCTGACGCCCGCGAAGCCGTGACGCTTCATGACACCCGCGGTGCCCTTGCCCTTGGAGGTGCCCACGACGTCGACCTTCTGGCCCGCGGCGAAGATCGACGCGTCGATCTCCTGACCGAGGGAGTAGTCGGCGGCGTCGGAGGTGCGCAGCTCGACGAGGTGGCGGCGCGGGGTCACGCCGGCCTTCTCGAAGTGGCCCTTGAGCGGCTTCGACACCTTGCGGGGGTCGATCTGCCCGAAGGCGATCTGGACCGCGTCGTAGCCGTCGGTCTCGACGGAGCGGACCTGGGTGACGACGTTCGCGCCGGTCTGCACGACGGTCACGGGCACGAGCTTGCCGTTCTCGTCCCAGACCTGGGTCATGCCGAGCTTGGTGCCGAGCACGCCCGCGACGGGGGTGGCCTTCTGGCCGGTCAGTTCGTTGCTCATCTCCACCACCCTCAGAGCTTGATCTCGATGTTGACGTCCGCCGGCAGGTCGAGGCGCATGAGCGAGTCCACGGCCTTGGGCGTGGGGTCGACGATGTCGATCAGTCGCTTGTGCGTGCGCATCTCGAAGTGCTCACGGGAGTCCTTGTACTTGTGGGGCGACCGGATCACGACGAACACGTTCTTCTCGGTCGGCAGCGGCACCGGGCCCACCACAGTCGCGCCCGCGGAGGTCACCGTGTCGACGATCTTGCGCGCCGAGCTGTCGATCACCTCGTGGTCGTACGACTTGAGCCGGATGCGGATCTTCTGTCCCGCCATGGCGTCCTGTCTCTCTTCTTCGTCTGGCATGGATGCGGCCTCTCCCCGGTACCCGAGGACGGGCGTGTCGGCCTGTACGGGACGTAAAAGCCCAGCACAGGACTGCCGAGGATCGGCTGCTTCTGCGTCGGATCCCTACCTCTGATGCGCACTCCGCACGATGGTGCGGTTCGCATCCTCGGGACGGACCTCATCCGGTGATCATTCGCCGAGGTGGACCTCGGAGAACGGAACCGGGCATGTCGGCCCGCGCAGACAACTCGAACAGTCTGCCAGACGGGCGCACGGGCCCACAAGGGAGAGTGTCGTGCACCCCGTCACAACGAGGCGCCGGCGGCGGTGCCCGGCGTCGCCGGCTGTGCCCGTGCCTGCGGCTGCGGCTGCGGCTGCGGGGATCGTGCTCCGGCCACGATGCCGGTCCCGGCGCGACGGAGGGCCGGGACCACCGTACGGCATCCGCGCCGCCGGAGTCCCGGCCCTCCACTCCTTGTCGCACCCCGGCGCTGCGGGCCGGGGCGTGCGAGGTCCTACTTGTTCGTGCTGGGGCCGAGCCCGCCCTGGAGCTGGCGCTGGAAGATCACGTAGACGATCAGCACCGGCAGGATCGTGATCGTCACCGAGGCGAACATCGCGCCCCAGTCCGATTCGTAGCCCTGCTGCGCCTGGAGGCTCTTCAGCCCCTGGGCGAGGACGTACTTGTCCTCGTCGGTGTTCAGCACCACCGGCAGGAGGTACTGGTTCCACAGGCCCAGGAAGTTGAAGATCGTGACGCTCATCAGGCCGGGGGTGGCCAGCGGCACCATGATCTGGAAGAAGGTGCGGAACTCCCCGGCGCCGTCGATCGCGGCGGCCTCGGCGATCTCCTCCGGCAGCTGCCGGAAGAAGGCGTAGAGGAAGAACACCGTGAACGGCAGCGCGAAGCCGACGTAGGCGAGGATCAGCCCGATGTAGGTGCCGCGCAAGCCCATGTTCATCAGCACGAAGAACAGCGGGACGACGGCGAGGAAGATCGGGAACGTCAGTCCCGCGATCATCCCGTAGTAGATGATCCGACGACCCGGGAACTCGAAGCGCGCCAGGACGTATGCGCACATCGCGCCCAGCAGCATCACCAGGAACAGCGCACCGCCGACGACGATCAGCGTGTTCAGGAAGTAGCGGCCGATCCCGGCCTCGGTCCAGGCGGTGATGAAGTTGTCGAGGTTCCACTCACTCGGCATCGAGAACGGCGAGGTGAGGATCTCCCGGGACGTCTTGAACGAGCTGTAGACGGTCCACAGCAGCGGCAGCACCACCGCGAGGGTCCACAGGATCAGGACGATGTGGGCGGCGCCGGCGAAGGCGCGGTCGCCGCGGCTGCGGCGGGGCCGACGAGGCTCGATCCGGCGCGTGCCGCTCTCCCCTGCGGAGGCGGCGGCGTCGAGGGGCGGGGCCTGGGTCATGCGTCCTCCTTCGACCGGCTGCCGAACAGCACGATGACGGCCATCAGCATCGTCACCAGCGCCAGCACCACGCCCATCGCCGAGGCGAGGCCGAACTGCGAGCGCGCGAAGGCGGTCTCGTAGAGATAGCGGGAGACCACCTCGGTGCTGCGGGCGGTGCCTCCCGACGGGGTCATCACCGAGACGTAGACGAACATGTCCAGCGCCATGATCCCCATGTAGACCACCGCCGTGGAGACGTTCTCCCGGATCTGCGGGAGCACGACCTGCGCGGCGAGCCTGACCCGGCCGCAGCCGTCGAGCCGGGCGGCCTCGATGATCTCCGAGGGGATCGCCTTGATCGCGGCGACGAACAGGACCATGTAGAAGCCGACGAGCGACCACACCACGGCCAGGATGATCGCGCCGAGGGCGTAGCGGGGATCGCCGAGCCAGGCGGTGCCGACCAGCCGGACGTCCGCGCCGAGGGCGTTCAGCAACCTCAGCGGGAGGTTCAGCAGGCCGTTGAGCAGGCCGCCGTTCGGGGAGTAGATGAAGGCGAAGAGGATGCCGATGACGACGGCCGGCAGTACGTAGGGGAAGAAGCTCACCACGCGGTAGATGTTCGAGCCGCGGATGCCGTGGATCTCGCCCTTGGTGTCCCCGCCGATCGTGACCATGACGGCCAGGACGAAGGCGAGGGTGATGGTCACCGTGGGCAGGATGATCATCAGCAGCAGGTTGTTGCGCAGCGCCTTGAGGTAGACCGGGTCGGTGAAGATCCGGACGTAGTTGTCCAGGCCGATGAAGTCGGCGTTCCCGCTGACCCCCTTCCAGTCGGTGAGGGAGTAGTAGAACGCCTGCAGGAAGGGCGAGACGACGAAGACGATGTAGACCAGCAGCGGGAGGCCGAGGAAGACGGCGAAGAACAGCAGGCGCGACGGCGCGGGGCGCCGGCCGCGCCGCACGCGGGGTGCGTGCGGCGCGTCCGACGGCCCGGCGAGGGTCGTGGTCGGGAGGCTCATCCCTCGACGTCGAACTTCTCGATGCTGTCGTCCTCCCGCACGCGGTCGAGGACGGCCTGGGAGCGCTCGCGCACCTCGTCGGCCTTGATCCCGCCGCTGAGGAACTCGTTCCAGATCGGCTTGAAGTCCGGCCCGAGGCCGTACCAGTCCGTGAAGTTCCAGGTGAAGACGTTCTCGCCCGCGGCCTGGATCATCTCGTTCGCGGAGGCCAGCGCCGTGGAGCCGAAGGCGTCCTCGGGCACGGAGTCCTTCACGATCGTGGTGGAGGAGGTGACCTTCGCGAAGTTCTGCGCCTGCTCCTTGGAGAGCATCACGCGCAGGAACTCGAGGCCGCCGGCGCCGTTCTTCGCCTGGGCCGGGACCTGGAAGGGCTCGCCCGCGGTGCCGTGGATCGCCTCGGCCGGCATCGCGCCGTCCGTGCTCAGCAGCGGCTCGGGGCAGCCGGTCATCGCGAAGTCGTCGGGGGTGACGCCCTTCTGCTCGTTCTCGATCCACGAGCCGGAGGGGTACATGACGGCCTTCCCGGTGACCCACTGCGCCTGGGCCTCGGTGTGCTTGATGCCGGCGCCGCCCGGCAGGAAGAAGTCCGCCGCGACCGCCTCGCCGATGGCGTCGATCGCCTGCACCACGGCGTCCTGCTCGTACGCTCCCGCATCGAGGGAGTCGAGCGCCGTGGCGACCTCCTTGCCGCCCTGCTTCACCGCCATCGCGATCGCCATGGTGTGGTAGTAGTCCGCGGCGTTCTGACCGCCGAAGGCGAAGAGCGAGAGCCCCTCCCCCGCGGCGTTCTCGCCGATGGTCATGACGTCGTCCCAGGTGACCGGGGCGCTCCAGCCCTTCTCCTCGAACTGCTTGGCGGAGTACCACAGCGCGAACACCGTGTACACGTAGTTCAGGGAGTAGAGCTTGCCGGAGTAGGTGCCGGGCTCGAGGGCGCCGGGCAGGAGGGACTCCTCGATCGTGCCGCCGTCGATGGACGGCGCCTTGATGAGCTCGTCGAGCGTGGCGAGCTGCCCCTCGGAGATGAGGGCCGCGGAGTTCATCGCCTGCGCGCCGGAGTTGTCGAAGACGTCCGGCGGCTCGCCCGCGACGAAGCGGGGCTGCAGCTCGGGCTGGATGTCGACGGTCGAGCTGACGTTGACCTCGATGCCGTCGTGCAGCTCGGACATCGCCTTGCCCGCGTCGATCGCGTACTGGTCGCCGTAGCCGCCGTTGAAGATGACGACCTCGACGGGCTGGGACGGGTCGACGCCGAAGGGGTTCTCGTCGCTGACCTCGCCGCCGCCCTCGGCGACGCCGCCGCCGTCGGAGCCGCCGTCCTCGTCGCCGCCGCCGCCACCGGTCGCGCAGGCCGCGAGGGCCCCGGCGCCGACGCCCGCACCGGCCAGCGCGAGGAAGCGCCGGCGGGATGCCGCGAGACGGTCGAGGGGGGTCAGCGGCAGATTCGTGCTGTCACTGGGAGTGTCCATGGGATCTCTTTCGTCGTTGAAAGGGGCGGGTTCGCCATGCCGAGCGCGCACCCGAGGGTGTCGTGGCCCACATGCTACGCCGCAGTATGTCCAGAACCCGACCGAATCCGTCCCGGGCGCGTCACGTTTTCATATACCCGGTCAGAACCTCCCCGTCGGCGCGCGGCGGCGTCCGGTGCGAGGGGGCGGGGAGCGCCGGTCGCCCGACACGGCCACGAGCACCGCGCCGTGTTCAGGGATCGCCCCGGGAGCGCTCAGGCGGATCCGGAACCGGGGGGCTACCGTGACCCCCATGAGTCAGAGTCCCTACGCCCGTCAGAGCCCTTCGGCGTCGTCCCCGCTGACCGCGCGCCTCTACGACCTCGAGTACCCGCGATCCCTCGGCGTGTACAGCACCTACCAGGAGGTGCAGTCGGTGGTCGACACCCTCGCCGACCACGAGTTCCCGGTGCAGTCCACGCTGATCGTCGGCACGGATCTGAAGCTGATGGAGCGAGTCACCGGCCGACGCACCTGGCCGAAGGTGATCGGGCAGGGCATCC
Source organism: Brachybacterium sp. sponge (assembly GCF_001613775.1). Lineage (NCBI taxonomy): Bacteria > Bacillati > Actinomycetota > Actinomycetes > Micrococcales > Dermabacteraceae > Brachybacterium > Brachybacterium sp. sponge. The sequence goes on along the minus strand of NZ_LRMP01000001.1, from coordinate 1,593,118 downwards.
TGTCCGGGCTGTGGATGGGCCTCTTCCTGGGGCTGCTGTTCATGCTCATCACGCCCGGCGATCTGATGATCGTCCTGTCGAGCGTGCTGATGGGCATCGTGTTCTTCACCGTGTGGTCCGTCATCGGCTATGCGATGACCGGCGGGAAGCGGGACTTCACCTCGATGACCTCGACGATCCCGATGCAGTACGAGCTGCTGGTCGAGCACAAGCACGCGGACCAGGCACGGCGGATCCTCGCGGAGTCCGGTGCCGGGCCGGCCGTGGCCCCCTCCCCCGCGGCCGCACCGCAGGCGAGCGGACGCTTCGGCAGCCCTGCCCCGACGCAGGGCGGCGGGCAGTACGGCGCTCCCGCGCCCACGGCGGACAGCGGGCAGTACACCGCCCCCTCGCCCACGCAGGGCAGCGGACAGTACGGCTCCCCGGCCGGGCAGAGCGGTCTCGGGTACGGCGCACCCGGCCCGCAGCGGGCCGGGTCCTCTGCGCAGGGTCAGGCCGGGCAGCAGGGTGTCGGCCCGCAGCACGGCGCGGGACAGCAGCAGGGGTTCGGCGCCGCTCCCGCGCCCGGGAGCAGCGCGGACCGGGCCGGTGCACCGTCGCGCCCGCACCGCCCGAGCTTCGGTCAGCCGGCCGGCACCCCGCAGCGCGAGGACGCCCAGGCGGGCGGCGGGCAGGACGGGACGGGAACCGGGGACCACCGGAACCCCGGCACTGCGCAGCAGGACGGCGCTGCGCACCAGGACGGCACTGCGCCGCGGGACGGCACGACGCCGGAGCGCTGAACCTCCCGACGCACCACGCCTCCAGAGCCCCCGGTCGACGATCCGTCGACCGGGGGCTCTGCTGTGCTCCACCGGACCGCGGTCTCCCACATGCCCGTCCCGGTGCGCCGCCGCACGGCGCCCCGTCATCACGGCTCACCACCGCCCGGCCTGGGCCCTCGCCCTGCCTCAAGCCGCCTCGGCCACGGCCCTCGCCCTGCCGCTGGCCCCCGCTCGCACCGACACCGTCCTCGGCCCACGGCGACCTCCGTCGCTCGTCGACGGAGGGTCGCCCTGGGACGGCGCCGTCGGCCGACCGAGGGGCGACCACGTGGTCGTCCCGCCCCGGCTGCCGTCCGGGGATGCGAGAAGGCCCCGCACCGGCGAACCGGTGCGGGGCCTTCTCTGCGCGGTGCCCCGAAGGGGCGAGCCACGTCGGCGGGGTCTCCCCCGCTCAGATCACTTGTTGATCTTGGTGACGCGGCCGGAGCCCACGGTGCGGCCACCCTCACGGATGGCGAAGCCGAGGCCCTCCTCCATGGCGATGGGCTGGATCAGCTCCACCGACATCTCGGTGTTGTCGCCGGGCATGACCATCTCGGTGCCCTCGGGCAGCGTGATGACGCCGGTGACGTCGGTGGTCCGGAAGTAGAACTGCGGACGGTAGTTCGAGTAGAACGGGTTGTGACGGCCGCCCTCGTCCTTGGACAGGATGTAGACCTGCGCCTCGAACTCGGTGTGCGGGGTGATGGTGCCGGGCTTGGCCACGACCTGGCCGCGCTCGACGTCCTCACGCTTGGTGCCGCGGAGCAGCAGGCCGCAGTTCTCGCCGGCCCATGCCTCGTCCATCTGCTTGTGGAACATCTCGATGCCGGTGACCGTGGTCTTCTGGGGCGCACGGATGCCGAGGATCTCGATCTCGGAGTTGATCGCGAGCTTGCCGCGGTCGACCTTGCCGGTGACGACGGTGCCACGACCCTGGATCGTGAAGACGTCCTCGATCGGCATGAGGAAGGGCTGGTCGAGGTCACGGACCGGGTCCGGGATCTTCTCGTCCACGGCCTCCATGAGGTCCTCGACGGACTTGACCCACTTGGGATCGCCCTCGAGCGCCTTCAGCGCGGAGACCTGGATGACCGGCGCGTCCTCGTCGAAGCCCTGGGAGCCCAGCATCTCGCGGACCTCCATCTCGACGAGCTCGAGGATCTCCTCGTCCTCGACCATGTCGGACTTGTTGAGGGCGGCGAGCAGGTAGGGGACGCCGACCTGCTTCGCGAGCAGCACGTGCTCACGGGTCTGGGCCATGGGGCCGTCGGTGGCGGCGACCACGAGGATGGCGCCGTCCATCTGCGCCGCACCGGTGATCATGTTCTTCACGTAGTCGGCGTGGCCGGGCGCGTCGACGTGCGCGTAGTGGCGCTTGTCGGTCTCGTACTCGATGTGCGAGACGTTGATCGTGATGCCGCGCTGCTTCTCCTCGGGCGCGTTGTCGATCGTGTCGAAGTCACGCTTCTCGTTGACCTCGGGGAACTTGTCGTACAGAACCTTCGAGATCGCGGCGCTCAGCGTGGTCTTGCCGTGGTCGACGTGACCGATGGTGCCGATGTTGACGTGCGGCTTGGTCCGCTCGAACTTGGCCTTGGCCATTGTGGTGTCCTCCTAGGACTTTCTCGTGGTACTTCTGGATCGGGATCGGAGCCCCTCCCCGAGAGGAGGGAGTCCGAGGGAAGCGGGGGAACAGGAGAAGGAGCCTACCTGCTCCCCCGGCCTCTCACTCGCCCCGGGTCTTCGCGACGATCTCGTCCGCGATGCTGGACGGGACCTCCGCGTAGCTGTGGAACTGCATCGTGTACATCGCACGACCCTGGGTCTTGGACCGCAGGTCACCGACGTAGCCGAACATCTCCGACAGCGGGACGAGAGCACGGACGATCTTGACCCCGCTCGCGTCCTCCATCGACTGCACCTGCCCGCGACGCGAGTTCAGGTCGCCGATGACATCTCCCATGTACTCCTCCGGAGTACGGACCTCGACGTCCATGAGCGGCTCGAGGATGACCGGCTGCGCCTTGCGCAGGGCCTCCTTGGCGGCCATGGAGCCGGCGATCTTGAAGGCCATCTCCGAGGAGTCGACGTCGTGGTACGCGCCGTCGATCAGGGAGGCCTTCACGTTCACGACCGGGTAGCCGGCGAGGATGCCCGACTGCAGGGCGTCCTGGATGCCCGCGTCCACGCTCGGGATGTACTCGCGCGGGATGCGGCCGCCGGTGACCTTGTTCTCGAACTCGTAGAACACGCCGTCCTCGGCATCGGTCAGCGGGCCGAAGGTGATCTGCACCTTCGCGAACTGGCCGGAGCCGCCGGTCTGCTTCTTGTGGGTGAAGTCGTACTTCTCCACGACGCGCTTGATCGTCTCGCGGTAGGCGACCTGCGGCTTGCCGATGTTCGCCTCGACGTTGAACTCGCGGCGCATGCGGTCCACGAGGACGTCGAGGTGCAGCTCGCCCATGCCGCGGATGACCGTCTGGCCGGTCTCCTCGTCGAGCTCCACCTGGAAGGTCGGGTCCTCCTTGGCGAGCTTCTGGATGGCGACGCCGAGCTTCTCCTGGTCGCTCTTGGTCTTCGGCTCGATGGCCACCGAGATCACGGGCTCCGGGAAGCTCATGGACTCCAGCTGGATCGGGTTCGCCGAATCGGTCAGGGTGTCACCGGTGGTGGTGTCCTTCAGGCCGATGAACGCGTAGATGTGGCCGGCGAAGGCCTCGTCCACAGGGTTCTCCTTGTTGGAGTGCATCTGGAAGAGCTTGCCGACGCGCTCCTTCTTGCCGGTGGTGGCGTTGAGGATCTGCTCGCCCTGCTTGACCTGGCCCGAGTAGACGCGGACGTAGGTCAGCGACCCGAAGAACGGGTGCGCGGCGACCTTGAACGCGAGGCCGGAGAAGGGCGCGTCCCAGTCCGCGGCGCGGGTCAGCTCGACCGACTCGTCGCCCGGCTTGTGGCCGACCATGTCGGGCACGTCGAGCGGCGAGGGCAGGTAGTCGATGACGCCGTTGAGCATGGGCTGGACGCCCTTGTTCTTGAAGGCGGTGCCGCAGAAGACGGGGTAGGCCTCGGAGTTGACGGTCAGGTGGCGGATGCCGGCCTTGAGCTCGTCGACGCTGAGGTCGCCCTCCTCGAGGTACTTGTCCATGAGCTCCTCGGAGCTCTCGGCGACGTCCTCGACGAGCTTGCTGCGGTATTCCTCGACCGTCTCCCGGAGGTCCTCCGGGATCGGGATCTCGCGCTGCCACTGGCCGAGCGAGGGATCACCCTTCTTCGAGTTGATCGCGGCCATGTCCTCCTCGAGCGTCTCGGGCCAGTCGTAGGCCTTCATCTCGACGAGGTCGACCACACCGGTGAAGTCGTTCTCCGCACCGATCGGGACCTGCATGACCAGCGGCTTCGCACCGAGGCGCTCGATGATCGTCTTCACGGTGAAGAAGAAGTCGGCACCCAGCTTGTCCATCTTGTTGACGAAGCAGATGCGCGGGACGTCGTACTTGTCGGCCTGGCGCCAGACGGTCTCCGACTGGGGCTCCACGCCCTCCTTGCCGTCGAACACCGCGACGGCGCCGTCGAGCACGCGGAGCGAGCGCTCCACCTCGACGGTGAAGTCGACGTGCCCGGGGGTGTCGATGATGTTGATCTGGTTGTCGTGCCAGTAGCAGGTCGTCGCGGCCGACGTGATCGTGATGCCGCGCTCCTTCTCCTGCTCCATCCAGTCCATCGTGCCGGCGCCGTCGTGGGTCTCGCCCATCTTGTAGTTCACGCCGGTGTAGAAGAGGATGCGCTCGGTCGTGGTGGTCTTGCCGGCATCGATGTGAGCCATGATGCCGATGTTGCGGACCTTGTTCAGGTCGCTGAGCACTTCGAGTGCCACGGGCTTGTGCCTTTCTGGAGAACGGGTGCTGCAGGAGCCGCCGGACGGCGATCGGTGGGGCCCACCCGCGAGGGTGGACCCCACCGTGCTCTCACCAGCGGTAGTGAGCGAAGGCGCGGTTCGACTCGGCCATCTTGTGAGTGTCCTCGCGGCGCTTCACAGCGGCACCGAGGCCGTTGGAGGCGTCGAGGATCTCGTTCATCAGACGCTCGGTCATGGTGTTCTCGCGGCGGGCGCGGGAGTAGCTGACCAGCCAGCGCAGCGCGAGCGTGGTCGAGCGACCGGGCTTGACCTCGATCGGGACCTGGTAGGTCGCACCGCCGACGCGGCGGGAGCGGACCTCGAGCGACGGACGGATGTTGTCCAGCGCCTTCTTCAGGGTCACGACCGGGTCCTGGCCGTTCTTCTCACGGGCGCCCTCGAGCGCACCGTAGACGATCCCCTCGGCGACGGTCTTCTTCCCGTCCAGGAGGATCTTGTTGATGAGCTGGGTGACGATCGGCGAGCCGTAGACCGGGTCGACGACGAGCTGGCGCTTGGGAGCGGGGCCCTTACGAGGCATTACTTCTTCTCCTTCTTCGCGCCGTAGCGGGAGCGCGCCTGCTGGCGGCCCTTGACGGCCTGGGTGTCCAGGGCGCCTCGCACGATCTTGTAGCGGACACCGGGCAGGTCCTTCACACGGCCGCCGCGGACGAGCACGATCGAGTGCTCCTGCAGGTTGTGACCCTCACCGGGGATGTAGGCGGTGACCTCGAGGCCGGTCGACAGCTTCACACGCGCGATCTTGCGCAGCGCGGAGTTCGGCTTCTTGGGGGTCTGGGTGTAGACGCGCGTGCAGACACCGCGGCGCTGGGGCGAACCCTTGAGCGCGGGCGTCTTCGAGGCGGACGACCGGGCGTCCCGCCCCTTGCGCACCAACTGCTGAATAGTGGGCACAGCTTCTCTTCCTGTTCGGCCATCGGGACTGTTCGTCCCGCTGGATCGACTTCTTCGACCGTTCGCACGGCCGGCGACCCGATCCGCCGCTCCCTTGGCCCGGGAGCTCGGTTCGACCCGCCCGTCAGGTGATGGCACCTGCCGGGCGTCCTGGAGGACCGTGATCGGTGCCCACGGGCAGCGGCCGGGCCAGGCCGACTTCCCGCTTTCGGGCACGCCGCGAGGATCCGCTCCTCGCGGGGGACGCCTCCCGCCGGCTCCGAGGAGCGGCGATTCTGTCCCGGTCACGACCAGAGGGCACTCCGGACGCGGACTCGATTCTACTGAGGCGCGCACGATGGGGTCAAAGCTTCGGGTCGCATCCGACGCAGATCACATGACGGCATGTGGCCGGGAACTTGCATCGAGGTGAAGGGGCAGGGTACGCGCGGAACGCGACGAGCGCGCCGCAGATGCGGCGCGCTCGTGGCGTAAGAGGGGTCTCGATCAGCTGCGCTCTCGCGCTGATCTCCTACCGCTCGTTCCTCGCAGTACGTCGATCAGCGGATGCCGAGCTTCGAGGTGCATGCGGGCCAGGCGCCCCAGCCCTGGCCGGCCTGGACCTTCTTGGCGATGTCGATCTGCTGCTCGCGGGTGGCCTGGTGGGCGACCGGGGCGTACTTGCCGCCGCCGAAGGCGAGCCAGGTCGACTTGGTGAACTGCAGGCCGCCGGAGAAGCCGTTGCCGGTGTTGATCGACCAGTTGCCGCCGGACTCGCACTGGGCGAGGCGGTCCCACACGCCGCCCGACGCGGCGGCGGGGGCGGAGGCGCCGGTGTTGCCGGACTCCGAGGACTTCTCCTCGGTGGACTCGGTGGACTCGCGCTCGGAGCTGCGGTTCGACTTGGTGTCGGACTCGCGCTTCTCGGTCTTCGGAGCCTCCTGGGCGGCGGGAGCGGCCTGCTCCTCCTCGACCTCGGCCTCGGGCTCGGGCTCGGGGGCGGGCTTGGTGCCCTTGGCGACGACCTCGGTGACGGGCTCGGAGACGACCTTCTCCGAGACGAGCTCGGACTCGGTGACCTCGCCGTCCACGACGGTGTCGGTGTAGACCTTCTCGGTCGAGCCGGCCTTGCCCTCGGTGGTGGTCTTGGTGGTGCCCTCGGCGAGCGAGTCGTCCTCGACGGTCTTCGTCTCGAAGGGGATCTCCTCGGTCTCCTTGCGCTCCTTCTCGCGGACGCGGTGGACCTCGTGGGTCGCGCCGTCCTCGAGGACGGTGTCGAGCGGGACGTCGGAGGTGTCGGTGTCCTCGACATCGCCGAGGACCTTCTTCATCGCCTCGCCCACGGTGAGGGCGGTGACCTCGAAGGTGTCCTGGCCGTACTGGCCGACGAAGGTGACGGTCTTGCGGGTGACCACGGAGACCTCGCCGTCGGCGTCCTCGAGGGACGTCTCGGGGGCGGGGCTGATCGCGGCGCCCTCGGCCTTGTACTCGGTCTCCGCGAGCGCGTCGGCGACGGTGTCACCGGTGGTCAGCAGCTCCTGCTCCTCGCCGTCGATGGAGACGGTGACGGGGGTGCGCTGGACGACCTGGATGTCCATGCCGTCGGTGACGAGCTCCTCGAGGCCCGGGGTCACCAGGTCGGTGTCCTTGACCTCGATGCCCTGGGCGGCGAGCAGGTCGCCGACGGTGGGCTGGGAGAAGATGCGGACCGCGGTCTCCTCGCCGTAGGCGGTGATCTGGGCCTCGTTCGACATCGCGAAGGCGGTGCCGCCGCCGCCGACGGCCACCACGCACACGGTCGCCGCGCCGACGATCCACGGAGTCTTCTTCACTGTTCCACCTTTTCCCTGCCGCGTCCGCGGCCTTCACGTGTCGTTCCCTGAGCATCGGATCCCGCCGGGCGGGATCTGCAGCTCCGGCACGCGCACACCCCCGCGGGCGCGGGGAGGTGCTGCAGGAAAGGTCGCGTGGGAACTGCCGGGTGCCACTCTTCCGTTCTTCTCCACCTGACGTAAGGGGTGAAACCGGACTTTGGGCTGGGGCCCACGAGGCCTTTACTCTCTCGTGAACCTCCGCGTCCGACAGATCACGCCGGGCCCGGTCAGAGGCCTCTTCGGCGCGACGCAGACCACTCCCCCGCCCTCCCGACGGTCCCTCGGAGGGCGTTTCCTCCGCAGGACGCCCGCAGGACGCAGGAACGCCGCGGGGCGGCCCCACCGTGTGGTGGGACCGCCCCGCGGCGTTCTCGGTCAGAGGGCGCTCAGCACCCGCTCACCGCTGCTCCGCTCACCGGAAGTCGGTGCGGAAGGGATCGGCGTAGTCGATGTCGTCGAGGTTGACCGCGCCGGTCTGGCCGAAGCCGGAGAAGTCCAGCTCGTCGTAGCCCGGCACCTGGTACATCTGCGCCTTCGCCTCCTCGGTGGGCTCGACCGCGATGCGGCGGAACCGCGACAGGCCGGTGCCCGCCGGGATGAGCTTGCCGATGATGACGTTCTCCTTGAGCCCCATGAGCTGATCGCTCTTGCGGTTCAGGGCGGCCTCGGTGAGCACCCGGGTGGTCTCCTGGAAGGAGGCCGCCGAGAGCCACGACTCGGTCGCGAGCGACGCCTTGGTGATGCCCATCAGCTCCGGACGGCCCGAGGCCGGCTGGCCGCCCTCGGAGAGGACCCGACGGTTCTCGCGCTCGAAGGTGACGCGCTCGGCGAAGTCGCCCGGCAGCAGACCGGTGTCGCCGGACTCGATAACCGTCACGCGACGGAGCATCTGGCGCACGATGACCTCGATGTGCTTGGCGTGGATGTCCACGCCCTGGGAGATGTACACCTTCTGGACCTCATCCACGAGGTGCTGCTGCACCTTGCGGGGGCCGAGGATGCGCAGCACCTGCTTGGGGTCGACGGAGCCCTGGGTGAGCTGCTGGCCGACCTCGATGTGGTCGCCGTCGGCGATCAGCAGGGTGACGCGCTTGGAGACGGTGTAGGTGACCTCGTCCGAGCCGTCGTCCGGCGTGACCGTGATCCGACGCTGCTTGTCGTTCTCCTCGATCGCGGCGCGGCCGGAGAACTCGGAGATCGGCGCGAAGCCGGCCGGGGTGCGGGCCTCGAACAGCTCCTGCACACGCGGCAGACCGTGCGTGATGTCGCCGTCGGCGCTGGCCACACCACCGGAGTGGAAGGTACGCATGGTCAGCTGCGTGCCGGGCTCGCCGATGGACTGGGCCGCGACGATGCCGACGGCCTCGCCGATGTCGACCAGCTGGCCGGTCGCGAGCGACTTGCCGTAGCACTGGGCGCAGGTGCCCACCGCCGAGTCGCAGGTCAGCACGGAGCGGATCTTCACCTCGCGCACGCCCGCCTCGACGAGCTGCTCGATGACCGCGTCGCCGAGCTCGGTGCCCGCCGGCGCCGCCTCGGTGCCGTCGGCGCCGATCGCGGCGGTCGCGAGGACACGGCCGTAGACCGTGGACTCGGCGTGCTCGTGCGTACGCAGCACGCCGCCCTCCTCGACCGCGATCGGGAGCACGAGGCCCTTGGTGGTGCCGCAGTCGTCCTCGCGGACGATGACGTCCTGGGAGACGTCGACCAGACGACGGGTCAGGTAGCCCGACTGGGCGGTCTTCAGCGCCGTGTCCGCCAGGCCCTTGCGGGAGCCGTGCGAGGCGACGAAGTACTCCAGGACCGAGAGCCCCTCCTTGTAGTTGGAGAGGATCGGGCGCGGGATGATCTCGCCCTTCGGGTTGGTCACCAGGCCCCGCATGCCGGCGATCTGGCGGATCTGCATCCAGTTGCCTCGGGCGCCGGAGTCCACCATGCGGTAGATGGTGTTGGTCGACTCGAAGTTCGCCCGCATCGCCTGGTCGACCTCGTTGGTCGCCTCGGTCCAGATGTCGATGAGCTCCGCGTTGCGCTCGGACTCGGAGATGAGGCCGAGGTCGCGGTTCTCCTGGACCTGGGCGGCCTTCGCCTCGTGCTTCGCGATGATCTCCGCCTTGCCGGGCGGGGTCACCACGTCGGACAGCGCGAAGGACGCGCCCGAGCGGGTGGACCACGAGAAGCCGTAGGCCTTCAGCGCGTCGAGGGACGCGGCGACCTGGCCCTTGTCGTAGCGCTCGGCGAGGGCGTTGACGATCCCGCCCAGGCGCTTCTTGCCGACCTGGCCCTGCACGAAGGGGAAGTCCTCCGGCAGCGTCTCGTTGAAGTACACCGCGCCGAGGGTGGTGGTCAGGGTGATCGGGTCGCCCTCGGTCCAGCCCTCGGGGGCCTCCCAGTCGCTCGGCGGGACGATGTCCTCGAAGCGGAGGGAGACGGGCGCGTTCAGGTGCAGCTCGCCGCGGTCGAAGGCCATGATCGCCTCGGCCACGGAGGAGAAGGAGCGACCCGCGCCCTCGACGTCCTCGCGCACCGTGGTGATGTGGTACAGGCCGATGATCATGTCCTGGGCGGGCATGGTGACCGGACGGCCGTCGGACGGCTTGAGGATGTTGTTCGAGGACAGCATCAGGATACGGGCCTCGGCCTGCGCCTCCGCCGACAGCGGCAGGTGCACGGCCATCTGGTCGCCGTCGAAGTCCGCGTTGAAGGCGGCGCACACCAGCGGGTGCAGGTGGATCGCCTTGCCCTCGACGAGCTGCGGCTCGAAGGCCTGGATGCCCAGGCGGTGCAGGGTCGGCGCACGGTTCAGCAGCACCGGGTGCTCGGTGATGACCTCCTCGAGCACGTCCCAGACCTCGGGGCGGGCGCGCTCGACCATGCGCTTGGCGGCCTTGACGTTCTGGGCGTGGCTGAGCTCGACCAGGCGCTTCATGACGAAGGGCTTGAACAGCTCCAGCGCCATGCCCTTGGGCAGACCGCACTGGTGCAGCTTCAGCTGCGGGCCGTTCACGATCACGGAGCGGGCGGAGTAGTCCACGCGCTTGCCCAGCAGGTTCTGACGGAAGCGGCCCTGCTTGCCCTTGAGCATGTCGGAGAGCGACTTCAGCGGACGGTTGCCGGGGCCCGTGACCGGGCGGCCGCGACGGCCGTTGTCGAACAGCGAGTCGACCGACTCCTGCAGCATGCGCTTCTCGTTGTTCACGATGATCTCGGGGGCGCCGAGATCCAGCAGCCGCTTGAGGCGGTTGTTGCGGTTGATCACGCGACGGTACAGGTCGTTGAGGTCGGAGGTCGCGAAGCGGCCGCCGTCCAGCTGCACCATCGGGCGCAGGTCCGGCGGGATGACCGGGACCGCGTCCAGCACCATGCCGACGGGCGAGTTGGTGGTGGTGAGGAAGGCGGAGACGACCTTGAGGCGCTTGAGCGCACGGGCCTTCTTCTGTCCCTTGCCGGTGGCGATGACCTCGCGCAGCGTCTCCGCCTCGGCCTCGAGGTCGAAGTCGGCGAGACGACGCTGGATCGCCTCGGCGCCCATGCCGCCCTCGAAGTAGGTGCCGTAGCGCAGCTTCATCGCGCGGTAGAGCTGCTCGTCGCCCTCGAGGTCGGCGACCTTGAGGGTCTTGAAGCGCTCCCACACGCGGGTGATGCGGTCGACCTCCGCGTCGTACTTCTTGCGGATCTGGGCCTGCTCGCGCTCGGAGGAGTCGCGGACCTTGCGCTTCGCGTCGGCCTTGGCGCCCTCCTCCTCGAGCTGGGCGAGGTCCTTCTCCGCGGTGACGGCGCGCTGGTTGATCGCGGCGTCGCGCTCGTTCTCGAGCTCCTTGACCTCGAGGTCGAAGCGGGCCTGCAGATCGGGCATGTCGTCGTGGCGGGCCTGCTCGTCCACGTCGGTGATCATGTACGCCGCGAAGTAGATGATCTTCTCGAGATCCTTCGGGGCCAGGTCCAGCAGGTAGCCGAGACGGCTCGGCACGCCCTTGAAGTACCAGATGTGGGTGACGGGGGCCGCGAGCTCCACGTGGCCCATGCGCTCACGGCGCACGGAGGACTTGGTGACCTCCACGCCGCAACGCTCGCAGACGATGCCCTTGAAGCGGACGCGCTTGTACTTGCCGCAATAGCACTCCCAGTCCCGGGTGGGACCGAAGATGCGCTCGCAGAACAGGCCGTCCATCTCGGGCTTCAGGGTGCGGTAGTTGATGGTCTCGGGCTTCTTGACCTCGCCGTGGGACCAGCCGCGGATGTCATCGGCGGTCGCGAGGCCGATGCGCAGCTCATCGAAGGTGTTGACGTCGAGCACAGGTGTCCTTCTCTCGATCGGAAGTCGTGGTGTCTGAGGGAACGGGGGTCGAGGGCGGGGCCGGGAGGGTCGTCGGCGGCGCGGGGCGGCCGACGGGACCTCCCGGTCCCCCGTCCGTCAGACCTCTTCGATGGAGCCGACGCCCTCGTGGGGTCGGCGGGACAGGTCGATGCCGAGCTCCTCCGCGGCGCGGAAGACCTCCTCGTCGCTCTCCTGGACCTCCTGGGCGGTGCCGTCGCTGGACAGCACCTCCACGTTCAGGCACAACGACTGCATCTCCTTGAGCAGCACGCGGAAGGACTCCGGGATCCCGGGCTCGGGGATGTTCTCGCCCTTGACGATCGCCTCGTACACCTTCACGCGGCCCGAGATGTCGTCGGACTTGATGGTCAGCAGCTCCTGCAGGGCGTAGGCGGCGCCGTAGGCCTCCAGGGCCCACACCTCCATCTCGCCGAAGCGCTGGCCGCCGAACTGGGCCTTACCGCCCAGCGGCTGCTGCGTGATCATCGAGTACGGACCGGTCGAGCGGGCGTGCAGCTTGTCGTCCACCAGGTGGTGGAGCTTCAGCATGTACATGTAGCCCACGGAGATCGGGTCCGGGAACGGCTCGCCGGAGCGGCCGTCGAACAGGCGCGCCTTGCCGTTCTCCTTGACCATCCGCTCGCCGTCGCGGTTGGGCAGGTGGTTGGCGATCAGGCCGGTGACCTCGTCGGCCGTGAGGCCGTCGAAGACCGGGACCGCGACCGGGGTGCCGGGCTCGCCGTGCAGCGCGGACTCGGGCAGGTCCGCGGCGGTCGGGTCCTCGGGATCGAGCTCCCAGCCGGACTTCGCGACCCAGCCGAGGTGGGTCTCCATGACCTGGCCGATGTTCATTCGGCCGGGCACGCCCATCGGGTTGAGGATGATGTCGATCGGGGTGCCGTCCTCCAGGAACGGCATGTCCTCGACCGGCAGGATCTTCGCGATGACGCCCTTGTTGCCGTGGCGGCCGGCGAGCTTGTCGCCGTCAGTGATCTTGCGCTTCTGGGCCACGTAGACGCGGACCATCTCGTTGACGCCGGTGGGGAGGATGTCCCCGTCCTCGTCGTCGGTGAAGACGCGCACGCCGATGACGGTGCCGGACTCGCCGTGCGGGACGCGCAGCGAGGTGTCGCGCACCTCGCGGGCCTTCTCGCCGAAGATCGCGCGCAGCAGGCGCTCCTCCGGGGTCAGCTCGGTCTCGCCCTTCGGGGTCACCTTGCCGACCAGGATGTCGCCCGGCTCGACCTCGGCGCCGATGCGGATGATGCCGCGCTCGTCGAGATCGGCCAGCACGTCGTCGCCGACGTTCGGGATGTCCCGGGTGATCTCCTCCTTGCCGAGCTTGGTGTCGCGGGCGTCGACCTCGTGCTCCTCGATGTGGATCGAGGTGAGGACGTCGTCCTGGACCATGCGCGAGGACAGGATGATGCCGTCCTCGTAGTTGTGGCCCTCCCACGACATGAACGCGACCAGCAGGTTCTTGCCGATGGCGAGCTCGCCCTGGTCGGTCGAGGGGCCGTCGGCCAGGATGGAGCCGGCCTCGACGCGGTCGCCCTCGTCGAAGAGGACGCGCTGGTTGTAGGAGTTGCCGGCGTTGGAGCGCTGGAACTTCCCGATCGGGTAGGTCTGACGGGTGCCGTCGTCGGCCATGACCATGATGAGGTCCGCCGAGAGCTCCTCGATGACGCCGCCCTTCTGCGCGACGACCACGTCGCCCGCGTCCACCGCGGCGCGACGCTCCATGCCGGTGCCGACCAGCGGCATCTCGGAGCGCAGCAGCGGCACGGCCTGGCGCTGCATGTTCGAGCCCATGAGCGCACGGTTGGCGTCGTCGTGCTCGAGGAAGGGGATCATCGCGGTCGCGACGGAGACCATCTGACGTGCGGAGACGTCCATGTAGTCCACGTCCGAGATCGGCACGAGGTCGGGCTCGCCGCCGGGGAGGCGCACGAGCACCTCGTCGGCGAGGAAGTGGCCGTCCTCGTCGATCTTCGCGTTCGCCTGGGCGATGATGTGGCGATCCTCGTCGTCCGCGGTGAGGTAGACGATCTCGTCGGTCACGACGGAGTCGACGACCTTGCGGTACGGGGTCTCCACGAAGCCGAAGGGGTTGATGCGGGCGAAGGTCGCCAGCGAGCCGATCAGGCCGATGTTCGGACCCTCGGGGGTCTCGATCGGGCACATGCGGCCGTAGTGGCTCGGGTGGACGTCACGGACCTCCATGCCCGCACGGTCGCGGGAGAGGCCGCCCGGGCCGAGCGCCGAGAGGCGACGCTTGTGGGTCAGGCCCGACAGCGGGTTGTTCTGGTCCATGAACTGCGAGAGCTGGGAGGTTCCGAAGAACTCCTTGATCGCCGCGGTGACCGGACGGATGTTGATCAGCGTCAGCGGGGTGATCGCCTCGACGTCCTGCGTGGTCATGCGCTCGCGGACGACGCGCTCCATGCGGGACAGGCCCGTGCGGACCTGGTTCTGGATCAGCTCGCCGACGGCGCGGATGCGACGGTTGCCGAAGTGGTCGATGTCGTCGGTCTCGACGCGCACCGGACGGTCGTCGACGCTCGTGTACTCGGAGACGCCGTCGTGCAGGGCGACGATGTACTTGATGGTCGCGACGATGTCCTGCAGGCGCAGGGTCGACTCGGAGAGGCTGCCCTCGAGGCCGAGCTTCTTGCCGATCTTGTAGCGGCCGACCTTCGCCAGGTCGTAGCGCTTGGCGTTGAAGTAGAGGTTGTTCAGCATCGCCTCGCCCGCATCGCGCGTGGGCGGTTCGCCCGGGCGCTGCTTGCGGTAGATGTCGATGAGGGCCTCGTCCTGGGAGGCGATGCGGTCCTTCTCGAGGGTGGAGCGCATCGACTCGAACTCGCCGAACTCCTCGAGGATGTCGCTGTGGGACATGCCGAGGGCCTGGAGCAGGGTCGTGACGGACTGCTTGCGCTTGCGGTCGATGCGCACGCCGACCTGGTCGCGCTTGTCGACCTCGAACTCGAGCCAGGCGCCGCGCGAGGGGATGACCTTGGCGGAGAAGATGTGCTTGTCCGAGGTCTTGTCGATCGACTCCTCGAAGTACACGCCCGGGGAGCGGACGAGCTGCGAGACGACGACGCGCTCGGTGCCGTTGATGATAAAGGTGCCCTTGTCGGTCATGAGCGGGAACTCGCCCATGAAGACCGTCTGGGTCTTGATCTCACCGGTCTCGTTGTTCATGAACTCCGCGATGACGTACAGCGGAGCCGCGTAGGTGAGGTCCTTCTCCTTGCACTCCTCGACCGTGTACTTCGGGTCGTCGAAGGTGTGGTCGCGGAACGACAGCGACATGTTGCCGGCGAAGTCCTCGATCGGGGAGATCTCCTCGAGGATGTCCGCGAGACCGGAGGTCTGCGGCACGTCCTCACGGCCGGCGGCGGCGGCCTCGGCCGCACGCTCCTGCCAGCGCTCGTTGCCCAGCAACCAGTCGAACGAGGTGGTCTGCAGACTCAGCAGATCCGGGACCTCGAGAGGGTCGCCGAGCTTCGCGAAGGTGACGCGAGGGGAGGCGGTGCGAAGTGCGATGTCGGTGGTGCGATCGGTGCTCGAGGCAGCCAAAGGGGGGTCCTTCCACAGGCCGATGACGGAATCCCAGGCGCGGCGAACACCCGTCGGGCGGTGGAGCAGACGATGTCGAGGTCAGGCGACGGAACCCACGGGAGACGCGCAGCGCAAGGACCAAGCATACACAAAATCGCGGATGGAGACAAGGCCCCCGAAGAGGCTCCTCCATCCGCGTCGGCCGCTATATGCCTGGCGCGGGGTTCTCGTCGGCGCGTCCTGCCCGTCTGTCTCGACCGGCCCGGCGGTGTCATCACACCGGGCGCGTGCGGCAGGATCAGCCCCGTACGGGAAAAAGTGTGGACGGAAATCGTCCCGCAGTCAAGCAGGCGGGGCCCGTGGCGGGGTGTCGGGCCATGTCAGAGGCGATTCCTCAGAGCCTCGCGCAGGGATCGTGCCGGCGCTGCGCCCCGATGCCGCGGGCCCAGGAGCCGGCCGAGCACGGGCCGGCACCGCGTCCGTGCGCGCCGCCTCCCGTCCCCCGGGCATGCGGAAGGGCCGCCCCGCGCGATGCGGGACGGCCCTTCCAGGGGCAGTGCGACTGCCGTCAGGTGAGGCGCACGCCGAGGCGTGCGCCGGAGATCACTTGACGGAGACGGTCGCGCCGGCCTCCTCGAGCTTCGCCTTGGCGGCCTCGGCGTCCTCCTGCTTGACACCCTCGAGGACGGGCTTGGGGGCCTCGTCGACGAGCGCCTTGGCCTCCTTCAGACCGAGGGAGGTCAGGCCGCGCACCTCCTTGATGACGGCGATCTTCGCGGAGCCGGCCGACTCGAGGATGACGTCGAACTCGGTCTTCTCCTCCTCGGCGGCGGCCTCGCCACCGCCGGCGGCGGGAGCGGCACCGGCGACGGCCACGGGGGCGGCGGCGGTGACGTCGAAGACGTCCTCGAACTGCTTCACGAACTCGGAGAGCTCGATGAGGGACATCTCCTTGAAAGCTTCGATGAGCTCGTCGTTGCTGAGCTTCGCCATGAGGGCGTTCCTTCCTGTAGGCGGGACCTGCGTCCCTGCGGTGTTGAGCGGCGCTCACGCGCCGGGTCTTGCGATCCGGATGCTCCGACGGGGCAGCCGGGGGACAGCGCTGTGGCTGTGGTGCGGAAGCCGGTGAGCCGGGAGGCTCAGGCGGCTTCCTGCTTGGCCCGCAGCGCGTCCACGGTGCGCGCCGTCTTGGACAGCGGTGCAGCGAACACTGCGGCGGCCTTGGACATCGACGCCTTCATGGCGCCGGCGGCCTTGGCCAGCAGGACCTCGCGGGACTCGAGGTCCGCGAGCTTCTGGACGTCCTCCTGCGAGAGCAGCTTGCCCTCGAAGTAGCCGGACTTGACCACGAGGCTGTCGTGGGTCTTGGCGAAGTCACGCAGAGCCTTCGCAGGCTCCACCGGCTCGCCCTTGATGAAGGCGATCGCGGTCGGCCCGCTGAGCGTGCCGTCGAACACGTCGATGCCGGCCTCGCGGGCGGCGATCTCCGTGAGCGTGTTCTTCACCACGGCGTAGGTCGTCTCGGAACCCAGCGCACGACGGAGCTCCTTGAGCTCCCCCACGCTGAGCCCGCGATACTCGGTGATGACGGCGGCGTCGGACTCGCGGAACATGTCCGCGATCTCCGCGACGGCGTCCACCTTCTCGGGATTCGCCATGGCCCTCCTTCCAGAGGTCTCTCGCCACCGGGTGAAGGGCCCTGGAACAGGAAAAGGCCTCGACACGCAGGTGTCGAGGCCAGCACGCACGATCCGGCTCCCCGGGAGCAACTGCTCCGCGGAGGGCGCGACCGTGCGGGTCGCGTTCGTTCACCTGCGCAGGCCGTCCCGTGGGGACTTCTTCGGTCGCTCTCCGGGTGGAGGGCGACGACCGGCGGTCTTCGGTAGGTCCAGAGTAGTGCAGGGACGGGTGTGCGCGCCACGGTGCGGGCGGCGGTCTCCGTCACAATCCGGCGACGAGCGGGGCATCGAGCGTGCAGCGCCTCGCTCCCCCACCGCCGGCGGATCGACGTCCCGTGCCGCCGGCTCCGCAACGGCGCACAGCACGGGGAGTGGCCGAGTTGATCGACGAGACGTACCAGTGAAGCGGTACCGGACGTCGAACAACTCCCCTGCCGGTGGCGAAGCGCCTCGCGAAGCAGCCAGCGGCCGAGTTGATCGACGAGACGTACCAGTTAAGCGGTACCGGACGTCGAACAACTCCCCTGCCGGCTCCGCTGCGGTGCGGGGGGGGGCGCCCCGCGAAGCGGACAGGGGCGCAGTTGTTCGACGATCCGTTCCACTTCCCTGGTACGGATCGTCGAAGAGCTTCCGGGCTCGACGCCCGACACAGCACGGCGCCCCGCCCACCTGAGCGGTGGGCGGGGCGCCGAGATGCGAGGAGGTGAGGAGGCTCAGGCCTCGTCGGTGTCCTCGAGGAGGTTGCGGGTGCGGTTCACGTCGACCGGGATGCCGGGGCCCATGGTGGTGGACACGGTGATCTTCGTGATGTAGCGGCCCTTGGACGCGGACGGCTTGAGACGGAGGATCTCGTCCAGCGCCGCGACGTAGTTCTCGACGAGCTGCTTGTCGGTGAAGGAGACCTTGCCGACGATGTAGTGCAGGTTCGCCGCACGGTCGGTGCGGAACTCGATCTTGCCGCCCTTGATGTCGTTCACGGCCTTGGTGACGTCCATGGTCACGGTGCCGGTCTTGGGGTTCGGCATGAGGCCGCGGGGGCCGAGCACGCGGCCCAGCTTGCCGACCTTGCCCATCAGGTTCGGGGTGGCGACGGCCGCGTCGAAGTCGGTCCAGCCGCCGGCGACCTTCTCGATCAGGTCGTCGTCGCCGACCTCGTCGGCGCCCGCCGCGAGAGCAGCCTCGGCCTGCGCGCCGGACGCGAAGACGATGACGCGGGCGGTCTTGCCGGTGCCGTTGGGCAGGTTGACGGTGCCGCGCACCATCTGGTCCGCCTTGCGGGGGTCGACGCCGAGACGCATCGAGACCTCGACGGAGGCGTCGAACTTCGCCGGGCTGGACTTCTGCGCGAGGCGCAGGGCGTCCAGCGGGGAGTACGCGCGGCCCTCTTCGATCAGAGCGGCGCCGTTCTTGTAAGCCTTGCTACGGAATGCCATCGTTCTCAGCCCTCCACCGTGATGCCCATGGAACGAGCGGTGCCCTCGACGATCTTCGCCGCGGCCTCGATGTCGTTCGCGTTCAGATCAGGCATCTTGGTCTCCGCGATCTCGCGGACCTGAGCCTGGGTGATCTTGCCGACCTTGTCGGTGTGCGGGACGGCCGAGCCCTTCTGGAGGCCGGCGGCCTTCTTGATGAGCTCCGCCGCCGGCGGGGTCTTCGTGATGAAGGTGAACGAGCGGTCCTCATAGACCGTGATCTCGACGGGGATGATGTTGCCACGCTGATCGGCGGTGCGATCGTTGTAGGCCTTCACGAACTCCATCATGTTCACGCCGGCAGCGCCGAGCGCGGGACCCACGGGCGGCGCAGGGGTGGCCTGGCCGGCCTGGATCTGGAGCTTGATGATGCTCGCGATCTTCTTCTTGGGAGCCATTGCTCTTCCTTACTGTGGTGTGGTCCGGGCGGAGCTCATCACGCGCTCCTCCCACTGCAGGACCCGCGCCCCGAGGGGCACGGATCCGGGATGCGACGTTACCTGCACGTCGCGGCGGCGTCGACCTCGATCGGGCGTGATCTCGGTCGTACTCCCCCACCGGGGAGCCCGCCCGGCCGGAGCCGGACGCGCCGCGGGGATTCGGGGCGGACGCGGGCGAGGGGCCGCGCGCCCGAGGGCCCGCACGAGGCGGACCGGGCTGCTCAGATCTTGGCGACCTGGTCGAAGCCGAGCTCGACCGGGGTCTCGCGGCCGAAGATCGACACGAGCACCTGCAGCTTCTGGGCCTCGGCGTGGATCTCGGAGATCGTGGCCGGCATGGTCTCGAAGGGACCGTCCATGACGGTGACGGACTCGCCGACCTGGAAGTCGGGGACCTTCTGCGCGGCCGCGGGCTTCGAGGAGGAGCCGGACGAGCCGGAGGAGCGCTTCTTCTCGGGCAGGCCGACGGACGGCGCGAGCATCGAGAAGATCTCGTCGAAGGTGAGCGGGGTGGGCTCGGTCGCATTGCCGACGAAGCCGGTCACGCCGGGGGTGTCGCGCACGACGCGCCAGGACTCGGTGGTCAGGTCCATGCGCACCAGCACGTAGCCGGGGATGCGCACGCGGCGGACGATCTTCTTCTGGCCGTTCTTGACCTCGGTCGCGTCCTCCATCGGGACCTGGACCTCGAAGATGAACTCCTCCATGTCCATGGTCTCGGTGCGCGTGGCGAGCTGGGTCTTCACGCGGTTCTCGTGCCCGGAGTAGGAGTGGATGACGTACCACTCGCCGAGCGCGGAGCGCAGGTGCATGCGCAGCTGCTGGACCGGGTCCTCCTCGGGCTCCTCGGCCGCGGGCGCGTCGACGGCGTCCTCGGCGACCGGGGCCTCGTCGGCGTCGGCGAGCTCGTCGGCGTCGGCAGGCTCGTCGGAGTCGTCGGCCTCGGAGTCGTCTGCGATCGCCTCGTCGACGACGGGCGCCTCGGCGCTCTCGTCGTCGGCCGGCGCGGCGTCGTCGGAGAGCTCAGCGCCCTCGTCGAGCTCGGCGCCCTCGGCCGCGGTCTCCTCGGCGGCGACGTCCTCGCCCGCGGCCTGGCCGGTCGGGGCCGAGGCGGAGAAGGAGAGGGTGTCGTCGACGTCGTCGAAGGACTCGTCGGGGGTAGAGGTCGTCTCGCTCATCGGCGGGAACCTGCCTTCCTGGCTGCGGTGGACTGGTCGGTCACAGGGCTGTGCGAGGTGCGGATCAGGCGCCCGCTCACACGTCGGGGACCGTGAAGGCGATCCGCGAGATCCAGCTGAAGGCGGCGTCGAGCCCGAAGATCAGCAGGATCATGAAGGCGACGAACAGCAGCACCGTGATCGAGTACAGGATCAGCTCGCGCCTGCTGGGGACGACCACCTTGCGCAGCTCGGCGATCACCTGGCGGATGAACAGACCGATGGCCAGGAACGGGTTCTTCGACCCGGAGCCCTGGACGTCACCGGTGCGCGGTGCCGACGGGGCGTTCTGGCTGGAGTTCACAGGGAGCTTTCCGATCTCGTCGAGGTCATCCGCATCCGGCCGGGTGACCCCGGCCGGACCGGCAGGGCAGACAGGGCTCGAACCTGCAACCTGCGGTTTTGGAGACCGCTGCGCTACCAATTGCGCCACTGCCCTTCACGGGGACGAGCCCCGTGCGGTCGTCTCGCCCGGTCCCGGGACGTGCCCGGAGAAGCCTGAGCGATTCTGACCAGCGACCAGCATACAAGCCGATGGGGACTCGTGCGAATCGTCCCGGATCACGTCACATTCCAGCGCCTCGCGGGATCCCGGCGCACCCCCGTTCCCAAGGGACGTCCATCCTGGCGGCGCGGGACGAGCTCTGCCACGATAGTCGGGTGACCACCGACGACGCACGCACCCCCGCCACCCGTTCCCGCATCTCGCAGCGCATCGGCGCGATCGAGCCCTCCGCGACTCTCGCGGTCGACGCGACCGCCAAGGCGCTCAAGGCAGCCGGACGGCCCGTCATCGGCTTCGGCGCCGGAGAGCCCGACTTCCCCACCCCCGCGCACATCGTGGACGCCGCCGTGGAGGCCGCGCGCGATCCGCGCAACCACCGCTACTCCGCGACAGCCGGCCTGCCCGAGCTGCGCGAGGCCCTCGCCGCGTCGGTCTCGGCCACGACGTCGCTCGAGATCGACCCGGCGCAGGTGCTGGTGACCAACGGCGGCAAGCAGGCCGTGTTCCAGGCCTTCGCGACCGTGCTGGACCCGGGCGACGAGGTGCTGCTGCCCGCCCCGTACTGGACCACCTACCCCGAGGCGATCCGCCAGTCGGGCGCGACCGAGGTCCCCGTCCTGGCCGGCGCCGACCAGGGCTACGTCCCCACCGTCGAGCAGCTCGAGGCCGCCCGCACCGAGGCCACGCGCGCCCTGGTGCTGTGCTCCCCCTCGAACCCGACCGGCGCGGTGCTCTCCCCCGAGCAGGTCGAGGAGATCGGCCGCTGGGCGCTCGAGCACGGGCTGTGGGTGATCACCGACGAGATCTACCAGTCCCTCACCTACGGCGACATGCCCTTCACCTCCGTGCTGAAGGCCGTCCCCGAGCTCGCCGACACCACGATCCTGCTCGGCGGAGTGGCGAAGTCCTTCGCGATGACCGGCTGGCGGGTGGGCTGGATGGTCGGCCCGACCGACGTCATCAAGGCGGCCTCGAACCTGCAGTCCCATCTCACCTCGCACGTCAACAACATCGCCCAGCGGGCGGCGCTCGCGGCGCTGACGGGGCCGACGGAGCCCGTCGAGGAGATGCGCCGCGCCTTCGACCGGCGTCGGCAGCTGATCGTCGAGAAGCTCTCCGCGATCGAGGGCTTCACCGTGCCGACCCCGACCGGCGCGTTCTACGTCTTCCCCGACGTCTCGCAGCTGCTGGGCCGGGAGATCCGCGGCCGGAAGGTGACCACCTCGACCGAGCTCGCGACCGTGATCCTCGAGGAGGCGGAGGTCGCCGCCGTGCCGGGCGAGGCCTTCGGCGCCCCCGGCCACCTGCGCTTCTCCTACGCCCTCGGAGACGAGGACATCGTCGAGGGCATCGACCGGGTGGCCGCGCTCCTGGCGGGATGAGCCCCTCCCCCGCCGGATCGGGCCGCGACCTGCGGACCCTGCCGAAGGCGCATCTGCACCTGCACTTCACAGGCTCGATGCGTCCGACGACGCTGTGGGAGCTGGCCGCGGAGCGGGGCATGCGACTGCCCCGCTCCCTCACCGACGACGTGGCGCTGCAGGTCGAGCCCGACCGGCGCGGATGGTTCCGCTTCCAGCGCCAGTACGACACCGCCCGCGCGGTCGTCGACTCGGAGACGGCGATGCGGCGCCTGCTCCACGAGGCGGTGGAGGACGACGCCGCCGAGGGCTCGGGCCGGCTCGAGCTGCAGGTGGACCCGACCAGCTATGCGCCCTTCGTCGGCGGGATCACCCCCGCCGTCGAGATCGTCCTGGACCAGGCCGAGCGCTCCGAGGCGGTGACCGGGGTCAGCGTCGGGATCGTGGTGGCCGCCTCCCGCACCCGGCATCCGCTGGACGCCCGCATCCTGGCCCGGCTCGCGGCGCGCAGCGCCGGGAGGGTGATCGGCTTCGGGCTCTCCAACGACGAGCGGCGCGGGGACACCGAGGACTTCGCCCCCGCCTTCCGCATCGCGCGGGAGGCCGGGCTGCTGTCGGTGCCGCACGGCGGGGAGCTGCTGGGGCCCGCGCACGTGCGGGAGGTCGTCGAGCACCTGCGACCGGACCGGCTGGGCCACGGGGTGCGCGTCGCCGAGGACCCGCCCCTGCTGGAGCAGGTGGTGGCAGCCGGGATCGGATTCGAGCTCTGCCCGGCCTCGAACGCCTCCCTCGGGGTGCTCGAGCACGCCGAGGACGTGCCGCTGCGCCGGCTGATGGAGGCCGGGGCGCAGATCGCGCTCGGCGCGGACGACCCGCTGCTGTTCGGCTCGCGGCTGCTGGACCAGTACGAGATCGCGCGGCGGATCGGGCTGGACGACGCCGAGCTCGCCGACCTCGCCGCCTCCTCGATCCGTCTCTCGGCCGCTCCCACACCGGTCCGCTCCCGGCTCCTCGCGGGGGTGCAGGACTGGCTCGCGGCGCCCGCGCCCGACGACGCGACGCGCTGACGACGGTGCCGCGCCGAGGGCGGGGAGGCGCAGACGCCGGAAGCACCGACGACGGCGGGACGTCGTCAGCCGGTGGTTCCGGCGTCGCGGCTCAGCGGTCCTGGCCGGCGCCCTCCGAGGGCAGTGCCAGGAAGAACTCCGGGGCGGTGAAGCCGGCCGCGGCGAAGGCGGCGGCGATGGCCTCGGCGATCGCCTGCGCCTGCTCCGCCTCCACCAGCGCGATCGTCGAGCCGCCGAAGCCGCCGCCGGTCATGCGGGCGCCGTGCGCACCGGCCTCGCGGGCGGTGTCCACGGCGAGGTCGAGCTGCGGGACCGTCACCTCGTAGTCCTCGCGCAGCGAGTCGTGGGAGGCGTTCAGCAGCGCGCCGAGCTCCGTGACGTGCGCGCGCACCGTCCCCTCGGCGAGCAGCGCGTCGAACTCCTGCACGCGCTGGATCTCGGTGATCACGTGGCGGGCGCGGCGGCGCACGACCTCGTCGTCGATGCTCGCCAGGAGTTCCTCGAGCCGGGCCGGATCGGCGTCGCGCAGGGTCGGCACGCCGAGAGACGCGGCGGCGCGCTCGCTGTCCGCGCGGCGCGCCGTGTACTCCCCGTCGACGTGGGAGTGCTCGGCCCGGGTGTCGGTGATCAGCAGGGCGAGGCCCTGGGAGGCGAGGTCCCACGGCACCGCGCGAGTGGAGAAGTCCCGGCAGTCCAGGAACAGGGCGTGGCCCTCGCGGGAGAGGACCGAGGCGGACTGGTCGAGCCCGCCCGTGGAGGCGCCGGCGAAGTCGGTCTCGGCGGTGATCGCGGCGCGCACCCGGTCGAGCGGCGTGGTGCCCAGGGTCAGCAGCGACTCGATCGCCTCGGCGGCGGCGCACTCGAGCGCGGCCGAGCTGGACAGGCCCGCCCCGAGCGGGACCTGCCCGTCGATGAGGATGTCCATGCCCTGGGTGACGGCGCCGGAGATGAAGGGGCGCAGCGCCCAGAGCACGCCGGCGACGTAGGCGGGCCAGCCCTCGACCGCGCCGGGCTCGAGCGCGGCCGCGTCGAGGTCGAGCTCGAGGTCGTCCTGGGCGGAGCGCAGGCGCACCCGCGAGGTGGGGGTGCGGGCGGCGGCGGCGAAGCAGCGGTGCGAGATCGCCATCGGCAGGCAGAGGCCGTCCTGGTAGTCGACGTGCTCGCCGATGATGTTGACGCGGCCCGGCGCGGACCAGACCCCGTCGGGCGCGTAGCCGAAGGACTGCTCGAACCTCTCAGCGGCGCGATCGGCAGCTGCGGAGCGCTCCGGTGCGGCCGAGAGCACCGCTCCCTGCCAAGCGGGAGCGGTGCGGGAGTCAGCGGCAGCGGTCATCGGGAAGGGTCCTTCCAGGACGGGGCGAGGGCACGACGGAGCCCACCGGCCGACCGGTAGGGCGCCGGTGAGTCTAGCCGTCTCGCGGCCGCCGTCGGCAACAGGTCCGCTGCGGAGCCGCTCACGCGAGCCCCGGGAGGCCGCTCCCGGGACGCGGTCCTCAGGCCACGGGACGCACTGCGAGGCACGCGACCGACGGTGCGGGGATCGGCTCCCCGACCCGTGAGAGCTCCTCGCCGCGACGGCGCAGCACGTCGATCCGGTCGCCCTCCTGCGCGGCGACCAGCACCAGGTCGCCCCACTGGGTGAAGTGACGCGGGTGCGCGCCCACCTCGACCTCGGCCACGCGCTGCGGCCGCATCGCGTCGAGGGAGAGCAGGGAGAGGGTGTCGGGGCCGCGGTTGGCGACCAGCAGCGCGGACTCGTCGGCGACGAGCTCGATGTGGGAGAGCGCGGCGGCGGACTCGCTGCCGCTGGCCGGCATCATCGAGCGCACGGCCCAGCGGCGCGGCGCCTGCGGCATGACGGCGGGGACGGAGCGGGGCGAGGTCTCGTGGGCGCGCACGGCGGTGGCGACCATGCCGGAGAGCTCGCAGGCGATGTGGATCTGCTCGGACCCGTGGTCGGCCACGAGGTGGCGCGGCCCGTTCCCCCGGCTCAGCGAGATCTCCCCGGCGATGTCGATCATGCCGCCGGCGCCCTGGCGGTACAGCATCACGCGGTCCAGGCCGAGGTCGGGGACGGCGAGGGCCTCCGTGCCGGGCAGCGCCACGACCTGGTGCGGGTGCGGCGCCGTCTCCGCGATGCCGTCGATCAGCTCGTGGTGGTCGTCGAGGTCGATCTGCGCGGTGGGCAGGCCCTCCTCGTCCAGGCCCACCGTCGCCACGGAGCCGGAGCCGTACTGGGCGATCACGAGGGAGCGGCCGTCGCTGCCGTGGGCGAGGTGGCAGCCGCCCGCCCCGTCCAGCGCGAGGTCCGCGACGACCTCCGCCCGTGCTCCGTCCTCGTCCACGCGCAGGGTGACCACCCGCGTCGGCTCGGTCTCGAGCACCGCGTGCAGCAGGGTGCCGTCCTCGCTCCACAGCACGAAGGAGGGGTCGGGCAGGTCCACGGCGGCACGACGCTCGACGGCGAGGTCCTGCCCGTCGGACCGCAGGGCCAGCAGCTCGATGCCGCGGCCGCGGCCGGTGCCGCTGGTGGAGTAGCCGGCGACGGCCAGCAGTGCGTTCTCGGTCATGGGACCTCCTCGTCCTCGTCGCGGCGCTCCCCGCGGTCGCGGTCCACGAGATCCGCGGGGGGCTCGAGGTCGTCGAGCAGGTCCGCGTCCTCGAACAGAGCCGGTGACAGCGCCGTCATCTCTCCGGTCATCGTAGACGGCTCGATCACCGGAGTGCCGCGACGTCGCCGCATCGACCGCGTGCCGAGCGAGAGGCGGCGACGGCGCATGGTGGTGAAGGGCGAGGAGATCGCCGGGGTGTAGGCGATGCCGCTGCGGCGGAAGTAGGGCATGATCCGCGAGGAGATGAGCTGGCCGAGCACCACGCCCGCGGCGATCGCGATCGCGATCTGCGCCGCCTCGAGCAGCTCGGAGATGCCCACCGAGAGGTCGTCCTGCAACCCGAGCAGGCCGCGGTAGATCCGGCTGCCGGGCACCAGGGGTATCACCCCGGCCATGACGAAGGCGAGCGAGGGGGCGCGCACCCGGTCGGCGAGCGCGGTCGCGACCAGGCCGGTGAGGAAGGCGGCGACGCCGACGGCGACGGTGCGGTCGTGCAGCGTCCCGGCGATCAGGTGCGAGACGAGGCCCGAGCCGGCGGCGACCAGCGCGGCCATCAGCAGCAGCCGGGGCGGGGTCTGGGTGCCGACGCCGTAGCCGAGCCCCATGCCGAGCCCCGAGATCAGCACCACCAGCGCCGTCGTGATCGACAGCGGCATCGACGCGGTCACGGAGATGTCCGCGCCGATCGCGTCGGCCGCGAGCAGCCCGGCGCGCACTCCCACCACGATGCCGACGGTGAGCATGAGCGTCTCGAGCATGCGTCCCGCGGCCGTGATGTACCAGCCCGTCACCGCGTCCTGCACGGCGCTGATCGAGGAGAGCCCCGCGAGCTGCACGATCAGGCACGAGACCACGACGATCGAGGAGTTCTCGGTGGGGTCGATCGCGCTGACCCCGATCGCCGCGGCGACGGCGACGAGGCCGCCGAGCGCCTGGCTGTAGAACGGCGGGATGCTCCACCGGGCCAGCAGCTCCGCCGCCGCGATCAGCAGCCCGGCGGCGAGGGTCGCGGCGACCACGACGAGGCTGCCGGCGCCGAAGCTGAGCGCGGCCGCGCCGCCCATCACCGCGAAGCCCGCGACCACGAGCACGAGCCGGTACAGCGGCTGGCGCTGCGGTATCGCGGCGGCCCTGTGCCGGGCCTCGTCCAGCGGGAGCTCCCCGGAGAGGTACTGGTGGGAGATGTCCTCGAAGGCGGCCAGGCGCGCGAAGTCCTGGGTCCGCTCCCCTGCCGAGCGGACCCTCGTGAACGGGGTCGCGGACTCGTCGGCGAGATAGGAGATCGTGACCTCGTTGAAGGTGACCTGCACGGAGACGTTGCGCAGGCCGGACGAGCTGGTCACCCGCAGCACCGTCGCGGTGACCTCCGAGGCGGCGGCACCGTTGGTGAGCAGGCCCTCCCCGATCCTCATCGCGAGGTCGAACACGGCATGGAGCCGGGCGGAGTCGGTGGGCACGGACCGATCGTCCCACACCGCGGGCGGGCCCCGCTCCCGCCGGCGGGCCGACGAAGCTCACACCTCGACGGGCCCTCCCGAGGCGCTTCGGCTCAGAGGTTCGGCGAGGTGCTCAGCACCGCGATGCCGAGCGCGAGGGCGAGCAGCACCGCGACGTCGAGGCCGCGGGAGCGGACGGCCAGCGCGCCGACCGCCCGCACGGGCAGCAGGGCCCGCATCAGCGCGAGGACCAGCAGCAGTGCCGCCAGGAGCACGCCGGCCAGCGGCGCCGACAGCGTCGCCCCGATCAGGACGATCAGCGCGAGCGCGGGCAGGGCGAGGGTGAGCACCGTCTGCCGCCGGAAGGCGGCGCGGAGCGTGTGGGGGGATCGGGGCGCGCGCACCCGGCCATCGTACGGGCCACGCCCCGCTACCCTGGCAGGGGCCGGCAGAGCCGTCGGCCACAGCGACATCTGGAGGATCCCACGATGACCAGCCCCGGTGCGACGTCGACCGGCACCCGCCGCGAGCACGACCTGCTCGGAGACCGCGACGTCCCAGCCGATGCCTACTACGGCGTTCAGACCCTGCGTGCAAACGAGAACTTCCACATCACGGGGGTGCAGCTGCAGCACTTCCCCCGGATGGTCGAGGCCCTCGCCCAGGTCAAGCGTGCCGCCGCCCGCGCCAACCATCGCCTGGGGGCGCTCGACGACGAGCGCTTCGCCGCGATCGACCGCGCCTGCGAGGAGATCATCGGCGGCGCCCTCCACGAGCACTTCATCGTGGACATGATCCAGGGCGGGGCCGGCACGAGCACGAACATGAACGCCAACGAGGTGATCGCCAACCGCGCGCTCGAGATCCTCGGGCACGAGAAGGGGCAGTACGACCGGCTGCACCCCAACAACCACGTCAACCTCGGCCAGTCCACCAACGACGTCTACCCCACGGCGATCCGGCTGACGATCATGCTGTCCTTCCCGGCGCTGGCCGAGGCGATGGACCACCTGATCTCCACCCTGCGCGCCAAGGGCGAGGAGTTCTCCTCGGTCCTGAAGATGGGGCGCACCCAGCTGCAGGACGCGGTCCCGATGACGGTGGGCCAGGAGTTCCACGCCTGGGCCACCACGATCGAGGAGGACGTCCAGCGCCTCACCCGCACCGCGACGCTGTTCCAGGAGATCAACCTCGGCGCGACGGCGATCGGCACCGGCATCACGTCCGATCCGCGCTATGCGGCGATGGCCACGGCCGAGCTCGCGGAGCTGACCGGGGTGCCCTTCGTGGTCTCCGCCGACCTGGTCGAGGCCACCAGCGACACCGGCGCCTTCGTGACCTTCTCCGGGATCCTCAAGCGCATCGCGGTGAAGATCTCGAAGATCTGCAACGACCTGCGCCTGCTGAGCTCCGGGCCGCGGGCCGGCCTGCACGAGATCAACCTGCCGGCCGTGCAGCCGGGCAGCTCGATCATGCCCGGCAAGGTGAACCCGGTGATCCCGGAGGTCGTCAACCAGGTCGCCTACGAGGTGATCGGCAACGATCTCTCGGTGACCTTCGCGGCCGAGGGCGGTCAGCTGCAGCTGAACGTGTTCGAGCCGGTGATCGCCTTCAACATCCTCGAGTCCACGCAGATCATGACCCGTGCGATGAACACCCTCGCCGACCGCTGCGTCGCCGGGATCACCCTGAACGAGGAGGTGCTGGAGGACTACCTGCACCGTTCGATCGGGGTGGTCACGGCGCTGGTGCCGGTGATCGGGTACGCGGCCTCGACGGAGGTCGCGGAGGAGGCGCTGGCGACGGGCCGTCCGGTCCGGGACCTGGTGCTCGAGCGCGGCCTGCTGGACGAGGACCGTCTGGCCGGGCTGCTCTCCCCCGCCTCGATGACCTCGCCGCACCGGGCGACGGCCACCGGCACCATCCCGGCGCTCGACGAGGAGCCGGAGCCGGCCACCGCCACGGAGCAGCCCGACTCGGGCGAGGTGGCGCTTCCGCCCACGGAGCGCCTGGACTTCTGAGCCGCACCGGAGAGCCGACGGGCCGGTCACCCCGAGGGGGGACCGGCCCGTCGCACGAGCGGCGCCGTCAGCGGCTCACTCGTCGGCCTCCTCCATCTTCCCGCGCATGACCAGCTTCGGGTCCGGGCTGCCCACGATCTCGTGGTCCTTGTCCTCGTACTCGAACTGGGAGAGGAAGTAGCGCATCGCGTTCAGGCGGGCGCGCTTCTTGTCGTTGGAGCGGATGATCGTCCACGGCGCGTACTTCTTGTCCGTGCGGCGGAACATCTCCTCCTTGGCCTCGGTGTACGCCTCCCAGCGGTCCAGCGACTCGAGGTCCATCGGGGAGAGCTTCCAGCGCCGCACCGGGTCCAGCTGCCGGATCGCGAAGCGGGTGCGCTGTTCCTTCTGCGAGACGGAGAACCAGAACTTGGTGAGGTGGATGCCGGAGTCCACCAGCATCCGCTCGAAGTAGGGGACCTGGTTCATGAAGGTCTCGTACTGCTCGGGGGTCGCGAAGCCCATCACCCGCTCGACGCCGGCGCGGTTGTACCAGGAGCGGTCGAAGAGCACCATCTCGCCCTCGGTGGGCAGGTGCTGGACGTAGCGCTGGAAGTACCACTGGCCGCGCTCGCGGTCGCTGGGCTTGTTCAGCGCGACGACGCGGGCGGTGCGGGGATTGAGGTGCTCGGTGAAGCGCTTGATGGTGCCGCCCTTGCCGGCCGCGTCGCGCCCCTCGAAGATGATGACGGCCTTCTGGTCGTTGTCCTCGAGCCAGTACTGGAACTTCAGCAGCTCGACCTGGAGCTGGTACTTCTGCAGCTCGTACTCCTCCCGGTCCATCCGGGTCTCGTACGGGTACCCCTCCTGCCAGGTGTAGACCGGGTTCCCCTGAGGATCGATCAGGTCCGGGTCCGGGGTGTGGCCGTCCTGGACCGAGTACCCCTCCTCGCGCAGGTGCTCGATGTACTCGCGCAGGCTCTGGTTGTCGGGGATCTTCACGGTCACTCCTTCGGCGCTCGCTGGTGGATGCGCCCAAGCTTAAAGGTCACGGATGGACCGGAGGTGAACAGAGGTCCTCCGCCGTCGGGGAGCCCCGCCCGGGGTCGGCGCAGGCCGACGCGGGCAGGGCGGGGAGGCACCGCCCGTCCGGGCCGGGCGGCGCGGACGGGCGGGGCCGGGCGGTCAGTGGGCGAAGTGGCGGGTGCCGGTGAGGTAGAGCGTGACGCCCGCGGCGCGGCACGCCTCGATCACCTCGTCGTCGCGGATCGAGCCGCCGGGCTGGACGATCGCCCGCACCCCGGCGTCCAGCAGGATCTGCACCCCGTCGGCGAAGGGGAAGAAGGCGTCCGACGCGGCGACCGCGCCGCGGGCGCGCTCCGGCGCGGACTCGCCCTCGGCGTGCTCGCCGAGGGTGTTGGCGCGGGAGACGGCCAGGCGGCAGGAGTCCAGGCGGTTGACCTGGCCCATCCCGATGCCGACGGCGGCGCCGTCCGCGGCCAGGAGGATCGCGTTGGACTTCACCGCGCGCACCGAGCGCCAGGCGAACTCGAGATCGGCGAGGGTCGCCTCGTCGGCCGCCTCGCCCGCGGCGAGGGTCCAGCCGGCGGGGGCGTCGCCCTCGGCGTCGACGCGGTCCGCGTCCTGGATCAGCATCCCGCCCCAGATCTCGCGCATCTCGACGCCGCGGGAGTACTCCCCCTCGAGCTTCAGGATGCGGAGGTTCTTCTTGGTGCGCAGCAGCTCGAGGGCTTCGTCCTCGTAGCCGGGGGCGAGGATCACCTCGGTGAAGATCGGCTTGACCTGCTGGGCCATGGCGAGGGTGACCGTGCGGTTCGCGGCGATCACGCCTCCGTAGGCGGAGACGGGGTCGGTGCCGTGGGCGCGGGCGTGGGCGAGGGCGATGTCCTGACCCTCGTCGACCACGGCGACGCCGCAGGGGTTGTTGTGCTTGACCACGGCGACGGCGGGGCGGGCGTGGTCGTGGGCGGCGCGCACCGCGGCGTCGGCGTCGACGTAGTTGTTGTAGCTCATGGCCTTGCCGCCGAGCTGCTCGGCGCCCGCGATGCCGGGGACGGCCTCGTCGGTGACGGCCAGGCGCGCCCGCTGGTGGGGGTTCTCGCCGTAGCGGAGGGTCGCGGTGATCCCGAGCTCCGCGGCGTCCGCGTCGGAGAGGTCGAGGATAGAGGGGATCTCCGCCTCGTCGGCCTCGACCGCGGCCTCGGCGTCCGCGTCGTCCTCGGTGAGCTGGCCGAGCATCCAGTCGCTGATCGCCTCGTCGTACTCGGCGGTGCGGGTGAAGGCGATGGTCGCGAGCTCCTGGCGCTCGACGAGGGTGAAGCCGCCCTCCTCCGCGGCCTCGGCCGCGATCGGGTAGCCCTCGGGGTCCACGACCACGGCGACGGAGGCGAAGTTCTTCGCGGCGCCGCGCACCATGGTCGGGCCGCCCACGTCGATCTTCTCGATGATCTCGGCGAAGCTGCCGCCCGAGGCGACGGTCTCGGCGAAGGGGTAGAGGTTCACGACCACGAGGTCGAAGGGGGCGATGTCGTGCTCGGCAAGCTGTTCGCGGTGGGACTCCAGGCGCTGGTCGGCGAGGATCCCGCCGTGCACGCGCGGGTGGAGTGTCTTGACGCGGCCGTCGAGCATCTCGGGGAAGCCGGTGACGGTCTCGACCTCGGTCACGGCGATACCGGCGTCGCGGATCGTGGAGGCGGTGGAGCCGGTCGAGACGATCTCCGCGCCCTGCTCGGCGAGGGTGCGGGCGAGGTCGACGATGCCGGTCTTGTCGAAGACGGAGAGGAGGGCTCGGCGGATCGGGCGGCGTTCTGCGGTGCTCACGTGGCGTGCTCCTGTTCGGATCTGCTTGCGGAGGGCACCCAGGCGGTCGATGCCCCCGACGTCACAACACTCCCCGGTGGTCCCCCACCTGCGCCAGTCGTGTGGGTCCCAGCCTAGCGGTCCGCGCGCGCGTCACCGACCCCGGCTGGCATCGGCGAGACGGGGCGCGGGTCCCGGCAGGCGGGAGCGGAACGGTGCCGCGTGCGTCCGGCGGGATGCGGCGGGCCGGACTCGTCAGCGAGCGGCGGTCAGACGGCGCACGACCTCGACCAGCAGCGGCTGCTCGACGGCCTTGATCCGCTCGTGGAGGGCCTCCTCGGTGTCCTCCTCGAGCACGTCCACGGCGCGCTGGGCGAGGATCCGCCCGGTGTCCACGCCCGCGTCGACCTCGATCACGCTGCAGCCGGTGACCTTCACGCCGTGGGCGAGGGCGTCGCGCACGCCGTGGGCGCCGGGGAAGGCGGGCAGCAGCGCGGGGTGGGTGTTGATGATCCGGCCGCCGAAGGCCTCGAGCAGCGGCGGGCCGACGAGCTTCATGAACCCGGCGAGCACCACGAGCTGCGGGTCGTGGGCGGCGACGGCGGCGGTGAGGGCGCGGTCCCAGGCGGCGCGGTCGGGGTGGTCGCGCAGGGCCACCACCTCGGCGGGGATGCCGGCGGCGCGGGCGTGCTCGAGGCCGGAGGCCTCGCGGTCGGCGAGGACGGCGACGACCTCGTAGGGGCACTGCTCCTCCGCCGCGGCGGCGAGGAGGGCGGCGAGGTTCGAGCCGGTGCCGGAGATCAGGACGACGACAGGGGTGCGGGTCACCGTCCCAGGGTAGTGCGCGGCGCAGCCGGGGGCCCGCTGAGGCGGGGGCCGGGCCGGGGCCCGCGGCGGCGGTGGGGCCAGGGACCCGCCGCGGCGGCGGGGCGGGACGCCGTCACGCCCGCCGGCCGACGGCAACAGCCGCGGGCACGGCACAATGGGTGGGGTGAACAGCGATCCCGACTCGTCCCCGCGCTCCGACGTCACCCCGGAGAGGCGCCACCGCCGCCGGGTGGGCGCGCTCGCGATCGCGCTGCTCGCCTCGTGGCTGCTGATGATGATGCCGCTGCCGCTCTCGCTGCTGGCAGGGGCGACCGGGCTGGTCGCGCTCGTGCTGCTGGTGCCGGTGATCGTCCAGTCGGTGAAGGACCGGCGCTGGTCGATGGTGGTGATCGGCGGCCTGCTCGGCGTCCCGGCGACGCTGATGATCATCTCCGGAGCGCTGCTGAGCACCCTGTTCTACGGCCCGCTCGCCGAGCTCGAGGAGTGCCGCGCCTCGGCGATCACGGAGCAGGCGCGCACCGCCTGCGACTCCGAGGCGCAGGGCTCGATGGTCGACTGGCTCAGCGGCCTGCTCGGGGGCTGAGCGGGTCCTCGCCCGCGTCGTCCGCGCTCGAGGCGTTCCGTTCCCGGTCGCGGTCGAGATCCTCGTCCTGATCGTCGCGGTCCTCGGCGCCCTCATCCCAGGCGTTCAGGTCCGACGAGTGCTCGTCGTCGGCCGTGTCCGCGACCTCGTCCCTCGCGCCGTCGGCGCCCTCGCCGCGCTCCGCGGACTCGGCGGCGTCCACGCGCTCGCGCAGGGAGGCGATCCTGCGTCGCGTCCACGGCACGAGGTCCGTGGCGAGGACCGCGAGCACGAGCCCGGTCGCGAGCACGACAACGCCCAGAAGCGGCAGCACGAGGGTGCCCATGGCGGGGCCGAGGTGCACCAGGCGGCCGTCGCCGATCCCGCCGGTGGTGAGCCCGGCGAGCAGCAGCACCGCGACGACCACCACGACCGGGTAGGCGATCCAGGCCGTGATCTGCTCGCGCCGTTCAAGCTCGGCCACGTCCCGTACCAGGGAGACGGCGCCGAGGCCGACGGCGAGCGCGGGCACCAGCATCAGCGCCCAGGCCGCTCCCGGCAGGGCGCCCGGCTCGGGCAGCGCGCCGAGGACCGGGAGGGCCGGCAGCACGCCGGTCTGCACCTCGCCCAGGGAGATTCCGGTGGACGTCCCCACCACGACGGTGCCGCCCAGCAGCACCACCAGCCCCCACACCGCCAGCAGCGGCAGCAGCGCCAGCTGGAGCAGCGTGAGCACCAGGCCGCCGACGATCCCGGGGGCGAGCTGGTCGAAGAGCGCGGACTGGGCCGGCACGTGCGTGAGCATCAGGACCAGCACCAGCAGCATCCCGGCGCCGAACAGGCCCAGCACCGCCAGGAGGGCGGAGCGGGCGACCGCGCCGTAGGGGGCGGGCAGCAGCTCGAGCACCCGCACGCCCGGCACCGCGCTGGTGGGCTCGCGCCGCAGCGACCACAGCAGGCCGATCAGTCCGCCGCCGATGGCGACCAGCGCCCCGGAGACGACGGCGGAGGTCACCATCGGCGCGGCATCGGCGCTGCGGCCGATGGCGGCGAGCACCGCGAGACCGATCGCGTAGGTCCCGCCGAAGGCGGCGAGGGAGACGCCCGCATCCCGCAGCGCCCCGACGCGCAGCACGCCGTCGTCGCGCACGAGCTCGAGGCGGTGGCCGACCCGGCGCAGCGACAGCGCAGCCAGGAGCACGAGCAGGATCTGCAGGCCGACGGGGGTGAGGGTGACCGCCCCGTCGATCACGCCGGTGCTCAGCATAATCCCGCCGCCGTGCCCGAGCACCAGGACGTTCAGCGCGATCAGCACGGCGTCCAGCGCGGTGGCGCTCGAGGCGGTGCCGGCGACCTGCGCCGCCAGCGCCGGCACGACCACCACGGCCAGGCCGATCCCGAGCACGGACAGCGCCGCGATCAGCCCGCGCACCAGGGGCGTCGTGATGCTGTCGCCGTCTGTGCTCACGCGATGCTCCTCGGGAGGTGGGGGGGAAGGCGCCCGGTCGGTGCCGGGCCCGCGGTCTCTCGCCGGACCATGGTCGCACCTCGCCCCCTCCGCGGGACGCATCCGGGGACGGGACGCGGGTCACGGCGCGGCGGCGCGGGGGTGTCGCATAATGACACGGATGTCCGCTCCTTCCACGCTTCCCGACCTCTCCGCGCCCGCCTCCGCGACGCCGCTCGTGCGCACCGTGCGGATCGAGGAGCCGGTGGACCTGCTGGGCCACGTCCCCGCGGGGGTCTCCGGCGCCTGGCTGCGGCACGGCCAGGGACTGGTGGCCGTGGGTCGGGCCTGGTCGGTGCGCACCACCGGTCCGGACCGCTTCGCGGCCGCGAGCGCCGCCTTCCGCGACCTCGCCTCCCGCGCCCGGGTCGACGACGAGGTGCGGGTGCGCACCAGCGGCCTGATCGCGCTGGGCTCCTTCTCCTACGCGGGCGCCTCCGAGCGCCCCTCGACGCTGCTGGTGCCGCGCGCGCTGCTCGGGGTCCACGACGGGGAGGCCTTCCTCACGGTCGTCGGGATCGACGAGGAGCCGGAGCTGCCGGCCTCGTGGCGCGACCTGTTCCCCTCCTCCCCCGTCGACGTGCCCGCGGCCGCGCCGCTCGAGCTCGAGGCGGACCACACGCCCGACGAGTACCAGGCGCTGGTCCAGCAGGCCGTGGACGAGATCCGCGCCGGCGCCGCCGAGAAGGTCGTGCTCTCCGAGCGCACCTCGGTGCGCAGCCCGGAGCCGCTCTCCCCCGCCCTGCTGCTCACGCGGCTCGCCCGCGCCTACCCGAGCACCTGGGTGTACCACCTCGAGGACGTGATCGGCGCGAGCCCGGAGATGCTCGCCCAGACGGAGGACGGGCGGGTCTTCTCGCGCGTGCTGGCAGGGTCCCGGCCGGTGGCCGACGACGGCGAGCTCGACGAGGCGGACCGTCGGGCGTTCCGCGCCGATCGCAAGGAGCGCTCCGAGCACGCCTACGCGGTGGACTCCGTGGTCGAGCGGCTCGAGGACCTCGCCGCGGAGATCGAGGTCTCCGCGGAGCCGTTCGTGCTGCGCCTGCCGGGGCTCGAGCATCTCGCCTCGGACGTCTCGGCCCGCCTGCACGAGGGGGTGACGAGCCTGGACGTCGCCGCGCGCCTGCACCCCTCGGCGGCGGTCTCCGGCACCCCGCGCGAGCAGGCCGACGAGATCATCGCGCGCCTCGAGCCGCACGACCGCGGCGGATACGCGGCCCCCGTCGGCTGGATGGACGCCAGCGGCGACGGGCAGTGGGCGATCGCGCTGCGGATGGCGCACCTGACCGGGGAGCGCTCCGCGGTGCTGCAGGCCGGGGGCGGGCTGGTCGCGGCCTCCGACCCGGTCTCCGAGCATGCCGAGGCGCTCGCGAAGTGCCGGCCGATGCTGCGGGCCCTGCGCGGCGACGCCGAGGCCTGAGCCCGGGGCGCGGCGCCCGAGGGCCCGAGGCGAGGGCACGGCACAGGAGCTCGGCGCGAGGGACTGCGCGGCCCGGCTCGTCGCCGCCCGAGCGACGGCCGGACGGGCACGTGCTCTCCCCTGCTCAGCCCTCCCGGGCCGCGAGGGTGATCTCGAGCGTCTGCACCTTCCCGTCGCGCACCAGCTCGAGCGTGTGGGTGGAGCCGACCTCGAGGCCGCGCACGATGCCGGTCAGGGCGCCCGCCCCGCCGACGGGGGTGTCGTCGATCCCGGTGATGAGGTCCCCCTCGGCCAGTCCCGCCTCCGCCGCGGGGCTGCCCGGCTCCACGGCGACGACCTCCGCGCCGCGGTAGCCGGCGCTGCCGTCGTCGGCCGTGCCGTCGGTGGTGGTCACTCCGACGAAGGCGTGCTGGACGGTGCCGCCGTCCTGGAGCTGCTCGGCGATCAGCATCGCCGTGTTCGCGGGGATCGCGAAGCCGAGTCCGATGCTGCCGGCCTGCCCGGACTCGTTGGGGATCGAGGCGATCGCGGTGTTGATGCCGATGACCTGCCCGGCGGCGTCCACGAGCGGTCCGCCGGAGTTGCCGGGGTTGATCGCGGCGTCGGTCTGGATCGCGGAGGTGAACGTGGTGTCGGAGCCGTCGGTCTCCTCGCCGGTGGCGCTGACCGGCCGGTCCAGCGCCGAGACGATGCCGGTGGTGACCGTGTTCTCGAGGCCGAGCGGGGTGCCCAGCGCCATCACGGGCTGGCCCACCTCGACGGTGGAGGAGTCCGCGAAGGTCGCCGGCTGCAGGTCCTCGGGCGGGTCCTCCAGGCGGATCACGGCGAGGTCGGTCGAGGGGTCGGTGCCCACGACGCTCGCGGCGAAGCTGCGTCCGTCGCTGGTGGTGACCTGCAGGGACTCGGCGTCGCCGGCGACGTGGTCGTTGGTGAGGATCGTGCCGTCCTCGTCGAGGACCACGCCGGTCCCCTGGCTGGTGCCGGAGCCGGTGGAAGAGAGGATCGAGACGGCGCTCGGGGAGACCTGCTCGGAGATCGCGGCCCAGTCCGGGTCCTCCGAGGTGGTCGTCGCCGCAGGTCGCGCCTCGGAGGTCTGCGAGTCCTGCGCGGCGGCGACCGGCTCGTCGCCCTGCAGCTGGTCGTAGGCGACGACGCCGCCGAGGGTGAGGCCGCTGGAGAGCAGCATCCCGGCGAACACGAGGGCGCTGGTCCCGCCCCAGCCGGGCCCGCGGCGGGGCGCGGCCGTCCCGGCGGCCCCGGCGGCGACCGGCGCGGGGGCGCCGGAGCCGGCAGCGGCGGCCCCGTGGAGGGCGTGATCGAACGGAGAGGCTGTGGCCGGGAGCTGCTCGGTCGTCTCGGCCGACGGAGCGCCCTGGACCGGAGCCGCGCCGTAGGCCGGGGTCGCGCCGTAGTCCGGGGCCGCGCCGTAGGACGCGCCGTACGGGGGCGCCACGTCGTAGGGAGCAGGGCTGCCGTAGGACGGCGGCGGGTCGTACGGGGCATCCGGGGTCCCGGCGCTCGGGTCGCGGGGCGGCTGCGGGGCGTGCTCGTCATTCATGGGGTCATGTCACCACCCGCGCTCAAGAGTTCCTCGGGACCGCGCTGGACGGCTCCTGGACGACGAGCACCCGCAGTCCCTGCGCGGGTTCGGCGAGCGCCGCCGGCAGCGCGTCGGCCTCGAGAGAGCGCGCGTCCGCGCCGAGTCCCGCGGCGACGGCCGCGATGTCGGCGCCGTGCGGGGTGGTGAAGAAGCGACGCAGCAGCGCGGGCGGGGCCGCGGCGTGCTCGAGGCCGGAGAAGATGCGGCCCCCGCCGTCGTCGACGACGATCACGTCGAGGTCGGGGCGCGGCTCCTCGGGGCCGACGAGCAGACCGGTGAGGTCGTGGAGGGCGGTGAGGTCGCCGACGAGGAGCCGCGTGCGGCCCCGCTCCCCCGGCTCGTCCCGTGCGGCGCGGGCCAGGGCGAGGCCGCCGGCCATAGCGGTGGTGCCGTCGATCCCGGCGAGGCCGCGGTTGGCGATCACACGGGCCGGGGTGGGGCCGGCGTGCTGCTCGAGGTCGCGCACGAGGCTCGAGGAGCCGAGCACGAGCAGGTCGCCAGGCCCGGAGGCCTCCCAGACGGCGAGCGCGGCGCGCTGCTGCCACGGCTGCGGCAGCCGCGCTGCGGCGGCGTCGGCCGCGGTGCGCCACGCCTGGACCCACGCGCGGCGCTGTGCCGGGTCGGGCTCCGAGGCGTCGGACGCGGGCGGCGCGGCCCCGGGCGAGGCCGCGTCCTTTCCGGTCCCGGATGCGTCCTGCCCGGTCCCGGAAATCTCCTGCCCGATCGCGGCGGGGACCACGAGGCTCGCGCGGCGGGCCACATCGGGCCAGTCCGGATGCGGGTCCACGACGACGACCTCGACGTCGGGCGCACCCAGGAGCGCGCCGACAACCGGCCGGGACAGCGTGGGGTGGCCGAGCACGATCGCGCGGCGGGGGCGCAGCGGGTGCTCGGGATCGGCCATCACCTCGCCCAGCAGCGCGGGATAGCGGGGGACGAGGCTCTCCGCCGTGAGCGCGCCGGAGCTCGGCTCGGCCAGCAGCGGCAGGCCGTGCGCGTCGGCGAGCGCGGCAGCGGCCGGTCCCGCCCCGTCCCCGGCGACGACGACGGTGCGGGAGTCGACCGGGACCGGCTGCGGGGCGGGCGCCGGGGCGGGGGCGCGGCGCGTGACGACGATCCGCTCCGGCGCCGCGGTGCTGTCGGGCTGTTCCGAATCCTCTGCGCGGGGCACGAGCGGATCGCGGAAGGAGAGGTTCAGGTGCACAGGGCCGGGGTGCTCCCCGGTCGCGGCGGC
Source organism: Brachybacterium sp. sponge (assembly GCF_001613775.1). Lineage (NCBI taxonomy): Bacteria > Bacillati > Actinomycetota > Actinomycetes > Micrococcales > Dermabacteraceae > Brachybacterium > Brachybacterium sp. sponge. Next base: position 1,554,004 of record NZ_LRMP01000001.1, on the reverse strand, counting down.
GAGGGCGCGGGCGGCGGTGGAGACGGCGGTGCGCAGCTCGACCGGGCTCGCCGCCTCGGCGGTCGGGGCGGGCAGGTCCACGGCCAGGCGCACCAGGGAGCGGAAGATGCCGGCCTGGCGGGTGGTCTGGTTGGCGCCGACCTCGCGCAGCTCGGCGGGACGGTCCGCGGTGAGCACGAGCAGCGGGATCCGCGAGTGGTGCGCCTCCATCACGGCGGCGTGGAGGTGCGCGGTGGCGGTGCCGGAGGTGGTCACGACCGCGGCGGGCCGGGCGGGATCCAGGCGGCCGAGGCCCAGGGCGGTGAAGGCGGCGGCGCGCTCGTCGATCCGCACGTGGGCATGGATCCGACCGGCCACCTCGTCGGCCGCGAGGCCGTAGACCAGCGGCGCGGAGCGGGAGCCGGGGGCGAGAACCGCCTCGGCCAGTCCGAGCTCCGCGAGTGCGGACCAGATCGCGACCGCCTGGTCCACCGCGCCGGAGCTGGTGGGCCGGGGCGCGGGGATCGTCAGCGGCGGGGGGATCGGGGCGGAGGGCTCGTGCACCCCGTCAGGGTAGTCCCGGCCTGCTCACGGGCTGTCAGAGCAGGGCCGCGCAGGCCGCGAGCCGCTCCTCCCAGCGCGCGGCGAGGGCGTCGTCGGCCGCGTGGCGGGCGAGCAGCTCCTCGCTCGGCGCCGTCCGGCCGACGGGCAGCGTGCCGCCGGTCGCGTGCAGCGGCTGCGGGGCGAGGTCGCCGGTGAGCAGGGTCGCGGTCGCGAGGCCGCAGGCGTGCGGCAGCTCTGGCAGCGCGGCGGCGAGAGCGAGCCCCGCGCCGAGGCCGATGCTCGACTCGAGCGCGGAGGAGACCACGACCGGCAGCCCCGCCTCCTCGGCCAGCTCGAGGCAGCGGGTGACGCCGCCGAGCGGCTGGACCTTCATCACCAGCAGGTCGGCGGCTTCGGCCCGGGCGACGCGCAGCGGGTCCTCCGCCCGGCGCACGGACTCGTCGGCCGCGATCGGGATGTCGAGGGCGCGGCGCAGCGCGGCGAGGTCCTCGAGCGCGGCGCAGGGCTGCTCGGCGTACTCGAGTCCGCCCGCGGCCCGGTCCAGGACGGGCAGCGCCTCGAGCGCCTCCTCGTACGTCCAGGCGGCGTTCGCGTCGATGCGGATCCGGGCGTCCGGGCCCATCGCGTCGCGCACCGCCTCGAGCCGCTGCGCATCGGAGGCGAGGTCGGAGCCGGGATCGGCGACCTTCACCTTCGCCGTCCGCGCCCCGCCGACCGTCGCGATCCGCGCCGCGAGCACCGGCGTGAGCACCGGGATCGTGGCGTTGACCTCGATCCGATCGCGCAGCGGGGCGGGGCGGGGCGTCGTCGCGTCCTCGAGGGCGGCGCGCAGCCAGGCCGCGGACTCGGCCGCGTCGTAGTCCCAGAACGGGGAGAACTCCGCCCAGCCCTCCGGACCGTGCAGCAGCAGGCCGTCGCGCTCCGTGATGCGGCGGAAGCGGGTGGTCATCGGGATGGACCAGGCGTGGACGCGGTCGATGCCGCGCTCGCGGAGGGCAGGAGGAATGAGCATGTTCCCGAGAGTAATGAGCGTGCGCCGCGCGTACGAGGCACGGCACGATGAGGCGATGCGACCCACGACCGACGATGCCTCGCGGAGCCCAGCCGCGTCCGGCGCCTCAGCGCTCCCGACGACGCCCGAGGACGGATACGGGCTGCGCCCCGTGGGCGCCGAGGACGCACTCGCGGTGCTGGGCGCTTTCCGCTCGGCGCCTGACATGGCCCGCCAAGGCGGGGTGCGGACTCTCGAGCAGGCCCATGAGCAGGTGGCCTGGCTGCTCGCCCCGCAGCGCCGGGCGACCGCGATCGTCGATGCGGAAGATTGGCTCGTCGGCCTGGTGGCGATCACCGTGGACGAGGAGAACCGCAGCGGCTGGTTCTTCTACTGGCTGCGCGCCGAGCATCGCGGTCGTGGACTCGCGTCCCGGGCGGCCGCCACCGTCGCGGACCGGGCGCTGACGCCGACGGCCGGCGGCGGGTGGGGCCTCGAGAGGCTCGAGCTCGGACACCGGGTGAACAATCCCGCCTCCGCGGCGGTCGCCCGCGCGGCAGGCTTCGTCGACGAGGGGGTCGAGCGCGGGAAGTTCCTGATCGACGGCGAGCGTCTCGACGTGCGCATCTGCGGAAGGCTGCGCAGCGATCCGTGGCCCGCTCTGCCCGGACTACCCTGGAGGCCATGACGACCCCGCCCTCTCCGCTGCCCCGTCGGGTCTCCGACACCTTCGACCCCCGCCGCTGGCGGGAGGTGCCGGCGCAGGAGCACGGCGGGCCCGAGCTCACCGACATCACCTACCACCGGGCGGTGGAGCGGATCGAGTCGCCCGACGGCGAGATGACCGCGCGGGACCTCCCGACGGTGCGGATCGCCTTCGACCGTCCCGAGGTGCGCAACGCCTTCCGCCCCCACACGGTGGACGAGCTGTACCGGGCGCTGGACCATGCCCGGCTGGACACCGGGGTGGGCGTGATCCTGCTGACCGGCAACGGCCCCTCCCCCAAGGACGGCGGGCACTCCTTCTGCTCCGGCGGGGACCAGCGGATCCGCGGCCGTGCCGGATACGAGTACGCCGCAGAGGAGGCTGTGGAGGAGACCGGCTCCGTGCGCACCCGTTCCGCAGGCCGCCTCCACATCCTCGAGGTGCAGCGCCTCATGCGCACCATGGGCAAGGTCGTGATCGCGGTCGTGAACGGCTGGGCCGCCGGCGGCGGGCACTCCCTGCACGTGGTCGCGGACATGTCGATCGCCTCCCGCGAGCACGCCCGCTTCAAGCAGACCGATGCGAACGTCGGCTCCTTCGACGGCGGCTACGGCTCCGCCTATCTCGCCAAGCAGGTCGGGCAGAAGCGGGCGCGGGAGATCTTCTTCCTCGCCGAGGAGTACTCCGCCCAGGACGCCTACGACTGGGGCGCCGTGAACCGGGTCGTCGACCACGCACGGATCGAGGAGGAGGCCCTCGCCATGGCCGCGACCATCGCGACGAAGTCCCCGCAGGCGATCCGGATGCTGAAGTTCGCCTTCAACCTCGCCGACGACGGGCTCATGGGCCAGCAGGTTTTCGCCGGGGAGGCGACGCGCCTGGCGTACATGACCGACGAGGCCGCCGAGGGCCGCGACGCCTTCCTCGAGAAGCGCGACCCCGACTGGACCTCCTTCCCCCACCCGCAGGGCTGAGATGGCCGCGTCCCTGCCCTGGCTGGTCCCTCCCGCCTACGACGCCTCCGCCGCCTCTCTCGCCGCGCACTCCGAGGCGATCGGCGAGGTCATGGCGGGTCGGGCGCGCCTGTGGCTCGGGCCCTTCCCCGCCCCCGCGACGCTGCCGGCGGGCTTCGAGGACGCCGCACTGGTGGTCCCGACCTCCGGATCGACGGGGAGCGCGAAGGCGGTCGCGCTCAGCCTCGCCGCGCTGCGGGCCTCCCAGGACGCGACCGCGCAGCTCTTCGCCGCCGACGGCACCGCCCCGGACTCCGGCGGGCACGGGTTCTGGCTGCCGCTGCTGCCGCCGACGCACATCGCCGGGGTGCAGGTCCTCGCCCGCGCCCACCGCACCGGCCAGGTGCTGGGCCTTCCCGGGCCCGCCCTGCCGGATCCGCTGCCGGACCTGCGCGGCCATTTCGACGCCGCCGCCTTCGTGGAGCTCGCCGGCCCCGTCCTCGAGCAGGCGGAGCGGGCCGGGCTGCCGGCGATCACCTCCCTGGTCCCCACCCAGCTCACCCGCATCGTCACCGGCGCGACCGGGAACGACGCCCGCGCCCGCGGCCTGCTGAAGCGCTTCGCCGCCGTGCTCGTCGGCGGAGCGGCGACCAGCCCCGACGTCCTCGCCCGTGCCCGCGGCCAGCGGATCCCGGTGCGCACCACCTACGGCTCCTCCGAGACCGCGGGCGGCTGCGTCTACGACCGTCGGCCGCTGCCCGGGGTGTCCCTGTCGGTGCTCGACCCCGACGAGTCCGGCGCGGGCCGGCTGCGGATCGCCTCCCCCACCCTCGCCCTCGGCTATCTCGCCGAGGGCGGCGGCACCGACGGCGGAGTGTTCACCGCCGCCTCACCGCCGGCCGCCGGGCCGGGCACCGACGCGCCGGCCACCGGCACGTCCGCCGCCGACGACGCCGCGGACCGCGCCTTCCTCACCTCCGACCTCGCCGAGATCGGGGACGACGGAGCGCTGACCGTGCTGGGCCGGGCCGACGACGTGATCAACACCGGCGGACGCAAGGTCCTCCCCCAGGACGTCGAGCGCGCGATCGACCGCTCCCTCATGCTGCGCGGCCTGGTCCGCGCCTCCGTCGTGGTCGGGGTGCCCGATCCGGAATGGGGCCAGCGGGTCGAGGCGCTGGTCACCCTCGAGGACGGCACGGACCCCGCGGAGGCCTCGGCGCTCGTCCGCTCCGCGCTGCGCACCACCGAGGTGCCCGCGCACATGATCCCCAAGCGCGTCCACGTCGTCGAGGAGCTGCCGCTGCTGGGCATCGGCAAGGTAGACCGCGCCGCCGCCCGCCGCCTCGCCGGCGGCTGATGCGCCGAACGCCTCATCCACGGCGCCCGTCCACCGCCGCACCGCGGCGTAAGCTCGTCGGGGCCGTCGACCGCCGGCCCCAGCACGCGTGAGGAGCACGATGGCCAGCCTGCCGCAGTGGGTGGAGGGCGCCCGCCCGAAGACCCTCCCCGCCGCCCTCGCCCCCGTCGCCGCCGGAACCGGCGTCGCCGTGTGGCAGCTCGGCGAGCTCACCGGAGCGGTCGACTGGGCGCTGGTGATCCCCCGAGCGCTGCTGGCCCTCGCCGTCTCCTTCTCGCTGCAGATCGGCGTGAACTTCGCCAACGACTACTCCGACGGGATCCGCGGCACGGACGACGACCGGGTCGGCCCTTTCCGCCTCACCGGCTCCGGCGCCGCCCGCCCCGCGACCGTGAAGCGCGCCGCGATCATCTCCCTCGCCCTCGGCGGCCTGTTCGGCGTCGTGCTGGTGGCCGTGGCGCAGATGTGGTGGGCGCTGGTCGTCGGCGCCGCCGCGATCGCCGCGGCCTGGTTTTACACCGGCGGCAGGAAGCCCTACGGCTACCTGGGCCTCGGCGAGCTCTTCGTGTTCGTGTTCTTCGGTCTCGTCGCCGTCAACGGCACAGCGCTCGCGATCACGGGCCGCCCCTCCTGGGCGGCGCTGCTCGCCTCAGTCGCGATCGGTCTGCTCGCCGTCGCGCTGATGCTGACCAACAACCTGCGCGACATCCCCACCGACGCCGTCTCCGGCAAGCGGACCCTCGCGGTCCGCCTCGGCGAGCGCGGCACGCGCCTGCTCTACACGACGACGCTGCTGGCGCCCTTCGTGCTCATGGTCCCGGTGATCATCGCGCACTGGCCCGCGGCGCTCGTGCTGCTCGCCCTGCCGCTCGTCCTCGGCCCGGTGCGGAAGGTGCTCGGCGGGGCGATGGGCCGGGACCTGATCCCCGTGCTCGGCGCGACCGGACGGCTCGAGCTGGTGTTCTCGCTGCTGTTGCTCGTCAGCCTCGTGCTCTGACCTCGCCGGCCCGTCGGTCCGCACGACGCAACATCCGGGGAGCAGCGGACTCCTAGCTGAGGGCTCAGGACTCAGGACTCAGGACTCAGGACTCAGGACTCAGGACTCAGGACTCAGGACCAGCGTGTCAGCGCGCTGAGCGCCCTGGGGCGACTCAGGCCCTGGTGTCCCCGTCGCTCGTACCGTCCTCGGGGAGGTCGGGCAGGCCCGCGGGGCCTGCGGCGGAGTCCCCCGCCCGCGTCTCTCCGTCGATCCGGACCTCGTCGGCGAAGAGCCCGTCCTCGTACTCGGCATCCTCGTCCACAACCTCGCCGCGCTTCTCGACCCTGCGCTCATGCGCGACCTTCCAGCGCATCGCCGCGGCGTCCCGCAGGCGGTCCAGGAACAGGATCGAGATCAGCATCGCGATCAACGCCGCGAGCACGCCGGCGAGCATCACGCCCACCCCGACCACGGTGAGCACCCACCACAGGGCGATCCACAGGCCCAGGCGGATGACGGCGTAGAGCAGGAACTGTCGCATCGCTCCAGACTAGGTCCCCCGTCCGGGAACCCGCTGTCCCCGGAGGCGGCTCGGGGCCAGGATCACGCCGCGGGCTGCGGGCCGCGATCACGGCGCGCGCGGCGAGCCCTGCCGCGGATGCGATGGGCAGCCCTGCCGTACTCCGGTCTCGTCCCGCGTCCCTGCCCGGTCCCCGATCCCGTCCTGAGTCCCCGATCTGGTCCAGAGCCCCTGATCTGGTCCAGAGCCCCCCCTGCCCCGTCCCGAGTCCCCGATCCGGTCCAGAGTCCCCGGCCCCGTCCCAGGTCCGCGGCCTAGACTGTCCCCATGGCCCGCGGCATCCTGGCAGTCCTCTCGATCGCCCTGACCGTCTTCGCACTCGCCGACTGTGTGCAGACCCAGGACGACAAGGTCAGAGGTGTGCCGAAATGGGCATGGATCGTGCTGATCGTGCTGATCCCCTGGGTGGGACCGCTCACCTGGCTGTTCGTGGGCAAGGAGCGCTCCTGGGGTCGAGGTTCCTCCGGCAGCCCCGGTCCGCGGCGCGACGGCCCCCTCGCCCCCGACGAGGATCCCGATTTCCTTCGCAAGCTCGACGAGGACATCCGCCGCGAGCGTCGTGAGCGTCGCGAGCGCGGCGAAGGCCCCGGCGACTCCGGCGAGCTCGACGACGGCCCCGGCGACAGCGGGACCGACACCGGCCGCAGCGCCTGAGCAGGCTGGGCCGGGAGGTTCCGCCTCGGCGATCCGCGCTTCGACGCGCCGCATGCCGTCACCTGCTGGCTGGACCGGTCACCGGAGGTCGGCCGAGCCCTCCCACCGGAGTCGATCGACGCCAGGTACCAGAAAGGTGGTACCTCAGGTCGACCAACTGCACGTGCACAGGCACCAAAAACGTCCACACCACCGCTGCACAGAGCTGATCGATACCAAGTACCAGAATGCTGGTACCTGACGTCGAACAACTCTTCGTGCGCCACGGCCACGGCCTCGTCCGCACCGCGGCGGCCAGAAACACTTCGACGATCCGCTCCAGGTCCTGGAACGGATCGTCGAAGAGCTGCTCGGCGCGGGCAGAGCCGGGACCGGAGCACCAGCCGAGGCCGGGGGATCCACCGGACGCGGCGTGCCGCCCGAGGCCGGACTGCCAAGCCCAGGGCGGAGTCTCAGCCGAGGCCGGAGTAGGAGTGCAGGCCGTTGATGACCGTGTTCACGATCGTGTAGTTGAAGACCACGGCGACGAATCCGGCCAGGGCCAGGCCCGCTGCACGGGAGCCGCGGAAGCCGCCGGTGGCGCGGGCGTGGAGGTAGGCCGCGTAGATCACCCAGATGATGAACGTCCACACCTCCTTGGGGTCCCAGCCCCAGAAGCGGCCCCAGGCCTCGCGCGCCCAGATCGCCCCGAAGATCAGGGTGAAGGTCCAGCACACGAACGCGACCGAGTGGATGCGGAAGCTCAGCGCCTCGAGGGAGGACGAGGAGGGCAGGCGGTCCAGCACGTGCCCGAAGCGGCCCCAGTGCTCGGGGAACTCCTCGGTCGCGGCGCGCTCGGCGAGGACGCGCTCGTGCTTCGCCTGGAGCAGCTGCATCGAGGCGACGACCGCGCCGAGGATCGACAGCGCCGTCGCCATGATCGCGACGCCGATGTGGATGTAGATCCAGTGGGAGTTCTGGAGGCTCGGGGTGAGCTCGGCGGCGGGCACGATCCAGAACGTCTGCGCGAGCAGCAGCACGAGCAGCACGGGGCCGACGACGAAGGTGCCCAGCGCCCGCAGCTCCGTGCGGCGCACGCTGAAGGCGAGGAAGGCGACCATCACGATCGCGGTGGAGGTGGTCGCGAACTCGTACATGTTCGCCCACGGGACGCGCTGGGTGGCGAGCGCACGGGAGATCACGCCGATCAGGTGCAGCACGGTCGCGGCCGAGGCCAGCAGGAAGGCGAAGCGCTGCGCGGACATGCCGCCGGACGCGGCGGGAGCCTCCCCCGCGGTGCCCGCATCGGCGGTGCCCGAGGCAAGGTCGTCCGCGCCCACGGTGCCGGAGCCTGCGCCGATGCCCGCGGGGCTCATCTCCCGCTCCTGCGCCTCCTTCCGCTCCTGGGCGGCGAGGCGGGCGTCGCTGCGGCGCTGGGAGGACGAGGCAAGATCGGCGCCGAAGCCGATCAGGGCGAGCACGTAGAGCACGATCGTCACCACGATGGCGAGGTTCGAGAGCTCTGCCAGCTGCTGGTTGATCACTGGGCACTTCCTTCTCGGGGTCCGCCCGAGGCGTCCGCCTCGGGGTGCCCGGACGGTGCGGCGTCCGGGAGCCGTTGTCCATCGTGCGCCTCCGAGAGCCGGGACGCCAGGGCCTTCACGTCGTCCGCGAGCGCGGGATCGTCGCTACGGGCGAGCCCGGCGACCTCGACCACGGTCGTGCCGCCCTGTTCCCGCACCCGCACCCACAGGCGCCGGCGCGGCACGAACAGGGAGAGGATCAGGCCGCCGACGGCGACCAGCGCGCTGATCAGGATCCAGCGCTCGAAGGGGTTGTGGGCGATGTCGAAGGCGGCGTAGCGCTTCAGCCCGTCGAAGCTGACGGTGGTGCCGTCGGCGAGGCTGTACTCCTGGCCGGGGTACAGCCGGATCAGCACCGGCTCGCCGTCCTCCCCCGGGACCTGGGTGAGGGTGGTGAGGTCCACCTCGTACGCGTTCTGCGGCACGCCGGAGTCCAGGCCCAGGTCGCCCTGGTAGACGGTGAGGGCGAGCTGCGGGTCCAGCGCGTCGGGGTAGAGGGAGCGCGGTCCCTGCTCGTCGATGGTGCCGGTGGGCAGGAAGAAGCCGACCACGGCGGTCTGCTCGGGCTGCGCGTCGGGCGCCTTGAGCACCACCTGGGAGGTGTAGTTCGTGTCCCCCATCGGGACGGTGATCAGCGGCCCCTCGGCGACGACGGTGCCCTCGGGGTCGGTGACCGTGATCTCGGGGGCGTAGCCGTTGCCGAGCAGGTACATCGACGCGCCCGGGACGTGCAGGGGCTTGTTGACCTGGACCGTGCGGGACTCCTGCTCCTGACCGGGGGAGGTCACCTGCACGTCGGCCTCGAAGGAGCGCGGCTCGCCGACCTTCCCCGCCTCGCCGGGCTGGACGTAGGTGGCGCGGAAATCCTCGAGGATGAAACGGAAGTCGGGCATGTCGTTCTCGTCGAACCAGGCCCCGGACTCGAAGGAGTCGTACTGGGTCAGGGAGTTCGCGAAGCCGCCGCCCTCGACCACCGTGACCTGGCCGCGGTAGCTGGTCAGGGTGCCGCCGGCGATGCACACCAGCACGCCGACCAGCGCGATGTGGAACAGGAGGTTGCCGGTCTCGCGCAGCAGCCCCCGCTCTGCGCTGACGGAGCGGCCGGCCTTCTCCTCGCGCACCTCGGCGCGGTAGCGGGAGCGGCGCAGGCTGCGATGGGCCGTCTCGATCAGGGAGTCGGCCTGCGCGCCGGGCAGCTCGAGGCGGGTGTACCCGGTGAAGCGGGTGAGGCGGGAGGGGGTGCGGGGCGGCTTGGCGCGCAGCTGCCTCAGGTGCACGCCGACGCGCGGGACGATGCAGCCGATCAGGGAGATGAACAGCAGCAGGTAGATCGCGGAGAACCACGGCGAGGAGAAGACCTCGAAGAAGCCCAGGGTGTCCAGGATCTCGCCCCAGCGGCCGTTCTCCTCGAGGAACTGCTCGGTCAGAGCCGGGTTCACGCTGCGCTGCGGGTAGAGCGAGCCGGGGATCGCGGCGACGGCCAGCAGCATGAGCAGCACGAGCGCCGTCTGCATGGAGGTCAGCTGCCGCCACAGGAACAGCAGCGTGCCGCGCAGCCCCAGGGAGGGCACGGCCGCGCGCTTCCCGTCGACCTCGGGCTTGCTGGACCAGCTGCGGGACTCCGACGGGCCCGCACCGGATCCGCTCGGCTCGGCACCGGTCTCGGCGCCTGCCTCGGCAGGGCCCGTGCCGGGCCGCTCTGCGTCGTCGGTCCGGACGCCGCGGTCCGGACGGGGGTTCTTCTCGCTCATCACACCACCGGTTCGAAGGTCGCGATCAGGCCCTGCAGCTCGCTCATCCAGCTCGCCCACACCCCGGTCATCAGGAGCACGCCGATCGCGATCAGCAGCGCGCCGGAGAGCAGGCCGATGCTGCGGCGGTGGGCCGACAGCTTCCTGCTGAGCCCGAGCGCGCGCTCGAACAGCAGCGCGAAGAGCACGAAGGGGATGCCGAGGCCCAGGGAGTAGGCCAGCGCCAGGACGCCGCCGCGCACGGCCGCGCCGTCGCCGCCGCCGTCCAGGGACAGCGCCACGATGGCGGCGTAGGTGGGGCCGATGCAGGGGGTCCAGCTCAGGCCGAACACCAGCCCCATCAGCGGCGCGCCGAGCAGACCCGCATCGGGCTTCTTCGAGGAGATCGGCTTCGTGGCCGACAGCCCCGGGATCAGGCCCATGAACACCAGGCCCATGAGGATCACGATCGCGCCGGCGACGCGGTTGATCCACACGGCGTGCTCCTGGAGGAGGTAGCCGACGGCGCCGGCGAAGCCGCCGAGCGCCATGAACACGACCGCGAAGCCGGCCACGAACAGCAGGGAGCCGGCGAGCATCCGCCCGGTGCCGGGCCGCTGCGGGCGGGCGGCGCGGCGGCCGGTGCTGCCCTTCGCGGCGGGGGCGGGGCCGGGGCCCTGGCCGGCCAGACCCGAGACGTACCCGAGATAGCCGGGGACCACCGGCAGCACGCACGGCGAGAGGAAGGCGACCAGACCCGCTGCGGCGGCGACGGCGATCGCGAGCAGCAGCGATCCGGACAGGGCGGTCGCCTGGAAGGCGGCCCCGATCTCGGCGAGCATCATTCGGCGACCACCGCGTCGATCATCGCGCGGAGCACGGAGGGGTCGGCGGCGCCGGAGATGCGGGCGGCGACGCGCCCCTCGCGGTCGAGCACGAGCGTGGAGGGGACGGCGTTCGGGGCGACCTGGCCGCGCAGGGCGTACATGATCTCCGCGCCGGTGTCGGGCACGGAGGGGTAGGTGATCCCGTACTTCTCCTCGAAAGCCTGCGCGGGGCCGGCGGCGTCGCGCACGTTGATGCCGAGGAAGGAGACGTCCTTCTCGGCGTACTCCTCGTGGATGGCCTGGAGGTCCGGGGCCTCCTTGCGGCACGGCGGGCAGGAGGCGTACCAGACGTTCAGCACGACCACCTCGCCGCGGGTGTCCGCGAGGTCGACCGGCTCCTCGTCGAAGGTGGTGCCGGTGAAGGCGATCGCCTCGCCGCGCTCGGCGGCGGGGATCTCGACGGAGACGCCGTCGCCGGAGACGTAGCCCGAGTCCCCGGAGGCGTAGCGGTCGGAGGTGTCGGTCCCGCAGGCCGCCAGCAGCACGGCCAGCGGCGCCGCGGCGGCCACGCGGAGGAGGCCGCGCCGGCTCGGGACGGGGCGCGGGGACCTCATGTGAGCTTCCCTCCGGTCGCGTCGACGGCGCCGTCGTAGAGGGCGGCGGCGGGCTCGGCGTAGCCGACGTCCGACAGGTGCGGGCCGACGAAGTGCAGGCTCGTCACCGAGCAGAGGCCGCATTCGCGCCGGCGCGGGTCGTGGAACAGGGGCTTGCCCTCGGCGCTGCGCCGGGTGACCCAGATCGGCAGCTGATGGAGGACCAGCACGGCCTCTCGGCCCTCGGCCTCGGCGCGGGCCTCGTGCACGGCGGAGACGACGCGGGCGACCTGCTCCCGGTAGGGCTCGCCCCAGGAGGGGCGGAAGGGATTGACGAACCAGCGCCAGTTGCGCGGGTCGGTGAGCTTCGCGTCGCCGTGGCCCATGCGCTGGCCCTCGAATCGGTTGCCCGATTCGATGAGTCGCTGGTCGGTGGTGATCTCGAGCTCGTGCGCGGCGGCGATCGGGGCGGCGGTCTGCTGGGCGCGCAGCAGCGGCGAGGAGCGCACGAGGGCGATGTCGGCGCCGGCGAGGTGCTCTCCGACGCGCTGCGCCATCTGCTCACCACGGGCGCTGAGCCGGTATCCGGGCAGGCGCCCGTACAGGATGCGCTCCGGGTTGTGCACCTCGCCGTGGCGGACGAGGTGCACCGTGGTGGTGGTCATTCGCTGGGACTCCCTCTCGCTGTCGCAGGCTCGCGGTCGCACGCAGGCTCGCGCGAGCCGCCTCACGGTACCAACCCCACCTCCGGATCAGCTCCGAGCCGGGGCGTCCTCGTGAGGTGCCGGACATCCGACGGTGATCGGGGCGTCCTCCGCGATGGTCCGGCCGAGGATCCGGCCGAGCTCGAGCAGGTCGTCGTGGCCGATCACGTCCAGCAGGAGATCGCGCACGGAGCGCACGTGCGTGGGTGCGGCACGCTCGAGGAGGGCCTGGCCCTCGGCGGTCAGCTGGGCCTGGCGGCCGCGACCGTCGGAGGAGCAGCGCACACGCTCGACAAGGCCCCGCTTCTCCATGCGGGTGATGGTGTGGGTGAGGCGGGAGCGGGAGTGGACGACCTTGTCGGCCAGCTCGGACATCCGCAGGAAGCCGCCCTCGGCCTCGTTCAGGCGCACCAGGATCTCGTACTCCCCCAGCGCCAGGCCGATCTCGGGGTCGGACTGCAGCGCCTCGCCGAACCGGTCGGTGAGCAGGGTGGTGGCATAGAGGAAGGTGCGCCACGCCTCCTGCTCCTTCGCCGTCAGCCACAGCTCCTCGGGCGTCGAGGCGCGGTCCGCCTCGTCCTGCGCGCCCTGCGCACCATCGGCCGACGGGGTCATCGGGACCGCCGCGACCGCCTGCTCCTCGCTTGACGTCGTGTCATGCATCACGTTTCCTCTTTCCGGGGACTCGTTCCCCTTGCCATCATCCCCCATTTTAGTTTAGCTTTCAAGCAAGACGGCGCGGGAAGTCTCCGGCCCACCGCCCGTCACCACCGGAACAACTCTCTGAAGGAGATCTCCATGAGCGACCTCACCCCCGGCACCTGGACCCTCGACCCCGCCCACACCTCCGCGGCGTTCACCGTGCGCCACGCCGGCATCTCGAAGGCCCGCGGTCAGTTCACCGATGTCGAGGGCGAGCTCGTCGTCGCCGAGGGCGGCGAGGACCTGGCCTTCACCGCGACGCTGAAGACCGAGTCGGTCTCCACCTCCAACCCGGACCGCGACGCGCACCTCAAGAGCGCCGACTTCTTCGACGTCGAGAACAACCCGACGATCACCTTCCGCTCTACCGAGCTCAAGGGCGACACCCTCCACGGCGAGCTGACCATCAACGGCATCACCAAGCCGGTCGAGCTCGACTTCACCTACGAGGGCGCCGCGACCGATCCCTTCGGCATCTACCGTGCGGGCTTCACCGGCGAGACCACCATCTCCCGCAAGGAGTTCGGCCTGACCTGGAACGCCGCCCTCGAGGCCGGTGGCGTGCTGGTCGCCGACTCCGTGAAGATCTCCATCGAGGCGGAGTTCACCGCGCCGACCGCTGCCTGATCTCCCGACCTCCGCGGCGCCCCGCGCCGCCCGGTCCGCCGGGCCGTCCGCTGCATGCGGGCGGCCCGTCGTCGTCCCCGTCATCCGTCCGCTCCTCCGCCCGATATGGTGCCGCCCATGACCTCGCAGCAACTCCCCTCCCCCAGCGATCCCGACGCCCGCGTCCTCTACCTCACGCGGGAGGGCTGCCACCTGTGCGACGACGCGCTGCCGGTGGTGCGGGCCGAGGCCGATCGCGCCGGCACCGCCGTCGAGGTGCGGGACATCGACGCCGACGCGCGCCTGCGCGAGGACTGGGACCATGACGTGCCGGTGATCATCGTGGACGGGAAGGTCCACGCCCGCTACCGGGTCGATGCCGAGCAGCTGCGCACCGCGCTGAGCCGTCGGCCCTGGTGGCGCCGCCTCACCGGCCGCGCCTGAACCGCACCGCCGGCACGGCCGCGACCGGGTGCCAGCCCCTGAGCGCTCGCGGCCCACGGGCCCCGTTCCCGAGGCGTGCACCGGACCGGCCGCATGCCCGCCCGACCGGCAGCGCCTGACATGCGAGAGCCCCCGCCATGCGGCGGGGGCTCTCGCATGTCAGGCGTCGCTCACTTCTTGTTGCGGCGCTGGTGACGGGTCTTGCGAAGCAGCTTGCGGTGCTTCTTCTTGGACATGCGCTTGCGTCGCTTCTTGACGACAGAACCCATAGGTAGCCTCTGTTCTGCAGGACGAGCCTGCGGTGTGATGCTGCGGATCTCAGATGCGCGGCCGGTCAGCGTGCGGGGCAGGCTGAGCAGTCTCCCGGGCCGACGCCCGGCCGACGCCACGGTCGACGATCCACTCTACACCGTCCCGCCGCCTCACTCACCGTGCGCGCGTGCGAGATCGCTCGCAGCCTGCCGTGCCCGGTGCAGCGTCTCGTCGACCGGCTCGACGACGAGATCCTGCGCGGTCCCCCGCACCCGGGCGGTGAGCAGGCGCCGCGCCCGACGACGGTGCCACGCGCCGCTCATCGCGGCGATCGCGGAGCCTGCGACGGCCAGCAGGATCCCCGCCGCGATCGCGAGGACCAGCATCACCGTGGGCAGCGGGATCGGGATCCACAGCTCCTCGACCATCGGCATCGGCGGCGGGGGCACCCCGAGGAAGGCGAGGGCGGCGTTCAGGCCCAGCCAGCCGAGGCCCACCACGCCGATCAGCAGCGCGAGCCATTGCAGCACGTCCAGCACCCGCCACCACCAGGAGGTCTCCCCCGCACGGAGGTCCGCCTCCGCGACCGCCTGGTCCAGGGCGTCCGGGAGCGCCTCCTCCTCGGAGCGGGCCGCGGCGCGGACGGCGGCGCGCCAGGGGTCGCTGCCGCCGGCCGAGGCGTCGTCGGCGAATCGGCGCACGCCCCCGGAGGCGCGGGCGGAGGCCGCGGCGTCCGGAGCGGGCAGGGAGGTGCGCTCGAGGCCCTCCCCGTCACGGCCCCGGCCGATGCCGAGCCTGGCCAGAGGGTCCGCGCGCACGGAGCGGATCCAACGCAGCGGCGGCCAGCCGACGCGGCGCGCCGCGCGATGGCGGTAGGAGCCGCCGACGGCGCGGGCGACGGGCTCGACCCGGGCGGCCAGGGAGAGGTCCTCGACGAGGGTGTCGATCGCGGCGGGGCTCGAGTGCTCGGCCATGCCGGTGGGATCCGCGGCCTCGCGCAGCTGCGCGGCGGCGCCGCGCACGTCGGCCCGGTGCCGCTCGACCACGGCCTCGCGGCTGCGGGCGATGAGGAGCAGGTGCTCGCGCAGCTCCTCGATCCCCTCCCCGGTCTCGGCGGAGGCGGCGAGGACGGGCGCGCTCTCGAGCCCGTCGGCGCGGGCGATCGCGGCGAGGGAGGCGAGCACGCCCTCGCGCTCGGCCTCGCGGAGCCGGTCCACCTGGTTCAGGACCAGCACGGTGACCGCGTCGTGGCCGGCGAAGGGGCGCACGAACTCGTGGTGCAGCAGCGCGTCGGCGTACTTCTGCGGGTCGGTGACCCACACGATCACGTCGACCATCCCGGTCATGCGCTCGGCGATGTCTCGGTGGGCGGACTCGACCGAGTCGAGGTCCGGCAGGTCCAGCAGCACGACGCCGGGCGTGCCGGCCTCGGCACGGCGGGCACGGCGGCTGTGGGCCGGCCGGGAGGCCGCCCGCGCCAGCGCCGTGCCGTCGTCGAGGGCGTGGCGCTCCTCGACCTCGAGCCAGTCGAGCAGCGCCTCGCTGCCCGCGTCGCCGAGCACGGCGGCGAGCGGGGCGGAGGTGGTGGGGCGGCGCACCGCCGCGCGGGCCACGTCCTTGCCGATCAGGGCGTTGAGCAGGGAGGACTTCCCGGAGCCGGTCGCGCCGAACAGTCCGATCACGGTGTGCTCGGCGGAGAGGGCGCGGCGGCGGTCGATCCTCTCCAGCAGCTCGGTCGTCCCGGTCAGGGCCTCGCCGGGGGCGATCCCGTCGAGCGCGGAGAGCGCCCGGTCCAGGGCGTCGAGCCGCTCGTGCAGCGGGGTGGTGCGGGGGCGGCGGAGGCTCATCGGGTCTCCTCCCGGATGTCGCGGGCGAGGGCGGCGAGCGCCTCGGCGTCGGCCTCGAGCTCCTCCGCGGCGTCGTCGTCGCCGAGCGCGTCGAGCCGGTCGAGGAAGGGGGCGGAGCGCTCGGCGACCAGGGCGTCGAGCCGGCCGGTGAGGGACTCCCGGGCGGCCTTCGCCATGCGCCTGACGGCCTCGTCGCCGAAGATCGCCTCGAGCAGCCGCTGGCCGACGACGGCGGTCGCCGCCCCGGCGCCGACCTCGAGGCCGGTGGGGATGAAGGCGGTGGAGGCGAAGACGACGACCATCAGCGCGACGCCGACGACGTTCACGCCGAGGGAGATCACCCGCGCCTTCGTGCGGCGGTCGGCGCCCTCGGCGCGGACCAGCTCGAGCACGTCGCCCTGCCAGGCGCGCACCGCGGCGCGGACCTGCTCGGGGTAGTCCTCGTCGATCCGGGTGAGGTCCTGGCCCTCGGCGAGGGAGCGTCCTGCGGCGCTCGCGCGCCAGGCGGCGTCGGCCCGCTCGGCGCCGCGCGCCGTCTCGTCGACGACGACGTGGACGAGTCCGCTGCCGAGCGCCTGCTCGGCCTCGACCGCGGGGGCGGGGCGGCCCGAGAGCATCTGGCCGAGGCGGTCCCGGGCGCGGGTCACGAAGGACTCCACACCGCGGAAGAACTCGCCGGTCCCCACCACGTCCTGCCAGCGGGCGAGCACCTCGCCGCGCAGCAGGGAGCCGTCGCCGAGGGCGGCATCGATCCGCTCCCGGGAGCCGGAGAACGCGGCCACGGCCTCCTCGCGCAGCCGCCGGCGCTCGTCGTCCTGGAGCGCAGCGTGCTCGGCGATGTCGTGGGCGGAGGCGGCGAGGCCGTCGACGGCGCCGGCGAGGGTGCGCCGGGCGATGCGGCGCCGTCCTTCCTCGTCGGCCGCGAGCGCGGTGAAGTGTGCGGCGAGCTCGGCGATCACCTCGGGCGGCAGCATGCCGTCGTCGTCGATCGTGGTCTCGGGGACCAGGAAGAGCCGGTCCACTTCGACGCCCTGCCGCTCGAGCATGGAGGTGAGGTCGGCGGCGAGCTCCTCGGCCACGCCGTCGCGGTCCGGGATGCGGTTCATGACCACGTCGACGGTCACGTCGCGCTGGGCGGCGGTGCGCAGCACCTCCCAGGGCACGGCGTCGGCGTAGCGGTTGGCGGTGGTGACGAAGAGCCACAGGTCCGCGGCGCGCAGCAGCTGCCGGGCGAGCTCGCGGTTGCCCTTCGCGACCGAGTCGATGTCCGGGGCGTCCAGCAGTGCGAGGCCCTGCGGGATCCGCTCCTCGGCGTGGAGGGCCAGCGAGGTCGCGGGGTCCACGTCGCCGGTCGTGTCCTGCGCCCCCGGCGCCTCGGCGTCCCCGGCGCCGGGGCTCGTGCCTCCGTGGATACGGGCGAGGCCGGGCAGGATGCGGGTGCCGGTGAACCAGGGCTCGTCGGCCGGGTGGTGGAGGAGCACGGGCCGGCGCGTGGTGGGGCGGATCGCGCCGGAGCGGCTGACCGGGGCGCCGACCAGGGCGTTGACGAGCGTGGACTTGCCGGCGCCGGTGGAGCCGCCGATCACGACCAGCAGCGGCGCGTCGAGGGAGGCCAGACGGGGGGTGACGTGGTCGGCGAGCTGCGAGAGGGCGGCGCGGGCCTCGGTGCGGGCGGCCTCGGCGCCCTCGACGGGCAGCGGCAGCGTGAGCGTGCGCAGATGCTCCGCGAAGGTGTCGAGCACCTGGGTGGTCCGATCGGTCATGGCTCCCCCGGGATGGTCGGGTGCGGGCCCCGGGCACGGGGCACCTGGGCGTCATTGTGGCAGGTCGTCGGGAGCGTCGTCCCTGGAACGCGGGCCGTGCCGGCGAGGCGGGGCCGACGGATCACCCGGCCCGTCCCGGGACCGCTCAGTCCAGGAAGGGGTCCAGTCCCCACTCGGGGAAGGCGCCGCGGCGCGCGGCCTGGACCGCCCGGTCGAGCGGGTCCTCGGGGTCGAAGCCGTGCTCCCAGTCGCGCACGGCCAGGGGGCGGTCGTCGCCGAAGCGCCGCACCGACGGCTCCGGGGAGAGGCCGTGCTCGGTGCGGGCACGCTCGGCCGCCTCGAGGAACTCCTGCGGCAGCGGCGCGGACGGGTCGATCGGCGCGCCCGTCGCGACCGCGAGCAGGTGGGTCCAGGAGCGCGGGACCACGTCGATCACCGCATACCCGCCGCCGCCGAGGGCGAGCCAGCGCCCGCCGCACACCTCGTCGGCCAGCTCCTTCATCAGCATCATCACCTCACGCTGCGCCTCGAGGGTGACGGAGAAGTCGGCCAGCGGGTCGCTGCGGTGGGTGTCGGCGCCGTGCTGGGTGACCAGCAGCGTGGGCTTCACCGCCCGGACCAGGGCGGGGACGGTCGCACGGATCGCCCGCACCCAGCCGTCGGCCGTGGTGCGGGGCGGGAGCGGGACGTTGATCGCGGTGCCCTGCGCGGAGGGTCCGCCGGTGTCCTGGACGAAGCCGGTGCCGGGGAAGAGCCGCTCCCCCGTCTCGTGGATCGAGAGGGTCACTGCGCGCGGCTCGTCCCACAGCGCGCGCTCGACGCCGTCGCCGTGGTGGACGTCGACGTCGACGTACATCACCCGCTCCTCGCCCGCGTCCAGGGCCCGGCGCACGGCGAGGGCGGCGTCGTTGTAGACGCAGAAGCCGGAGACGCTGCCGGGCTTGGCGTGGTGCATGCCGCCGGCGACGTTGACCGCGCTGCGCACGTGACCGGCGAGGATCGCGTCGACCGCGGCGAGGGAGCCGCCGGCGATGCGGGCGGAGGCGGTGTGCATGCCGGGGAAGGGCGGGACGTCGTCACCGCCGATGCCGAAGGAGATCAGCTCGTCGAGGTCCTCGGCGCTCAGCCCCTCGAAGCCGGGCGAAGACCGCCTGACCGCCTGGACCAGGGCGGGATCGTGGACGGTCCGGAGCTCCTCGTCGCTCGCGACGGGGGCGGGCAGGGTCCGCACGCACTCGCGGTCCAGCACCCCGGCCGCGCCCGCGAGGATCCGGGTGAGCGTGAGGCGGATCGGGGCCATCGGATGGTAGGGCCCGAAGTCGTACTCGCACAGGGCGTCGTCCCAGACGATCCCGACGCCGTCGGGGGCGGGGACCTGGGCAGGGGCGGGCACGTCGGCGGGCATGGGGTGAGCGTACCGAGGATCCCGAGGGACGGGTGTTCGCGCGGGACGGGTCTAGACTGCCGCGGACGCGACCGCCGGTCGCCACGAGGACGAGGGATGCGATGACCGAACGGGGGACCCCGCCCACCCGGCGGCGGCTGTCCGGCCCCGCCCTGCACGCCCGACGGCAGGGCCTGCGCGATCACGCCCGGTCGCTGGCCAAGGCGACCCCGGCCCGGATCGCGCTGGGCGTGTTCACCATGCTCATCGGCCTGTTCACGGCGCTGCTCTCCCTGCCGATCGCCACGCGCGACGGTCAGGGCACCGATCTCATCGACGCGCTGTTCACCGCCGTCTCCGCGATCTGCGTGACCGGGCTGGTCACCGTCGACACCGGCACCCACTGGTCGTCCTTCGGACTGACCGTGATCATGGTGGCGGTGAAGCTCGGCGGGCTGGGGCTGATGACGGTCGCCTCGCTGCTGAGCATCTCGGTGATGCACCGGCTCGGTCTCGCCCAGCGGGTGATCACCGCGCAGGAGACCCGCGCCGAGCGACTCGCCGAGGTGGGCGGGGTGCTGCGGGTCATCCTCATCACCTCCACCGCCTTCGAGATCGCGACCTTCGTGGCGCTGACCCCGTACATGGTCATCACCGAGCACGGGGTCGGGGAGTCGCTGTTCCTGGGTCTGTTCTATGCGATCAGCGCCTTCAACAACGCGGGCTTCGTGCCCGAGGCCGCGGGCGCTGCGCAGTACCTCGGCGACCCGTTCTTCACCATCCCGATCGGTCTCGCCGTGCTGGTGGGCTCCCTCGGCTTCCCCGTGATCCTGGTGGTGGTGCGGAAGCTGCGCACCCCGCGGAAGTGGAGCGTCCACGCGAAGCTGACCCTCACCACGACGGCGCTGCTGCTGATGGTCGGGTTCGGCGGCTTCCTCGCGATGGAGTGGTCCAACCCCGCCACCCTGGGGAACAAGGAAGTGGGCACGAAGGTGCTCGCCGCCGGATTCGCCGCGATCATGCCGCGATCAGGCGGCTTTGCGACGCTGGACGTGGGCCAGCTGACCACCGAGTCGCGCCTGCTCACCGACGTGCTGATGTTCATCGGCGGCGGCTCCGGCTCCACCGCGGGCGGCATCCGCGTGACCACCTTCGCGCTGCTGATGCTGTCGATCTGGGCGGAGATCCGCGGCAACCCCGACGTGGAGGTGTTCGGCCGCCGCATCCCCCACGACACGATCCGCCAGGCCATCGGCGTGCTCGTCATGAGCGCCACGATCGTGTTCGCGGCGACCTTCGTGCTGCTGCGGATGACCCCGTACTCGCTGGACCAGGTGCTCTTCGAGTCGCTGTCCGCCTTCGGCACCGTGGGGCTGTCCACCGGGATCACCTCGTCCCTGCCGACCGAGGCGAAGGCAGTGCTCGCGGCGTGCATGTACGTGGGTCGACTGGGCCCGATGACCCTCGGCGCCGCCCTCGCCGTCCGCTCCCGGGTGCGGATGATCCAGTACCCCGAGGAGCGACCGATCGTGGGCTGAGCCCCGACGGGACCGGCCTAGACTGAGCCGGCCCCGACCGCATCCCGCTCGACCGCGCCCGACCCGAAGGAGCCGACATGCCCCGCACCGCCCGCGACGAGGGCGTCCTCGTGATCGGCCTGGGCCGCTTCGGCGCCGCGATCGCCCTGACCCTCGAGAAGCTCGGCACGCAGGTGCTCGCGATCGACACCGATCCGGACCTCGTCCAGAAGTACTCCGGCCAGCTCACCCACGTGGTGCGGGCCGATGCGACCCAGCCCGAGGTGCTCGAGCAGGTCGGCGCCGGCGACTTCCGCATCGCGGTGGTGGGCGTGGGCACCTCGATCGAGTCCAGCGTGCTGATCGCGACGAACCTGGTGGACCTCGGCAAGCCCGTGATCTGGGCGAAGGCGATCTCCTCCGCGCACGGCCGGATCCTGCAGCGCATCGGCGCCCACCACGTCGTCTATCCCGAGGCCGACGCCGGCAAGCGGGTGGCGCACCTGGTCAACGGCCGCCTCATGGACTTCATCGAGTTCGACGACGACTTCGCGATCGTGAAGATGCGCCCGCCGCGCGAGGTGCAGGGCATGACCCTCGCTGACTCCGACATCCGCCGGCGCTTCGGCGTGACCGTGGTGGGCGTGAAGTCACCTGGCAAGGACTTCACCTATGCGGTGCCGGAGACGGTGGTCGCCGCGCACGACCTGCTGATCGTCTCCGGCCGCCCGGGCCAGATCGAGAAGTTCTCCCAGCGCGCCTGAGCGCCGCGGGCACCATGCGCGTCGACCAGGGCGAGCACCGGCTCTCCCGGGCCTGGGCCTGTGCTTCCGGGGCCGGAACGGCCGTGGCAGGTCCGCTCCGGGCCTGGCGTGGCGGGGTGTGGTCAGGTGCTGGCGCGTGGCGTGGCTCTATGCCTATATCGGCGTAGTGGTACGCCACGCGCCAGTAACTGACCATCTGACGGGGCCGCGGCCGGAGGGGCAGGGTGACCGGTGCCCCTACCGCTCGCAAGCTCGCTGCACGTCGATCAGCCTTTGCTCATCGCGCGGGAGGAGTCGGCCGCGGCGGCCATGGCGGCGGCGACGCCGGCGCGCACTCCCTCCCGCTCGAGGGCGGCGAGGCCCTGCACGGTGGTGCCGCCGGGGCTGGAGACCGCGTTCTTCGCGACGGCCGGGTGGGTGCCGCTCTCGGTGAGCATGGTCGCGGCGCCGCGCACCGTCTGCTGCACGAGGGAGGCGGCGAGGTCGCGCTTCAGCCCGAGCCGCACGGCCTCGTCGGTCATCGCCTCGATGATCGTGAAGACGAAGGCGGGCATCGATCCGGCGGTGCCGATGAAGGCGTGTACCTGCTCCTCGGTGATGTCCACGGCCACGCCGGCGCTCGAGAACAGGGCGTGCAGCAGCGCATGCTGCTCGTCGGAGACGGCGTCGCCGCGCATGAGGCCCACGGCCCCCTCCCCCACCGAGATGGGGGTGTTCGGCATGGCACGGGCGACGGCGGTGCCCGACGGGAGCGCGTCCTGGATCTGCGCGAGGGTGGTGCCGGCGGCGAGGGAGAGCACCACGGCGCCGCCGGGGAGGTCGTCCCGCAGCTCGGCGACGAGGTCGAGGATCTGGTAGGGCTTCACGCCGAGGACGACGACGTCGACGCCCTCGACCGCGCCGGCCCGGGAGGCGGCGGCAGTCGCGCCGAGCTCCTCCGCGGCGCGCTCGCTGCTGGCCGGGCTCGAGTTCGCGATCCGCAGGTTCTCGGGACGCACCCCGGCGTCGAGCATGGTGCGGCCGACGGGTCCGCCCATGTTCCCGGCCCCGATCAGGGCGACGCGGGTGGCGGAGAGGTCGATGCTGTCGGTGCTCGTGTCAGTCATGCCGCCAGGGTACGGCGCAGGCGTCGGGCCGCGGGGGCCGTCCCGGCGGGCGCTCTCGGGCCTACGGGGCGCGGGCGGCGAGGCGGGACTCTACGAGGACGAGCAGCTGCACGGCCGCCACGCCGACGAGGGCGAGGAGCAGCATCAGCGGCCAGTCCGCGCCCGGACGCTGCAGGGCGCCCGAGACGTCCTGCCACGGCCAGAGGCTGCGCAGGGCGCCGATCATGACGCCTGCGAGCACCACCATGGTGCCGCGGTGGTGACGGGTCAGCAGGATCCGCATGAGCTTCACGATGACCACGAGCCCCACGAGGGCCCACAGCCCGAACCAGGCGATGTAGCCGAGGTCCCGCTGGTCCACGGCCTGCAGGGTGGGCTGGTAGAGGCCGACGCTCAGCAGCAGGAAGGATCCCGAGACGCCGGGCAGCACGAGCGCGCACACGGCGATCGCGGCGGCGGGGGCGACCACCCACGGGCTCGGCTCGAGGGAGGTCGAGGGCAGGGAGGTCAGCAGCAGCCCGCCGACCGCGCCGAGGGCGAACAGGCCGAGCTCCGCTCCGCGCCACGCACCGCCGGAGAGCCGCACGGGCACCAGCACCGAGCCGGCGACGAGGCCGAGGAACAGGGCGCGCATCGTCTCGGGGTGGTCCTCGACGAGACCTCCGACGGGCCCGGCGATGGTGAGGACGGCGGCCGCCATGCCGACCAGCAGCGGAAGCACGAGCAGCCAGTTCACGCCGCGCAGCTGCTCACGCGCTCCGACGACGCGCTCCGGCCCGGTCACGAGGCGACGGGCGGCGGCGGTGATCCGGTGCCCCGCCTCGATCAGCTCGTCGTAGATCCCGGTGACCAGCGCGACGGTGCCGCCGCTGACGCCGGGCACGGTCTCGACCACCCCGATCAACGCGCCGCGCAGGAGGTTCCCGAGCGGGTTGCGGTGGCGCGGGAGGGCGGTGTCGGCGGGCGCGGCGGCGGGAGCGGTGTCCGTCATGCCGACAGCCTACGGAGCCGGGCACCCGGTCCCTGCACAGGACGGTGCCGCGAGTGACCGACTCCGCGCCCGGTCACCAGAACCCGTCGCCGGGACGGTCGGGGCGCGGCCCGGACCGCCCGCCCGGTCAGCGGCCGCGCCCCCAGTGCGGGGGCACGTCGCCGCTGAGGCGGGCATCGTTGGACTCGTCGGCCCCGGGCTCGGGGGCGTCCTCGGCGAGACGGTCCGGGATCACCTTCGGCTCTCCGCCGCGGGAGGGGGTGGGGGCGGACGCGTCCTGCGCCTCCCAGTCGATCGGCTTGCCGGTCACGGAGGAGACGACGACCCGGCGGGCGGGCCTCGCCGCTCCCCCGCGGGCCGACTCGCCTCCGCGGGCCGACGGGCTGCCGCCGGAGGCGGCACCTCCGCCGGTCGAGGAGCTCCCGCTCACTGCCGTTCCTGGTAGCGGCGGATCGCGCTGGAGACGGAGACGTCCAGCAGCACGGAGCGCTGCTCGAAGCCGAGGAAGCTGCGCACCTCGGTGGCCAGATGCTCCTCGAGCCGCGCGCGGCCATCGGAGCAGATGTACTCCACCACCGCGTCGAAGTCGTCGCTGGAGTAGAAGCTCAGCGGATGACCGGCGGGGATCTGCGGGCGGGGCAGACGATGGCGGATCGTGCCGACGCCGGAGGGCGAGTCAGAGCTCTCCTCCTCCTGGACCAGGCGCAGCGCCCGATCCAGGGCGCGACGGATCCGCTCGGCCTCCCCGTCGGGGTCGATGAACAGGGCCCAGGACCACACGCGCTCGGTCGCCCAGCCGGCGGCCTCAAGGCGCTCGGCCCGCAGCCGGTCGCGCTCGCGCTGGCTGGGGGTGTCGACGTAGCGGGCGCCGTCGGTGTCCACGGCCAGCAGGAGCCGGCCGGGCATGTCCGGGTGGCCGAGCGCGAGCTCGATCCGGTCCGCGGACAGGCCGAAGTCCCGCTCGACCAGCAGGCCGAGCCGGCGCAGGCGGTCGGCGAGGTCCTGGACGAGGGCGTCGGTCTCGAGCTCGCGCGGGGCCCGCTCGGTCTCCGGCTCGGGCCGCGCGGCGGCCGTCTCGTCGGCGTCGGAGAGCGCCTCGGTGCCCGCGGGCGCGTCGGCGCCGGCAGCGCCGCCTGCCGCGGCCCGGGCGGCGTCGTCGGACTCCGCCGCGGGCTGCTCCGCCTCCTGACCGGTCCCGGCGCTGTCGGCCTCGGGGTCCGCGCTCTGCGGGGAGCCGGCGGACTTGCGGGCCAACGCCGCCTCGATCGCGGCGTCGAGGTCCTCGTCGGAGAGCTCCTGCGCGAGCGCCGGCTCCGCGGGAGCGGCGGGCTCCGCCGCGGCGCCTCCGCGGCCCTCCTGCACGGCGCCCTCGCTCCCGTCCGGGGCGGGGGCGGCGGGTGCGGCGCGCGGCGCCTCGGGGTCGGGCGGAGCGATCTCCTCGTCGCTGCCCGTGAGCGCGGCGACATGGGGGACGACGGGGACGTCGTGCCCGCCCTGCAGCACCCAGAGCAGGGCGCGCAGGTCCCGGGCGCCGTCGGAGCGCAGCCGGGCGTGGTCGAGGTCCTGCACGGCGAGGGAGGAGACCACGGTGGTGCGGCCGCGGGCGCGGGTGATGACGGTGGCGAGGGCCTTGCGGCCGCTCTCCTCGGACAGCGGTCCGAAGCGGTGCAGCAGCCGGCCGTGCGGGGTCTTCCCGAAGCCGATCGAGACGATGATGTCGTCGCGCAGCACGGAGGTGGCCTGCGCGGCGGGCAGCACGGTGAACACCTCGCGGGCGCCGGGGTCGAAGTAGTCGCGCAGCGCCGGGATGACGGAGACGGTGTTCATGATCCGCTCCATCAGGCGCCGGGCGTGCTCCTCGGTGAAGGTGAGCACGGCCAGGGACCGCTCGGGGCGGGTGCGGGCGTGCTCGATCGCGAGGTCGGTGACGCGGCGCAGCTCCGCCTCGGTGGACTCGACGTACTCCGTCCCCTCGGTGACGGGGCCGCGGCCGTTCTCGACGGTGACCAGGCGGTCCTGCTCGGGGGCGACGGGGCTCGGCACGGCCACGACCTCGCCGACCAGGGCGCGGCGCTGGGCGAAGCCGCGCAGCCCCTCGGTCGCGGGATGGGGATCGCGCAGGATCTCCTGGTGCGGGGCGATGCGCAGCATGTCGTCGAGGAGGCTCGGGACCGAGTCCCCGCCGTACTCGAGCACATCGCCGACGACGACGGTCTGCGACGCCCGGACGATCGAGGGCAGCGCCGCGGCGGTGGGCAGGCGCCCGCCGTCGGCGACGATCAGCACGTCGAAGTGACGTCCCCGCGGGATGACCTGCGGGACCAGGTACGGGGAGGCGAGCCAGGCGGGGCGGGCCGCGAAGAGGATGTCCTCGTACTTCGCGGCGAGGTCGCGGATGGACACGGTCGAGGAGCGGGCGAGCTCGGCGATCGCGGCGCGGGAGGTGTCCGGGTAGAGCTTCATCGTCGCCACCCGCGTCTCGTCGGCCGCGGCGTGCACGCGGGCGGAGGCGTCGGCGAGATAGGCGGAGTCCAGGCGGCGGAACCGCTCGGCGACCTGGGAGAGGGAGGTGCCGTCGTACTGGGAGATCGTCGGCTCGGCGCCGGCGATCAGCTCGAGGACGCTGCGCCACCAGGCCAGCTCCAGCTCGGCGCCGACCTGGTCGATCGGGACGCGGCGGGCACGGAGGTCCTCGACGAGCTCGCCGAGGCCGTCGAAGCCGAGTCGGCGCAGCAGCTCGGTGCGGCGCGGGAGGGTCTCGAGGTCGGAGCGGTCCGCGGCGAGGGCCTCGACGCGGCGCTCGAGCTCGTCGAGGTCGGTGCGGGCGAGGTCGGCGCCGGCTCCGGTGCCGTCCAGCAGCACGGCGAGCTCGTCGAGCACCTTCTGCGAACGGGCGGCGATGCGGTGGATCTGCTCGAGGTCCTCGGGCAGGGACGGCCGCGAGGGGCTCCCCTCCGCCTCGGCAACGTGGCGGCGCCACTCCTCGACCACGTCACGGGCCTCGCCGAGATCGCGGTGCAGGTCCGGGGACAGGGCGGCGGGGCGCTGCAGCGCGGCGGCCTCCTTCTTCAGCCGCCGACGGGCGCCGAAGCCCATCTCCACGCCGCGCTCCTCGCGCCAGCGCTTGTCGGCGGTGGCGGCGACGAGATCGGGCAGCGGGGCGGCGAACACGGCGGACTGGAAGGTGCCCAGCAGCGCCTGCACCCGGTCCAGCAGGGCGAGGCGCTCGCCGAGCTGGACGAGGGTCGCGGGCTCGCGCAGGCCCAGCTCTCCGCCGGCGCGGGCACCGGCGCGGCGCAGCTGCGGCAGGATCTCGTCCCGCAGCTGGTCCACGAGCTCCTCGGCCCGCGACGCCTGGGTGTCGGAGCTGATCGGCGCGCCGTACCAGGCGGTCTGCTCGGGGCCGGTGGAGAGAACGCCCACCTCGGCCGCCTCGCGCAGCGCCTCGGCGTAGCGGTCGCGGTCCTCCCCCACCATCTGCGCGGCCACGGAGCCGGGCAGCCGCACCGAGGTGCGGGGGGCGGGGTGGAGGCGGGTCAGTGCGGCGAGCGCGGAGATCGCGTCGTGGGCGGAGGCGTCCCACGGCTCCTGGATCCGGTGCATCGCCTCGACGTGGCCGACGAGGATGTCGCGGCTGGCGCCGAGCTCCTCAGGGGCGGCGTCGTCCGGACCGAGTCCGTGGGAGCCGGCGCGGCGCAGGCTGCGCAGCAGCGAGGCGGAGGCGTTGCGCTGCAGGGACGGGTCCGGGGAGAGGTCGCAGACGAGCTCGTCGAGGCCGCGGCGGCGGGCGATCTCGACGAGCTGGGAGAGGTTGCGGCGGCGCTGGGAGACGATCAGGACGCTCTTGCCGCGGGCGTTGAGCTCCTCGGCGAGGTCGACGACGAGGCCGAGGCTGGTGGTGCCGGGCGGGGTGGGCACGGCGAGGTCCCCACCGGCCAGGACCCGTTCGAGCACGGCGCGGTGGCCGGGGTCGACGGCGGCGACCAGCTCGTCCTCGGGCACCGAGGGGAGCTCGGTCCCCGCCGCGTCCTGCACCTCGGTGCGGGCGGTCTCGTCGCCGGCGAGCGCGGCGACCAGCGGCGAGGCGGCCCAGTCCTCGCGCGCCTCGGCGAGGTCCTCGGCGACGGAGCCGGCGGCGTCCATCATGTTCCCGACGACGAGGGCGTGCAGGACGCGGAAGCCGGTCAGCGGCTGGCCGAGGGAGCGGAACGCGTCCAGGACAGGGTTGGGGTCGAAGCCGTGGGCGCCGTCGGTCGTGGCCAGCAGCGCTCTCGCGTCGACGGCGACGCCCGCCTCGCGCAGGGCGCGCAGCAGGACGGGGTTGAGGTCCGCGGTCGCGTCGACCTCGAGGTCGACGTCCTCACGGGCGTTGCCGCGCAGGCGCAGGGTCACGGGGCGCACGAGCACGGGGGCGTGGATCGGCTCGGAGCCGTCCTCGGGGTACCAGATCGCCTCGCCGATCCCGAGGTGGCAGGTGGTCAGGCCCACCTCCTCCGCGTGTCGCTCGGCGACCTCACGGATGGTGCGGGCGTGGGCCCGGGCGTCGGCGAGCGCTCCGACCTCGCGGACCAGGGAGGACAGGCGCGTGGGGCCGCGGCCGGCGAGGAGCTGAGCGAGGCCGGAGGGGTGGGAGTGGGTGAGGTCCAGGACCGTGCCGCCGGCACGGATCTGGGTGAGGAAGGAGGGGGCGGTGACGCCGCCGGTGATCTGCTGGGCCCAGCGGTCCAGGGCGTCGGCGACGCGGTCCTCGCGGCTGAGCGGGCGGTGCTCGCGGCGGACCACGGGCACGCCGTCCTCGTCCTGCCCGGGCGCGATCCCGGCCCCGACCTCCTCGAAACGGTGGTCGAGCACGACCTCGTAGCCGCCGGTCCTCGCCGGCTCGGCCGGGGGCTCCTCGCGCTGCGGGGCGGCGGGTGCCGGGTCGGGGCTCGCGGGGGCCACCTGCTGGTCCCCGGACCGCTCGCCGCGACGCTCCCGGGCGAGGGCCGACAGGGCGTCGTCGCGCGACGGCGCCTCCTGGCCCGTGCTCTCCGGTCGCTTCTTCCCGCGCAGGAAACTCCACATGGGAGCCCACGCTACCGGGAGCGCGGCGGGCGTCCGCGCAGGCGTGCCGCCGTGGGACGCCCGACCTGCTCACACCTCGTGCAGGCGCACCGAGCTCTCCTGCAGATGGGCGCGGAGGTCCTCGGGGACGGGGCCGGCGATGATCAGGTCGGTGAGCACGGAGACGGGGCAGATCCCGGCGAGTGCGCGGTGGCCGATCTTGTCGGCGGTGGCGAGGCCGACGACGCGGCGGGAGTGGCCGATCATGATCCGGGTGACTCCCGCCTCGGCGTCGGAGTTGCAGGTCAGGCCCGCGCCGAGGTCGAGGCCGACGGTGCCGACGAACATCGTGTCCAGCCACAGGTCGCGCATGGTGGCGGTGGCGAGGGGGCCGGTGAGCTCGAAGGAGTAGGGCTCGGCGACGCCGCCGAGCACGACGGTGCGCACGGAGGGGCGCAGCACGGCCTCGGTGGCGATGTTCAGCGCCGCGCAGACGACGGTCAGGCCCGGCGTCCCGTCGCGGGAGTCGAGGTCGGAGCGGGAGACGGCCCGACGGGCGGCGGAGGTGGTGGTGCGCCCGCCGTTGAAGCCGATGATCTGCCCGGGCTCGACGAGGGAGGCGGCGCGGTCCGCGACCCGCTCGCGCTGGGCGGAGCCCTCGTCGGCCGCGCGCGGGACGCTGGCGAGGGAGTAGGCGACGTCGACCGCGACGATCCCGCCGTGGGTGCGCCGGGCGAGCTGGGCCCGCTCCATCTCCATGAAGTCCCGTCGCACCGTGGACTCGCTGACCTCGAGGTCGGCGGCGACCTCGGCGACGCTGAGGCGCTTGGTGGTGGTCAGCAGCGAGAGCACGTGGTCCCAGCGGGCGCTGCGTCCCCTCGCTGCGCGGCGCGGCGCCTGGGATGGGCTCGAGGGGGTCGACGGGGAGGGGCGGTGCCCGGTTTCGCGCATGCTCACGCAGACAGTATTGCGCGCTTTGCGATCGATCACGCCTGTCGCGCGCAGATTCGACCAGATCCGGTCGGATCGTCGGGTCACGTTTGAGTCACGGCGGCGGGGCGTCGTAAGTTGGCGATGTCGCCCCGGTCACGGGGTGGTTCCGCGAGCGAAAGGACATGAACATGGGCTTCGATGACGCGCTGAACAAGGCCAAGGGCTTCGCCGACGACAACCCGGACAAGGTCGAGCAGGGCCTCGACGGTGCAACCGAGCAGGTCAAGGGTCGCACTCCGGACAACGTCGACGGCCACGTCGACAAGGGCGCGGACGCCGCCCGCGACCGACTCGGGCTCGGCGGGGACGACGACAAGGACAACTGAGTCCCCGCTCCCCCTGAGCAACGAGGAACCCCCGAGGCATACCTCGGGGGTTCTTCCGTGTCCGGGCTCGGTCCACGGCTGACGGGCCGGGGCGCGCAGCCGGTGGGCCGGCGGCGCGCGGTCGAGCGGCCGACGGCGTGGTCCTCAGTCGCGGCGGCGCATGATCAGCAGCACCGCGCCGACCGCGCCGACCACGACGACGCCGAGCACGATGAGCAGCGGGGTCATCGAGGAGCCGCTCTCCTCCTCGGCGGCCTCGGCCGTGGCCTCCTCGCCCTGCTCCGCGGGGGCGGTGGTCTCGGCGGGGGCGCTCTCCTCGGCGGGCGCCTCGGTGGTCTCCTCCGCGGCGGCGTCCTGCTCGACGGTCACCTCGAAGGTGCCCTCGATGGGATGGCCGTCGCTGGAGACGACGCGCCACTGGACGGTGCTTGTCCCCGCGGGCAGCGGCTCCTCGAGGGTCGCGGTGGCGACGGGTCCGTCGACGCTCGGGGTGATCTCGGCCAGCTGCTCGCCGGACTCGTCGGTGATCCGCACCAGCGGGCTCACCTCGAGGATGTCGGCGGAGAAGGTGAGGGTGATCGCCTCGGGCGAGGTCTCCAGCGTCGCGCCGTCGGCCGGATCCGACTCGAGCAGCGTGTCATGGGCCTGCGCGGGCGCGCCGAGCGCGAGGAGCGCGGCGAGCAGGGCGGCGAAGAGCGCTGCGAGGACGGCGGGGCGAACGGAGGCATGGCGGCTGAGCAGGGTGTTCACCCCGGCAGGGTACGCGAGACGGTCGGGGCGGGTCTGTTCCCCTGGTCACGCCGACGGGCGGGCCCGCCGCACCGGATGTCCGGCGGTCCCGCACCCCGGTCGTCCTCGCCGCGGGCTCAGCGCTCGGGCAGCGGCACCGCGTGGCGCAGCACGGGCAGGGTCGCGCGCGCCGTCTCGACCTCGGCGAGGTCCAGGTCGACCATCAGCAGTCCGGGCTCGAGCCCGAGCTCCTGCCGGATCCGTCCCAGCGGGCCGACGGCGGCGGAGCGGCCGATGCCGCGCGGGGCCCTGCCCGCATAGCCGGCGGGCGGGGACTGGTCGGCGGCGAGGATCACCGAGGTCGAGTCCAGCGCCCGCGCGCGCAACAGCAGCTGGAGCTGCTCGCGCTTGCCGGGCCCTTCGGCCCAGGCCGTCGGCAGCAGGATCGCGTGCGCGCCGCGGCGGGCGAGCGCCGTGAACTGCCCCGGGAAGCGCATGTCGTAGCAGGTGGCCAGGCCGAAGCGGGTGCCGGCGAGGTCGAAGGTGACCAGCTCCTGCCCGGGGGCGACGGTGGCGGACTCGTCGGCGTCGAAGGCGTCGAAGAGGTGGATCTTGCGGTACTCGAGCGAGGGGGTGCCGCCGGGGCCACGCACGAGCACGGTGTTGTGGACGCGGCCGTCGTCGGCGGGGCTGAAGGAGCCGGCGACCACGACCAGGGAGTGCTCGTCGGCGAGCTCCTGGAGCAGGCGGGCGAAGTCCTCGTGGTGGGTCTCGGCGGCCCCGCGCAGGTCGGTGCCGAAGGGGGTGAGGGTCGCCTCGGGCAGGAGCACGAGGTGGGCGCCCTCCTCGGCGGCCTCGGCGACGGCGCCGCGGACCACGGCGACCATCGACTCATGATCGGTGGGCACCTCGATCTGGGCGAGCGCGATGCGGGGGCCGGCGGCGCGGCGCACCTGGTCCAGGGCGTCGGGGGTGTCGATGTCGGCGGCCTCGGAGCCGGTGACGGGCAGGCTCACGAGCCCCTCGTCGGCGAGCGTGCCGTAGAGGCGGCGCAGGCTGAGGTCCGCCCAGCCGCCGCCGGTGTGCTCGATCTCGGCGAGCGCGGCGCGGAGCCGGCCGAGCGGCCAGGCGGCGCCGAGGAACTGGACGTGCCCGTCCTTCGACTCGAGGGCGACGACGCGGCCGGCCTCGGCGCTGCGGGCGGCCAGGGCGCGGAGCGTCTCGGGGCGCAGCAGCGGCATGTCCCCGCCGAGGACCAGCACGGTCGCCTCGTCGGGCGCCTCGGAGATCTCGGCGACGCCGCGGGCGAGCGCGGCCAGCGGCCCGGAGCGCGGAGGGTCCTCGAGCACGAAGCGGGCGCCGTGGCGGGCGGCGAGGTCGCCGCCGTCGGCCCCGCTCGGGCCCACGACGATGCGGCGGCCGACGGGCGCGGCGCGCAGCACGCGTTCGAGCACGCTCGCGCCCGCGATGGGCAGACGGGTCTTGTCGGTGCCACCCAGGCGCGAGGCCGCTCCCCCGGCCAGGATCACGGCGGCGACGGTGGCGGCGGTCTCGTGCGATGCGGTCGACATGGAGCGATCCTGCCACGGGACGCTACGATGACCCAGGCCTTCGGTCACGGGGATTCATCCCCCGACCGGACCGGAGCGCCTCCGTAGCTCAGGGGATAGAGCACCGCTCTCCTAAAGCGGGTGTCGCAGGTTCGAATCCTGCCGGGGGCACCAGAGGACAACGAGGGTCCGACGCCGGCGAGGACGCAGGTCATTCGGACCGGAACTGCTCCCTCGTCATCGCCCTCGTCTCCTCGTGCTTCCTGCGGATATCGGCCTGGGTGTCCCCGTCGGCCCACGGACGCTCCAGCGCCACGAGCGCGATCCAGTAGACCGCCGTGGTGACGACCATCGTGGTCAGGGCCGACGACGGCGCCGGGCCGAGGACCAGCCCGGCGAGAAGGCCGATCGGCAGCGGGAGCACGGCGACGATCACCGTCATCGTGATGCTCCCGGGGTCCGGGTGTCGGTGCCGGAGGACGAAGATCCGCTCCACGCCGGTGGTGGCGAGCTCGATCGCCACCATCACGACCACGGCCGTGGTGATCGCGGATCCCGCGGAGAGGCTCGCCGTCCACCCCGTCGGTCCCAGACCCCAGAGCAGCAGGGCGATCACGGCGGCCTTGACCATCCCTATCGCGAGATGGCCCATGAGCGCGAAGGAGAACGGGGGCGGGCTGAAGTCGTCGGCGTCACCGTGTTCTGCCATCGGAGCGGATCCCTTCGGCTGGACGATCTGGTCAGGCGGAGCGGTCCGAGAGGGGGCCCGTGCCTCGCAGTCCCTCACGAGCCGTCCCTGCATCCTGCCCGATCTCGGCAGTCCGGTTCACGTGTCCTCGGCCCGCTCCTCGAGCGCGTCGCGGTCCAGGATCGAGGTCCAGCGCCGGCCGGAGTCGATGACGCCCTCGCGTCGCAGCGCGCTCATCACGCGGGAGACCGACTCCGGGGTGGAGCGGGCGAGACCGGCGAGGTCCGCGCGGGACAGCGGCACCTCGAGCAGCAGGCCCTGGGCGCCCCGGTCCTCGCCGAGGGAGTCGGCGAGGCGCAGCAGCGCCCGGGCGACGCGCTGCTCGACGGTGGCCGTGCTCTGCCGTCCCATGTCGGACTGCGCACGGGAGAGCCGTGCGGCGAGGTCGTCGACGACCCGCAGCCCGACCACGGGGTTCTCGACCACCACCTCGCGGAACGCCTCCTGCCCGATGCGCAGCAGGCAGGAGCCGACCAGCGCGGTCGCGGTGCGCTGGTGGACCGGGTCGCCGAGGCTGCTCATCGCGCCGAACATCTGACCCGGGCCGAGGATGTCGGTGACCACGACAGAGCCGGAGGCCGTGTCCTCGGCGATCCGCATCCGTCCCTCGGCGACGACGTAGAGCGCGTCGGCCGGCTCCCCCGCCCGGAAGACGGGCGCGTCGGCCGGGATCGTGAGGGTGCGCATGCGGCGGTCGACCCGCTCGAGCGCCTGATCGTCCAGGCCGTGGAAGTAGGCGGAGCGGGCGAGGACGCCGAGGCGCACGGGGGCCGGGCACTGGTGCGGCAGCGTCACCTCCGCGAGCGGGATGGTGCGCCGCCCGTCAGGGGCGGTCATGGCGCGAGGATAGCCCGCACGGCGCGGGCCGACAGGGACATCGGTCCTGGTCAGGAACAGGGCGCGGTTGATTGACCGCCGTCATGGTCGGGCCGACGGTTCGTTCCTACGGTCGAGGTGACAGCGAGGGAGGCACCCTCGCAGCACCGAGAGAGGACCGCATCCGATGTCTGCCACCACCGGTTCCACCACCCCCGCGAGCACCCGCACCGTCTTCCGCGCCGAGGGCTTCAGCTGTCCCTCGTGCGTGGCCAAGATCGAGAAGCAGGTCGGTCGACTGAAGGGCGTCCAGGACGTCACGGTGAAGTTCGCGTCCAGCCGCGTCGAGGTCGAGCACGACCCGGCCGTGGCCACCACCGAGCAGATCGTCGACGCGATCGCGAAGGCCGGCTACACGGCCGCGCCGTCGGCCTTCTGAGCCGGCCCCCACCCATCACCTGACCGAGAGGACCTGTCATGACCGCCCTGCAGCGCTGGTGGCGCGGCCCGTGGAGCACGCCGGTGCTCGCAGGGGCGCTGATCCTGCTGGCCGCCCTGCTCTCGCTCGGCGCCGGGGTGAACCCCTTCGGCGCCGGGCACGGCGAGCTCGGCCTCCACCTCGACCGCCCGATCCCCCTCCTCGCCTCCGACGCCCTGATGGTGCTCGCCGCGGTCGTCGCGGGCGCTCCGATCCTCCTCGCCGCCGTGCGCGCCCTCCAGGTGCGCACCGTCGGCATCGACCTGCTGGTCACGATCGCCGCCTCCGGCGCCCTGGTGATCGGCGAGTACTGGGAGGCCGCCGCGGTGACCGTCCTGTTCGCCGTCGGGCATGCGCTCGAGGCACGCACCATGGACAGCACCCGCTCCGCGCTCACCGAGCTCGTCGCCGCCGCCCCCGATCTCGCGATCGTGCTGCGGGACGGGCAGCAGGTCGAGATCCCGGCCGCCGAGGTCCGCCTCGGCGAGACGGTGCTCGTGAAGAACGGCGCCAAGGTCCCGGTCGACGGGACGGTGCTGGCCGGCACGGGCGCGATCGACGAGGCCGCGATCACCGGCGAGTCGATCCCCGCCGCGAAGGGCGAGGACGACCCGGTGTTCGCCGGCAGCGTCTCCGCCGGCGGGTTCCTGCAGGTGCGCGCCACCGGCGTCGGCGCCGACACGACGCTGGCCCGGATCATCCACCGGGTCGAGGAGGCGCAGGACGCGAAGGCCCGCACGCAGACCTTCCTGGAGCGCTTCTCCACCTGGTACACCCCGGGCATCATCCTGCTCGCCCTGCTCGCCGGGCTCGCCACCGGCGACGTGGTGCTCGCCCTGACCCTGCTGGTGGTCGGCTGCCCCGGCGCGCTGGTCATCTCGATCCCGGTCGCGGTCGTCGCCGGCATCGGCCGCGGCGCCCGGGACGGCCTGCTCATCAAGGGCGGGGAGTTCCTCGAGACCAGCGCCGAGGTCGACACCGTCGCGCTGGACAAGACCGGCACCCTCACCGAGGGCCGCCCCTATCTCACTGACGTCACCGTGCTCGACCCCGCCCTGGACCGCACCGCGGTGCTGCGCTGGGCGGCACGGGCCGAGGCCGGGTCCGAGCACCCGCTGGCCCGCCCGGTGCTCGAGGGCGCGGCCGAGGAGGGCATCGTCCCCGGCGACCTGCCCGAGCACACCGAGCCGGTGCCCGGCAAGGGCATCGTCGCCGCGGTCGAGGGCAGGCGCGTCGCTGTCGGGAACCTGCCGCTGCTGGAGCACGAGGGCGTCCTCGTCCCCGCCGGGGCGCAGGAGGAGACCGCGCGCCTGGCCGGGCTCGGCCGCACCCCGATGGCCGTCGCGCTCGACGGCACCGTGATCGGCGTGCTCGCGGTCGCGGACCGGCTGCGTCCGGAGGCCGCCGAGATGGTCCGACGCCTCCACGCGGGGGGCGTGCGCAGCGTCCTGATGCTGACCGGCGACGACCGGCGGGTGGCCGAGGCGGTCGCGGCGCAG
The DNA here is from genome assembly GCF_001613775.1 of Brachybacterium sp. sponge. NCBI lineage: Bacteria > Bacillati > Actinomycetota > Actinomycetes > Micrococcales > Dermabacteraceae > Brachybacterium > Brachybacterium sp. sponge. The sequence goes on along the minus strand of NZ_LRMP01000001.1, from coordinate 1,518,264 downwards.
GTCGGGATCGACGAGGTCCGCGCGGGACTGCTGCCCGAGGACAAGCTGGCCGCGGTCACCGCGCTGCAGCGCGAGGGACGCACGGTCGCGATGGTCGGCGACGGTGTGAACGACGCCCCGGCGCTCGCCACGGCCGACATCGGCGTGGCGATGGGCGCGGCAGGCAGCGGTGTCGCGATCGAGACCGCGGACATCGCCCTGATGCATGACGACCTGCTGCGGCTGCCCGAGGCCCTCGGCCTCGCCCGCCGCACCGTGCGGGTGATGCGCCAGAACATCGTCCTCGCGGTCGCGACGGTGGCGCTGCTCCTAGCGGGCGTGTTCGCCGGCGGCGTCACGATGGCGATCGGGATGCTGGTGCACGAGGCGTCGGTGCTGGCGGTCATCGCGAACGCCATGCGGCTCCTGCGCCGTCGGCGCCCGGCCCGTCCGGCCGACGACGTGAGCCCGGCGCTCGCGGCGACGACGTCCTCACAGGTGCCGAGCCCGGCGACGATGGCATGACGCCAGGCGCCCCTCACGCCGTCGAGTATGTGATCACGTGCTTGACGGCGTGAGGGGCGCCACATTCATTGACGTCTGACAACTCATGTATCAGTGGTGCCCGGGTCGACGTCGACCGGCACCCTCCCGGCGCGCCGGCGCCGGCCGTCCGATGAGGGGCGGCCGCGACCCGCACCGGGCGGTTCCCGGACAGGAGCTTCCGTGGCACAGTCGACCAAGCGGCGCGATCTCGCGACGACCGAGAAGAAGGGCCCGCTGAGGGTCCTCACCTATGCAGGGGCGATCATCGCCTTCCTGATCGGCTCGGGCTTCGCGACCGGGCAGGAGATCCTGCAGTACTTCACCTCCTACGGCTACTGGGGGATCTTCGGCACCGGCCTGCTGGTGCTGGTGCTGATCTCCTACGTGAGCGTGGAGTTCTTCCTCGTCGGGCGGAAGCACAGGTTCGACAAGCCCTCGCGGATCTTCTACTACTACTGCGGCAGGTATCTCGGCACCTTCTTCGACTGGTTCTCGATCCTGTCCGTGTTCCTGAGCTTCACCGTGATGGTCTCCGGCGCGGGCGCCGTGTTCGAGGAGCACTACGGCCTCTCGAAGTACATCGGCGGCGTCGCGCTCGCGGTCGTGGTGGGGCTGACGGCCTGGTTCGGGCTCTCGAGCCTGGTGGACGTAATCGGCAATATCGGCCCGGTCATCGTGGTCATCGCGATCGCGCTGGGCATCGTGGGCATCATCCGCTCCTCGCACGGCGTCGGCGAGGGCGTGTCCATGCTCCCCTCGCTCGACCTGGTGCAGGCCTCGAACAACTGGTTCATGTCGGGACTGTCCTACGTCGGCTTCTGCATGCTGTGGCTCGCGGCGTTCCTCACGGCGCTGGGCCGCACCACCCGCAGCAACCGCGAGGCCGCCTCGGGCGGCATCCTCGGCGGCTCCCTGTTCGCGATCGCGTGCATGGTCGTCGGCCTCGGGCTGCTGGCGAACATCGAGACCGTCGCCGGCACCGAGATCTCGATGCTGGTGCTGGCCAACGAGATCAGCCCGGTCCTCGCCTCGGGCTTCTCGCTGATCATCCTCGCGGGCATCTTCACCACCGCCGTGCCGCTGCTGTGGACCGTCTCCCAGCGCTTCTTCGCCGACGGCACCCCGAAGTTCAAGCGCCTCACCGTGGTGCTCGCCGCGGTCGGCACCCTGATCGGACTGGTGCTGCCGTTCTCGCAGATGGTCAACATCGTCTACGTCATCAACGGCTACGTCGGCATCGTGCTGCTGGTGATGATGCTGCTGCGCACCACGCTGCGCCTGGTGCGCCGCCAGGAGATCTGAGTCCGGGCGGGTCGCGCCTGCGTCCACCGCAGATGCCCCTCGGATCCTTCGCCGGCGCGCGTCGCCGGCGCCCCGCAGGCACCTTCGCCGACGCCCTCCGATGGACCGCCCGCCCTCGCACAGCCCTCCCGCCCGCCACGCGGGGCAGGAGCCACGGGACGGGGGCTGGGAGCAGGGAGCAGGGAGCAGGGAGCAGGGAGCAGGGAGCAGGGAGCAGGGAAGTCCTCGCAAAGATCTGCGTACATCACGTACATGATGTACGCAGATCTCTGCGACACATGCACTGCCCGGTGCCCGCAGAACTCCGATGCCCGAAGAACAGAGGCCGCACCTCCGCGCCGGTGCTCTTGGTCCGCACCGTCGTGCCGGCGCCGCGCTTCCGGGACGAGCACCGCCCTGCTCCGCGGCCGCACCGTCCGGTTGCGTCTCGCGCCGCCGGGCCACGCCCCGACCCGGCCGGCCCGTCCTGTCCCGGCAAGCCTTGACCCGCGGCGCGAAGCGGCGAAGGATCCGGGCATGAGCACCGTCTTCGTCACCACCGCCTACGGCGGGCCCGAGAACCAGCAGCTGAGCACCCGGGAGGCGCCCGCGCCGCGGCCCGGTGAGATCGCGATCGAGGTGCGGGTGGCGGGGGTGAACCCGGCCGACGCGAAGCGCCGCGAGGGGCTCTTCGGGACCAAGGGGTCGCTGCCGCTCGCGCTCGGCCTCGAGGCGGCGGGCGTGGTCACCGCCCTCGGCGAGGGCGTCACCGGCTTCGAGATCGGGGACGACGTGCTCGGTGCGCCCGCCCGCGGCCTCGGCGCCTTCGCCGAGCACACCGTGCTGAAGGCGTCCGCCGCGGTGCACCGCCCGCCGGAGGTCGCCTGCGAGCAGGCGGCGACGCTGCCGGTGGCGGGGACGACCGCCTGGGACCTCGTCGCCTCCGCCGCACCGGGCGAGACCGTACTGGTGCTCGGTGCGGGCGGGGGCGTCGGCCGGATGGCGGTGCAGGTGGCCGTCGCGGCCGGGGCCCGGGTGCTCGGGGTCGCCTCGCACGGGAAGAAGGAGCTGATCGAGTCCGCGGGGGCCGAGCACGTCCTCTCCGGCGACGGCGCCGCGGACGCGGTGCGGGATCTCGCCCCGGACGGCGTGGACCTGCTGATCGACCTCGTCGGCGGGCAGCCGCTGCGGGACCTCGCGCCGCTCGTGAAGGATCCGGCGCGGATCCTCTCCGCGGCCGATCAGGCCACCGCCGAGGAGCTCGGCGGCGGCGGCCGTCCCTCGTCCGAGGATGCACTCGAGCAGATCACCCGGCTGGTCGCCGACGGGGCGGTGGATCCGCACGTCACCACCCGCTACCCGCTCGTCGCCGCCGCGGAGGCGATGGCCGCGGTGGAGACCGGGCACAGCGCCGGGAAGATCGTGCTGATCCCCTGAGCGGGTCCGCCGCACCTGACCCGACGGTAGCGTGGCGGGGATGAGCACCGACGACGCCGCCACCACCGCCCCTGCCGACCCCGCCTCCACCCCGACGTCCACCGACTTCTCGGACGTCGAGGGGCTGCTGCGCCTGCCCCGCCTCGCCTCCCTCGCCGCTCTCTCGGGCGGCCGGGTGGTCGCCGCGATCCAGGAGGCCGACGAGCACGGGGCCCGCACACCGTCGGCCCTGTGGGAGCTGGATCCGACGGGCGCCGAGCCCGCGCGACGGCTCACCCGGTCGGAGAAGGGCGAGAGCGGTCCGCGACCGGGCCCGGACGGCTCCGTGCTGTTCACCTCCGCTCGTCCCGATCCCGACGGCGGCTCCTTCGAGGACAAGCCCGGGATCTGGCGCCTGCCCGCGAGCGGCGAGGCGGAGCTGGTCGCCGCCGCGCCGGGAGGGCTCGAGCTGCTCGCCGTCGCGGACGACGGCACGATGCTGGCGGCGACGCAGGTCCTGCCCGGCGGCACCCTCGAGGACGACGCCGAGCGACGCAGCGCCCGCAAGGACGCGAAGCGCACCACGATCTGGCACACCGGCATGCCGATCCGGCAGTGGGACCACGAGATCGGCGATCAGGAGCGGCACCTCCTGCTCGTCTCCCCCGCAGGGAAGCTCGACGACCTCACCCCGGAGGCCGGAACCGTCGCGCTGACCTCGGCCTCGGCGGACCTCTCCCCCGATGCGCGCACGATCGCGACCTCGTGGACGCGCCGCGTGGAAGGCGGTGAGACCCGCAGCGATCTCGTGCTCCTCGACTTCGGCTCCGGCGAGCGCACCGTGCTGCTCGAGGCGGACGACGAGGCGCAGTTCTCGACCCCGGTCTTCTCCCCCGACGGGGCGCGCCTGGCCGTGCTGCGCTCGACCCTGTCCACCCCGGCCGACACGAGCTACGACCGGCTCGAGATCCACACCCTGGCCGTCGCCGGCCGGGACGGCGGAGACCATGCCGGCGGTGGCATCGTCAGCACCGGCCATGTCACCGCCGAGCTCGGCGATCTGACCCTGACGGACCTCGAGTGGTCCGACGCGACCACCCTGCTGGTCGCCGGGGACCTGCATTCCTCCGGCGCGGTCCTCACCGTCGACGCGACGACGGGCTCCGCCCACACCCTCGCCGACGGCGGCGTGTTCTCCTCCCTCTCCCCCGCGCCCCGCGGCAGCCGGGCCGGCGACGGGGGCGGAGAGCTGGCCGGGGCGGTCCACGCGCTGCGCAGCGACGTCGGCACCCCGCCCAGGCCGGTGCGGATCGCCGCCGACGGCACGATTGCGGAGCTGCCCGCCCCGGGTGCGGTCGGCGCGCTGCCCGGCACTCTCGAGTGGGTGAGCACGGACGTGGGCGGGATCGAGGTCGGCGGCTGGCTGTGCGTCCCGGCGAGCGCGAGCGCCGCGGAGCCGGCGCCGGTGATGCTGTGGATCCACGGCGGCCCGCACGGCTCGTACAACGCCTGGAGCTGGCGCTGGTGCCCGTGGTTCGCGGTCGAGGCCGGCTGGGCGGTGCTGATGCCGGATCCGGCGATGTCCACCGGCTACGGGGACGAGGGGCTGAACCGCGGCTGGCCGCGCCGGCCCGACGTCGTCTTCCACGAGTGCGAGACGCTGCTGGACGCGGTGCTCGACCGGGCCGCGCTCGACGGGACGCGCACCGCGATGCTCGGCGCGTCCTTCGGCGGGTTCATGGCGAACTGGATCGCCGGGCACACCGACCGCTTCGACGCGATCGTCTCCCACGCCGGGCTCTGGGCGCTGCCCCAGCAGCACCGCACCACCGATGCGGCGGCCTCGAAGATGCGCGTGCACGGCCACGAGGACGAGGACCCGGACTGGTACCGGGCCTTCTCTCCGCATCACGAGGTCGACGCGATCACCACCCCGATGCTGATCACCCACGGCAACCGCGACTACCGGGTGCCGGTCTCCGAGGCGCTGCGGCTGTGGTGGGACCTGGTCTCGACCTGGGACGGCGCCCCGGAGGACATGCCGCACCGCTTCCTGCAGCTGACCAGCGAGAACCACTGGGTGCTCACCCCGTCGAACGCCGTGGTGTGGAACCGGGCGGTGCTCGCCTTCTGCGAGCAGCACGTGCTCGGCGGGCCGAGCGCCGACGAGGCGATCACCTGGTGAGGGCCCGGTCGCGGGGCTCGTGCCCCGCAGAACGGGCCTAGTTCAGCGTCCCCGTCAGCCGGCCGTGGAAGAGGGTCGAGCGGTCATCGAGCCCGGTGAAGGTGACCTCGAGGCCGTGCTCGACGTACTTGGCCTGGATCGAGTCGAGCACCGCGACGGTGGAGGCGTCCCAGATCTGGGCGGCGGTGAAGTCGACGGCGACCGGGAGGCCGCGCTCGGCGTCGGCGGCGTAGTCGAACTGCTCGACCAGGTCGTTGCTCGAGCCGAAGAAGAGCGGGCCGTGCACGGAGTAGCGCGTCCCGTCGGCCCCCGTCGTGCGCTCCACGCGGGTCACGTGCGCGACGCGGCGGGCGAACAGGGCGACCGCGAGCAGCGCCCCGGCGGCGACGCCGAGGGCGAGGTTGTGAGTGATCACCACGACCACGACGGTCGTGACCATGACGAGCGTCTCGGAGGCCGGCATGCGGCGCAGGGTCGCGGGGCGCACGCTGTGGAAGTCCACGGTGGAGACCGCGACGACCATCATCACCGCGGCGAGCGCGGCCATCGGGATCTGCTCCATGAGGTCCGACAGCGCGGTGACCAGGATGAGCAGCAGCACGCCGGCGACGAGGGTGGAGATGCGGGTGCGGGCGCGGCCCAGCTTCACGTTCATGACGGTCTGGCCGATCATCGCGCAGCCGGCGATCCCGCCCCAGAAGCCGGCGAGGATGTTGGAGACGCCGAGCGCCCAGGACTCGCGGCTCTTCGAGGAGCGGGTGTCGGTGATGTCGTCGACGAGCTTCGCGGTCAGCAGCGTCTCCATCAGGCCGACGAAGGCGACGGACAGCGCGGTCGGGGCGATGATCTGCAGGGTCTCCAGCGTCAGCGGCACCTCGAGCGGGGTGAGGCCGGGCAGGCCGCCGGAGACCTCGCCCTGGTCGCCGACGGTCGGGACACGGAGGTGGAAGATCATCGCGATCGCGGTGACCAGCACGATCGCGACCAGCGGCGCGGGCACGGCCTTCGTCAGGCGCGGCAGGGCGAGCACTACGACGAGGGTGAGCGCGAACAGCGGGTAGACCGCGGCGGGCACTTCCAGGACGTGCTGGAGCTGCGCGGTGAAGATCAGGATGCCCAGCGCGTTGACGAAGCCGATCATCACCGAGCGGGGGATGAAGCGCATGATCCGCGCGAGCCCGACCAGGCCGAAGGCGATCTGGACGAGGCCCGCGAGGATCACGGTGGGCAGCAGGTACTCGACGCCGTGGGTGTGCACGAGCGGGGCGACGACGAGCGCGACCGCGCCCGCGGCGGCGATGATCATCGCGGGGCGCCCGCCGAGGAAGGTCATCGAGATCGCGAGCACGACGGAGGCGATGAGGCTGACCTTCGGGTCCACTCCCGCGATCACCGAGAAGGAGATGACCTCGGGGATGAGGGCGAGGGTGGTCACGGCGCCGGCCAGCACCTCGGTGGTGAGGCGGCGCGGGCTGCGCAGGGCCTGCAGCACGGTAGGAGAGGAGGAGGACGTGGTCACGGGCCGATGCTATCCGCGTCCGCGGCGGACTACCCTGTCGTCTGACTGTCGTGCGTCGCGCCTCACCGCGAGCGCGCCGCACGCCCCGACCGTCCCGCTCGCTCCGCCCGACAGAGGTTCCATGGCCCCGCCTGCTCGCCGCCGCTTCGATGCCACCTGGCTGCCCTTCGGGATGATCCTCGGGTTCGTGGTCGGGATCGGGATGGGGCTCGCGGTCGTCGACAGCCTGTGGATCGGCGCGGTCGTCGGCGTGCTCGTCGGCGCCGGGCTCGGAGTCCTGCTGGGCCTGCGCGGGGGCGGCGACGCGTTCACCCGGGACGAGGACGCGGAGGACGACGAGTACCGACGGCTGCACGGCGACCCGCGCCCCGGCGAGAGGCGCTGACCTGCACGCCTCCTGATTCGCACAGGATCTCCACATCGCCGGAACAAGCTTTTCATGGCACGGACTTGACCCCCTCTTGACCATTGGGCAGGGTGTGATGCGGGCCACCGCTCCCCGGTCCTTGACGGCGCACCCGCCGCGCCGGGGAGGGCCGGGACGGAGACCCCGATGGGACACCTCGACGCACGCACCACGACCACCCGTCGTCTGCGCCGCGGCATGGCGCTCGCGGCCTGCACGGCGCTGCTGGGCCTGACGGCCTGCGGCGCGGGGAACGAGGCCGAGACCGGGGCCGGCGGCGCCCAGGAGCCCGCCTCCGCGACGGAGGAGCAGTCCGGCGGCGAGCAGCCGTCGGACGATGCCGGATCCGGCGACGACGCCGAGTCCGGGGACGACCAGGCGACCGACGGCACCGACGGCCAGGACGAGGCAGGGGACGACGAGGGTGCGGGAGACCAGGAGGAGGGGGTCCCGGGCACCGCGGGCGAGCGCACCCGGATCCTCCTGGTCACGGACCTCGGCATCGACGAGACCTCCGGGGACGGCGCACCGACCCTTGCGAACGACGACCTCGCCACGCTGCTGGCGGAGCCCTTCGGCGGCGCCGCCGAGTGCGCCGACGACCTGCTGGTCGAGAGGGGGCAGAGCGCCGGCTGCGTCGGGCCGACGAGCCCGGACGACACCGCCCCGACGCAGGAGTGGGTCGCGAGCACGGTCGCCGTCCCGCACGAGGACGGCCTCGAGAGCGGCTACCGGGTCGCGGTGCTGTTCTCCACCAGCACCGAGCTCCCCGAGGAGGCGAGCGAGCTGACCCAGGAGAACGTGATGCTGACGGGCCTGGGCCAGGGCTCGATGTTCGGGGCCGAGCCGCTCGGCGCGGAGGAGGTCGCCGACGCGACCCTGCAGACCCTCACCTCCGAGAACGCCTACGTGCCGGTGGCCGGCATGGCCGACTGGTCCGAGGTGACCTGCGAGGACGGCCTGGACTTCGAGAAGTTCGGGACGACGGACTGCACGGCCGCCACCGCCGAGGGCGACTCATGGCAGCTGCACGTCGCCCCCGGCGCCTTCGCCGACGGCGACCAGGGACTGCTGGTCGGCATCGGCAGCCCGACCGACGTCTGAGCCCCGGCGCATCTCGCCCCGCCCCACCTCGCGCCCGCCCTGGTCAGGCCGCTCACCACGAGCTGACCCGGGCGGGCGCGACGGGTTACGGTGAGAGCGCGCCGAGGGCAGATCGGCGCCCCGGCCGGGACGACCCGGCCCGCGGACGCACCACGAGGACGGCCTCGCAGGAGATCCGATGAGCCCCTCGTCCCGCACCCGCCGGCCGCGCGCCGCGTCCCCGTCGGCCGCACCCGAACGCTCCCCCGAGCCCGACGGCTCCCCGCACGCCCCCGGCTCCCCCGGCCCTGATTCCCCGGGCCCCGCCCTCGCCGGGCGGGACCTCGTCCGCACGGTGCTCGACCGCAGCGCGATCTCGCGACTGCTGCTCGGCTGGGCGGGCGTCGCCGCGCTGATGCTGCTCTCCCCCGCCCCGGGCGCGCTGTCCTCGGCGCTGCTCGCGCTCGCCCTCGCCGCGATCGTCGCGGTGATCGTGATCGCCGCCGGCGGCGTGGTCGCGCAGGCGGAGGCCCTCGCGCACCGTCTCGGCGACCCCTACGGCACCCTGGTGCTCACCCTGTCGATCGTGGTGATCGAGGTGGTGCTGATCGCCGCGGTGATGCTCGGCCCGGGCGATCACGCGACCATCGCCCGCGACTCCGTCATGGCGGTCTCGATGATCATCATGAACCTCGTCCTCGGCCTGTGCCTGCTGGTCGGCGGCATCCGCCGCGAGTCGATGCGCGTGAGCCGGACGGGCACCTCCGTCTACCTGGTGCTGCTGATCGGCCTCGGCGCGATGGCCTTCGCGGTCCCGACGGCGCTCGGCGAGGACGGTGCCTACACCCCCGTCCAGGGCGTCGCGATCGCGGTGATGACCGTCGCCGTGTACGCCGTCTTCCTGTGGCGCCAGACCGGCGCGCAGGCGGTCGAGTTCCAGGAGGTGGAGCTCCCCGCGGCCGACGGGTCCGCCGCGGAGCCCGCCGACGCCGCGGCCGACCCCGACGCCGAGGACCCCTCCCCCGGCATCGGCGCGACGCTCGCCCGCCACCGGGCGGAGCTGGGCCTGCGCGTGCTCCTGCTCATCGCGACCGTGCTGCCGATCGTGCTGCTCTCCCACGACATGGCGGGGCTGCTCGACGAGGGCCTGGACCGGCTCGGCGCCCCGATCGCCCTGTCCGGCGTGCTGATCGCCGCGATCGTGTTCACCCCCGAGACGCTCACCGCGCTCCGTGCGGCGGCCGGCGGGGAGATGCAGCGGGTGGTGAACCTGTGCCACGGCGCGCTCGTCTCGACCCTGGCGCTGACCATCCCAACCGTGCTGGTCATCGGGCTCGCCACCGGCAGCCCCGTGGTGCTGGCGGAGTCGCCCGTGAACCTGCTGCTGCTCGGCGTGACCTTCGCGGTCTCGGCCGTCTCCGCGGCGGCTCCGCGCGTGACCGCGGTGCACGGCACCGTGCACCTGCTGCTCTTCGCGGTCTACGCCCTGGCCCTGCTCTCCTGAGCCCGCCGGCCCGGCAGCACGCCCTCCGCACGACGGCCCCGAGCATGCCGGGCGAGCGCGGGGTAGGGTCGCGGCGTGAGTGCCACGACGTTGCCGATCCCCACCGATGCCGACGACCTGCCCGGGCTGCTCTGGCTGCCCGAGGATCTCGATCAGCCCGTGCCGGGCCTCGTGGTGCTGCAGGAGATCTTCGGACTCTCCGCCTACATGCAGCAGCGCTGCGCGGATCTCGCCGCCCGTGGCTACGCGGTGCTCGCCCCGCAGCTCTTCGCCCGCCTCGACCCGCCGGTCCTCGGCATCGAGGACGGCGAGGACTTCCAGGCCTGGCTCGAGGAGGGCATGGCGCTGACCTCCCGCGTGCCCTGGGAGCGCGCCGAGGCCGATGCGATCGCGGCGATCGGCGCGCTGCGCGCCCACGGCGCGGTCGACTCCGAACGGGTGGGGCTGGTCGGCTTCTGCTACGGCGGCGGGCTCGCGTTCTCCGCCGCCGCATCGGCCGCCGAGGAGGACCGCCCGGTCTCTGCCCTGGTCAGCTACTACGGCTCCGCGCTGCCGACGCTGCTGGACCGCGCCGCGCAGGTGGATGTGCCGAGCCTGCACCACTTCGGCACGGCCGACGACTTCATCCCGCTCGAGCAGGTCGAGCAGATCCGCGCGGCCGTCACCGCCGACGGGACCCGCGAGCAGGTGCGCTTCGTGCTCCACGAGGGTGCGGGGCACGCCTTCGACAACCCCCACCCCGGTCTGCACCACGCCGGCGCCGCCGAGGCGGCCTGGCAGCAGACCCTCGGCTTCCTCGCCGAGGCCCTGCCCGTGCGCGGCTGAGCACCTCCGCCGATCCCACCCGGCACCGGCCCGTCGACCCCTCGGTCGGCGGGCCGCGACGCATGCCCTGACGAGGCGTGATCGAATAGTTATGCCGTGATTGTCCGACAGTCGGATCGACCGGGCGTCACGCCCACCGACGCGCGCATCCGTGCAGGCCAAGCGACTTTCCTGCCGGAATCGCCGTCGCGCCCAACATCGCCGCTCAGGCGCTCCAGCGCGACCATCGGCCCCTGAAACGCCTGTTCCGAGGCGGTTTTTCCCCTCGGCGAGGCTTAGAGTGAGGGATCGCCGGATGCCGTCCGGGTCCCTCTGCGCCCCCTGTCGCTGACGTCCCGTCCGGCATGACGCACGTCACGTCGTCAACGAAGGAGCCCCTGTGCCACCTGTGATCTCCGCCGAGGGCCTGTACAAGGTCTTCGGCCGCCGCCCAGAGCGAGGAGTGCGCGAGCTCCGCAGCGGACGCTCCCGTGAGGACCTGCGCGCGCAGGGCCTCACCGCCGCCGTGATCGATGCGAGCTTCAGCGTCGACCCCGGGGAGATCTTCGTGGTGATGGGCCTGTCCGGCTCCGGGAAGTCCACCCTGATCCGCATGGTCAACGGATTGCTCCCCGCCACCGACGGCGAGCTCCGCATCGGCGAGGAGGTCCTCTCGAAGATGTCGCCCGCGCAGGTGCGGGACGTGCGCCGCCGCCGGATCTCCATGGTCTTCCAGAACTTCGCGCTGCTCCCCCACCGCACCGTCGGCGAGAACGCCGCCTACGGGCTCGAGATCAGCGGCATGAACCGCTCCGACCGCGAGAAGAAAGCGAAGAAGGCCCTCGAGATGGTGGGCCTGAAGGGCTGGGACGGCTACCGCCCCTCCGCCCTCTCCGGCGGCATGAAGCAGCGCGTCGGCCTCGCCCGCGCCCTCGCCTCCGGCACCGACGTGATGCTGATGGACGAGGCGTTCTCGGCCCTGGACCCGCTGATCCGGCGCGACATGCAGGACCAGCTCGTCGACCTGCAGCAGCGGCTGGAGAAGACGATCCTGTTCATCACCCACGACCTCAACGAGGCGATGCGCCTCGGCGACCGCATCGCGATGATGCGCGACGGCCGGATCGAGCAGATCGGCTCCTCGGAGGAGATCCTCAACGAGCCCGCCAACGACTACGTCGCGAAGTTCATCCAGGACGTCGACCGCACCCGCGTGCTGGTGGCCGGCGCCGTGATGGAGCAGCCTCGCGAGACCCTCGGCATCGGCCAGGGCCCGCGCACCGCCCACAAGCTGCTGCGCGAGACGCAGAACTCCTGGCTCGTGGTGCTCGAGCGCGACCGCACCCCCGCCGGCGTGATCTGGCAGGACGACGTCGCCGAGGCGGTGCGCCTAGGCCAGGACGAGCTGCCCTGGTCCGACGTCCACGACATGGCGGTGGTCAGCCAGGACACGCCGGTCGCAGAGCTGTTCGGGAAGTCCGCGCAGCACGACGCGCCGCTCGTGGTGGTCGACGACGAGGGCCGTTTCGCCGGCGTGATCCCCCGGGTCACCCTCCTGACCGCGCTCGGCGTGATCGGCGAGGAGGAGAGCTCCTCCACCGTCGTGGCCCCGCCGCCCGGGCCCGAGGGCCCCGGGACCCCGGAGGCCTCCGCGCAGGACGCCCCGACCGCCGACGATCGCCGCGGAGGTGACGCACGATGAACCCCGACGACGCCCTCATGCCCCGCCTCCCGATCGGAGACTGGGTCGACGCCGGCATCGACTGGCTCAAGGAGAACGTCTCCTGGCTGTTCGACCTCTTCTCCACGGTGATGGACTTCCTGATCGGCGGCCTCACCGACCTGCTCCTGCTGGCGCCCGCGCTGGTGATGGTCGTGGTCTTCGCGCTGATCGCCTTCGTGTTCCGCTCCTGGAAGCTCTCGCTCGCGACGCTGATCGGCTTCGCCATCGTGATCTCGATGGAGCAGTGGGAGACGATGATGCAGACCATGGCGCTGGTGCTGGTGGCGACCGTGTTCGCGGTCGTGATCGCGGTGCCGCTGGGCATCCTCGCGGCAGTCTCCAGCACGGTCAGCGCGATCGTGAAGCCGGTCATGGACTTCATGCAGACGATGCCTGCCTTCGTCTACCTGATCCCGGCGGTCACCTTCTTCTCGATCGGCGTGGTCCCGGGCATCTTCTCCACGATCATCTTCGCGCTGCCGCCCGGCGTGCGCATGACCGAGCTCGGCATCCGCCAGGTCGACGGAGAGACCGTCGAGGCCGGCGAGGCCTTCGGCGCGACCCGTGGCCAGATCCTCCGCGGCATCCAGCTGCCGCTGGCCATCCCGACCATCATGGCGGGCGTCAACCAGGTCATCATGCTCTCCCTGTCGATGGCCGTGGTCGCCGGCATGGTCGGCGCGGACGGCCTGGGCAAGGAGGTCGTCCAGGCGATCTCCACCCAGAACCTGCCCCTCGGCGTCGAGGCCGGCCTGGCCGTGGTGGTCCTGGCCGTCTACCTCGACCGCCTCACCGCGGCGATCGGCAACCCCGCCGGCTATCCGACCTCCGCGCTCGCCCTGATCCAGCGGTCCATCGCGCAGCGCGCGACCACCGGGACCTGACCCGTCGGCGGCCCGCCCCCGCCGACGGGGACGGGCCGCTCCACCACAGACCGATGATCACCACGAACCGATGATCACCACGAAAGGAACTCAGTCATGAGCACACGACGACTCCCCCTCAGCCCCCGCGGCGCACGACGCCCCGCCGCCAACCCCCTCACCCGACGCTCCGCCCTGATCGGCGGCGCCGGCCTGATGGGCCTCGGCCTCGCCGCCTGCGGCGGCAGCGGCGAGGGCGGCGGCTCCGACAGCGGCGGCTCGGGCGGCGACACCATCACGCTCGGCTACATCCCCTCGTGGACCGACGGGCTGTCCCTCGCCTACCTGCTCGACAACCGCCTGACCGCCATGGGCTACACCATCGAGCACGAGCAGATCACCGAGGCCGGCGTGCTCTACGCGGGCCTCGCCCAGGGCGATGTGGACATGTTCCCCTCGGCATGGCCCGAGGTCACCCACGCCTCCTACATGGAGGAGTACGGCGACGACATCGAGGACCTGGTGGCCTACTACGAGGGCGCGGTGCTGAACCTCTCCGTGCCGCAGTACGTGGACATCACCTCGATCGACGAGCTCGCGGGCCAGGCCGACCGCTTCGGCGGCCGGATCGTCGGCATCGAGCCGGGCGCCGGGCTGACCAAGGCGACCCAGGAGAGCGTGATCCCCGGCTACGGCCTCGACGACTACGAGCTCGTCACCTCCTCCACTACCGCGATGATCACGGAGCTCGAGAACGCGATCGACGCCGAGGAGGACATCGTCGTCACGCTCTGGACCCCGTTCTGGGCGATGCCGGCCTACGACATGAAGGCGCTCGAGGACCCCGAGGGCGCCTTCGGAGAGCCGGAGGCGCTGCACCACCTGGGCCGCACCGGGTTCAAGGAGGACTTCCCCGACGCCGCCGAGTGGATCGCGGGCGCGACCCTGTCCGACGAGCAGTTCGGCTCGCTCGAGGACAAGGTCGTCAACGAGTTCGGCGAGGGCAAGGAGGCCGAGGCCGTGGAGGCCTGGCTCGAGGAGAACCCCGACGTGCTCCCGCCTGTCGAGGGCGAGTGAGCCCGCGGCCCCCTCACCGCTGAGCGCCCGCGCCGACGAGCGCCGGCACCGACGAGAGGCGCCCCCGACACCACATGGTGTCGGGGGCGCCTCTCGTCATGGGTCGTCGCCGCGGCGGCGCGGCGGCCCGGACGCTCAGCCCTCGACGGCGACCTCGGCGCCCGCCGCGGCGGAGGCGTAGCAGGCGTCGATCACCCGGGCGCGGCGCAGCGCCAGGGAGCCGTCGTGGGCCGCGACGTCGCCGGAGCGGACCGCCTGCAGGAACTCGGCGATGGCGCCGGCGTGACCGCGGTCCTCGCCCACCTGCGGGCTGAGCTCGGCGGGGATGCCCTCGACCTCGGTCCACACGGTGATGCGGTGGTTGCCGGGCCCGCCGGCCCACTCGATCGTCGCCCCGCCGTCGGCGCCGTAGAGGGTGACGTAGCAGAGATCCTCGGGGATCCACTGCGCCCAGCTGGACTCCAGCAGCATCGTCGCCCCGCCGTCCAGGCGCAGGAAGGCGGTGGCGAGGTCCTCGACCTCGAACGGGGCGCCGTCCTCGAGCTGGGAGACGCCGAATCCGGAGCCGCCGCGGCCGCGGGGGCCGAACTCGGCATGGGTCATGGCGGAGGCGGCGGTGACGCCCGGCTCGCCCAGGAGGTGGAGGGTCATGTCGAGCATGTGGATGCCGATGTCCATCATCGCGCCGCCGCCGGCGCTCTCGGCCTTGGTGAACCAGGTGCCGAGCCCGGGGATGCCCTGGCGGCGGATCCAGCCGGTCTTGGCGTAGTAGATGTCCCCCAGCACGCCGGAGTCGATCACGGTCTTCAGCGCGGTGACGTCGCCGCGTCGGCGGTGGTTGAAGGACACCTCGAGCACGCGCCCGGCGCGACGGGCCGCCTCGACCATCGCGGCGGCGGCCTCGCCGGTCTGGGCCATCGGCTTCTCGGTGAGCACGTGCACGCCCGCCTCGAGCGCGGCGATCGCCATCTCGGCATGGAGGAAGGTCGGGGTCGCGATCGAGACGACGTCGAGCTCGGCCTCGGCGAGCATCTGCCGCCAGTCCCGGTAGCGGCCGGGCACCTGGTGCTCCTCGCCGAAACGGGCCAGCAGGTGCTCCTCCATCGCGGAGAGGGCGACGAGGTCGACGGCGGGGTCGGCGGCGTAGGCGGCGAGGTGCTGCTGGCCGGCCCAGCCCAGGCCGATCACTCCGGCGCGGAGTCGGCGCGCGCCCTCCTGCGGCGCTGCGGCCTGCGATGCTGCTGCGGTCATGACGTGCGGTTCCCTTCGGTCGGTGGATGGGGGTCCTGGACGGGGTCCGTGGCCAGGAGGGCCAGCGGGTCCTCGCGCAGGTGGGTCAGGGCGAGCTCCAGCGCCCCACGCACGACGACGTCGCGGCCGAGGGAGCTGGCGCGCAGCTGCGGGAGCGGCGGGGTTCCGATCCGGGGCAGCGCTTCCCGCGCGTGCTCGAGGACGGGGTCGATGGCCTCGGCGATCGCGCCGGCGACGACGACGGTGTCCACGGCGATCAGGCTCGAGAGGATCATGGCGATGCGGGCGAGGCGGTCGCCGATGCGCTCGAGCACGGCGCCGGCGAGCGCATCGCCGTCGCGGGCGGCGGCGAAGACGTCCTTCGCGTCGAGCTCGGCAGCGGGCAGGGCCGAGAGCGCGGCGGAGGTCTCCCCGGCCTCGAGCGCCTCGAGCGCCCACCGCCGGGCGAGGGCGGCGACGCCGTCGGCCCCGCGAGGGTCGCCGAGCACGGTCTCGAGGAAGCGCATCTCTCCCGCGCCGCCGTCGGCGCCGCGCAGGAGCCGCCCGTCGACGACGAGCCCGGCGCCGAAGCGCTCGCCCATGAGCAGGGCGGCGAGGTGGTCCGCGTCGGCGCCGGAGCAGGCCAGGTGGGCGCGCTCGGCGAGCGCGGCGAGGTTCGCGTCGTTCTCGACGAGGACGGGGCCGTCGAGCGCGTCGACGAGGCCGGGGTTCATGGCGGGCCAGTAACCGGCGTCGCCGCTCGGCGAGCGCCCCTCGGCATCGACCGGCGCGGGCACGCCCACGACGGTGAGCAGGCGGGGCGCTCCGGTCGTGCCTCGTCCGTCGGCCACGCCGGCCGCGGCGGGGGCGTCGGCCGTGTCGTGGGAGCCCCCTGCGCCGGCCGCGTCGACCGGGCCTCGCGCGCCGGCCCGCGCGCTCACCCGGTCCAGCAGCGCGCGCAGCGCCTCGAGGCGCCGTTCCGCCGCGGCGGCGCCGGCCTCGAGGTCGTCGCCGACGAGCGGAGCGTCTTCGAGCACGAGGCGCTCTGCGGCCAGCTCACGGCCGCGCAGGTCCGCCGCACGGGCGGCGAGGGTGTGCTGGCCGGCGTCGACGGCGAGCAGGATCCCGGCCTGCGCGCGCAGGGCGAAGCGGCGGGCGGGTCGGCCTCGCGGGGCGGCACCGCCGCGTTCTGCCGGGGCGTCTTCGAGCCATCCGGCCTGCTCGAGCTCGGCGCACACGCCGAGCACGGTGGCGCGGGTGAGCCCGGTGGCGGCCATCGCGTCGGCCGCGGTGAAGGCCTCGGCCCCGAGGGCGTGCTGGAGGAGCGCCTGACGGTTCGCGCGACGCATCAGCTGCGGCGAGCTGACCCCGCGGTCGGCGGACCGCACCTCTCCGAGCTGGGACCTCTCCCCGGATCGCGGCGGTGTTGACATGCCCGGACCACCCCCTCCATACTTTCGATAGGTCGTAAATATAACCTCTAGCGTAACTGCCGTCGCATTACTGCGGCGACTCCGCTCCCCTCCAAGGAGACGATGGTGTCATCCTCGATCAATCGGCACGCGCGACACTCGCCGACGCGGCCCTCGCGACGCGGCGTGCTCGCCGGCGCGGGCGCCGCCCTCGCCGCCTCGGCCCTCTCCGCCTGCGGCGCCGGCGGCGGCAGCTCACAGCTGACGCTCTACCAGTCCAAGCCCGAGGCCATCCCCTACTTCTCGCAGCTCGCCGGGGAGTTCTCGCAGGCGCAGAGCCGGTTCTCGGTCCAGCACGACATCGCCACGAACCTCTCGGCGAGCTTCGTGCGCAACAGCCCGCCGGACCTCGGCTGCCTGAACTACAACCTCGAGATGGGACGCTTCATGGAGCGTGGGGCGCTCTCGGACCTCTCCGACCTCCCCGCGGCCGGGCAGATCCGCGAGGACGTCGCCGAGCTCGCCGACTGGTATCCCACCTACGAGGGCCGCACCAGCGTGCTCCCCTACTCCGTCACCGCAGCCTCGGTGATCTACAACCGGCGGATCTTCGACGAGCACGGCCTCGAGGTCCCCACCACCTGGGACGAGCTGCTCGCGGTGTGCGAGACGCTGCAGGCCGCGGACGTCACCCCGATCTACGCGACCTTCCTCGACGCGTGGACGGTGGCGCAGGGACTGTTCGACTACACCGTCGGCGGGCTCGTGGACGTGCGGGAGTTCTACCGGCGGATGGACGAGATCGGCGAGGACGTCGGCCCCGACTCCGAGGTCTCCTTCCAGCGCACCCTGCTCGAGCCGATGCAGCGCCTCGGCGAGCTGCTCGCGTTCGTGAACCCCGATGCCTCCAACCGCGGCTACGGCGACGGGAACACCGCGATCGCCCAGGGCAAGGGCGCGATGTATTTCCAGGGTCCCTGGGCGCTCGGCGAGATCGCGAAGGCCGGCACGGACGTCGAGCTGGGCACCTTCCCGCTGCCGATGACCGACGACCCCGCCGACCTCAAGGTGCGCGTGAACATCGACCTGTCGCTGTGGGTGCCCGAGGCGGCCAGCAGCCCCGAGGGCGCTCGCGAGCTCGCGCAGTTCCTGATGCGGCCCGAGGTGCAGGACCCCTACAACGCGGAGTTCCTCGCCTTCGGCACGAGGACCGACGCCCCGCCCGTCACCGACGACCGCATCGCCGAGATGCAGCGGTACTACGACGAGGGCCGCTTCTACATGGGCGCCTCGCAGTTCATCCCCCGCTCGATCCCGGCGGAGAACTACATCCAGTCGATCGCCGGCGGCGCCGACCCCGAGCCGGTGCTGGCCCGTATGGACGCCGACTGGGCCCGTCTGGCCTTCCGGGAGTGAGCGCATGATGACGACACAGCAAGGAGCATCGATGTCGACGACGACACCGCCCCGCGAGGACGGGACCGCGGACGGCGCGGCCCCGGACGCCCCGGCGACCGGGCGCGCGTCCGTCCCGCGCCCCTCGCGGCGCCGGACCGACCCCCTCTACCACCTGTTCCTCCTGCCGGCGCTGGCGCTGTTCACCCTCGCGGTGACGCTCCCGGCCGTGCTCGGCTTCGCCTACAGCTTCACGAACTCGATCGGGTTCGGGGACTGGGACGTCATCGGGCTGCGGAACTACATCGCGATGTTCCGCGACCAGGGGATCCTGGACTCCTACCTGTTCACCCTCGGGTTCGCGCTGGTCACCGTCGTGCTCGTGAACGCGCTGGCGTTCCTGCTGGCGCTTGGACTGACCTCCCGGATCCGCTTCACCGCGGCGCTGCGCACGATCTACGTGGTCCCGATGGTGATCTCGGGGATCGTCATCGCGTTCGTGTTCCAGTACCTGTTCGCGAACACCGTGCCGATGCTCGGCGAGACGCTCGGCTCCGAGTCGCTGTCGGTCTCGATCCTGGCGAACGAAGACTGGGCATGGGTCGCGATCGTCATCGTGACGGCATGGCAGTCCATCCCCGCGACGATGCTGATCTACATCGCCGGGCTCGTCACGATCCCCGCCGACGTGTACGAGGCGGCCTCGATCGACGGCGCGACGGGACGGCAGAGCCTGTGGCACATCACGCTGCCGCTGGTCTCCGGCTTCATCGTCATCAACACGATCCTCGGCTTCAAGAACTACCTCAACGCCTACGACATCATCGTCGGCCTCACCGACGGCGGGCCGGGCGTGGCCACCCGCTCGGTCGCGATGTCGATCTTCCGCGGCTTCGAGGGCGGGGACTACGCCTACCAGATGGCCAACGCCATGGTGTTCTTCCTGATCTCGATCGCGCTCGCGGGCCTCCAGCTCCGCCTCACCCGTGGAAGGACGGTGCTCTGAGCATGTCGACCGCCGCACCCCTCGCCCCTGCCCCGTCCGCGGGCTCGACCTCGGGCTCGCGCTCGACCTCCCCGGCCCCGCGTCGTCGCCGTCGCGGCCGGGTGGGCCGGGACCGCGTGGGCGTCACCACGACCGCGCTGCTGATCCTCGGCGCGCTGACGGTGCTCGTGCCGCTGTTCGTGACCGTGAACATGTCGCTGAAGACCACCGAGCAGGCGGTCGACGGCAATGCGTTCAGCCTCCCCTCGCCGCTGACCCTGTCGAGCTTCGCGGAAGCGTGGAGCCTGACGAACTTCCCGCGCGCCTTCGCGATCTCGCTGTTCATCACCGTGGTCGCGGTGGCCGGGGAGATCGTGATCTCCTCCCTCGCGGCGTACGCGATCGTGCGCAACTGGGACCGTCGGCTGTTCCGCTGGTCGTTCTTCTACCTGCTGGCGGCGATGTTCATCCCGTTCCCGGTGGTGGCGCTGCCTCAGATCCAGCTCACCGGCCTGCTCGGGCTGGACAACCCCCTGGGCGTGGCGATCCTGCACATCGCGTTCGCGATGGCGTTCAACACGCTGCTGTTCACCGCGTTCCTGCGCACCATCCCGCTCGAGCTCGAGGAGTCGATGCGGATGGACGGCGCCGGCACCTGGCGGGTGTTCTGGCGTCTGATCCTGCCGCTGCTGGGACCGATGTGCGCGACGGTGGGGATCTTCGCCTTCATCCAGTCGTGGAACGACTTCATGATGCCCTCGCTGATCATCTCCGACCCGGCGCTGCAGACCGTCCCGGTGCTGCAGAACATGTTCCAGACGCAGTTCAGCAACAACTACAACGTGGCCTTCGCGTCGTACCTGATGGCGATGGCCCCCGCGATCATCGTGTACCTGTTCGCACAGCGCTGGGTGATGTCGGGCCTCACCCAGGGCGCGATCAAGTGACCCAGCCCCTTCACCGCCCCACCCGATCGACCGGAGGTTCTCCCATCGTGACCGCTGCTCCCCAGACCCTTCCCGCCGCCCTGCAGGCCGACGCCGACTGGTGGCGTCAGGCCTCCGTCTACCAGATCTATCCGCGCTCCTTCGCGGACGGCAACGGCGACGGGATCGGCGACCTGCGCGGGATCATCTCCCGCGTGCCGTACCTGCAGAAGCTCGGCGTGGATGCGGTGTGGCTGAGCCCCTTCTACCCCTCGGCCCTGGCTGACGGCGGCTACGACGTGGACGACTACCGCGACGTGGACCCGCGGATCGGGACGCTCGAGGAGTTCGACGAGATGGTCGCGGTGCTGCACGGCGTCGGGATCCGTCTGATCGTGGACGTCGTCCCGAACCACTCCTCGGACCGTCACGAGTGGTTCCAGGAGGCGCTCGCCTCGCCGAAGGGCTCCAACGCCCGCGAGCGGTACATCTTCCGTGACGGGCGGGGAGAGAACGGCGAGGAGCCGCCGGCGGACTGGACCTCGATCTTCTCGGGCCCGGCGTGGACGCGGGTGCCGGACGGGCAGTGGTACCTGCACTCCTTCGCGACCGAGCAGCCGGACTTCAACTGGAAGCACCCGGAGGTGCACGAGGACTTCCTGCGCACCCTCGCGTTCTGGTCGGACCGCGGGGTGGACGGGTTCCGGATCGACGTCGCCCACGGCCTGGCGAAGGATCTGACGGAGGTGCTGCCCTCGAAGGCGGAGCTGAAGGAGATGCCGAAGGACGGCACGCATCCGCTGTGGGACCGGGACGACGTGCACCAGATCTATGCGGAGTGGCGCGAGCTGTTCGACCGCTACGATCCGCCGCGGATCGCGGTGGCCGAGGCGTGGGTGGAGACGGCGGAGCGTCGCGCGAAGTACGCGAGCCCGGAGGGCCTGGGGCAGGCGTTCAACTTCGACCTGATGGAGGCGGACTTCGACGCCGCGCACTTCCGGGAGATCGTCACCGACAACCTGGCGCAGTCGGAGGTCACAGGGTCCTCCACCACCTGGGTGTTCTCGAACCATGACGGGGTGCGCCACGCGACGCGGTACGGGCTGCCGCCGCGGGCCGGCCGGGACGTGAAGCAGGGCGCGGAGTGGGTGCTCGCGGGCGGTCCCGAGGACGGCATCGACCGTGCGCTGGGGCTGCGCCGGGCACGGGCGGCGACGCTGTTCGAGCTGGCGCTGCCCGGCAGCGCGTACCTGTACCAGGGTGAGGAGCTGGGCCTGCACGAGGTGGCCGAGATCCCCGACGAGCAGCGGCAGGACCCCGCGTTCTGGCGCACCACCGCCGAGGACCGCGGTTTCGACGGTCTGGGCCGGGACGGCTGCCGGGTGCCGCTGCCGTGGACCCGCGGCGGCTCGTCCTTCGGCTTCGGCACGGGCGGGGCGCACCTCCCCCAGCCGGCATGGTTCGCGGACTTCTCGGTGGAGGCCGAGGACGGGGTGCGCGGCTCGACGCTCGAGATGTACCGGGCCGCGCTGCGCCTGCGCCGCGAGCTGCAGTCCGAGGAGTCGCTGACCTGGGACGAGACTCTCTCGACCGGGGAGGTGCTGGCCTTCGAGCGTCCGGGCGGCTGGCTGTCGGTGACGAACTTCGGCGAAGCGCCCGTCGCGCTGCCGGAGGGTGAGGTGCTGATCGCCTCGAGCCCGCTCGAGGGCGGCGTGGACGACGAGATCCTGCTGCCGGGCGCGACGACCGCCTGGCTGCGGCGCGCCACGCGCTGAGCCCGGCGAACTCTCGAGGCGAGGGGCGATCCCGTGGATGACCTCCCGGATCGCCCCTCGTCGTGACGGATCC
Organism: Brachybacterium sp. sponge; assembly: GCF_001613775.1. Lineage (NCBI taxonomy): Bacteria > Bacillati > Actinomycetota > Actinomycetes > Micrococcales > Dermabacteraceae > Brachybacterium > Brachybacterium sp. sponge. The sequence continues at coordinate 1,496,082 of NZ_LRMP01000001.1, read as the reverse complement.
TGCCGGGCGCAGGTGCTTGCGGACTCTTCTGACCAGAGGGCCCCGCTGACCGCACGGGGCGGGTCGGGATCGTGCGAGTGAGCACCTGAACGCTCAGCGGGCGGGTCATGGTGCAGGCCTCCGAGTCGGTGGTCCCGCGGATCTCGAGCCCTTCCCCGTCGGCGGCCCCGCTGGTCTCGAGCTGCTCGCCGTCGGAGTCTCCTACGGCTTCCGTCGTCCCCGTCGTCGTATCCGGTGCCACCGAGTCGTCGGGCATCACCACGAAGGCGGTCGGCCCGAGGCGCTGGGCCCGTCGGACGACGCTCGCCCCGCTGTGGCTCGTCCACTCCACCTGGTGGCCGTCGGCGGCCTGGTCGCCTCGGCGCTCGACGGTCGCGTAGCCGTCCTCCTTGCCGAGGTTGTCGTGCCCGCACAGCCCCTGGCCGTTGTCGAGGCTGGTCGCACCGCCGCGGCTGTGCGGGGTGATGTGGTCGTACTGGCGCACGTGGGCATCGCAGTACGGGGCGCGGCAGCGACCATCTCTCAGGTGCAGGAAGCGCTTCAGGGCTTGCGGGAACTCGCGGGCTCTCGACTCGACGGCGACGATCTCCCCGCGGGTGGGGTGCTGGAACAGCTTCCGCAGCACTGCTCTGATCGAGGGCCCGTCAGGGCCGTAGCGGTCGCAGGCCGGGTCCTCCGGTGCGGCGAGGGCTGCGCGCAGCTCGGCGCGCAGGGCGTCGGCGGGCACCGGGCCGTATCCCTCGATATGCGCCGCGTCGCCGTGCTCGGGAGCGAGCAGGGCCCGGTCGGTGATGATCACGCCGACGTCGAGGGTCTCGAGCTCGAGCCCGCTGTCCCTGCCGAGCAGGGTCCCGACCAGCGCATCGGCCATGAGCGCGCCGTGGCCTTCCCGGTCCCCCTCGGACCTGCGTCGCTCGGCCTCGAGGGAGAGCCGCTTGTGGACGCGCTTCGCGTCGAGGGCGGGAAGATGGGCGCTGAGGGTCGCCATGCCGTGCTCGCCCGGGGTGAGGGTGACGTGGCGGGAGCGGCGGGCGATCCGGTGACGGTGCGCGGCTCCGTCGGGGTCGAGCTCGCCGACGGCGGCTCCGACGGCTCCTCGCCAGGCCTTGACGCCGGCGCCCTCCATCTCGGGCAGGCGCTCGTGGAGCACCTGGTCCACGTCACGGCGCTGCTGGTCGGTCAGCGGGGCGGAGGTGGTGGCCGCGGCATACGCGACGGCAGGTGTGATCGCGCCGCGGCCGAGGGCGGAGAGCATGCGCGGCATGGAGCCGACGAGTCGGCGCGCGGCGGCCAGGCTCGAGCTCGCGGTGGCGGGCGAGCGGTGGGTCGCGAGGGTGATGTCGGCCGAGGCTCGTCGATCGGACTGGCGGATGAGCTGCTCGAGCGGCGGGAGGATGTCGTCCTCGTGGGCGACGTCGTCCCGTGCCGCGTCGATCCGGTCGCGGAGGTGCGCCTCGGCGAAGGCGACGAGGGTGCGGGCCTCGAGCGCCGCGAGGGAGCTGAGCGCGCCGTGGATCATGTCCAGCAGGTTCTTGACCTCCTGCCGCGGCCGAGCGCCGACCTCGAACATCGCCTGCGGGTCGGTCGCAAGGGAGGTGAGCAGGTGGTCGACGTCCCCGAGGAGCTCTGCGAGCGCGGACGGACCGCCGGCATGCAGCGCGGCGAGCACCTGCTCCGGAGCGTGCTGCTCCGGGGCGGGCTGCGGGGGCGTCGTCGCTGTCATGGCCCCATCCTCCCGCGCACCCCTGACAGATTAAAGCCTCGACGGAAATTGTGGACAGCGTCGAAGCACGATTCTCCCGACACCGGGAGAAGACCCCACGACACATCGACGCCGACCCACTTCGAACGCCTATGACCTGCACGCTCGGATGCGCACCGCGTCCACTGGCACCCCACCTCCCGCACCGACCGTTCCTCCACATCGCCGCGAATCAGCAATTCCCTCCAGAATTCCCTGTGGAGGAACGATCCGTTTCCCGGACCGGCCCGTCCGTCCACACCCTTGCCCCTGCGCACCCGTCCGGTATCTCATGGGGACCACCGCTCACCGAGGAGGCATCGATGCAGAAGCTCCCCGTTCCCCAGTCCGCCCAGGCGCCGGCCGACGCCTTCACCGGCTCCGTGCTCCACGAGGCGCTGCGCGGCCCGATGGAGGGGTCCCGCCTCGCGATGGCGCACGTCCACTTCGCGCCCGGCGCCCGCACCCACTGGCACACCCACCCGCGCGGCCAGACCCTGTACGGCACCGCCGGCGTGGGCCTGGTGGTGACGCGGGCGGGGGACGTGCAGACCCTCGAGCCCGGCCGCACCGTCTGGATCCCGCCCCTCGAGGAGCACTGGCACGGCGCGATGTCGGGGACGCGAATGGCGCACATCGCCGCGCAGGAGACCGACGAGGACGGCGAGACGGTCACCTGGCTCGAACCGGTCACCGACGAGGAGTTCGCCCGCGCGACCGAGGCTGCGCAGGCGGGCTGAGCGGCACCGCGCTCGATTGCGCTCCGGCTCAGGCTCCGCCTCGGGCCCGGGCTTCGACTTCGACTTCGACTGCGACTTCAGGCTCGACCTCGAGTTCGGCTCCAGCATCGTCCTCGGCGCCGGCTCACCTCTGAGGACAGGATCCGTCCTTCCGCCCGGACACGATCACGGTGTCAGTGCCCCCTGCTCTCCCCTTCGACGACGGAGTCCCCCATGAGCGCCACGTTCCAGGTCACCTTCGACGCCCGCGACCCGGGCCGCCTCTCGATATTCTGGAAGGAGGTGCTCGGCTACGTGCATCCGGGCCCGCCGGGGTTCGACCCGACGACGGGCCGTGACGCGCTCGCCGCGTGGGACGAGTTCCTGGACGGATTGGGCGTGCCGACATCCGAGCGGAACGACGTCTCCGCCCTGGAGGACCCCGAGGGGGCCGAGCCGCGACTGTTCTTCCAGCGCGTCCCCGAGGAGAAGGTCGCCAAGAACCGCGTCCACCTCGATGTGCGAGCCGCGCCCGGCCTCGAGGGCGAGGCGAGGATGGCGGCGCTCGAGGCGGAGTGCGAGCGGCTCCTCCCGCTCGGTGCGACGCGGGTGCGGCGCCACGAGCCCGAGCCGCCGATGAGCGGCGGCTTCATCGTGATGACCGACCCGGAGGGCAACGAGTTCTGCCTCGACTGACCCAGGCCGCTCGGCAAATCTCCTGACACTCGTGCCCGAGCCGTCATCCCCCATCCCCGCATGCGTGCGCCCGCGCCACCCGCGACACCGCTGCGCCCGAGAGACTGCGCCGTCGCCTCCGCACCCGCGCGACGGCGTCGTCCGAGCGGCGCACCGACATCGTCCGAGCGGCGCACCGGCGTCGTCTCAACGGAGCCGCTGCACCCGCGCGGCCGCGTCGTACAGGGCACGGTGAGCGGGCCGCAGCGCAGCATGCTGCGCTGCGGCCGACGGGTCGGGGTCGATCGTCGCCGCCTCCTGTCGGGCGCCGAGCGGGACCAGGGCGTGGTCCAGGCCGAGCGCCTCCGTGGCGACGAGGGCGCAGCCGAGCAGTGCGGCGTCGGTCCCGTCGACGGTGCGCACGGGTTGGCCGGTGACGTCGGCGAGGATCCGCAGCCAGGGCGCGGAGGCGGCGCCGCCCCCGGTCACGGGCAGCGGACGAGGAGAGGTGCCGTCTGGTTGCTCGAGCCCGTGGGCGAGTCCGTGCGCGACGCCTTCGAGCATCGCCGCGTACAGATCGATGCCCCGGGTCCCCGCGTCGATCCCCAGCACGGCGCCGCGCAGATCCCCGTCCCGGACCGGGAACCGCTCCCCCACGATCGAGGGCAGGGCGAGCAGCCCGCTCGGACCGCGCCCGCGCTCCTGCTCCCGCGCCTCGAGCAGCTGATCGGCCCGGGCCGGGTCCGCGCCGTCGAGGACGGCCTGCCGGGCCCAGTCCGCGGCGGCGCCGGCGGAGAGCAGCGCGGAGATCCGCAGGATCGGGGGCTCGGCGGTCGCCGACGACGTTCCGAGAGCGAGGTGGTGCGAGACGCCGGCGGGCTCGTCCCCGTCGGGCTCCCCGCCGGCGTCCTGTGCCCCCGTCGGCGACGTCCCGGTCCCGGGCAGCACCGAGGCGAGCCATCCGCTGGTCCCGAGGTAGACGTAGGCGTCGCCCGGCGCGAGGCCGACGATCCCGCTGGTCGTGGTGCCCGCATCTCCCGGGGCGAGCACGACGGGCAGCCCGTCCGGCACGCCGAGCAGCGCCGTCGCCTCCGCGCCGGCGTGTCCCACGACCTGACCTGCCGCACCGGTCAGCGCGGGCAGCAGAGCCGGATCGAGCCCGGCGGCGCAGGCGACTGCAGGCGACCAGTCGCGGGTGCGGGCCTCGAGCAGTCCCGTCGTAGCGGCGGTCGTCGGATCGCACCAGAGCCCGAGCCCCATCCGCGCCACGAGATATCCGGCCGGGCCGAACACGACGCCCTGCAGGTCCGCGAGCTGTTCCGGGGCCGTGCGGAGCAGGCGCAGGTGCATCGCGGCGCAGCTGGTCGCGTCCTGCAGGTTGCCGGTCAGCGCGTCCCAGGAGACGCCGTCCGCGGTGAGCGCGGCGCGCAGCTCCTCCGCCTCGGCGCCCGCGCGGGTGTCGGAGTAGAGGATCGCGAGGCGCGCGGCCCCCGAGCGCGGGACGGGGACGAGGTCCTGCATCTGCCCGGTGAGCACGAGCGCCGCCACCTCGACGTCGGGCGCCGTGTCCGGCGCGGGCACGGGCGCCGGCGCCGCGCCATCAACCGACGCCTTCGCGTCGGGCGCCGCCTCGAGCAGCTCGGCGATCACGGCGCGGGCGGCGCGCTCCCAGTCTCGGGGGTCCTGCTCGGCGGTCCCGTCGGCCGCGTGGCGGGTGGGGTACGGGGCCTCCGCCCGGCGGGGGACGGTGCCGTCCAGGTTCAGGAGCGCGGCCTTCGCGGCGGAGGTCCCCAGGTCGAGGCAGAGCAGGTGCGGCATGGCAGTCAGGGTATGCGTGAGCGGGCGGCGCCGTTCCCCGGCGCCGCCCGCTCACGCACTGCGTGTGTCCGGCTCAGCCCTGCTTGATCAGGGTCAGCTCGAACTCGAGCTGGATCCTGTCGCTGCCCACGAAGCGCTCCGGGATACCGGCCGTCCTGCCACGGGCCCGTGAGCCCCGAGGAGCGGTCGAGCCGCAGGAGCGGCGGACACGCGTCGATGATCCCGCAGAACCTGCCATCGGCAGGTGACTCGTCAGGCCTGGCGAGGAATGGGGCGGACGGTGAGTGTCTGCTGCACCGAGCCGAGCGGTCCCTCCTGGTCGTGCAGGACCGAGCTGGTCAGGCCCTGTCCGGCGGGGCCGAAGGAGACGGTGGTGTCCAGGCCCAGCCAGCGGCCCGTCGGCCGGCGCATCAGGTGGATGGTGAGGTCGAGGTTCGGGAACATCCATTCGCGCGGCTTCTCGCGCACCGCGATGCCGTTGGAGGCGTCGACGGGGATGAGGAAGGTGGCGAGCTCGCCGGCCTCCTCGCCCTCGATCAGGGGATGCTCGGCGCGCAGCCAGCTGCGGCCGCGTCCGGGCCGCTTCGGCTCGGCGTCGCGCAGGCTGATGCTGTGGATGAAACCGCCGGTCCAGTCCTCGGACATGCTCCGCTCGGGCAGCCCCACTGGGCCGGGCAGCAGCGGCAGCTCGGTCCCGGCGACCTCGGCGGTCTCCTGCGCGGACATCACCCAGCTGCGGGCGCGGAGCGTCTCGCGCCCGGCGATCACGGCGGTGGTCTCGAGCAGCTCGATGGTGCGGCCGGGGCGGAGCATGCGGGTGGACAGCTCGATCGGCCCGCGGCGGAGCTGGCCGAGGATGTCGATGGAGAGCCGTCCGAGCACCTTGTCGGGGTCGGCGTGCTGGGCCCGCCAGCGCTCGAGATGTTCCACCAGCAGGGCGCCGACGGGGCTGATGTGCAGCTCGTCGTCGCTCCACGCGCCGCCCGCGTGCTCGCTGGGCAGGTAGGTGTCGGGGCCGACGGGGACGAAGTACGCCTCGGAGCCGGCGGCGCGGTCCTCGCCGATCGCCTCCGGGCCCGCCCCGCCCTGCTGTCCCTGGCCCTGGCCTGTCATCCCTGGTTCCTCCCGTCCCCGGTGCGGGGCTCTGCGCTCGACGTCGTCCACGACCGTCCATCTTCCCCGACGGGCGCGGTCGGGGCGGCCGATTCGGCGCGGCGCGCCCGCGCCGAGCGGCGGAACCAGTTCACGAGCGGGCCGGGCACGAAGCGGTCCACGAAGGGAGCGCCGAAGCGTGCGATCACCTCAACGGCGAGGCCGAGGAGGAACGCGACCACCGGCATCCAGGCGGCCAGCGACATCGAGACGCCCATCGCGCCGAGGAAGCCCATCTCGGCGTCCATCCGCACGTGCACCAGCGCCAGCAGCACGAGCGAGCAGAAGGTGTAGGCGAGCGGCAGCGCCGCCCAGGAGGTGACCTGCGCGATCACGTTCCCGGCCGGGATCTCCCGGTCCCGGTGCCACAGCAGAGCGATCAGCAGCGGCACGAGCAGGGCGATCAGCACCATCGGCAGCCACACGTACCAGGGCAGGTCGCCGAACCACAGGTTCTGCGTGCCGCTCTGCGGCGTGATGCCGCTCCCCAGCCCGAGGTCGCCCACGTCTCCGCGTGTGGAGGCGCGCACCGGCACGACCAGCATCCCGAGTCCGGGCAGGAGCGCGAGAGCGGTCGGTCCCCACAGCGGCAGCGCCAGCAGCGCGCCGAGCACGGAGCGTCCCTCCCCGTCGACGATCTGCACGATCGTCCCGGCCGCGAGGGCGAGGAGGCCGACGGGCACGGCGAAGGCGAGGGCGTGGACGAGTACGAGGCGGGGCGCGGCGGCGAGGTCGGCGACCAGCGGCCACCAGTCGGGCTTGCGCATCCCCGCGAGATGGCCGAGCAGGAGCGGCAGAGTGATCAGCGTCCAGGTCCCGAAGAACATGTCGGCCCCGGCGGCGTGCATCGAGAGGGACAGGCCGTTCGCGGGGTCCTCGATCGAGAACGCGGTCAGGCGCGTGACCAGCAGGGCGACCAGGGCGACGCCGAGACCGGAGAGGCCGGACCACAGAGCCGCGCCGAGCGGCCCGTTGGAGCTCCATCGCCGCTGGGCGGTGCGCGCGGCGAGGAAGGCGAAGACGGTCATCGCCGCGGTGATCAGCAGCGGCAGGCCGCGCCAGCTCAGGGAGAGGCTCCCCAGGAAGCCCATCTGCAGCTCGGCGTCGTAGGAGCCGAAGCTCGCGAGCGCGACCAGCTGGAACGGGATCCCGAGCAGGCCGATGATCCCTGCGAACCCGGCGTCGTCGGTCGCCGGGGCGGCGCCGCCGGTCGGGTCCGTGCTCGCGCCGGTGTCGGCGGTGAGCACGGCGAGGACCGCCGAGACGATCACGACGAGCGCCGCGAGGAGGGCGACGAGATAGGCGAGCGCACCGGTGACGAGGGTGGGCACCGGGGTGCCGATCCCGGCTTTCCGCAGCGTGGCGGTCGCCTGCGCGGCCGACGGGGTCTGCTGGCCGGCGACGGCCACGGCGCCGAGAGCGGGCGAGCCAGGAGCGGACGACGGGCCCGGGCCGGAGGGCGCGGAGGATCCCCACGGCCCGGGCGCGGCCGACGGGGCGGAGCCGCTCCACGGCGGAGGCCCGGGCGAGGAGGGCGGTGCCGTCGAGGGCCCCGGACCCGCCGTCGGCCCCTGCCCCGCCCACGGGGCAGGACCGGCCGACGGGGCAGGACCGGCCGACGGAGCAGGCCCGGGTGACGGGGCAGGCCCGGGCGGCGGTGCGGCTCCGGGCGTGGTCATCCCGTAGCCGTACGCTCCCCCGTCCTGCCCCGCGCCTCCCTGTCCGTGGCCGGTCCCGTACCCCTGGCCGTCGGCGGGCTGGTTCGGCTGCGACATGCGTGCCCCTCTCGCGTGCGTGGTGCGTGCGAGTGCTGCTGCACTCCCCCGCTCGCGAGCCTAGCCGGAGGGGTGGGGCTCAGAAGCCGTTGTATCGGTAAGCGTTCTGGTTCCAGAAGTCGGTGCCCCAGGTGTGGGTGCGCGCGACGCCGCCGACGCCGCCGGCCTGCTCGATCACGGTGAAGGAGGTCTTGGAGTCGTCGGTCCAGCCGGTGAAGATGACGACGTGACCGGCGGCGCCGCCGGAGCCCGGGCCGAGATTGCCGATGATGTCGCCCGGCTGCAGGTCGTCCTTCGGGATCTCGGTGAAGTGCTCGGTGAGCGTCACCGTGGAGTAGCTGGTGTCCAGGCCGTAGGCCATGGAGACGAAGCCGGAGCAGTCGGTGCGGTACTGGCGGCCGTCGGGACCATTCGTGTACGCCTCCATGGAGTAGGGCACGTTGCGGTCCACCCAGGTCTGGCCGCGGTCGAGCACCTCCTGACGGTCGGCGGACAGGCCCGGATCCTCGGGGGCGGGGTCCCCGCCGCCGCACTCGCCGAGGCCGGCGGCGTCAGGCACGGTCACGTAGGCGCGCGAGACGTAGCCGTCCACGCCGTCGTAGCTGACCTTCGCCCAATACTCGCTGGCGTAGGTGCCCTGCACGGCCTCCCCCGCGGTCTGGCACTCGAGGTCGAGGGTGGTGCCGGCGGGGATCGTGCCGAGGGCGTCGCTGCCCGTGCTGGTGCCGGAGCGGATGGTGAGCTGGTCGGTGGTGGTGCCGGGCGCGGCGGCCTGCGCGGGCTGGGCGATCAGGGCCAGTCCTGAGACGGCGAGCGCCGAGGCCGCGGCCCCGCCGGCCAGTCGATGCGTGATCTTGGTGGTGGTCATCGTTCTTCGTCCCCTCAAGGATCTCGGGTGCGTCGGACGGCGCCGTCGCCGGATCGTTCCCCCACGTCGGCACCCTCGAACCTAGGCACGGCGCGACGCGGGTCACAACCCTCTTGGCATGGGGAGAGGTGCCCATCGACCGCTGGGGCCGACGGGCATAGCGTCGCGCGCCCGCGCGACAGGAGCCCTCGGGGAGCGTCGAGGGCCGGGCCCTGACCCCGTGATCGCACGGGTCAGCGCACGGGCGGGGCGCTCTCTCCGGCCTGTGCGGTGATCTCGTCGACGATCGCCTGCACCGCGAGGGTCTGCGCGTGGAAGCGGTGGTCGACGTCGTGCGCCTCGACGAGCTGTGCGAAGACCTCCAGCTCGCCGGTCATGGTGTCGCCGGGGCGCCGCGCCGGGACGGACATGAGGGTGCGGGTGCGGCCGTCGCGGTAGTGGAGGCCGATCTCGGAGGGCTCAGCGATCTTGTCGATGGTCATCGTCGCGTCCTCGCCCTCGATCACACTGGGGGTGACACCGTGCGTGACCTTCGAGTAGCGGCAGGTCACGACGGTGCTGGTGCAGTCCAGCAGCACAGTGGCGCTGGCCTGGAAGTCGTTGGGAAGGCTGAGCGTCATCGCGGCGGTGCGGCGGGGGGCGCCGAACAGCTGAACGGCCGCGTGCAGCGGGTAGATGCCCACGTCCGCGAGGGCGGAGATGCCGAGCTCCGGGTTGAAGGCGTTCAGGACCGTGCCGGAGCGGAAGGCGTCGTAGCGGCTGGAGTACTGGATCATCTCGAAAGAGGCGCTCCAGGTCCGGCCGAGCTCCGGCAGGTGAGCACGGATGGTCTCCATCGCCGAGTCGTGGATGTGGCGCACTGCTTCGAGCAGGACGCGGTCCGCCTTCTTCGCCGCCTCGACCAGCTCCTCCGCCTCGGCCAGGTCCACCGCGAGCGACTTCTCGCACAGCACGTGCTTGCCGGCCGCGAGCGCCTGGCGCACCTGGGCGGCGTGCGCGGGGATGGGGCTCGCGACGTAGACGGCGTCGATCTCCGGATCCGCGAGGATCGCGTCGAGGTCATCGCTCCAGGCGGCGATGTCGTGGGAACGCGCGAACTCCTCGCCCCGCTCCTGCGAGCGCGAGTACACGATCGCGGGCTCGGCGATGCCGGAGTCGTGGCACGTCCTGGCGAACCATCCGCTGATCCGACCGGTGCCCAGGAGCGCGAATCGCATGACGTGTCCTCTTCGTGTCGGTGGCGCGGTGGCCGTGGGGCTCAGGAGCTGCTGGCCGACGCGGTGTCGCTGCGCGCGAACTGGCTGCGAGCCACGGGAGTCGAACGGTATCCGACTCCTCCGATCGCTCGCTCTGTGGGCCGCCGTTGTGATCGTCGAAGGGCGGGACTCCCAGGTGGAGAAGAAGGCCGAGGCATCCGGGCCGCGTCAGAAGCCGTCGAGCCCGGCGATGACCCCGGCGAGCTCGTCGATCCGTGACGAGATCTTCTCCCGGGAGGCGCCCAGCAGCTCACCGAAGGCCTCGGTAGCCGCCGTGTCCATCCCGTAGAAGCCCACGTGCTCGTTCCTCAGGATCTCGTCGTGATCGCCCCCGGCATTCTGCCCGTACCCGACATCGGCAATGGGGATGGCTCCCCATCCGCATCGCGTCCGCGATCGAGGACCCTCTCCGGACGGCTGGCAGACTGCTGGGGTGATCCCCTACCTGCTGCTCGCTCTCGCTGCCGTGATGATCGCGCTGGCGATCGTCGTGTACGTGATCTGGCGGAGGCTCGGCCGCAGCGCGACAGCGCGACGCTGGATGGGGGACGGGATGTTCCCTCGCACGTCCCAGGAGCGCATGACGGTGCTGGGCTGGCCCGCCCTCGTGGGCCTCTGCCTGTGCTTCGCCCTGGCGGCTCTCCCCGTCACCGACGGTCTCCTCCGGATCCCGGCGGCCCTGCTGTCGATCCCGCTGTTCCTCGCACTGCTCATCACGCAGATCTCGGCAATCCCGCTGCCGGAGGGGATGTACCCGCACTGGGCGCGGGAGCTGCGTCGTCAGCGCCGGGAGAACCGCGCGAAGCACGGGCTCCGCCGGGTCTGAGGGCGTTCGTGGCCGACGTCGATGTCACGTTCCCCCGTTGGTGGGCCCGGTGGGGATCGAACCCACGGCTAGCGGATTGAAAGTCCGCCAGAGCACCGGCCGCAGAGCGTGTTCAAGCAGGTCAGTGGGCTCGTACTGCTACCCGAAGCGCGACGGTCACCATCGCGTCGCTGTCAGCGTTGCTGTCAAGAGGTGTTCGAGACGAGTCGGCATCTGTTCCTTGGGGATGGTGTCTTCAGAGGCCCTAGTCACGCGTGCGCTCGGCTTCCTCAACCTTGGACTGGAATGTCGAGTGGCTCGCGGGTGGCAAGCTGCCGATGAGCTCCTCGATGCGGGTGCGGATCTCGTCGCGCACCGGGCGGACTTCCGCGACGCCCTTGCCGGCTGGGTCTTCGAGTTTCCAGTCCTCGTACCGCTTGCCGGGGTAGTAGGGGCAGGAGTTGCCGCATGCCATGGTGATGACCACGTCGGAGGCCTGGACGGATCCGGGGATAGGATCTTCGGCTTCTGGTGGGAGATCTCGATGCCGACGTCCGCCATGGCCTCCACCGCTGCGGGGTTGATCGAGTCGGCGGGCGCAGACCCGGCGGAGCGGACCTCGGTGCGGTCCCCGGCGAGCTCCCTCAGCCACCCGGCTGCCGTCTGGGATCGACCGGTGTCGTGGACACAGACGAACAAGACGCTGGGGCGAGCGGTCATGGGAGCCTCGCGACCGGGGGTGAGGTTCAGGCGATGTCGAGGAACGCGCGGAGTTCGGCAAAGGCTGACGGGACGACGGAGTAGTGGGCCCAGCGGCCCTTCTGCTCGCGCGTGAGCAGGCCGGCGTCGACGAGCTTCTTCATGTGGTGGCTGACGGTGGGCTGACTGATGCCGAGCGGCTCGGTGAGATCGCATGCGCAGACCGACTCACAGCCCTGGGCGGCAACGTGGGAGAGGAGCCGGAGCCGCGTGGGGTCGGACAGCGCCTTCAGCAGGGAGGCGATCCGCTCGGCGTCGACAGTGTCGACCGGACCTGCGGACAGCGTGCAGCACTCGTCAGAGCCGGTCCTCGCCGCGAGTCCGGTGGCTGTGGCGTCGGTCGTCGTGGTCATGCCCTCACCTTACATTGACAGTCATCGATGTGGAACATAGCGTACTCATCGATAACCGTCGATGGAAGGTGTCTGGGCCTGATGAGCACGACCACCAAGGATGTGGAGCAGCCGCGCGTGATGAAGGAGATGTCCTTCCTCGATCGCTGGCTCCCGGTATGGATCCTGGCCGCCATGGCTGTAGGACTCCTGCTGGGGCGGTTCGTCCCCGGCCTGAACACCGCGCTGGAGGCGGTGAAGATCGGGTCTGTGTCCCTGCCCATTGCGATCGGGCTGCTGGTGATGATGTACCCGGTCCTGGCGAAGGTCCGCTACGACGAGACCCGGCGCATCGGCGCGGACCGACGCCTGCTGGTGACCTCGCTGGTGCTGAACTGGATCGTCGGACCGGCCCTCATGTTCGGCCTCGCGTGGATCTTCCTTGCCGACCTGCCGGAGTACCGGACCGGCCTGATCATTGTGGGCCTCGCGCGCTGCATCGCGATGGTGCTCATCTGGAACGACCTCGCCTGCGGTGATCGCGAAGCTGCCGCCGTGCTGGTCGCGATCAACTCCGTCTTCCAGGTGATCGCCTTCGGAGCCCTGGGCTGGTTCTACCTCCAGGCGCTGCCGTCGTGGCTGGGTCTGCCGACCACGTCGGCCGAGTTCTCGATCGGCGCGATCGTCCTCAGCGTGCTGATCTTCCTCGGGATCCCCCTGGTCGCCGGGTTCCTGACCCGCGTCCTCGGGGAGAAGGCGAAGGGTCGGGCCTGGTACGAGGAGCGGTTCCTCCCGAAGATCGGTCCCTGGGCGCTGTACGGATTGCTGTTCACCATCGTGCTGCTGTTCGCCCTCCAGGGCGACGCGATCCTCTCCGCCCCGGGAGACGTGGCCCGGATCGCTCTGCCGCTGCTGGTCTACTTCGTGGTCATGTTCCTGGGGTCCTTCCTGCTCGGCCGGGCGATCGGCCTGAATTACGCCAAGTCCACGACCGTCGCGTTCACCGCCTCGGGCAACAACTTCGAGCTCGCCATCGCCGTCGCCATCGGCACCTTCGGCGTCACCTCCGGCCAGGCCCTCGCCGGTGTCGTCGGCCCCCTGATCGAGGTCCCGGCCCTCGTCGCCCTCGTCTACGTCGCCCTCGCCATGGGCCGCCGGCTCTTCCCCGGCGACGCGACCGTTCCCACCCGATGATTCAGCAGAGAGATCGAGTCACCATGACCGCGAAACGCCCCGCAGTCCTGTTCGTGTGCGTGAAGAACGGCGGCAAGTCCCAGATGGCGGCCGCCCTCATGCGCCATCACGCCGGAGATGCCGTCGAGGTGCACTCCGCCGGCACCCGCCCCGGCACCGCCATCAATGCCCAGTCCGCGGAGGCGATCGCCGAGGTCGGCGCGGACATGTCCTCCGCCGTCCCGCAGCCGGTGACCCCCGAGCTGCTGCGCAGCGTCGACCACGTGATCGCCATCGGCGGCGAAGCCGTCATCGAACCCGTCGAGGGAATGACCGCGCCGGTCACCACCTGGCACACCGATGAGCCCTCCCAGCGGGGCATCGAAGGGATGGAGCGCATGCGCCTGGTACGGGACGACATCGACGCCCGCGTCCGTGCACTCCTGAACGACCTCACCCCTACCGCGAACTGACCTCGCCCGCAGCGACACGGCCCGACCTCGCCACCGCATCGAACTCGCCTCCCTGGTCGTCATCGACCCTGGTCCCATCGGCCCGGCCGCTGCCGCCCACCTCTGAGAACGCGGCTCTCGGCTCCTTGCCCCGGATGCCGGACCCGTCAATAGAGCGGCGCCTACCAGCGCCTCCGCCTGGGCACTCGCGCTGGCGAGACCGCGCTTCGACACCGATGGGTCGCCGACATGGTTCTCGCACCGTGTACACCCTGCTCGTCCCGCGGACGCAGCCGGCAGGCACTCCCCGCCATACGGGCCGGGTGTGCGACCAAGTTCCCGTCGACTCCCCACAGGACGCGGCCATGGCGCCGACGACAGACTTCGACCAGGGTGGGCCCGGAGGGGATCGAACCCTCGACCCGCGGATTAAAAGTCCGATGCTCTGCCAACTGAGCTACAGGCCCGTGCCCGCCGAGCGGGCCTGCCCATCCTACCGGCGCGTGCAGGCAGGAGCGGCCTCGCCCACGGGGGCCGCGCCTGCCGCAGGCATCGCGTCGACGGCGCGATCCACGATGGGCTCGACGGCCTGCGAGATCGACTCGCCGGCTGCCGCAGCGGGCGCCTTCGAGGCCTTCCGCGCCGGGAACGCATAGAGGAAACCGGTGACTGGCCGCAGCGGCACCGCGAGCACGCAGACGCCGATGGTCACCGCGTAGTAGAGCGCGAACGTCCCCGGCCCGGCGGGCAGATCGCTGTGCCGGCCGAGCAGCTCGATCACCGGCAGGTGCACCAGATACGGGACGATCGAGTTGCGGCCCAGCCACTCCACGGGGCGCAGCGCGTACAGGCGCGGGAGCCGCTGGAGCACGCCCACTGCTCCCACCACGGCCAGCAGCACCACGACCTGGGTGAGCACGGGCACCTGCGGCTCGACGTCGATCCGGGCGGCGTGCAGCGCCCAGGCCGCCGCGACGGCGAGCGCGGGAACCGTCACGATCCAGGGCACCGGCCCGCGGGCGAGCACCGGGCGCAGCGCGGCGCCCGCGAAGAAGAACACCGCATAGAACACGAACTTGTCCGGGCGCGGCCCGACCATGTCGTGCGCCACCCCCAGCAGCGGCAGCGCCGTCCACGCCACCACCGAGGCGAGCGCCACCCAGCCGGGATGAATCCGCCTCGTGACCAGCCCGATCACGTAGTAGCAGAACAGCGCGGCGAGGAACCAGGTGTACATCCCGTTCAGCCACCACAGCGGCTCGTCGGCGTGGCCCCAGCCGAGGATCGGCAGCATCACCGCGGACCACAGCAGCCACGGCCACAGCAGGCCGCGGAGCTTCCCGGCGAGGAAGCGGCCGGGCGGGCGGCGCAGGGAGCGGGCCAGCAGCAGACCGGAGGCGAACAGCAGCGCCGGCATCCGGAAGGGGGCCAGCGCCTCGGACAGCTCGACCATCGCCCAGGGCGTGCCGCCGTCCCAGATCTGCTGGACCAGGCGCAGGTGGTGCGCGATCACCAGCAGGATCGCCGTGCCCCGCAGGAGGTCCATCCAGTGCTGACGGGTCGGCTCGCCTGACGGCGCCGCGGCGCTCGTCGCGGTCGTGGGGCTCGAGAGGGTCCTCGTCCCCGTCGCAGGGCTCGCGGTGCTGCCGGTACTGCTAGTCATCGCGGACGAGGCTACGAGCGCGCCACGCCGAGAGCGTGCACGTCCTCGGCGCGGCGCGTGAAGACCCTGTGCCCATCCCGAGCGTTGACGAACCCCCGGGGACGCGGGCGGGGCAGGGGGCGGGGCCGCGAGCCTCCAGGACGACACGGCGCCCCTCGGGGCGCCGGGGCCACGACCCCATCGGCCCGCCGCCGCGCCGCGCAGGTCAGCGGGCGGCGGCCTCCTCCTCGCGGGCGTCCTGGTAGTCGCACACGTCCTCGTCGACCCAGACCTCGACGTTCTTGATCTCGGGCAGGTCGGAGGCGAGGAAGATCGGGTCCAGGCCCTGGGCGCGCTGAGCGTTGTAGTGCTTCAGCAGTTTCACGGCCGTCGGGGCGAGCAGCGCGATCACCACGAGGTTGATCAGGGCGATGAACACCATCGAGACGCCCGCGATGGTCCAGGCGAGGTCGACGGCGATCACGGAGCCCATCAGCACCAGCGCCACGACGGCGAGGCCGAAGGCGACGTGCCAGCCCCGCTTCGAGGTCAGGAAGTGCATGTTCGCCTCGCCGTAGGAGAAGTTGCCCAGCACCGAGGTGAAGGCGAGCAGGAACATGATCGCCGCGAGCAGGATCGCGGCCCACGGCCCGAGGGTGCTCGAGAGCGACTCCTGGACCATCACCAGGCCCTCACCGCCGGTGGAGACGTCGGGGAAGGAGACCAGCACGATGAACGCGGTGATCGAGCAGATCAGCAGGGTGTCGAAGTAGACGCCGAGCGTCTGGACGAGGCCCTGCTTGACCGGGTGGCTGACTGAGGCGGTCGCGGCGACGTTGGGGACCGAGCCCATGCCGGCCTCGTTCGAGAGCATGCCGCGCTGGACGCCGTTGACGATCACGGCGCCGATGCCGCCGCCGATCGCGGCCTGCGGGGAGACCGCCTCGGTGACGATCTGGGTGAGCACGCGGGGCAGCTCGCCCAGGTGCAGGCCGACGATGACGATGCCGATGAGCAGGTAGAGCCCGGCCATGATCGGGACCATGTTCTGGGCGACGGTCGCCACGCGGCGCATGCCGCCGAAGATGATCCCGGCGGTCAGCGCCGCGAGCAGGATCCCCAGCGCAGGGGCGAGCCAGGGCAGGCCGTCGGGGTCGGTGTAGAGGGAGACCGCGCCGGTGACCGCGTCGACGATGGTGTTGGCCTGCAGCGAGGTGAAGGCGAAGGCGAAGCAGAAGATGAACAGCACCGCGAAGAAGGCGCCGAAGCCGCGCGAGCCGAGGCCGCGGTGGATGTAGAAGGCGGGGCCGCCCTTGTAGGTGTCGTTCGCGCGGGTCTTCCACAGCTGGGCGAGGGTCGACTCAATGAAGCTCGCCGCGCCGGTGAGCACGCACATCACCCACATCCACAGCACCGCGCCGGGGCCGCCGAGGAAGATCGCTCCGGCCACGCCGGAGATGTTGCCGGTTCCCACGCGGGCCGCGGCGGAGACGGAGAAGGCCTGGAAGGCGCTGAGGGACTTCGAGCGCTTCGCGTCGGTGCCGGGGTCCTCGACCTCCTCCTGCACGGGCTTCTGCGCGATCGCGGAGAGCATCGCGGGGATCATCCGCAGCTGCACCACGCCGGTGCGGACGGTGAAGTAGAGGCCGAGGAGGATGACCACGGGCATCCCTGCCCAGGTCCACAGCCAGCCCTCGGCATTGCCGAGGAACTCGTTGAGGGATTCGAGGGGGTTCATGGGCTCGACGGTAGCGGGAGGGGCGGGCCCTCCCCGGGCTCTCCTCCCGACGGGCCGGGCGCCGGAGACCTTTACTCCCCCGCGCGCGCGAGGCTCGTGTCCCAGTGCACGGACACGTGATGCACACCACTCCCGTCCTTGCGCACCTCGGATCCGCTCACTGGCCTGCAGGACAACACCGCAGGTCGCTACACATCGAACGGGGTTGTCGGACAATCCGTGGAGCGGACGCCAGATCGTCACGATTGCGTCACGACACACCGAGGAACCCCCTCCGCGGCCCGACCGAGGGGTCCCGATCGTCGCGTCACCGGGCTAGCGTGGACGCCGATATGGGCCCGTTGACGACGCACAGCGCAGACCACCCTTCACCCACCGATCAGGTCGCGGGAGACAGCCCCGGCCTTCAGATCCGGCCCCCGTCCCTGGCCGACGGCGCCGCCATGTGGCGCCTGGCCCGCGACAGCGGCACGCTCGACCTGAACACCTCCTACGCCTACCTCCTGCTGGCCCGCGACTTCGCGGCCACCTCCCGCCTCGCCGTGCGGGACGGGGAGGGCGTGGGCTTCGTGCTCGGGCACCTCCGTCCCGCCGCGCCCGAGACGCTCTTCGTCTGGCAGATCGCGGTGGACGCCTCTCAGCGCGGCAAGCAGGTCGCCGGCCGGATGCTCGACGCCCTGCTCGAGGACCTCCCGCAGGTCAGGCAGCTCGAGACCACCATCACGGAGGACAACACCGCCTCGCAGCGGCTCTTCGCCTCCTTCGCCCGCCGACACGGCGCGAGCGAGGAGATCACCGAGCTGATCACCGAGGAGCACTTCCCGGACGCCGGCCACGGCGCGGAGCTGCTCCACACGATCAGCCCCCTGCACGCCGGGAGCTGAGCTCCCCACCCGTGCCCCACCACCGGGCAGGGGCGCCTCCGCGCGCCCTGCTGCCCTCCGCAGACCACCGCACCACCCCCACCCGAGGAGATGGCATGACCACGACCGCCCCGCACGAGACCACCGCGAAGCCCCAGCCGGCCGACCAGGCCGGCGCCCCGTCCGTCGACCCGACCGAGCTCGAGTCCGGCGTCCGCTCCTACTCCCGCGGCTGGCCCGCCGTGTTCACCCACGCCAAGGGCTCCGTGCTGACCGCCGAGGACGGCAAGGAGTACATCGACTTCTTCGCCGGCGCCGGCACCCTGAACTACGGCCACAACCACCCCGAGCTCAAGAAGGTCGTCATCGACCACTACCTCGAGGACCGCGTGGTGCACGGCCTGGACATGTTCACCGACGTGCGCCGCGAGTTCCTCCAGACCTTCGACGAGAAGATCCTGAAGCCCCGCGGCCTGGACTACAAGGTCGCCTTCCCCGGCCCCGGCGGCACCAACGCGGTCGAGGCCGCGCTGAAGCTGGCCCGCAAGGTCACCGGGCGCGAGTCCGTCGTGAGCTTCACCAACGGCTTCCACGGCATGACCCTCGGCGCCCTGTCCGTCACCGGCAACTCGATGAAGCGCGGCGGCGCCGGCATCCCGCTGGTGCACTCCACCCCGATGCCCTTCGACGACTACTTCGGCCAGGTCGTCCCCGACTTCATGTACCTCGAGCGCCTGCTCACCGACGGCGGCTCCGGGCTGAACAAGCCCGCCGCCGTGATCGTCGAGACGGTGCAGGGCGAGGGCGGGATCAACGCCGCCCGCGCCGAGTGGCTGCGCGGCCTCGCGGACCTGTGCAAGGAGCACGAGATCCTGCTGATCGTCGACGACATCCAGATGGGCTGCGGCCGCACCGGCGGGTTCTTCAGCTTCGAGGAGGCCGGGATCGAGCCCGACATGGTCACCCTGTCGAAGTCGATCAGCGGCTACGGCCACCCGCTCGCGCTCACCCTGATCAAGCCCGAGCTGGACATCTGGGAGCCCGGGGAGCACAACGGCACCTTCCGCGGCTTCGGCCCCGCCTTCGCCACCGCAACCAAGGCCATCGAGCTGTTCTGGAGCGATGACGAGCTGCAGCGGTCCACCGAGGCCAAGGGCGCCTACGTCGAGTCGCGCTTCAACCGGATCGCCGCCCGTCACGCCGACCACGAGCTCGTGGTCAAGGGCCGCGGTCTCGCCCGCGGCCTGCAGATGCCGAACGGCGAGATCGCCGGCGCCATCGCCGCGCGCTCCTTCGAGGAGGGCCTGCTGGTGGAGACCTCCGGCCCGGACGACGAGGTCGTGAAGCTGCTGCCCGCGCTCACCATTCCCGAGGAGCTGCTCGAGAAGGGCCTGGACATCATCGAGGCCGCCGTCGACAAGGCCCTCGCCGCCGCCTGAGGCTCCGCAGCCCGAGGTGCGGCTGCCCGAGGCCGCCGGCGTCGCAGACAGACGCAGCCCCGTCGGTCTCGGTGCCGGCACCTCGGACCCCACTCCCCGTCGGCCCGTCGCCTCACGCGGCGGGCCGACGCCCGCGGGCCGCTGTGCGCGCCCGCGGACCACGACCAGAAGATCCCCACCGGAAGGACCACGAAACATGCTCGTCCGCACTCTCGCCGAGGTCGAGGACACCGACGCCGACATCAAGTCGGAGAACTGGCGCTCCAAGCGCATCATCCTGGCCAAGGAGGGCGTGGGCTTCTCCGTCCACGAGACCACCCTCTACGCCGGCACCGAGAGCTTCTTCTGGTACGCCAACCACATCGAGGCCGTCTTCATCACGCAGGGCGAGGGCACCATCGAGGACCTCGCCACCGGTGAGATCCACGAGCTGGCCCCCGGCACGCTGTACCTGCTCAACGACCACGACAAGCACAAGGTGCGCCCCCGCACCGAGATCAAGTGCGTGTGCGTGTTCAACCCGCCCGTGACCGGGCGCGAGGTGCACGACGAGAACGGCGTGTACCCGCTGATCACCGAGGACGCCTGAGCGTCCCGCCCGCGCAGCCCCTGGGCTGAACGGCCGACGGGCCCGGCAGGAGCATCGCTCCTGCCGGGCCCGTCGTGCATCCCCGGGGTGCGGCCTCAGCGGCCGTGGGCCGCTGCGCGCGTCCGCATCGGACGCGTCGGTGCTGTGCGGGCGCGCCGGTCCGGCTCAGTCGCGGCCGCGGCGCAGGAGCAGGATGATCACGCCGACCACCAGCAGCAGGAAGCCGAGCACGCCGCCGCCGATGGCGAGGACGATCCCGCCGAGGCCGGCGAAGATGCCACCGATCGAGACGGGCGGGCCGACCATCACGGGCGTGCCGCCGCAGTCGATCGTGTAGTCGCCGGCCTCCTCGGCGGTGAAGGAGTCGAAGGAGTCCCACTCCCGTCCCTCGTTGCCGAAGCCGCTGGTCTGGATGGTGCCCTCGCCGACCGCGGGGCCGTCGATCGTGCACTGCGGGGCGGGCGTGCCCTCCTCGGCGTACAGCTGCACCGTCTCGTCGGCCTCGGCGGTGTAGGTGCCGGAGCCGCTCTCGAGGATCTGGTACTTCTCGGCGCCGCCGGCGACCTGGCCGAATCCGATCACGGCCGTCACGATCCCGATCACGAGGCTGAGCCCGATGATCACGGCGCCGAGGATGATCAGGACCTTGGGCGCCTTCGACGGCTTCTTCGCCGGGGCAGGCGCGGGCTGGTTCCAGCCGCCGGGCTGGGGCGCGCCACCGGGCTGCTGGCCGGGCTGGTTCCAGCCGCCGCTGGGAGGCGGGGCGAGCGGGCCGGAGGATGAGGGCGGCTGTGTCACGGGGTGCTCCTGGAGGGATCGCGCGGTGGGACGGTCACGAGGAGCGGATGCCGACCCCCGACGACACCGACAGGCTATCCGGCGGAGGCGCCGACCGGCAGGGACATGCCGCGACCGGCACGCCTAGACTCGCCTGCATGTCCGCTCCCCTCGTCCTCGCCGCCGATGTCGAGACCGAGCTGGTGGAGAAGAAGTCCCGCTTCCTCACCCGGCTGCACCGGGTGAGCGAGGTCGAGCAGGCCGACGCCCTGCTGCGTGCCGCCCGCGCCGAGCATCCCGGTGCCCGCCACCACTGCACCGCCCTCGTGCTCGAGGAGACGGCCGAGCGGGCCGAGGTCCATCGCAGCAACGACGACGGGGAGCCCTCCGGGACTGCGGGTATGCCGATGCTGCAGTCGCTGCTGCACGCGGACCTGGTGGACGTCTTCGCGATCGTGATCCGCTATTTCGGCGGGGTGAAGCTCGGGGCGGGCGGGCTGGTGCGCGCCTACACCGCTGGCGTCGAGCAGGCCGTCGCCGCGGCGACGCTGCTGCGGCGCACGGAGCTGCTCGAGGCGCGGATCGAGGTGCCGCCGGCCGAGGCGGGGATCGCGGAGAACCCGGTGCGCATCTGGGCCGCCGCCCGCGGGGCGGCGGTCGAGCCCACCGAGTACGGGGCGCGCGCGGCGCTGCTCACCGTGCTCGTGGACCCCTCGGACCTCGAGGACCTGCGCGAGGACACGGCCCGCTGGTCCGCGGGGCGACGCACCGTGGAGGTCACCGGCCGACGCACAGCCGACGTGCCGCTGTGACGACCTCCCGCCGGGCGGCTCAGATGTCGTCCTCGAGCGCGGGGCCGCCCTCGTTCTCCCAGTTCTCGATGCGCTTTACGGTGCGAGGGTTGAACTTCTGGCGCACGCCGTAGCCGACGCCGGCCTCGTCGTCGGCCGGGAGGAACTCGACGCCGAGCTCCTCGAGGCCCGCGCGCAGCACACGGTTCCGCTCCTCATCGAGGTCCTGGACGCCTCGCTCGAAGGCGCGGACGTCCTCGGCCTCGAGCCCGGTGCGCGCCGCGATCACGGCGACGGAGACCTGGGCGAGGGCGCGACCGGCGCGTGCGAGATCGGCGCTGATGAGCGGGGATGCGGTGGCCTGCGGGTCGGTGGAGGTCATGTTTCCAGCCTCGCCCCTCGGTGCGGGGATTTCCAGCGTTCCCCTCCACGAACGGCGCCGCGCCGCCCCGGGGTCCCGGGACGGCGCGGCGGAGGTAGGGCGCGGTCAGGCCGCGCCCTCAGGGATCAGGCGCGGTTCTTGGTCGCGAGGCCGTAGATCACCATGACGACGATCGCGCCGATCACGGCGAGGAGGATCGTGCCGATGCTCCACGGGTTGCTCATGATCCCCGAGATGCCGTCGCCGCCGAAGAGGCTGCCGATGAGGCCGCCGACGATCGCGCCGATGACGCCGAGGACGATGGTCATGCCCAGGCCCATGGCCTGCTTGCCGGGCATGACCGCGCGGGCGAGGAGCCCGATGATCGCGCCGATGATGAGCCAGGAGATGATCAGACCGATGAGTCCCATGGTGAAACTCCTTCATTGTGGGGGAAGGGCGTGCACACACAATGTAACGCCTTTCGCATTCATGTCCCGGGATGCGGGACCGACCTGTCGGTCGGCGCGGTGATCCCGGAGGGGTGGGGGAACGGCGGGGGAACAGCACGGGAACAGACGGGGTCGAGGTGCGGCAATCTTGCGCCGGAGGACCCATCGACGCAGGTCACAGGACGACAAAGGTCTCTCCGCCCCGCCGCGACGCCTCCCCGTGACCGACAGGACGGTAGGGGACAATCAGGGCGTGACAGACCCTCGCCCCGCTCTCCTCCCTGCGCTCCTCGCCGGGGGCCGCGCCCCGGCGCCCAGCACGCTCGTCGAGATCTTCCGGCACGTCGTGGAGGCGCACGGCGACGCGCCCGCCGTCCACGCGGGCGCCGAGGTCCTCTCCTACACGGCGCTCGAGGAGGCGGCCTCCGAGGTCGCCGGCCGGCTCGCCGCGATCGGCACCGGGCCCGGCACGAAGATCGGGGTGCGGATCAGCTCCGGTACGACAGATCTCTACGTCGCGATCCTCGGGATCCTGCTGGCCGGCGCGGCCTACGTCCCGGTCGACGCCGACGACCCCGACGAGCGCGCCCGCGTCGTCTTCGAGGAGGCGGCCGCCCTCGCCGTGATCGGCGACGACCTCGTCATCACCCCCACCGGGGCCGGGACCGCACCGGCACTCGGCAGCGCGTCGGCCGACGGAGCTCCGTCGGCCGCTGCCGTCCCGTCGGCCGGGATGCCCGCGGCACCGGACGCATCCGCCGCGCCGCAGGACCCCTCCCCCGATGACGACGCCTGGGTCATCTTCACCTCCGGCTCCACCGGCAGGCCCAAGGGCGTCGCCGTCTCCCACCGCAGCGCCGCCGCCTTCGTCGAGGCGGAGTCGCAGATGTTCCTGCAGTCGGCGCCGATCGGGCCGGGCGACCGGGTGATGGCGGGACTGTCCGTCGCCTTCGACGCGAGCTGCGAGGAGATGTGGCTGGCCTGGGCGTACGGCGCCTGCCTGGTGCCGGCGCCGCGCTCGCTGGTGCGCTCTGGCGTGGACGTCGGCCCCTGGCTCGAGGCGAACCGGATCTCGATCGTCTCCACCGTCCCCACCCTCGTCTCCCTCTGGCCCGATTCGGCGCTGCGCGAGGTGCGGCTGCTGATCATGGGCGGCGAGGCCTGCCCGCCCGAGCTCGCCGCCCGCCTCCAGGCACCCGGCCGCGAGGTGTGGAACACCTACGGCCCCACCGAGGCGACCGTCGTCGCCTGCGGCGCGATGCTCGACGGCAGCGCACCGGTGCGGATCGGCCTGCCCCTGGCCGGTTGGGACCTCGCCGTCGTGGACGGCGAAGGGAACCCCGTCGCCCCCGGCGAGAGCGGCGAGCTGATCATCGGCGGGGTGGGCCTGGCCCGCTATCTCGACCCCGCCAAGGACGCCGAGAAGTACGCGCCCATGCCCACGCTCGGCTGGGAGCGCGCCTATCGCTCCGGAGACATCGTGGTCAACGACCCCGACGGGCTGCTCTTCGCCGGCCGCGCCGACGATCAGATCAAGCTCGGCGGGCGCCGCATCGAGCTCGGCGAGATCGACGACCAGCTGCTGCGCCTGCCCGGCGTGGTCGGCGCCGCGACCGCCGTGCGCTCCAGCCGCTCGGGCAACAAGCTCCTGGTCGGCTACCTGACCGTCGAGGACTCCTACGACGCCGAGATCGCCCGCGGATTGCTGCGCCGGCGGATGCCCGCCGCGCTCGTGCCGCGACTGGCCGTGGTCGAGGACCTCCCCACCCGCACCTCCGGCAAGATCGACCGCGACGCGCTGCCCTGGCCGCTGCCCGGCTCCTCCGAGCGCAGCGCCGAGCTCTCCGGCACCGCCGCCTGGATCGCGGAGATCTGGGCCGACGTGCTCGGCGCCGAGGTCACCTCCGTCAGGGACGACTTCTTCGACCTCGGCGGGGGCTCCCTCACCGCCGCGCAGGTGGTCAGCCGGCTGCGCGAGCAGCACCCCGAGCTGACCGTCGGCGACGTGTACCAGCAGTCCTCCGTCGCGGCGCTCGCCGCGCACCTGGACGCGATGGGCTCCACCGTCGTGCGCAGCGACCGCACCGTCGCTCCGCTGCGTCGCCGCACCCAGCTCGCCCAGCTGCTGGCGCTGCTGCCGCTGCGCGGCCTCGCCGCGCTGCGCGGCATCACCTGGCTGATGCTCGCCTCCACCCTGCTCGCCGCGGTCACGGACGTGCCGTGGATCGTCGCCTTCCCGCTGTGGCTGGTGATCCCGATGACGATCGCGCTCGTCCTGCCCCCCGGACGGATGGCCCTCGCCGCCCTCCTCGCACGGCTGCTGCTGCGCGGCGTCACCCCCGGCACCCATCCCCGCGGCGGGAGGGTGCATCTCGCGCTGTGGATCGCCGAGCACGTCCAGGACGAGCTCGGGGCCACCTCCCTCTCCGGCGCCGTGTGGTTCCCCTGGTACGCGCGGCTGCTCGGCGTGAGGCTCGGCAAGGGCGCGGACCTGCATGCCCTGCCGCCCGTCACCGGGATGCTCGAGATCGGGGACGGCGCCTCGATCGAGCCCGAGGTGGACCTGGCCGGCTACTGGATCGACGGGGACGTGCTGCACATCGGCCCCGTCCGCATCGGCAAGCGGGCCCGCATCGGCGCCCGCAGCACCCTCGGCCCCGGTGCCCGCCTCGGGAAGGACGCCGAGGTCGCACCCGGCTCGGCCGTGCTCGGGAAGGTGCCGGCCGGCGAGTTCTGGTCCGGCTCCCCCGCCGCCCGGCGCGCCGCGGCGCGAGGCCCCTGGTCCGACGAGGCGCCGCCACGCAGGCCGCAGTGGGAGATCGTCTACGGGGCGCTGTCGCTGCTGATCGCCGCGCTGCCCGGCCTCGGCGTGCTGGTGGGCGGGGCGGTGCTGCTCCCCGCCCTGCGCGGCGCGGACACCTTCGGGCAGGCCGTGCTCGCGGCCCTGCCGTGGCTGCCGCTCGCGGCGCTCGCCGGCTTCGCGGCCGTGGCGCTCGCGGTGCTGGTGCTCACCCGCCTGCTCGCCCTCGCCATCTCCCCCGGGCACCATCCGATGCGCTCCGCGGCGGGCGTGTCGATCTGGGCGACGCTGCGCCTGCTGGACGAGGCCCGCACCTGGCTGTTCCCGCTGTACGCCGGCGGGCTCACCCCGATGTGGATGCGGATGCTCGGTGCGAAGGTCGGCCGCGGCTCGGAGATCTCCACCGCCCTGCTCATCCCGAGCCTCGTCACCGTCGGCGACCACTCCTTCCTCGCCGACGACACGCTGGTGGGTCCCTACGAGCTCGGCGGCGGCTGGATCCGCGTGGAGCGGGTGAAGGTCGGCAAGCGCGCCTTCGTCGGCAACTCCGGCATGCTCGCCGCGGGCCGCAAGGTGCCCAAGCAGTCCCTGGTCGCGGTGCTCTCCGCCGCCCCGCGCCGCAAGTCCGCGAAGTCCGGCACCTCCTATCTCGGCTCCCCGCCGAGGACGCTGCGCCGCGCCGAGGAGGAGCACGACTACGCCCTCACCTACGACCCGCCGAAGCACCTGCTGGTCCAGCGCGGCCTGGTCGAGACCGCGCGCCTGGTGCCGCTGCTGATCGCTCTGCTGCTGCCGCTGGCGGTGTGGGGCGCGATCTACGCGCTGCTTCTGCGCGGCGGGCCCTGGATCCTCCTCGCCGTCCTGCTCGGCGGGGTGGTGCTCCTGCTGGCCGGCCTCGTCGCCGCGACGATCACCGTGATCGCGAAGTGGCTGATCATCGGCCGGCACCGCCCCGGCGAGCACGCCCTGTTCACCGCCTACGTGTGGCGCTCCGAGCTCGCCGACACCTTCACCGAGGTGCTCGCCGCGCCGTGGTTCGCGACCTCGACCGCCGGCACCGTGGCGCTGAACCTGTGGCTGCGGGCGCTGGGCGCGAAGGTCGGCGCGGGGGTGTGGTGCGACTCGTACTGGCTGCCGGAGACGGACCTGGTCACCCTCGGCGACGGCGCGACCGTGAACCGCGGCTGCGTCGTCCAGACCCACCTGTTCCAGGACCGCGTGCTGAGCATGGATGCCGTGACCCTCGGCGAGGGTGCGACCCTGGGTCCGGGCAGCGTGATCCTGCCCGCCGCGGAGATCGACCGCCACGCGACCATCGGCCCCGTGTCCCTGGTGATGCGCGGCGAGCGCGTGCCGCCCGGGACCCGCTGGACCGGCAACCCGATCGGCCCCTGGGCCGACGACGACGCCCCGCTGAACGGCACCGCCGACGGTGACGCCGACGAGCACGACGCGCGCGAGCGCGAGCACGTGGAGGAGCGCGCATGAGCACCACCCGACCAGGCAGCGACCCCTATCTCCCGGGGCACGGCGACGCCTCCTACTCCGTGCGGCGGTACGCGCTCGACCTCGCCTACAAGGTCGAGACGAACCGCCTGGACGGCACCGCGACCCTGAGCTGTCAGGTGCACGAGGACACCGGCGCGCTGCACCTGGACCTCCACGGCCTGCAGGTCTCCTCCGTGAAGCTCGACGGGAAGCCGATCAAGCACAGCCACCACGGCGGCGACCTCACCCTGAAGTCCCCGTTCACCGCGGGGCAGGAGGCCACTGTCGAGGTGCGCTACGGCGGCAAGCCGCGCCCGGTCCGCTCGCGCCTGCACGGGCCGACCGGCTGGGAGGAGCTGACCGACGGGGTGATCGTCGCCGCCCAGCCTCACGGCGCCCCCTCCTGGTTCCCCTGCAACGACCGCCCCGACGACAAGGCCGTCTACGAGATCAGCCTGGCCGCGAACCCCGCCTATCACGTCGCCGTCTCCGGCGAGCTGGAGGGCAAGCGCCGCAAGGGCAACGCCACCACCTGGAGCTACCGCCAGGACGTCCCGATGCCGACCTATCTCGCCACGGTCCAGATCGGCCGGTACACCGAGGTGCCGCATCGCGGGGCGTCGGTGCCGGTGCGCTCTCTGGTGCCCGCCGGGGTGGGCGCGAAGGAGCTCGCGCCGGGCTTCGCCCGGCAGCCCGAGATGCTCGAGCTGTTCACGCGCATGTACGGGCCCTACCCCTTCCCCTCCTACACCGCGGTGATCACCGAGGACGAGCTGGAGATCCCGCTGGAGTCGCAGGCGCTGTCCACCTTCGGCCGCAACCACCTGGCCGAGGACTGGGAGGCGGAGCGGCTGATCGCCCATGAGCTGTCCCACCAGTGGTTCGGCAACGCCGTGACCCTCGAGCGGTGGCAGGACATCTGGCTGCACGAGGGCTTCGCCTGCTACAGCGAATGGCTGTGGTCGGAGGCGACCGGCCGCTCCACCGTCGAGGAGGAGGCCCGCCACCACCACGCGGCGCTCGCCGAGCTGCCCGAGGACCTGGTGGTGGCCGATCCCGGTCCGGAGCTGATGTTCGACGACCGGCTGTACAAGCGCGGTGCCCTGGCCCTGCACGCCCTGCGCCGCCGCGTGGGCGACGAGACGTTCTTCCCGTTGATCCGGTCGTGGCTGGCGCAGAACCTCGGCGCCTCGGTGACCACCGAGATGTTCGAGGAGCATGTCGCGCGCGAGAGCGGCGAGGACCTCACGGACCTGTTCGCCGCGTGGCTCCACGACGAGGAGCTGCCGGACCTGCCCGATCAGCCCGCCGCTCGATAGCCCACCCATCGGGGGCTGCGGGCCCTGTTCTCGCGCGGCTGACGGCCGGGCTCTCCGGCCGACGGCCGACGGGCACGGCGAGATCGGCGGTCGCGCGGGCGAGGCCTCGTCGGCCCGGCCTCGCCCGTGCCGCCGGCTCCGGCGCGGTCAGCTCCGCGACAGCGCCACCAGGATCACGAACCCGGCGGGCGCCGCGACCTCGCGCAGATCATGCTCCGCGAGGTGCACCTCGGGCATCGGGGTGCGCAGCCCGGTGCCGAGGAGCTTGAGCACCGCCTCCTTGCCGGCCCAGAGCCGGGCCCGGTCCTCGGCGGTGCGGTCCTGGCCGGCCTCCGCCGGGTGCAGCACGAGCGAGGGATCCCAGCCGCGGTCGACCGCCGCGGCCTCCTCGAGGTCCACCCCGATCCCGCCGCCGACGCGCACGGCGGTGAGCAGGTGCGGGCCCGAGCGGGAGAGGCTCACGCCGAGCACCGGACGCGTGCTCGTGGCAGCGCCTCGCCCTGCGGTCGCCCGCCCGTCGGCCCTGCCCCGGGCCCCCGTGCTCCCGTCGGCCGTGTCCACGATCCGCGCCCAGGGCCGGCCGTGGGAGACCGCGCCGCAGGCCGGGCAGTGCCGTCCCACCCGGATCTCGTCGGGCTGCACGCCCACCACGTCGGCGACGTGGGCGGCGAGGGCCCGGTCGGCGTCGGCCGTGACGGGGTGGAGACGCAGGTCAGCCCCGGAGCGCGGCGCTAGATCCTCGCGCTCCTCGAGCTCGGCGGGGTGCCGACGGGATGCCACGGTCTCAGCGTAGACGGACGGCAGGAGGCCCGGGGAGGCAACGTGCTGCCTCCCCGGGCCTCCTCTGCGATAAGGGCTCAGAAGTCCCAGTCGTCGTCCTCGGTCTCGACGGCCTTGCCCATGACGTAGCTCGAGCCGGAGCCGGAGAAGAAGTCGTGGTTCTCGTCCGCGTTCGGGGAGAGCGAGGCGAGGATCGCGGGGTTCACCTCGACCTGGTCCTGCGGGAACAGCGCCTCGTAGCCGAGGTTCATCAGCGCCTTGTTCGCGTTGTAGCGCAGGAAGGTCTTGACCTCCTCGGTCCAGCCGACCGGGTCGTAGAGGTCCTCGGTGTACTCCTCCTCGTTGTCGTACAGCTCCATGAGCAGCGAGAAGGTGTAGTCCTTCAGCTCCGCCTGGCGGGCGGCGTCGGCCTTCTCCACGGCCTTCTGGAACTTGTAGCCGATGTAGTAGCCGTGCACGGCCTCGTCGCGGATGATCAGGCGGATGATGTCCGCCGTGTTCGTCAGCTCGCCGCGGCTGGAGTAGTGCATCGGCAGGTAGAAGCCGGAGTAGAACAGGAAGGACTCCAGCAGGGTCGAGGCGACCTTGCGCTTCTCCGGGTCGTCGCCCTGGTAGTAGTCCATGACGATGTTCGCCTTCTTCTGCAGCGGCTCGTTGAACTCGCTCCAGCGGAAGGCCTCGTCGATCTGCTTGGTGTTCGACAGCGTCGAGAAGATCTGGGAGTACGACTTCGCGTGCACGGACTCCATGAACGCGATGTTGGTGTACACCGCCTCCTCATGGGGCGTGATCGCGTCGGGGATCAGGGAGACCGCGCCCACGGTGCCCTGCACCGTGTCCAGCAGGGTCAGGCCCGTGAACACGCGCATCACCAGCTGCTGCTCGGACTCGGTCAGACGGTTCCAGGACTGGACGTCGTTGGACAGCGGCACCTTCTCGGGAAGCCAGAAGTTACCGGTCAGGCGGTCCCAGACCTCCTGGTCCTTCGGGTCCGGGATCCGGTTCCAGTTGATCGCCTGGACCGTCGTCTTCAGGTGGTCGTTCACCGCAGCCTCACTTGCTCCTCAAGGGTCGTCGTCGTGTGCCCTCCAGTCTAGGCATCGAAGGCTCGCCCGGGGCCCTCCGGCCCGCCGCGGAGAGGTGCTTCCCACCACCGATCGAGAGCACGATCCATGACTTTCGTCGTGGGGCGTGCGGGCGCCGGCGCACTAGCGTGACGGGCACGACGTCCGCCGCTCCGGAAGGCCCTGCCGTGACCTCCGCTCCCGTCTCCGCGCACGCTCCCGACCCCTCGTCCGCATCGGCCGCTGCGGTCGCGCCGCCCCGCTCAGTCGCCCCCGATGTCGCGCGCGGGCTGATGCTCGCACTGATCGCGGTGGCCAACGTCTCCTGGTACCTGTGGCGCTCCTCGGAGACCGTCGGCGGCACCCCGCACATCCCGGCCGACGGGCCGCTGGACTCGATCGCGCAGGCGGTGATGACGATCGCGGTGGACCACCGGGCGATGCCGCTGTTCGCGTTCCTGTTCGGCTACGGGATGGTGCAGTTCTACCGCTCGAGGATCGACCGCGGCCTCGCCCCCGGCGCGGTGCGGGTGATGATGCGCCGTCGCCACTGGGCGATGCTGCTGCTCGGGGCGCTGCACGCGGCGCTGCTGTTCTACGGCGACATCCTCGGGGTGTACGCGGTCAGCGCGCTGGTACTGGTGTGGTGGTTCTTCGGCAGACGCTCCCGCACCCTGCGCATCTGGGTGATCGTGCTCGCGACGGTGACGGCGCTGTTCGCGCTGTTCAGCATACTCAGCGGCGTGGCGCTGACGTACTTCGTACCGGCCGAGGTGACTGCCGAGATGGCGGCGACGGACATGGGCACCGGCTTCGTCCGCCCCGTCGCGTACGACACCCCCTATCTCGTCTCGGTGCTGTATCGGCTCGGGCTGTGGGCGGTGGCGCTGCCCTTCGCAGCGCTGATGGGGGCGCCGCTGCCGATCCTGCTCGGCTGGCTCGCGGCACGGCGTCGGATCCTCGACGAGCCGTGGCGTCACGTGCGCCTGCTGCGGCGCACCGCGGTGATCGGCGTCGCGATCGGCTGGCTCGGCGGCGTGCCGGAGGCGCTCGCGATCCTCGGCCTCTACGAGCTGCCCGCCGCGGCGCCGTGGATGCTGACGGGGCTCACCTCGCTCACCGGTATCGCCTGCGGCATCGGCTACGCGGCCCTGTTCGGGCTGCTCGCCCTGCGCCTCGAGGGGAGGGCCCCCGTCGCCGACGCCCCGCGCCCGGACCCGTCGGCCGACCGGGACCTCTCCCCCGCCGAGCGCGCCTACGGCGTGCCCCGCGCGGAGGCCGCCCCGGCCCGCACACGCGAGCCCGGCGCGGTCGAGCGGACCCTCGCCGCGGTCGGGCAGCGCTCGCTGACCTTCTACCTGTTCCAGTCACTGCTGCTCGCGCCGCTGATGGCCTCGTGGGGGCTGGGTCTCGGCGGCACGCTCTCGACCGCCCCGGCGCTCGCGATCGCGTTCGCGGTGTGGCTGGCGTCGCTGCCGATCGCGGCGTGGATGGGCGCGCGCGGGATGCGCGGACCGGCCGAAAGGCTGCTGCGCCGGATGACCTACGGGAAGATCGACCCGGCGCCGGCGACGCGCTGAGCCCGCGCCGCCGGCTCGGCGGCAGGTCGTTCAGCGCCTTCCCGGAGCGAGCAGGGCCCGTTCCCGGCGACGGGTCTCGCGCAGCCAGGCGGGGTAGGCCCCACAGCGGCAGGATCCACCGCTGCCAGGTCGCCCCGTGCGCGATGACGTAGAGGGCCGCCTGGAACAGCACGGCTCCCATCGCCGCGACGAGTGTGATCCCTTCGACCGGGGCGAGCACCGGCCCGAGGACTGCCACGACGCCGAGCATCGCGAGGGTCTCGGCAATCACCGGCAGGAGCACCAGCGCTATCCCTTCGGAGAACGGGTACGTCCTCCGGTGCTCGATCGGCTCACGCCGCACCCACCACCGCGCCGACGCGCTGGTGCCGACCCTCCACCACAGGCACACCGAGGCGAGCAGTGCGGCGGCGAGGAACAGCACGACGCCGATCACGAGCCCGGCCAGGATGTCGCTGGTCATGACCTCGTGGTGGCACGCGGGGCTCCCCTCCCGGCGACGCCGCTCGCCCCCACCGCACCCCTCTTGCCGTACTACGCCTGCCGTAGTATTTTTTCCGGAGGACGCACCATAGCACCACGACGAGAGGCAGGGACCGATGTGATCGGAGCCGATGCCATCCGCGGGCACATCGACCTGATCCTGCTGTCGATCCTCGAGGACCGCCCCTCCTACGCCTACGAACTCTCCAAGACCATCACCGACGGCTCGCGCGGCGAGTACCTGATCAAGCAGACCACCCTGTACACCGCGGTCAAGCGCCTCCAATCCCAGGGACTCCTGGACAGCTACGAGGACGTCTCCACCTCCGGCAAGCCGCGCACCTACTACAAGCTCACCGCCGCCGGCCTCGAGCAGCTCGACGTCAAGCGCACCGAATGGCGCAGCACGCGGGCGCTCGTGGACCGCTTCACGGAAGGGAAGCACACCTCGTGACCGTCATCGACTCCTATCTCGACACCCTCTTCGCCCCGTACCCGGACTCGCCCCGTCTGCGCGAGGCCCGCACCGAGCTGCGAGCACTGATGGAGGACCAGCAGCAGGCGCTGATGGACGCCGGCCGCACCGAGTCCCAGGCCGTCGGCGCTGTGATCGCGGAGTTCGGCAGCCTCGACGAGGTCGCCGCCGAGCTCGGCATCACCGCGGAGCTGGACGGCACCGCGGCCGACACGGGCCCGACGGCACCGACGATTCTCGGCACCGAGCGCGCCGAGGAGTACGTGGAGGCCGTGCGCCGCGGACGGTGGATCCCCGCCGTCGCGATCCCCCTGTTCGTGCTCTCCGCGCTCCCGCTGCTGCTCCTGATCGCGGTGGGCGGCGAGGAGCCGTCGGGCTGGGCGCTCGGCGCGGGGCTCACCGCGCTGCTGATCCTCGTCGCCGTCGGCGTGGTGCTCCTGGTGCTCCAGGGCAGCCGGATGGAGGAGTTCGAGGACATCGACGAGGCCCGCTTCTCCCCCACCCCGGCGGTGCGGGAGATCGCCCGCGACCTGCGCCGGGAGCACCGTCGTGAGCGCACCCTCGCCACGGGCGCCGCGATCATGCTGTGGATCCTCGCTGCGGTGCCGGTGATCCTCATGGGCGTACTGACCGACTCCGGGTCGCTGGCCCCGCTGTACGGGGTGTGCGCGACGCTGGCGATGGTCGCGCTGGGGCTGTGGATCCTGCTGCGGTCGGCCTGGTCGGACACCGCCGCGGCCGCGCTCCTGCAGGAGGAGGACGAGGACGACCTCTCCGCCACCAGCACCTCCCCCGCGATCCGGGTGGTCGCCGCGGTGTACTGGCCCGTCGCCGCCGCGATCTACCTGGCCTGGAGCTTCCTCGGCGGCGAGTGGGGGATCACCTGGGTCGTCTGGCCGATCGCCGGCGTGCTCTACGCGGGCCTCTGGTCGGCGAGCGCGGCGCTCGGCTCGGCGGCGGACGACACCCGCTCGCGCACCCGTCGAGCATGACGAACGGCCCGCCCCGGGACCTCTCCCTGGGCGGGCCGCCGGCAATGGGTCAGGCTCTCTACTCATGCAGCTGACATGACCCTCGGCCGCATCGCCGGCGACTCGCCGAGTCCGTGTTTCGCGGGAGTCATGCCTGCGGCTCAGAGGCGACGGCCCCGCTGCGCCCTGAGATGCTCGACCTCAGCGCGACGGGTCTCCCGCAGCCAGGCCGGGTATATCCACAGCGGAAGAACGGAGCGGTAGCCGATCAGGAGGAGCAGCACAACCCAGATCAGCACTTCGAGGATCACCGCTGCCGGCACCAGGACCGATGCCATCGCCTCACGCAGCACGTCGACGGAGGCAAGCCCCACCACCCCGCCGGCCACGAAGACGGTCTGCGCGCACATCGGCAGCAGCACGAGCACGGTGGTCTCCGCGTAGGCGAACCCACGGCCCGGCCCCGCGCCGTGTGTGTCGACCCATGCGCGGAAGCCCCGCCCTCGACCGGCACGACACATCATCGCGAGGGCCGCCAGGGCACCGCCGAAGAGGAACAGTGCCAGCGCGACCAGGGCGAGCGAGAGATCCAAGCCTCGATCCTCCTCTCACCGCATGGGGCCTCTCCCCATGTCGTCCTCGCCCCACGACGGGCGTGCGAGTCACCGGCGGCCGTCCAGCCACTGCCGCTCGGCGCGGCGCTGCGGCCGCAGCCATCCGGGGTAGACGAACAGGGCGAGGATCTGCCGATTGCTCACGAGCAACATCACGACGATCGCGAGGACGATCTCGAGAGCCACCACGGTCCACATCACCGGGGCATGGAGCACATCGCGCACCCCCGGGTGCACCGCGAGCAGGAGGACGACCCCGATCGCCGCCATCAGCTGGCCGAGATAGGGCACGAGCCCCAGCGCCACGCCCTCCCCGGCGGCGTGCATGAACATCATGCGGTCCACTGGCTGTCGCCGAACCCACCAGCGGGCGACCCCGGACCTGCCCCAGCGGAACCATGCGGCGAGCATCAGCATCACCCCGCTCACGAGGAAGCAGAGCACGGCGGCGAGGAGGGCTCCGTAATCCATCGGTCCATCCTCCCATCTCGTCCCCGCCGGGACCGCTGGGGAGTTCTCCCCATCGCCACCGGCGGCGTGCTCCCCTAGATTCGACGTCACGCGACGACTGTCGGACGCTCACGTGGGGGCGCCGTACGAGGGGATGGACGATGACCGGCTTCCAGGGGATGGACACCGCACAGGTCGAGGACTACGGCGGCCTTCTGACGGATCGATCGGGCACGATCGAGGACCGCTTCAGCACGCTCGAGGGAATGGTCCGCGCGATCGTGGGCTCGCAGTGGGTGGGCCCCGATGCCGACGCGTTCGGCGATCGCTACAGCAACGAGGTCATGACGACGGTGCGGACCGCCCTCGATCAGCTCCAGCGCCGGATCGACGAGCTCCGCGGCCACGTGGAGGAGCAGGACTCCGCCTCCGACGGCTCCGAGGGCGGCTTCCTCGAGGGAGTCTTCTCGGCGCTGGGCGACGCGATCGACACCGTCGGCTCCTTCCTCGAGGACGCATGGAACCACCTCACCGACGACATCCTCCCCACCGTCCATGACGTCATCAGCAAGGGCCTCGGGGATGTCGGAAACGCGATCAAGAACGGCATCGACGACGCGCTCAAGCACGCCCCCGATCTCGGCAAGAACGCGGGGAAGCGGCTCCTGGGCTCGGCCGTCCCGTACGTCGGCGATGCCTACACCGGGATCGTCGCCGGCGTCGAGCGCTGGCAGCAGGACGGCGAGAACCACCCGGACATGGGCTTCGGGGAGCGACTCGGACGCGCCGCTCTGGACGGCGGGGCCAACTTCGCCGGATCCCTCGGCGGCGGTCTCCTCGGGTCCGCCGCCGGGACCGCGGCCGGCGGCTTCCTGGGCGGACTGATCGGTGGCGGCGGCGGGGCCGTGGCGACCTCCCCGACCGGTCCCGGTGCCGCCGTGGGCGGCGCCGCTGGCGGTGGCGGCGGCGCAGCCGTCGGTGGGGTCATCGGCGGCTACGCCGGCGACTTCATCGGGAGCTACTTCGGCGGGCGCCTCGCGGATGCCGGCATCGACGCCATCCTCGACTGAGCCCCGCACGGCCCTCGAGCCCCTGCACCCTCCCCCTAGGCTGGTTCCATGCCCTCCACCACGACCCCTCTGCGCACCGAGGTCCTGCCTCGACCGGACTCCCTCGTCCCACCGATGGCCGTGGACGTCCCGGTCACCTGGGTGCCGACCCCCGCCACGGACGCCGTCCTCGCGGGCTTCATGGACGACGGCACGCTGAGCCCGGCCTACGGGACCAACATCGTCCTCACCGGCGCCGCGCTGCCGGAAGGCATCGGGCTCGAGGACTGGCAGATCACCGTGCGGGACCGTCAGCTCTCCGCACTCCCGGACCTGCAGGTCCTCGACGATCGCCGACTCCCGACCCTCGGCGGCGACACGAGCGCCGAGCAGTGGTACCACTGCTCGGCGATGACGGACCGGCACGGGGCGACCGTGCTCACC
The DNA here is from genome assembly GCF_001613775.1 of Brachybacterium sp. sponge. NCBI lineage: Bacteria > Bacillati > Actinomycetota > Actinomycetes > Micrococcales > Dermabacteraceae > Brachybacterium > Brachybacterium sp. sponge. The sequence goes on along the minus strand of NZ_LRMP01000001.1, from coordinate 1,460,388 downwards.
CGTCGCTGGAACCGCCTGGTGCCCGGGCTCGGCCTGACGCTCACCCTCACCACGCTCCCCCTGCTCGATGCCGAGCACGGGGACCTGTTCGACGCGATCGCCGCCTCCTGGACGATCACGGAGCCCACGACGCAGGAGAGCGCCGATGATCACGCCTGATGCGAGCTCGCGGGTCATCGCGAGCGGCCCCGGTCCCGAGATCGACGCCCTCGTCGAGGCCTTGGCCGCCGGCCGTCCCGCCGCGGGCACCGAGGCGCTGGATCCGTCGTTCGTGCAGAGCATCGGCGAGATCGTCGCCGCCGCGTCGGGCACCGTCGAGGTCACCCTCTCCGGGCCGCTGAGCTACAGCACGCACCGCTTCACCCTGTCCCGCGGCGGGACGCTGCGGCGCAGCCAGGGGCAGTCCGACACCGTCGAGATCGCCGCCTTCCCGACGTCCGCCCTCCCCGGCGCCCTGCTGAGGCTCACGAGCATCGCGCCGGTCGAACCGCTCGGCACGGACACCGTGCTCGAGCTGCCCGAGGGGTGCCTGACGAGCCTCTTCACCCCCGAAAGCGAGCTCCGCGAGAGCGCTTGGGGCGCCGTGATCAGGGCCTCGCACACCCTGCCCGACGCAGAGCGCGCGGAGTTCGAGCGGGTCGAGCCCCGTGCGGCGCAGCTGGTGCGCCGCCGACCCGAGGGGGACCGCACCTCTCGGGTGCTCCTGCTTCGCGGCCGCTACCTGATCACTGCCGAGGACAGCACCGACGCGGTGCGCGGCACCGATCCCACCGGTGCGACCCGCAGCCTGCTGACCGGGCTGCTGCGACCCCAGGCATGAGCATCGCCGCCTGACCGGACGGTCTCGGTCGAGCATGACGAACGGCCCGCCCCCGGAGCTCTCCGGGAACGGGCCGCTCGCTGCGGGTCAGGGCGTCACAGCATGCAGCTGACGCAGCCCTCGACCTCGGTGCCCTCGATCGCCATCTGACGCAGGCGGATGTAGTACAGGGTCTTGATGCCCTTGCGCCAGGCGTAGATCTGCGCTCGGTTGACGTCGCGCGTGGTGGCGGTGTCCTTGAAGAACAGCGTCAGCGACAGGCCCTGGTCCACGTGCTGCGTGGCCGCGGCGTAGGTGTCGACGATCTTCTCGTAGCCGATCTCGTATGCGTCCTCGTAGTACTCGAGGTTGTCGTTGGTCATGTACGGCGCGGGGTAGTACACCCGGCCGATCTTGCCCTCCTTGCGGATCTCGATCTTGGAGACGATCGGGTGGATCGAGGAGGTGGAGTGGTTGATGTACGAGATCGAGCCGGTGGGCGGCACGGCCTGCAGGTAGGCGTTGTACATCCCGTGCTCGGCGACCTCGGCCTGCAGCTGCTTCCAGTCGTCCTGGGTGGGCAGGTGCACGTTCGAGTTCGCGAACAGCTCGCGGACCTTGTCGGTCGCGGGCTCCCACACCTGCTCGGTGTACTTCTGGAAGTACTCGCCGGTGGCGTACTTCGAGTTCTCGAAGTCGTAGAACTTCTCCTGGCGCTCCTTCGCGAGCTTCATCGACGCGAGGATCGCGTGATAGGTGACCGCGTAGAAGTACATGTTGGTGAAGTCGATGCCCTCCTCCGAGCCGTAGAACACCCGCTCGCGGGCGAGATAGCCGTGGAGGTTCATCTGGCCGAGGCCGATGGCGTGGGACTTCCGGTTGCCCTCGGCGATCGTGGGCACGGACTCGATGTCGGAGGTGTCCGAGACCGCGCTGAGGCCGCGGATCGCGGTCTCGATGGTCTGGGCGAAGTCCGGGGAGTCCATCGCCTTGGCGATGTTCAGCGAGCCGAGGTTGCAGGAGATGTCCCGGCCCATCTCGTCGTACGTGAGGTCGACGTTCATGGTGGAGGGCGTGGAGACCTGCAGGATCTCGGAGCACAGGTTCGAGTGGGTCACCTTGCCGGCGATGGGGTTCGCGCGGTTCACGGTGTCCTCGAACATGATGTACGGGTAGCCGGACTCGAACTGGATCTCGGCGAGGACCTGGAAGAAGTCGCGGGCCTTGATCTTCTTCTTCGAGATGCGGGGGTTGTCCACCATCTCGTGGTAGACCTCCGAGACGTTCACGTCCGCGAAGGGCTTGCCGTACTCGCGCTCCACGTCGTACGGGGAGAACAGGTACATCGGCTCGTTGTTCTTCGCGAGCTCGAAGGTGATGTCGGGGATCACGACGCCGAGGGAGAGGGTCTTGATGCGGATCTTCTCGTCGGCGTTCTCGCGCTTGGTGTCCAGGAAGCGCAGGATGTCGGGGTGGTGGGCGTTGAGGTACACCGCACCGGCGCCCTGACGCGCGCCGAGCTGGTTGGCGTAGGAGAAGGAGTCCTCGAGCAGCTTCATGACGGGGATGACGCCGCTGGACTGGTTCTCGATGTGCTTGATCGGCGCACCGTACTCGCGCAGGTTGCTCAGCAGCAGCGCGACGCCGCCGCCGCGCTTGGACAGCTGCAGCGCGGAGTTGATGGAGCGGCCGATGGACTCCATGTTGTCCTCGATGCGCAGCAGGAAGCACGAGACGAGCTCGCCGCGCTGGGCCTTGCCGGCGTTGAGGAAGGTGGGGGTGGCCGGCTGGAAGCGGCCGTCGAGGATCTCGTCGACGAGGTTGCGGGCGAGCTGCTCGTCGCCGCGCGCGAGGGTCAGGGCGACCATCACCACGCGGTCCTCGAAGCGCTCGAGGTACCGCTTGCCGTCGAAGGTCTTCAGCGTGTACGAGGTGTAGTACTTGAACGCGCCGAGGAAGGTGGGGAAGCGGAACTTCTTCGCGAAGGCCTGCTCGGAGAGCGACTCGATGAAGGAGAACTCGTACTGCTCGAGCACCTCCGGCTCGTAGTAGTCGTTCTCGACGAGGTAGTCCATCTTCTCGCGCAGCGAGTGGAAGAACACCGTGTTGGGGTTCACGTGCTGCAGGAAGTACTCCCGCGCGGCCTCGCGGTCCTTCTCGAACTGGATGCTGCCGTCCGGGCCGTACAGGTTCAGCATCGCGTTCAGCGCGTGGTAGTCGAGCTGCCTGTTGTGCTCGACCGGGGGCATCTCGGTCAGTGTCGCCAAAACTCTTCCAATCCGTCGTGGACCCGCGTCACATCGCGCGGAGTGCCGAACAGTTCGAACTTGTACATGTGGGGGACCTGGCACTTGGCGGAGATGATGTCCCCGGCCAAGCAGTAGGCCTCCCCGAAGTTGGTGTTCCCCGCGCTGATCACACCGCGGATGTGCCGTCGGTTGCGTTCATCGTTGAGGAACTTGATGACCTGCTTGGGCACGGCGCCCCGGCCGTTGCCCCCGCCGTAGGTCGGGACCAGCAGGACGAAGTCCTCGTCGACGACGAGGGGATCGTCCTTGGGGTAGAGCGGGATCCGATGGGCCGGCAGGCCGAGCTTCTCGACGAAGCGCTTGGTGTTGCCGGACACCGAGGAGAAGTAGACGAGACGGGTCACGCCGACGCCTCCCCGGCCTCTCAGATCGCGGCGGTGCGGCGCTGCTCGGCGCCGACGCCCGCGAGCGCCTTGATCTTGTCGGGGCGGAAGCCCGACCAGTGGTCCTCGCCCGTGATGACGACGGGCGCCTGGACGTAGCCGAGGGACTTCACCTTCGCGAGCGCGTCGGCGTCCTCGGTGATGTCGACGACGTCGTAGGCGACGCCCGCCTTGTTCAGCGCGCGCTTGGTGGCATCGCACTGCACGCAGAGGGGCTTCGAGTACACGGTGATGTCCAAGGGAAGTGCCTTTCAGGAGCGTCGCGCCGAGGCGCAGGACAGGGGCGAGAAGGAGATGTTCAGGAGGTCCGAGGACCGTGTCGCGAGGCTGTGGACTCCCGCAGGAGCCCTGTGCGCCGCGACAACGTCAACACTACACCTAGTGGTGACTCAGCGCGACGACCACAAGATGTACTGAGTTACAGGAGTGTCATCCACAATGCGATGTTGACAGCATGTGGATGGAGGGGGGCTCGCTGGGGACGGAGCGGCCGCCTCCCGTGCGAGCACCGCTGATACGTGCACAACCCGCTGTGGACGGCGCTCCGGGCGGCCGACGACGACGGTGGACAGGCACCCTCCGCACCCCTCCCGGAGCGGTCGGAACAGGCCTCCGAGTGAGGTGTCTCCCGGCGTGTCCCGCGCGCGCCCCGGCGTGTCGCGGGCGTGTCGTCGGCGTGTCCCCCGCCGTCCCCCGTCCATCCCCCGGCCGTCCCCCGCCGGGGCGCCGGATCCGGGCCGCGGACCACCGGTCCGGGGCCCGCGCACAGAGGGCCGACGCGGAGAGCCCCCGCCCTCCCCGGCAGGGGACGACGGGGGCTCTCTTCGACGGTCTGCGGACCGCCGGGGCCGACGGCGCGGCAGGGCCGACGGGTCGTCTCAGCGGCGCGGGTCCTCCGGGACGGTGGGGTCCGCGGCCGCGGGCGGTGCGTCCTCAACCGCGGCCGGTGCGCCCTCGGCGCCGCCGGACCAGGCGTCGACGACCTCCTCGGTGCTCGGCGCCGCAGGCTGCTCGAGGGTCACGGGCGCGGGCTCCGCCCCGGGCAGCTCGACCTCGACGGTCGCGGAGGGGGCGGACGCCCCGTCGGCGGGCTCCTCGTCCGTGCGTCCCGCGTTCGCGGTCGCCGACTCGGCCGACGGCTCCTCCGGCTGGGCCGACGGCTCCTCAGCCTCTGCCGCCTCCTCTGCCCCGGGCGCCTCCTCGGTCCCGGAGTCCTGCTCCGGCTCCGCCTCGAGGCTGCGGCCGTCGGCCTCCACGATGGTGGCGAGCACCTCGCGCAGCAGCACCACCTGGCGCAGCGCCTCGGCGGCGCCGGCCAGCGGTGCCTCGCCCTTCTCGACGAAGGCGTGGAAGGCCTCCCACATCAGCTCGGCCGAGCCCTTCGGCGCGGTGGTCGCGACCTCCTGGACCACGCCCGACTTCTTCTCCCGCAGCGAGACCGTGGAGCGGGCGTCGCCGTGGGAGGGGGCGGGCAGGTCCAGGCGCATGCGGCGCCGGGCGGAGAGCACCTGGAGCGTCTCGGAGTACTCGGGGGCGAAGGGGAGGTAGTGCCACACCAGGCGCACCTGCGCCCCGCTGCCGAGCTCGCCGAGCAGCTCGATCGATCCGGGGATCACTCCCTTGGGCCAGTGCCGCACCGCGACGAGCTTCTCGATCGGGCCGTAGGCCGCCTCGGTGACCGCCATCTGATGGGCGACGCCGGTGAGCAGACCCTTGACGTACAGGTCCCGGTCGCGCTGGGTGGCGCCGTCGCCGGTGCCCGCCTCGACGGCGGCCTGGAGCGCCTTGCGCCGCGCCGTGCGCTGCTCCGTGGGCAGGTCGTAGGAGGAGGTGGTGACGTGGGCCTGGCCGAACAGGGGCTGGCTGGCGGGCATGAGGACCTCGTGGTCCACCATCCGCAGGTCCTTGGTCGCGATGTGCTCGGACATCCGGGTCACGGAGTCGTCGTACTGCTGGGGATGGGCCAGCATCACCAGGCGCCGTCCCGCGATCCGCTCGAACTCGGCGACCTTCGCGACCTCCTCCTCGGAATAGCCCAGCGGTGGCTCGACCATCACCGGGATGCCGCGGCGCACGATCGCGAGCAGGTCGTCGACGTGGAGCCCGTCGGTCGACAGCAGCACGCCGTCCAGGGAGAGGGTCCGGGCGCGCACCGCGGCGACGAGATCCGCGACGGTCTCGTAGCGGCGCTCCTCCTCGATGCCCCACACCTCGGAGGCCTCGCGGCGCCGACGGGGCGAGTGGTCCACCAGCGCGGCCACGCTGAAGCGGTCCCAGCGCCGGCGCAGCACCGGCAGGTGCACGGCCTGCGCCATGGTTCCGGCGCCGACCACGGCGATGTTCAGGATCTTCGGCATCGACAGGCTCCTCGGGGGCTCGGCAGGGAGGGGCGGCTGCGCCGTCGGGACGACGGGCGCCGGGCCGTCTCCGGCATCGCGCCTGGACCGGGCACGATCGCACGCCTGTTCTACCACACGGGCAGGGACGACGATCACAGGGACGCCGCTCCGTCGCCCCCGCCCGCGGCGCTATCGTGGGGCGCTGATCGAACCCTGAGGAGGACCCGTGGTCGGACGCTTCTACACCGGTGTGCGGGGATTCGTGCGCCCGATCGTGAGGCTGCTGTGGAACCCGCGGGTCAGCGGGCTGGAGAACGTGCCGCCCGAGGGCGGCTTCGTGATCGCCTCGAACCACCTCGCCAACATCGACAGCTTCATGATCCCGGTGGTCCTGCCTCGAGCGATCCGCTTCGTGGCCAAGGAGTCGCTGTGGACGCAGAAGGGCCCGCACGGCGCGGTGCTGCGCTGGTTCTTCGACGCCGTCGGCGCGGTGCCGGTGGACCGCGAGGCGCTCTCCTCCGGCAAGGGCGCGCTGCAGGCCGGGCTCGAGGTGCTGCGCAACGGGGAGGGCTTCGCCGTCTACCCCGAGGGGCACCGCTCCAAGGACGGGCTGCTGCATCCGGGCAAGCAGGGCGCGGCCTGGCTCGCGCTCGAGTCGGGTTGCCCCGTGATCCCGGTCGGGGTCAAGGGCACCCAGCACATGTTCTCCTCCCTGATCCCCCGCCGCGGCGAGATGACGATCCGGGTGGGCACCCCGATCACCCTCGAGGAGATCGACCCCTCCGCCTCCAAGGGGGCGCGCCGACGCCTCCTGACCGCCCGGATCATGGATGAGATCCAGGCGCTGTCCGGTCAGCGCCGGGCCGACGGTCCCTCGGCACGGTCCCGGGACCAGTAGGATCGCACCAGGCCGCACACCGAGGTCGCGGCCGTCGCCCGAGAGCACCCCAGCCAGGAGAGCAGATGGCCGTCGTCGTCGGATTCATCCCCACCGAGGTGGGCTTCAAGGCGCTGGCCGCGGCACGTGAGGAGGCCGAGCAGCGCGGCGGGCCGCTGGTCGTGGTCAACGTGCTGCGCGCGGGCGTCGAGGAGGATCCCCGCCACGCCGACGAGCAGCAGCTCGAGATCGCCCGTGACGAGCTCCGCCGCACCACCGTGCGCGTCGCCTTCCGCCAGGAGACCACGGAGGACGACATCGCCGACGTCCTGCTGCAGGTGGTCGAGGAGGAGAGAGCCGAGCTGCTCGTGCTCGGCGTGCGCCGTCAGAACGACCTCGCCCGCCACCTGCTGGGCCTGACCGTGCAGAAGCTCCTGCTCTCCTCCCCCAGCGACGTGCTGGTGGTCTGAGCTCCGGCTCGGGCCGCCCACGGCCCGAGGGCGGACGCCGCTCGGCCCGACCCCGGCCGTCGACACCGACCCCACAGCGACGACAGCGGCCCGACCCCTTCCGGAGAAAGGACCGGGCCGCTGCGCTGTGCGGGGCCGCTCAGGCGGTCGCCCGCGCGAGAGTCACTCGGAGACGGGGTCCGCGCCGGGGATCTGCTCCTGCTGACCGGCCTTGACCTTGGCCTCGATGGCCTCGCCGACCTCCTGGTCGATGTTCTTCCAGTACTGGAAGGCGTTGGAGAGCACCGGCTCGATCACGGTGGACAGGCCGCCGGCGACCGTGTCGATCAGGCGCTGACGCTCGTCCTCGCCCATGACCTCGCGGACCAGGGTGTGCGCCTGGCCGAAGTCGTCGTCCTCGGAGTGCAGGGAGTAGGCGGCGCGCACCAGCGTGCCGTCGGCCTCCCAGCCGTTGTCGACCGGGCCCTGCGCGTCCTGATAGGCGCGGCCGAAGGAGTTCGGCGCGTACACCGGCGCATCACCGCTGTGGAAGAAGTTCATCGCGCCCTCCTTGTCGTAGGAGTTGGTGGCGATGACCGGACGGTTCACGGGCAGCTGGTTGAAGTTCGTGCCCAGGCGGTTGCGCTGCGCGTCCGGGTAGGAGAAGACGCGGCCCAGCAGCATCTTGTCCGGGGAGACGCCGGTGCCGGGCACCAGGTTCGAGGGGCTGAAGGCGGCCTGCTCGATCTGCGCGTAGTGGTTGACCGGGTTCTGGTTCAGGGTGAAGCGGCCCACGGGGATGCGCGGGTAGTCCTTCTTCGACCAGATCTTGGTGAGGTCGAAGGGGTTGAAGCGGTAGGTCTTCGCGTCCTCGTAGGGCATGATCTGCACCTCGAGCCGCCAGGACGGGAAGTCGCCGTTCTTGATCGACTCGAAGAGGTCGCGGCGGTGGTAGTCCGCGTCGGTGCCGGCGATCTCGTCGGCCTCCTCGTTGGTGAGGAACTCCAGGCCCTGCTCGGTGAGGAAGTGGTACTTGACCCAGAACTTCTCGCCGGCCTCGTTGACCCACATGTAGGTGTGCGAGGAGTAGCCGTTCATGTGGCGCCAGGTCTTGGGCAGGCCGCGGTCGCCCATGAGGTAGGAGACCTGGTGGGCCGACTCCGGGGAGAGGGTCCAGAAGTCCCACTGCATGGTGTTGTCGCGCAGGCCGGAGTCGGGGGTGCGCTTCTGGGAGTGGATGAAGTCGGGGAACTTCATGGGATCGCGGACGAAGAACACCGGGGTGTTGTTGCCGACGATGTCGAAGTTGCCCTCCTGGGTGTAGAACTTCAGCGCGAAGCCGCGCACGTCCCGCCAGGTGTCGGGCGAGCCCAGCTCACCGGCCACGGTGGAGAAGCGGGCCAGCATCGGGGTCTTGGCGCCCTTCTGGAAGAGCCCTGCCTTGGTGTACTTCGAGACGTCCTCGGTGATCTCGAGCTCGCCGAAGGCGCCGGAGCCCTTCGCGTGGGGGCTGCGCTCCGGGATGCGCTCGCGGTCGAAGCGCGCGAGCTTCTCGACCAGGGCGACGTCATGGAGCAGCAGCGGGCCGTCGGCGCCGACGCTCAGCGAGTTCGCGTCGGACTCGCGCGGCGCACCGGACTCGGTGGTCGACGCGATCGTCGAATCGTGATGGGCCGTGGGATCCAGATGGGTCATGGAGTTCTCCTCGGGTCTTTCTGACAGGTCGTGACGAAACGTTCTGACAGTCGTGGGCGGTCAAGGACCCTGGTCCGGCCGGAGCCGGGTCAGGGGGTTCAGGGGGTGGCGGCCTCGCGCTCGCGGCAGTCGCTGCAGGTCCCGCGATAGACGACATCGGCCATCTCGATCGAGAAGCCGTGGTCCTCGTGCGGGATCAGGCAGGGCGCGGCGCCGACGGCGCAGGGGACGTCCTCGAGACGTCCGCAGCTGCGGCACACCAGGTGGTGGTGGTTGTCGTGGCGGTGCATCTCGTAGCGCATGGAGCGCCCTCCGACGGAGACGCGTCGCAGCAGCTCGGCGTCGGAGAGGGCGTTGAGCACGTCGTAGACGGCCTGGCGGGAGACCGTGCCGAGGTTCTCGCGCACGGCCTGGGCGATCGCCTCCGCATCGGAGTGCGGGTGGGCCTCGACCGCAGCCAGGGTCGCGAGCCGCGGGGCGGTCACGCGCAGGCCGACGCTCCGCAGGGCGGAGGTGTGGTCGGTGGTCGTCATGGCCCCCACCCTAGCCCGCTATCTGGACAATCTCAAGAAAGCGAGCGGGCCCGTCCACACCGGCTCCTCCCCCGCCGACGAGAACGGGCCCGGCCCTCTCGAGGGGGCCGGGCCCGTGATCCGGAGCCGCCTGCCGGAATCGAACCGGCGACCTATTCATTACGAGTGAATCGCTCTACCGACTGAGCTAAGGCGGCGTCGCCGCGCACGCGCGGCGGACCGGTTCACTGTACGTGACCTGGCTGGCCAGGCGCAAAGCGTCCCGGCGCGATCCGCGTCACGCTCGTCGGCACGGCCGGTCCGCCGCGGAGCGCCGAGTCGTCGACCGCCGCGCGCGCTTCAGCAGCGCAGCCCGTCCTCGGGCACGGTGCCCTCGAGGAGATAGGCGTCGACCTGCTCCTCGATGCACCCGCCCGAGCGGCCGTAGGCGGTGTGGCCCTCCCCCTCGTAGGTCAGCAGCGTCGCGTCGTCGAGCTGGGAGGCGAGCTCCTCCGACCAGGCGTAGGGGGTGGCGGGATCGCCGGTGGTGCCGACGACCAGGATCGGGCCGGCGCCCTCGGCGGTGATCGGCGCGGGCTCGCGCACGGGCTCCTCGGGCCACTGGGCGCAGCCGTCCCCGCCGAGCATCGGGCCGAAGGTCGGGAACTCCTCGGCGAGGCGCTCGGCCTCCTGCTCGACCCACTGCTCGTCGGCGACCCCGGGGTGGTCCAGGCAGTTCACGGCCGTGATCGCGAAGGCGGCGTTGGTGCGGTAGGTCCCGTCGTAGCGGCGCTCGGAGGAGAGGTCCGCGATGTACAGCAGCTGGGAGCCGTCGCCGTTCATCGCGGCGGCGAGCGCCTCGCGCCCGTACTCCCACTGCGCGTCGTCGTACAGCAGCGTCAGCACGGCGGAGCGGGCGAGGGCCCCGGTCAGCGGCCGCTCGGGGTCCCCGGTGTCCAGCGGGGTCTCGTCCACGCTCTCGAAGAAGCTCAGCAGCTGCTCCTTCGCCTCGGCCTCGTCGCCGCGGAAGGGGCAGGAGTCGCCGGCCTCGAGGCAGCGGGCCAGGAACGCCTCGGTCGCGTGCTCGAAGCCCTCGGCCTGGCCGGCGGAGAACTCGTCCATGGACATGTCGGGGTCGATCGCGCCGTCCAGCACGAAGCGCCCCACCCGCTCGGGGTGCAGCTCGGCGTAGCTCGCGCCGAGATAGGTGCCGTAGGAGTAGCCGAGATAGTCGAGCTCCTCGCTCCCGAGCGCCGCGCGCAGCACGTCCATGTCACGGGCCGCGGAGTAGCTGTCGAGATAGGGCAGGACGTCGCCTGAGTTCGCCTCGCAGGCCTCGGCCACGCGCGCACCCCACTCCTCGGCGAGCGCGCTCGTGTCCTCCGCGGCGGGGTCCCCGGTCGCGGCGAGGTACTCGTCGGTCTCCGCGTCGTCGAGGCACTCGATCCCCTCCGAGCGGTTCACGCCGCGGGGGTCGAAGCCGATGACGTCGTAGCTCGCACGCACCTCGGGGGAGATCAGGATCTCCGCCGAGGGCAGGAAGTTCACGCCCGAGCCGCCGGGTCCGCCCGGGTTGGTCACGAGCGAGCCCTTCGACTCGCCGTCGGCGGCGAGTCGGCCGACGGCGATCTCGATGTCCCCGGCCTCGGGGTCGTTCCAGACCAGCGGCACCGTGATCGTCCCGCACTCGGCGCCGTCGGCGTCCACGTCCTCGCAGGGGCCCCACTCGATCTGCTGCGAGTAGTAGGCCTCGTAGGCGGGGTCCTCGGCCGGGTCCGTCGGCAGGTCGACCGCCGCGGAGGTCCCGGTCTCCTCGAGGGCCGGGCCCTCGTCGGCGGAGCCCTCGCCGGCGCCGCCGGCATCGCCCGCGCCGCCGGAGTCGCTCGCCTCGCTGCCGGCCGGGGCGTCCCCCTCCGGAGCGGCTCCCTCCGTGCAGCCCGCCAGGAGCATCGTCGCGACGGCCGCCGCGGCGGCGAGGCGGGCGAGGGGGCGTCGAGTGCCGGGGAGGGGCGTCATGCGGGGTCCTTGTCCATGGGGGGAAGCATCCGTGGGGCCCGGCCATCCTAGGACGCTTCCCCGCCGATCTCCCGACGTCAGGGCCCCGTCGTCGTCCGCAGGGCGTCCGGCCCCGGCGGAGCATCCGCCCTCAGCCGATCTCGCGGTGGCGCCACCTCTGCGTCCCGAGCGCGGCGGGGAGCAGGACCAGCAGGACCAGCGGCAGCAGCTCGAACGCGCCGGCCTCCCCGTTCGCCAGGGCGAGCGAGGCGCCGGTCAGGTCCACCGCGGCGATGACGTCGGCCAGGGTCTGCGAGCCGAAGGCCATGGCCAGGTTCGAGGCGGTCCCGATGACGAAGGGGATGCCGATCGCGGCGACCATACCCAGCACGGTGGACTGCAGCAGCATGCCCATCGCGAGGGAGAACAGGAAGGTCGCACCGAGGTTCGCGAGCTGCGTGGTCAGCACCCCCTCGATGCTCGAGAGCACCGCCCCCTCGCCGATCAGCTCCCCGCCGATCCAGGTGCTCGCGGCGGCCAGGCCGATGCTCACCGCCGCCAGTGCGACGAACACCACCAGCGCCGCGATCGCCTTGGAGGCCAGGACGGCGAGGCGCCCCGGGCGCTGCAGGAGGGTGATCTGGATCGAGCCGTCGGACCACTCCCCCGCCGTGATCCACACGGTCAGGGCGGGGATGATCAGGGTCAGCGGCAGCGAGATCACGAAGAAGGTCATCTCGAGATCGGCGGTGCCGTCGGGGACGAGCGCGGGCTGGATCAGGCCGCCGAGCGCGGCGAAGCCGGCCACGGCGAGCAGGGACAGGGTCAGCAGGATCTTCGCGCCTCGGGTGTCGAGGAAGGCGCGCAGGTCGATGTCGGGTCGCACGGGGGTCTCCTGGCGGTCGGAGGGCGGAGGTCAGAGGGCGGGGGCGGGTTCGTCGGCGGAGGGCTCGTCGTGCCCGGTCAGGGCGAAGAACACCTCCTCCAGTCCGGTGCCGGCGCCCGCGCCGAGGGAGGTGAGCACGAGCTGCTCGCGCAGGGCGAGGCGGCCCATGTCCTCGGGGGCGAGGCTGACGGCGAGCTCGCCGCCGGCGCGCAGCTCGAAGGCGATGCCGTGGGCGTCCAGGGCGCGGCGCAGCGCCGCCTGGTCCAGCGCGGCGACGCGGGTGCCGGTCACGGCGGTGAGCTCTTCGAGCGGGCCCTCGCGCACCAGGCGCCCCTCGGAGATCACGACCAGCCGGTCCACGGTCGCCTCGACCTCGCGCAGCTGGTGGCTGGAGAGGAGCACGGTGCCGCCGGCGTCGGCGAAGGAGCGCAGCAGGCGGCGCATCCAGCGGATCCCCTCGGGGTCCAGGCCGTTGGCGGGCTCGTCGAGCACGAGCACCGAGGGGTCGCCCATGAGCGCGACGCCGATCCCGAGCCGCTGCCGCATGCCGTAGGAGTATCCGCCCACGCGCTTGGTCGCGGCGTGCTCGAGGCCGACGGTCTCGAGCACCTCCTCGGCGCGGTCGCGCGGCATCCCGAGGGTGCGGGCGGTCAGGCGCAGGGTCTCGATCCCGGTGCGGCCGCCGTGGAGGGCGCGCGCATCGAGCATCACGCCGACGGTGCGGGCGGGATGCTCCAGCGTGCGGTAGCGGCGGCCGCCGATCAGGGCCATGCCCTCGTCGGCCTCGGCGAGACCGGTGAGGATCCGCAGGGTGGTGGACTTCCCCGCCCCGTTGGGGCCGAGGAAGCCGGTGACCGTGCCGGGGCTGCAGGAGAAGGAGAGGGCGTCGACGGCGGCGCGGGCGCCGTAGCGCTTGCTCAGCGCACGCACCTCGAGGGTCGGGGCGGTGGCGGTGGTGGAGGTCATGGCTCCACGCTCCTCCCCCGCCGCGGCGCGGCGACAGCGACCACGGGTCCGTGCGCGGGCGACGATCGTCGGCTCCTCGACGGTCCCCGTCCGACGATGGTCGCCGGCCCCGTCCCGTGCGGCGGCGCGGCCTGTGCGCGCCGCTACAGTGACCGGGTGGACCACCCAGGAGCGCCCGCCCGTCGTCGCTGGCAGGAAGGGCTGATCGTCGTCGCCGTCGCCGCGGAGGCGGCGGCGACGACGCTGCTCGCGACCTCCGCGATCGGCCGCTGGCAGGGCGTGGTCGCGCTGCTGCTGGGCGTCGCGCTGCTCGCCCGGCACCGGCACTGGCCGTGGCTGCTGCCGCTGGTGCAGATCGCCAATGCCTTCTCGGGCTCGATCACCGTGCTGATCATCGCCACGTACACCTTCTCCACCCGCTGCCCGAACCGCGTGCTGACGCTGCTGTTCGCGCTGCTCGCAGCGGGCACCGCCACGCTCACCCCGCTGCTGCTGATGGGCGACCAGCCCGAGGCGGCCCTGATGACGATCGTGCTGACCACGCTGGTCGTGGCGGCGTCGACCTCGATCGGCCTCTACACGGCGGTGCGGCGAGCGCTGCTGGCGGAGCTGCGGGAGCGGGCCGAGCAGGCCGAGTCCGGACGGGCCGCGGCCGAGGAGCAGGCCCGACGCGCCGAGCGCACCCGCATCGCCCGCGAGATGCACGACATCGTCGCGCACAAGATCTCGCTGGTCGCCCTGCAGGCCGGGGCGCTCGAGGTGAACCCCGACATGGGCCGCGAGCAGGTCCAGCAGTCCGCCTCCCTGATCCGCGGCACCGCGACCACGGCGCTGTCCGAGCTGCGGGAGGTGCTGGGGGTGCTGCGCGGCGACGAGGAGCAGGCGCCGCTGGCCCCGCAGCCCACCTGGGAGGACGTGCGGCGCCTGGTGACCACCTCGCAGGAGGCGGGGGTGTCGGTGGACCTGTTCGACTTCATCGACGACCCGGTCCCCGATCCCCTGGCGCGCACCGCCTTCCGCGTGGTCCAGGAGGGCCTGACCAACATCCACAAGCACGCCGTGCACACCCGGGCCCGGGTGGCGCTGATCGGCGAGCCCGGCACCGACCTCGTGATCGAGGTCAGTAATGTGCTCCCCAAGGGGTTCACGACGGATCTGCCGGGGGCCAGGATGGGCCTGTCCGGCATCGAGACGCGGGTGACCCATGCGGGCGGGTCCATCACCTCGGGCCCGACCGACGACGGACGATTCGAAGTGAGGGCGGTGATCCCGTGGCCGACGGCGACGTGACGCGCGTGGGACTGATCGACGACGACTCCCTGGTCCGGGCCGGGCTGGCGATGATCCTCGGCGCCGATCCGGGGATCGAGGTGGTAGGTCAGGGGGCCGACGGCTCCGAGGCGGTGCCGCTGGTGCAGAAGCACCGGCCCGACGTGCTGCTGATGGACGTGCGCATGCCCACCCTCGACGGGATCGCGGCGACGAAGGCGGTCACCGCGCTGACCGGCGCGCCGAAGATCATCATGCTGACCACCTTCGACATGGACGAGTACGTCTTCCAGGCGCTCGAGGCCGGGGCCAGCGGGTTCCTGCTCAAGGACACCCCGCCGCAGGACCTCGCCCGGGCCGTGCACGTGGTCGCTGGGGGCGAGGCGATGCTCTCCCCCACCGTGACCCGCCGGATGCTCTCCCACTTCTCCGACGCGAACCCCGGCTCCCGGCAGGAGCGCCACCCGGGCCTCGACCAACTCACCGAGCGCGAGACCGAGGTGCTCGGCGCCGTCGGGGCGGGGCTGTCCAACGCCCAGATCGGGATGCGGCTGTTCATGAGCGAGGCGACGGTGAAGGCGCACGTCTCGAAGATCTTCGCGAAGCTCGACTGCACCAACCGCGTGCAGATCGCGATCATCGCCCACGAGGCCGGGCTGACGGACCTCGACGCCGACCAGCTCTGAAACGGGGCGGTGCGCGCCCTACCCCCAGCCCAGCTCGTGGAGGCGCTCGTCGCTGATGCCGAAGAGGTGGCCGAGCTCGTGCAGCACGGTCACCGCGATCTCGCGGACCAGGTGCTCGCGGGAGCGGGCGTGGCGCTGCAGCGGTCCGCGGAAGACGAAGATCCGGTCCGGCTGGCGGAAGCCGTCGAACACGGAGCGCCGATCCAGCGGCACCCCCTCGTACACGCCCAGCAGCTCGGCGCCGCGGGACTGCTCGGGCGTCGGCTCCTCCTCGACGAGAATCGCGACGTTCGCCTCCGCGATCGCCCGGGCGACCTCGTCCGGCAGCGAGTCCAGGGCGTCGTCGACCGCCTCCTCGAACTCCGCCCGGCTGATGTGGATCATGCGGTCATCGAACCACGCCCGCCCGCGCCGTGGTGGACCGTCGGTCTCGGCGCCGGGCGGATCCGTGTCGGATAGGACGCACCTCGCCCGAACCCGCGAGCGTCGGTGCCCGGCCCGCGGGTATGCTCTGGCACGGGCGGTTCCGACCGCCCCGGGCCCCCATCGTCTAGAGGCCCAGGACACCGGCCTTTCACGCCGGCGACACGGGTTCGAATCCCGTTGGGGGTACTGCTCCGCCGAGGTGCGAGGCGGCTCACAGCGAAAGTGGTCGTGAGAGCCCAGAACCTCCGGTAGAGTTATCCGAGTCGGAAGGCGAGAAGCCGGAAGACACGAGAGGCCCTGTAGCTCAGTTGGTTAGAGTGCCGCCCTGTCACGGCGGAGGTCGCCGGTTCAAGCCCGGTCAGGGTCGCCCCTCGAGAAGGCCCCGGAGCATCGCTCCGGGGCCTTCTTCGTGCCCCTGCGGAACTGCGTACGCTCGAGGCATGAGCACCGATCTGCAGAACCGCCGGATCCGCCTCGCCTCCCGCCCGCACGGCGAGCCGGTCCCCTCCGACTTCCTCCACGACACCGCCCCCGTCCCCTCCCCCGGTCCGGGCGAGGCGCTGCTGCGCACCCTGCACATCTCCCTGGATCCGTACGTGCGCGGCCGGATGAGCGATGCGAAGTCCTATGCCGCTCCGATGGAGGTCGGCGACGTGATCGTCGGCGGCACCGTCTCGGAGGTCGTCGAGTCCGCCGACGACTCCCTCGCCCCGGGCGACGTGGTCCTCGGCTACGGCGGCTGGCAGGAGTACAGCGTCGAGGAGGTCGCGGGGCTGCGTCGCCTCGACCCCGCGGCTGCGCCGGTCACCACGGTCCTCGGCGTGCTCGGCATGCCCGGCTTCACCGCCTATGCGGGACTCACCGCGATCGGGAGGGTGCAGCCCGGGGAGACCCTCGCCGTCGCCGCGGCGGCCGGTCCCGTCGGCTCCGCGGTCGCGCAGATCGCCCGCCTGCGCGGTGCCCGCACGATCGCGATCGCCGGCGGCGAGCGGAAGGTCGCGCTGCTCGAGGAGCTCGGCGTCGACGTGGCGCTCGACCACCGTGCCCCGGACCTGCCGGGCCGGCTCGCCGCGGCGGCGCCGGACGGCATCGACGTGTACTTCGAGAACGTGGGCGGCGCGGTGTGGGACGCCGTGCTGCCGCTGCTGAACGAGTTCGCGCGCGTGCCCGTGTGCGGGCTCGCCGCGAACTACAACGCCACCTCCCTGCCGGAGGGTCCAGACCGCAGCGGCGCCCTGATGGGCCAGGTGCTCGCCAAGAGCCTCACCCTGCGCGGCTTCATCCAGCGCGAGTTCGCGCCGACGATGTTCGAGGACTTCCAGCGCGAGATGGGCGCCTGGGTCGCCTCCGGCGAGGTGCGCTACCGCGAGGACGTCACCGTCGGGCTGGACAGGGCGCCGGAGGCGTTCGTCGGGATGCTGCGCGGCGACAACCTCGGCAAGGCGCTGATCACGCTCGACTGACGCGCACGCCCGACCGGCCCCAGGAGTGCCGGGCGGGCTGGGGTGGAGGCGGAGCGGCTTCGACTGCGGGGTGGCTCGGGCCTGTGCACCCCGAGCCCCGGGCGCGTCGCCGTGGTCTGCCTCTCACCGGGGCGCATCCGGTGCACACCACCGCGCAGGGGCTGTTACGCTTGTCCTCGGTCGTCACGACGACCACGGCTCTGTAGCTCAGTTGGTAGAGCGTTCGACTGAAAATCGAAAGGTCACCGGATCGACGCCGGTCGGAGCCACCACCACGAAGCCCCTTGGTCCGCCAGGGGGCTTCGTCGTTGCTCGGTACTGTCCGCCGGGACTCTCGCATCCCAGCTTCTCCACCTTGAGACTGCTCCGCTTCGGCACGGCGGCATACGACCGACATGACGCCCGATGGCGCCCCCGCGTCCGAAAGTCAGGCTGACTGACCATTCTATTGCTGATGTTCAAAACAACATGACTGCAAGACACGGAGGAAAACTGTGGAGTTCAGCGAGCGGCTCGAAGCCCTGGCTACCAAGGTGCACACCGTCATCTGAGAAGTCCCCTGAAACGTCTTCGACGATGACGGGACCGGCGAGGAGGAGGGCGCGGTGAGCTAAAGGAATGGAGCTTGCTCGGCTTCGACGCCGCCGCAAGCTCCGGTGAAACGGTCGGTACTGGTCGGTAGTCGTCGGTCACCACCGGATGGCGGCGTCCGCCACGCTCGGCGTTTGCGCAGGTCAGCGGCTCGTTCGCGCAGTGGGCGCATCAAGCGATAGACGCAAAGCCGACGTGATGAGGTCGTCGGTTCGATTCCGACAGGCGGCTCCGGCGAACAGCCCCTGACCTGCGGAAACGCAGGTCAGGGGCGGTTCGGTCCAGGTGGTCGCGCGATGCGCTGGCCTCACGGCTCTGCCCGACACCGACGTCGCTCTCCTCTGCGACGGACCCCTCGCCGGCTGAGCGCTCGCGGCCGGCATCCTGTCCGTGTGCCGATAGGCCTCGCACCGCTCGGCAACGCAGCATGGCGTTGCGTCGCGACCTGGCGACGGCTCGGCGGGGCGCGATCGTCTCGTGCGTTGGCGGACTACGGGAGCTTGGACGCGAGGACGTCGGCCGCCAGGATCTCGGGTGCTGCGCTGAGGAGGTGCTGGTTCGCCATCAGGGCTGCGACGATGGCGCCGTTGGCGTGGGCGTCGCGAGCGGCCTCGTCGGGGAATGCATCGAAGATCCAGAAGGTGTCGGCGTTGGTCCTGACCGCGAACCAGACAATCGTTCCCACTTCTTCGTTGGCGAGTGCGACAGCGCCGGCGAGCAGATCGGCGACCGCGTCGTGCTGTCCATCGGCCGCGACGATCTTGGCGACGAAGGCATACGGAAGTGATGCGGGTGTGGACATGAGGGACTCTCCTAGGTGTCGGGGTTCTTCGTGGGACGAGTTCAGCGTATGACGAGCGAGGGCCGATGGGGAGTGGCGTATACGGCAGTATTGCTATTGTTTACGTCATGCGTATCGGACTGATCGCGATCGACGGCTGCTTCGGTTCGGCTATCGCGTCGATCATCGACATCGTGCGGGTGGCCGACGGAGCTCGCGGCGATGTCGACCCGCGGATCGACCCGATCGAACTCGCCATCCTCGGACCGAAACGGCGAGTGACCACGACGGCATCGATGACCCTGTCGGTGGACCAGCCGCTGTCGGAGTCCGGAGAGTTCGACGTGGTCGTCGTCCCTGCGCTTGGAACCCTTACGGCCGCCGCTACCAACGACGTCCTCCAGAGCCGAGATGCTCGTTCGGTCATCGCCTCGCTCGGGCGCCTCGACGAGGCGACCACCCGTATCGCCGCGGCGTGCACCGGCGTGTTCGCTGTCGCCGAGACCGGACGGATGCATCATCGGCGGGCGACGACCAGCTGGTTCCTGGGGCCGGAGTTCCTGAAGCGCTATCCGACCGTCGCCCTCGATCTCGACACCATGGTCGTGGTCGACGGGAACCTCGTCACCGCCGGCGCCGCGTTCGCCCACATCGACCTCGCGCTCTCACTCGTGCGATCGATCAGCCCCGACCTGGCCCAACATGTCGCCAAGCTCCTCATCATCGACGAGCGCCCGTCGCAGGCGGCCTTCGTCGCCTACGAACATCTCCGGCACGAGGACCCGATCGTCGTCGAGTTCGAACGCTTCGTGCGCGCCCGCCTGGACGAACCGTTCAACGTCGCCTTCGTCGCGCAGTCGCTCGGCACCAGCCGGCGCACCCTCGAACGACGAGTCCGTGCGGCGCTCAACCTCACTCCGCTCGGCTTCGTCCAACGGCTTCGCATCGAACGAGCTCAGCACCTCTCAGCAACCACGGACCTCACCTCCGCCGAGATCGCGCTACGGGTCGGCTACGCGAACGCCGAGACTCTGCGCTCCCTCCTGCGTAGGGAGCGACGCCGTTCCTGACCTATCGCAATGCCTGTAGCCGGTGTGCTAGTGCTCGACTGGAACCACCTCTCAGCACGTCGCGTCGACGCTCCCGCGTCGCCCCTGGACGACCCACTCGACACGCCCGCAGCACAGGCCATGTGACGTGTCCCGGCTTCGCGGACGGTCGGGGTTGGGTGGCTGTGATGTCGCTGCGTTCTCGTCGAGAGGATCAGCAGACCCGATCAGAGCCGATTGGGATAAGACGTGAAGGCGGTCAGGTCAGGGCGGCCGAAGCCGGCCGGCGGGGTAGCGTCGGTCACGTCGAGGTCCTTCGGATGGATGGCGTAGGAACCTCCATCGTCGGGAGATCTCGACGTCTATCTGCGGACCGACGCGCCCGGCCGACCTACACCCTCATCTGGGAAGAGCCCCTTTGCGCTGGGGCAGGAGGCCGGTCACACAACACGGGCGGGACGGCGACGAAGCGGGGCGAGATCGCTCCTCGGACATGCCTCGCTGCTGCGCGCCGGCATCGGGAGCGGTCCCTGGCGGGGATCGTGCGCTGTGTCGTCGGCCGAACCTCCCACAGCGCTTGTCGGACGGCGAGAGCCGGAGGTCCCCATGTCCCCGGCCGCCGGGCGGCTGGTCGGTCACACCGCTCGGGGACGACGCGCGGCGAACGGGCCGACAGGGCGGTCGGGCCGTCGCGCAGCGGCGCGAGGACCGGGCGACGTCCATCCGACGAAGGGGCGGCATATGCCCAGGATCTGCCCCGTAAGGTGGGCCACGACACTGCCCGGACGCCGATGCCCGGGTGAGCGACCACGAAGTGGAGGACGATGATGTCAGCCGACAACCCCGATCTCGCCATCGCCCAGGCGGCGACCCTGGAGCCCATCACCGCGATCGCCGAGCGCGCGGGCGTGCCCGGGGAGGCGCTCGTGCCCTACGGCTCCTACAAGGCCAAGGTGGACGTGCGCCAGATGACCCCGAGCGGGAAGCAGGGGCGCCTGGTGCTGGTCTCGGCCATGTCCCCGACCCCGGCCGGTGAGGGCAAGTCCACCACGACCGTGGGCCTGGCCGACGCGTTCTCGCTGATGGGCCACCGCACCATGGTCGCGCTGCGCGAGCCCGCGCTCGGCCCGATCATGGGCATCAAGGGCGGTGCGACCGGTGGCGGCCACGCCCAGCTGGTGCCGATGGAGGACATCAACCTCCACTTCACCGGCGACTTCCACGCGATCCAGATCGCGAACAACACCCTCGCCGCCCTCGTGGACAACCACATCCACCAGGGCAATGCGCTGGGCATCGACCCGCGCCGCGTCCAGTGGAAGCGCGTGGTCGACGTCAACGACCGCGCCCTGCGCAGGACCGTGATCGGCCTGGGCGGCGCCACACAGGGCGTCCCGCGCGAGGACGGCTTCGACATCGTCGTCGCCTCCGAGATCATGGCCGTGCTGTGCCTGGCCACGGACCTGAAGGACCTGCAGGAGCGGATCGACCGGATCGTCGTGGGCTTCACCTACGACCGCAGCCCCGTCACCGTCGAGGACCTCGAGGTGGGCGGCGCGATCACGATGCTGCTGAAGGACGCGCTGCTGCCGAACCTGGTCCAGACCCTCGGCGGCACCCCCGCGCTCGTGCACGGCGGCCCCTTCGCGAACATCGCCCACGGCTGCAACTCGCTGGCCGCGACCCGGCTCGCGCTCTCGCTCGCGGACATCACCGTGACAGAGGCGGGCTTCGGCTCCGACCTCGGGGCGGAGAAGTTCCTGGACATCAAGTCGCGGGTGGGCGACCTCGCCCCCGACGCCGCGGTCGTGGTCGGCACGGTGCGCGCGCTGAAGATGCACGGCGGCGTCGCCAAGACCGATCTGGCGACCGAGGACATCGAGGCCGCGCTGCGCGGCACCGAGAACCTCGCCCGCCACGTCGAGAACCTGCGCAAGTTCGGCATCGAGCCGGTGATCGCGCTGAACCGCTTCCCCACCGACACCGAGGCCGAGCTCGAGGCGGTGCTCGACTGGGCGAAGGAGCAGGGCTTCCGCGCCGCGCTGTCCGAGGTGTGGGCGAAGGGCGGCGAGGGCGGCCGCGCCGTCGCCGAGCAGGTCCTCGCCGCGATCGAGCAGGACGAGCCCGACTTCCACCACCTCTACGATCCCGCCGGCGGGATCGAGGAGTCCCTGCGCACCCTCGCCCGCGAGGTCTACGGCGCCGACGACGTGGTCTTCGAGGACCGCGCCCCGGCGCAGCTGCGGATGCTGAGGCGCAACGGCTGGGACACCCTGCCGGTGTGCGTGGCGAAGACGCAGTACTCGTTCTCCGACGATCCCTCCGCGCTCGGCGCCCCGACCGGGCACGTGCTGCACGTGCGCGATCTGGTGCCGAAGATCGGAGCGGGCTTCGTCGTCGCGCTCACCGGCGCGATCATGACGATGCCGGGACTTCCCAAGGAGCCAGCCGCCCTGCGCATGGGCGTGACCGAGACCGGGGAGTCCATCGGCCTGTTCTGAGCCGGGCCGGTCCGGGACGCCCCGCGCGTCCCGGACCCCCGCTCCCCCGCACGACGACGCCCGTGCCCGCGATCAGCGGGCACGGGCGTCGTCGTCGGTGTCGCCGGGCGTCGGCGTCGTCGTCGTCGGTGTCCCCGGGTGTCGGCGGTGTCGCCGGGTGTCGTCGGCGTCGCCGGTCAGCGCCGCTCGTCGCGCTCGGCGACCTCCTCGGCCTCGAGCTCGGTCTCGTCGTCGAGGTCGATGTCCAGCCCGTCCTCGTCCTCGGCGTCCGCGGCGCCGCCCTCGGGCTCCTCCCAGTTCCGTCCGGTGAGGGGCTCGACGGTGTCCGTGACGACGTTCTCGGGGAACAGCTCCTGGCCGCCCCCGTGCAGGTCCTCGTGGTCGTCGTCCGGCTCGTCGACGAAGCCGTCCTCGTCGTCGTCGTCATCGGACGGGGTGGCGAGCCGCTCGCTGAGCTCGTCGATCGCGTAGTCGCCGCCGCGCACGAAGCCGCGGCGGAAGGCGGCGCGCCCCACCATCACGCTCGCGACCGGGACGGTGAGCATCTGCGCGAGCAGCACGACCAGCAGGAACGCCGCGATGCTCCACGACCCCGCGGCCAGCGCCGCCCCGGCGAAGACCAGGATCAGGCCGAGCACCTGCGGCTTGGAGGCGGCGTGGATGCGCATCAGCACCCCGTCGAAGCGGTTCAGCCCGATCGCGGAGAGGACGCCCAGCAGGAGCCCGGCACCGATCAGCACCGACGCGATGATCTCGACCGCGCTCATCGTGCACCTCCCGTCGGACCGTCCGCGAGCCGGTCGTCGTCCTCGAAGCCCCGGTCGCCCGCGCCGGAGCCGTCCGTCGTGCCGCCGAGGCCGAAGCCCTCCTCGGAGCCGTCGTCGGCCTCCTCCGCCGGGTCCGCCGCCCCGAGCACGCGGGCGTGCTCGTCATCGGGTGCGAGGGCCCCGTCCTCGGAGGCGGTGCCGGTCTCATGCCCGAACCCGGCCCCGTCGCCGAAGCCGCCCTCGCCGCCGAAGCCGTCCTCGGCGCTGAACCCGTCCTCGGAGGCGGAGTCGGTCTCGAGGTGGATCGCCTCGTGCGGTCCGGTGTCCGCGTCGGGCTCCTGGGGATGGGGGCGACGCCGGCCCTGCATCGGGTCCTCCCGCGCGACGAAGCGCGCGAAGGTCACGGTGCCGACGAAGGCGAGCCCGGTCAGGCTCAGCATCGCGGGCCCCGCCCAGGCCGCGCCGGAGTGCGCGACGTGGAGCGCCAGGCCCATCACCACGAGGGTGACCAGGGAGTCGCTCGAGATCGCACGGTCCAGGATGGTGGGGCCCACGATCATGCGGTACACGATCGCGAGGCCGGCGACGGCGAGGATCGCGGCGTAGACCACCAGGACGACGTCGAAGGCGCTCATCGCAGACCCGCCTCCTCGAGGATCTCGCGGCGGCCGACGGCCCACAGCAGACGCTCCTCCTGCGCCCGCACGCTCTCACGGGCCTTCTCCACGGCCTCCGGGGTGCCCGCGTTGAAGGTGTGCAGGAAGAGGGTGCCGGTGGCGCGCTGCGCCTCGACCACGACCGAGCCCGGGATCAGGGTGCACAGCACGCCCGTGAAGGTCAGGAAGAAGTCCGAGCGGGAGGCCATCTGCACCGCGATCACGGAGCTCGGGGGCTGCGGGCCGGGACGCACCGCGAACCAGCCCACCTGCACCGCCGAGATCGCGCAGTCCACCAGGAAGCGCAGCACGAAGAGGGTGAAGCGAATCGGGCGCAGGGTCAGCTCGTGGCCGGTGGGCGGCATCGGGAAGAGCACGAAGACGAGCACGGCCACCAGGGCGCCGCCGAGCACGTTCTTCAGGTCGACCCCGCCCCACAGCAGGCACCACAGGGCCACGGCCGTGAGGATCCACAGCCAGGAGCGGCGCAGGTCGCGGAACCGTCGCGAGATCATCCGTCCACCTCCGCGATCACGCCGTCCTCGATCCGCTGGCCCTGGTCGTCGATCCGGTAGCGCAGGTCCCCGGCCGCCTCGTCGCCGAGCACCGCGCCGACGTAGGGGGTGCGCTGCAGGACCGAGTGCGCGGCCTCGTCGGCGTAGTTCATCAGCGGGCCCGCGAAGACGGTCAGCGCCAGGGAGAAGGCGATCATGGCGGTGGTCGCGCCGGTCATCACCTTCGGCATCGGCACGTCACGGGCGATGATCTCCTCGCTAGGCTCCTGCCAGAAGGCGCGGTTCCAGATCTTCGCGATCGCGTACAGGGTCAGCAGGCTGGTGATGACGCTGACGGCGATGAGGATCCACCCGGCGGTGTTGTCGTAGGCGATGCCCGCCTCGATCAGGCCGACCTTGCCGATGAAGCCGGAGAACGGCGGGATGCCGGCGAGGTTCATCGCGGGGATGAAGAAGAGCACCGCGATGAGCGGGGCGAGCTTCTGGAGTCCGCCGAGCCGGATGAGGTTCGTGGAACCTCCGCGGTGCTCGATCAGCCCGGCGGCGAGGAACAGCGTGGACTGCACGGTGATGTGGTGGGCGACGTAGTAGATCGTCGCCGCCATGCCGAGCTGGGTGACCATGCCGATGCCGAACAGCATGTACCCCATGTGGGAGACCAGCGTGAAGGACAGCACGCGCTTGAGGTCCGTCTGCGCGACGGCGCCCAGGATCCCGATGAACAGGCTCAGCCCGGCCGCGGCCAGCAGCAGGTTCGAGATCTGCGAGAAGGGGAACAGCAGCGTCTCCAGGCGCAGGATCGCGTAGATGCCGACCTTCGTGAGCAGTCCCGCGAAGACCGCCGTGACCGGCGCGGGCGCGGTCGGGTACGAGTCGGGCAGCCAGGCGCTCAGCGGGAAGATCGCGGCCTTGATCGCGAAGGCGACCAGCAGCATCAGCTCCAGGATCATGCGGGTGCCGGGCTCGAGCCCGTCCAGCCGCACCGCCAGCTCGGCCAGGTTCACGGTGCCGGCGGCGGCGTAGATCGCCGCGATCGCGGACAGGAAGATCACCGAGCTGAGCACCGAGACGATCACGTAGGTGGTCGCGGCGCGGACGCGGCTCGCGGAGCCGCCGAGGGTGAGCAGCACGTAGCTCGAGGCCAGCAGCACCTCGAAGCCGACGTAGAGGTTGAACAGGTCCCCGGCGAGGAACGCCATGGACACGCCCGCGACCAGGGTGAGGTAGGTGGGGTGGTAGATCGCCACCGGCGTCCGCTCGACGTTCTCGCTCACGCTCTGCGCGCTCGAGTAGACGAGCACCGCGAGGGTGACGAAGCTCGAGACGGTCAGCATCAGCGCCGTCAGCCGGTCCGCGACCAGCACGATCCCCAGCTGCGGGGTCCAGTTGCCGATCTGCAGGACCAGCACGCCCTCCTGGGTGACGTGCCAGGCCAGCACCAGCGCGATCGCGAAGATCGCCACCAGCGTGGCCACCGCGAGGCCGAGCTGCAGCCGGGTGTGGTGGCGCAGCAGCAGCGTGATCGCGGCGCCGACGAGCGGCAGCATCACGGGCAGGGCGAGGAGGAGCTCCATGCTCAGATGTCCTCCTCGTCGGTCGTGCGGTCGCGGATCTCGTGGCGCAGCGCCACGGCCTCCCCGCGGCGGTGCTCGCGGCGGCGGCGCATGGTCTCGCGCAGCGAGTCGGCGTCGCCCTCGTCGGCCTCCGTCGCGTCCTGGGGGACGTCCTCGGCGCTGGTGAGGTCCGAGCCCAGCGGGTCGTCGTCCTCGTCGCCGAGCCCCTGGGACTGCGCGAGCGCGCCGCGCCGCGCCTCCTCGCTGAGCGCCTGCGACCAGGGCAGGCGCTCCGCGTCCTCGCTGCGACGCCGACGACGGCGCAGCACGCGCCGGTCCTCGACGTCGTCGGGGACCTCGTCGTGGCCGAACAGCTGCCAGGCCCGGTACGCGAGCGCCATGCCGAAGGCGGTGATGCCCAGCGAGATCACGATCGCGGTGAGCACCATCGCGAAGGGCAGCGGGTCGGTCATCTGCTCGGGGTCGCCGCTGCCCTCGAAGGGCGGGGTCCCGATCGGTCCGGCGGCGACGATGAACAGCAGGTTCACGCCGTTCCCGGCGAGGACGAAGCCGAGCATGATGCGGGTCAGCGTGCGCTCGAGCACGAGATAGATGCCGCAGGCGATCAGCACCCCGGCGGTCAGGAGGAGGGCGAGGCTAACGGGCATCGGCATCGGCCTCCTGCTGCTGGTCGATCTGGGCGCCGAGGGAGCGCAGGAAGTCGAGCATCACGCCGACCACCACGAGGTACACGCCCAGGTCGAACAGCAGCGCCGTCGGGAAGTGCAGCTCGCCCAGCAGCGGCACGTGCACCACGGGCGTCGCCTGGGAGAAGACGTTGCCGCCGACGAGGAGGGGCAGCACCCCGGAGATCACCGCGAGCGCCATGCCGGTGCCGAGGACGAAGCCGGCCTGGACCGGGGCGGCCTCGGTGAGCTCGTAGCGGCCCCCGGCGAGATAGCGCACCGCGAGGGCCAGTCCCGCGACGAGGCCTCCGGCGAATCCGCCGCCGGGCAGGTTGTGGCCTGCCATCAGCAGGTACACGGAGAACATCATCATCATCGGGAAGGCGATGCGGGTGATGACCTCGAGGACCACCATCCGCCGCTCGGGCGCGAGGGTCAGTCCGGCCGAGAGCCAGGTGCGCCAGCGGTTGCCGCCCGCGACGTCATCGGGCCGCGCATCGAAGTCGAGCGCGTTCTGCGGCAGGGCCGGGTCCGCGCGACGGCGCCAGATCGAGGTGCGCGAGGCGTCGAGGTCGCGCACGCGGGCGATGGGCCGCTCGCGCCGGGTCACGAAGATCAGCGAGGCGACGCCGGTGGCGACCACGAGCAGCACGGAGATCTCGCCCATCGTGTCCCACACGCGGGCGTCGACCAGGGTCACGTTGACGACGTTGTGGCCGCCGCCGATCTCGTAGGCCGGCTCGATCAGGCCCGGGCCGAGCGCCTCCCGGTAGCGGGCGTCGGCGGCGTACAGGGCGCCGCCGCACAGCACGAGCGCGGTCGAGATCGCGATCGCCCACCGGCCCCAGGCGCCGATCCGCAGCGGCCGGCGCGAGAAGTGCAGCGGCAGACGGCGCAGCACCAGCACCAGCACGACGGTCATCGCGGTCTCGACCAGCACCTGGGTGGTGGCGACGTCGGGCGCGCCCGCGACCAGGAAGAGCACGGCCACGCTGTAGCCGGTGACGGTGATCAGGAAGACCGCCCGCAGACGGCGTCGGGAGCGCGCGGCGCCGATCGCGGCGAGCGCCGCGACGGGCAGGACGATCAGCTCGACCGGGTGCTGGAAGAGCACCAGGTTGTCCGGCAGCGGCGACTGGGTCAGCGCGACCGGGGCCACCAGCGCCAGCAGCACCACGAGCATCGTGCCCAGGGTGTAGGGCAGCGAGCCCCGCTGGAACAGGGGCGTGATAATGATCGAGAGCTTGTCGACCGTGCGCAGGATGCGGCGGAAGCCGCGTTCGGCGTCGAGCACGTCCAGCGCCCGCTCGGGTGCCCAGGTCAGCGGGGAGACCGCCTTCTGGAGCAGCGCCACGGGCCGCGGGATCAGGCACAGGACGATGCCCAGGCCGAGGGTGATCGCCGAGGCGAGCAGCGGCACTCCCAGGTGCGGGATGACCACGAGGTGGATCCCCTCCCCCGTCTCCGGGAGCACCGAGGCATAGGCGCGCAGCACCTCCTCCAGCGGCGAGGTCAGCACGATCAGTGCGAGGGACGCCGCGGTGATCAGCGCGGGCGCGAGCCAGTACAGCGGGGTGATGCGCACGGCGGCGACGCGCGGGGCACCGGGGGCCGGGCCGAAGGCGCCGCGCACGAAGCGCCAGGAGTAGGCGACGGTGAGGACCGAGCCGGCCACCAGCGCGATCAGGAGCAGGCGCTGCCAGCCGCCCGCGTACCAGAGCGCCGAGTAGATCGACTCCTTGGCGACGAAGCCGTACAGCGGCGGGACCGCGGCCATCGAGGCGGCCGAGAGGGTGCCGATCACCGCGAGGATGGGCGCGGCCTTCCCCACCCCGGAGAGGATGCGCAGGTCGCGGGTGCCGAACCGCTTGTCGATGATGCCCACGACCATGAACAGCGGCGCCTTGAACAGCGCATGGGCGATCAGCATCGCGAGCCCCGCGAGCACCGCGTCGTGCGTGGCCAGGCCCGTGACGGCGGCGAGGAAGCCGAGCTGGGATACGGTGCCGTAGGCGAGCAGCAGCTTGATGTCGGTCTGCCGCAGCGCGCGCCAGCCGCCCAGCAGCATCGTCGCCGCGCCGAGCACCGACAGCACGACGGTGATCACCTCGAGGTGGGTCAGCGCCGGCGCCATGCGGAGGATCAGGTAGATGCCCGCCTTCACCATCGCCGCGGCGTGCAGGTAGGCGGAGACCGGGGTCGGGGCGGCCATCGCGCCGGGGAGCCAGAAGTGCGTCGGCACGAGCGCGGACTTGCTGGTCGCGCCCGCGAGCATGAGCACCATGGCGGTGATCAGGAAGGGGCCGGCGTCGGCCCACATCGGGTCCGCGACGATCTCGGACAGGCGCAGGGTCCCCGCCTCGGCGGCGACCATCAGCATGCCCACCAGCATCGCCAGGCCGCCGGCGGTGGTGGAGATCAGGGCGTTCAGCGCCGCACGGCGGGAGGCCTGCTTGTCCTGGTAGTGGCCCACCAGCAGGTAGGAGAAGACGGTGGTGAGCTCCCAGAAGGTGTAGATCACCATGACGTCGTCGGCCAGGACCAGCCCCACCATCGCGCCGGCGAAGGCGGTGAGCACGCCGGCGAAGCGACCCAGCCCGGGCTCCGAGTCCTTGAAGTAGCGCGCGCAGTACAGCAGCACCATCGCCCCGATGCCGGTGGCGATCAGGCCGAGCACCCAGCTGAGGGTGTCCAGGCGGAAGGCGAGGTCGATCCCGAAAGCGGGGATCCAGGGGACGGACACCTCGACCGGTGCGTCCCCGAGGGTGCGCGGATCGAAGGTCGCCAGCCACACGGCGGAGGCGGCGGGCACCACGGCCAGGGGGTAGAAGGCGCTGCGCCCGATCCAGCGGACGAGGAGAGGAGCCACGAGCGCCGCCACCATGTGGGCGAGCAGCATCGTGAACACGGAATCTCCGTCCGGCGCGGGGAAAGGGCCAGGTGCCATCCTACGCGAGGGGGCCGCGCCGTTCCTGGGCCGCTGCTGATCTCACAGCGGACAGGGCTCGCGGCACGGCGCTCGGCTCTCGGCGCTCCGGGCTCGGCGTTCGGTGCTCTGGGCTCGTCGCTCCGTAGAGTGTGGCCATGACCTCGCCCCGACGGCTCCGTCCCCCGGTCGTCCCCTTCGCGCTGTGGGACGGAGGCATGTCCGCCTTCAGCTCCGTCATCCTCACCTTCGTCTTCGCCACCTATGTGGCCAGCGGCGTCGCCTCCGAGGGCGCGGTCGGCGAGGAGGCGATCACCGCCGCGCAGGCCCACGGCTCCCAGGTGCTGACCACCTGGCAGTCGATCGGCGCGGTCGCCGTCGCCCTGCTCGCCCCGCTGCTGGGCAATCTCGCCGACTCCGGCGGCGCCCGCAACGCCCTGCTGCGGATGACGACGCTCGCCACCGTGGCGACCGTCGCGCTGATGCCGCTGGTGAAGCTCGACTCCGACTACCTCACCCTCGGCGCGGTGCTGATCGCGCTCGCGGTCGTGTTCAGCGAGCTCGCGGGCGTGTTCGTGAACTCGGTGCTGCCGGAGATCTCCACCCCCGAGAACCGGGGACGGGTCTCGGGGACCGCCTGGGCGGTCGGCTACTGGGGCTCGATCGTGTGCCTGGGCCTGGTGCTGGTGCTCTTCGTGATGCCCGGGACGGGGATGCTCGGCATCACCGGCGAGGACGGCTGGAACTACCGGGCGATCCCCCTGTTCGTGGCGCTGTGGATCCTGGTCGGGACGCTCCCGCTGATGCTGCGCGCCCCGCGCCACCCGGCCACCGCGCCCGGCGAGCGCTGGAACCCCTGGCAGGGCTACGCCTCGATCATCCGTCGCGTGCTACGGGCGGTGAAGGAGGAGCCGGTGATGCTGCAGTACCTGGTCGCCTCCGCGATCTACCGCGACGGGCTCGGCGCCGTGTTCTCGATCGCGGGCGTGCTCGCCGCGAACGCGTACGGCTTCGGGGCGGTGGAGATCATCGTCTTCGGCATCGCCGCGAACCTCGTCGCCGGCGTCGGGGTGTTCCTCGGCGGGAGGGTCGACGACCGCGTCGGCCCCCGCCCCGTGATCATCGCCGGGTGCGCCGGCATCATCGTGCTGGGCCTGGTGGTGCTCGCCTTCGAGCCGACGATCGTGTTCTGGGTGGCGGGCCTGGCGATCTGCCTGTTCGTCGGCCCCGTGCAGTCCGCCTCGCGAAACCTGCTCACCCGACTCTCGCTTCCGGGCCGGGAGACGGAGAACTTCGGCCTCTACGCGACGACGGGCCGGGCGCTCGGGTTCCTCGGCACCGCGGCCTTCGCCGCGACCGTCGCGCTCTCCGGCGAGACCCGCACCGGGATCCTCGGGATCGTGATCGTGATGGCGCTGGGCCTGCTCGCCTTCCTGCCGATCCGGCTGGGGGCCGCGGGCCGCGCCACCTCGGCCGCGCGCTCGGGAGCCTCGGCCACCTGACCGGGGCCGGCCCCGGACCGGGATCAGGCGAGGTCGGCGGGGTCCACCAGGAGGCCGTCGAGGTCCAGGACGTAGCCGCCGACGCTCTCGGCGATCAGCCCGGCGATCACGCCGATGCGCCGGTACGCCTCCTGCCAGCGCTCCGCCGTCGGGGCATCCGGCGTCTCGATCGCGTCCTCCTCCGGATCCGCGGTGACGTGGACCAGCTGGTAGTCCACGGCATCGCCCAGCCATTCGAGGGCGCTGAGGGCGACGGGACGGGCGCTGCGCCCCACCCGCACCTCGATCACGTCGCCGCCGGGCAACGGCGCGGAGAGCCCGTAGCCGGTGCGGGAGGTCTCCTCGGGCGCGCGGTCCAGCTCCGCCTCCGGCTCGAGCGGCGCGAGCAGCTGGGCGAGGGACTCCGGCGCGAGGGCGTGGGGGCTCGTGACCGTCAGGTCCCGCACGTGGTACGGATGCGGCTCGAGGCGGACGTGGTCGTCGGTGACGACCGCGCCGTACAGGCGCCGCGCGAGCGCCCAGGCCAGGTCGAGGCTCTCCCGCTCCACGCCGAAGGGCAGTCCCTCGGGGAAGGCGCGACCGTAGCCGTGGGAGTCGACCATGCCCACGGGGACGGGGTCCTCGCGCACCCGCGGGGTCTCCAGGGTCCAGCGGCCCGCACCGCGCGGCGTGCGGTCGGGGACCAGACGGACGTCGTCCCCGATCTCGATCGCTCCGTCCTCGTCCTCCCGGGCGGTGGGGCGGACGTTGAGGATCATCGTGAGCACCTCGGCGGGGTCGGTGTCCCGCGGCAGCTGGAGACGATGGCTGGTGCGGACCGGCTCGGTCACTGCTGCTCCTCCTGGAGGGGGATCCTGGTGCGATGGAAGTTCTGCGCCGAGCGCGAGGGGGTGGGCCCGCGCTGGCCGAGATAGCGGTTGAGGTTCCCGGCGCTGCCGTAGGGGTTCTGCGAGGGGCTGGAGAGGCGGAAGAAGCACAGCTGGCCGATCTTCATGCCGGGCCACAGCGCCACCGGGAGGGTCGCCATGTTCGACAGCTCCAGGGTGATGTGCCCGTCGAAGCCGGGGTCGATGAACCCTGCGGTCGAATGGGTCAGCAGCCCCAGCCGGCCCAGCGAGCTCTTGCCCTCCAGCCGTGCGGCGACGTCGTCCGGAAGGGTGATCTGCTCATAGGTGGAGGCGAGCACGAACTCCCCCGGGTGGAGCATGTACGCCTCGTCGGGATCGACGGCGACCTCGCGCGTGAGGTCCGCCTGCTCGACCGAGGGGTCGATCAGGGCGTGCTTGTGGTTGTCGAAGAGGCGGAAGAAGCGGTCGATCCGCACGTCCACAGAGGCGGGCTGGATCATCGCCTCGTCGAAGGGGGACAGCCGCACCCGCTCGGCCTCGATCTCGGCCCGGATGTCTCGATCGCTCAGCAGCACGGCGAACAGACTAGTCCCCGCGGGCGCGGAACGTGAGCTCGTCCCGAATCGTCCCGGTTCGCGGACCACTCCGGAGAGGGGGTATGCTGTCTCCCGTTCGCTCGGACGGCAGGCCTCCTGCACCGGACGGGCACCCTTTCGCGGGTGTAGTTCAATGGTAGAACTTCAGCTTCCCAAGCTGACAGCGCGGGTTCGATTCCCGTCACCCGCTCTCGCGACCAGAGCCGCGATCTCCGTCCCCGGAGGTCGCGGCTCCGTCATGTCCGGGGTCAAGTCGGGGGTCGTCCCCGAGCGGGTCCGCCCCTTCCTCCTGCATCGCTCCCTGCCGCGGCATGACGCGCTCGGATCCCGCTCGCGCAGGGGCCTGCGGCACACGGGTTCTGTCGAACGTCCCGGTGAGTGTAAGAATGCGGCATGCCCAAGATCATCGGAGGGTCGCTCGAGGAGCACCGCGAACGCACGCGGGAGAAGATCTTCGCCGCCCTGGCCGAGCTGCTGGAGACCCAGGAGTTCGAGACCATCACCTTCTCCCGCATCGCGTCCGCGGCCGGCGTGGGCCGCACCGCGATGTACAACCACTTCCCCGACCGCGAGACCCTCCTGATCGAGTACGCGATCCACGAGACGACGGACTACATCGCCCAGCTGCGGGCCGGGGTCAGCGACTCGGCGACCCCGCGCGAG
Source organism: Brachybacterium sp. sponge (assembly GCF_001613775.1). Lineage (NCBI taxonomy): Bacteria > Bacillati > Actinomycetota > Actinomycetes > Micrococcales > Dermabacteraceae > Brachybacterium > Brachybacterium sp. sponge. Next base: position 1,427,700 of record NZ_LRMP01000001.1, on the reverse strand, counting down.
GCGGTCATCGCCTACGTGCGCACCCAGCTGGAGCTCACCGTCTCCTTCCACGTCCCGCAGGCCGCGGGCCGGGCCGCCCTCACCCCCGACGCGGCCTCGCGGATGCGCGAGCACGTGGTGCTGATCGAGGAGGTGCTCAGCACGATCGTGGAGGCCGGGATCGCGGCGGGCGACTTCTCCGCCGACCTCGACGTGACCGGCACCGTCCGGATCATCAACGGCCTGCTCGTCGGCTCCTCCGCGAAGCGCTACCCGCGCGAGGCCCTCGAGCGCTTCGTGCTGCAGGGGCTCGGCGCGAGCGTCTGAGCGCGCCGGCGCCTCAGCCCTTGCCCTTGCGCTTCCTCCGGGTGGGCCGGGCGGTGACGGTGACCTCGTGGCGGTCCTCCTCGTCGGCCTCCCAGTCCATCGCGTCCAGGGAGTCCTCCGGGGTCTCCTCCGCGGTGCGGGAGAAGAGCGGGCGGGACAGCTCCTCGTGCTCGTCCTCGAGGTCCACCTCGGGCGCGGTGGCGGTGATGACCCAGCAGGTCAGCGCGATGATGATCGCGACCACGGCGATGCCCCAGCGTAGATAGGCGCTGGTGCCGTCGGTGCTCATCCCCACCACGGCGCTCACGGCGAGCGCGGAGAGCAGCGAGGCGGTCAGCGCCAGCGGCAGCGCCACCGAGCCGATCACGGAGCGCAGGATGCCGGTGAGCACAGCCCCGCCGAGCGCGCCGGAGTGCCCCCAGGAGCCGGGGCCGCCGTAGCGGCCGGAGCCGATCACGGCGGAGGCGCCGGCGAGGGTCGAGGCGGAGCCGAGGGTCCACAGCCCCAGGCCCGCCGCGGTCAGCACCACGCCGACGACGAGGCCCGGCAGCGCGGCCGGGCCGAGCCCGTAGCCGGCCACCACAGGGGCGAGCACCGCGACGACCACGGGGGTCAGCGCGGCCCGGCGCACCATCTCGGGCAGCTCGGGCAGTTCCGCGCCGTCACGGCCCTCGAGCATCGCCGCGCGGGTCTCCACGACCGCGTTCGCGCCGAGCCGGCGGGCGCCGTCCAGGAGCGAGGAGGTCATCAGCAGGACGGTCACCACGCCGAGGGCGACGCCGCCGAGCAGGGTGAGCGAGGCGGGGGTCGCCAGGTGCAGGGCCCGGTCCTCCCACACGGTCGCGGCGCGCGGGGCGAGCTGCAGCGCGGAGACGACGGGGCCGAGTGCGCCGAGGCCGATCAGCACCGCGGCGAGCAGCAGCGCGCCGAGCGGGCCGGTCGCGATGCCGCCCGCGGCGCGGCGCGAGCCGCTCTCCGCCCCGGCGCGGTCCAGCAGCGTGGAGGCCAGCAGCGGCCCCGCATGGCCGGCGACCACGATCAGGGCGCCGAGGCCGGCGTGGACCCCGAGAGTCAGGGCGAGGGAGGGCACGCCGGCGGCGAGCACGGAGAGCACGGCGGCAATGAGGACCACGAGGGCGAGCGCCCCGGCGGCGGTCAGCGCCGTGGATCCCAGGCCGGCGGTGAGGCCGAGCGCCCCGCCGGTGCGGGAGGTGCGGGCGGCGCGCAGCACGGAGCCGCCCAGGCGGTGGCCGGTGCCGCCCAGCAGCAGCACCGCCGCGAGCGCGGCGAGGGCGCCGAGGCCGAGCGCCACGGCGACCACGACGTTCGGGGTGATGCCGTAGAGGGCGAGCATGTCGAGGAAGGCGGAGGCGTACTGCGAGTCGTCCGTCTGGGAGATGAACTGGCTCAGGTCGCCGCCGAGCTCCTCGATCTGCGGCTCGAGCTGCTCGCGCGGGGTGTCGGTGCCGCCGGTGATCGCGGGGTCGGTGAAGTTCTCGAGCCCGACGTCCTCGAAGCGGAGGTCCTTGTACTGGGAGGGGATCCACAGCGCCGCGGCGGCGACCGCGCCGGCGGCGCCGAGCACGGAGGGGATCAGCCCGCCCAGCTGCAGCGCGCCGCGCTCGTGGCCCTCGCGGCCCGCATGGGGGACGACGGCGGCGACGCCCGCGGCGAGCAGCGCGGTGCCCAGCGCCAGCAGCGTGACGACGAAGCCCTCGGCCGCGAGCACCGGCACGCCGAGCAGCACGCCGAGGGCGGCGCCGGCGGTCGCGACGGCGACGAGGTCGGCGCTGAGAGCCCCGCCGCGGCGCACCATGCGGGCGCTGCGCAGGTGGGGGCCGCCGAGGTTGTCCTCGTCGTCGACGTCGAGCTCGTGCTCGTCGGTGCCGACCAGCACCGCGGCCGCGGCCGCGCCCGCCTCGACCGGGGCCGCGCTGGCCCGCACCACGAGGGCGGAGATCGCGGCGCCCGCGGCGAGGGCGATGAGCGCCGGACCGGCCGTGGTCTGCAGGGACCACACCGCGATCACCACGGGCAGCGCGGCGAGCGCGAGCGCGCCGGCGACCGTGAGCGCCCCCAGCCGCGAGACCATCGCCCCGCGCCGCTCGGGGTCGACGCCGAGCGCGGCGAGCTGGAGCGCCAGGCCCCGCCAGGCGGCGAGCGGGCCGAGCGCGAGCCCGACCAGCAGCATCGCCGAGCGCAGGATGCGGTCGTCGGTCCCGCCGGGGGCCAGGTACACCACCACGGCGAGCGGCAGCCCCACCCACAGCAGGATCGAGGCGGAGGACAGCAGCGGCGCGCCGAGCCGGCGTCCGAGCGTCGGGTCCACCTCGGCGCTGTCCTCGTCGCGCCGCAGCCGGGTGGGCACGACCGCCCCGGCGACGAGCGCGGCCACGGCAAGCAGGCCGAGGACGAGCAGGGTGACGGCGAGATCGTCGCCGAGGGGGAATTGCGTGATCAGATCCACGGGTCGGCTTCAGCTTCCGTCGGCGTCAGAGGTCAGGCGAGCAGGGAGAGGTCCAGATGATCCGGGCCGCCCTCGACGACTCGGATCGGGACCCCCCAGTCCTGCTGGTGCATGTGGCAGGCGGGGAACTCCACGGCCGGGTCCGCGTCGCAGGAGGCGGCGCGGGCGCTGACGTGGAGGACGCCCTCGGTGTACGCGGGGTCGAGGGTGACGGTGCGCTCGAGCGCGGTGTCCACCCCTCCCCCGCCGGTCAGCATCGAGGTGGGGGTGGTCGCGATCGTGACCTGCGTGGACGGTCCGAGGGAGTCGTCAAGCTTGTGCCCAGGCGGCGGCGTGAACAGCACGCGCACGGTGAGCGGGCCGGGACCCACCTCGGTCGCGGGCCGCTCGGAGCGCTGGGCGCCCTCGTCGATCACGCGCTCGGCGGCCTTCGCGACCGGCACCCAGGTGATGCGGTGCGCGCCGGACTCGACGACGATCAGCTGGCCGATCCCGTCCACGGGCGGGCCGAGGATCGCGTCGGAGGGCTCCTTGAGGTCGGTCGCGACGGTGACGACCTCGCCGGTCTCCTCGTCCAGGAGGCGGATCGCGCCGTTGTAGGTGTCGGCGATCGCGATGCGCCCGTCGGGCAGGGCGGTCACGCCGAGCGGGTGCTGGAGGCGGGCCCGGTCGAGCGGTCCGTCCACATGGCCGAAGTCGAACAGGCCCTTGCCCACCAGGGTGCTGACCTGCATGGTCTGCGGGTCCAGGAGCCGCACTGCGGAGGACTCGGAGTCCGCGATCACGATCCGTCCGTCGGGCATCTCGTCCAGGCCCGAGGGCTGCGCCCACCATGAGGTGACGGCGGGGCCGTCGACCAGGCCCTCCTGGGTGGTTCCCGCGAGGACCAGCAGGGCGCCGGTGGCGGGGTCGTAGGTCCACAGCTGGTGGATCCCGGCCATCGCGATCACGGCCCGGTTCAGGGAGTGGCTCCAGGTGAGGTCCCAGGGGGTGGAGAGGCTGTAGGTGCGGGCATCGCCCTCGCCTCGCGGCAGCGGCTCGCCCTGCATCCACTGCTCGCCGGTGCCGGCGAGGGTGGCGACCTCGGTCGTGGTGCGGGAGCGCAGCAGGCGGTCCTGCCCGATCTTCACGCCGCGCAGGCGGTGCCCGGCGGTGTCGGCGACCAGGAGGTCGTAGCCCACCTCGTGGGCGACCTCGGCGGGCAGGGCGAGGACGCCGTTGGGCTCGGCGAACTGGGCGGTGTCCTCGTCGCCGTCGGCGTGGCCGCGCTCCCCGGTGCCGATGATCGCGTCGACCGTCGCGCCGTCGGCCTGGAAGACGACCAGGCGGTGCTGGCCCGCGTCGGAGACCACCAGCCGGCCGTCGGGCAGGACGGCGAGCTTCGAGGGGAAGCGGAGGGTCTGCTCGGTCCGCTCAGCGAGGACGGTCGGCGCGGGGCCGCGGCGCAGCGAGCCGTCGGCCTCGCCCTCGGCGACGAGCTCGGCGACCAGGCGGTCGAGGTTCGCGGCATGGCCCTCGCCGGAGAGGTTGCCGGCGATGCGGCCGTGGGTGTCCAGGACCATCAGGGTGGGCCAGGCGCGGGCGCCGTAGGCGCTCCAGGTCTCCAGCTCCGGATCGTCGATCACGGGGTGGGAGACCTCGTAGCGCTCGATGTTGGCCCGCAGCGCCTCGGGGTCCTTCTCGAACTCGAACTTCGGGGAGTGCACGCCGATGACGACGAGCTCATCGGCCCACTTCTCCTCGAGGGGGCGCAGCTCGTCCAGGACGTGCAGGCAGTTCACGCAGCAGAACGTCCAGAAGTCCAGCAGCACGATCTTCCCGCGCAGCGTCTCGAGGTCCAGCTCGGCGCCGCCGGTGTTCAGCCAGCCGCGGCCGCGCAGCGGCGAGCCGTGGGCGCGGGAGGTCAGGGGCGCGGAGGGGTCCGACGAAGTGGTCATGGGGACCAGTGAACACCGGATCTGCGCCCGGGGGCCAACTCGAGTGACATGCGCGGACATCCGCGCGGGATCGCCTCCCGGGTCACCAGGTCGCGATCCAGGCCGCGAGCTCGGGATCGGTGAGGGAGGTGAGGGCGAGGTCCGCGGGCGGGACGGCGTGCCCGGGGGCGGGGACCGCGATCAGGCGCAGCCCCGCGTCGCGGGCGGCGCGGGCACCGGTCCCGGAGTCCTCCAGGGCCAGGCAGTCCTCGGGCCGCTGCCCCAGGGCGCGGGCCGCCGCGGCGTACATGTCGGGGGCCGGCTTGGGGTTCTCGACGGTGTCCGAGGCCTCCAGGACGGTGAAGTGCTCGCGCAGGCCGCCGGCGACGAGCTTGTGGTCCAGCGCCTCGAGCCAGGAGTTCGAGGCGCAGGCCAGCGGCACCCGGGCGGCCGCAGCCTGCAGCACCTCGGCCGCGCCGGGCAGGGTGCGCACCCCGCCGGAGAGCTCGTGGTCGAACTCGCGGTGCAGGTCGGCGAGGACCTCGGCCTCGGTGTGGCCGGAGCGGAGGGCGATCAGCTCGGCGGCGACCTCGATCGTCGAGCCGTGCAGCACGGCGTCGTCCTCGGGGTCCAGGGCCGCGCCGCGCGCGGCGACGACGGTGTCCTGGGCACGCTGCCACACCGACTCGGTGTCCAGCAGCAGGCCGTCGCAGTCGAAGACGACGGCGCGCGGGGTCCAGTCGCCGAAGGCGCGGGCGAAGCGGTCGGGCGCGGTGCTCATCGGCGGGCCTCCCAGCTCGAGACCCAGTCGGCGAGGACGGGGTCCTCGAGCGTGTCGAGCCGGCGCGGCGCGACGGGGTCCTGGCCGGGGATCGACGGCACCGCGATGAGCTGCATCCCGGCGGCGAGGGCGGCCCGGGCACCGGTCTCGGAGTCCTCCAGCGCCAGGCAGTCGGCGGGATCGGCGCCGAGCGCCGCGGCGGCGGCGAGGTAGAGGTCGGGGGCCGGCTTCCCGGCCGCGACGTCGTCGAGGGAGACCCGGGCGTCGAAGACGTCGGTGAGGCCGAGCGCGTCGAGGGTCCGCTCGAGCAGGTCCCGCGGGGAGTTCGAGGCGACGGCGACGGGGCGCACAGCGGCGACCGCCCGGACGGTCCTGACCGCCCCGGGCAGCGGCACGAGCGGCTCCTTCAGGCGCTCCTGGTGGGCGGCCATGAGCTCCGCCCCGGCGCGGTGCGGATCCTTGCCGACGGCCTCGGCGATCGTGGTGACCACGACCTCGATCGGCCGGCCGGTCAGGGCCCGGCGTGCGTCCGCGTCCAGGGAGGCGCCGTGGTCGGCGAGATAGGCCTCCTGCAGCGCGAGCCAGCGCCCCTCGGTGTCCACCAGCAGTCCGTCGCAGTCCATCACCACGGCGGCCGGGGACCACGCGGGCGGCCACGTCTCCAGCGGGGAGGGTGCCAGGAGGGCGCCGGGGTCGCTCGCATCGCTCATGGCCCCAGCCTAACGATCACCGCGACCCCGGCGTCCAGCGAGCTCTCGCCCGCGGCGCGGCCGCTCAGGCCGACACCGCCGCGAGCCCCTGCTCGAGGTCGGCGAGGATGTCGTCGATGTGCTCGATGCCCACGGAGAGGCGCACGAAGCCGGGGGCGATGCCGGCGGCGCGCAGCTCCTCCTCGGTCAGCTGCGAGTGGGTGGTCGAGGCGGGGTGGATGACGAGGCTGCGCACGTCGCCGATGTTCGCCACGTGCGAGTGGAGGGTCAGGGCGTCCACGAAGCGGCGGCCGGCCTCGAGGCCGCCGGGCAGCTCGAAGCCGAGCACGCTGCCGGAGCCCTTGGGGAGATAGCGCTGGGCCCGCTCGTGGTGCGGGGAGGAGGGCAGGGAGGCCCAGGTGACCGTGCCCACCCGCTCGTCGGCCTCGAGGAAGTCGGCGACGCGGCGGGTGTTCTCCAGGTGGCGCTCCATCCGCAGCGGCAGCGTCTCCAGGCCCTGCCCGATGAGGAAGGCGTTGAACGGGGAGACGGCGGGGCCCAGGTCGCGCAGCAGGTTGGTGCGGGCGCGGGTCGCGAAGGGGCCGGGCACTCCGGCGAAGACGAGGCCGTTGTAGGACTCGTCGGGCTCGGTGAACTGGGGGTACTTCTCGGCGTGGGCGGTGAAGTCGAAGCTGCCGCCGTCCACGATCGCGCCGGCGATCGAGGTGCCGTGCCCGCCGAGGAACTTGGTGGCCGAGTGCACGACCACGTCCGCGCCGTGCTCAAGGGGGCGCAGCAGGTAGGGGGTCGCGACGGTGTTGTCGACGATCAGCGGGACGCCGACCTCGTGGGCGACGTCGGCGAGGGCGCGCAGGTCCGGGATGTCCTGCTGCGGGTTCGGGATCGACTCCACGAAGAAGGCGCGGGTGGTCCCGTCCGCGGCGGCGCGCCAGGAGGCGGGATCGGTGGGGTCCTCGACCCACTGCGGGGTGATGCCGAGGCGGGTGAGGGTGTGCTTGAAGAGGTTGAAGGAGCCGCCGTACAGGCTCGGGGAGACGGCGATCGAGTCGCCGGCCCCGGCGAGGTTCAGGATCGACAGCGTGATGGCGCTCTGCCCGGAGGCGAGCAGGAGCCCGGCCGCGCCGCCCTCGAGAGCGGCGATGCGGTCCTCGACCGCGGCCTGGGTGGGGTTGGTGATGCGGGTGTAGATCGGGGCGGCCTCGGCGAGCGCGAAGCGGTCCGCGGCGGACTGCGCCGAGGGGAAGACGAAGCTGGTCGTCTGGTGGATGGGCAGGGCGCGCGAGCCCGCGTCGGAGTCGGGGGTCTGGCCGGCGTGGACGGCGAGGGTCTCGAACTTCTGGGGCTGGTGCGTCATGGCTGCGCTCCTCCTGGGCGTCGGGGGTCGCGCTCAGCCTGTCCGCCGCGCGCCGGCAGGGCGAGGACTGTGAACGTCTGTGTCGCCGAGCTCGAGCAGCTCCCCGTCCCAGCGGCGGCGCAGCCATCGGTCGTGGGAGGCGATCAGCACGGTCCCGCCCCAGTCCGCGAGCGCGGCCTCGAGCCGGGTCGCGGTGACCAGGGCCAGGTGGTTGGTGGGCTCGTCGAGGATCAGCAGCTCGGGCGGGTCCAGCAGCACCGCGGCGAGCATGACGCGGCGCAGCTGCCCGCGGGAGAGGGTCTCCAGGGGGCGGGCGAGGTCGCGGGGGTGGACGAGCCCGAACAGCTCGGGCTGCTCGTCCTCCTCGAGGCCGGCGGCGCGGCGCAGATGGGCGCCGACGGTCCGGCCGGGCACGGGCTCGTCGTCCTGGCGGAGGTGCCCGATCCGCAGCGAGCGGGGCCGGCTCACGGTGCCGGAGGTCGGCGCGAGCCGGCCCGCCACCACGTCGAGCAGGGTCGACTTCCCGCTGCCGTTCGCACCGGTGACCAGCAGGTGCTCCCCTGCCGAGAGGGCGAGGGAGACCGGTGCGAGTCGGCCTTCGACGGCGACGTCGGCGAGGGCGAGCTGGACCTGGCCGGCGCCGCGAGGGGCGTCGGGCAGGTGGGTGAGCTCGAGCTCGGCCGGGGGCTTCCTGACCTGGTCCTGCTCGAGCTGGGCGAGGCGCTGCTCGGCGTCGCGCACGTGTCGGGAGACGCGCACGGCGTTGCGGTCGGCGAAGAACTTCCGGGCGATCTTCACCTCCGCCCGGCTGTGGGACTCGCGGCCCAGGGTGTGGGCGTCCCGGGCGACCTCCCGCAGCCGGGTCAGCTCCTCCTGCTCGGTGCGATAGCGGTGCTCCCACCGGTCGCGGGCGTCGTAGCGTGCCAGCAGGTAGTCGCTGAAGGTGCCGGTGCAGGCGGTGAGCCCGCCGGGCTCCTCGCCGAGCGGCGACTGGGCGGGGTCGAGGTCGAGCTGGGCGGCGGTCGAGTCGTCGAGGAAGGCGCGGTCGTGGCTGGCGATGAGGACGGGGCCGGGGTGGGCGGCGATCGCCCCTGCGACGAAGGCGGCGGCCTCGTCGTCCAGGTGGTTCGTCGGCTCGTCGAGCAGCCAGCTGGTGGGGCGGGCGATCAGCAGGTGCGCGAGCGCGAGCCGCTCGCGCTGGCCGCCGCTGATCTCCCCGAGCGGGGTGTCGCCGGGCAGGTCCGCGAGGCCGAGCCCGGCGAGGGTCTCCTCGGCGCGGCGCTCCGCGTTCCAGACGTCGGCGAGGGTCGCCTCGGCGAGCAGGCGGTCGTAGCGGGCGGCGGCCGCGGCGGTGCCGCCCGCGAGCTCCTCCCCCGCCTCGATCAGCTCCCGCTCGAGCCGCCGGGAGCGCTCGAGCGCGTCGGCGAGGACGCCGGCGAGCGGGGTGCGGTGGCCGAAGGGCAGCTCCTGGCGCAGCATCCCGACGGGGCCGGGCACCTCGCAGGCGCCGGCGTCGGGGTGGAGCTCCCCGGCGAGGATCCGCAGCAGGGTGGACTTGCCGCTGCCGTTCTCGCCGAGCAGCCCGGTGGGGCGCCCGGCGGGCACGACGAGGCTCACGTCGGTCAGGACGCGGCGGTCGGCGGCGAGGCCGGGATAGGTGAAGGAGATCCCGTCGGCCCGCAGGTGCAGGGAGGGATCGGCGGCCGCGGGGGCGGCGGACGGGGTGGGGGAGGGCATGGATCAGCTCCTCGGCGCGGAGGGACGGCGGGCGCGGGGCTGATCACAGACGCATGGTCGCCACCGTAGGGGCCGCGCCCCGGCCCCGTCGAGGGAATTACCCGCCGAGCGCCGCGACCGCGGAGCGGATCCCGGCGGGGTCGCCGATCCGGCGGGGGTCCCGGGGGAAGTCCTCGAGTGCGGCGGCCGACGCCCGGGCGTCCGTCCCGGACAGCAGGGCGACCAGCGCGACGCGCACGCTGCCGTCCGCGGCCTCGAGCACCCGCGCCGCCTCCTCGGGCTCGGCGCCGCTGGCCTGGACGAGCATCCGCACGGTGCGGGCGACGAGCTTCTCGTTCGTGGGCCGCACCTGGATCATCAGGTTCCCGAAGGTGGTCCCGAGCCGGACCATCGTCGCGGTGGAGAGGGCGTTGAGGGTGAGCTTCTGCGCGGTCCCGGCCTTCATGCGGGTGGAACCGGTGACCACCTCGGGGCCGACGTCGAGGAGGATCGGATGGTCCGCGAGCGGGGCGAGCGGCGCTGCGGGGTTCGCGGAGATCAGCGCGGTGGGCATCCCCGCGGCGCGGGCGGCCTCGAGCGCGCCGGCCACGAAGGGGGTGCGGCCGCTCGCGGCGAGGCCGATCACGACGTCGCCCTCGCGGCACTGCTCGCGCACCAGCTGGGCGCCCTGCGCGGCGGAGTCCTCGGCGCCCTCGACCGCGGTGAGGAAGGCGCCGGGACCGCCCGCGAGATGGGCGGTGACCATCGACTCGTCGGCGTCGAAGGTCGGGGCGAGCTCGACCGCGTCCAGCACCGCGAGCCGGCCCGAGGTCCCGGCCCCGAGGTAGTGGACGGTGCCGCCGTCCGCGATCGCCGCCACGCACGTCTCCACCAGCGCGGCGATCTCGGCGGAGCGCGCCTGGACCGCCGCGGCGACGGTCGCGTCCTCGCCGAGGATCACGTCGACCATCCCGCGGGCGTCGAGGGTGTCCAGCTCGGCGCTGGCGGGATTGCGCTCCTCGGTGGGCGAGGCGAGCCCCACCAGGTCGACGTCGAGGCGGCTCGGGTCCCTGCGGGGGTTGCTCACGTGGTCTCCAATGATCGGTGGGCGTCGCACGGGACAGCGTAGGACAGGCGGGGCGGGCCCTACGATGTGGGGACGCTCGACGGGGAACGCTGGAGGAGGGAGCCGTATGCGCCAGCACCTGGTGCTCGCCGGGGATGTCGGGGGGACGCGCTCGCGGCTGGTCGCCGCGACGATGGGCGGCGGGCCCCTCGCTCAGGTCGAGGGGCCGGGGGCGAACCTCCGCTCCTCGGGACCGGCGGCCTTCGACACGCTCGCGGCCACGATCGCCGACGTGCTCGAGCAGGCGCGGCACGCGCTGCGCACCGCCGACGCGGGCGCCGCCTCGGGCGCCGACGACGACACCTCCGACGGGCCGGCCGGCCCGCCCGCCGACGACCCCGCCGAGGTCGCGGCGCTCGCGCTCGGGATCTCCGGGGCGGGGCCGGCCCGTGCGGCGGAGGTCCGCGCCGCGGTCGGCGAGCGCCTCGTCCCGCTCGGCATCCCCGCCGAGCGGCTCCTGGTCACCGACGACCTGCACACCGCCTTCCTCTCCGGAGGGGTGGGCGACGACGGCCTGCTGGTGCTCGCCGGGACCGGCGCGGTCGCGGTCCGCTTCCGCGACCGGGAGGCGATCGCCCGCCGTGACGGGATGGGCTGGCTGCTGGGCGATGTCGGCTCCGCGGTATGGCTGGGGCGGCGCACCCTCGAGGCGGTCGCCGCGGACCTCGACGGACGCGGCCCCCGCACCCTGCTGACCGAGGAGGTCGGCGCCGCGCTGGGCCTGGACCTGCGCGAGGGGCTCCGCCCGCCCTCCCCCACCGGCGACCCGCGCCAGGACCTGATCCGCGCGCTCGACGAGCACCTGCCCGCCGGGGCGCCGGCAGCGCTGGGACGCTTCGCAACGCTGCCCGCCCGGGTGCGGGAGGACCCGGTCGCCCACGGCATCCTCGCCGCCGTGATCGAGCACGTGCTGGACACGGTCGAGGCGCTGGACCCGGAGGCGGTGCTGCCCGTCGTGCTCGCCGGCTCGGTGCTCACCGGTCCGGGCCCGATCCATGACGAGGTGACGGCCTCCCTGCAGGACCGCCGCCGCTCCGTGAACCCCGCGCCCGACGGGCTGCCCGGTGCGCTGCTGCTCGCACGCGAGCTCGCGGGCCGGATTGCCGGCTGATCTCTACGGCGCGGTGCAGATCCAGGCCTCCGCGGGCGCCGCGGACCTCGGCCCGCTCACGACCGCCGCACGTCGCCTGGTGCGCCACCAGGTGGTCCTCGCCTATGTCATGACGACGATCATCACGACGCTCGGCGTCTCCGCGGTGATCACCGCGGTCGCCTGAACCGCCTCCGCGCGGAGACTAGGATGGCGGGCGTCAGCAGGCCGTCCACCCGGAAGAAGGCTCCTTTCGATGCCCGAGCTCCACGACCAGATCCCCACCCGTGAGAAGGTGCTGATCATCGGCGCCGGCCCCGCCGGCCTCGCCGCCGCGGCGTCGCTGAAGGCGCTCGAGGTGCCCTTCGACATCGTGGACCGCGCCGACCACGTCGGCGGCATCTGGGACCCCGAGCGGGAGGACTCCCCGATCTGGCCGGCCATGGAGATGATCTCCTCGCGCGAGCAGACCCAGTACGAGGACCTCCTGCAGCCGGTCTCCTTCCCCGAGTTCCTCACCCCCGCGCACATGGCGAAGTACCTGCGCGCCTACGCCTCCCGCCACGGGATCACCGACCACTTCCGCCCGCGCACCGCCGTGCGCGCCGCACGCCCCTTCGGGGAGGGCGTGTGGGAGGTGGAGCTCTCCACCGGCGAGATCGGGATCTACCGTGCGGTGATCTCCGCGCACGGCATCTCGCAGCGCCCCCACCGCCCTGACTGGGCCGCCGACGTCCCGGGCACCGTGCAGGTCGTGCACTCCTCGGAGTGGACCGGCGCCGACGGTCTCGAGGGCAGGCGGGTGCTGGTCGTCGGCTCGGGCCAGTCCGCCGCGGACATCGCGGTCGACGCCGCCCGTCGCGCGCTCGAGGTGCGCTGGTCGATGCGCACCGGCCACTGGGTGGTGCCGCGCCGCATCGCCGGGATCCCCGGCGACGTCGCCTCCGCGCGCGAGCCCGCGATGCTCGGCGGTCTGAACGCGAGGATCGCGGAGACCGTGGTGCGACGCACCGTCGGCGACCCGGTCGAGGCCGGTCTGCCCCGCCCGGCGCAGCCCCTGCTCGAGGACCGCGTGATCGTCTCCGACGACCTGCTGCAGCGGGTCCGCGAGGGGCGCATCACCCCCGCCGGCGAGGTCCAGGGCGTGGACGCCGAGGGCGTGGTCACCCACGCCCGCGGCCGCGACGCCTTCGGCACCGACACCTACCGCGCGGACCTGATCGTGCTGGCCACCGGCTACGAGACCGGGGCCGACCACCTCCCCGAGGACCTCGTGCCCCGCACCGCGAGCGGCGAGAGCGACCTCTTCCTCGGCGCCTTCGCCCGCGGCCGCGACGACCTCGTGATCCTCGGCCAGCAGCGGGTCTCCGGCGGCGTGCTGCCGCTCCTGGTCGAGCAGGCCGACATCGCCGCCTACATGCTCGCCGCGACCCGCGACGGCGGCAGCTCCCCCGCGCTCGAGCAGTTCCGTCGCGTGCGCGGCGGCGCCGAAGCCGCGATCCCGGCCCGTCCCGCCCCCGCCTCCGGCGGTCTGCGCGGCCGGCTCGAGACCGCCGTCGGCACCCGCCGCGTCACCCCGCGCGAGGTCCCCTCCGGCGCCGGCGCCCAGGAGGGCCTGGTCCCCGCCGTGGACCGCGAGACCCAGCTCGCGCGGCTCCGCTCGGTGCGCAGCCTCTTCGACTGAGCAGGCCCGCGGGGCCGACGCCCCGCCGCACGCTCCGACGAGGGGCCCGCGCCGCGGCGCGGGCCCCTCGTCGTGCGGTCAGCCGCGGCGCCCGCGGGTCCGCAGCGCCGCCCCGGCGGCCACGAGCGCGATGAGCACCACGACGACGAGCACGAGCGTGCCCGCGGACTGCTGATCGGCGAGCGCGTCGGCCCGCCAGGTGCGGCCGGTCGCGCCGAACCAGCTCGCCGCCAGCAGCCTCTCCGTGCTGCGCAGCGCGATCCCCCCGGCAGCGCCCAGCAGCAGCGGGACCGCCGCGACCCAGGCCCGCCGCGGCGCGGGCGCGAGCCTCACGGCGAGCGCGATCAGCGCACCGGCGGCGAGAGCCAGCAGCTGCAGCGCGAGATGGGCGGCGTGGCTGTCCAGGGCGGCGCGGAGCAGCGGCGGGCTGATGTAGCAGGCGGCGAGCAGCAGCGGACCGGCCGCGGCCAGCAGCGCCGCGAGCGGCCAGCGCCCCTCCAGCAGGGTGCGCAGGCGCGGCGGGACGGTCATCGCGCAGCCCAGCAGGACCCCGGCGGGCACGAGCAGCAGCACGTGCTGGAGGACGTGGGCGGAGACGAGCACCTTGCCGTACACGTTCAGCGGGCCCGAGGTCAGCAGCACGAGCGCGGCGGCCCCGAGCAGGAGCTGCAGGCTGCGTCCGCGCGGACGCGGCGGGGCGCTCGGCCGCCACCACAGCAGCAGCAGGACGCAGGCGAGCGCCGCCCCGAAGGGGTCCGGGCGCCACTGGCCGAGCACGGTGACGAGGTCCGGGGCGGGCGGCAGCGGGTAGCCGGTGAGCGTGCCGGCGGTGCCCGCCGGCGGGGTGCCCTCCTCCGCGGGCGGCGGGGAGGAGCTCATCGCCGCGGCGAGCGCGACGGCGAGCCCCATCAGCGCCAGCTCGAGCAGGGCGAGGCGCCGGTAGGTCCCCAGCGCCCGGCGCCCCTCGGCGTCCGTGCCGAGCCCGGTGGCGAGCTGGCGGCGCTGGAGCGCGCCGAGCAGGCCCAGGAGCAGCAGCACCACGGCCTTGCCGAGCCCGATCTGCACGTACGCGCTGGTGAGGAGCTCCGCGGGGGTGTTCATGCGCACCGCGAGCGCGAGCACCCCGCTCAGCGCCAGGGCGATCCAGCAGATCAGCGCGAGATGGGAGTAGCCGCGCAGCACGCGCACGTCGTCGCGGCTGCGATCGGTGAGGACCTGCAGCACGGCGAGGCCGCCCAGCCAGATCCCCACCGCCAGCAGGTGCACGAGCATCGTGGAGGTGGCGATCTCGTGGGTCTCGTCGCCCGCAGCGTGCCCGGTCATCGCGGCGGAGAAGGCGACGACGGAGGAGAGGACCGCGACGGCGCGGGCGAGTCCGGCGGAGGTGCCGAGCACGGCGACGGTGGTGGTCGCCGCGGCGGCCAACAGCCCGCACAGGAGCCAGACGCCGAGCTCCGTCGCGAGGAACACCCCGAGGTCGGAGCCGAAGCGCGGCGAGCCGACGGGCTGCCCGGTCGCGATCGCGTACGAGAAGGTGAGGGAGGCGCCGCGGGCGAGGGTGGTGGCCGCGGCGGCGCCCGCGACGATGCCGAGGGCGCGGGTGCGGTCAGCCTCCTCGCGCAGGAGCCAGCCCGCCACCACGGCGCCGCCGAGGGCCAGTGCGGCGGCGAGGTCGGCGAGGGTCGCGGCGACCGGGGCGCCGATCCGGGCGACGGGGCCCGCGTCCAGCAGCACGAGGTTGTCGCCGCCGGCGGCGTCGGCCGCGAGGACGGCGAGCAGGCTCAGCACCGCGAGGGCGGGCAGGAGGGCGAGGAGGGTGCGGCGCAGGGTCATGAGGCGATCACCAGCCCCACCCAGAGGGCGCCCATGCCGGTGCCGACGCTGAGCATCAGGTAGGCCAGCGCGATCGAGTAGGCGCCGCGGCGGGCGAGCACGACGATGTCGTGCGCGGCGGTGGAGAGCGTGGAGAGCCCGCCGCAGAAGCCGCCGCCGAGCAGCACGTAGAACACGCCGCCCGCACCGGTGGCGGAGCCGAGCCGCGCCACGACGATGCCGAGCAGGAAGCAGGCCGCGACGTTGACCAGGAAGGTCAGCCAGGGCACGAGCCGCTCCACGTTCTCGATGCCGCGGGCGGCGATCATGCGGGTGCCGGCGGTCTGCACGCCCCAGCGGGCGACCGCCCCGAGGCCGCCGCCCACGCAGACCATGGCCAGGCTGAGGGCGAGCTGCAGCGCCGTCATGCCGCCCTTCCGTCCGTCGCCGCGAGCCCCCGGGCGCCGAGGCGGTTGCCCAGCAGCAGGCCGAGGACGACCGCGCCGAGGCACAGCGCGAGGGTCAGCGCGGCGTACAGCAGGGCCAGCAGCGGGAAGTCGGCGCCGATCATCGCCGAGCCCTCGAGCACGACGGTGGACATGGTGGTGAAGCCGCCGCACAGCCCGGTGCCCAGCAGCGGGCGCATCCACGGCCGCCCCTCGCGCACCTCGAGCACGCCGTTGAGCGCGCCGAGCCCCAGGCAGCCCAGCACGTTGACGGTGAGAGTCGCCCACGGCACCTCGACCAGGGTGGGGGTGGTCACGGCGGGGTCGAGCACGGTCAGCAGGAAGCGGAGCATCGCCCCGAGCGCCCCGCCGGCGGCGACGAGCAGGGCGATCCGCCAGGTCGTCGGCGCCGGACGGAACGGGCCCGAGACGAGGGTCTCGGAGTCGGCGACGTCCACGTGGCGCAGGGCCGCCATCTCGACGGTGTGCATGCGGGGGTCGTCGCGCCGCGGCGGCGGGGAAGAGGGCGGGCTCGAGGTCACCGCACAAGGGTACTAAGGAGCGACGGTTCGCCTCTCAGCCCCAGACCAGGCCCAGGGAGGGGTCCTCGAGCACGGCGGAGACGTCGCGCAGCAGCTCTGCGCCGAGCGCCCCGTCGATCAGGCGGTGGTCGAAGCTCAGCGAGAGGGTCGCGACCCGGCGCGGCTCGATCCGCCCGTCCACCACCCACGGCTTCTCCTTGATCGCGCCGACGCCGAGGATCGCGGACTCCCCCGGGTTCAGGATCGGGGTGCCGGAGTCGATGTCGAAGACGCCGTAGTTGGTGATGGTGATGGTGCCGTCGCGGGTGTCGCGCAGGGAGGTGCGCCCGGCCCTCGCGGTGCGGGCGAGCTCTCCGATCCCCTCGGCGAGCTCCCGCAGCGTCATCAGGTGGGCGTCCTTGAGGTTCGGGACGATGAGGCCGCGCGGGGTCGCCGCGGCGATGCCGAGGTTGACGTAGTGCTTGTAGACGATCTCCTGGGCGTCCTCGTCCCAGGAGGCGTTGACCTCGGGATTGCGGCGGATCGCGACCAGCAGCGCCTTCGCGATCACGGCCAGGGGGCTGACCTTCACGTCGGCCCATTCGCGCGAGGCGCGCAGCTGGGAGACGATCCGCGTCACGCCGGTCATGTCGATCTCGTTGAACACCGTGACGTGCGGGGCGGTGAAGGCGGAGGCCACCATCGCCTCGGCGGTGCGCTTGCGGACCGAGCGGATCGGGACGCGGGTGGTGCGCTCGTCGCTCGTGACGCCGGAGAAGGGCTGGTCACGAGTGGTCTTCATGACGTCGCCGAGGTGCTCGGGCGCCTGCGGCGACTCCTCGGGGAAGTACGCACCAGCGCCGTCGTGAGCGGCGGCCTCCGCGCCGTAGGAGCGCTGCTGGGCGTTGAGCACGTCCTGCCGGGTGACGGTGCCCTCGGGGCCGGTGGCGAGCACGTCGTGCAGCGCGATCCCGAGGTCGCGGGCGAGCTTGCGCACCGGCGGCTTGGCGAGGATCCGGTCGATGGGGACCTGCTGCTCCGCGGCGGGCTGCGCGGGCTGGGCCCGGCGCCGGCGGCGGCGGGTTCCCGTGGCCCGCTCCCCGTAGCCGACGAGGTTCTTCGGCTCCTGCGCGGCCGGCGCGCCCTCGCCCTCGCTCGCGGAGTCGGCGGGCTGCTCCGCCTGCCCCTCGGCCTGCTCGGCGGCCTGCTCCGTCGCCTGGGCGGAGAGCTCGGCGGCCGACGGGTCCGCCTCCGCCGCCGCGGCGGAGGGAGCGGGTGCCGGGGACGGGACGGCGCCGCCGGTGGTGTCCACGCGCATCAGCGGGGCGCCGACGGGCACCTCCTCGCCGACGGCGACGAGGATCTCGACGACAGTGCCGGCGACGTGGCTGGGCAGCTCGACGGCGCTCTTGGCGGTCTCGACCTCGACGACGGGGTCGTTGATCTCCAGGCGGTCGCCGACGGCGACCTTGATCTCGAGGATCTCGGCCTCGGTGAGGCCCTCGCCGGGATCGGTGAGGGCGATCGTGACGATCGAGGAGGCGTTCATGGTCGTGATCCTTTCACGCGGCGGGCGCGCGGTTCAGTGCTCGAGCAGACGGTCCACGCCGTCCAGCACCCGGTCGAGGTCGGGGAGATAGGCGTGCTCCATGCGGGAGGGCGGATAGGGCAGGTGGTAGCCGCCCACGCGCAGCACCGGCGCCTCGAGGTGGTAGAAGCACTGCTCGGAGATGCGGGCGGCGATCTCGCCGCCGAGCCCGCCGAGCACGGGGGCCTCGTGGACGATCAGCAGGCGCCCGGTGCGCCGCACCGAGTCCGCGATCGTGGGGTAGTCGACGGGGGCGAGGGAGCGGGCGTCGATCACCTCGAGGTCGAGGCCGTCGGCCGCAGCGGCCTCGGCGCTCTCGAGGACCACGGGCATGCTCGGCCCCCAGGCGAGCACCGTCGCGTCGGTGCCGGGGCGCACCACCTGCGCCTGCCAGGGCGAGAGCTCGGGGCGGTGGTCGGGGTCGACGTCGCCCTTGACCCAGTAGCGGCGCTTGGGCTCGAGCATGATCACGGGATCCTCGGACTCGATCGCCTGGCGGGTCATCCAGTACGCGTCCTGCGCGGTGGAGGGGGCGAGGATCCGCAGGCCCGCGGTGTGGGCGAAGAGCGCCTCGGGGCTCTCGGAGTGGTGCTCGACCGCGCCGATGCCGCCGCCGTGCGGGATCCGGATCACCATCGGCATGTTCACCCGGCCCGAGGTGCGGTTGTGCATCTTCGCGACCTGGGTGGTGATCTGGTTGAAGGCGGGGAAGACGAATCCGTCGAACTGGATCTCGACCACGGGCCGGTAGCCGCGCAGGGCCAGGCCCACGGCGGTGCCGACGATCCCGGCCTCCGCGAGCGGGGTGTCGACCACGCGCTGGGAGCCGAACTCGGCGTGGAGCCCGTCGGTGACGCGGAAGACGCCGCCGAGCACGCCGATGTCCTCGCCCATCAGCAGGACCTTGTCGTCGGCGGTCATCGCGTCACGCAGCCCCGCGGTGATGGCCTTCGCGATCGGGAGGGTCGTGGTGGACGGGGTGGAGGGGGCGTTCATGCGTCCCCCTCCTCGTGCTCGAACTGGGCGACGTACGCGAGGTACTCCTCGCGCTCGGCGGCGACGATCGGGTGGGGCTCGGCGTAGGGGTGGTCGAACATGCGCACCGGGTCGGGGTCCTCCATGCCGTGGATGTGGTGGTGGAGCTGCATCGCGAGGTCGTGCGCCTCCTCGTCGCAGCGGGCGACGAAGGCCTCGTCGATCTCGCCGAGCTGCTCGAGGTGGCGGCGCAGGCGCAGGATCGGGTCCTTCTCCGCCCATTCCTGCTCCTCCGCGGCGGGACGGTAGCGGGAGGCGTCGTCGCTGGTGGTGTGCGCGGCCATGCGGTAGGTGAGGGCCTCGACGAAGACCGGCCCCTCCCCCGCGCGGGCCGAGTCCAGGGCGGTGCGCACGGCGCCGAGCACGCCCAGGACGTCGTTGCCGTCCACGCGCACCGAGGGGATGCCCCAGCCGCGGGAGCGCTGGGCGAGGGGGACGCGGGTCTGGACGGAGGTGGGCACGGAGATCGCCCATTGGTTGTTCTGCGTGTAGAAGACCACCGGGGCCTGGAAGGAGGCGGCGAAGGTGAAGGACTCCGAGACCTCCCCCTCGCTCGAGGCGCCATCGCCGAAGAGGGCGAGGACCGCGGTGTCGGTGGCGCTGTCTCCGGTGCCGACGACGCCGTCGCGCTGCAGGCCCATCGCATAGCCGACCGCGTGCGGGGCCTGGGAGCCGAGCACGATCATGTAGGGGTGGGTGCGCAGCTCGTTGGGGTCCCAGCCGCCGTGGCTGATGCCGCGGAACATCTCCAGCAGGCGCCACGGCTCGATCCCGCGGGCCCAGGCGACGCCGTGCTCGCGATAGGTGGGCACGAGATAGTCCTGCTCGCGGGAGGCGTGGCCGGCCCCGATCTGCGCGGCCTCCTGCCCGAGCGCGCTCGCCCACAGGCCGAGCTGGCCCTGGCGCTGCAGGCTCGTCGCCTCGAGGTCCGCGGCGCGGATCATCACCATGTCGCTGTAGTAGCCGCGCAGCCGCTCGGGGGTGGCGAGCCCCGCCTCCTCGAGCACGGCGTCGAGCTGCTCGTGCGGGGTGCGGGTGCCGTCGGGCCCCAGGAGCTGGACCATCGGCTCCTCGGCCGCGACGTCGGGGATCGTGGATCGGAAGACGCTCACGGGGGCGAGCGTAACCTACGGTGCCGTAAGTTCCAAGGAGGGGACGGCCCGCCCCGCCTCAGCGCCGCCGTGTGCCGAGGGCTGCGCGGGAGCGGCGCAGCGCCCCCTCCCCCGCGTCCGGCAGGGCCGCCGCGAGCGCGATGAGCAGGCAGTCCGCGATCGCGAGCTGGGCGATGCGGGAGGAGGTCGCGCCGGCGCGGAAGGACGGCTCGCGCGAGGCCGTGAGAAGCACCTCGTCCGCGCCGCGCGCGAGCGGGCTCGCCGGGGCGCCGGTGACGGCGAGGGTGGCGGCGCCGGCGGCGACGGCGAGCTCGAGCGCGTCGAGCACGTCGATGGTGCGCCCGGAGTCCGAGATCGCCACCAGCAGGTCCTCCTCGCCGAGCCCGACGACGGCGGGCAGGGCGTCGTGCGCGCTGGTCAGGGCGTGGGCCGAGAGGCCGAGGCGGGTGAGCTTGTACTGCAGGTCCAGCGCCGCGAGCCCGGAGGCGCCCACCCCGATCAGCAGGATCCGCCGCGCCGCGGCGAGGCGGGCGGCGATCCGTGCGAGCTGCTCCAGGTCGAGCAGCCGCACGGTGTCCCGCACGGCGCGGGCATCCGCCGCGGCGATCCGCTCGACCGAGACGGACAGCGGGTCGCCCGGGTCGATCTCCAGGGGGAAGGCCAGCTCGCCCTGGTCCCCGACCGCGCGGGCCGTCTCGGCGACGAGCGCGGCGCGCAGCTCCCGGTAGCCGGTCAGCCCGAGCTCGCGGGCGAGGTTCACCACGGAGGACTGCGCGCAGCCGGCCGCGCCCGCGAGCTGGTCGATGGTCATCGTCCCCGCGGCGAGGGGGTCGGCGAGGATCACCTCCGCGATGCGGCGCTGGACGGGGCGGAGGTCGTCGAGCCGGCCGCGGAGGTCCTGCAGCAGCGCGGCGCTCACCGCACCTCCCCCGGGACGAGGCGGAGACGGCGGACGGGCAGGCCATCGGCGGGCGCGGCGTGGGCGGTCGGGCTGCGGTGCGGCGGGGTGAGGGAGCCGAGCACGACGGGGGCGCGGGCGCCGGTGTGCGCGGTGCCGTCCGGGAGGGCGAGCGTGCCGGGCAGTCCGTGGGCGCCGTGATGGCCGAGCAGCGCGATCAGCAGGGCCTCCTTGCCGTCGGCGGGGATGCCGAGCTGGTCGGCGTCGAGCAGCGGGAGGGGGTCCAGGTGGTCCGCGAGCCGTGCGCGCAGCAGCGGATTGCGGATCCCGCCGCCGGAGGCGACGACGCGGCGGGCGCCGAGCGGGTCGATCGCGCGGGCGATCGTCACGGCGGTGAGCTCGACGAGGGTTGCCAGCAGGTCCGGCAGCGGCAGCGCGGCGAGCGCCTCGTCGCCCAGCACGCGTCGCACGTAGTCGGCGTCGAAGTGCTCCCGTCCGGTCGAGCGCGGGAGGGGGCGGGAGTAGAAGGGCTCGGCGTCCAGCAGCCGTGCGAGGGCTGCGGGGTCGACCGCGCCCTGGCCGGCGAGAGCGGCGTCGTGGTCGGCGGGGGCGCCGGTCGCGGCGTGGACGGCGGCGTCGAGCAGGGCGTTGCCGGGTCCGGTGTCGCCGGCGACGACCTCCTCGCCGCCGACCAGGGTGAGGTTCGCGATCCCGCCGATGTTCAGCGCCGCCGTCGGCTCCTCGTGGCCCAGCAGCAGCTGGTCCAGCAGCGGGGCGAGCGGTGCGCCCTGGCCGCCGGCGGCGACGTCGGCGGCGCGCAGGTCGTGCAGGACGGGCAGGCCCGTGGCGGCGGCGAGGCGGGAGGCGTCGCCGATCTGGAGGGTCGCATGGGCGCTGCCGTCCTCGCGCACGTCGTGGTGGAGGGTCTGGCCGTGGGTCGCGACCAGTTCGGCGCCGCCGTGGGCGGCGAGGACCCGTGCGGCGGCCGCGGCGAAGGCCTCGCCGACCGCGGCGTGCAGGCGGTTCCAGGTCGCGACGCCGGCGGGTGCCGGGGGCAGCGCGGCGCGCAGGGCGTCCCCCGTCCCCTCGGGCCAGGGCTCCTCGCCGAGGTGGACGAGCCGCGCCTCCAGCACGGAGGGATCCTCGCCGTCGCGGGAGAAGTCCACGAGCGCCACGTCGATCGCGTCCAGGCTGGTGCCGGACATCATCCCGAGCACCCTCATCGCGCTCCCCCGTCGGCGGCGTCGCCCTGCAGGAGCAGGTCGACGACGGCGCGCATCATCGTGCGTCCGCCACCGTGGGCGAGGACGAGGAGGCGGTGGTCGGGGGCGGCGGCCGGCACGCCGGTGTGCACCACGATCGTGTCGGGGCGCTGCGCGAGGAGCGCGGCGAGTCGTCGGCCCTCCTCGGCATCGCTGCGGGGCAGACGGGTCACCGCGAGCACCTGCGCGGCCCGGTCGCCCTGGGAGGACCGCGGCGGGAGATCCGATCCTCCGTGGGGCGAGGGCGGCTCGGGATACCGGTACTGCTCGGGCCCGACCTGCTCCGCGGGGTCGGACGCGTCGATCCCGCGCTCGCGCAGCGCCGCGACCAGCTGCTGGGTCCGGGCGCCGGAGGCGTGCTGGGCCCCGTGGCGCAGGTCGAGCACCACCACGGGCCGCCCCTCGAGGTGGGCGTGGCCGTGCCGGGAGCGGACGGCGCGCGCGGCCGCCTCCGCGCCGAGGCTCTCCCCGCGCGCGAGGGCGTCCTCGAGCTCGGGGGCCGGGACGAAGCGGCGCCGGGTGCGCAGGCTGCGCAGCCGCTCCCGGGTGCGCTCGGCGCGCTCGTGCAGCGCTCTGCGCGGGATTTGTCCCGACTCGACCGCGGCGAGGATCGCGTCGTGGGCCTCCCGGAGCATCTGCTCGTCGTCCCGGCGCAGCGAGGTCCCCAGGCACAGCAGGTCCGCGCCCGCCTCGAGGGCCCGGACCGCCGCCTCCCCGTACCCGGGATCCTCGGCGACGGCGGCCATGTCGAGCGCGTCGGTGATGACCAGTCCGTGGAAGGTGCCGCCGACGGCGCGGTCCAGGAGCGGCCGGGACCAGGGCGCGACCGAGGCGGGCCCCTCCCCGAGCGCGGGGACCAGCACGTGCGCGGTCATCACGGCGTCGAGCCAGGGCGCGATCCGCCAGGGTGCGAGGTGCTCGGTCTCGAACTGCGCCGTGCCGAGGTCGATCCGCGGCAGGGCGGTGTGGGAGTCGGTGGCGGTCGCGCCGTGACCGGGGAAGTGCTTCGCGCAGGTGCCGATCCCGGCGTCGATCAGCCCGGTCGCGAAGGCGCGGGCGTGCAGGGCGACCCGGTCGGGCTCGTCGCCGTAGGCGCGGGTGCCGATCACGGGGTTCGCGGGATCGGTGGAGACGTCGAGCACCGGGGCGAGGTCCAGGTCGATGTCGCAGGCGGCGAGGAGGTCGCCGAGGGCGCGCCCGGCGTCCCGGGTGAGCTCGGGGTCGTCGGCCTCGCCGAGCGCCCAGGCCGTGGGCAGGGACGAGCCCGTTCGCGCCTGGAGCCGGGTGACGTCCCCGCCCTCCTCGTCGATCGCGACGACGCAGTCCTCGGACCGGGCGTGGACGGCGCGGGAGAGCTCCCGCGCCGTCGCGGGATCGGGGGTGTTGTGCCCGAAGAGGATCACGGAGGCGAGCCCCGCCTCGAGTGCCCCGTCGAGCCAGGCGGGCACCTCGGTGCCGGTGAAGGGGGCCATCAGCACGCCGAGCACGTCGGCGTCGTGGCGGGTCCGGGGATCTGCGGCGCCCGGCCCGGAGGGGATGCTGGTCATGCCTCAGCCCTTCACGGCGCCGGCGGTGATGCCCTTGGCGAGGTTGCGCTGGACGAGCACGAAGAAGAGCACCACCGGCAGGGCGATGATCGTCGAGGCGGCCATCACCGAGCCCCAGTCGGCGGTGTTCTGGGTGAAGAAGGTCCGCAGCCCCACGCCCACGGTGTACTTCGAGCTGTCCTGCATGAAGGTGAGCGCGAAGATGAACTCGTTCCAGGCGGTGATGAAGGAGAACACCGAGGTCGCCACCAGGCCCGGGGCGACCAGCGGCAGCAGGATCGAGCGGAACATCCGCCACCAGCTCGCCCCGTCCACGTAGGCCGCCTCCTCGAGCTCGCGCGGCACCGCGGCGACGAAGCCGCGCAGGTTCCAGATCGCGAAGGCGAGGGAGAAGCCGAGGTAGACGATGGTCAGGCCCAGCAGCGAGTTGAGCATGCCGAGGGTCCGCGCCTGCAGGAACAGCGGGATCACGAGCGCCTCGAGCGGCACCATCTGCACCATCAGGACCATCACCAGCACCTGGGTGCGCAGCCGGAAGCGGAAGCGGGCGACCGCGACGGCGGCCAGCAGCGCCACCGCGCCCGAGAGCACGACGGTGCCCAGGGCGACGACCAGGGAGACCCGCACGTAGCGCAGGAACCCGGCGTCGACCAGCACGTGCTCGAAGTGCTCGAGGGTGAGGCCGCTGGGCAGCAGGCTCGCCCCGCGGGAGAGCGGGCTGGTGTCCACGGCGGTGGAGAGCATCCAGTAGAAGGGGAAGAGGGTCAGCGCCAGCAGCACGACGACGCCGATCGCCCGGGCCGCGGTGGTGGCGGGGGTCCGACGGTTCACAGCTCCTCCTCCTTCATCAGGGTGCGGATGTAGACCACGGAGATCACCATCAGCAGCGCGGTCAGCAGCACCGCGATGGTGGAGCCCATCCCGTACTCGCCCTGAGCGAAGGACTGGGTGTACGACCAGACGCCGAGGTTCATGACCTCGCGGGTGGAGCCGTCGCCGCCGGGCATCAGGAAGATCTGGACGAACACCTTGAAGTCCCAGATCGTCGAGAGGATGACGCACACCGCGATGATCGGGCGCAGGGTGGGCACCGTGACCTGCCAGAAGCGGGTCCAGGCGCTCGCCCCGTCCAGCGCCGCCGCCTCGTACAGCTCGTCCGGCACGGTGGTCAGCCCCGCGAGCATCGTCACGGCGATGAACGGGAAGCCGTGGTAGACGACGTTCAGCGTCGCGATCGCGTAGAAGCTCCACCGGTTCGTGAACCAGTTGACGCTGCCGGCCTCCATCAGCCCCAGCCCGTCGAGGGCCGAGATCACGAGCCCGGACTGGGGGTCGAAGAGCCAGACGAAGATGTAGGTGCCGGTCAGCGCCGGCACCGCCCAGGCGACCATGATCGCGGTGGTGCAGATCGACCGCCAGACGGTGCCCAGCGTGTTCAGGAACAGCGCCACCACGGTGCCGACGGCCATGGTCAGCACGACGCACACGATCGCGAAACCGACCGTGTTGGGCAGCACGATCTGCCACAGGAACGGGTCGGTGAGGACCTGGACGTAGTTGTCCAGCCCCACGTAGTTGCTGTCCCCGCGCAGGAGGTTCTTCAGCTCGTAGTCCTGCAGGGACAGGTTCAGCACGCGCACCATCGGCCACAGCAGCAGCACGCCGAGCACGATCAGGGCGGGGGCGAGCAGGAGCCAGGGGGCGAGGCCGCGGCGCAGGCGGCGGCCCGGCGGGACGGCGCGGCGCTCGAGCGGCGCTGCTCCGTCCTGCCGGTCGCGGAGGTCGGGGGCGGCGGTGCTCATTCGGAGAAGAAGCCGTCCATCTCCTCGGCGGCGGTGTCGGCCGCGTCCTGGGCCGAGGTGCCGTCCAGGACGGAGGAGATCATCGTGCCGAGCGTCTTGGCGCCCTCGATCTTGCCCCAGGCCGGGGTGACGGGCACGGATTTGCCGCCCTCGGTCATCTGGGTGGCGAAGACCTTGGTGAGCTCGTCGCCGCCGGCGACCACCTCGTCCAGCGCCGCGGTGGTGCCGGGGAAGTAGTTGGTCTCCTCGGCCCAGCGGGTGGCGAAGTCGCCGGTGGTGACGAGCTTGATGAGCTCGAAGGCGAGCTCGGGCTCCGCGGTCTCGGTGAAGCGGCACATCAGCGAGCCGCCGAGGAAGGACGGCGCGACCGCGGAGTCCTTCGCCGGGATCGTGAAGGCGACGAGCTTCTCGGCGAGCTCGGGGTTCTCGGCCTCGATGGTGGCGGGCACCCAGGAGCCGGTGATGAACATCGGCACCGTCTCCTGGAGGAAGGCGGCCAGCGAGTCGGTCTCCAGCCAGGTGGTGGCCGCGGAGGTCGAGGCGTCGTGCTTCAGCGCGAGATCGGTGTACCAGGTCAGGCCCTCGACGGCCTCGGGGCTGTTGATCGCCGCGGTCCAGGTCTCGCCCTCCTGCGTGGCGATCTCGCCGCCGGCTCCCCAGACGAAGGGCATGGCGGAGAAGATGCTGCCGCCGGCGACCGGGAAGGGGATCCAGTCCGGGTCGTGCTCCTTGAGCGCGGTGATCATGGTGAGCAGGTCGTCCCAGCTCTGGGGCTGCTCGGCGACCCCGGCCGCCTCGAGCATCTCGCGGTTGGCGAGGATCGAGCGGACGCCCGCGTACCAGGGCATGCCGTAGGTACCGCCGTCGAGGCTGCCCGCCTCGACGAGCCCCTCGACGAGGCCGTCGGCGAGGCCGGCGGCCTCGATGTCCTCGGAGAGGTCGTCGATGCCGCCCGCGTCGGCGAACTCGGGCACCCAGGTGGTGCCGACCTCGGCGACGTCGGGGCCGGTGCCGCCCGCCATGGCGGTGACGAACTTGTCGTGCGCGCCGTCCCAGGGCTGGACCTGGACGTCGAGGGTGGCGCCCGTGGCCTCGGTGAACGCGGTCTTGAGCTCCTCGATGTAGGCATCGGCGGAGGCATTGGTGCCCTCCATCAGCCAGAAGGTGAGGGTCTTGCCCTCCCCGTCGACCTCTCCGCCGGATCCTCCGGAGTCCCCGCCGCAGGCGGCGAGGGCGAGGGCTGCCGAGCCTGCGGCACCGGCGGCCAGGACGTGTCGTCGAGCGATCATGAGGGACTCCTTCGTCGGCTCCCACCCACCGGTGAGAAAACTTCACTGCGGGGCCATGTCTGAGTGAAGTTACCACGTCAGGAGTGAGGTGGAACACCCCGTCGCGGCGCGGCGCCGCCCGGCCCTCCGACAGGGGCACAGACGGCCGAACACGACGCCGCCCCGGTTGTTCGACATCCGGTACCACTTTTCTGGTACCTCCCGTCGAACAACCGGGGCGAGGGGAGCAGATCCGGGCCGGCCCCGCCGTCAGACGCCCGCAGCCGGCGACGCCGAGCAGGACCGGCCGCCCGGCGCCGTCGGGCGGGCGACGCCGGGCAGGACCGGGCGGTCAGGCGCCGTCGGGCGGGCGACGCCGGGCAGGACCGCGCGGTCAGGCGCCGGCGGCGACCGCGGATGCCTCCTCGATCGCGGCGGCGAGCGCCTGCGGATCCAGCGGCTCCTGTTCGGCGTCGAGGTCGACCACGGGCAGCGGGCAGTCGCCGAGGTCGTGGATCTCGAGCCGCTCGCCGCCGCGGTTCATCGACTGGTGGGCGATGACGCCGGGCAGCGTGTAGCGGGCGGCCTGCCAGGCGTTGACCACGGGCTGGTGCCCGCCGACGACGGCGCGGGCGAAGTCGTCGACGAGGAAGTGGTGGGCACCCTCGTGCCCGTTGGGCATGCCCTGGAACTCCGCGGGCAGGCGCTCCTGGTGGTGGGCGCGGGAGGCGCCGGCGACGAAGGCGTCGCGCAGGGTGGGCGAGACGTCCGCGAGCCGCGGGTCGTCCAGGCTCATGGTGCGGTCGGTGCGGATCAGGTCCGTCACCTCGAGCACGTCCTTCTTGTCGTGCCAGTAGGTGACGTCGATGGTCTCCTCGAAGGAGGAGGCCTCGCCGAAGAAGCGGAAGCGGCTCTCGCGCTTGTGGGAGGGGTAGCCCACGCGGCGCAGCTCGTTGGTGCGGAAGGCGCCGCCGTTGTCCATCCCGAACAGGGCGAAGGCGTTGGAGACGTCGTTGCCGAACATCGAGACGTCCTTGTCGAAGACCCCGTCGCCGCGGGTGTCGGGGCGCCCCAGCGCCGAGACGGAGACGGCGTGCCGCTCCCCCAGCACGCCGAGGATCCCGCCGATGGAGTGGGTGGGGTAGAGCAGCGGCGGGTAGGAGGCGGTGGACTTCCACTGCTCGCCGCCGGAGTACCTGTAGGCGTCGTAGAAGCCGAGGTCCATGTCGTGGACGTAGTCACCCTCGGCGTAGAACACCTCGCCGAACGCGCCGGAGCGGTGGATGCGGCGGGCGAGGACGACGGCGGCGTTGTACTGGCTGGTCTCGCCCATCATGTAGACGAGCCCGGTGCGCTGCACCTCCTCGGTGATCTGGCGGATCTCGTCCTCCTCGATGGCCATCGGCACCGCGGAGTAGACGTGCTTGCCGGCACGGAGGGCGGCCAGGGCGTGCTGTCCGTGGGTCCAGCGCTGGGTGAAGATCGCGACGGCGTCGACGTCGGAGGCGAGCAGCTCCTCGAGGGTCTCGAACCGGCCGGCGAAGGCGACCCCGCGCGCCTCGACGGCGTCGATCCGCTCGGGGACGGAGTCGACGGCGTAGAGCGCGTCGATGTCGGGATGGGCGGCGAAGAGCTCCGCGAAGTGGGATCCGAACTGACCGATCCCGACGATGCCCAGCGTGAACGACATATTTCCTCCTTGAAAGTAAGTGTTGGGAGGAACGCTACGGCACGGCGGGGGCGGCGGCAAGCCCGGCCCGGCCGACGACGGCCCCGATGGCGGCCGCGGAGCGGACCGTGCCCGACCGACGGGCTCCGGGACCGGCGGACAGGGGCTCCTCAGAGCTGGCGCCAGCGCCCCGAGCGCCACACCTCGCGCCACGGCGGGACCTCGCGGCCCTGCACGGCCATCCGTCGGCGCAGGTTCCGACGGGTCACCAGCATCCCGACCACCCCGATCGCGAGCAGCGGGAGCTGCACGGCGAAGGCGAGGCGGAAGGAGGCCAGGTCGTAGTCCCCGTCCGGGCGCAGCAGGTCCAGCACCACGCCGATCAGGAGGATCGCGACGAGGGCGCCGATGAAGCCGCCCATGATCACGGCGCCGGTCGCGGTGCCGAGGCGGTGCTTGGCCAGGTCCGTGCGCGGGAAGTCGAAGCCGACGGAGCTGGCGGGGCCGCCGATGGAGTACCCGGAGACCAGCACGATCAGCAGCCACATCGGGGCGTTGCCCGGCCACAGCACGAGCGCGAGCAGCGGCACCACGATCGTCGCGACGATCAGCAGCACCAGGGTGGAGCGGCGCAGCGGGTGGCGCTGGGTGAGCGCGCCGATCAGCGGGCCGCCGACGATCGCGACGACCACCAGCACGGTCATCACCGCGGAGGCAGCGGGGCGGCTGAGCCCCTCCCCCGCGGTGAGATACGGGTAGCCCCACATCATCGAGAACGCGATGCCGGGGAACCCGGCCGTGAAGTGGGTGAAGAAGCCCAGCTGCGTCGAGGGGTGGCGCACGATCCGCCCCAGCACCACGGGGATCCGTCGGAGGTCCTGCTTCACCGTCGGCCGCGGCATCCCCGGCGGCGTCGCGCGGACGACGAGCAGCACCAGCACGGCGGCGATCGCGCTGAGCGCCGCGGCGGAGGAGAAGGCGGGCGTCCAGCCGGCCACGCTCAGCACGGCCACGAAGGGGACGGCGGAGAGGATCTGCCCGACCTGGCCGAGGATGCCGGTGAGCTGGGTCAGCAGCGGCACGCGTCCGGGCGGGAACCAGGCCGGGACCAGCCGGATCGCGCTCGCGAAGGTCAGCGCATCGCCCGCGCCGAGCACGATGCGGGCGATCATCGCCACGCCCACGGTCTCGGTCTGGGACATGAGCACCTGGCCGAGCGCCATCAGCACGGCGCCGGCGGTGAGGGTGACGCGGGAGCCGTAGCGGTCCAGCAGCACGCCGGCGGGGATCTGGGCGAGTGCGTAGACGCCGAGCTGGAGCACCACGAAGGTCGACACGATGGTCGCCGAGGCCCCGAAGCGGTCCGCGGCCTCGAGCCCGGCGACGCCCATCGTGGTGCGCTGCAGCACGGCGATCGAATAGGCGGTGACCGCCGCGATCCAGACCGCGTAGGCGCGGGGGCCGCCGAGGGCGGCAGCGGGGACAGGGGCGGCGGGGGCGGCCATGGGGTCCTTCGTGCGAGGAGGTGCGGGGCGACGTGCAGTCGGACCGGACGCCTCGGGCGCCCGTCCCGCAGCGGCAGGGGCCCGACCGCTCTCAAGACTATCGGCGGCGACCGCGGGGCCGGTAGTGATGTCCACCCCTCCCTCGCATCACCGGGGGCGTCCGTCGGCCGGTCCCGGGTCGCCGGCCGGACGTGCCGTGCAGCACGGCCGGGGCTGGGCTATGGTGCCGCCATGCGCGCCGCGACGATCAGCTGGTGGGCCGCCTGAGGGCGGTCCCCTGTCGCATGCGCTGACACCGAAGCCGCCCGTCACCCGGGCGGCTTCTCGTGTCTGCGAGCCTCCCGGTCCGGGCCCGATCACGGGAGGTTCCCATGACCAGCACCACCGCACCCGCCGTCCCCGCCGTCGACGGCGCTCCCGCCCCGCGCACCCTCGCCGAGGCCGCGGCGCTCACCCGCTCCCCCGCCTTCGCCGGGAACACCGGCGGTCGCTTCGGCGACCACGGCGGCGCGATCCTGCCGCCGCCGCTCGTGGAGCCGATGGCGGAGGTCGCCGCCGCCTACGAGGAGGCCCGGCACGACGAGGAGTTCTTCGCGGAGTACTCGCGCCTGCTGCGCGAGGTCGTCGGCCGCCCCTCCCCGATCACGAGCGCCGACCGGCTCTCCGACCAGCTCGGCGGGGCCCGGATCCTGCTCAAGCGCGAGGACCTCAACCACACCGGCGCCCACAAGATCAACCACACGATCGGCGAGGCGCTGCTGGCGAAGCGGATGGGCAAGCGCACCCTGATCGCCGAGACCGGTGCCGGCCAGCACGGGGTCGCGCTCGCGACCGCCGCGGCGCTCGTCGGCCTGGAGTGCGAGATCCACATGGGCGCGGTCGACGTCGCCAAGCAGCGCCCGAACGTGGTGCGCATGCGCCTGCTGGGCGCGAAGGTTGTCGCGGTGGAGACGGGCCAGGCCACCCTGAAGGAGGCGGTCGACTCCGCCTTCGACGTCTACGCCGCGGATCCCGAGCGGTACCTCTTCGCGATCGGGTCTGTGGTGGGCCCGGCGCCCTTCCCGGACATGGTGCGCGACTTCCAGTCCGTCGTGGGCCGCGAGTCCCGTGCCCAGCACCTCGCCGCGCACGGCCGTCTGCCGGGCGCGGTCATCGCCTGCGTGGGCGGCGGCTCGAACGCGATCGGCGCTTTCGCCGCCTATCTCGAGGACGAGGAGGTGCGGCTGATCGGCGTCGAGCCCGGCGGGCGGGGCGACGAGCCGGGCCGCCACGCCGCGACGATGACCTTCGGCCGCCCCGGCATGCTGCACGGGATGGAGACCCTCGTCCTGCAGGATGAGGACGGCGAGCCCGGCGAGGTCCACTCGATCGCCTCGGGCCTGGACTACCCCGGCGTCGGACCGCAGCACGTGCATCTGCGGGAGCTGGGCCGGGTCGAGTACGTGCGCGAGGGAGACGAGGCGGTGCTCGATGCCTTCCGCCTGCTCAGCCGCACCGAGGGGATCATCCCCGCGCTCGAGTCCGCCCATGCCCTCGCTCATGCGATCCGGATCGCGCCGACGTTGGGCCGTGACGCGCACCTGCTGGTGAACCTCTCCGGGCGCGGCGACAAGGACATCGACTACGTCGCCGAGCAGATCGGGATGACCGGGGAGGCCGACGCCTTCGTGCGGTGACGCGCTGGTCACCTCGGATGTCCCCTTGCCGCCGGGCCGCGGCGGTGCTTGGCTCGTGGCCATGCACCCCCTCGCGAGATGCCGCTGCCTGGCCCATCTCTCCGACTGCGCCGGCTATCTCGGGATCGCCGTGTAGATGGTCCCGCTCGGCGCGGTGATCGTCCGGACCACGGACCTGGCGTCCAGGCCGTGGTTCGGGCAGGTGATCAGCGTGGTCCCGCCCGTGATCGCGACCGTGGTCGCCGCCCGGGCGGAGTCCGGGCCGTCGCGGGCGACCTGGGGCAAGCGCCGCCGGGGGCTCGAGGTCGTCGGCCGGGACGGCGGGGCGCCGACGCCGCGCGAGGCGCTGGTGCGCAACGCGGCGAAGATCCTGGTGCCCTGGCAGCTCGGTCACACCGCGACGATCAGCGCGGCCTGGGGCGGCTTCGAGAAGCGCAACCCGGTCACCTACGCCTCCAACATCGCGGTGTACGGGCTGATCGGCTGGTTCGCACGGACCGGGCTGCGCGGGGACGGGCGGGGTCCGCACGACCGGCTCGCGGGCACGCACGTCGTCCCGGCCGCGGAGCCCGTCGGCGTCTGAGGCGCCGCCCGCCCGGCAGACCTGCCGGGCGCCGTGCGGCCGGTCCCGCGCGCCCGGCGGAGGCTCAGCCCGCGATCCACTCCCCCGCGACGGCGAGCAGGCGGTCGTTCGCCTCCTCCTCCGCGATAGTGGCGCGCACCCCGTCGGTGCCGTAGGCACGCAGCACGAGGCCGCGGGCGTCGGCGAACTCGGCGAACTCCCCCGAGCGCTCCCCGAGCGGGAAGTAGACGAAGTTGCCCTGGCTCGCGGGCAGCTCCCAGCCCTGCTCGCGCAGTCCGGCCATCACCCGCGACCGCTCGGAGCGGATCTGCTCCGCGCGGTGCCCCAGCTCCTCGGCCGCCTCGGGCGCGAGCGAGGCGAGCGCCGCGGCCTGCGCGGGGGCTCCGGCGCCGAAGGGCACGGTCACCTGGCCGAGCGCCCGGGCGAGCCGCGGATGGGCGACGGCATAGCCGATGCGCAGACCGGCCAGGCCCTGGAGCTTCGAGAAGGTGCGCAGCAGCACCACGTTGCCGTGACGGCGGAAGATCCCGGCGGTGCCGAGCACGGTCGCGGGGTCGTGGAACTCGCGGTAGGCCTCGTCGATCGCGACGACGACGTCCTCGGGGACACGGGCGAGGAAGTCCTCGACCTGCTCGGTGGACAGCGAGGGGCCGGTGGGATTGTTCGGGGTGCACAGCAGCACCAGGCGGGTGCGCTGGGTGATCGCCGCGGCCATCGCCTCGAGGTCGTGCTCGCCCGCCGCGGTCAGCGGCACGGGCACGGGGGTGCCGCCGTGGGAGCCGACGAGGATCGGGTACGCCTCGAAGGAGCGCCAGGCGTGGACGACCTCGTCCCCCTCGCCGACCACCGCGCGCACGAGGTCGCCGGCGACCGCGACGGCGCCGGTGGACAGGGCGATCTGCGCCGGGTCCACGCCGTGCTTCTGCCCGAGCGCGGCGCGCAGCTGCTGCGCGGAGGCGTCGGGGTAGCGGTTCGAGGACTCCATCGCGGCGACCGCGGCATCGCGCACCGAGGGGATCGGCGGCAGGTGCGACTCGTTCGAGGAGACCTTGTAGCGGTGGACCCCGTCATCGGCCGCGGGCTTGCCCGCGACATAGGCGGGCAGGTTCTCGAGCGCGGGGCGAAGACGGATCGTCTCTGCGGGCTGGTCAGGTCGAGCGGCGGGGTCGGACATGCCCTCCAGGGTAGGCCGCAGGTCATCGTGGCCGGGGCGGCGTCCGGGGGCAGCGAGCTGGATGGGCACTTCTCCCCATGTGGCCCAGCTCGGTGATCGGTGCAGGATGGGCGCGGCACAGCGAGTGCCGCAGAGGGAGGACGGACGATGTTCTGGGGAGCAGACACCGCTCGGCTTGCGCAGCAGGCGGCGGCGACACAGCTCGATGCAACACGGCTGGAGACACTGCTGGGAGCGCTCGAGCGGGCGGCTCTCTCCGTGGCCTGGACAGGACCTGACGCCGAGGCGTTCAAGGTGCAGGTTCGGGCGGAGATCGCACTCGCCCTCAAGACGTCGCAGCGCATGCACGGCCTGGGCGCCGAGCTGACCGGACATGCCGATGAGCAGGACGATGCCTCCCAGGGCGACCAGGGGCAGGGTCATCTTCCCGTCGGCGCCCGGCTGGACCCTGCCGTGAAGGACGACCTGGACTCTCTGCTGGCCGAGGCGCTGCAGGACGGCAGGTTCGAGGACTGGCGAGGCAATTCTCGGGACCTCGATGCCTTGACCGAACGCCTCGCGGAGCTGTCTCCTGAGGAACGCGCCGAGTGGATCGCGGGCCTCGATGACGAGGAGCTCGAGGCGCTGCGGGATGCCATGACCGCCGACGGCGACGGGGTGCTCGGCATCGGGGGCAACTCGGACGGGTCCCGACGCGCCCTGCTCGACCAGCTCCTCCGCGACGCAGACCCCTCGGACGTCGAGCGGATCTCCGACCTCTTCCCCGAGCTCCATCCCGACGGGCGCGGCGGCGGCGACGCCGCGCAGGGAACCTTCGATGTGAACCCGGACGGGACTGTCACTCCTCCCGGCGAGGTGGTGCCGGAGGACGCCTCGTGGCGCGACGTGAGCCAGGGGGCTTATGGGGACTGCGTCTCCATGGCGACGATGGCGATGATGATGGAGCAGGACCCGGGCTGGGCGGCGGATCACGTGCAGGACAACGGGAACGGCACCGTCACCGTGACCCTCTACGACGAGAACGGGGACCCTGAGCCGATCACGATGCCGAAGGAGCTCCCGGCCGAGGACGGCCAGGTCGTCGGCGCGGGCAGAGGTCCTCTCGCCGCCGACCCGTCGGCGGCGACCTGGCCGAGCTACGTGGAACGCGCACTCGCGATCCAGATGGGAGGCGAGTACTCCGGCATCGAGGGGCACGGCAGTCCGGAGGTGGGCCCCCGCCTGACAGGGCTCCAGGTCGAGACCATTCCGCCGACGGATCCCGATGCCGCCTTCGATGCGGCCCGAGCGGGCGAGCCGATGATCGTCGGCACGTCGGTGGAGCTCGCGGAGGGTGACACCGGGCCGGGCGACTGGCGCAGTCAGCACGGGTACTGGGTTGACGGGGTGAGCACCAACGACTCTGGAGAAGAGGTGATCGTGCTGCGCAATCCGCACGGCCCAGACACCCCCACTGTCGAGCTGACCCGTGAAGAGTACGAGAAGTACACCTCGAGCGCGGAGGTCCACCATGACTGACTCCCCGAACGGCACGGTCCATCGAGTGCGTCACTCGATTCCCGGCGCATTCCCCCCACTCCCGGAGAGAGGCGGCGAGCACCTCGACATCTCCCTCGGCTACGTCGCCCCGGGCGGCTCCGGACTCCGCGCTCGCATCTACACCGGTACCGCGGGGGTCGAGAACTCCGTGACCGTCACACACGAGGATCTGTGCGCCGGAGACCTGTTCACCTGTCGTGCCTGGCGCTTCGAGGTCCTGCGCCTGAGCCTCGAGGACGGCGCCGAACTGCGCCTGCTGCCCGAGAGCCGCCATGACTGAACGCTCGATGGTCCGAGAAACGACGGAGAAGGAACCGAGGAACGGCAGTGCACGGCGCGGCGCGCTGCTGCTCCTCACCCTGGGGCTGCTCGCAGGCTGCGGCCCGCTCGGCCCGAACGCTCCCGCGGAGCCGTCCGACGAGGGGCCGGCTGCTCCGGCGACCCCGACGGGAATCGGTGGTCAGGGAGAGGACGACGAGGCCTACGGCGCCGCCTGCACCGGTGAGGGCGCCTATTCGGTCGACTCCTCTGTCGAGCAGGTTCTCGACGACATCCCCACGCCGGACGGCGCAAAGCTCGCCGTCTCCCTCGGCTACACCGCCGAGGACGGCCCCCGCGCGCGACTCTCCTTCTCGACCTTCGGGGAACCGGGAGCTCACGGGAACTTCGACGGCGAGGTCGGCACCAGCAGCAACTACGACGCCTGGACGATCACCATCCGGTCCATCTGCGACGGCGAGGTCGGGTTCGACGTCGACGAAGTGTGATCCGGGCCGGATCAGATCCGCCCTTCACGCCTCGAGCAGGCGAGCGATCTCACCGACGATCAGCTCCGGCTCGGTCGCGGCGATGACGTGTCCCGACTGCTCCGCGGCCACGAACCGCCCGCCCTCGACCTCGGCGCGGGCGCGGTGGGCGTCGGTGAGCTCGTCGCGCATCCGTCGGCCGAGTCCTTCGGACAGCCGTCCCGAGACCACGCTCACGGCGGTGCCGAGCGGGGCCGGCGGGTCCAGGCGCAGCCCGAGCAGCCCGGCGGTGACATGCCGCGACTCCGCGCGCACCGCCTGCGCAGCGGCGGGGGTCGAGACGGAGGCGGCGGCGACGCCCCGCCACGGGGCGGACAGCGACCTCGCGGCGGACCGCTGCAGTGGGCCGAGCAGCCCCAGCCGGGAGAGCAGCGGCATCACCGCGCCCTGCGCATCGATCATGATCCGGGCGATCCGCGTGAAGTAGAGATCCGCGAGCTCCTCGCCCGGATCCACGAGCACGACCCCGGCCGCGGGCCGGCCCACGTCCCGCAGCCGCGCGGTGGCGCCGCGCACGATCGGTCCGCCCCAGCTGTGCCCGACGAGGATCAGACGCTCGTGCTCGACCGCGTCGACCACGGCGAGCAGGTCCGTGACCAGGGCGCCCAGGTCGCGAGCACCGGGCGCCGGAGTGCTCTCGCCGTATCCCGCCCGGTCGTAGGCGAGGCCGTGCACCCCCTCGGGCAGGGCATCGAGCACAGGGCCCCAGCTCGCCCCTCCCGCGCCGAGCCCCGCCTCGAAGATCACCAGCGTGCCGCCCGTCCCGCGGGAGTGGGTACGGAGGGCGCGGCCCTCGGGCGTGCGCACGTCGGAGTCCTGTCGCATGCGGACAGCGTGGCAGTGCTTTTCGGGGAGGACCAGGGGGTTCTCCCCCATGCGCCGCCGAGGCGGGGCGAGGACAATGGCCCCATGCGATTCCTCGGACACCTCATCGTCACCGGCCTCGCGCTGTGGGTCACGGCCCTGATCCTGCCCGGCATGCATCTGGGCGACGACTCGGCGACACTGCTCGGCCAGGTCCTCACGATCGGCGCGATCGCGCTCATCCTCGCGCTGATCAACACCATCGTGAAGCCCCTGCTGTCGTTCCTGGCCTTCCCCATCACCTGTCTGACGCTGGGGCTGTTCCAGCTGGTGATCAACACGCTGATGCTGCTGCTGGCCGGCTGGGTGTCGGGACTGGTGGGCCTGACCCTCGAGTTCGACACCTTCTGGTGGGCGCTGCTGGCCGGCGTGATCATCGGGATCCTCTCGGGGATCGTCGAGGCCGTCACCGGGCTCGGCGAGGGAGACCGCGAGCGGGCATGACCCCGGAACGCACCCGACGCGCCGACGGCCGCCCGGTGCGCCCGCCGTCCGTCGGCCCCGAGCCGGGTGCCCCGCGCCCGCCCGTCGGCCCCGGCGGCGCGGGCGCGCGCGATTCTGGGAGAATGACCGCCATGGCTCACTCCTTCGCGGACATCACTCCCCCGATCGCCCTCACCCCGCTCGACGGCCGCTACCGCGGCCAGGTCGCGCCGCTGGTCGACCACCTCTCCGAGGCGGCGCTGAACCGCTCCCGCCTGGTGGTGGAGACCGAGTGGATGATCCACCTGCTGGACGGCGAGGTGATCCCCGGTCTGCGCACCCTGACCGACGAGGAGCGCGAGCTGCTGCGCGCGATCCCGGAGGACTTCGGCGCCGACGGCATCGCCGAGCACGCCGAGATCGAGCGGGAGACCGTCCACGACGTCAAGGCGATCGAGTACTACATCAAGCGCCGCCTGGCCGGCACCTCCCTCGAGCCGCTCGCCGAGGTCGTGCACATCTACTGCACCAGTGAGGACGTCAACAACCTCGCCTACGCGCTGATGATCCGCGGGGCCGTGCACGAGGTGTGGCTGCCCGCCTTCGAGGCGCTGATCGGCGACCTCGAGGCCCTCGCCCGGGAGACCGCCGCGGTGCCGATGCTCTCGCGCACCCACGGCCAGGCCGCGACGCCCACCACCCTCGGCAAGGAGATCGCGGTCTTCGCGCACCGCCTGGGACGGCAGGCCCGCCGCATCCCCGCGAACCAGACGCTCGGCAAGATCAACGGCGCGACCGGCACCTACGCCGCGCATGCCGTGTCCGTGCCGGGCGCTGACTGGGAGCGCGTCGCCCGCACCTTCGTGGAGCACCTGGGCCTGACCTGGAACCCCCTGACCACGCAGATCGAGTCCCACGACTGGCAGGCCGAGATCTACGCCGACATCGCCCGCGCCGGCCGGATCCTGCACAACCTCGCCACCGACGTGTGGACCTACATCTCGCTGGGCTACTTCCGCCAGCGTCTGTCCGCGCAGGGCGGCACCGGCTCCTCGACCATGCCCCACAAGGTCAACCCCATCCGCTTCGAGAACGC
The DNA here is from genome assembly GCF_001613775.1 of Brachybacterium sp. sponge. NCBI lineage: Bacteria > Bacillati > Actinomycetota > Actinomycetes > Micrococcales > Dermabacteraceae > Brachybacterium > Brachybacterium sp. sponge. The sequence goes on along the minus strand of NZ_LRMP01000001.1, from coordinate 1,389,924 downwards.
GGAGGCGAACCTCGAGGTCTCCGGCGCGCTGCTGGACGTGCTCTCCCAGACCCTGGTCACCTCGCGCCTGCAGCGCGACCTCACCGACTCGACCACGCAGCGCAACGTCGGCCCGGCGCTGGGCCACTCGCTGCTCGCGATCGCGAACATCCGCAAGGGCCTGGCGGGCCTGGACGTCGACGCCGACGCGATGGCCGCGGACCTCGAGGGCAACTGGGAGGTGCTCGGCGAGGCGGTGCAGTCCGTGATGCGCACCCTGGGCGTGCAGGGCCACGAGGGACTGGACAACCCCTACGAGCGGCTGAAGGACCTCACCCGCGGCCACCGCGTCGACGGGGAGGGGATGCGCGAGTTCATCTCCTCGCTCGGCCTTCCCGAGGCGGAGCAGGAGCGGCTGCTGGCCCTGACCCCGCAGACCTACGTGGGCCTCGCCGCCGAGCTCGTCGGCCACCTGGACGACCAGCGCGGCTGACGCGCCCCGCACGGCCGACGACCCCTCCTGCTCGGGCGAGCAGGAGGGGTCGTCCTGACTCCGGCGGACGGGGCCCGGGTCGGGCCGGCCCGTCGGCCGCGCCGGGTCAGCCGATCGCGCGGGGGCGCAGGTCCAGGCTCGTCACCACTGCGTCCTCCGGGGCGCGCAGCACGAAGCCGATCGCCGCGGCGACCGTGGCCGGACGAAGGTACTGCTCGGCCTCGTAGGCGCCCTGCTCGGCGGCGCGCAGCTCGTGCTGCATCTCGGTGTCGACCCGGCCGGGGTGGACCGAGCTGACCCGCACGCCCGCGGCGAGCTCCTCCTGGCGCAGCGCGTCGGCCCAGGCGCGCAGCGCGAACTTCGAGGCGGAGTAGGCGCCGCGGTCCCCCTTCGCGGCGTAGCCGGAGCCCGAGTTCACGGCGACGACGGTGCCGCGAGCCGCGCGCAGCGCGGGCAGCAGGCGCCGGGTCAGCTCCGAGACGGCAGTGACGTTGACCGCGAAGTTCCGCTCCCAGTCCGCGGGCGTCAGCTCCCCGACGGAGCCGTTGACCAGGATCCCGGCGGAGTGGACGAGGCCTGCGAGTCCTTCCTCGAGGGCGAGGCCGGTCAGCGCCCGGTCGAGATCGGCGGGGTCGGTGAGCTCGGCGACGAAGGGCTCGGCCGACGGGAGCTCGGCGGCGAGCGCGGCGAGCGCCTGCTCGTCCCGCCCGCCCAGCAGCAGGTGGTGGTCGGCGGCCAGCTCGTGCGCGACGGCGCGGCCGATCCCCCGGTTCGCGCCCGTGACCAGGACGACGGGGCGGGAGGTGCTTGCAGCGGGAAGCGAGGCAGTCATGGGATCGAGTCTGGCACGGAGCCGGGGTGAGAGCATGTGCGCGTGGAGACGTGGAGACCGAGCCCGGCCTGGCTGCGCGCCGAGGTGCTGATCGTGCTGGCGCTCTCGCTGGGGCGCAGCGCCGTGTACTCGCTGATCGCGCTGGCCCAGGCCCTCGCCGCCGGCCCCCTCTCCGGCCAGTCGACCTCGCTGAACTCCTCGCTGCGGGAGGATGCGTGGCTGGACCTGCTGTACCAGCTGCTCTCGATCGCCTTCGCCCTGGTGCCGGTCGTGCTGGTGGTGCTGCTGCTGGCCGCGACCGCGGGCTCGCTGCGCCAGGCGCTCGGCGACCTCGGGCTGGACCTCGCCAGGCCGCTGCGGGACCTGGGCCACGGGCTGCTGCTCACCGCCGCGATCGGGGTGCCGGGGCTGGCCGTCTACTACCTGGGCCGGGCTCTGGGCGCGACCGTGGAGGTGATCCCGGCGGCGCTCGCGACCCACTGGTGGACCACTCCGGTGCTGATCCTCCACGCGCTGAAGAACGCGCTGCTCGAGGAGGTGATCGTGGTCGGCTACCTCTACCAGCGCCTCGAACGGCTCGGCTGGTCGCCGGGTCGTATCCTGCTCGCCTCGGCCCTGCTGCGCGGCGCATACCACACCTATCAGGGGGTGGGTCCGGGGCTCGCGAACCTGGTGATGGGGCTGGTGTTCGGCGAGTGGTACCGACGCACCCGTCGGACGATGCCGCTGGTCGTGGCGCACACCCTCCTCGACGTGGCCGCGTTCGTGGGCTACGCGCTGCTGAAGGACGTGCTGCCGCTCTGAGGGAGGCGCCTCAGAGGATGAAGGCCTCGCCCTCGCCGTCGGACTCGATCGGCAGCCCGGACTCGAACCACTGGTCCATGCCGCCGCCGACGTTGATCGCGTCGAACCCGTTGGCGTTCAGCCACTGCGCGACCTGGAAGGAGCGTCCGCCGCTGCGGCAGACGATGTACAGGTCCTCGTCCGTCTCCGGGAGCTGCTCGAGGTTCTGCAGGAGCGTGCTCGCCGGGAGGTGCTGGGCGGTGGGGGCGTGCCCGGCATCCCATTCGGCCTGCTCGCGCACGTCGATGAGATGCGCACCCTCGGGCACGTCCTGCGGGGCGACGGTCTGCATGTCCATCGCCCCAGCCTAACGGCCGTGCCCCGCCCCGCGGGAAGGCGGGGCGGGGCACGCGGAGGTGCCGCTCATGCGGTGCGCATCGCGTACCGGCGCACGAGCGGGGAGGCGACGAGCACGGCGAGGATCACCAGGGCGTAGGCCCCGGCGACGCTGACCAGGTAGCGCACCGCCGCGCTCGGATCGGCGGCGCCGGACCCCAGCACCGACAGCACGACGAGCAGGGCGGTGAAGGTCGCCAGCACCGAGCTCAGCAGCACCGGCAGCGTGATCTCCGCGATGCGGGCCCGGTGCAGCTGGCCCACCTCGGCGCCGGCGATGTGCTGGGCGCGCAGCACCGGGGCCTGGTCGATCACCCGCGCGGTCTGCGTGACGCCGGTGCTGACCGCGGCGAGGACTGCCGCGATGCCGAGGGTGAGCAGCCCGCCGGTGGACATGGCGGTGGCCATCATCCGGTCCTCGACCGCACGGGCGCCGCCGTCCGGGGTGAGCGTCGCGATGGTGGTGAGGAAGCCCGCGATGACCAGGGCGAAGGTGATCCCGGAGACGGCCCTCCAGCCGGCCTTCGGGTCCGCGGCGAGGCGCCTCGCGCCGACCATCATCGCGGGGGTCGGGGCCATGCGCGCCGCGAGCAGCGCGGCGCCCCAGACGAGGAACGGGCCGACCACGTTCACGCCGGCGACGACCGCGCCGATGAACACGATCATGATCCCGAGGAACAGCATGCCGTCGGCGACCCCGCCGAAGATCATGCCGCCCACCTGCATGAACACGAGGAAGCCGAGGATCAGCACCGCCCAGATCACCAGACGGACCACGGACATCCGCACGGTGCGGGAGTCGCGGGCGACGCCGAGGGGGCTGAGCACCACCCCGGTGAGGGAGACGGCGGCGGAGCCCGCGGCGAGCAGGACCATGCCGATCACCAGCAGCGGATACGCCCACCACGGCATCAGCAGGTCCGCGGTGGTGAACGGGGCGATCCCGAAGTCGAGCGCGGTCAGAGGCGGGGTCACGACCAGGTGCAGCACCACGCCGAGCAGCCCGCCGAGCAGCGCCTGCGCGGCGACGTCGAGGACCGCCACGGCGCCGACCTGGCCGGCGGTGCCGCCGACGAGCCGGATCGAGGCGAGGTCCTGCTCGCGCCGGGCGAGCGAGAGCCGCGCCGCGGAGCCGCCGAGCCCCACGGCGCTCGGGATCAGCAGCACCGAGGCGACCATCGCGCAGGAGACCAGGAAGGGGATCAGCGAGGCCTCCCCCTCGAAGGCGACCTCGCCGTCGGCGGGGAGGCGGCCGACGAAGGCCGCGGCGCCGCCGAGCACGGTCCCGGTGATCGCGGTCGCCGCGGCGAAGGCGATCACGGGCAGGACGTCGGCGAGGGCGCCGCGACGGCGCAGCAGGAGCGGGGCGGAGGCGAGCAGGGCGTTCATCGGGCGTCCCCCGTGCCCTGCGTGCCCTCGGGGCGCACGTACTCGCGGGCGATCCGGCCGTCGCGCATCGCGACGGTGCGGCGGCAGGCCGCGGCGACCTTCGCGTCGTGGGTGACCATGACCAGGCTCGCGCCGGTCTCGGCGCATGCGTCGACGAGGGTCGCCAGGACCGACTGCCCGGTCTCCTGGTCCAGGGCGCCGGTGGGCTCGTCGGCGAAGACGACCGACGGGCGGCCGGCGAGGGCGCGGGCGACCGCGACGCGCTGGGCCTGGCCGCCGGAGAGCTGGGTCGGACGGCGGTGGTGCATCCCCGCGAGGCCGAGCCGGTCCAGCCAGGCGGTGGCCTCGGCGGTCGCGGCACGGCGCGAGGTGCCGCCGAGCATGCGCGGGAGGATCACGTTCTCGACCGCGGTCAGCTCGGGCAGCAGCTGGCCGTCCTGGAAGACGAAGCCGAACTCGCTGCGGCGCAGCAGGGTGCGCCGGCGGTCCCCGAGCTCGGCGAGGGCCTCGCCGTCCAGGCGCACCGTCCCGGAGGTCGGGGCGAGGATCCCGGCGAGCACGTGCAGCAGGGTGGTCTTGCCGCAGCCGGAGGGACCCATCACGGCGAGGGAGTCGGCGCGCGCGATGTCGAGGTCCACGCCGTCCAGGGCCCGGGTGGCGGTCTGGTCGCTGCCGTAGGTGCGTACGAGCCCTCGGGCGGAGAGGATCGGCGTGGGATGGGCGGGCGCCGACGGGGCGGCGGAGGGGTGGGAGGCAGGGGGTGCGAAGTTCATGTCCCCTACGATCCGTCGCGGGCCCCTGCCGGCGCGTCCCCCCGGGGAGCGGTTTCGCGGCGGCGGCGTCAGACCGTGGGATGACGTCCGGGTGCGACCGACGGTCCCGGGACGACGGAGCGCCGGGACCCGGGCACTCGGCCCAGGGTCCCGGCGCTCCTCGCCAGTACGTCGATCAGCCTCCGTCCACCTGGCTGATCTCCTACCGGCTCGTCCCTCGCCAGTACGTCGATCAGCCGAAGCGGCCGGAGATGTAGTCCTCGGTCTGCTTGTTGCTGGGGTTCGTGAAGATCGTGTCGGTGTCGTCGATCTCGATGAGGTGCCCGGGCTTGCCGGTGCCGGCGATGTTGAAGAAGCCGGTGCGGTCGGAGACACGGGACGCCTGCTGCATGTTGTGCGTGACGATGACGATCGTGTACTCCTCCTTCAGCTCGTGGATGAGGTCCTCGATCGCGAGGGTCGAGATCGGGTCGAGCGCCGAGCAGGGCTCGTCCATGAGGACGACCTCGGGCTTGACCGCGATGGTGCGGGCGATGCACAGACGCTGCTGCTGACCGCCGGACAGGCCCATGCCGGGCTTGTCGAGGCGGTCCTTGACCTCGTTCCAGAGGTTCGCGCCCTTCAGCGCGCGCTCGACCAGCTCGTCGGCCGCGGACTTCGAGATCCGACGGTTGTTGAGCTTCACGCCCGCGAGCACGTTGTCGCGGATCGACATGGTCGGGAAGGGGTTGGCCTTCTGGAACACCATGCCGACGCGGCGACGCACGTTGACCGGGTCGACCTTGGCGTCGTAGATGTCCTCGCCGTTGATCTCGACCTTGCCCTTCGCGTACGCGCCGGGGATGACCTCGTGCATGCGGTTCAGCGTGCGCAGGAAGGTCGACTTGCCGCAGCCGGAGGGGCCGATGAGGGCCGTGACCGAACGGGGCCGGATCTGCACGTCGACACCCTCGACGGCGAGGAAGTCGCCGTAGTAGATGTTCAGGTCCTCGACGTTGATGGGCTGGGGGGCTGCCATCAGATGTCCTTTCGCGTGGGTGGCCCGGCTCAGCGGCTGAGCTTCGGGGAGAAGTAGTGGCTGATCATGCGCGCGATGATGTTCAGGATCATCACGATCACGATCAGGGTGAAGGCGGCCGCCCAGGCGCGGTCGATGTTGGTGCTGACCGCACAGGCGTACACCTCCTGGTTGATCGGGTTGGTGACCGTGTCCGACATGCAGTTCGCGCTGCCGTTGCGGTACTGCTGGTTGATGAAGGTGGGCAGGGTCGCCATGCGGCCGTCGAACATGTTCCAGTTCACCGAGGTGACCATGCCGACCGTGAGCAGCAGCGGCGCGGTCTCGCCGATGACGCGGGCGATGGCGAGGGTGATGCCGGTGGTCAGGCCCGCGATCGCGGTGCGCAGCACGACCTTGACGATCGTGAGCCACTTCGGCACGCCGAGCGCGTAGGCGGCCTCGCGCAGGTCCATGGGCACCAGGCGGAGCATCTCCTCGCTGTTGCGGACCACGGTGGGGATCATCAGCAGCGAGAGCGCGACCGCGCCCATGATGCCCATGCGCACGGACTGGTCGGGCATGAAGGCGATGAACACCGCCAGGCCGAACAGGCCCGCCACGATCGAGGGGATGCCGGTCATGACGTCGACGAGGAAGGTGACGCCCTTGCCGAGGGTCCGCTTCCAGCCCTGGTTCGCGTACTCGACCAGGAAGATCGCGGTGAACAGGCCGACGGGGATCGAGATGATCGAGGCCCACAGGGTGATCAGCAGCGTGCCGATGATCGCGTGGAAGACGCCGCCGGCGTCCGCGCCGCCGATGATGCCGGACATGTCCTGGGTCCAGAACGCGAAGGTGGTCGGCTTCGCGGCGATCACGCGGGTGAGGCCGCGGGAGATCACGGACCACAGCAGCGACAGCAGCGGGAACATCGAGATCGCGAACGCGCCGATGACCAGCAGGGTCATGAGCCGGTCGGTCGCCCATCGGGGGCCCTCGCGCAGGAGCGAGTAGCCCCAGCCGAAGAGCAGGTGGAGGACGAATCCCAGCAGGATGGCGCTGGTGACCGAGAGGGCGCCGACGATCGCCAGCACGGCGATGGCGACCAGGAGACCGGCGAGGCCGGTGAAGACGAGGTGGTACCAGGGCAGGCGGCGCTCGTCACGGGGGCGGTGGACCGAGGGCTCGGTCCGCACGGTGGTGGGGGTGCTCATAGTGGACCTCTCAGCTCTTGGGGCCGCTGCGGGCGACGATCCACCGGGCGATGGCGTTGATGACGAAGGTCAGCACGAACAGCACCAGGCCGGTGAAGATGAGCAGGGACATGTCGACGCCGGAGGCCTCCGCCTGCTTCGAGGCGATGTTCGCGGCGATCGAGTTGTGGCGGCCGACCTCGAGGACGTGCAGGGAGAAGGTCGCGCCGGGCGCGAGGATCATCAGCACGGCCATGGTCTCGCCCAGCGCACGGCCGAGGCCCAGCATCGACGCGGCGACGACGCCGCCGCGTCCGAAGGGCAGCACGACGGTGCGGATGGTCTCCCAGCGGGTGGCGCCGAGCGCGAGCGCGGCCTCCTCCTGCAGGCGCGGGGTCTGCAGGAAGACCTCGCGGGAGACCGCGGTGATGATCGGCAGGACCATCACGGCCAGGACCACGGAGGCGGAGGCGAGGTTGCGCATCGGCGCCGTCGGCTCGCCGGCGAACAGCGGGATCCAGCCGAAGTAGGTGTTGAGGAAGACGTAGAGCGGCTCGAGCTTGGGGACCAGCCACACGCCGCCCCACAGGCCGTAGACGACCGAGGGGACGGCGGCGAGCAGGTCGATCATGTAGCCGAGCGCCGAGGCCAGGCGGCGCGGCGCGAAGTGCGAGATGAACAGGGCGATGCCGAGGGAGATCGGGATCGCGATCACCAGCGCGATCGCGGAGGCGAGCACGGTGCCGAACACGAGCGGCAGGGAGTACTCGATCAGCGAGAAGTCCGCGGAGCCGGAGAACTCCTGGCTCGCGACGATCGCGGGGAGGGACTCCAGGGTGAGGAAGATGGCCACCGCGGCGAGGGTGACGAAGATGAGGAGCCCGGAGCCGACGCTCAGGGCGTTGAAGAGCGCGTCGCCGAAACGGCGGCCACCGGACTTCATGGAGGTGGGCGGGGCCGATGCCGCGTCCGGTTCGATGTCAGCTGTGCTCATGGGGACCTTCCTCCGAGCTCACGGTTCGCGCGAGGCGCTGGCCGGGGTGATGACGGCGGGGACAGCGATGTCGCCGGGCCGGTGCGGCCCGGCGACACGCTGTCGTGAGGTGGCGGGATCAGCCGACGGTGATGCCGTCGATCGCGGCCTGGGCGTCGGTGCGCAGCTCCTCGGAGATCGGGGCGGAGCCGGCGGCCTCGGCAGCGGTGGCCTGGCCCTCCTCGGAGACCATGTAGGAGGCGTAGGCCTTGACGGCCTCGCCCTGCGCGGAGTCGGCGTAGGAGCCGCACAGCGCGAGGTAGGAGACGAGCACGATCGGGTAGACGCCGGCCTCCTCGGTGGTGCGGTCGAGCTCCACGACGATGTCGTTCTCCTCGCGGCCCTCCTCGCGCGGGGAGACGTCGACGGCCTTGGCGGCGGCGTCGGCGCTGTACTCGACGAACTCGTCGCCGACCTGGATCGCGGCGGTGCCGAGGCCGGAGGCCTGGGAGGCGTCGATGTAGCCGATGGTGCCGTCGCCGCCCTCGACCGTGGACTTCATGCCGGAGGTGCCGTCGCCGGACTGGCCGCCGTCGATGGGCCAGGTCTCGATCGGGCCGTGGGTCCAGGCGTCGGGCGCGTTCTCGGAGAGGTATTCGGTGAAGTTCTCGGTGGTGCCCGAGTCGTCGGAGCGGTGGACCGGCACGATGTCCTTGTCGGGCAGCTCGGCGTCGGGGTTCGACTCGGCGATCGCCGGGTCGTTCCACGTGGTGATGTCACCCGCGAAGATCCCGGCGATGGTCTCGGGGGTCAGGTTCAGGGAGTCGACGCCCTCGAGCTTGAAGACCACGGCGATCGGGGAGATGTAGACCGGCAGGTCGAAGGCCTGCGAGTCGTTGCACACCTCGGCGGACTTGGTGAGCTCCTCCTCGTCCAGGGCGGCGTCGGTGCCGGCGAACTGCACCTGGCCGGAGAGGAACTGCTCACGGCCGGTGCCGGAGCCGGTGGGGTCGTAGGTGACCGTGAGGTCGCCGCCCTCGGCCTGGGTGAGACCCATGAAGGACTCGGTCCACGCGGTCTGGGCGTTCTGCATCGAGGACGCGCCCGAGCCGGCGAGGTTGCCGGTCAGCTCCGCGTAGCCGCCGGCCGCGGCGCCGCCGCCGTCGGAGGCGCCGTCCGAGCCGCCGTTCTCCGAGCCGCCGCCGCACGCGGACAGCGCGAGGCCGCCGACGAGTCCGAGCGCTGCGAGCGAGACGAGCTTGTTCTTGCGAACGTTCACTGCGAGTCCTTTCGGGGCCTACGGCCCGGGTTCACACCTGCTGACGTCTGTCAGCGGCGAACCTAGGGAGGGCAGATGACGCGGGGCCCGTCGTTGTGTGAACACCAGGTGAACAGCCCTCCCGTCCCCATGAACTCGCAGGTCAGTGAAGGATTACGAACGCATCACACTGACGATCCGACGGTTCTGGAGTGCACTGGGACACGTCCTGGACGGCCTCTCAGGAACTCCCGCCGAGGGCCGTGCTGACGATCACCAGGGCGATGAAGAGCAGCAGGCTGACCGTGCCGATGATCGAGAGGACCAGCCCGGCGATCGTGAGCCCGCGGCCTCCCTTCGGCGAGGCCGCGGCGGGGGACGTCTCCCGCATGCCCAGGATCGACAGCACGAGACCGATGGGCGAGACGAGCATTCCGCACAGGGTGAGCCCGAGCAGGCCGACCACGAAGCCGGCGACGCCGAGCCCGGAGCTCGGCGGCGCCGGCGGCACCGCGAGGGTGTAGCCCGGGGCGGCGTAGGAGCCGCGGGACAGACCGCCGTGCAGGGAGGCGTAGGGATCATGCACCCCGGCGCCGGGCTGCGGCGCCCCGTACGGATCGGCCGTACGGTACTGGCCCGCGGTCCCGTCCGGATCCGCCGTGCCGTACGGATCCGTCGCGCCGTACGCATCGGCCGTGCCGTACGGATCCTCGGCGGCGTACGGATCCGCCGCGCCGTGGTGGTCCGCGGTGCCGTACGGATCCGCCGACGCCGACGACCCGTACGGGTCGTACCGCTCCGACGAGGCCCCGTACGGATCCTGCCCCCACTGCGTGCTCATCCGTGCTCTCTCCGGTCCGTCGTCAGCCGATGTTCGGCAGGTGTCGTTCGATCGCCACCACGACGCCCTCGGGCGTGACGTGCAGCAGCAGGGCCTCGCCGGCGGCGAGATAGGGGTCCTCGCGCGGCAGCTCGAGGGCCGCGCCGGGCCGGGAGACGCGGCGCACCGCCTCGATGACCGTGGGGAGCACGGGACGGTGCGTGCACACGACCGTCGGCCGCGCCTCGCTGAGGACTCGGTCGATGACCGCCTCGGTGCGGGAGGGGTGCTCCGCGTGGCCGGCCTCGGAGAGCTCGCCCTTGGTGCGCACCGTGAGGCCCTCGTTCTTCGCCAGCGGCTCGACGGTGCTCAGGCACCGCTCCCACGGGCTGCTCACCACGCTCCCCGGGTCGAAGGCGTCCAGCAGCGGCGGGAGGGCCTTGGCCTGCTTCTTCCCCTTCGAGTTCAGGGGGCGGGCCCCCTCCCCGCGGCGCCACTTCGACCGGGAGACCGCCGCTCCGTGGCGCTGGATCACGACGGGCGCCGTGCGCAGCTCCCCCGCCTCCGCGAAGCGTCGCAGCGACTGCAGCAGCACCTGGTCGCCCTGGCGCGCGACCATCCCCTCGGCCTCCGCCAGCGGGACCCAGCGGACCTTGTCGATCTCGGCGGCGTTCTCCGGACCGGGAGCGACCTTCGCCCGGACCGTGCCGAGCCAGTACTGGACGATCTTGGTGCGCCCGTCGGGCAGCAGGTACACGGAGGCCGGAAGCGGCCGGTGCAGGCGCACCCGGTAGCCGGTCTCCTCGGCGACCTCCCGCACCGCGGCCGCAGGGAAGGTCTCGCCCTTGTCGAGCTTGCCCTTGGGGACCGACCAGTCGTCGTAGCGGGGCCGGTGCACGAGCAGCACCTGGAGCTTCCCGCCCTTCTCGCGCCAGGCGAGGGCGCCGGCGGCGAGGACGGGAGGCGGTTTGCCCGGGCCGACGCTCACGCTCATGCCGAGGCCGCTGCGGGACGGCGCATCTGCACGTCGCGGCCCGAGACCTCGAAGCCCCAGCGCTCGTACAGGCGCAGCGCGGCGGTGTTGTCCGCCTCGACGTACAGCTCGACGCCGGGGACCCCGCCCTCGGCCAGGCGACGCAGCGCGGTCGCCAGCAGCACCGCCGCGATGCGGTGCCCCTGCACCGCCGGGTCGGTCGCCACGACGTAGATCTCGGCGTCGGCGTCCGTCGCGCCGGGCCGCTCCCGCTTGACCCAGACGAATCCGATCAGCTCCCCGTCGCGACGGGCGACGACCATGTCCTCGGCGTCGAACCAGGGCTGGGCGAGGCGCTGGTCCAGGTCCGCTCGGGTGAGCGCCCCCTGCTCGGGATGGGAGGCGAAGGCACGGGAGTTGACCCCGACCCAGGCGTCCGCGTCGCGCACCGGATCGAAGACGCCCAGGGTCAGCCCGGACAGGGAGGACTCGGGCACGGGCTCGAGCGCGGCGTCGGCCCCGAGCGCGCGGTGCAGGGTGAGCAGGCGGCGCGTCTCGACGAGCCCGGCCGCGGAGAGGAAGGCGAGGGAGCCCTCGAGCGCGCCGTGCGCCCAGACCCCGGCGTCGGGCCGTTCGGAGAGCGCGGCCTCGAGCAGGGCGGTGCCGTGGCCGCGGCGGCGCACCTCCGGGCGCACCATCCCCTGGACGGTGCCGTCGGCGAGCACGCTGGCGTAGGCGACCGCGCGGTCCCCCTCGAGGCGGAGCAGGTGCCGGCCGCCGTCGCCCTCGAGCGCGAGGCTCGCCGCCTCGTCGAGCGGGGAGACGCCGTCGTGCGCGGTCACCGCGCCGAGCAGATCGAGGATCTGGTCACGGTGCTCCTGTGACAGCTCGGCCGTGGAGATCATGGGGTCCTTCCGGGACGACGGACGGCGGTGGTGAGCGGCACGAGTATGCCTCCACCTGCGGGCACTCGTAGACTGCCACTGTAGCGCCGCGGACCTCGAGCCGTCGGCGACCCATCGAGCGACCGGCAGAGACAGCGAGGGAGGCCCCGTGACCGCTCCCGAGCGCGCACCCCTCGGCGCCGCCCTCGCGCTGCTCCTGGCGCTCGTCTCGCTCACCGGCCCCCTCTCCCCCGTGCTGATGGCGACCTCCGTCGGCCTGCTCGGGCTGCTGATCGGGATCTCCTGGCCCGGGCTGCTCGAGCTGCCCTCCGCGATCGGGACCCGCGTGGTCGTCGCCGGCACCGGGATCGGCGGCGCGCTGGTCGCGGTCCTCGTCCCCGAGCGCCTCACCCCCGTCTCCGCGATCGTGATGCTGTGCGCGGTGGGGATCTTCGCCTCCTTCGTCCACCAGATGCTCCGGCGCGACCGCCGCGACCTCACCTCCTCGCTCACGGGCACGGTCGCCGGGGTCTTCCTCGCCGGGCTCGCCGCGACCTGGGTGATCGCCCAGGTCGACGCCCAGGCCTCCGGGAGCACGGCCGTGGTCACCGCCGTCGCGACGGGCCTCGCCGCGACGCTGCTGCTGGACTGGACGCCGCTGCCCGCGCTGCCCCGCTTCGTGCTCTCGGTGGCGGTGGGGGCGGGTCTGACCTGCCTGCTCGCGGTGTCGCTGGCCTCGCTCGCCCTGCCGATCGCGGTGATGCTGGGCGTGGCGACGGCGATCGGGGCGAGCAGCGCGCATCTGCTGGTGGGCTCCTCGCTCGTCGCGCACGAGCCGGTCCCCTCGCTGGCGGTGGCGGCGGTGCCGGTCGCGACCGTGGGCGTCCTCGCGCATCTGGCGATCACGCTGTTCGGCTGACGGCGGTAGACTCGCCGCCATGTCTGCGCTGTCGCTGTTCTTCCTCGCCCTCGTCGTCCTGGTGGGCATCCTCGTCCTCGGCTTCTCCGTGCTGGTGATCAGCCGCCTGTTCAACCGCTGAGCGCCCCGCGGCACCGATGCCCATCACGCTCGACCCCTCCCTCCCACGCTCCCTGTACCCGCTCGCCTGGCTGATCGGCGAGTGGGAGGGCAGCGGTGCCCTCGCCGCCCCGTCCCCGGGCACCCCTGACGTGCGCGTCGAGCAGCGTCTCGTGTGCACCGCCCAGGAGGACGGCACCCTCGCCTGGCGCTCGACGATCCACCGGGTCGACGCGCCCGCTCCCCTGCCGCCCACGAGCGCCTTCGCCCGCGCGGAGGCCGGGGACGACGACGCCCCCGCCGCGCCGTCGACCGGCGAGCGGAGCCTGCTGCACCGCGAGGACGGCGTGTGGACCGTCGGCGATCTCCTGCCCGGGCAGGACCGCGCCGCCGCCGAGGCCGCACGCCCCGGCAGCCCCGAGGGGCAGCTGTCCCATCATCTGGAGGCGCGCTTCGAGCGCCGCGGCGAGGCCGCGGAGACCTGGCGCGGCGAGGTCCGCGGGCCGCGCCTGCAGCTCGCCCTCCCCGGCGCCGACGGCGAGGTCGCCGCGACGCGCATGGTCGGCTACATCTCCGGACGCCTCATGTGGCTCTGGGAGCAGCGCGGCCCCGCCCCCGAGGGAGCGCCCGGCGAGACGGCGCTCCTCCCCCACCTCTCCCTGGAGCTGCATCGTGTCTGATCCCGTGTCCGGTCCCGTGCGCGAGATCCGCCCCCTGTCCCTGCGCGACGCGGTCCTCGGCGAGGGCCCGGACGCGTCCGTGCCCGCCCACTACGGCGCCCCGCTGCGCGAGCAGCGCCGCCTGCTGGAGCGGGAGGCCGTCGTCGACCTCGGCCAGCTCGAGCTGCTCGAGGTCAGCGGCGCCGACGCCCGCAGCTGGATGACCACGGTCTCCACCCAGGTCCTCACCGGCACGCCCGTCGGCACCTCGTCCTCCCTCGCGGTGCTCTCCCCGCAGGGCCGCGTCGAGCATCTCGCCGCGGCCATCGTGATCGGCGACGAGTCGCTGCTGCTGGTCCTCGACGCCGGGGCGCGCGCGGGCCTGCGCCGCTACCTGGAGATGATGCGCTTCGCCGCCCGGGTCGAGATCCTCGATCGCGACGATCTGCGGGTGCTGGGCGCTCTCGCCCCGGCGGCAGAGGTGCTCGCGGACCTCGATCTGCCCGAGCCCGTCGCCGTGTGGTCCGAGCCCTGGCCCGAGGTCGCCCCCGGCGGCGTCGCCTACGGTCCTGCGCCCGAGGACCCGGCCGGCCAGGTCCTCTCGATCTTCCCCGCCGCGGCGCTCGAGGCGCTGCCCTGGCAGCAGCGGCAGCTGGCCGGGATGAGCTCCTGGGAGGCGGTGCGGATCGCGGACCATCGCGCCCGCCAGGCGCGCGAGGTCGACGAGCGCACCATCCCGCACGAGCTCGACCTGCTGCGCACCAGCGTGCACACCGCCAAGGGCTGCTATCGCGGCCAGGAGACCGTCGCGAAGGTGCTGAACCTAGGCCAGCCGCCGCGGCGCCTGGTGATGCTCCATCTCGACGGCTCCCAGGACGTCCCCGTCGCCCCCGGCGGCGAGGTGCGCCTGGGCGGGGCCGACGGGAAGGTCGTCGGCGCCGTCACCTCCGCCGCCCTCCATGCGGACCTCGGCCCGATCGCCCTCGCCGTCGTGCGTCGGGCGGTCCCGCTGGATGCGGCGCTGTCCGTGCAGGTGCTCCTCGGCGAGGCCGACGACGAGACCGGCGCGCTCTGGATCGACGCCTCCCAGGAGCCGGTCGTGGTGCCCCGCGACCACGGCGAACGTCCCGCGACCGCGAAGCTCTGAGCCGCGCCTCCACGCTCTTCGCACATCCCCTGCACCGCACCTCCTGCCCGGCTCCGCTGTGCTCGGCGCCGCGGCCTGGAAGAATGGCGTCATGGACAGCCAGGCCGAGCAGCAGGAGTGGTCCCGCCACCGACGCGAGGTGGTCGAGGCCAAGGAGCAGGCACTCCGCGCCGCCCGTGAGGACGAGCACGCACGGGCCACCGCGCTGATCCGGGAGGCGGTGGCCGGCTATCTCGCCGACGGCATCGCCCCGGTGCCGCTGCGGGCGCGGCCCTATCGCGGCAGCGGCACCGTGCGCACCGGCCTGAGCGGCTGGTACCTCAAGCGCGACCGCTCCCTCGCGGTGGACGCGGAGGGCCGCTACTACGTCCTGCGGGTCGAGGGGGGCCTCCTCGCCCGGCTGCGCGGCGAGGCGCCCGAGCCCTCGCCCGCACCGCTCGTCGTCGGCCGCGGCGCCCGCGACGGCGACACCTTCGAGCTCGAGGAGCTGCTGCGCCGTCGGCGCCAGGATCCGGTGCCCGCATGAAGCACTTCTCGCTCACGCCCACCGGGCCGCTGCCCGTCATCGAGCGCGTCCGCGGCGCCCTGTCGGGCCGGCTGCGCGGCGGCGTCTCCCGCGGCCGCGCCGACGCGCTCACGGTCGCCCGCGCGGCGCTCGCCGCCTCGCTCGCCTATCTGATCAGCCAGTTCGTGTGGGGGCACGAGTTCCCGTTCTTCTCCTCGATCGTCGCCTTCATCATCATCGGCTTCGGTATCGAGAAGAAGATGCGCAAAGTGGTCGAGCTGGGCTGCGGCGTGATGCTCGGCGTGCTCCTGGGAGAGCTGGCCCGCCAGGTGATCGGCTCCGGCGCGTGGCAGATCCTGGTGGTCGTGTTCGGCGCGGGGATGCTCGCGCGCTTCCTCGAGTCCAGCAACCTCTTCGGCTTTCAGGTCACCATCCAGTCGCTGCTGGTGATGATCATGCCGGCCACCCCCACCATGACCCCGGGAGGGCGGGTGCTGGACGCGCTCACCGGCGTGAGCGTGGCGCTCGTCATCCACCTGCTGCTCTCCGGCAATCCGCGCAGACTCCAGTCCCGTGCCGCGGACTCCTTCTACCGTGAGCTCGAGGACGCGCTGGTCAGCCTTGCCGTCTCCGCCCGCACCGGGGACCGCGGGGTGGCGCGGGCGACGCTGCGGAATCTGCGCGACGTCTCCCAGAAGTACACCGACGAGTGGAGCCTGGCCAATGACGTCGCCAACGAGATGGCGACCTTCTCCCCCACCGGGCTGCGCCATGCCGAGGAGGTCGAGCGCATCCAGCACCTGCTGGTCGGCTCCGACCGGGCGATGCGGAACCTGCGCGTGATCGCGCGCCGCCAGGCGGAGTTCCTGGAGGCCGTGCGCGGGGACGCCCATTCGACCCTGGCCGACGCGCTGCTCGCCGCCCGCGACGCCGTGCAGGAGCTGCGGGTCGCCGTCACCCATGAGGAGGTCGACTTCACCACGGCGCGTCGCCGGCTGCGGCTGTTCGGCTCCTATCTCACCCCCGAGATGCTGCTGCGCAACGACGAGGGGCTGCGGCCGGGGCGAGCCGGCCACTTCGAGGGCGTGACCCTCACGATCCAGCTGCGCTCGCTCGCGATCGACCTGCTGCAGGCCACGGGGCTCACCGCCTCGGAGGCGAAGAAGTTCCTGCCGAGCCTGGTCATCGCCGCCGACGGCGACGCGATCGGCCCGCGCCCGATGACGATGGAGATGAAGGCGGTGGAGCCGCCGGCGACGACCGAGGCGCTCGAGCTGCTGATCACGGACCGTTCGGACCCCGACCGCCGCCGCTGAGCGGGCGGCGCGGCCCGGGACGCGGGCGCCGCGGCGACCCGGGCGCGAGCAGCGCGGTCTAGGGGGCGAGGGGCGCGTCTGCGGGGAGCGTCCAGGGCGCGCCCCTATCCTGGGGCGATGATCGCCCTCATCCAGATGTGGATCTTCCTGATCCTCGCCGTGGCCCTGCTCGCCCTCGAGATCTGGGCGTTCGTCAATGCGCTGCGCTTCCGCCCCGACGCCTACACGGCCGCGGGCAAGCGCTCGAAGGTGTTCTGGTGCGTGCTGACCGGCGTCGCGATGCTGCTGGGCTTCCTCTCCCTGCCGTACCCGGTCGGCCGCGGCAGCAGCATGCTGTTCATGCTGGCCGGCGTGATCATCGCCGGGATCTTCCTGGCCGACGTGCTGCCCGCGCTGAAGCGGGTCATGGGCCGCGCCGCCGGGAACCGCTGGTGAGCGCCGGCCACCCCCGCGGCCGCACCGTCGGCCGCCCTCGGTCCGCCACCTTTTGTGAGTCCCAGGACCCATGCGCCGTCGCGCATGAGTCCTGGGACTCACAGATTCTCGCCGCCCCGCCGCGCGCGGGACAGGAGCAGCGCGGACGGGATGAGAGCAGCGCGGGAAGGGCGGGAGCGGCACGGGCGGTACAGGAGCAGCGCGGAGCGCCGCGGCGACCGGATCGCCTCCGGACAGGGAAGGACCCCGGAGCCATGGGCTCCGGGGTCCTTCTCGTGCAGGCGCCGGGTCGGCGCTCAGCGCATCAGGTCGTCGCTCAGGCCTGGTGGGTGCCGGCCGAGCGGAGGTTCTCGCAGGCCTCGACGATGCGAGCGGCCATGCCGGCCTCGGCCTTCTTGCCCCAGGCGCGGGGGTCGTAGGCCTTCTTGTTGCCGACCTCGCCGTCGACCTTCAGCACGCCCGAGTAGTTCTCGAACATGTGCGAGACGACGGGGCGGGTGAAGGCGTACTGGGTGTCGGTGTCGATGTTCATCTTGATGACGCCGTTGTCGACGGCCTCCTGGATCTCCTCCAGGGTGGAGCCGGAGCCGCCGTGCATCACCAGGTCGAAGGGCATGTCCTGGCCGTACTCGGCGCCGACCGCCTTCTGGATGTCCAGCAGGACGGAGGGGCGCAGCTTCACGTTGCCCGGCTTGTACACGCCGTGCACGTTGCCGAAGGTCAGCGCGGTGAGGTACCGGCCGCGCTCGCCCAGGCCGAGCTTCTTGGCAGTCTTCAGGCCGTCCTCGGGGGTGGAGAAGAGCTTGTCGTTGGAGACGTTCGCCTCCACGCCGTCCTCCTCGCCGCCGACGACGCCGACCTCGATCTCGAGGATCTTCTTGGCGGCGACGGACTTCTCCAGCAGCTTCTCGGCGATCTCGAGGTTCTCGTCGACCGGCACGGCGGAGCCGTCCCACATGTGCGACTGGAACAGCGGGTCCAGGCCCTTGCTCACGCGGTTCTCGAGGTCCCACTCGATGAGGGGCTCGACCCAGGTGGGGAGGACCTCCTTGGCGCAGTGGTCGGTGTGCAGCGCGACGTTGATCGGGTAGTTCTTCGCGACGGCATGGACGTACTCGGCCAGCGCGATAGAGCCCGCGACGCGGTCCTTGATGGTGGAGCCGGAGAGGTACTCGGCGCCGCCGAAGGACACCTGGATGATGCCGTCGGAGTTCGCCTCGGCGAAGCCCTGGAGGGCGGCGGTGGCGGTCTGCGAGCTGGAGACGTTCACGGCCGGGTAGGCGAACTTGCCCGCCTTGGCGCGATCGATCATCTCTGCGTACTGATCCGGGGAAACGACTGCCATGGGGGCACTCTCCTTCGTCGGTGGGGTCGATGACGACCGGCGGTGCTCCGCACGGGGTCGTCCGATCGTCCTCATTGTTCCACAGTGGGCCCGGCATCCTCCGGCCGGGGGTCCCGCGTGGACGGCTCAGCGCAGCGGGCCCTCGGGGATCTCGGCGTGCTGGAGGACCCAGGCGTGCATCGCGATCGCGGCGGCCGCGGCGACGTTGAGCGAGCGGGTCGAGCCGAACTGGGTGATGCCGAGAACGAGGTCCGCCGCCTCCAGCAGCTCGGGGCTCACCCCCGGCCCCTCCTGCCCCACCACGAGCACCGCGTTCCGGGGCAGGGCGGTGCGCTCGAGCGGGACCGCCCCGGGCACGAGGTCGATCGCGACCAGCGGCCTGCCCTGCTCGCGCGCCCAGGCGATCAGGTGGGCGGCGTCGGGGTGGTGGATCTCGTGCTGGTAGCGGTCTGTGACCATGGCGCCGCGGCGGTTCCAGCGGCGCCTGCCGACGATGTGGAAGGCACCGACGGCGAAGGCGTTCGCGGTGCGGACCACGGAGCCGATGTTCGCGTCGTGCTCGAGGTTCTCGATCGCCACGTGGAGGTCGTGGCGGCGGGTGTCCAGCTCGGCGATGATCGCCTCGCGCCGCCAGTAGCGGAAGCGGTCCTCGACGTTGCGACGGTCGCCGCCGGCGAGCAGCTCGGGGTCCAGGCGGGGATCCTCGGGCCAGGGTTCGGGATGGGGGCCGACGCCGACCTCGCGGGACGGTCCCGTCGCCTCGGGTGCGTCGGGCTCGTGGGACGCCCGGCTCATCGCTCCTCGGCGCGCTGCCGCGCCTCGCCCTCGGCGGGGCTCTCGTCGGACGACCTCGCCTGGTCGAGGGCCGCGTTCTCCTCCGCGTCGGGATCGGGCAGTCCCAGCGCGCGGCGCTTGCGCTCGCGCAGCACGAGCTTGACCCCGAACCACAGCACGATCAGGAGGATCACGGCGTAGGCGACGTTGGAGAAGATGTCGGTGTAGGGCTCGATGACGGTCCAGTTCGAGCCCATGAAGTAGCCGATGGTGATGAACAGGGTGTTCCAGATGCCGCTGCCGACCGCGGTGAGCAGGGTGAACATCCCCAGCGGCATCGCGTAGAGGCCGGCCGGGATCGAGATCAGCGAGCGGATGCCGGGCACGAAGCGGCCGAAGAAGATCGCCTTGTAGCCGTGGCGGTCCATGAACGCGACGGTCTTGTCGTAGTCCTCCACGTGCACCAGCGGCAGGCGGATGAAGAGGACCCGCAGCCGCTCGGGGCCCAACAGGCGCCCGATCCCGTACAGCAGCCACGCCCCGACGACGGAGCCCGCGATCGAGGCCAGCAGCATCAGCCAGAAGGACTGGTTCGGCCCGGCGGAGGTCACGCCCGCCAGCGGCAGGATCACCTCGGAGGGGATCGGCGGGAAGATGTTCTCGAGGAAGATCAGCAGGAACACGCCGAGCGGCCCGAGGGCGTCCATGGTCGAGACGGCCCAGTCGACGATGTTCATGCAGGTGGCTCCCGGAGGTCGTGGTGGAGGAGTCGGACCTCGTCGGCCCGCCTCCGAGTCTAGGTGCCCGCCCCGGGGGCGCGCCCCGGCCCGCCCGCCTCCTGCCCAGGACCTCCACCATCGCTGTTCCAGCTGTTCACAGCGGATGCCCGGTCTACTCTGTGCGCATGACCTTCAACCCGAACGCGGAGATCCGCTCCGACAACGTCTCCGCCGCTGGTCGCGGCGGGGGCGGCTTCTCGCCGCGCGGCGGCGGGCGGGGCGGCGGCGGGCTCAAGCTGGGCGGCGGCGCCGGCTGCCTGCTGCTGGTGGTGGTCCTGATCTACACGCTGGTCGGCGGCAACCCGCTGGACCTGCTCGGCGGCGGCAGCAGCACGCAGCAGGGGCCGGCGGCCGAGGGCGGCTCGCTGGACCACTGCCTCACCGGTGCCGACGCCAACGAGAGCGACGACTGCCTGGTCCAGGCGACCGTGGAGTCCGCGGACTCCACGTGGGGGCAGCTCGCCCCCGCCGAGGGCATCGACTTCGTCGAGGCACAGGGCCGCATCTTCGAGGACCAGGTGCAGACCGGCTGCGGTGCGGCGACCGCCGACGTCGGCCCCTTCTACTGCCCGGCCGACATGACCCTCTACGTCGACGTGTCCTTCTTCGACGCGCTGGCCACCCAGTACGGGGCCGACGGCGGGCAGCTCGCGAAGATGTACGTGGTCGCCCACGAGTACGGCCACCACATCCAGTACCTGACCGGGGTGATGGAGACCGCGGACCGCTCCCAGACCGGCCCGCAGTCCGACGGGGTGCGGCTCGAGCTGCAGGCCGACTGCTACGCCGGGGTGTGGGCGCACCACGCCGCGAACTCCGTGGACGACGAGGGCAATGCGATGCTGCAGCCGCTGACCGCGGAGGACATCGAGTCCGCGCTCTCTGCCGCCAGCGCCGTGGGCGACGACCACATCCAGGGCGACGTCGCCGGCGGGCAGGTGCGGCCCGAGACCTGGACCCACGGCTCCTCGGAGCAGCGTCGGGCCTGGTTCACCACCGGCTACGAGCAGGGCACGATCGCCTCCTGCGACACCTTCGCCTTCGACCAGGTCTGATCCCGGCGGGCCGGGTCCCGTCGGGGGCCGGGAGCCCCGCCCTCAGATCTCCAGCTCGGAGATGTCGTAGGCGGAGAGGTAGCGGTGTCCGGCCTGCTCGACCGCGTCGCGGGAGGCGTCGGCACGGTGCACGATCACGGCGACCGCGGCGATGTCCGCGCCGGCCTCGGCGAGGGCCTCGCAGGCCGTGAGCACGCTGCCTCCGGTGGTGGAGGTGTCCTCGACCGCGACGACGCGACGGCCCGTGACGTCCGGGCCCTCGATGCGGCGCTGCAGGCCGTGGGCCTTGTTCGCCTTGCGGACCACGAAGGCGTCCAGCGCATCGAGCGACGGATCGGCGGCGGAGGCGTGCAGGATCGAGGTCGCCACGGGATCCGCGCCCAGGGTCAAGCCGCCGACGGCCTCGACGCCGGGCACGAGGCCCTCACGACGCAGCAGGTCGAGCATGACGCGGCCGACGAGCGGCGCGGCCTCGTGGTGCAGGGTGATGCGGCGCAGATCCACGTAGTGGTCCGCCTCCGCTCCCGAGGAGAGGGTGACGCGCCCGCGCACCACGGCGAGGTCGCGGATGAGGACGCGCAGACGCTCGCGGGCCTCGTCGATCGGGAGCTGGTGGACGGGATCCGTGCTGGTGGAGGACATGCGGCCAGGGTAGTGGATGCCCACCTCGTCAGAGCGCGTCGTCCTCGCGCTGCCAGGGGGCGCGGAGATTGCGGCGCGAGGCCCGACGGCGGGAGCGCTCCACCGACCGCGCCTGCAGGCGGCGGTACCAGTTCGGGGAGGTCATGGCGCGCACGAGCGGTCGCGGCGCGATCCGGGACACCTCCCCCGCGGTGCGGTACTTCACCGACGGGATCGACAGGACCGAGCCCTTGGCCGCGTCCTTCAGCGCCTGCTCGACGACGTACGGCGCCTTCAGCCAGGTGATGCGGGGCAGCCCGTCCATCGACATCGCGGCCCGCTCGTGGAACTCGGTCTGGACGAAGCCGGGCAGCAGGGCGGTGGCGGTGACGCCGGTGCCCTTGAGCTCCATGGCGAGGGACTCGGTGAACACGGTGACCCAGCTCTTGGAGGCCGCGTAGGGGCCGGCGGTGGTGTACCCGGCGAGGGAGCTGACGTTGAGGATCGCTCCGCGGCGACGCTGGACCATGGACCGGGCCGCGGCGTGGGAGAGCACGAGCACGGCCCGCATCAGGGTGTCGAACTGCTTCTCGTGGTCCTCGATCCCCACCTCGAGGAAGCCGCCGCGCAGCCCGTAGCCGGCGTTGTTCACGAGCAGGTCGACGGGGTCGACGGGGTCGGTCAGGCGGACCTCGACCCGCTCGAGCTCGCGGCGGTCGGAGAGGTCGACCGACATCACCTCGACCGTGACGTCGTGGACATCCCGGATCTGCTCGGCGACGGCGCGCAGCCGGTCCTCGTCACGCGAGACGAGGACCAGGTCGTGCCCGGTGCCGGCCAGCTGCCAGCCGAACTCGAGTCCCAGCCCTGAAGTGGATCCCGTGACGAGTGCGCGCGCCATGGAGAGAGTCTAAGCAGGTCCGGGCGGTGCCGTTGACGGTTCCCGACAGCCGTGCGCCGAGGCCCCGTAGGATCGGGACCATGCGCATCGCGACCTGGAACATCAACTCGCTGCGGGCCCGGATGGACCGCGTGCTCGCCTTCCTCGAACGGCACGAGGTGGACGTCCTCGCCCTGCAGGAGATCAAGGCGAAGCCCGCCCAGCTCGACCTGACCGCGCTCGAGGCGGCCGGCTACGAGGTCGCGGCGCACGGGCTGAACCAGTGGAACGGGGTCGCGCTGATCTCGCGCGTGGGCCTGTCCGACGTGCACACGCAGCTCCCGGCCGTTCCCACCTGGCCCGAGGACGAGACCGGGGTGGTCGAGGCCCGGGCGCTCGGCGGGATTGTCGGGAACGGGCTGCGGATCTGGTCGCTGTACGTGCCCAACGGCCGCGAGCTGGACCACCCGCACTACCCCTACAAGCTGCGCTGGCTCGAGGCGCTGCGCGCCGAGGGCGCGCGCGAGCTCGCCGCGGACGCGGCGGCG
The DNA here is from genome assembly GCF_001613775.1 of Brachybacterium sp. sponge. Classification (NCBI taxonomy): domain Bacteria; kingdom Bacillati; phylum Actinomycetota; class Actinomycetes; order Micrococcales; family Dermabacteraceae; genus Brachybacterium; species Brachybacterium sp. sponge. The sequence goes on along the minus strand of NZ_LRMP01000001.1, from coordinate 1,367,096 downwards.
AAGGTCGCGCTCGTCGGCGACTTCAACGTGGCCCCGCAGGACGACGACGTGTGGGACATGGACTTCTTCGAGGGCAAGACCCACGTCACCGAGCCGGAGCGGGCGGCCTTCCGCGCGGTCGTGGACGAGGGCTTCGCCGACGTGGTGCGGCCCGAGCACCCCGGGCCCGGGGTGTACACCTACTGGGACTACCAGGCGCTGCGCTTCCCGAAGAAGGAGGGCATGCGCATCGACTTCGTGCTCGGCTCCCCTGCCGTGCAGAAGGCGGTCACCGGCTCGTTCATCGACCGCGAGGAGCGCAAGGGCAAGGGCGCCTCGGACCACGCTCCGGTCGTGGTGGACCTGGAGCTCTGAGGACGCTCCGGCCCGGTCGGCTCTCGCGCCGGGTCCGGACATGGTGGAGCGGCGGTGCGATCGAGTCGCACCGCCGCTCCTGACGGGCCGTCTGCATCGGGATCAGGCGTACACGTGAAGCAGCTGCGGTGACGCTGTCGACGTCTCACAGCCGGTCCGTTGCGGGGACCAGTCGTACGTGGGTTCCGATGCCGGTATCCGTCGTGGTGCATCTCACATTACGCGCCCGGAGAGGAGGACGCAAGGACCCTCGTCCCGGCGACCTCTCCTCCACAGACCCCGTCCGTCCACCATCGCGTCGACGGCCTGTCGTCCTCCGCCCCCGCCCGCCACGATGGCGGCATGACCAGCACGATCACCTCCGCCGCCGACCGTTCGCCGAGCTCCGCAGGTTCCGAGCGGGCTCCGGCTCCCAACGCCCTCGCCCCCGCCCCGGCCCGCGCGCCGCGACGGCCCCGCTCCCGCTTCCCCGGTGCCGGGCAGGACCGCGCCGAGAGCCCCGGCAGGCCCCGACGGGGTGTCCGATGGGTGGGACCGGAGGGTCCCCTGAGGGAGCTCGTCGCGGACCATGCCACGGCGGCCGGCTCCTGGCTCCTCGAGGATCCCCACGAGACGGCGGGCTGCACCGTCATCCCCGCCGACGCCCTCCGCGACGGCGCGCCCCGCTCCCCCGGCGCCGCCCCGGGCCGTGCCCCGCTGGTCGTCGTCCTCGCCGCCGAGGAGGTGCCCGCGGAGCTGTGGCCCCTCGCGCTCGAGGCCGGTGCCCTCGCGGTCCTGCCGCTGCCCTCGGCCTCCGAGGAGCTGCTCTCGCGACTTGCCGAGCTCACCCGCACCCGCTCGGGCGCCCGGCTGATCGGCGTGACCGGAGGGTGCGGCGGGGCCGGCGCCTCGAGCTTCGCCGCCCGGCTCGCCGGGGCCGCGCGCCGCCACGGCCCCGTGGCGCTGCTGGACGCGGATCCGCTGGGCGGAGGGCTCGATCTGCTGGTCGAGGCGAGCGGCGCCCCGGGTCTGGACTGGTCGCAGACCGCCTCGCTCGGCGTCGACGACGGCGAGGCCCTGCGCTCGGGCCTGCCGCGCATCGACGAGGTGCACCTGCTCGTGGCCGGGGAGGGGCCCGGACCGGACCAGGAGGACCTGCCGCGCGTGCTCGCGGCGCTCGGCCCTCTCGACGGCACGGTCGTGGTGGACCTCGCCGCTGCGCTCGTGCCCTGCGCGGCCCAGCACCTGGACGAGCTCCTGCTGGTGCTGCCCGCGAGCGACCACGCGGTGCGCTCCGCCGCGCGGCGGCTGCGGGAGTGGTCGCCGCCGGCCGGGCTCACGAGAGCGGTGGTGCGCCGCGGCGGCGGGCTCTCCCCCGCCGACGTCGCCGAGGACCTCGCCCTCCCCCTCGCCGCCTCCTTCCGCGACAGCCCCCGCGGCGCCGTCCCGCTGCTGGACGTACGACGCCGCGGTGCGGATCGCGCCGCTCGTGAGCTGCTCGCCGAGCTCCTGATGCAGGAGCCGGCATGAGCGGCCGGAGCACGGACGAAGACGCCCTCGACGACCTCCTCGCCGGAGTGAGGGAGGACCTGGTGCGCTCGCCCGGCGCGGTGGACGTGCCGCGGATCGCCCGGGTGCTGCGTGCCCAGGGACGGGTGCTGGGCGCCGCGGCGACCCTCGAGCTGACCGCGCGGGTGCGGGACCATGTCGACGGCCTCGGCCCCCTGCAGGGGCTCGTCGCCCCCGGGGTGACGGACCTGCTGGTCAACGACGACGGGACGGTCTGGGTCGACGACTCGTGCGGGCTCCGTCCCGCAGGGCTCCGCCTGACCGCCGGCGAGGCGAGGGATCTCGCGGTGCGCCTGGCGACCTCCGGCGGTCGTCGCCTCGACGATGCGGTGCCCTGGGCCGATGCGCACCTCCCCTCCGGTATCCGCTTCCATGCCGTGCTCCCTCCGCTCTCCCCGGGCGGGGCGATCCTCTCGCTGCGCCTGCCCTCGCGGGACCGCCTGGACCTCGACGATCTCGAGCGTCTGGGGGCGCTGACCCCCGCTGTGCGGGAGGTGCTTCGCGCGCTGATCCGCTCCCGGGTGCCCTTCCTTGTCACGGGCGGCACTGGGACCGGGAAGTCGACGCTGCTGGCCGCGATGCTCCACGAGGCTCTGCCGCAGGAGCGCATCGTCGTGGTCGAGGACGTGCTCGAGCTCGCCGTGGACCACCCCCATGTCGTGCACCTGCAGTCGCGGCACGCGAACAGCGAGGGCGCGGGCGCCGTCGACCTCACCGCGCTGGTGCGGCAGAGCCTGCGCATGCGGCCGGACCGGATCGTGCTCGGGGAGTGCCGCGGCGAGGAGATCCGCGAGCTCCTGCAGGCGCTGAACACGGGGCACGACGGCGGCTGCGGCACGGTCCACGCGAACACTGCGGCGGACGTCCCTGCCCGGCTCGAGGCGCTCGGCGCCCTCGGCGGGCTGGACCGCGGCGCGCTCGCCGCGCAGGTGGCGAGCGCCCTCGAGGTCGTCGTGCACCTGGGCCGACGCGACGGGCTGCGCGTGCTGGAGGAGATCGCCGTGCTCTCGCGCGGAGGGGACGGGATGCTCACCGCCCGGACCGCGCTGCGCTCGCACGGCGGGACGCTGCGGGAGGGGCCGGCCGCGGAGCATCTCGCCTCCCGCCTGCATCACCGAGCGGACGAGGGGCCCGTCCGGGCAGCGGGACGGAGGGCGGCATGATCCCCGTCCTCGCCGTCGGCGCCCTCGCGCTCGTGCTGCTGTGGGTGCTCGTCCCGCCGGCGCTCCCCGCCGGAGCGCCGGCGAGGGCCTCCCGGTCCCGCCGCGCACCGTCGGGTCCGCTGGACCTGGCCCGCACGGTCGAGCAGCTCGCGAGCGTGATCAGCTCCGGGGCGAGCATCCGGCAGGGCTGGGGCGCGCTCGCGCGCACCCTTCCCGAGGGGGACCTGCGGGATCTGGCCCGCGCCTCCGCCGCCGGAGCGGATCCGCGCCGCGCGGCGGGCGGACGGCTGCGCGGTGCGCCGACGGTTGCCTCGCTCGGCGCCGCGCTCGCGGTGTGCGAGCGGACGGGCGCCCCGGCCGCCGTAATGCTCCAGCACCTCGCCGACGCCCTGCGCGACCTCCACGACGCCGCGCAGGCGCGGCGTAGCGCCTTCGCGGGCCCGCGCTCGACCGCCCGGATCCTGCTCGTGCTGCCGCTGGCCGGACTGGGCCTCGGCATGCTCCTGGGCGGCGACCCGCTGCGGCTCCTGGTCGCCTCGACCTCGGGACGGCTGCTGGGCGGGGCGGGGATCGCCCTGACGGTGCTGGGCTGGTGGTGGATGCGCCGCCTGCTGCGCAGCGCCGACCCTCCCCTGCGCACGGAGGTGGACCCGTCGGTGGCGCTCGAGCTGATCGCCGGGGCGCTCGAGTCGGGGCTGCCGCTGTCCCGCGCCCTCGCCGCGGTCGCCGCGGCCCTGCCGGGAGGGTCGGACGCCGAGGCGATGCGGGCCGTCGCCTCCGCCCTCGCCGCCGGGGTCCCTGCACGGCTCGCGGTCGACGCGCTCCCCGCGGAGCTCGACGCCCTGGGACGCTCCGCCGTGCTCGCGGAGGAGACCGGCGCGGACCTCGCGAGAGTGCTGCGCTCGGCGGCGCGGGACGCCCGTCGCGGCCGCGCCCGGGACGCCGAGGTGCGCGCCGCCGAGCTCGCCGTCCGCCTCGTGCTGCCCACCGGAGCGGCGCTGCTGCCGGCCTTCGTCGCCCTCGGCATCGTGCCGACCGTGATCTCCCTGCTGGGCGGCACCCTCTCCCTCACCTCCGGCGGAGCGTGAGGCCACGGACCACCGGGAAGGTCCCGGTCCGTCGTCCCCGCCCGGGGACGGCGACGGCGGCGGGAGCCGCCACCGCGGGACGGCGAGCGCCGCCCCGCAGAACGAAGGAGGAGCACCATGCACTGCACGAGGAACCGACTGCGCCGCACCCTCGCCCGCCGCTGGCGGGACGAGACCGGCGCCTCCACCGCCGAGTACGCGATCACCGTGCTCGCGGCCTGCGGCTTCGCCGCCGTCCTGGTCGCCCTGCTGGCGTCCGGGGAGGTGCGGACCCTGTTGATGGGGATCATCACCTCCGCCCTGTCGATGGGGTCGTGATGATGCGGTCCGCCCGGTCGTCCCGCCTGCGGGACGACCGGGGGTCCGCCACGGCGGAGACGGCGATCGTGCTGCCCGTCGTGGTGGTGATGGTGGTGGTCGTGCTGCTGACCGGTGCGGGCCTGGCCTCCCAGCTGAGACTCGAGAGCGCGGCGCGCGGCGCGGTGCGGGAGCTCGCCCGGGGAGAGGAGACCGCGGTGGCGGTCGAGGTCGCGGAGCGGATCGGCGGGGAGGGCACGGCCGTGTCCGTCTCGGGCTCCGGCCAGTGGGTGCGGGTCGAGGTGACGCGCACGTTGCACGCCCCCGCGGGGCCGATGTCCGGCGCGTCCTGGTCCCTCAGCGCCGACGCCGAGGCACGGCTCGAGCCGCAGCTGCTCGAGGGAGGGACGCCATGAGCACGTCAGGCGCGTCGGTGCTGGCCTGGACGGGGACGACAACCACGGTGGTGGCCGCCCTCGCGCTGCTGGGCGGCGGGGTGCTCGCCCGGGCCGAGGCGGGCACCGCCGCGGATCTCGCCTCCCTCGCGGGCGCCGATGCGCTCGCGGTCGCCCATCCGCACCCCTGCCGGGTCGCGGCGGAGACGGCCGAGCGCAACGGCGCGATGCTCACCGGCTGCGAGCAGCGGGAATGGGACGTGCTCGTCCGGGTCGAGGTCGACGCCGGAGCGCTCCCCTCCGCGGTCGCGGAAGCGAGGGCGGGCCCCGGGCCGTCGGAGGTCCCGGAGACGTGAGCGAGGACGGGCTCCGCACGAGACGAAGGCCCCGACGCCGCGACGACCTGCCGCCAGCGACCTACCGGACGGCGGACCTCGGGGCGGGGCCGGGTGCCGCGGCGGGGACCGCCTGCCCGGCGCGCCGCGCGGCCCAGGCGGTGACCCGCTCCAGCGGTCCGCGCCCCTTGAGCGCGGACCAGGCGGTGCAGGCCACGAGCAGCACCACGGCGGAGGCGACCCAGACGCGGTTGTCCGCGATCCATCCGCCGGGCCCGGCGAGCACGACCAGGGAGACCAGGTGCACCGAGTAGGCGGTCAGCGGCATCGATCCCATCGCCGACAGCGGCAGCAGCGCCCAGCGCAGGGGTCGCGCGATCAGCAGCAGCCCTCCGATTACGGCCAGCGCGATCCCGCCCGAGCGGAAGATCTCCAGCGTCGAGCCGGAGTGCGGCGTCAGCGAGATCACGGACTCGCCGAGCTCCCACGCCGGGTCCATCGCCGCGAGGGACTCCCCGTAGCCGTCCCAGCCGAGGCCGGGCTCGTCCTCCTCCTCGGCGCCCTCCTCGACGACCGCGCTCGATGCCGCGGACTCCGCCTCGGGCCCGTACACCTCGGGGGCGAGCGTGCCGAGCAGCGCGGCGAGCGCCATCCCGGCAGCGGTCGCGAGCACCGCGGCCCCGGCGCCGATCGCGGCGATCCTCGCGGCCACCCCGGGCCGGTCCAGCGGCATCCGGCCCAGCGCCATCCCCAGCAGGATCAGCGGCGCCCAGGCGGTGAAGCGGTAGCTGCCGGTCAGCACGAGATCGACGCCAGGCCCGTAGGAGCCGAGCGAGAGCATCTCGGAGAGAGTGACCAGCACCGGCCCGAGCAGCGCGATCGGCAGCGCGAGCAGCAGCAGGCGGGAGGGGCGCAGCCGGATCACGGGCAGCGCCGCGATGTACACGACCCCGTAGAAGGTGAGGATCACCGCGACCCCGGTACCCATCATCTCGAGCACCAGGCCGATGAGGAAGATCGCGATGCCCCGGCCCAGCAGGGAGGCGCGCAGCCGCGGCAGCTCGGCCGGCTCCGGGATCCGCCGCCGCCCGGTCACCAGGGCGATCGAGATCCCCGCGAGCACGGCGAAGAGCATCGAGGAGTTGCCGTGCACGATCGAGAGGTAGCTGGCCGGCCAGGTCGGGTCGAAGGGCGGGATGTCCCCGGCGTGCGCCCCGATCATCCCGAGGATCGCGAGGGCGCGGGCGATGTCCAGGGCGTTGACGCGCGGCGGGGAGACCAGGGCGGCCAGCCTCTCGCGCGGACCGCGGCGCGCAGGAGCACCGGACCGGGAGGCCCGACCCCGGTCCGTCCCCGCACTGCCCGTCCCCGCGCTGACGGTCCCCGCGCTGTCGGTCGCTGCACTGCCGGTCACTGCGCTGTTCATCGGCGGCTCCTCAGCCCGATGCGGCCATGCCGCTCCACCCGCACCGCCGGGAGCTGCTCGAGAGCGGGCCCCGACGGCCCCGCCCGTCGCGGGCGTCGCAACCCAGTATGGTCCCGAATCGGACATTTCGTCCATCATGGGTGGTGCGGCGCGTCCGACGGCGCGGCGCTCTCACTCCTCGAGCAGCCCCAGGAGCCGCACGGCCTGCGCCTTCGACAGCGGCTCGTTGCCGTTGCCGCACTTCGGCGAGACCACGCAGGCCGGGCAGCCCGCCTCGCAGCCGCACTCGGCGATCATGTCGGCCGTCGCCCGCACCCAGGCGGCGGCGTCGTCGGCCCCGCGCTCGGCGAAGCCCGCGCCGCCGGGCGCCCCGTCGTACACGAAGATCGTCGGCTCCCCGGTGTCCTCGTGCTGAGCGGCGGAGAGCCCGCCGATGTCCCAGCGGTCGCAGGTGGCCAGCAGCGGGAGCATCGAGATCGCGGCGTGCTCGGCCGCGTGCAGCGCCCCCGGCAGCTCCTCGGCGGGGATCTCGGCGGCGTCGGTGCGCTCGCGCGGGACCACCCACCACACGGCCTTGGTGGTCAGGGTGCGCGGCGGCAGGTCCAGCGGGTGCTGGGCGAGGACGGCCTGCGTGAACACGTCCCGCACCTGGTAGCCGGTGACCTGGTCGGTGACGTCCACGGTGCCGAAGCAGAGCCGCACCCCACCCTTCCAGGGCACCTCGCGGTCCACCTGGCGGATCCGGAGCGTCGAGGCGGACTGCGGATGGGTGGAGTGCAGCGGGTCCTCCCGCCGCACGAAGGCGACGGCCTGGTCAACGTCCAGCCGGTTCACCACGTAGCTGCGCCCCTGGTGGAGGTACACCGCACCGTCGTGGACCTGGGTGTGGGCGCTCGCGGCATCGACGGTGCCCAGCAGCTCCCCGCCCGCCTCCTCGACGATCCGCACCGGCTCCCCGCCGCTGCCGCGCAGGTCAGTGAGCTCGTGCGCGGACTCGCTCAGCGTCCAGTACCAGCCGGTGGCGCGGGAGCGGAGCACGCCGCGGGCGGCGAGGGTCGTGAGCAGCTCCCGCGCCGTCGGCCCGAAGATCTCCTCCTCGCCGTCGCGGATCGCGAGCTCGGAGGCGGCGGCGCACAGGTGCGGGGTCATCACGTAGGGGTTCGCGGGGTCGAACACGGCCGCCTCGACCTCGGCGCCGAACACCGTCTCGGGGTGGTGGACCACGTAGGTGTCCAGCGGGTCCTCGCGGGCGACGAACAGGGCCAGGGAGCCGCCGTCCGAGTCCTGCCGGCGGCCGGCGCGGCCGAACTGCTGCCACAGCGAGGCGCGGGTGCCGGGCCAGCCGGCGACGACCACGGCGTCCAGCCCCGAGATGTCGATCCCGAGCTCGAGGGCGTTGGTGGAGGCCAGGGCCCGCAGCTCGCCGCTGCGCAGGGAGTCCTCGAGCCCGCGTCGCTCGCGGGCGAGATAGCCGCCGCGATAGGCGGCGATCCGCTGCGCGGCATCGGCCAGGCGCGCATCGGCGCCCTCCTCCGCCTTCTGCCCCAGCAGGCGCCGCGCCCCGGTGGAGACGAGCTCCGCCCCGCGCCGCGAGCGGGCGAAGACGAGGGTCTGCACGTCCCGCTCGACGAGATCGGCGAGCAGCGCGGCGGCCTCGCTGGTGGCCGAGCGGCGCAGCGGCTCCTCGCGACGGCCCTGCCCGTCCCCGTCGCGGCCCTCGTCCTCCTCGCCGTCGTTCGCGTCGCGGCCCGGCTCCTCCCATCGCGCCGGGTCGCCGCGGCCGTCCACGCGGGCGCGCGTGCCCGGCTCCCACAGCCCGATCGTGAGCCCGGCCCGGGGCGAGCCGTCCTCGGTGACCGCCTCGACATCCCGTCCGATCAGCCGTGAGGCGGACAGCTCCGGGTTCGCGGTGGTGGCGGAGGCGAGCACGAAGGTGGGATCGGCCCCGTACCGCGCGGCGATCCGGCGCAGGCGCCGCAGCACCATCGACACATGGCTGCCGAACACCCCCCGGTAGCTGTGGCACTCGTCGATCACCACGTAGCGCAGCGCCCGGAAGAAGTGGGCCCACTGCTCGTGTCCGGGCAGGATCCCGAAGTGGAGCATGTCGGGGTTGGTGAGCACCACGGTGCCGTGGCGGCGCACCCAGCGGCGCTGCTCGGCCGGGGTGTCCCCGTCGTACACGGCGATGCGGGCGTCGCGGATCCCGGCCCCGTCGGCGAGGGCGGTGATGTTCGTGAGCTGGTCCGCGGCGAGCGCCTTGGTGGGCGAGAGGTAGAGCGCTGTCGCGCGGGGCGCCTCGGGGTCGATCTCCCGCGCCCCGACCGCGGTGAGGGTCGGCAGCAGGTAGGCGAGGGACTTGCCGGAGGCGGTGGCGGTGGCGAGCACCACGTCCTGGCCGTCGTGCGCCAGGCGCGCGGCCTGATCCTGGTGGATCCAGGGGGCGGTGATGCCGCGCTCGGCGAGGTGGAGGACCAGGCGCGGGTCGGTCCACTCCGGGAAGCTGCCGCGTCGGCCCTCGCGGGCGGGCCGCCGCTCGACGTGGGTGAGGCAGCCGTGGCGGATCAGCGGGGCGCTGAGGTCGGCGAGCAGCTCCGAGGCCCTGCCTGCCCGCATCCCTCACCGTCCTCCCGCGTCCCCACAGGGTCTGCGCATTCTCCGCACGTCCTCCCCGGAATCCTCCGGGCGCGCTGGGGCACAATCGTAGCCATGCCCGCCACCGCCCCGGAGCACGCACCGGCCGCCGCCCCGACCGTCCTGACCGCGGAGATCGAGGCCCTCGGCACGGACCTGCGCGAGTCCCGCTACGTCACCGAGCACCTCGAGGAGGTCCTCGGCGCCGTCGCCTCCGCCGCGCTGCGTCGCGAGGACCCGGCGCCGGCCCGTCGCCGGGTCGCCGGGAGCACCGATCCGGCCGCGACGCTCCTTTCTCTGTTCGTGCTCGGCGAGACGCTGCCCGCGGCCCGGGTCGCCGCGGCGCTGCCCACCCTCGGTCTCGAGGGCGCGCAGCGGCTCGGCCTGCTCGCCCCCGCCGACTGCCCCGCCGGCGACCGGCCCACGGCCGACGGGCATGACGTGCACACGGCCGACGTGCACACGGCCGACGGGTCCGCGGCCGACGCTCCCTCCGTCCGCGCCCTCGTGGACCTGGCCCCCTACGCCGCCGAGGACGATGCCGGCCCCCTCCACTGGTGGGTCGCCTCGGACCTCTCCGAGCTCGCGACCGGCGCCCCTCTCTCCCCCGAGCACGTCCTCGGCGTGGGCGGCGCCTCCCTCACCCTGGCCCGGATCACGCCCCGCACGCCCGTCGGCCGGGTGCTCGACCTCGGCTGCGGCGGCGGGATCCAGGCGATGCACGCCTCCCGCCACGCCGAGCACGTCGTGGCCACCGACCTCTCCGAGCGCGCCCTCGCCTTCGCCGCCTTCAACGCGGCGCTGAACGGGATCGAGCTCGACCTGCGCCGCGGCTCCCTCCTCGAGCCCGTCGCCGGCGAGGTCTTCGACCTCGTCGTCTCCAACCCGCCCTTCGTGATCACGCCCCGCGCGGGCGACGACGAGCACGACCCCTGGACCTACCGCGACGGCGGCCGCGCCGGCGACACCCTGCTCGCCGAGCTGCTCGCCCAGCTCCCCGCGCACCTCGCCCCGGGTGCGAGCGCCGTCATGCTCGGCAACTGGGAGATCACCGACGAGGAGGACGGCTTCGCGCATCCGCGGGCATGGCTCGAGCCCGCGCTCGCCGACGGGGTCGACGCCTGGGTGCTGCAGCGCGACCGGGAGGACCCCGCCGAGTACGCAGGGACCTGGGCCCGCGACGGCGGGATCACGCCGCGCGATCACCGCTGGGACGCGCTGATCGACGCCTGGCTCGAGGACTTCGCCTCCCGCGCGGTCGAGGGCATCGGCTTCGGCTACCTGCTGCTGCGCCGTCCCGACGCCGGCCGACGGGGCCTGCTGCGCACCGAGCTCGCGACCGGCACCGGCAGCGGCACCCTCTCGGAGCACCTGGCCGCCTCCCTCGCCGCGCTCGACCGTCTCTCCGCGCTGGACGACGAGGCGCTCGCCGCGACCCGCCCTGTCCGCGCCGAGGACGTCGTGGAGCGCCGTCACCTCACCCCCGGCCAGTGGGACCCGCTCCTCATCGAGCTGGTGCAGGGGGCGGGCCTCGCCCGCACCGTCCCCGCGGACCAGGCGCTCGCCGCGACCGTCGGCGCGCTCGACGGGACGCTCACCCTCGGCCAGGTGATCGCCGCGGTCTGCGCCCTCACCGACGCCGACGTCGAGGAGACCCGCGCCCGGATCCTGCCCGCCGTGCGCGAGCTCGCGCTGACGGGGATGGTGGCCCTGTGACGGCGCCCGAGGCCCTCCCCGCGGCGGAGCCCGCACCGCCCTCCCCCGTCGGCCTCGCCCGGCCGCTGCTGTCGCTGCTGGTCGCCGCGGTGTGCGGCGCGGCGGTGGTGCTGATGGCCCGCGGCGCGGTCGGCACCGCGAGCGGTCAGCGGCTGGACCAGCTGACCCTCTCCGGCTCCCGGAACCACGACGGCCTTCTCTCGCGGATCGCGGAGCTCGCGGTGGAGACGGTGAGCATGCCGGTGATCATCGCCCTGCTCGCGCTCGCCGCCGTGATCGCGCTGCTGCGGCGCCGTCCCGCGCTGCTGCTGCCGCTGGCCTCGCTCGTGCTCGGCGCGAACCTCACCACCCAGGTGATCAAGCACCTGCTGGTCAGCCGCGAGGTGCTGGGCCCCGGCATCGAGCCGACCACGAACTCCTTCCCCTCCGGCCACTCCACCCTCGCGGCGACGACGATGATCGCTCTCGTGCTCGTCGCCGGACGGGCCCGGCCGCTGGTCGCCCCGCTCGGCCTGCTGTGGAGCGGCGCCGCCGGCATCGGCACCCTCGTCACCGGATGGCACCGGCCCAGCGACGTGATCGGCGCGATCGCGGTCAGCGCCGCCTGGACCTTCCTCGTGCTCGGGGTGGACGGGCTGCACACGAGGCGGCGGCTGCACCGCGCGGCCGCGCACGCCGGCCGGGGGCGGCGCCGTCGCGGGCACGACCTCCGCCAGGACGTGCCGCGCCTGCCGCGGGCCGAGCTGGCCTGCGCCCTCGTGCTCGGCGCGATCGGCGCCGTCGGCCTGGTCGCAGGGGCCGCAGGCATCGCCGGCCTCCCCCTCCCGCTGGACCTCGCCGACCGGGCCTCGCAGCTCGCGGCCTTCCGCGCCACCGGCGCCGTGATCGCCGGCGCGACCGCCTCCTGGGTGGCACTGGTCCTGGTGCTGCGCACGCCGAGCGTCCTGCGGACACCTCCGGCGGAGCGTGTACCGTGAGCAATCGCCGCGCACCGAGTCAGCGCGCGGCGGAGATGCGACCCCGCGACGGGGCGTGACGTACGGCCGCGAGCGACGCGGCGAGGAAGGACGCAGGCGACGTGACAGGCGGACGGCATCTGGTGATCGTCGAGTCCCCGGCGAAGGCGCGGACCATCGCCCGGTATCTGGGCGATGAGTACGACGTCAAGGCGTCGGTGGGCCACATCCGCGACATCCCCGTGCCCCGAGACCTGCCCGCCGAGATGAAGAAGGGGCCGTACGGGAAGTTCGGCGTCGACGTCGAGGGCGGCTTCGACCCGTACTACATCGTCAGCCCCGACAAGAAGAAGACCGTCGCCGAGCTGAAGAAGTCCCTCAAGGACGCCGACACCCTCTACCTCGCCACCGATGAGGACCGCGAGGGCGAGGCGATCGCCTGGCACCTGCTGGAGACCCTCAAGCCCAAGAAGTCCACGCCCGTCAAGCGCATGGTGTTCCACGAGATCACCAAGGACGCGATCCAGGGGGCGCTGGAGAACACCCGCGACCTCGACGTGCACCTCGTCGACGCGCAGGAGACCCGCCGCATCCTGGACCGCCTGGTCGGCTTCGAGCTCTCCCCCGTGCTGTGGCGCAAGATCAAGCCGTCGCTGTCGGCCGGACGCGTGCAGTCCGTCGCGACCCGCCTCGTGGTCGAGCGGGAGCGGGAGCGGATGGCCTTCGTCGCCTCCGACTACTGGGACGTGACCGGCACCTTCGGTCCCGACGCCGAGCAGTTCACCGCGAAGATCCAGACCGTCGACGGCGCCCGCGTCGCCACCGGCAGCGACTTCGCCGACGACGGCACCCTCAAGCCCCGCTCGAAGAGCGCGACGATCCTCACCGAGGCCTCCGCCCGCGAGCTCGTGCAGGTGCTCGGCTCCACCCCGGCGACCGTCACGTCGCTGGAGTCCAAGCCGTACACGCGCCGGCCCGCCGCCCCCTTCACCACCTCCTCGCTGCAGCAGGAGGCCAGCCGCAAGCTGCGCCTCGGCGCACGCCAGGCCATGCGGGTGGCGCAGTCGCTGTACGAGAACGGCTACATCACCTACATGCGCACCGACTCGGTGACGCTCTCGGGCGAGGCGATCCGCGCCTCCCGCGCCCAGGCCGCCGAGCTGTACGGCTCCCAGTTCGTGCCGGACAAGCCCCGCGTCTACACGAACAAGTCGCAGTCCGCGCAGGAGGCGCACGAGGCGATCCGCCCCGCCGGCGACCACTTCCGCACCCCGGCGGACGTCGCCGGACAGCTCTCCGGCGACGAGTTCCGCCTCTACGAGCTGATCTGGAAGCGCACCGTCGCCTCGCAGATGGCCGACGCGAAGGGCACCACCTCCACCGTCGAGCTGAAGGTCGAGAACGAGGGCCGCAGCGCGACCTTCCGCGCCGCCGGCACCGTGATCACCTTCCGCGGCTTCCTCGCCGCCTACGAGGAGGGGCGCGACGCCTCCCGCTACGGCGACGACGACAAGGGCGACGACAAGCGCCTGCCGCAGATGGAGGAGGGCCAGACCCTCCCCACCCGTGAGCTGGTCCCCGACGGCCACACCACCACCCCGCCCCCTCGGTACACCGAGGCCTCGCTGGTCCGGGCGCTCGAGGACCGCGGCATCGGCCGTCCCTCGACCTATGCCTCCACCGTCGCCACGATCCAGGACCGCGGCTACGTGCTGCGCCGCGGCACCGCGCTGGTGCCGAGCTGGACCGCCTTCGCGGTGGTGCGCCTCCTGGAGGAGCACTTCGGGCCGTTCATCGACTACGACTTCACCGCCCAGATGGAGGCGCAGCTGGACCGCATGGCCCGCGGCGAGCTGGGCCGCGCGGACTACCTGCGCGACTTCTACCTCTCCGACGGCACGGGCGATGCCCCCATCGGGCTGAAGCCCATGGTCGACGACCTCGGCGAGATCGACGCCCGCGCCATCAACTCCATCGACATCGGCGAGGGGATCACCCTGCGCGTGGGCCGCTACGGCGCCTATGTCGAGCAGTACCCGACCGACGAGGACGGGAACGTCGTCGAGGGCGCGGACCCGCGCCGCGCGAACGTCTCCGACGAGGTCGCGCCCGACGAGCTCACCGTCGAGAAGGCGAAGGAGATGCTCGAGCGGGCCAAGGACGACGGGCGCGTGCTCGGCACCGACCCCGAGACCGGCCACGAGATCATCGCCAAGGACGGCCGCTACGGCCCCTATGTCACCGAGGTGCTGCCGGAGCCCGAGAGCGCCGATGGCAAGAAGGTCCCCAAGTCGAAGCAGCCCAAGCCCCGCACCGGCTCGCTGCTGAAGTCGATGGACCTCTCGACCGTCACGCTCGAGGACGCGCTGAAGCTGCTGAGCCTGCCGCGCGTGGTCGGCACCGCCGCGGACGGCACCGAGATCACCGCCCAGAACGGCCGCTACGGCCCGTACATGAAGAAGGGCACCGACTCCCGCTCGCTGGAGACGGAGGATCAGATCTTCTCGATCACCCTCGAGGAGGCCGAGAAGATCTACGCCCAGCCCAAGACCCGCGGCCGCGCCGCGGCGAAGCCCCCGCTGAAGGAGCTCGGCACCGACCCGACCTCGGAGAAGCCGATCGTCATCAAGGACGGCCGTTTCGGCCCGTACATCACCGACGGCACCACCAACGTGTCGCTGCGCGCGAGCGAGAAGGTCGAGGAGATCACGGAGCAGGTCGCGATCGAGAAGCTCGCCGAGAAGCGGGCCAAGGGACCGGCGAAGAAGCCCGCCGCCCGCCGCACCACGACCACGCGGAAGAAGAGCACCTCCGCGAAGAAGTGACCGACGCCGGCGGCCCCGCTCCCCGGAGCGGGGCCGCCGCGCTGTCCGGGCGCCGAGGGCCGGCGCGAGCGCCCGTCGGTCCTCAGCCCGTCACTTCACCGACCCGGCGGCGAGGCCGCCGATGATGCGGCGCTGGAAGACCAGCACCATGATGATCAACGGCACCGTCACGATCACCCCGGCGGCCATCTTCGTGCCGTAGGGGGTGTCGAACTGCGAACTGCCGGTGAACTTCGAGATCGCGACGTTCGCGGTCTGCATCAGCGGGCTGTTCACCATGGTCAGCGCGATGAGGAATTCGTTCCACGCCGCGATGAAGGTGATGATCGCAGTGGTGAACACGCCCGGCGCCGCGAGCGGGAGGATCACCCGCGCGAAGGCGCCGAAGCGCGTGGTCCCGTCGACCATCGCCGCCTGCTCGAGCTCGACCGGCAGCTGCCGGAAGAACGCGTTGAGGTTCCACACCGCGAGCGGCAGCGCGAAGGAGATCGTCGGCAGGATCATCGCCTGATAGGTGTTGATCCAGTTCACCGGGAACCAGTCGTAGCCGCCGCTGAACAGCTTCAGCAGCGGCACCACGAGCGTGACGACCGGGAACATCGAGGTCGCCACGATCAGGAACATCACCGCCACCTTGCCGCGGAAGTCCAGCCGGGCCAGGGCGTAGGCGCCGAACACGCCCAGCACGAGCACCAGCAGCGTGGTGCCGCCGGCGACGATCAGGGAGTTCAGCAGCGCCCGGGCGAAGTGGTTGGACGGATCGAAGACCGCGGCGAAGTTCTCGACGCTGATCGGGTTCGGGATCAGCTCCGTGGAGCGGCCCTCGGAGGGCCGGCGCAGCGCGGAGACGATCATCCAGTAGAACGGGGCCAGGCAGTACACCAGGATGAAGGCGATCCCGAGGCCGACGATCACGGTGCCGACGGTGCGGCCCCGGGGTTTCTTCGGCCGCAGCACCTCGCCGGTGCGGGTGCGGACCTCGCCGGTCGCGGCGCTCATGGCAGGCTCCCTTCGCTGGTGGGGCGGAGCCGGCGGGCGGTGCGGCGGCTCCGGGCGGGGCGGTCCCTGTCCCCGATCACGTCGGCGCCCAGCAGCTTCACGAAGAGAAAGGCGACCAGGCAGATGTAGGCGAACAGGACCATCGAGTAGGCCGAGGCCATGCCGAAGTCGGTCTTGGAGGCCGCATCGGTGGCGAGCATGGACAGGGTCTGGCCGGAGCGCAGGCGCCCCAGCAGCACGTAGGGCAGGTCGAACATGCGCATCGCGTCCAGCAGCCGGAACAGCACCGCGACCACGAGCACGGGACGCACCAGCGGCAGCGTGATCCTCCAGAAGGTCTGCCAGCGGTTCGCGCCGTCAACGGTCGCCGCCTCGTAGACCTGCCGGTCGATGGTCTGCAGCCCGGCGAGGGTGAGCAGCCCGATGTAGGGCGCGGTCTTCCAGATGTCGGCGATCAGCACGGCGGCCTTGGCCTGCCAGCCCTCGGTGGTCCACAGCACCTGGTAGCCGATGAGGCGGTTGGCGATGCCGTTCGCGTCGAAGATCAGCTGCCACATCAGCGCCGAGACGACGGTGGGGATCGCCCAGGGCACCAGGATCGAGGCGCGCACGAGCCCGGTGGCGCGCAGCCCCTTGGCCATGATCAGCGCCATCGCGACGCCGAGGACGGTCTCGATGCTCACCCCGACCACGGTGAACAGCGTCGTGTTCCAGAACGCGTTCCAGAACCCGGCTCCGGCGCCCGCGCCGGTGAACGCCTGGGCGTAGTTCTCCAGCCCCACGAAGGTGTCGCCCTGCTGGATCAGCCCGGTGGTGGGGTCGATGCCCTTCCCGGTCTGCATCAGCGACTGCCAGGCGGAGAGCACCAACGGGAAGCCGACGACGAGGGCGAGCAGCACCAGGGTGGGCAGGAGGAGGAGATAGGCCATCCTCCCCTCGCCCCCGCCGACCCTGCGCCGAGGGGCGGCCACGGCGGTCATCCCTCCGCGAGCTCGCCCAGCTGCGTCTGCAGCTGCGTCATCGCCGCCTCCGCCTCGGTCTCCCCGGAGAGGCAGCCGTAGGCCGCTTCCTGGATCGCCTGGGTGACGTCGCCGTAGTTCACCACGGCCGGCCGGCTGCTGCCCTGGTCGATCGCCTCCTTGAGCTGGGGCAGGAACGGGAAGGCATCGAGCATCTCCTGGTCCTCGTAGACCCCGGCGTTGGCGGGGGCCTGCGAGGTCGCCAGGCCCCAGTTCTTCTGCTGGGCCGCGTCGACCATGAAGGCGATGAAGTCCACCGCGGTGCCCTTGTTCTTCGCGAAGGCGCTGATGGCGAGGTTCAGGCCGCCCAGGGTGGTGCTCCCCGGGCCGTCGAATCCGGGCACGAGGCTCGCGACCATCTTCCCGTTGACCTTCGAGGAGCCGTCCTCGGCCTGGCCGAGCGCCCAGACGTAGGGCCAGTTCTGCAGGAAGGCGAGCCGGCCGTCCTGGTAGGCCTGCCGGGACTCCTCCTCCTTGTAGGTCAGCGCCTCCTGGGGGATGTATCCCTTGTCGAAGCCGTCGCGGACCGTCTGCAGGCCCATGATCGCCTCGGACGAGTCGGCGTGCGGCTCGCCCTGGTCGTCGAAGAGCTCCCCGCCGGCGGAGGCGACCAGGCTCGAGGTCTGCACCGTCAGCCCCTCGTACTTCGAGTACTGGGAGCCGAAGCCGAGCAGCTCCGGGTCGTCCTCCTGCAGCGTCTCGATCGCGGCGTACATCTCCTCGAAGGTCTCCGGCGGCCCGTCCAGCCCGGCCTTCTCCAGCAGGTCGGTGCGGGAGAACAGCAGCTGGGCGTTGGTGGTGAAGGGGACGCCGTAGAGCTTGTCGAAGTAGGTGCCGGTGACGACGGTGGAGGGGATCAGCTCGTCCAGGGGGAAGCCGTCCTCGGGCAGCTCGACGACCCACTGATTGGCGGCGAACTCGGCGGTCCACACCACGTCCAGGCCCAGCACGGTGTAGGCGTCGGACTTCGCCTGGGCGTTGTTGAGCATCTGCTGGCGCTGCTCGTCGGCGGACTCGGGCAGCTCGATGAGTGTGACCTCCTCGTCGGGATGCTCGCTGTTCCAGGACTCGAGGAACTCGGCGAGCTTTCCGGTGGTGTCCTTGCCCTTGGCCAGGGTGATCGGGCCGCGCTCCTCGAAGTCGGCGGCGGAGGCGCCGGTGCCGCCGTCACCGCCCCCGGAATCGGAGGAGCAGGCCGCGAGGGCGGCGGCCGCCGTCGCCGCACCGCCGACGGCGAGGACGGAGCGACGGCGGGGAAGCGGGCGCGCAGGGGTGGTGTTCATGTCGAGACTCCTTTGTTCGCACGGTGACACCTGGTGTCGTGGTCAGAGTACTCCCAGGGGTGCGATGATCCTGCTCACACCGCACGTCCGGGCACTGGTCAGCCGGATCGGCGCCGCGGAGCACCTCCACCGCTCCCGTCCCGCACCGGCACCGACGGCACGGGCGTCCGCGTCCACAGCCCGACCCCGGCCTGTCGGCCGGACCGATAGATTGGACCCCATGAGCCAGACCGACGAGACCAGCGGCGTCGACGAGCCCGCCCTGGTCCTGCCCGAGTCCGCCGTCCCCGATCCGGCCTCGGCGCCGGGTCTGCGCTGGGGCGTGGTCTCCCCCGGCCACATCGCCGGCCAGTTCACCGACACCGCCCATCGGGCGACGGCCTCGCGCATCGTCGCGGTCGTCTCCCGCTCCGCCGAGCGGGCCGCGGCCTTCGCGGCCGAGCACGGCGCTGAGCGCTCCTTCGACAGCGTCGAGGGCATGCTCGCCGCGGGCGGCGTCGACGCGGTCTACATCGCCTCTCCGCACGCCCAGCACCACGAGCTGGCCCGTCCGGTGCTCGAGGCCGGGCTGCCGGTGCTGGTGGAGAAGGCGTTCACCCTGAACACCGCGCAGGCCCGCGATCTGCTCGATCTCGCCCGGGAGCGGGGCGTGTTCGCCATGGAGGCGATGTGGGCGCGCTTCCTGCCGCAGTACGACCTGCTGCGCGGCGTGATCGAGGCCGGCCTGCTCGGCGAGATCGTCGAGGTCGCGGCCGATCACGGCCAGGCCATGCCCACCGATCCCTCCCACCGCATGAACGCCCCCGAGCTCGGCGGCGGGGCGCTGCTGGACCTCGGCGTCTACCCGGTCTCCTTCGCGCAGATGGTGCTCGGCGACCTCGAGGACCCCGTCGTGCGCGGGGAGCTGACCCCCACCGGCGTCGACGCGACCCTCGGCCTGCTCGCCCGGGGCGCGCGCGGCGGGTTCGCACGGCTCGGCACCACGCTGCGCACCCGCACCCCGGCCGAGGCCGTCGTCGCAGGCACTGCGGGCACGGCCCGTCTGACCGGTCCGTTCTACGCCCCGGGCACGCTCACCGTCGAGCTGCTCGACGGCCGCTCCGCCTCCTTCGCGCATCCTGGCGCGCCCGGTGACGGGATGGCCTACGAGATCGCGGAGGCCGCCCGGCGGATCACCGCCGGCGAACTCGAGTCCCCGCTGATGAGCTGGGCGGACACCCTGTCGGTGATGGGGACGATGGACACCGTCCGCGCCGCGCTCGGCGTCGTCTACCCCGGGGAGGAGGGCGCATGAGCCACACCGAGCCCGCTCCCGCACCGCACGAGGACGCCCTGCAGGCCGCGGCACGGCACGCACCGGCGCTGCACAGCACCTCCCTGCGCATCCCCGCGACGCACCCGCCCCGCCGCGGCGTGTTCATCTCCTTCGAGGGAGGGGACGGCGCCGGGAAGTCCACCCAGATGCGGATGCTGCGGGACCACCTGGTCGCCGAGCGCTCCGTCGCCGAGGACCTCATCCTCACCACCCGGGAGCCGGGCGGCACGCCGCTCGGCGAGAGCATCCGCGAGCTGCTGCTGCACGGGGAGCACGTCGAGCCCCGCGCGGAGGCGCTGCTGTACGCGGCGGATCGCGCCCACCACATCGCGACCGTCGTCCGCCCCCACCTGGCCCGCGGCGGGCTCGTGCTCGGGGACCGGTATCTCGACTCCTCCGTCGCCTACCAGGGCGCCGGGCGCGAGCTCTCGCCGGAGGAGATCGCGGGGCTGTCGCTGTGGGCGGTCGACGGGCTGCTCCCCCATCGCACGATCCTGCTCGACGTGCCGACCAGCGCCCTGGACGAGCGCCGCGGACCCGACGGCAAGGACCGCCTGGAGAGCGCGGGCCTGGAGTTCCACGAGGCGGTGCGCGAGGAGTTCCTCGAGCTCGCCCGCGCGGATCCCGAGCGCTACGCGGTGATCGACGGGACCCGCCCGCGCGAGGAGGTCCACGCCGAGGTGCTCGCCTCCGTCGCCGAGGTGCTGAGCCTGTTCGACCCGACCTTCGAGCCGGTGCCCCCGCCCCGGCACAGGGACGAGCAGTGACCGCGGCCGCGCAGGCAGCCGGGGCCTCGCTCGCGCCCGGGGTGTGGGCCGACGTCGTGGGCCAGGACGCGGCGGTCGCGCAGTTCCGCCGCGCCGCCTCCCCGGAGGGGTCCCTCGCCCAGGCCTGGCTGATCACGGGCCCGCCCGGCTCGGGCCGCTCGACCGCGGCCCGGGCCTTCGCCGCGACCCTGCAGTGCGAGCAGGGCACCGGCTGCGGGCAGTGCCCGGCCTGCCGCACCACCCTCGCGGGGACGCATCCCGATGTCACCGTCGTCGCCACCGACAAGCTCTCCATCGCGAAGGAGGAGGTGCGCTCGCTGGTGATGACCGCGCAGCGCGCCCCCGCCACGGGCCGGCACCGGGTGCTGATCGTCGAGGACGCGGACCGCATGACCGCGGGCACCTTCAACGTGCTGCTGAAGTCCATCGAGGAGCCGCCGCCGTCGACGGTGTGGATGCTGTGCGCCCCCTCGGCCGAGGACCTCGCCCCCACGATCCGCTCCCGCTGCCGCCTGGTGACGCTCACGGTCCCTGACTCCGACGTGGTCGCGGAGCTGCTGCGCCGCCGCGACGGGATCGAGGACCAGCTGGCCCTGCGTGCGGCGCGCGCCGCGCAGGGGCACATCGGTCTCGCGCTGCGCTATGCGACGCAGGAGGGGGCGCTCGGCGCGCGGGTGGAGTCGGCGCGCACGCTGCTGGCCCTGCGCACCGCCGGCGGCGCCGTGCTCGCCGCCCAGGCCCTCGTCGAGCGGGCGACGGCCGAGGCGAAGGAGCACGCGGACCAGGTCGCGCTCGAGGAGAAGGAGCGCTTCCTGCGCTCGGCCGGGATCGACGACGGGAAGGTGCCGCCCTCGCTCCGCTCCCAGATGCGCCAGCTCGAGGAGGATGCGAAGCGGCGCCAGACCCGTCTGGTCCGTGACGTGCTGGACCGGTACCTGCTGGACGCCCACTCGGTGCTGCGCGACGTGCTGAGCCGTCAGCTGGCCACCGGGTCGGAGCTGGTGAACGTCGACGTGGCCGACGAGATCGAGCAGGCCGCCTCGCACGGCACGGGCCGCTCCACGCTCGCGCTGCTCGAGGCCGTGCAGGAGGCCCGTCAGCGGATCGCGGGGAACGTGCCGCCGCTGCTCGCGGTCGAGGCGCTGCTCTCCCGGATCGCCGTCTCCCAGCGCTGACCCCGCCGCGCCCGGCACCGGGTCGGATCCACCTCGCGCCCCCGGGAAACGTCCCACGCCCGGCCCGGTCCCGACCTCCCCGCCTCAGCCCGACGCCCCTGCCCCGCGCGGCACCGCCCTGGTCCGTCGCACCTGCTCCGGTTCAGGGGGTTACCGCGAAGTCATGAGCGCCCCTGTTCCGGTTCTGGAACAGGGGCGCACATGACATGCAGGGCGTCGGTCCGCGGGGCCGACGCGGAGGATCAGTCCTCGGGAGAATCCGCCTCGGGGATGTCGAAGGAAAAGGCCGGGTGCTCCGTCGGGGCCTGCTCCGGCTCGGCCGGCGCGGGCTCGGCGTCGGCCGCCGGCTCCGTCCCGACGCTGTCCTGCGCGGTCGTCGCCTGCTCCGTCGGAGCCTGCTCGGTCGCAGGCGTCGGTGCAGCGACGACCTCGCCCTCAGCCGGCGCGGGATCGGCTGCCGGCCGGACGAGCGCGACGTCCGCGGGCACGGCAACGGCGGGAGCCGAGTCGGCGGACGCGGGGCCCGCGGCCTCGGTGCCGGCAGCGGCGGTCCCGGCGTCCGAGGTCACGGCAGGGGCGACCTCGGCCGACGCGTCGTCGCTCGCTGCGACTGCGCCCTCGGCCTCGGTCGGAGAGGCGTTCTCGTCCCCCGCGCCCTCGGCCTGAGACCCCTCGGCCACGGCGCCGTCGGCCGGTGCGGTCGCGTCCGCCGCGGCCTTGTCCTCCTCGACGACCTCGACGTCGAGCTCGTCGACGATCACGCCCGCGCCGCGGGGGATCTCGGGCTCGCCGTCGTCCTGCCCGGTCTCGGAGTGGGCGCCGCAGCCGTAGCCGAGGTGGACCACGCGGCCGTCGGCCGGGGACCACTCGTTGGTGCACACGCCGAACTCGAAGCGCAGGGAGCCGGAGAGCTTCATCAGGAAGCCGCAGCTGGTGCAGCTCGCGGGGACGGTGCCCTTGCGCCCGCGGGAGGAGGTCTGGCGGGGGCCGAACTCGCCGGCCTGCCAGCGCTCGGCGGCCTCGCCGCGGCCCTCCTGGGAGAGCACGCGGGGGCGGCCGAGTCCCAGCTCCCAGAGGGCGATGCGGTCCTCGTCCTCGTCGCCGGTGGCCTCGTAGCCCTGCTCGAGCCGCTCGTCCTGCTCCCGGTAGGGCAGCAGGTCGTCGGCGCCGACGTCCTCGGGCTTCAGCCGCTCGGACCACGGCTCCCAGGCGGGGGCGAGGATCGCGTCCTCGCCGGGCAGCAGCGCGGTCTCGGCGACGGTCGCGGCCTTCGCGCGGGAGGCGCGGGCCAGCACGACCACCCAGGACCAGCCGCGGTAGCCGGGCATGGTGCACTCGAAGACGTGCGTGACCAGCCGCTCCCCCGTCGCCTCGACGCGGAGGTGCTCACCGACCTGTCCGGGCTCGGTGACGTCCTCGAGGGCCTCGCGGGCGAGCTCGACGGCGGCCGCGGCGACCGCGTCGAGCTTCGGACGTGCGGTGCGGGGACGGCGGGGGGCGGTGGTCGGGGACGTCATCTCAGGCCTCGAAGTTGTCGGCGACGGCTCGCAGCACGGTGGCGATCTTCTGGGAATGGCCGCGATCGGGGTAGCGGCCGTGGCGCAGCCCGGTGCCGGCGTCGTCGAGGAGCCGGATCAGGTCCTCGACCATGACGGCGAGATCCTCGGGCTTCTGGCGGCGGGCGCGGGCGACCGACGGCGCGGGCTCGAGCAGCTGCAGGGAGAGCACCTGCGGGCCGCGGCGGCCGTCGACCATGTCGAACTCGACGCGGGCGCCGGGGCGGAGGGTCGTGACCCCCTCGGGCAGGGTGGTGGCGTGCACGTACACGCTCTGACCGTCCTCGTCGTCGAGGATGAAGCCGAAGCCCTTCTCGGCGTCGTAGAACTTCACCTTGCCTCGTGGCACCTGGATCCCATTCCTCATCTGGTGGTCGTCGTGGGGCGATTCTCGGATCCCGGGCGCGTGCGGACCGGCGTGCCGGCCGCCTCCACCCGGGAGGCTGCCGGAGCGGGTCCGGCAACACTCCATGCTATCGCGAGCGGAGCGCAGGCGGCGAGCCGGTTCCCGCGAGGTGACGACGGCCACCGCCGGGGCCGGCAGGACGGCGCGGGCCGGACCCGACAGGCCGACGGCGCGGCGCAGCACCCTGCTCGACGGGACGGCACCGCCCCCGCCCTAAGGGACGGCACCGCCCCCGCTCAGCGTCGGCGCTCGGGCGGGATCTCGCGGGTCGGGGCGTCGGCCGGGACGGGGTCGAGGCCGAGTCCGGCGAGGACCTGCTCGAGGATCATCGCCGTGAAGCCCCAGACGAAGGCGTCCTCGGGCAGCTCGAAGACGGGGCCGACGTCGTTCCCGTTCAGCCGGCCGCGTCGGCGCAGCGCGGCGTCGTCGAGGGAGCCGCTCCCGGTCAACGGCGCCCACACCAGGCGCTCGACCTCGATCGGGTCCTGCACTCCGAGCGGCGGGGCCTCGGCGGACCAGCTCAGCACCGGGATCACGAGCTGACCCCGCCAGGGCATCGGGATCGGGGCGAAGGCGCCGAGCACGTGCGCGTCGGCGGGGTCCAGCCCCGTCTCCTCCTGCGCCTCCCGCAGCGCGGTGTGCACGTCGTCGCGGTCGCCGGGGTCGCGCTTCCCGCCGGGCAGGGAGAACTGGCCGGGCTGGGAGCGCAGGCGGTGGCCGCGCTCCTCGAGGACGAGCCGGGCGTCGGCCAGATCCGTGCCGGCGACGTGGATGAGCACGGCGCTGCGTCGTCCGCCGTCGGTCGGCATCGGAGGGGAGCCGCGTCCGTCCCGACGGTCCACGAGCACGTCCCCGCGCCGGGCCCGCTCGGCGAGCGGGGCGAGGAAGCCGGCCCCGTCGGGGAGCCCCTCGGCCGACGGGGCGGCCGCGCTCATGCCGCCTCCCCCGCGCTCGGGCAGAGGTCGGCCAGCACGCATTCCCCGCAGCGGGGCGCGCGCGCCGTGCAGATGCGGCGGCCGTGGAGGATCAGGCGCAGGCCGAGCATCGTGAGGTCCTCGGCGTCGGCGCCCGTGCCGTCGGCCTCCACCCGCGCCACGACGTCCTCCTCGACCGTTCGCGGGTCGGTGGCCGTCGTCCAGCCGAGCCGGCGCGAGAGCCGTCCCACGTGCGTGTCCACGGCGAGCAGGGAGTGGCCGAACCAGGCCCCGCGGACCACGTGCGCGGTCTTCCGGCCGACACCCGGCAGCCGCTCGAGCGCGGCCTGGTCGTCGGGCACCTCCCCGCCGTGGTCCACGAGCAGGGCGCGGGAGAGTCCGATGATCCGACGCGCCCGGGTCGCACCCATCCCGAGCGGGCGCACCTGCTCGGTGACCGCGCCCTCGTCGGCCTCGGCGAGAGCGTCCGGACCGGGCCAGCGGGAGAACAGTCCGGGGGTGACCTGGTTGACGCGCACGTCGGTCGTCTGCGCGGAGAGCACCGTCGCGACCAGCAGTCCGAAGGCGTCGCGGTGGTCGAGCTCGGTGCGCGCACCGGCGTGGAGGCGCTCGAGTCGGGCCGCGACGAGACCCGCGTCGGCGCAGCCCCCGGGGGCGGCCGCGGCGGAGCGGCGGGACGACCTGCTCGACATGCCGGAGACGTCTCCCTTCCTCGGTGATGGGCCATGACGCCGCGAGCGCGATAGTGTTTGACCATCATGTGACAGCCGCCACCGCAGATCGTGGCGTCCGCCACAGGTTGCACAGCACGGTCCCGGAAGATCGGGGCCCCACATCCAGGAGGTTCCGTGGACGAGAACATCGTACGGTCGTCGCCGCTGTTCGCCGCGCTCGACGAGGACGGCAAGCAGGCGGTCCTGGCGTCGATGAAGCAGGAGGACTACCACCGCAGCGCCATCATCTTCCGTGAGGGCGATCCGGGCGACCGGCTCTTCATCATCGGCTCCGGCAAGGTGAAGGTCGGCCATGCCTCGGGCGACGGCCGCGAGAACCTGCTCGCGGTGCTCGGCCCGGGCGAGACCCTCGGCGAGCTCTCCCTCTTCGACCCCGCGCCGCGCAACGCGACGGCGACGGTCGTGGCCGAGTCGACCCTGTACTCCCTCTCGCAGCAGGACCTGTACCGCGTCCTCGCGCAGCGTCCGGAGGTGGGTCGCCACCTGCTCGCCTCGCTCGCGCGTCGACTGCGCAAGACCAACGAGTCCCTCGCGGACCTGGTCTTCGCCGATGTGCCCGGTCGCGTGGCGAAGAACGTGCTCGACCTCGCCCAGCGCTTCGGCCGTCAGACCGACGACGGCGTGATGGTCGCCCACGGCCTGACCCAGGAGGAGCTGGCCCAGCTGGTCGGCGCCTCCCGCGAGACGGTGAACAAGGCCCTGGCCGACTTCGCCTCCCGCGGCTGGATCCGGCTCGAGGCCCGCGCCGTCCTCATCGCCGACGTGGAGCGCCTGCGCCGCCGCGCCCGCTGAGGCGGGCCCGGGCATCTCGCGCAGACGCCCGACGCCCCGCCCGCGCACGAACGGCCCTCCTCCCCGCGCGGGGAGGAGGGCCGTTCCGCGCCCGGGCTCGTCTCGACCCCGCGGCCGCCCCACGGCGCGACAAACGCACCGGGACGACGGGAGACCGGCCCGGACCCACGAGATCCGTGGTCTCGCCAGGCTCGTGCGGCGTGGCGAGGGCTCAGCGCTCCTGGGCGAGGTGGTCGAGCGTGGCGCGGAGGTTCCAGCGGGCCGCGTCCTGCAGCTGCTCGGGCAGGTCCGGGCCGTAGACCACGCGCAGCAGGCGGTCGAGGGTGAGCACCCCGGCGGTGCGGGCGCGCCGCACCTGATCGATCCGCTCCTCGCGGTGCGCGATCGTCTCCTCGAGGACGGCGAGCACCTCCAGCGGGGAGTCGACGGAGGGGCCGTGGCCGGGGAAGAACGCGCTGATCCGGCCGTCCTCGGCGAGGGCGTGGAGGATCGCGAGGGACTGCAGGTACTCGGTGAGCGAGCCGCCGTGCTCGGGCACGATCACCGTCGAGGAGCCGCCCAGGAGCGTGTCGCCGGTCAGCATCCGCCCGCCCTCCACGAGCACGCCGACGGAGTCGGAGGTGTGCCCCGGCAGGTGGATGACATGGCCGACGGTCCCGTTGTCGCCGATCAGCGTCGCGGGCAGCGGGCGCGAGCCGGGCACGGCGGACTGATCGGCCGCCCACAGCGGCACCTCCCGGCCGCTGCGGGCGGTGAGCTGCCGGGCGAGGGTCGCGGCGCCCGCGGCGTGGTCCGCGTGCCGGTGGGTGACCAGGACGCCCTCCGGTCGGGCGTCGTCGCCGCAGGTCAGCAGCAGCTCGGCGAGGTGCTCGGGGTCCTTCGGGCCGGGGTCGATCACCCACACCTGGTCCTCGTCGCGCAGCACGTGGCTGTTGGTGCCGCTGAGCGTCATGGGTCCGGGATTGTCGGCCCGCACCACGATCAGCTCGACCGCCGGGGCATCGGGAGCCCGCTGCCCGAGATGCTCGTCCATCGCGGCCCCGCTCAGGCGGTGGGGGCGAGAGACGCGGAGAGCTCGACGACGAGCTCGAGCTCGACCGGGGCGTCCAGGGGCAGCACGGCCACGCCCACGGCGGAGCGGGCATGGCTCCCGGCCTCGCCGAAGACCTCGCCGAGCAGGGTGCTCGCGCCGTTGATCACGGCGGGCTGGCCCGTGAACGAGGGGTCGGAGGCGACGAAGCCGGTCACCTTCACGATCCTGACCACCTGGTCGAGGTCGCCCACGAGCGCCTCCACGGCGGCGAGGGCGTTGAGGCAGCAGGTCGCGGCGAGCTCGGCGGCCTGCTCGGCCGTCACCTCGGCGCCGACCTTGCCGGTGCGCGGCAGCGCCCCGTCCACGAAGGGCAGCTGCCCGGAGGTGTGGACGTGGGAGCCGGTCCGGACGGCCGGCACATAGGCGGCCACCGGGGCCGCGACCTCGGGCAGGGCGTGCCCGAGCTCGGCGAGGCGGGCGCGGGTGCGCGGGCTGCGCGCCGGGACGGCGTCGGTCATCGGCTCAGCCCTCGACCCGCGGGCGCTTGAGATAGGCGACCAGGTTCTCCGGGTTCGGCCCCGGCACGACCTGGACCAGCTCCCAGCCCTCGTCGCCGTAGTTGTCCAGGATCTGCTTGGTCGCGTGGATCAGCAGCGGGACGGTCAGGTACTCCCAGCGGGTGAGTGTGCTCATGGGGTCGAGCCTACCCGGGGAGCCCGGTCCGAGGAGGTCAGCCGCCGACGGCCTGCTGCTCGGCGCGCCGCAGCAGCGCGGACCAGTCGCTGACGTGCGGGTGGCGGCGCAGCAGACGTCGCCGCTCTCGCTCGGTCATCCCGCCCCACACGCCGAAGTCGACGCGGTTGTCGAGCGCGTCGGCCAGGCACTCGGTGCGCACCGGGCACGCGCCGCAGGCCGCCTTGACGGCGTGCTGCTCCGCGCCCTGCACGAAGAATCCGTCGGGATCCATCGTCACGCAGGCGCCGCGGGCGGCCCAGCTGCTGTCGCCGGTGAAGGCGCTTCCCCCGATGGTCATTCTCCATCCCCTTCCGTCTCCCGGATCGACCTTGATCCGTTCCTCGCCCCACTGTATGGAGACGGTCGCCACATGGCAAAACGCGCGGTGCTCCGCGACGCCGGTCGCGGCCCGTGCTATCGCGCGCCTGAGCCCGTCGCGCCGGGGCAGGTCACGGCGCGGCATCGGCTTCGTGAAGATTCCGCGCGCGCGGCCTGCCTGATGGCCGCCCCGGGGAGGGTCGCCGTACTGTAGTTCCATGGCCCGCACCTCGCCCGCGTCCAGCTCGGGACGCTCCCTGCCCGTCGCCCTGGCGCAGACCGTCTACCTGCTGCTGGGGCTCCTCGCCGTCTCGGCCCTCGCCGGCGTCCTGCTCGCGGCGTTCTTCCTTCCCGCGGTCTCGGCGACCTCCGCCGTCGCCGAGGACGGGGTGGACCTCTTCGAGTCCTACCCCAGCGAGCTCGAGGTCGAACCGCTGAACGAGGCCAGCCGCATCGAGGCGGCCGACGGGTCGCTGCTGGCGACCTTCTACACCGAGAACCGCATCATGGTGCCGATCGAGGAGATCTCGCCCCACATGCAGAACGCGGTGATCGCGGTCGAGGACCGCCGCTTCTACGAGCACGGCGGCGTGGACCCCAAGGGCCTGGTCCGCGCCTTCGCCTCGAACGCCGCGGGCGGCGCGACGCAGGGCGGCTCGACACTCACCCAGCAGTACGTGAAGAACGCGCTGCTCATGGACGCCGTGCAGCGCGGCGACCAGGAGGACCAGCTCGCCGCGACCGAGCAGAGCTACGGCCGCAAGCTGCGCGAGGCGAAGCTCGCGATCTCGCTCGAGAAGCAGTGGAGCAAGGACGAGATCCTCAACGCCTACCTGAACGTGGCGCAGTTCGGCCCCTCCCAGTACGGCGTCGAGACGGGCTCGCGCCACTACTTCTCCAAGAGCGCTAAGGACCTCAACCCCGGCGAGGCCGCGCTCCTGGCCGGCATCACCAACGGCCCGAACCAGTACGACCCGGTCGCCCATCCCGAGGCGGGCCAGAAGCGCCGCAACGAGGTGCTCGCGGACATGAAGCGCGAGGGCTTCGTGACCGAGGAGGAGTACGAGCAGTACACCGCCCAGCCCGTCGAGGAGATGCTGCAGATCCAGAACGTGCGGGCCGGCTGCGCCGACGCCGGCACAAGCGGGTTCTTCTGCGACTACGTCACGCGCTCCCTGCTGAACGACCCGAACTTCGCCCCCACCTACGAGGAGCGGCGCAAGCTGCTCTACGGCGGCGGGCTCACGATCAGGACCACGCTGGACCCGAACACGCAGGCCGCGGCGGTGGACATCCTCCAGCGCAAGGTCCCCGGCGACTCCCAGCACGGCTTCGGCCACTCGATCGTCACCGTCGAGCCGGGCACCGGCAAGATCCTCACGATGGCGGAGAACCGCACCTTCAACCCGCACGAGGACTCCCAGCCCGGCGAGACCGCGATCAACTACAACGTGCCGCAGGCCCTCGGAGGCGGCAGCGGCTTCCCCGTCGGCTCGACCTTCAAGCCCTTCGTGCTGCAGAACTGGCTCGAGAGCGGACGGAGCATCGACGACCGGGTGAGCACCACGCGCGAGTCGATGTCGAGCTTCCCGGCGGAGTGCCTGCCGCGCGGCGCCTGGCGCGAGAACCCCGGCTACAACCCGGACAACGCGGTCTCCGTGCCGATCGCGCCGATGGAGACGGTGCTGAACTCGACGAAGTTCTCGATCAACACCTCGTACGCGAACATGGCCCGCCAGCTGGACCTGTGCAGCATCGCGGAGACCGCGCGCGACATCGGCGTGGTCCCCGCGACCTACAACCCCTACGACCCCACCACCTGGGACATGCCGATCGAGGACCTGTACGGCACCGAGCTGGCCCCCTCCGTGGTGGTCCTCGGCGAGCTGCGGATCTCGGCGCTGGACATGGCCTCGGCCTACGCGACCTACGCCTCGGGCGGCACCTTCTGCTCGCCCCAGGCGATCACCGAGGTCGTCGACCGCAACGGCGACCCGATGGAGATCTCGGGCGCCCAGTGCCACCAGGCGGTCGAGAAGGAGGTCGCCGACACGATGGCGTGGGTGCTCCAGCAGGACCTCGAGGACCCGCGCGCGACCGGCAAGGGCAAGACGATCCCCGGCCACGCCGCGGGTGGCAAGACCGGCACCTCCGGCTCGCAGTTCCACACCTGGTACGTCGGCTTCACCCGCCAGATGTCCACCGCCGTGTGGTTCGGCCACCCGCAGTCGAACATCCGCCCCGGCGGCTTCGACGTCGACGGCGAGATGCTCCGCAGCGGCAGCGTCTGGGGCAACACGGTCTCCCTGCCCACCTGGCAGGAGTACATGACCCGGGTGCACGAGGGACTGCCCGGCGAGCCCTTCCCCGCCGCCCCGGCCCCGACGGACAACGCCGCGGGCGACGCGGTCGAGAAGGGGAAGGTGCCGGACGTCGGCGGCATGCCGATCGAGCAGGCCCGCGCCGCGCTCGAGGCGGCCGGCTACTCCGTGCAGATCGAGCAGGCGCCGCACGGCGAGATCGGCGCCGGCCATGCGATCGACACCGACCCGCCGGCGGGCACCGAGCTGCCCGAGGGCCGTCCCGTCGTGATCCGCGAGTCCTCCGGTGAGGAGTGAGGTGAGGCCCGCGCTCGCGGCCGCCGGCGGGCTCGGCCTCGGTCTCGCCGGGGCAGCCCACGTCTGGGCGCGCCATGTCGAGATCCACCGGTACACGCTGCGCGAGGCCGAGCTGCGGATCCTGCCGCCGGGCGCGCGCACGCGACGGGTGCTGCACATCAGCGACATCCACCTGCTGCCGGACCAGCATCGCAAGCTCGCCTTCCTCGAGCACCTCGAGAGCCTGCGCCCGCACCTGGTGATCGACACGGGCGACAACATCGCCTCCGCGGCAGCGGTCCCGGCCCTCGCCGCGGCGATCGAGCCGCTGCTGCGCCGGCCCGGCGCCTTCGTGATGGGCTCGAACGACATGTTCGCGCCGATGCCGAAGAACCCCGCCCGGTACCTGCTGCCGGATCCGCGGCCCGCCGGGCTCACCGAGCCCCGGGAGCCCACGCTGCCCACCGCGGAGCTCGCCGCACGGCTCTCGAAGCACGGCTGGAAGGACCTGACCAACACCCGTGCCACGATCGAGCTCGGCGGCCTGGAGGTGCGCCTGGCCGGGGTCGACGACCCCCACCTCGACCGCGACAGGATGCCCGCCCCGCTCTCGACCGCACCGCGCACGCCCGAGCACGGTAACGTGCTCCGGGTGGGCGTCGCGCACGCCCCCTACCGTCGCGTGCTCGACGCCTTCGTCGCCGACGGCGCGGAGCTGATCCTCGCCGGACACACCCATGGCGGCCAGCTCCGCCTGCCCGGCATCGGTGCGCTGGTCACGAACTGCGACCTGCCCCGGCAGCAGGCCCGCGGTCTCTCCGACTGGCAGGGCGTGCCGATGAACGTGAGCGCGGGGATGGGCGCGAGCCCGTACTCGAACTACCGCCTGCTGACCCCGCCCGAGGCGACCTTGCTCACGTTGCGGGCCCGGAGGACCTCGGACGTCGGCTGACCGGCCGGAAGCCTGCTAGAGTTTCTCCTCGGTGACCCGCTCGAGCGGGTTCCACCGGGGTGTGGCGCAGCTTGGTAGCGCGTGCCGTTCGGGACGGCAAGGTCGCAGGTTCAAATCCTGTCACCCCGACCCTCTGGGGAGTCGCGAGATCCATCGATCTCACGACTCCCCTTCTGCGTCGGCCGGCATTCCGCCCACCGGCCGCCCGCGGGATCGACGACGACGATGATCCCGCTCCGCACACCACCCTCGAGGCGTTACTTTATCGCCAAATGACCATTCTCGGTCGGGTCGATCGCGCTTTCTTTCGACGACCGTCTGGACACTACCGGACCCCTCGTGGCCCATATCGGACTGTTCGGACATTTCGCCACGCAGTCCGGTGACCGATGGGTCGACCTGCGACATCACACTATTCAGACATATCGGGCATTCTGCGGACATGAATGACAATGGCGTAGTTATCACGATGGAATTCATTTCCCGGGTGGAACACGCGGCATTTCGGGCGCGATTCGCAAAATCTTCGCAAAGAAGTGCACGGCCGACAGCAAATGCACCTGTGGTCATACATGCCCTCACCCCTACAGTGACCTGCGGTGCCGCCTTTCCGAGGCGGCTTCCACCGGGCTGCCGCCTCCCCGTCACCGGTCCGGTTCCTTCCTCCGCTTCCCTGGGTGACGGGCGCAGGCTCCGCGGACTCCCCCACAGGTCCGCGGTGCATCGACTGCGAGGCGACGGAGAAAGTGATCGCCACCGATGTTCCGCACCGCTCCACGCGCCACGCACCGGGCTCCCGGTCGTGCCGTGATCGACTACCGAGGGCTCGCCGCCCCGGTCGGCAAGGGCGTGGGAGGGGCCGCCGTGATCGGCGCCGTCTCCGCGACCGCCGCCCTCGCCGGCGGCGCCTCCGCCACTGCACAGGCGCCCGCGGCCCCCGCCGCCTCCGCCACGCCGTCCGCCGGGACCGCCGCCGCGATCCCCGCGGCCGCGTCCGCCGTGGCGCCCGCCAGCACGCAGTACACCTCGGTGAAGCTGCGGCTCGGCTCCCGCGGCAGCGCCGTGTCCTACCTCCAGCAGCGTCTGAACGCCCACGGCGCGAACCTGAGGGTCGACGGCGTGTTCGGCTCCGCGACCCTGCGGGCCGTCAAGAACCGTCAGTCCGCGGCCGGCATCGGCGTGGACGGCGTGGTCGGTCCGAAGACCTGGAACGCCCTGACCGGCGGCTCGTCCTCCGCTCCCGCGGCCGGCTCGTCCTCCTCGCAGCCGAAGCTGCGTCACGGCAGCCGCGGCAGCGCCGTGTCGACCCTGCAGAGCGGGCTCAACGCCCGCGGGGCGAACCTCAGGGTCGACGGCGTGTTCGGCGCCGCCACCGGCTCGGCCGTCCGCTCCCTGCAGTCCGCGGCCGGCATCGGCGTGGACGGCGTGGTCGGCCCGAAGACCTGGAACGCCCTGTACAGCGGCGTGTCGATCCCCTCGGGCGGCACCGGCGCGAGCTCGGGCACCACGGTCAACGGCAGCGCCATCGTCTCCGCGGCCCGCGCCCAGCTCGGGGTCCGCTACAAGTGGGGCGGCTCCACGCCCTCCTCCGGCCTGGACTGCTCCGGCCTCGTGTACCACGCGTACAACCAGGCCGGCATGAACATGCCGCGCAAGACCGCCAAGGGCTACACCTTCGGCGGGCGGATCATCCCCAAGTCGCAGGCCAAGCCCGGCGACCTCGTGGCCTTCACCGGCAACGACTACGGCCACATGGGGATCTACACCGGCGGCAACGGCATCATCGACGCCTCCGGCTCGCGCCAACAGGTCGTCGAGCGCACCATCTGGAACGCCCCGCACGTGTTCGTCACCTACCGCTGAGTCGGCAGGAGTCGCGCATAGGACCATGACGGCCTGCTCGACGCGAGAGCGTCACCGGGAAGGAGCAGGGCGACACGGTGGAGGAGCCCGGTCGGCATCGCCGACCGGGCTCCTCCGCGTCCGGGCCGGTTCGTGCCGCGGGATGTGATCCACGTGGCAGACTGGTCGGGTCACGAACTCCCACGTCCCTCAGGAGATCCGGATGCCCGACCCCATCGCCCTCGTCCCGCTGCCCCGATCCGTCGTGTGGTCGGAGGGCACGTGGGAGACGACCGACCCGTGGGAGGGTCTCTCCGTCGGCCTCAGCGAGGACCTGCCGGCGACCGAGTACGCCCTCTCCATCTCCCCTCAGGGCGCGGCGCTGAGCGCCGGCAGCGAGGCGGCCCTGGCCGACGGGCGCAACACCTTCGCCCAGATCGTCACCGGGGCCGACGGGTCGATCCCGTGCGTGACCATCGCGGACAGCCCGAAGCACGCCTGGCGCGGCATGCATCTGGACGTCTCGCGCCACTTCCTCCCGGTCGAGGAGATCGAGACCCTCCTGGATGGGATGGCGCTGCACCGCCTGAACGTCCTGCACCTCCACCTCACCGACGACCAGGGATGGCGCATGGAGATCAAGGGCTACCCGCGCCTGACCGAGGTCGGCGCGTGGCGGGAGCAGACCCTCGTCGGCCACATGAGCGGGGACGAGGAGTCCTGGACCTTCGACGGCGTGCGCCACGGCGGCTCCTACAGCCAGGAGGAGCTCAAGGGCCTCGTCGAGTACGCGCGGCGCCGCGGGATCATGATCGTCCCCGAGATCGACCTGCCCGGGCACATGCAGGCCGCCGTCGCCGCCTATCCGGAGCTGGGGAACTTCCCCGAGCAGCAGGTGGGCGTGCGCGAGGTGTGGGGGATCTCCGACCACGTGCTCGGCGTCTCGGACCAGGTGTTCGACTTCCTGCGCGACGTGCTCACGCAGGTCGCCGGCATCTTCCCCGCCCCCTACGTGCACATCGGGGGGGACGAGTGCCCCACCGGCGAGTGGGAGCGCTCCTCCCAGGCCCGTGCCCGCATGAACGAGTGGGGCCTGACCCGTGTCTCGGAGATCCAGGGACGCTTCACGACCTTCGCCTCCGAGGTGCTCGCCGAGCAGGGCAAGCGCGCGATCGCCTGGGACGAGGTCCTGGAGACCCATCTGCCCGACGACACCGTGATCATGAACTGGCGCGGGCCCGCGGGCGTCGGGGAGGCCACCTCGCGCGGCTTCCAGACGATCGTGGCGACCTCCGACCTGCTCTACTTCGACCACTACCAGGCGGACCCGGCCGACGAGCCGCTCGCCATAGGCGGGAGGACCACGCTCGAGGACGTGTATACCGGTCGCCTGCTGCCCAAGAAGATGAGCGCGGAGCAGGAGCGTCTGGTGATGGGCCTGCAGGCACAGCTGTGGACCGAGTACCTGCCCGACGCCGGCGCCGTCCAGTACATGGCCTTCCCGCGCCTGTGCGCCTTCGCCGAGCGGGCGTGGGGCTCTCCCGAGCAGAGCTGGGACGAGTTCCAGGAGCGCCTGCGCGCCCACCTGCCGCGCCTGGACGCCTTCGGGATCCGGTACCGCCCGCTCGACGACTGACACCTGCGATGCCCACCTCCCACCGCGACGCGCACCCCTACGGCCGCTCGGCCGACGACGTGCGCCGTCGCGACACGCGGCTGCGTCGCACGCGCCGGCTCCGTGCGACGCAGCTGGCGTTCTTCTCGGTGCTCGCCGTGGCGCTGATCGCCGTGGGCGTGTACGCGGTGGGCGAGCTGCGCGAGCCGGTCGAGGAACCCGGGATGATCGCGCCGAAGGAGATCGGTCCGGACCCGGTCGCCGTGGAGTGCCCCGACGAGGGCGCCGTGCCGCTCCCGCCCGCGGAGGTGACGGTCACCGTGCTGAACGGGACCACCCGCAGCGGGCTCGCCGGCGAGGTCACGCACGAGCTCGGAGGGCGCGGCTACGAGACCGGCGAGCCGGGCAACACCCGCAGCGCGAGCGGTCCCGCCACGATCGTCCACGGGCCGGCCGGCTATCTCGCGGCCCAGTCCGTGCGCGCCCAGCTCGCCACGGCCGACTCCGAGCCCGTGCTGAAGCTCGACGAGGCGAAGGAGGGCACCGGCGTGGATCTGCTGCTCGGCGACGGCTTCACGGTCCTCGCGCCGGCGCCCGCGGCCGCCGATGCGCTGAAGGCGCCGGTCCCGGCGCCCGAAGGCTGCTGAGCCGGAGCCCCCGCGCGGCAGCGGTAGCCCGGGTCAGTCCTCCCAGTCCCGGCGATCGACCTCGCTCCGCGTCCCGGTCCACAGCGAGATCGCGCCGCCGAAGAGCAGCAGCATCACGATCGTGCCGAAGACCAGCGCGGTGCTGGGCGAGGAGGGCATCAGCCCGGCCAGCACGCTGTTGATGCCGGAGACCTCGGGGCCCGACTCGCCGGCGGCGGCCAGGCCCGGGTCGACGTCGACCGCGAGGCTCGCCCTCGCGGGGATGCCGGTGCTGTCGACCACGTGGTAGGTGATCGTGGAGGTGCGCCCCGAGAAGCCCTCCTCCGGGGTGAAGGTCACCGCGCCGTTGCCGCTGACGGTGAACTCCCCCTCCCCCGGGATCACGAGGCGCTTGCCGCGCCCGTCGCGGAGGTCGGCGAGGTTGGTCGCCTCCAGGGCGCTGATCTCCACCGTGGCCGGCTCGAGGGGCTGCGAGCCGCTGCCGGCGGTGTCGTTGCCGAGCACGTCCACGGAGACCGGGCTGCCCGGGGCGGTGCGCGCCTCGTCGTCGCGCAGGGTCGCGACGATCGGCGAGTAGATCGCCGTGAGCGAGGCGCTGACGGGGTTGTCGGCGTAGACGCCGCGGGCGGTGATCGCCACCGGATCGGCCGTGCCCTCGAAGCCCTCCTTCGGGGTCAGGGTGACGGTGCGGGACTCGAGGTCGATCCGCCAGGTGCCCTGGTCGGGGACGGTCAGCGTCGTCCCGTCGGCCGAGACCTCGGCCCCCTCGGGGGCCTCGGCGGCGTCGAAGCGCAGCGAGTCCGAACGCACGTCGCGGATGCCGGTGCTGAGGTCGAAGACGATCTCCGTGCCGGGCAGGGCCGCCTGCTGCCGGGAGAAGAGCACGGGATAGGCGGTGCTCAGCAGCGCGGTCGCGGCGGTCGCGCCCTCGCCGTCCCCGCCGGTGATGCCCATCGGCGCGACCACGCGCACCTCGTCGCTCTCCGGGGCGAAGCGGACCGTGGCCGTGGCGCGGTCCAGCGTCCACACGCCCACGTCCCGCTCGGTCACGCGGGTGCCGTCGGCGGAGGCCTCGTAGGCCCCCTGGTCGCCGAGGGGCTCCAGGCGCAGCGTGGTGGGGTCCACGTTCTGCTGCCCCTCCCCCACCACGAACACGATGTCCTCGCCGAAGGGCGCGGAGCGGTCGAGGTCGGAGATGATCGGGATGGTGAGCGTGACCTGCCCCGCCCGCTCGACGGCGCCCTCCTCGTCCTCGACCACGTAGAGGACCGGGTTGAGCTGACGGCCGAGGTCGGGGCCCGCGGGGGCGTGGGTGAGGCTGCGGCGATCGCTCGAGAGCTGCCAGGTGCCCTGGTCGGGGATGGTCGCACGGCTGCCGTCGAGGCCGACGGTCGAGCCGGCCGGGAGCTGCGCGAGCTCGAGCCGCACGGCCCCGTCCTCGGGCATGTCGCCGGGCAGCTGCACGGTCGTGGCCTCCCCGGCGGAGCCGTGCGCGTCGAGCTGCTCGAGCTCGAGCAGCTCGGGCGTCAGCACCACGGGCAGGGAGCGGCTGTCGTGGAGGCTCCCGACGGTCAGGGCGATCGGGGTGCTGGGCCCCTGCACCCCGAGCAGCGGCGTGAACACCAGCTCCTGGCCCAGCAGCGTCCAGGTCCCCTCCCCGGCGACCGCGATGCTGAGCGAGTCCTCCCCCAGCTCCATCGTCGAACGGACCGCCTCGTCCAGCTCCTCCGGCACGGCGAGGCGCGCGGAGTCCAGGTCGACCTGGTCCTCGACGTCGTCGGCGACCAGCGCGCGCAGCGGGATCCGCGTGACGGTCCCGGGGATCATCGAGAGGGTCCGGGTCTGGGCGGGGAACTCGAAGGGACCGTCCTCCCCGAGCGCCGACGCGGCGGGCGCGAGCGAGACCGCGAGCGCGGCGGAGGCCAGCAGCGCCGCCGCGCGGGTCAGCGGGCGCGCCCCACGCGCGCGCGGAGGACGGGGCGGGGGCTCGAGCACCGGCCCAGCCTAGCAACGGCCGCGGCGCAGGCCCTGGGGAAGCGTCCGCGCCCCTCCCTCCCGGCCCCCTCGACCGTAGAGTGACCCTATGGCCGATGCGCGCTCCACCGCCCTGCTCGACATGACCCTCCTGCCGCCGCTCGAGGAGGTGCTCGACCTCGCCGCCGCGCAGCTCGCCGCCTGGATGCCGCAGCAGCGCTGGTACGCGCACAAGGGCACCGGGGCGCCGCGGGTGGAGGTCGCCGGGTGGGCGCCGCTGCGGATCGCCCCGGATCATGCGACGGTCCTGCTCGTGGCCGCGGTGCACCTCGGGGACGGGGACCGACCCGCGGCCGACGGCACGGTCGTCGGCGCGTCCGACAGCACCGCCGACGGCACGGCCGACAGCGCGCTCGGCGGCACGCCCGTCGTCTCGGTCGACGGCGGGCCCGGTGCCCCGGGCGACGCACCCGGGGCCGGCGCCGCCCCCGCGTCGTCCGGGTCCCGGGCGCCGGACGCCCTCTACCAGGTCCCGCTCGTGCTGCGCCTCCCCGAGGGCGCCCCCGCCCCCGAGGAGGGCGCCGAGATCGGGGTGCTCGCGGTCGCCGGCGGGCCGCTGCGAGTGGACGACGCGACGCGGGACGCCGACGGCCGGGCAGCCCTGGTCGCGACCCTCGTCTCCGGCGACGGCGCCGCCGGTCCCGGGCTGTCCCTGGCCTCCCACCGCACCCGCCCCGACTCCCCGCTGCCGCTGGGACGGGCGATGCGCAGCCGGGTGCTGGCGGGCGAGCAGTCCAACACCTCCCTGATCATCGAGACGGAGGGCGCCTCCCCGCTGATCATGAAGCTGTTCCGGGTGCTGCAGGACGGGGAGAACCCCGATGCGGTGCTGCAGGGCGCGCTGACCGCGCAGGGCTCCGCCCACGTGCCCGCCGTCGTCGGCGCCGCGACCGTGCGCACCGGCGCGATGCGCACCCATGCCCTCGTCGCCCAGGAGTTCCTGCCGCAGGTCGAGGACGCCTGGCGGGTCGCGCTGCGGCTCGCGCGCTCGGGCGAGGACTTCACCGCCCCCGCCCGGGCGCTCGGCACGACCCTCGCCGAGGTGCACCGCGATCTCGCCGCCGCGCTCGGCACGGTCGCGGCCGACGAGGGCGCGGTCCGGACCGTGATCGCGCAGATGCACGGTCGTCTCGCACAGGTCGCCGCGGAGGTGGAGCAGGTCGCCGCGCACCGGGAGCAGCTCGCCGCGCTGCTGGACGCCGCCGCCGGGCAGACGTGGCCCGCGATGCAGCGCATCCACGGGGACCTGCACCTCGGGCAGGTGCTCGCCTCGCCCGAGCGCGGCTGGGTGCTGCTGGACTTCGAGGGCGAGCCGCTGCGGCCCCTCGCCGAGCGCGCCCTGCCCGACTCCCCGCTGCGGGACGTCGCCGGGATGCTGCGCAGCCTCGACTACGTCGCCGGCGCCGTCGCCCTCGAGCACGGGGTCGACCCGGACGCCTGGGCCGCCGACGCCCGCACCGCCTTCCTCGAGGGCTGGGCGGCGGAGGCCGGGACGCCCGCCCCGACGGTGCTCGCCGCCTTCGAGGCCGACAAGGCGGTGTACGAGGCGCTGTACGAGTCCCGCCAGCGCCCCGACTGGCTGCCGATCCCGCTCGGTGCGCTCGAGCGGATCAGCGCACGAGGCGCGGGGGCGGGGTCGGCGGGCTGAGCGCCGAGACCGGGCTGGTGGTGGTGATCGGTGTGAGGGAGCCCGGCAGGAACGGGGCGCTGATGGCCCGCACCGCGACGCGCACGCCGACGACCACCTCGAGCAGATCCCCGTCGGCCCCGCCCCAGGTCGCATCGAGGATCCCGTGCGCCTCCTCGGCGGAGCGGCGGGTGAGGCCGTGGGCCGCGGCGCGGCGCTCGACCGCCTCGAGCAGCCTCGCGCTCGCCGCCTGATCGGGATCGGGCGTCCCGTCGGCCGCGAGGAGGGCGCTGACGTGGCAGAGCGTCTGCAGCCCGTGCCAGGAGCCGCCCGAGGAGCGGTCGCGCTCGGGGCGGTGGTCGCGGAAGGCGATCAGCCCGGGCTGCTGCTCGAGGAGCACGGCCGTCACGTCCTCCAGCAGGGAGCGGATCCGCGCATGGGTGGCGTCCTGGCCCGGGATCTCGTCCTCGGCCCCTCGGGGGAGCGCTGACATCCTCGACCGCCTCTCCCGTCGCGCCGCCCGCGGCGACGTCCTGCTCCGTCACCCGTCCGCGCGGGTGGCGACCAGGGTATCGGCCCCTCGGGGAGCCGTGCGATGGGGAGAACTCCCCATCGGCCGGCGAGCGCCGGGCTCAGCCCTCCTCGACCGGCACGAATTCGACCGGGGAGACCGAGGAGTAGCGGTCCTGTCGGATCGAGACCACGCCGACGCCGCCGATGAACGGGGCGAGAGCCTGCGGGTTCTTGCCGGGGTTGGCGAGGATGACCTGGAAGCCGAAGTGGCGGAAGGACTCCATCGCGGCGGTGATGAACTTGCCCGCGCCCTTGGAGAACGCCTCGTCGATGATGATCGGCGCGTAGCGGGGCACCTCCTGCCCGGTGCCGGCGAGCTGGTAGCGCAGCGCCGCGGCGAGGCAGAAGGTGGCCAGGCGCTCGTTCTGGCCGCCGGAGAGGGGGCCGCCGGACTCGTGGGCGTGGACCACGGTGCCCTCGGCGTCGACCTCCTCGGCGTGGAAGTGCACGTGCCGGCGCACGTCGAGGATGACGCGGGAGACCTGGTCGTCGCGGGTGCGGGCGGCGCCGATGAGGTCCATCAGGTGGCGCAGGGACAGGAAGCGCTCCTCGGCCAGCTCCCGGTCGCGGGAGATGTCGTTCAGCGCCGTGTCCGCCACTGCCTCCTCGAGCGCCTTCCTGAACTCGTCCAGGGCCGCGAGGTGCACGGGCCGCATGGACAGCTGCAGGAAGCGGCCGGAGTGGAACTCGACCTGGGCCAGCAGCGCGTTGATGCGCTGGAGGCGCTTGCGGATCTCGGCGGGCTCGCGCGCGATCGCGGTGGCCAGCGCCTGCACGTCCCCGAGGGTGTTGCCGGTGAAGAACTCGAAGAAGCGGTCCTCGACCTCGGGCAGCTTCTCCTCCTCGATCCGCTGGAGGATCGCGAGATAGTCCTCGATCCCCTCGAGCGTGGGGGCGGTGTCCCCGGCCTGCGCGGGCCAGCGGCGGGAGAACTCGCGCATGGCGGTGCGCATGTCCTCCTCGGCGCGGGAGGTGCGCTTGGTGAGGTCCATCAGCTCCGCGTCCAGGGTGGCGGAGGCGTCCTTGGTGACGCGGTCGATGGTGGACAGCACGAGCGTCGGGGCGATCGCGGCGAAGCGCGCGGCGAGCTCCTCCTCGACCTCGGGGTCCAGGCTCGTCTCGGCGATGCGCTCCTTCGCCTGGGCGAGGCGCTCCTCGGCCCGCTCGGCCTGCTCGGAGGTTTTGCCGGCCGCGCGCACCACCTCGAGCAGCTCTTCGTCGCTCGCGGCGATCGAGGTCTCGACGTCGTCGATCTGTCGGGCGAGCTCGGTGAGGGCGGCGGAGCCGTCCTCCGCGGCGCGGACCATGTCGCGCAGGTTCGCCACACGCCGCGCGACCGAGGCGGCATCGATGTCGTCCCAGGTGACCGCGCTGATCGCCTGGAGGGCGTAGAGCCGCTCACGGCGCCGCTCCCGCTCGACCTCGACGTCCTTGCGGCGGGCCTGCGCCTCGAACAGCGCCTGCTCGGCGCGGGTGCGCTCCTGCTCGAACACGGCGCGCTTGGCACGGTTGTCGAAGCCGAGCACCCACTGGGAGCGGTCGTTGATGGAGCGGTCGGCGTTCTTCTCGTGCCGGGTGGCGGAGTGCTTGATCTGGCCGGAGCGGAGCACGGCCCGGTTCAGCCGGGTGAACTCCTCGAGGCTCTCGGCGCAGGTGTAGTCCATGCGGGCGGCGATCTCGTGGGAGAGCCAGACGTGGAACTCGCCGTCCTTGACGTCGAGCTTCGCCGCGAGCGAGCGGGCGTCGATGTTCTTCGCGGGGCGGCGCAGATCGGTGTTCACGCGGTTGTAGGAGATCCGACGGCGCAGCTTCGTGCGGTCGATGACCTGCGCGACCTGGCGGTACACCCGGTCCGGGACGAGGATCGAGCGGGCCAGTCCCCGCAGCGCCTGCTCCGCGGCGGCGGTCCACTCCTCCTCGCCGTCGCGCACCTGCAGCAGCTCGGCGGCGAAGGGCAGCTCGGTCGGGGCGATGCCCACCTCGGCGGCGATGTGGTCGCGCAGCGCCACGTCCTCGGAGTGGAGGTTCGAGGCGCGGGAGGTGAGGGAGGCGAGCTCCTCGCGGGTGCGCTGGAGGGTCGCGCCGAGCTCGCGCACGGTCGCCTCCGCCTCCCAGCGGGCTGCGTCGGCGCCCCGCTCCTCCTCCTCGAGGGACTCGCGCAGCTGCGCGACCTCGCGCTGCAGGCCGAGGAACATGTCCTCCCCCGCCGGGGTGCGCAGCTCCACCGTCGCCAGCTGCGAGGCGAACTCGGCGGCCCGCTCGCGGCGCCGCTCCCGCTCCACCTCGAGCCCGGCGATCTGCTGCTTCCAGTCGTCGATCTCCCCGCCGCCGGCGCGGCGGCGCTGCTCCTTGAGCTGGGCGAGGTCGGAGCGGGCCTCGGCCACGTCCTGGGTGAGGCGGCGCTGCTGGGCGGTGAGGGAGTCCCGCTCCAGCTGGAGCCGCCCGGTCTCCTCCCCCAGCAGCCGCACCAGGTGCTGGGCGGCGAAGACGTCGATGTCGGCGCGGCGGTCCACCAGCTCGCCGCCGCGCTCGCGCATCGCGGACCAGTCCTCGTGGGTGGTGCGCAGGGTGCGCAGCAGGTCCCGCTGCTCGCGCGCGGTCACCAGCGCCTCGTACACCTCGGAGAGGTTGTGGAAGTTCGCCAGCGCCTGGTCGGCGAGCTCGAAGGTGCGCGGCTCGTCGAGCATGTAGTCGCGCAGCAGCGCGTTGACATCGCCGAGTTCCTTGGCGGACTGGATCTTGTGCAGCAGCCCGAGCGCTTTCTCGTCGGGGATGCCCAGCAGCTGGCAGAACGCGGCCCGGTACTCGCGGAACTGGCGGAAGGTCTGGGTGCCGGGATGGGCGGCCTCGAGCGCCTTGCCCTCGATCTGGGTGGAGACGAACTGGCGCAGGTCGGTGACGTCCAGGGGCTTCCGGGCGATGACGTAGAGGGACTTCACGTCGGAGTCCGCGGAGTGGCCGGCGTGCAGGAGCAGCAGACGGGAGAGCTGGACCGTGCCGCCGCGGCCGTCGCCGTAGCGCAGGGTGAGCACCGACAGGGTCGTCTTCTCGCGCAGCACCTCCTGGCTGAACTCGCCGGTGGCCTGGTCGTAGTGCATCGCCCAGGCGCCGCGGACGTAGCTGGCGACGGTGCGACGGTACTTCGAGCGCTGGGGGCCGGCATCGGAGGCGGCGGCGTTGAACTGGAGCGTGCGCGGCGGGGTGAGCAGGGCGCTGATCGCGTCCAGCAGCGTGGACTTGCCGGTGCCGGGGCCGCCGGTGAGGAAGAAGCCCTTGGAGGAGATCGCCAGGTCGTGGGTGCCGTGGAAGGTGCCCCAGTTGGAGATCTGCACATGGGTGAGCCGCCACTGCCCGGGGTGCGGGTGGTCGGGGTCGGTCACCGCCGGCTCGGCGGGGGCGTCCGGCCCGGCCATGCCGGGGAGGTCCAGGACGTCCCCTCCCCGGGTGTTCGCGGCGTCAGTCGTGGTAGGCACCCCGTCAGGGTACCGAGTCCGAGGGCCCGTCCGGGCGCTCCGGGAGCTCCCAGGGGGCGGGATGGGGGAAGTAGCGGTGGAGGAAGCGGGCGAGCTCCCGGCGCATGGCGGCATCCGGGGACTCCTCCTCCTGGTTCAGGCAGAAGCTGTCGTAGCGGCGCAGGGACTCGAGGGCGTCGAGGGTCTGTGCGGCGCCCGGGGCGGCGAGATCCACGTAGAGGTAGTCCGGCTCGGCGGGCACCGCCCGGCCGAGCGCGTGGGCGTACCAGTGGTGCAGGGAGGCGGCGAGGGAGAGGTCGGTCCGGGAGCGGAAGGCGGCCTCGCGGGTGCGGGCGACCTGCTCGGGGTGCTCCTGCTCGATGCGCTCGGCGATGCTGCGCAGCTGGGGGTGGACGGTGTGCCGCATCCGGGTGCGCACCTCGAGGCCGAAGCGCTCGCGGATCAGGTCGCGCCCGTTCTTCGCCGCGGCCATGATCGGCCGGTCCTGCGCCGTGGCGGGGCCGGGGTCGATCGGCAGGTCGGAGGGGAAGAAGCGGGAGATGCCGGGGGCGGCGAAGAAGTCGCCCGGGTGCGCGATGTCCCCCAGCAGCACGTCGTCGTTGAGGTAGAGGTAGTGCTCGGCGAGGCCGGGGATCCGGTGCAGGGAGGCCTCCAGCGCGTGAGAGTTGAAGCGGCTGGCACCGATCAGCTCGCGGTGGGAGACGAGCTGGATCCGGGGATGGTCGACGTCGAGCCACGGCGGGACCTGGTCGTCGGTGACGAGGTGGATGCGCCGCACCCAGTTCGCGTAGCGGTGGATCGAGCGCAGGGAGTGGCGCAGCTCGTCGGCCTCGACGAAGCGGCTCTCGTCGCGCGCGGAGGGATGGGGCGCGGCGGCCGACGACTCGGACGTCGGGGCGCCGTCCGGCCTGGCCGACGGGGCGCCGTCCGGCCCGGCCGACGGGGCGAGCGCGCGCAGCGCCGCGTCGCGACGGGCCCGCCACGCCGGGTCCGCGCCGTCGACCCAGGTGAGGACCACGTCGATCTCCACGTCGGGGGCGGGCGGGGCGGGGCGGCGCCGCCGGGGCTGCAGGC
Organism: Brachybacterium sp. sponge; assembly: GCF_001613775.1. Taxonomy (NCBI): domain Bacteria; kingdom Bacillati; phylum Actinomycetota; class Actinomycetes; order Micrococcales; family Dermabacteraceae; genus Brachybacterium; species Brachybacterium sp. sponge. The sequence goes on along the minus strand of NZ_LRMP01000001.1, from coordinate 1,322,858 downwards.
TCTCCTGCGAGACCTCCTCCCAGGCGGCGGCCTCGATGCGGTCCGGGGCGCCGAGGGAGCGGCCCACGTGCACCGTGTCCTGCGCCCCGCGGCGCTCGACCCCCATCACGTCGATCTCGACGCCGAGCTCCGGATGGGGCGGAAGGAGCCGCGAGTTCACGGCGAGCAGCGGCCGGACGGCGAGGCGCCGCGAGCGGGCCGGGGACCCGGTGACCTCCATCCAGGCGGGCAGGCGTCCGAGCGCCGCCCCGAGGCGCTCACGATCGGTCTCGCGGACGGCGAGCCGTGCCGGACGGCCCGCGACGGCGGGGGCGAGGACGGGGGCGAGGTCCGCGAGGGCGTCGAGCACGTGCTCGCGGGCGGCCGCGGCCTCGGCGTGCAGGTCCGGGGCGAGGACCTCGCGGGCCGTGCGTCCGCCGCCGGGTCGCAGCGCGAGCTCGCCGTCGGCGGCCGGCAGCAGACGCCGGCCCTGCCGGACGGCCGCGCGCAGCGGGTCGCCCCGCTTCACCGCCGCGCCCCGTCGCCTCCAGCCGCCCATGCCCGTCCCCCTCTGCTCCGGCTCGCCGCCTCCGCTCACGCGGCGCGAGTCTAGCGACCCGCGCCACTCGGACGGCACCTCCCGTACACCTGGCGTTCATCTTGCTAAGCTCCCTGGGCATCCCCCGCGGTGCCTCCCCCGGCCGTCGCCGCACACCTCTCCGCTCCCCTGCACGACGACCAGGCCCTCCGTCCCTCCTCCCCGTCCACCGCCCGCTTAGGAGTCGCCATGACGCGCATCCCGGGCAGGACCTCGGCCCCGTGCGCCGTCGCGGCGACCCCGCCCGCACCGACTCCTCCCGCGGGGACGCGATGAGCGCGCACGACCGCCCCGACGCGGAGGAGCCCGGCGCCGAGCCGCTGCTGCTCCAGCGCTATGACGCCGAGGAGGGACGCTCCCTCTGGGACCAGGCGCTGCCGCTGCGGCACTGGCGGCGGGTGCTGGGCCGCCTCCCGCTGACCGCCGTGATCGACGACCCCTCCGCGGTGCTCATGGCCTCCGTCGCCGGCGAGCGCCGCGTCCTCGAGACCGGAGGGAGCGGTGTGCGCCGGGTCCCCGCCTCCCTCGAGGCCGACTGGCTGTGGTTCGAGGGGGACGTCCGCACCGTGCGCTGGACCGTGCCCCGTATCCCCCGCGCCGCCGCCGCGCTCCCCCGCGTGAGCGTGGTGATGCCGACCCTCCGCCGCGAGTCCGCCGCGCTCGCGCAGGCCCGCGCCTTCCTCGCCATGCCGCAGGTGCGCGAGGTGATCGTCGTCGACCAGGGAGGGAACCTCGCCGACCATCCCGACATGACCCGACTGCGGGCAGAGCACGCGGGGCTGCGCCTGATCACCCAGCAGAACCTCGGCGGCTCGGGCGGCTACGCCCGCGGGATGCTCGAGGCCGCCGCGCACCCCGAGGACGCCGTGCTGCTCTCCGACGACGACGCGGCGATCTCCGAGGAGTCCCTGCGCCGCATGCTGCTGCTGCAGACCCTCTCCCCGCAGCGCACCATCGTCGGCACCCCGCTGTTCGACGCCGAGCGTCCCGGCCGGCTGCTCGCCCACGCCGAGGCGGTCAGCCCCCAGCACTTCCAGTGGCGCGCGAGCGACGGGGTGCACGAGCACGTCGACCTGCGCGGCACCGACCCTGCGGAGTGGACCTTCCTGGTCGAGACCACGCCGCCGAACTACACCGGCTGGTGGGGGACGCTGCTGCCCCCGGGCACGACCGAGGAGCTCGGGCTGCCCGCCCCGTTCTTCCTGAAGTGGGACGACGCCGAGTACGGGCTGCGCGCCACCCGCCGCGGCTACCGCCATGCGGTGCTGCCGGGCACCTCCGTGCGCCATCCCTCGTGGAACGCGCACCGCACCCAGATGGCGTGGCCGGCCAGGATCCTGCACCGCAACCGCCTGACCACCGCGGCCGTCCACGGCGCCGGTCGGCGCGTCGTCCTCTCCTCGCTGCTGCACCAGCTCAAGCACGTCCTGGCCGGCCACCACCTCACCGCGACGCTGTGGGAGTCGGGCATCGACTCCTTCCTCGCCGGTCCCGAGTCCTGGCTCGGCAGCGACATCGCCCGCGCCCGCGCCGACTCCCAGCAGGTCGTCCTCGCCTGGCGGGCCGACCATCCGCTCCCCGTCGTCCTGCCCCCGGCGACCGAGTCCCTCCCCCGCCTCCTGCCCTGCCTGCTGCGAGCGCTCGTCCTGCTCCTGCGGCGCGAGGCGCCGGAGCGTCGCCGGGTGCGCCGGGTGAGCGCCGAGGCGCTGCGCTGGCGCAGCACGCTGGGCGCCGACGCCGTCGTGGTCACCGATGCGCAGGGACGGGGCGTGGACGAGCTCGCGCCGCTGCCCGCCGAAGGCAGGGCGCTGCTGCGCCGCACCCTCGCCAGCCATGCCCGCCTGGCCCTGGCCTGGCCGCGGCTGGCCCGCCGCTACCGGGGCGCGATGCCCCGCCGCACCCGGGCCGAGGCCTGGATCCCGTTGTTCGAGGGGGCCTGCGCCTCCCCGGCCGCAGACAGAAGGAGAGGTCCGTGGACCCCCGAGCCAACACCCTGAACCGCCGCCTGCGCAGCATGGGCGGGAGGATCATGCGCCGCTACCACCTGCTGCCCGGCGGAATGCCCGACGGTCTCGGGGACGACGCCGACCTGCAGGACGAGGCGCTGTACGGCGACGTCATCGTCTACTTCGCCGACACCATGGACAGCCTCTACCAGATGCGCGGCTGGTACGGCCCGCTGAAGGCGCTGCACGAGGCGGTCGGGGTGACCGTCGTGTGCATGGACTCGCGCGTCGCCGCGACGCTGCGCGACGAGATGGACATGCCGGTGGTCACAGTCGCGCTGGACGCGACCCTGGACGGGCTGATCGCCCGCAGCGCCACCAAGCTGATCCTCTACGTGAACTACAACCCCATGAACACCGCGCCGCTGCGCTCCCGCTCGGTGGTGCACGTCTCCCTGCTCCACGGCGACTCGGACAAGGGCGTCTCGGTCTCCAACCAGGTCAAGGCCTACGACTTCTCCTTCGTCGCCGGACAGGCGGCGATCGACCGCTTCACCGCGTACACGGGCCTGTTCGACGCGGACTCGCGCTGCATCCCGGTGGGCCGTCCCGCCCTGGACACGGACCGGATCGAGGACGCCGCGGCGCTCGAGGCCGACCGGGCCGCCGCGGACGGACGGCACACCGTGCTGTACGCCCCGACCTGGGAGGGCGGACAGGCCTCGGTCGCCTACAGCTCCCTGGTCACCCACGCCCCGGTGCTGGTGCGCTCGCTGCAGGCGGCGGGGCTGCGGGTGATCTACCGTCCCCACCCCCTGACCGGGGTGCGCCTGCCCGAGTACGGCGCGGCCGACGCCGAGGTGCGCGAGCTCCTCGCCCACGGCGGGCACCTCGTCTCCTCCGGCCGCTCCCTGCAGCGCGACTTCGCCGCCGCGGACCTGCTGATCTGCGACGTCTCGGCCGTCGCGAACGACTGGCTGGCCGGGGGCCGGCCGATGGTGATCACCTCGGTCGCCCATCCCGGGGCGCAGGACGCCGGCACCGAGCTGCTGCGCCGCGTGCCGCGCCTGCGCAGCCAGGACTCCACGACGGCGGGCTCGCTCGCGCTGCGCGAGATCGAGCAGGACCCCACGCGCGAGGACCGCGATCGCCTGCGCGAGTACTACCTCGGGGACACGACCCCAGGCGCCTCCCTCGAGCGCTTCCTCACGGCGTGCCGCGACCTCATGGCGCTGCGCGACCGGCAGTGGGAGCGGATACGCCGCGCCGAGCAGCCCGGCGGGGCGGAGGCCCGATGAACAGCACCCGCACCGCCGTCGGCGGGGACCGCCGCACCACCGGCCGCGCACTTGCCGAGCTGATCCACACCCGGAAGATCCTCGCCGTGCTGATCCGGCGCGACCTCAAGCTGCGCTACGCCGACTCGATGCTCGGCTACGTGTGGACCGTGCTCGAGCCGCTGATGATGGGCTCGATCTACTGGTTCGTGTTCACGATCATCTTCCAGCGCAGCGTCGGGGCCGAGCCCTACATCATCTTCCTGCTCGCGGGACTGCTGCCGTGGATGTGGTTCACCAGCGGGCTCAACGAGGGGATCCGCTCCCTGGGCTCGCAGCGGCGCCTGATCGCCTCGACCTCCCTGCCGCGCCAGATCTGGGTGCTGCGCAGCACCGGGGCGAAGGGCGTGGAGTTCCTGCTCTCGCTGCCGGTGCTGGCCGCCTTCTGCCTGTTCTACCGCCCGCAGTTCGACGTTCAGCTGGTGCTCTTCCCGCTCGGGATCCTGATCCAGCTCATGCTGCTGCTGGGCCTCGCCCTGCTGCTCTCCCCGATCACGATGCTGGTGCGGGACGTGGAGCCGCTGGTGCGGGTGGGCACCCGCGCGCTGTTCTACGCCTCCCCCATCATCTACAGCCTGAACGACGTGCTGGTCACCTCGCTGCCGTCCTTCGTGATCGGGCTGTACACCCTCAACCCGCTCACCGGGATCCTGGAGTGCTACCGGGCCGGGTTCTTCCCCGGCCCCGTGCACTGGGGAGCGATCCTCGCCGCCGCGCTCATCGCCGTGCTCGCCCTCGTGCTGGGCTGGACGGTGTTCTCGCGCATGGAGCGCCAGGTGCTCAAGGAGATCTGATGACCCACGACCCCGCCCCCTCCTCTCCCGTCGCGGATCCCGCCGCGCCGGTCATCTCGCTGCAGGACGTCGGCGTGCGCTTCTCCCGCAAGCGGCGCGACCTCAGCCTCCGCGCGGCCCTGTTCCGCCGTGACACCGGGCCCAGCACCGACGCCTTCTGGGGGCTGCGGAACATCAGCTTCGAGGTCCGTCCCGGCGAGGCCGTCGGCGTCGTCGGCCGCAACGGACAGGGGAAGTCCACCCTGCTGAAGATCGTCGCCGGGGTGCTGCTGCCCGACGAGGGCCGCGTCTCGGTCACCGGCGGGGTCGCCCCGCTGATCGAGATCACCGGCGGCTTCGCCCCGGACCTCACGGGCCGGGAGAACATCCACCTCGCCGCCGGGCTGCACGGGATGTCGCGGGAGACGATCGAGGAGAAGTTCGATCAGATCGTCGAGTTCGCGGAGATGGAGAAGTTCCTCGACACCCCCTTCCGCCACTTCTCCTCCGGCATGAAGGTGCGCCTGGCCTTCTCCGTCATCTCGCAGCTGGAAGAGCCGACGATCCTGGTCGACGAGGTCCTCGCCGTGGGCGACAAGGCCTTCCGCGAGAAGTGCTACGCCCGGATCGACGAGCTGCTCGCCGAGGGGCGCACCCTGTTCCTCGTCTCCCACAAGGACAAGGACCTCACCCGCTTCTGCGAGCGGGGCCTGTACCTGCGCGGCGGCGAGCTCGTCGAGGACGGGCCGATCGAATCCGTGCTCGCCGCCTACGCCGAGGAGGGCTGAGGCCATGACGTCGTACTCGCTGGTGCTGCTGAACGGCGGGATGGGGGTGAGGGTCGGGGGCCGTCGCCCCAAGCAGCTGCTCAAGCTGCGCGGCATCCCGATCCTCGTGTACTCGCTGGTGGTCGCCGACCGCATCCCCGAGATCCGCCAGATCGTGCTGAACCATCCGCCGCAGTGGCGGACGGAGGTCGAGCAGGTGCTGGAGGCCTATGCCTTCGGCACCGAGATCGAGCTGGTCGAGGGGGCGCCGACCCGTCACGCCTCGGTGCGCGAGATGCTGCCGCTGTGCCGCTACGAGGACGTGATCCTCCACGAGACCGCGCGGCCGCTCGCGGACGACGCCGACTTCCGACGGCTGATCGACGCGACCGAGCGCAATGCGGCGCTGATGTCGCCGATCCCCTTCACCGTCGCCCCGGTCGATCCCGTCGCGGGCCTGGTCACCGGCTCGCTGGAGCGGGACCGGCTGCGCAATGTGCAGCTGCCGCAGAAGTTCGCGCGCGCGGACCTCGCCGACGCCCACGCCGGGGCGCTCGCGCGCGGCGAGGAGTGGACGGAGGACGCGACCCTCGTCGCCCACGCCGGCCATCCGGTGCACGTCCTGCCCGGCACCGATCGGAACCTCAAGGTCACCACCCCCACCGACGTGCGCCTGGCGGAGTTCCTGCTGCGGGAGGAGGAGCGCGATGTCTGAGCACCAGGACCAGGCCCCGACCGTCGGCCGTCGGTCCCGCACCGCCCTGATCACCGGCGCCTCCCGCGGCATCGGGCTGGAGACGGCGCGGCGCCTGCTGCGCGAGGACACGGGCGTGGGCACGGTGGTGCTGGTCTCCCGCTCCGCCGAGGATCTCCAGGAGGCGATCGCCGCGCTCGAGCCCGCCGCCCCCACCGGGACCCGGCTGCTGCCCCGGGTCCTCGACGTCGGGGACCTCGACGTGCTCGCCCGCACCGCGCGGGAGCTGAAGGAGGAGGTGGGGCGGATCGACCTGCTGGTGAACAACGCCGGGTACACGAACCCGGTGCCGCTGCAGCAGATCCGCCAGGCCGACTTCGAGCGGACCATGGACGTGAACCTCTACGCCCCCTTCACCCTCGTGCAGTCCCTGCTGAACGCCGGGAACGTCTTCGAGCTGATCGTGAACATCGCCTCGACCGCCGGGATCCGCGGCCGCTCCGGCTGGCTGACCTACTCGGCCTCGAAGGCGGCGCTGATCTCGATGAGCGAGGTGATGCGGGAGGAGCTCGCGATCTACGGCACCCGGGTGGCGTGCGTGTCCCCCGGCCGCACCGCGACCGCGCTGCGCCGGGTGCTCGCGCCCGGGGAGGACCCCACCACGATCATGCAGCCCGAGGACGTGGCGGAGGTCGTCGCGGCCCTCGCCTCCCCCGTCGGCCGCTTCATCGACTCCGAGAACATCGTGGTGCGCGGCTGACCGAGGTCGCCCCGCTCACGGCCGGATGATCCCCACCCCGGCGAGGGTGCGCTCCCCGAGCTCGACGAGCGCCTCGCAGGCCTGCTCGAGGTCGAGGGTGCGGGTGACGAGGTCCTGCGGGCGCAGCGAGCCCTCGCGCACCAGGGCGAGCAGCCCTGGGTAGTCGGCGGCGGCCATGCCGTGGCTGCCCAGCACGGCGAGCTCCTGGGAGATCACGCGAGGGATCGCGAGTCGCGGCGGTTCCGCGTACAGCCCGATCTGCACGTGACGTCCGAGCGGGGCGAGGGCGAGCAGCGCCGCGTCCGTCGTCGCCTCCCGGCCCAGCGCCTCGACGCTCGCCGTCGGCCGCTCCCCCGCCGCGTCGACGATCGCCGCGGCCGTCGCCGCCGGGTCCAGGCCGCGCGAGTCCACGGTCACGGCGGCGCCGTGCTCGCGGGCGAGCGCGAGGGCGCCGGGATCGATGTCGACGGCGATCGGCCGGGCGCCGAGCGAGACGGCGATCATGATCGCCGAGAGACCCACCCCGCCGCAGCCGATCACGGCGACGGTCTCCCCGGCGCGGAGCCCGGCCCGGGCGGTCAGCGCCCGGTAGGCGGTCGCGAAGCGGCAGCCGAGGGTCACGACGGCCTCGGCGGGCAGCTCCTCACCGACGGGGACGAGGTTGTGGTCGGCGGCGCGGATCACGACCTGCTCAGCCCAGGAGCCGTCGTGGGTGAAGCCGGGCTGGGTCTGGTCCGGGCAGATCTGGGCGGCGCCCTCCCGGCACCAGCGGCAGCGCCCGCAGCCCTCGACGAAGGGGGTGGTCACCCGGTCCCCGACCCGCACCGACGTGACGCCCTCCCCGAGCGCCGCGACGCGGCCGACCATCTCGTGCCCGGGCACGCGCGGGAGCGTCACCGAGTCGTCATGACCGGCGAAGGCGTGATGGTCCGAGCGGCACAGGCCCGTCGCCTCCACGTCCAGCACCACGCCGCCGGGCGGGGCCGACGGGGCGGGGAGGTCGCGGACCTCCGGACGGAGACCGAACTTCTCGATGACGACGGCGCGCATGGGAGAAGTCTGTCAGCCCCGCGGGTGGGTCGCCTTCGTGCTCATCCTTCGGCACGCCCCTTGCGCCAGTAGCCCATGAAGCTCACCTGCTTGCGGTCCACGCCGAGCTCCTTGACCAGGTGGCGGCGCAGGGTGGTGATCACCCCGGCCTCCCCGGCGAGCCAGGCGTAGAAGGGTCCGTGCCCCTCGGTGGTCTCCCAGAGGATCGAGGAGTCGATGTCGACCTCCTCGAACTCGCCCGGCTCGGCGGGCACGCCGACGGAGCAGTCCTGGCACAGCTCCGGACGCTCGTCCAGGAGGCGCCGCACCGCGGGGTCCAGCAGCGTGCCGTGCGGGGCGTCGCCGCGGGCGAGCCAGGTCAGCTCCACGTCGGAGCGGGAGAGGACGCGCTGTTCGTCCCGGGCGTCGGGCACCTCGATGAAGGCGTGGCCGGTGAAGCCGGCCGGCAGCGTCTCGAGGATCGCGCAGATCGCGGGTAGGGCCGTCTCGTCCCCGGCCAGCAGCAGGCGCCGGGCGGTGCCGGGACGGAACTCGATCCCGCCGTAGTCGGGGCCGACGAGGCGGCGGTTCGGGCCGAGCATCGTGATCGTGTCGCCGACCTCGGCGGCGGCCGCCCAGCGCGCCGCGACCCCGGAGCCGGGGACGACGGGCTCCTCGAGGTGCAGGACCATGTCGATGTCCAGCTCGGGGTCCTCCCCCAGGTTCCCGGGATGGCCCGCGCCGCGCATCTCGCGGATCGAGTAGGTGCGCATCCAGCCGCGCTCGGCGGTGTCGACCTGCAGCCAGTCGCGGTACCAGCCCGCGAAGGCATCGGGATCGGAGACGGCGTCGGGGCGCAGCGCGGCGAAGTGGTCCACGCTCGCCTCGGGGCCCGGGATGATCAGCTTGATGCGCACGTCCAGCAGCGGCCCGCCCACGCCGAGATGGCGCAGTTCGGGGCTGGTCAGGGTCAGGCGCACGAGGTTCTCGCCCACCATGGTGCGGGCGCCGACGGTGAGGGTGAAGGCGAGCTGCGGGCTCCCCTCGAGCGCGGGGACCAGCACGGGCTCCTCCGAGGCGCGGGCGGCGGTGCGGTGCTGGTCGGTGGCGACGGGCATGGGGTCCTCCTCGGACTCGTCGGCCGTGCCGGGGGCGGTTCCGGCGTCGGCCTGGCGTGCGGATTCGGGGTCGGTGCCGTCGGCGCCCCGGGAGGCGACGGCGTCGGGGGCGATCTCGGGGGCGGCCTCCCGGCCGAGCGGCAGCACCATCGGGGTGCCGGTGACCGGGTCGGGGGCGATCAGGGCGTTGAGGGCGAAGACCTCCTTGACCATGGCCGAGGTGATCACCTCGGACGGGGCGCCTTGGCAGTGGACGGCGCCGCGGTGCACGGCGACGAGATGGTCGGCGTAGCGGGCGGCGAGCTGGAGGTCGTGCAGCACGATCGCGACGGTGGTGCCGCGGGTGCGGTTCAGCTCGCTGACCACGTCGAGCACCTCGAGCTGGTGGGTGACGTCGAGATAGGTGGTCGGCTCGTCCAGCAGCAGCACCTCGGTGCGCTGGGCGAGGGCCATGGCGATCCACACCCGCTGGCGCTGCCCTCCGGAGAGCTCGTCGAGCAGACGGTCCGCGAGCTCGTCGGTGCGGGTGAGGGCCAGCGCCTCGGCGACCGCCTGCTCGTCCTCGTCGCTCCACTGCGGGAACAGGCCCTGGTGCGGGTAGCGGCCGCGGGTGACCAGCTCGCGCACGGTCACGCCGTCGGGCGCGAGTGGGGACTGCGGCAGCAGGCCGAGCCGGCGGGCGAGCTCCTTGCCGCGCAGGGAGTGGATGTCGGCGCCGTCCAGCAGCACCGACCCCTGACGGGGCGGCAGCAGGCGCGACAGGCCCCGCAGCAGGGTCGACTTCCCCGAGCCGTTCGCGCCGACGATCATCGTCACCTTCCCCTCGGGGAGGGTCAGGTCGAGGTCCTCGACGACGACGCGTCGCTCGTAGGCGAGCTGCAGTTTCCGGGCGGTCAGCTGGGCCACGGGATCACCTTCCACTTCCGGAGGTCTTCGAGCGCACGAGCATCCACAGCAGGAACGGCGCCCCGAGCGCTCCGGTGATGACGCCGGCCGGCATCTCGTGCCGGCCGAAGAGGTTCTGGCCCGCGACGTCGGCCGCGAGCACGAGCACGGCGCCGAGCAGCGCCGCGAGCAGGAAGCTGGGCCGGCCCGCGATCATCCGTGCGAGGGGTCCCGCGAGGAAGGCGACGAAGGCGAGCGGTCCGGCGACCGCGACGGTGAAGGAGCTCAGCAGCACCCCCACGATCACCAGCGCGATGCGGGTGGCGGGCACGGGCAGGCCGAGGCTGGTGGCGGTCTCGTCCCCCAGCTGCAGGATCCGCAGCCGGCCCACCAGCGCGGCGAGCAGCGGCACGAGCACCACCAGCGAGGCGGCGAGCACGGCGGCGCGCGGCCAGGTGGAGCCGGCGACGGAGCCGACCAGCCAGTGCATCGCATCGCCCGCCTGCTGGGACTCCATCCGGCTGAGCAGGTACTGGATCAGCGCGGTGAAGCCGGCGGCGACCCCGAGGCCCACCAGCACGAAGCGGTCGTCGACCGCGCCGGCGCCGCCGGCCCCCGGACCTCCGGGGCGGTGCGCCCGCGCCACCCACAGCACCAGCAGCGCGGTGCCGAGGCCGCCCAGCAGCGTCCACCAGAACAGGGCCAGGCCCTGTGCGTCCAGCACGGCCATCGCCAGCACCGCAGCGGCGGAGGAGCCGAGAGTCACGCCGATCACGTCGGGGCTGGCCAGGGGGTTGCGCAGCAGGGTCTGGAAGACGGTGCCGGACAGGCCCAGCGCCGCCCCGGCGAGCGCGCCGACGACCGCGGCGGGCAGGCGGTCGTCCATCACGATGAAGGAGACGCCGGGGATCTGCTCGCCGAGCACGGCCCGCGCGGCGAGGTCGGCGTAGACGAAGGGGGTGCCCAGCAGCACCCGGGCGGTGAGGAGGCCCGCCACGGCCAGGACCAGCAGCAGCGGGAGGAGGAGGCGGCGCGCGGTCACAGGGCCACCCGCTTCCGGGTCCGGATCAGCACGAGGAAGACGGGCACGCCCAGCAGCGCGGTCATCACGCCGACCTGCACCTCGGCGGGCGGGGCGATGACGCGGCCGACCACATCGGCCAGCAGCAGCACCACGGGGCCGAGCAGCAGCGAGAGCGGCAGCAGGCGGCGGTGGTCCGAGCCGACCAGCAGGCGCACCGCGTGCGGGACCACGAGGCCGAGGAAGCCGACCGGTCCGGCGAGGGAGACCGCCGCCCCCACCAGCAGCACGATGCCGACTCCGAGCACGACCCGGGTGCGGCCCACGTGGACGCCGAGCCCGGCGGCGGCGTCGTCGCCGAGGGCGAGGGCGTTCAGGGACCGGGCCGCGCCGAGCACGATCAGGGCCCCGGTCAGGAGGGCGGGCGCGACGGCCGCGAGGTCCCCGAGATCGCGGGCGCCGAGGGTGCCCACCTGCCACAGCCGCATCCGGTCCAGCGCCCCCTGGTCGAGGATCACCAGGGCGTGGACGAGGGAGCCGAGCCCCGCGGTGACGGCGGCGCCGGCGATCGCGAGGGTGATCGGGGTGGCGCCGGTGCGGCTCGCGGCGGCCAGGGCGTAGACGAGCACGGCGGCGAGGGCCGCGCCCACGAATCCCGCCGCCATGAACTGGGTGACGCTCGAGAAGGAGAAGAGGTAGACGCCGGTGGCCACGGCCGCGGCCGCGCCGGAGTTCAGTCCGAGGATCCCGGGATCGGCCAGCGGGTTGCGGGTCATGCCCTGCAGCCCCGCGCCGGCGAGCGCCAGGGACACGCCGACGGCGAGCCCGGCGAGGGTGCGCTGCAGACGGCTGGCGAGGACCACGTGGTCGGCGCTGCCCGGGTCGAAGGCGAGCGCGGCCTGCCAGGCCGCGTCGAGGGGGACGGTGCGGGCGCCCACCAGGAGGGAGAGCACGCACGCGACCGCCAGGGCCACGAGGGCCCCGGCGGTCGCGAGCAGGGTGGGCCGGGCGGGCACCGTTCAGGCCTGGGCCGTCTGCGCGGCCTCGATCACGGAGGGGACCACGTTCTCGAGCGCCCAGGGCAGGCTCAGCACGCTCGCCGCGGAGATCGAGAGGGTCTGGTGGTCGTCGGGGGTGAGGACGAGGGCGCCGCTGGCGACCGCGGGGATCTGCGCGAACAGCGGATCGTCCTGGAAGGTCTCGACGGTGTCGCCGGCGGCGGCCCAGGTGTAGAGCACGTCGGAGACGAGCTCGTCGCCGCGCTCGGCGGACCAGTCGAAGTAGAAGGTGTTCTCGTCGGCGGTGTTCTCGGTGACGACCTCGGCCTGGGTCATGCCGAGCGCGGTGAAGAAGCGCGGGCGGGTGTCGTCGCCGGAGTAGATCGAGATGGTGTGGTCCGTGGTGGACAGGCTCGCGGCGATGAAGGTCGACTCGGCCACGGCCGGGTTCTCCTCGCCGACGGCGGCGAGGTCGGCGGTGAGCTGCTCGGCGAGTGCGGTCGCGGCGTCGCTGCGGCCGGTGGCGGTGCCGACGGCGGTCAGCACCTCCTCCCAGGAGGCGGTGTAGTTCGCGGCGAGCGGGCCGATGGTGGGCGCGATCTTGGAGAGGGTCGTGTACTCCTCCTCGGTGAGGCCGGAGTAGGCGGCGATGATGAGGTCCGGGGTCAGTGCGGCGATCTCGTCGGTGTTGACGCCGTCGGCCTCGGAGTAGGTGGTCGGGGCGTTCTCGCTGCCCCAGGAGGCGCCGAGCTCCTCGAGCTTCGCGTCGATCCAGTCGGTGGACTGGTTGTCGTTGCCGCCCCACTCGACCAGCGGCAGGCCGACGGGGACGATGTCCAGCGCGAGGACGGTGTCGGCGTTGACCCAGGAGACGGTCGCGATGCGGGTGGGCTCCGCGGCCATCTCGGTGGTGCCGTAGAGGTGCTCGACGGTGGCCGGGAAGGCGTCGGCCGCGGCGCCGGAGCTGCCGCCCGCGTCGGAGGCGCCGGAGCCGGCGACATCGGCGCCGCCGCTGCAGGCGGCGAGCGCGGGCAGGGCGAGGGCGGTGAGCACGACGGAGCGGCGCGTGAACGAGCTCGACATGGGGCGATCCTTCTCTCGGCACCCCCGGTCCAGGGGTGAGGTGAGCCTGACCTTATTACGCAACTCTCGCGTCACTCAATTGCTGGGAGGGTCGTCGCGGCTTCCCGCACGGACCTTCCGGACAAGCGTGCCGGTCACAGCCCCGCACTCCGACGGGAATGCGTCTCAGATCACGCCGTGGATCAGCTCAGATCACGCCGTTCATCAGTCGGTCGACGCCACCTCGCCCTCGCCGCCCGCGCCCTCCGGATCCTCGGCGTCTCGAGGGTCCTCGAGCCCGTCGACCCCGGCCTGCCGGTACAGGGAGATGAACTCGCGCGCCGTATCGGGACCGATCATCAGCCGCAGCACCGGGGAGACCTCGTAGTCGTCGCCCTGCTCGTCCAGCAGTCCGGCGCGCTGGACCTTCGCGATCGAGGCGCGGACCTCCTTGGCGAAGCCGGCCTCGTCGGTGGAGGTGGTGCGGCGATAGGCGGCCAGCGCCTGCTGGATCTCCGCCTCGGAGACGACGGTGCGCTGGCCGCGGGAGGACTGGGTGAGCAGCATCTGGCGCAGCACGAGCAGGAGCACGGAGTCGAGCCGGTTCATGCCGGTCAGACGACGCAGGAGCTTCGGGGCGTCGGGGTCGTCCTCGCTCTGGCGCACGAAGGCGACCTGCGCGTCGTCGTCGACGATCAGCTCGAGGAAGAGGTCGGCGAGCCGGGCCTCGATCGCGACCCGATCCCGCAGCAGCTGCGCGTAGCGGCCGCCGTCGCGGCGCCCATCGAGGAAGGGACCCTGCAGCAGGTGCACGAGCACGCGGCGCGAGTCGTCCACGAGCGCGCCGCCGGGCACGGAGGGGCTCGCCTCCTCGGTCGGCGCGGAGTCGTCGGGGGCGGTGCGGTGCGCAGGACTGGTCACGGCCAGACAGCCTACCGGCGCACCGCCCGCCGGGAGGGGATCTCGCCCCGACGGCCTCGCCCTGACCACCTGATGAGAAATCCACCCAAAACGGACATTCTTCTGATGGAATCAGGTCAGGCCCGGACCAGAGCCGCCGTCCGGTGCCCGTCGACGACCACGAGGAGCCGTCATGTCCGATCTGCCCGTGCCCGCCGTCCTGACGATCCTGGTGCTCGTCCTGCTGGTGCTCGTCGTGCTCGTCGTCCTCGGGGTGCGCGGACGACGGGGCACCGCAGCCCCGGCGGGCACCGAGCCGGAGCAGGAGGGAGAGGAGACCGAGCGTCAGAGCAGCGCGCCGGCCGCCGAGGCTGCGGAGCCGGCCGACGCCCCGAGGATCCGGCCGACCCTCCTGAGCATCAAGCCGACGCCGAGTCGATCGACACGGAGCCGGCTGACGCAGTAGCCGCCGACGAGGCCCCCGACCTCGAGAATCCCGTCGACGAGGACCCCCGGCCCTGGCGGGAGCGCCACGGGCGCCGCGCCTCGCGCCCGCTGCTGAGCGAGCGCTCCGCGGCTCGGACCGCCGAGGAGGAGCTCGCTCCGGCGCAGAGCTGGGAGAGCGCCCGGGAGGCGGCGGGCGAGCCCCGGCGCTGAGCCGCACCGACGGTCACCAGCACGGACCGACGGCCGCTCCCCCGCGCCGCTCGCGGCGTGCCCGATGGCGGCTCGGCACGACGCGCCGCCCCGATCGGCTGGTCGAAAATCCCTCCGGATCCGTCTCGGTCTGGTGGAATCGGGGCATCGCCCTGTGCCGGGACCCCCGTCCGGGGCGCGCTCCGCCGCCTGGCGGTGGAGCAGTCGAGCGGTGAGGAGCCGACCATGACCGACCTGTCCACCCCCGTGATCGTCGGGATCATCCTGCTGGTCCTGATCGTCGTCATCGTCCTGATCGTCGTGGGCGCGAACGCCTCGAAGCGTCGCAAGCAGCGACAGCAGGAGGAGGATCGACGCCGCGCCGCGGAGATCCGCGATCAGGCCGCTCAGAAGGAGCAGGCCGTCCAGGAGCGCGATCTGAAGGCCCGCGAGTCCGAGATCGAGGCCGACAAGGCCCGTCTCGAGGCCGAGCGGAAGGCGAACGCGGCCGAGCAGGAGCAGCTCGCCGCCGAGCGTCGACGGAGCGAGGCCGAGAGGCAGCGCCAGGAGGTCGACCAGGAGCGCAGCGCCCTCGAGGAGCAGCGCGCCGAGGCGGACCGCCTGGACCCCGATTCCCCCACGCCCCGCGACGGGGACCGCACCGCGCCGGCCGCAGGCGCTGCCGGCCACGACCGCACGGCTGACGAGCGCATGTCCGACGACCGTGCGGCCGACGGCCGACGCGTCGATGACCGCGCCGCCGACGATCGCGCCGCTCGCGACGACCAGCGCACCGTTCGGGGCGATGAGCGTCCCGTGCAGCGCGAGGACGAGCCCCGCAGCGGGGCCGGGACCGCAGCCGCGGCCGGTGTCGCAGGCACGGCCGGCGTCGCCGCCGGGGCGGCCGCCGCGCATGGCGGCTCGCCGGAGGATCGCGCTTCAAAGGATCGCTCCGCAGTGGCCGACGACGCGTCGTCGCACGAGCGTCCTCACGGCCGTCGCGCCGCTCGCACCGAGCAGGAGCCGCGCGACGACCGGAACCCCGAGGGCGACGTCCGCGAGGGAGGTGCCCGAGAGGACCGGACTCCTGAGGATCGCGCCCCTGTCGACCCGGCCCGCGATGACCGCGCCCACGAGGGCCTGGATCGGGACGGTGCCGTTCGCGACGGCGGGGCCGCCGGGGTCCGTGAGGCCGACCGTCCCGTCGGGGCCGGCGAGGCCCGCGCGACCGACCATCCTGTCGGGACCGGCTATGAGGGCGAGGCCCACCGGGCCGAGCAGCGCCCGGCTCGCGACGAGTCGATCGACCGTCACGACATCGATCAGCAGGACGTGGCCCGGCACGATGCGGACCGCCGGAATGACCTGAACGATCACTCCGCGGGTCGGCAGCAGGCCGACCCGCAGCGCATCGATCAGTCGGCGGTGGACCGCAGCGACGTCGACCGGTCCGCCGTCGATCGCGGCGACGCGGCCCGGTCCCAGGCGGACCGCCACGACCCGGTCCGCTCCACGGGCGAGACCGGCGACCTCGGCCGGGCCGGGACGGAGCGCGACGAGCGCGGCATCCGCGACGACCGCGTGGGCGATCAGCCGGCGCGCGCCGAGGACCGCTCGGGCATGGAGCCTCCCGTCGCGCAGGACTGGTCCGGCGGCTCCGCGGACCGGCGCGGCACGGAGCAGGACCGGCTCAGCGCCGATCAGGACCGGCTCGGCGCCGATCGACAGGCCTCGCAGCCCCAGGACGGTCCGGAGTTCCGTCCGGCCGGGGCAGATCCGGCGGTTCCGCAGGACGGTGCTCGCCACCAGGACGAGTTCCGCCCCCTGGACAGCCGCGACGGTCGCCAGGACGGCTTCCAGACCCAGGAGTCGCGACAGGGTGAGTTCGAGGACGATCCCTTCTTCCGCCAGGAGCAGCAGCTGCAGGAGCAGAACGGCGATCTCCCGCCGAAGGCTCCGGAGTTCGGTGCCCCTGAGGACGGCTCCGTGCAGAACCGTCTCCCGGAAGACGGCATCGGCGGCGAGGGCGGGGACGCACGTCGCTGACCCCTCCTGACCGCGGACGCGACCCCGGCGCCCCTCGGCGCCGGGGTCGCTCCCTGTTCGGGCCCGCATTCGGCCCGGGGCGGCGGATCGTCCGGAGCCGCGTGCCAGACTGTCGGCCATGCCCGAGCGCACGCCCCGCACCCGCATGGACGACCTCACGGTCGAGCGGGTGCTGCGCGTGGTCGAGGCGATCCCGCCGGGACGCGTCGCCGCCTACGGGGAGGTGGGCGCGATCGTCGGCGTCGGCCCGCGTCTGGTGGGACGGATCATGGGCGCCTGGGGCTCGTCGACGCCGTGGTGGCGCGTCACGAACGCCTCCGGCGACCATCCGCTGCTCGCCCGCGCCCTGCCCCACTGGAAGGAAGAGGGGATCGTGGTGAAGCCGAACGGGCTCGGCTGCCGGATGAAGGACTTCGGCGCGGACCTCGAGCAGCTGCGGTCCGACGCCGCACCAGCCCTCGCAGAGCTGGAGGAGACGGACACATGAGCCCCTCGCTGGGCGGCGCCGAGCACCTGGTCGGCGCACCCCGGGCACGATTCGCGATGCACTTCCCCCTCCTGCTCTGGGCCACGCTGTGGCTGGTCCCGCTCCTGCTCGCCGCACTCGTCGTGGCCACCGGAAGCCCCGGCGCCGCGGTCATAGGGCTGGTGCTGGTATGGCTCCTGGCCTCGCTCCCGCTGACCTGGTTCCTGCGCCGCCACCGGATGATCCTCACCGACCGGGCGATCGTCATGGGCCCCTTCGTCCCGGGCGTCGCGCCCGATGTGCTGTTCTACGCCGACATCGACACCTCGACGATCCGCACCTGGTCCAACCTGCGCGCCTATCTCCGCGCCTCCGGGACGAGCGCGTTCACCAGCGGAGAGATGATCACTCCCCTGTCACGCCTCGGAGTCACGTTCCGGGCGCGCCGCAGCGGTCGTCTGCAGGACGGTCGCCTGGTCGAGGACGACCTGGTCTCCTCCCTCGGCGGGACCATCGAGATGTTCGCGCTCACCGGCTCCGCGGAGCGATTCATCGGCGCTCTCACCCCGCTGCTAATCGCGGCCCAGGTCCCGGGCGCCGAGGCCGTGCCGCACACCGCTCTGCCCCCGGGCCGTCTGTCCGGGGAGAAGGGCTCCCACCGCACCGAGATCCCCGGCTGGCCCGCGCCGCGCCAGGGCGAGCGCTTCGAGGACCTTCCGCCCGAGGTGCAGGAGGACATACGCCGGCGCATGTCGAAGGGCTGAGGGCCCCGCCCCTCGCCCCGTCGGGGCTCACTCCACGGGGACGTCGTCCAGGAAGTAGAACGAGGGGACGCGGGCGGCGTAGTCGTTGCCGTCCAGCTCCCGCCAGGTGACGATCTCGGTGGATCCCTCGCGCGCCTGCGCATGGCTGGTCGCGAGGAACATCAGCCCGATCACGCTGGCGAGCCCCTGCTCGGCCGGCTTCTCCCGCAGGATGTCGCCGATCGAGGCCTGGCCGGAGCGGCCGCGTACGTCGTTGACGTGGGAGGTGAGGCCGACGAGGTCGATGTCGTTGGTGCGCACCAGGTCCTGGAGCACCTCGACGCTGAGCGCGGTCGCATCGTGCACCTCGGCCTCGGCGGGCGCTCCCGGATCGGTGGGGTCCTTCAGCCGGTGCTGGGCGACGGAGCTCAGCTGCACGCGCGAGAGGTCGAGCTCGAGCGGGAAGGAGGTGCGGGTGGGCACCTCGTCCTTCTGCGCCAGCGCCACTCCCTGCGCCTCCTGCAGCGCCTCCAGCAGCACCCGGTGCTGGCGGAAGTCCTGCGAGCGCACGAAGCGGGCGAGCGAGCGGTACAGCTCCGTCTTGACGTCCAGCACCTCCTGCGCCGGCTCGTAGAGGTCGCTGAACACGTTCGCGAGCCGCTCGCGCTCGTCCCGCGAGAGGGAGCGGGAGAAGTCCCGCTCGAGCAGACGGTCCACGAGCTCCTGCGTGGCACGGGTCTGCGCGGGATCGTTGAGCATGCGGAAGAAGGCCGTGAACGTCCGGCCGACGGTCGACTGGCCCAGCAGGTCGTCCCCGGCCAGCAGTTGCTCGAGGATTTCGCCGCGCGACCCCTCCGGGGAGAGGATCTGCTCGCGCAGGTGCAGGTCCACGGCGCGCAGGTCCTCGCGGTACTGGAGGAAGTCGCCGGAGAGCTCCTGGGCGATCTGCAGGATGTCCCGCAGGCGGTCCACCGACGCCTCGGCACTGGGGAGCATCAGCTCGCCCTCGGCGAGCTCGCGGATCTCCTGCTCGATCCGCTCGCGGCGGCGCTGGAGGTCGGCGAGCCGCACGTCGCGGTCCGTCTCCGTCTCCTGGGCGAGGCGATCGAACTGCTGGATGACCAGCTGCAGGCGCGACTGGGTGGTCGTCGGCCGGTGCTCCTCGAGCGAGGCGATGAACTGGATCGCGTCGATCGTGGCGGGGCTCGGCTCGAAGGTCGTCTCGGTGCGCTGGGGGTCGTCGCGACGGGTCAGGTAGCCCTCGCGCACCCAGCCGTCGACGTACTCGGCGGCGCTGCGACCGCCGCGCGCCTCGTCCTCGGCGCCGTCGGCCGGGGCGGCGCCGTCCGCCGTGGAGGTCCCGTCGGCCGGGCCCTCGTCGTCGTGCAGCAACGAGAGGTGCGCGCCCACGCGGGCGATGAGCTCGCTGCGCGGCAGCCGGCGGTCGCCGGCCGGGAAGGTGGCCTGCAGGATCGCGAGCACCGCCGGGGCCTTCGTCGCGGCGAGCAGGCGCCAGGTGCTGGCCCGGCGCAGCTGCTCGTAGGCCTCCTTGCGCGCGGACACGGCGTCGCTGCGGCGGTCCGCCCACCGGTTCGGCTCGGTCGTGGTCACGGTCAGCGAGTCTAGCGGTCCGCTCCCCGCCTCGATGCAGGGCCTCGACTCCGGCCGACGCCGGGCCTTCCCCTGCGCCGTCGCCCGGCGCTGCATCAGGACCATCACCAAGCCGGCCGCCTCGGTGACGGTCCTGATGCAGCTCCCGGAG
Source organism: Brachybacterium sp. sponge (assembly GCF_001613775.1). Classification (NCBI taxonomy): domain Bacteria; kingdom Bacillati; phylum Actinomycetota; class Actinomycetes; order Micrococcales; family Dermabacteraceae; genus Brachybacterium; species Brachybacterium sp. sponge. The sequence continues at coordinate 1,303,338 of NZ_LRMP01000001.1, read as the reverse complement.
CGTGGGACGGGCCGCGCGCCTGCCCCGCCCCAGTCCTCCGCCCGGCCCGGACCGCCCCCGGCCATCGGCCCTCACCGAGTGGCGTGTTTCGACCGGTATCCGGCACGAATACCGGTCGAACCACGCCACTCGGCGTCGTGCGGACCCAAGGCTCCGCACACAGGCCGACGAAGGCGTGGGTACACTCGTTCGTGAACGTTCACGACACTGTCTCGTGACCGCCCCGCCGACTCAGGAGAGACTCACCGATGAGCACCCCCGCCACCCCGGACGCCCGCGCCGGGCACACCGCACCGCAGGACGCCGCCCTGCCGCCCGTCGACCGCAGCGACCGTTGGTGGGAGGACCTCGCCGGGGGCCGGAACCGCCTGCGCGGCCGCGCGCACCTGCACTCCGACGCCCCCGCGCTGAGCCTCGACGAGACCTGGGAGTTCCGGTACGGCACCCGCGCCGACGGCACCGACCTGGGCGAGCCCGGCGAGATCGCCGTGCCGGGGCTGTGGCAGCTGCAGGGCCACGGCGCCCCGCAGTACACCAACGTCGTCTACCCGATCCCGATGGACGTCCCCCACGTCCCGGACGAGAACCCGACCGGCCACTACTCCCGCACCGTGACCGTCCCCGTCGACTGGACCGGCTCCCTCGAGACCGGCGCGAAGGTGCTGCTGCGCTTCCAGGGCGTGGACTCCGCGGCGAAGGTCTGGATCGACGGCACCGAGATCGGCGTGACCTCCGGCTCGCGCCTGACCCAGGAGTTCGACGTCACCGACGCCCTCTCGGCCCCGGGCGAGCACCGCCTGGACGTGCGGGTCGTGCAGTGGTCGGCGAACACCTACGTCGAGGACCAGGACATGTGGTGGGCCTCGGGCATCTTCCGCTCGGTGGACCTGCTGCTGCGCCCCGCCGGCGGGATCCACGACCTCGCGACCCACGCGGACTTCGACCCCGAGACCGGTCGCGGCACCCTCACCGCGACCGCCTACGGCGCGGACGGCGAGATCGTCCCCGCGACCGTGCGGATCCCCGAGCTCGGGATCGAGGCCGCGGCCGACGGGACCGAGATCGCCGCCGGCGAGGTCTCCCCCTGGAGCGCGGAGTCGCCGCGGCTGTACGAGGCGAGCGTCTCCACCGACGCCGGCACCGAGACCGTCACGCTGAAGCTCGGCTTCCGCCGGGTCGAGGTGGACGGGGAGATCTTCCGCGTCAACGGCGAGCGGATCGTGTTCCGCGGCGTGAACCGTCACGAGGCGGATCCGGTCGTCGGCCGCACCCAGCACCTGGAGAACCAGGACCTGGACGTGGCGCTGATGAAGCAGCACAACCTCAACGCCGTGCGCACCTCCCATTACCCGCCCCACCAGCGCTTCCTCGAGGTGTGCGACGAGATGGGGCTGTACGTGATCTGCGAGGGCGACTTCGAGACGCACGGCTTCCACGTCGACTCCACCTGGGGCGAGGACGGCACCGGCGCGGCCGAGCGCCCGGCGGCGGACGACCGCTTCCGCCCGATGCTGTGCGAGCGGTCCGAGCGGTTCGTGCTGCGGGACCGCAACCACGCCTCGATCGTCATGTGGTCGATCGGGAACGAGTCCTCCACCGGCCCGGTCACCGAGGCGATGATCGAGACGGTCCGCGCCACGGACCCGACCCGCCCCGTCATCTACGAGCAGGACTACCGCGCCGAGACCGTGGACGTCTTCTCGCTGATGTACCCCACCCATGACGAGACCGAGCAGATCGGCCGTCGGGCGCTGACCGACGAGTACCGCGAGAAGCTGATCGGGATGCTGCACCACCTGGGCGTGGACCCGGGCGAGGCGGGCTTCGGCTCCGACGAGTCGCCGATGCCGGCGCTGTCCAAGCCGTTCCTGTGGATCGAGTACGCGCATGCGATGGGCAACGGCGCTGGCGCGCTGAAGGAGTACATGGACCTCGTCCACCGCTACCCGGCGCTGCACGGCGGCTTCATCTGGGAGTGGATCGACCACGGCATCGTCACCACCGACGCCGAGGGCAACGAGATCTACGGCTACGGCGGCGACTTCGGCGAGCGCCTGCACGACGGGAACTTCGTCGCCGACGGGCTGCTGCTGCCCGATCGCACCCCGTCCCCGGCGCTGCTGGACGCGAAGCACCACTACTCCCCCGTCGGCCTCGAGGTCGGCGAGCGAGCGGCGAGCATCGTGAACCGCTACGCCTTCTCGGACCTCTCCCACCTGCGCGCCGAGGTCTCCACCGACCTGCAGGCGAGCTGGCAGGAGCTCGAGCTGCCCCTCCTCGCCCCGGGCGAGAGCGCCGAGCTGGCGCTGCCGGAGGGCGAGCACACCGCGGTGACGGTGCGACTCACCACCCGGGAGGCCGACGGGCCGGTCCCGGCGGGGCACGAGATCGTCGCGGCCTCGCACGTGGACGCCGAGCGCCTGGCCGCCTCGGTCACCCCGGCCCCCGCCGCGGCCGTCGCGCCGCAGCAGGCGGCCGACGGCACCTGGCAGGTGGGGCCCGCGCGCCTGGACGACCTGGGCCGGCTCGTCGGCCTCGGCGAGCTCGCCCTCGAGCAGGCGGGGGCGGACCTGTACCGCGCCCCGGTGGACAACGAGCGGGCCCGCACCCGCTACCCGCTCGAGGCGCGGTGGAAGCGGATCGGGCTGGACGTCGCCCGTCGCCGCCTGGTCGGGATCGAGGCGGGCGAGGAGCAGCTCGTGGTCCGCTCCCGGATAGGGCTGGACGGCAATGCTCTGCACGCCGACGTCACCGAGACCTGGCGCGCCGACGCGGACGGGGTCGAGCTCGCGGTGACGGTGACCCCGTCGGCGCTGTGGCCCGAGGACCTGCCGCTGCCGCGGATCGGCTGGAGCTTCGCGCTGCCCGCGGCGCCCGGCGAGATCGAGTACGAGGGCTTCGGCCCGCACGAGACGTACCCGGACACCGGCGGCGGCACCACCTTCGCGCGCCGCACCGCGAGCGTCGAGGAGCTGCAGGTCCCGTACGTGTTCCCGCAGGAGAACGGCAACCGTGCGGGCGTGGTACGTGCCGTGCTGAGCGGCGGGGAGGCGGGCTCCGGCCTCGAGCTCACCGCACCGGAGGGTCTGGGCCTCGCAGTGCGGCCCTGGTCCACCGCGGAGCTCGACGCCCGTGCGCACGACGGGGCGCTGCGCCCCGACGGCCGCACCTGGGTCACCCTCTCGGCCGCGCTGCACGGCGTGGGCTCGGCGGCCTGCGGCCCGGAGCCGCTGCCCCAGCACGTGCTGACCGCCCGGGAGGAGAGCTTCCGGATCCGCTTCGCGCCTGCCGGGCGCTGAGCCTCGCTCGGGCCGGCGGCCTCCTCGCGCACCGCGGGGAGGCCGCCGGCCCGTGACGCCCGATACCCTGGCCGGGGCGTCAGAGCGGCGCCCGACGACCTGCCCCGTGCCGAGCGGGGCTCGAGGGGGACGCATGACTCAGGGGTACGGACCGCAGGGCGGCCAGCAGGGGCAGTGGGGCGGCCAGCCGCCGCAGCCCGGTCAGCCGCAGCAAGGCCAGTGGGACGGGCAGGGAGCATCGCCGCAGCAGTGGAGCCAGGGCTCGCCGGCCCCGGCCTCCCCGGGCTGGGGGCAGGGCTCCCCCGGTCCGGGGGCGGGCGGCTACCCCGGCGCAGTCGGTGCCGTGCCCTCGGTCTCCGCCGACGGCGTGAACTGGCCTCGTGTGAAGACGCTCGGCATGGTGCTGCTCATCGGCGCCGTGCTGCTGCTGGCGATCCGGGTGGGCATCGACCTCGCCGCGATCGTCGGTGCCGACGGGGTCGCGGCATCGAGCGCCGGCGGCGAGATCACCGGCGGCGTCGCGATCGGCTCGAGCCTCGTCCTGCTGCTGCTGTTCATCGCGAACCTGCTGGTCAGCCTCGTGATGATGGTCCTCGGCATCGTCGCGGCGGTCATGGGGCGGGGCCGGGCCCGTCTCGGCGGCATCCTCGTCGCCGTCGGCATCCCCGTCGCCACGATCCTGTACTGGATCCTCTCGATCGTGATGGGCATCGTGCTCGCCGCCTCCGGCGCGGTGGACGCGAGCGGCGAGCTCACCGCCTCCCACTTCCGCCTGGTCTACGGCGTGGACATCGTCCGCGCGGTGCTGATGGGCGCGGCGATCCTCCTGGGCGCCTTCTTCGTGCACTCCACCGCCAAGAAGAAGCTCTCCGCCTGACCTCCCCGGTCCGGACGGCGGACGCCCGGATCGAGACCGCACCGTCACCCGCGCACGAATCGGGCCGCGGCGGCGCCCGATACGCTGGACCGGGCGCCGCCGCGGCGCCGTACGACGACGTCCCCGCCGGTGCGGCGGGGCCATGAGGGAGACGCATGACGCAGGGGTACGGACCGCAGGGCGGCCAGCAGGGCCAGTGGGGGCCGCAGGGCCAGGAGCCGCAGCAGCCGCAGTGGGGCCAGCCCTCCCCGCCGCCGGCCGCGCCGCAGTGGGGGCAGCAGCCCTCGGCGCCGGCTCCGCAGCAGGGTGAGCAGCAGTGGGGCGGCCAGCCGTCCGCGCAGCCCCAGTCCGCCGCCTCGCCGGCGCAGCCGCAGTGGGGCGAGCCGTCCGCGCCGGCGGCCTCCCCGGCGCAGCAGTGGAGCCAGGCCTCCCCGCCGCCCGCGCCGGGCGGGTACCCCGGCGCCGCCGGCTCCCAGGGCTTCGCGAGCGCCGGCGCCCCGGGCGCCGCCGGCGGCGGGTCGAACGTCGCGAAGCTCATCACCTGGATGTTCTACGCGGTGCTCGCCGTGGTCGCCGTGCGGCTGATCGCCAACGTCATCGTCTTCGCCGTGCAGTTCGCGGGCGGCGCCACCGGCTCCGCGACCACGGTCGGGGTCGGCGGTGTCCTCGGGATCCTGGGCCTGCTGGCCAACGGGCTCGTCACCCTCGCCCTGATCGTCCTGGCCGTGATGGTCGCGATCCAGTCGTCCGGCCGCGGCCGGACCGGCGCGATCATCGTCCTGGCGACGCTGGTCCTCGCGGTCATCGCGTACTGGATCCTCTACGGGATCCTCATCCTGATCGCCGCGAACGCCGACTACAGCACGGTCGGGCTCTTCTCGATCATCTACCTGATCGCGGAGATCATCCGTGCGCTGATCGTGTTCGCGGCGCTGATCGTCGGCGCGCTCATGTCCCGCCGCTGGGCGAAGGCGAACGCGTGACGGCTCGCCTGCTCCGCGGCGCCCCGGTCCTGCTCGCAGGGCCGGGGCGCCGTGCATCCGGGGCCCGTCGCCGTCCGCAGCGGTGGCCCGATCAGCCCCCGAGCAGCACGGTCCCCTCGTCGGTGCTGATCAGGGCGCGGCCGCCGCTGAGGGGGTGCCAGGCGGTGATCTCCTCGTCCAGGACGAGCTCCTCGCTCACCTCGCCGTCCTCGGCGGTGATCACGCGCAGCCGCTGCGCGCCACGGGGGTCCAGGGGCTCCTCCCGCTCGGTCTCGTCGAGCACGATGGCGGTGCCTGAGGCGAGGCCGCCGCGCACCTCGGCCTCGGGGTCGTCGAGCGGGAGGGTCCAGCTGTTCGTCCCGGTCGCGGTGTCGTAGGCGAGGAGCTGCCCGGCCTCGTTGGTCAGCACCATCCGGGTCCCGTCGATGCCGATCCGGGCGGTGAACGCCTCGGCCTGCGCCACGCCGTCCCCGCCCGGCGCGGTCCAGTCCGCGCCGTGCTCGGAGGCGAGGATCTCGCCCTCGGTCGTGGTCCCGGCCTCGGTGCCGGAGGCGAGGACGCGGCCCGCCTCGAGCCGCACCGTCCAGTCCCCGGCCGGGGAGGGCGCGGACTCCCACAGCGGGGCGCCGTCGCGGAAGGCGGCGGCGGTGAGCGCACCGTCCTCCCCCGCGCACACGGTGAGCACGAGCGGTCCCTGCTCCTGCACGGACTGCGGGTCGGGCGGGGCGGGGGTCGCCGCGATGCGGCAGTCGGCGTCGGCGGGGGCGAGGACCCGGCCGACGGGGAACCCGGTGGCGGCATCGATCTGCAGCCAGCCCTGGGCGGGGTCGAAGCGCAGCGGCACCGACGGCAGCACCCCGGTCGCGGCGACGGCGTCGAGCAGGCCGGGCGGGGCCTCGGCCCGGGCGGGGAGCGGGAGGCCGGCCGGGTCGGGTCCGCGGGTCTCCTCGGCGTCCATGACGGTCCACAGCGGCTCGTCGGGGGCGGCCAGGTCGATGCCCCGCACCCGGCAGACGTCCTCCTCGCAGTCGCGGACCACGAGCAGGTCGCCGTCGAGGGCGAGCGGGGTCCCGGCCACCTCGACGGGTGCGGAGCGGCCGCCGGCCTCGCCGGCGCCGCTCACCTCGGCATCGCTCCCGCCGCCGAGCTGGTGCACCCGCGTGACCTCCCCGCTGACCTGGACGAGCCGGGTCCCGTCGGCGGAGAGGGCGAGCACGTCGCCGGGCGCGGACTCGACCTCCTGCGCCCCGGTCCCGGGCTCGACGAGCTGCGCGGTGCCGTCGGCGCGGCGCACCAGCACGGGCCCCTGCCCGCTGGGGGCGGAGGCGACCGTGTCCCCCTCGCCGAGCGGTGCGATCTCCGCGACGGCGGCGCTCTCCAGCGAGCCCACGCGCGAGGCGAGCACGGCGGGGACGGTGAGGGCGAGGGCCACGCCGAGCGCGAGGCCCGCGGCGAGGAGCGTCCGCGTCCGTCGGCGGAGGCGACCGCCGAGCAGTGCGATCAGCAGCACGCCGAGGCCGGCCCCGGCGAGCACCCCGGCTGCGAGACGCAGCACACCGAGCAGGAAGTGGCCGCCGAGAAGGGCGCAGATCCCGGTGAGCGCGAGCAGCACCACCGCCAGGCCCAGCGCCGTCGCCGCGTCCGGCGCGGTCTCCAGCTCCCTGTCCGTCACGGCCTCGCCCGTCGGCGCGGACCCGGCACCCCGCTCGCCGCGGGCGGCCCGCGCGCGCGGCGCGCGCCCGTCGGCCCGCTCCTCCCCGGTCGGCTCCTCCCCCGCGGGCTCCTCCGGCTGCGGCTCCGCGGACTCCGGCCGCGGCGCCCAGGGCGACTGCTCGCTCAACGCGGCTCGCCGTAGTAGGCGCCGGTGGTCTCCTCCCGCAGGGCGTCGAAGGTGCCGTCCTGGAGGGAGGCGCGGATCCGGTCCACCAGCCGCACCACGAAGCGCTCGTTGTGGATCGTGCACAGGGTCGAGGAGAGCATCTCCTTGGCCCGGAAGAGGTGGTGCACGTAGGCGGCGGTGTAGTGAATGCAGGTGTAGCAGTCGCAGGTCTCGTCGATCGGCGCGAACTGGCGGCGGTAGCGGGAGCCGGTGAGGTTCACGCGGCCGGTGCGCGTGTAGACCGCGCTGTTGCGCGCGACGCGCGAGGGCGAGACGCAGTCGAAGGTATCGGCCCCGGCGGCGATCGCGACGAAGAGGTCGTCGACCTCGCTGATGCCCAGCAGGTGGCGGGGCTTGTCCTCGGGCAGCTCGTCGGTCACCCAGCCGACGATGGTGCCGAGGTTCTCCTTCTCCAGCGCCCCGCCGATCCCGAATCCGTCGAAGGACCATCCCTCGACCTCCATGCCGCCGAGGTCATGGGCGGCCTGTCGTCGCAGGTCCTCGTACTGCGCGCCCTGGATGACGCCCCACAGCTGCTGGTAGGGGCGGTGGGTGCGCTCGTGGGTGAGCCGGGCGTGCTCGGCCAGGCAGCGCAGCGCCCACAGCCTCGTGCGCTCGAGCGCCTGCTCCTGGTAGCCGCGGGAGTTCATGAGCGTGGTGAGCTCGTCGAAGGCGAACATGATGTCCGCGCCGAGGCCGTGCTGGATCTGCATGGAGATCTCGGGGGTGAAGCGGTGCTCGTCGCCGTTGATGAAGGAGCGGAAGGTGACGCCGTCGTCGTCGACGTGGGCGAGGCGCTCCTTCCCTTCGCGGACGGCGTCGTCCTCGCCGTTGGCGGTGCGGGCCTTCTCGCCGCCGGAGAACTCGGAGGAGAGCACCTTCTGGAAGCCGGCCCCGAGGCTCATCACCTGGAAGCCGCCGGAGTCGGTGTAGGTGGGGCCGGGCCAGTTCATGAAGGTGCCGAGCCCGCCCGCCTCGTCGACGAGGTCGTGGCCGGGCTGGAGGTAGAGGTGGTAGGCGTTCGCCAGCAGCGCCTGCGCGCCCAGCTCCGCCATCGACTCCGGCAGCACGCTCTTCACCGTCGCCTTGGTGCCCACCGGCACGAAGGCCGGGGTCGCGATGTCGCCGTGCGGGGTGGTGATCACCCCGGCGCGGGCCTTCTCGCCGTGACGGGCGGTGATCTCGAAGCCGACGTCGGCGGGGGACGGGGCGGCGGCAGGCGTCTCGGCCGCGGAGGGCGCAGGGGGCGGGGGCGTGGTCACCGTCCCATGGTCCCACGGCCTACCGCGCCGTAAGATCGCGGAGGCCGCACGACCCGCACCGCAGGAGGGACCATGTCGACACCCCCGACCGACGCCTCGGCGTCGTCGCTGCCGTCGACGATCCCCGTGGTCCGCGCGGTCGGCCGGGCCTCGTCGGGAGGGGTGCGTGATCAGCTCCCCCAGTGACCCGTCCGCTCCGCGCAGCGGGGGCCGACGGGCACGGCCGCAGGAGGACGGGGAGCACACCGAGGGCGACGCCCCGCGCCTGGCCGACGACCTCTCCGACTGGACGCAGGAGGCCGAGGACGCACCAGCGCCCGGCCCGACGCCCGAGCCCGAGCCCGCGCCCATGACCACCACGTCCCGGCCGCGCTCCTCCCTCGCCGCGTGGACCGCGGACGCCCTGCCCTCCTCGACCTCGTCGCTGGACGACTGGCTGCAGGGCCCCGTCGAGGCGCATGCCGAGCGGGAGGCGGAGGACGCCTGGTCCACCAGCGGCTCCGTCTCCGGCACCTGGCGGCCCGAGGGCGAGGAGAGCCGATCGCGCGCTGCGGCGGCCGCCTCGTCCGTCGGCGTCGCCGGCGGCCCCGCACCGGCCGGCGCCCCCACGCCGCCGCGGCCCGCCTTCCGCCGCGAGCTGCACGGCCTGCGCGCCGTCGCGCTCGGGCTCGTCGCCGTCTACCACATCTGGCTCGGCCGGGTCTCCGGCGGCGTGGACGTGTTCCTGTTCCTCTCCGCCTTCTTCCTCACCGGCACCTTCGTGCGCCGCCTCGAGAGCGGCCGCCCCCTCGGCGTGCCCCGCTACTGGCTGCACACCTTCAAGCGCCTGCTCCCGCCCGCGGCGGTGACGATCCTGCTCACGCTGTTGGCGACCGCGCTGCTGCTGCCCTCCTCGATCTGGCCGACGATCATGCAGCAGGCCGTCGCCTCCGCCGTCTACCTGCAGAACGCGCTGCTGGTGGCGATGCAGGTCGACTACCACGCCCGGGATGCCGGGGCCGCGTCCCCGCTGCAGCACTTCTGGTCGCTGTCGGTGCAGGGACAGGCGTTCATCGTGTGGCCGCTGCTGTTCCTGCTGGTGGTGCGACGGGCGCGGGCCGGGAAGTCGGTGCGCCGCCCGCTGATCGCGATCATCGCGGTGATCGGCGCGGCCTCGCTGACCTGGTCGATCCTCTCCACCCAGTCCCAGCAGCAGATCGCCTACTTCGACACCGCTGCGCGGATGTGGGAGTTCGCCGCGGGCTCCCTCCTCGCCCTCTCCCTGCCCGTGCTGGACCGGATCACCGGCGCCCGCCGTCCCGAGGACGGGGTCCCGCCGCGGATGCGCACCCTGCGCGCCCTGACCGGCTGGGCCGGCATCGCCGCGCTCCTGGCCTGCGGGATCGTGCTGGACGTCTCCTCGATGTTCCCGGGCTGGATCGCAATCTGGCCGCTCGCCGCGGCCGCGGCCGTGGTCGTCGCCGGGCACTCGGGGCGGCGCTGGGGCGTGGACGCGCTGCTGTCCACGCGTCCGGCCGCGTTCATCGGCGACATCTCCTACGTCCTCTATCTCGTGCACTGGCCGCTGCTGGTGCTCTGGCTGCACCGCAGCGGGCAGGAGCGCGCGGGGCTGCTGGACGGGTTCGCGGTGCTCGCCGCCGCAGTGCTGCTGGCCTGGCTGCTCACCCGCGCCGTCGACGCGCCGGTGCGCCGCTCCCGCTGGCTCGAGGCCCGTCCCTGGCGGGCCCTCGTCGCGGTCGCGGCGAGCGTCGCCCTCGTGGCCGGGGCGGCAGGCGGCTGGTGGGGCGTGCTGCAGCGCACCCCGGCCTCCCCGCCCCCGGTCGCGAGCGAGGCCGCGATCCCCACCGACGAGGTCGCGACCGAGGCCCCCGCGCAGCTGCGCCCGGAGGGCTGGGACCTCGGCAGCCAGTGGCCGAACCTTCCCGAGGACTGCGCCGGGGTCTGGAAGCCGGCGACCAGCTTCCGCAACACGGACTGTCAGCAGCGGCTGCCCGGCGATGCCGAGCCCAGCATGACGATCGTGGTGGTGGGCAGCTCCCACTCCCGCCAGTACGTCCCCGCCCTGCTGCCCACCGCCGAGGCCCGCGACGCCCAGATCGTGAACCTCACCATGAGCGGCTGCGGCTTCCTCGCCGGCACCGAGCGGTGGCCCTACTGCGCGGGCTACGACGAGTGGGTCCTGGAGTACCTCGACGCGGTCCAGCCCGATCTGGTGATGACCACGGTGACCGAGACCGTCCCCGACTCCGCCGCGGAGACGATGCCCGAGGGGACCGAGGGCGCGATCCAGACCCTCCTGGACCGAGGGATCGACGTGCTCGCGATGAGGGACACCCCGCGCTGGGAGCAGGATCAGTACGTCTGTGCCGAGGCCGTGATCGAGGACGGCGGAACGCCCGTCGACGCCGACGCCGCCTGCGGCGCGGACGTCTCCGAGAAGCTCGCGCCGGAGAACCCCGCGGCCCCGCTCACAGCGCTCACCGGTCCCGGCTCCTCCGTGACCGTGCTGGACCTCACGCCGGAGGTCTGCCCCGAGGGACGCTGCTCCCCGATCCTCGGCGACACCTACGTGCACATGGACGACAACCACCTGACCCGCGTGTTCGTCGAGGAGACCCTCGCCCCAGCGATGACACGCGAGCTCGCGGCGGCCGCCGGATGAGCAGGTCGCAGGGCCGACGGACGATTAGCATGATCCGGACTCACGGGGCGCCCACGCCCCGCCGATGGACTGCAGGAGGCCGTGCGTGGACGTTCTGAGAGTGCTCGCCGTGCTGGTCGCGGCACTCTTCGTGCTCGGCGCGCCCGGACTGCCGACGGTCCTGGCGCTGCGGCTGCGGCCGCTGACGGCCCTCGCCGTGGTGACCCCGGTCTCGGCCGTGCTGATCGCCGCGTCCGCGGAGCTCGGCCACCTCCTCTCGATCCCGTGGACGGTGCTCTCCCCGCTCGTGCTCGGCCTGGTCCTGGGCGGTCTGCTGTGGTCGGCCGGCATCGGCCGACGCCGCTCGCGGCACACCCACCGTGCCGGCGCCCCGGAGCCCGTCGCGCAGGACGCCGATGCGGCGCACGACGCCGCGGGCGCCACTTCCCCCTCGCCCACGGCCACCGCGACGACCACCGTCACAGGCGTGCCCGGGACCGTCCTCGGCCGCGCCCTCGCGACCCGCCGCGGCCGCGCCGCCACGATCCTGCTCGGCCTCGCGATCGGCGGCGGCTACATCCTGCTGCGAGCGCTGGACATGATGGGGGGTCTGTTCCGGGTCAACCAGACCTACGACAACGTCTTCCATCTCAATGCCGTGCGGCACATCCTCCGCCACGGCGACAGTTCCGCCTGGACCGTGGGCGGGATGACCGCGCTGCCAGGCAATGAGTCGTACTATCCCGCGCTCTGGCATCAGACCGTGAGCCTCGTGGTCCAACTCTCCGGGCAGGAGATCATCCTCGCCTCGAACGTCGTGATGCTGCTGCTGGGCGCCCTCGTGTGGCCGCTCACGCTGATGGCGCTGGTGCGCACCGGCACCTCCGCAGGACCGGCCGGATGGATGGCCGCAGGTGCCCTGGCGGGCGTGACCGCGGCCTTCCCTATGTCGATGATGTCCTGGGGAATCCTCCTGCCCTATCTGTTCTCGCTGACGATGATGCCTCTGGTGCTGATGCTGATCGTGCACCTGGTCGGCCTCGCTCCCGCTGGGGAACAGCGTCTGGGGGGCCGCCAGCTCGTGATGCTGCTGCCCGCCGTGTGCGGAGCTGTGGCACTCGCCCACCCCCAGGGCGTGTTCGTCGCGCTGGTGATCTGCGTCCCGGTACTTGGCTGGGCGACGTTCGCCGCGGCCGGCGACCTCTTGCGCCGACGCCACCGGGATGGGCGGCGCCTGGTGGCTCTCGGTGCGTTGACCACCGTGGCCGTGGTGGTCGCACTGGATGGCTGGCACCGCTTCCGGCCTCCCCTGAGCTCAGCGGTGTGGGAGCCGAACGCGACGCTGCTGCAGGCCCTCGGACAGACAGTCTCCCTCGCGCCGAACGCGACTCCCCCCTGGCTGCCTCTCGGGGTCGTGGTCGTCGTCCTCACGATCGCGGTGCTGATCGGATCGCGCTCGCGCTGGCTCGTCATCGTGTTCGTCGCCGCCGGGGCCATGTCGGTCGCCACCCGCGCGACCCCCGTCGGTGACCTGCGCTACCTGCTCACCGGCAACTGGTACAGCGACAACAACCGCATCACGGTGATGCTCGCGACCGCCGCCGTCCCGCTGCTCGCCGTCGGCCTGGACGTGCTGCTGCGATGGGCCGCGCGGTTGCTGCCCGTCCTGCGCGGCAGCGCCGGCGCCGTCCTCGCCGTCGCGCTCTGCCTCGCGATCATCGCGGTGGGCTACTTCTCCACCAGCACCGAGGTGTCCAGGACCTACCTCGAGCGCGAGTGGCGAAGCGACGACCTGCTCAGCGACGACGAGCGCGCGCTGCTGCTGATGTTGCCGGAGGTGGTCCCCGAGGACGCCGTCATCGCGACCAACGCCTGGAACGGCAGCTCTCTGGCCTACGCGATATCGGACCGCCAGGTGCTGAACATCTACATGGGGTTCCAGGCGGAGCCCGAGGTGCACCTGCTCAACGCCGAACTCGACGACGCGGCGACGAACCCCGAGGTGTGCGACGCCGCCGACGAGCTCCACGTCGATTACGCGCTCGACTTCGGTCCGAAGGAGCTGCACGGGAGGTCCGCGACCTACACCGGGCTCAACGAGATCTCCGAGACCGGCGCCGCCGAGGTGGTGCTGCAGGTGGGCGACGCGAAGCTGCTGCGCATGCTCCCCTGCCGCGGCACCGATGGTTCAATGAACGGGTGACCCCCTTCTCCGCCGCGTCCCCCTCCCCCCGCGCCCGCGCCGCCGCGCTCGACCTCGGCGCCTTCGTCACCGCCTCCCCCTCGAGCTTCCACGCCGCCCGCGAGGCGGCCCGACGCCTGGCCGCGGCGGGCTTCACCGAGCTGGTGGAGACCGCGCCCTGGACCGCAGGCGACGTCGCCGGCGACCGCTTCGTGCTCCGCGACGGCTCGCTCATCGCCTGGTCCGCCCCCGAGGGCGCGGACGCGGCCACCCCCTTCCGGATCGTTGGCTCCCACACCGACTCCCCCGCCCTGAAGGTCAAGCCCGATCCCCGCTTCGGCGCCGAGGGGCTCAGCCAGGTGGGCGTCGAGATCTACGGCGGACCGCTGCTGAACTCCTGGCTGGACCGCGAGCTGCGCCTGGCCGGCCGGCTCGCCCTGGCCGACGGGTCGACGGTCCTCGTGGACACCCCGGGGCTGCTGCGCATCCCGCAGCTCGCCGTGCACCTGGACCGGGGCTTGAACAAGGACGGCCTGACCCTGGACCCGCAGCGGCACATGCAGCCGGTCCTCGGCTTCGCGGGCCTGGACGTGCTGGAGATCCTCGCCCATCACGCCGGGGTGTCCCGCGCCGAGATCGTCGGTCTCGACGTCGTCACCGTCGATGCGCAGGCCCCGGCGCTCTTCGGCGCCGACGAGGAGTTCCTCGCCTCGGGCCGGCTCGACAACCTCTCCTCCGTGCACGCCGAGGTGGAGGCGCTCACGACCGTTGCCGGCGCCGCCCGCACGGGGACCGCGGAGGGCCCCGCCCCGATCGCGATGATGGTCGCCAACGACCACGAGGAGGTCGGCTCGGCCACCCGCTCCGGCGCCGCCGGCCCCTTCCTCGAGGACGTGCTGGTGCGCGTCCACGCCGCGCTCGGCGGCGACGAAGCGAGCCGCCGCCAGGTCCTCGCCTCCTCCCTCGTGCTCTCCGCGGACGCCGGCCACGCCGCGCACCCGAACTACCCCGAGCGACACGACCCCGTGACCAGGCCGCGCCTCGGCGAGGGCCCGATGCTCAAGATCAACGCCCAGCAGCGCTATGCGACCGACGCCGTCGGCATCGCCGCCTTCGTCGCCGCCTGCGAGCGGGCCGGGGTGCCGCACCAGCACTTCGTCTCCCACAACGCCATGCCCTGCGGCTCCACGATCGGGCCGATCACCGCAACCCGCCTGGGCATGACCACGATCGACGTGGGCATCACCCTGCTGTCCATGCACTCCGCCCGCGAGATGTGCGCGACCGCGGACCCGCTGCTGCTGCAGCAGGCCTGCGCCTCCTTCCTGCGGGGCTGACGCCCCGCACGACGGCGCCCCGCGCATCCCCTCTCCCTCTCCCGTCCCTCCCCGAGATCCTCCGAGTCCCCCTCCATGCCTTCGCAGCCCTCCTCCACCGCCCGCGCCGGGACCGCCGCAGCCGGCGCCCCTTCCGCCGGCGGGACCACGCCCGCCGGTCGCTTCCGACCCGAGCTGCACGGCCTGCGCGGCCTGGCGACCGGCCTGGTCGTGCTCTACCACGTCTGGTTCGACCGGGTCTCCGGCGGCGTGGACGTGTTCCTGTTCATCTCCGCGTTCCTGCTGGTGGGGACGTTCCTGCGCAAAGCCGATGCGGGCCGGGCGATGCGTCCGCCGGCCTACTGGGCCCGCACCTTCAAGCGGCTGCTGCCGCCGACGGCCGTGGTCGCGCTCGCGACCCTCGCCGGGGTGTACCTCGTGCTTCCCGCGGACCGCTGGATGACTGCGCTCACCGATGCGATCGGCTCGGTGCTGCACGTGGAGAACTGGGTGCTGGTCCAGCGGGGCGTGGACTACTACGCGGCGGAGGAGACCGGCGCCTCGGCCTTCCAGCACTTCTGGTCGCTGTCCATCCAGGGGCAGGTGTTCCTGGCGTGGCCGCTGCTGATCGCGGGCGGCGTGCTGCTGGCGCGGTGGCGCGGCTGGTCCGTGCGCGGCGTGCTCGCCGTCGTCTTCGCGCTCGTGCTGGTGGCGTCCTTCGCCTGGTCGGTGCACTCCACCGCGGTCCAGCAGGAGATCGCCTACTTCGACACCTTCGCCCGGCTGTGGGAGTTCGCGGCCGGGTCCCTGCTGGGCCTGGCCCTCCCGGTCTGGGAGGAGCGCCGCGCCCGCACCGGCCGGCGCCGCCGTCCCCGTCCCCGCGCCGCCCTGGTCCCGGTGGTGATGGGCTGGGCGGGCATCGTCGGGCTCGTCTCCTGCGGCCTGCTGGTCGATGTGCAGGGCGCCTTCCCGGGCTGGATCGCGGCCTGGCCGCTCGCGGCCGCGGCGGTGGTGCTGTGCGCCGGCACCACCGGGCATCCCCTCGGCGTGGACCGTCTGCTCTCGACCCCTCCCGGCCGGGTGCTCGGCGACATCTCCTACGGCCTGTACCTGGTGCACTGGCCGCTGCTGACCCTCTACCTCGCATGGGCCGGCAAGGAGCGCGCCGGCCTGCTCGACGGGCTGGTGCTGATCCTGCTCTCGCTGGTCCTCGCCTGGCTGCTCACGAAGGTCGTCGACACCCCGGTCCGGCGCTGGCGCTGGGCGGGCGCGAAGGCGCGACGCGGCGGCCTCGTGGTCCTCACCTGCCTCGTCCTCGCGCTCGCCCCGATGATCGGCGCGCAGCAGCACCTGCTGGGCGAGCAGCGCGAGGCGGAGGCCCGCGCCGTGGCCGACAACCCCGGCGCCCGCGTGCTGGACCCCGACTTCACCGTCCACCCCGACGCGGACCCGTCGGCCGAGCCGCTGCCCACCGCGGCGACGCTCGGGAAGGACTGGGTCGCCGGGGAGCAGCGCTGCACGGGTGATCTCGCCCCCCAGGGCATCGAGACCACCCGTCTGGAAGAGCTGTGCCGTGTCGTGCCGGGGGACGAGGGCGCCCCCGTCCTCGTCAGCGTCGGCAACTCCCGCCTGGAGCAGTTCAGCGCCTCCCTCATCGAAGTGGCGAGGCAGGAGGGGTGGACCCTCGTCACGTTGTGGAAGGGAGGCTGTGCGTACACGCCCGATGCCGAGACCGGGATCGAGGCCTGCGACGGTTTCAGCGCCGAGGCGAAGTCGTACCTCGACCGGGTCTCCCCGGACGCGGTCGCGCTGAACACCTCCTTCATGAATCGCGACGGCACCGAGACGATCACTCCGGGGATGGAGCGGACGGTTCCGCACCTGGTGGACGGCGGAGCACGGGTGATCGCGGTGCGCGACCTGCCCCGCATGCCCTTCGACCCGCCGGTGTGCACCCGGGAGAAGGGGTTCGACGATCCCGACTGCGCCCCGCCGCTCGCCGAGCCGCTGACACTCGAGCGCCCCGACGCCGAGCTGCTCGCGCAGCATCCGGGGGAGGTCACGGCGCTCGAGGTCAACGATCTCATCTGCCCCGAGGAGATCTGCACCCCGCTGATCGGGAACGTCGTGGTGTATCTCGACGACGACCATCTCACCGGCACCTATGCCGAGTCGATGCAGGACGAGGTCGCGGTACGGCTGCGTGACGGAGGTTTCCAGTGGTGAGCGCCGCGGTCGAGCGTCACAATGCCATCCCCCGTTCCACAGCCTACGCATCAGGTCACCGCGCTGAGCTGCACGGCCTGCGCGGCCTCGCCATCGGTCTGGTCGTGCTCTACCACGTCTTCCTCGACCGGGTCTCGGGAGGCGTGGACGTGTTTCTGTTCCTCTCGGCCTACTTCCTCACCGGCAGCTTCGTGCGGAGGATGGAGGACGGGCGCCCTCTCGCGCCCGTGGCCTACTGGGCCCGCACCTTCAAGCGACTCCTGCCGCCTGCGGTAGTCGTGATCCTCGGCACGCTCGCGGCAGTGAAGCTTTTCCTCCCTCCGAGCACCTGGATGCCGTCCCTCCAGGACGCGGTCGCCTCGCTCCTGCAGGTCCAGAACTGGCAGCTGATCGTCCGGGGCACCGACTACGAGGCCGCAGCAACGCTGACCACCTCGCCGATGCAGCAGTTCTGGTCGATGTCGATCCAGGGTCAGGTGTTCCTGCTCTGGCCGCTGCTGTTCGTGCTCTGCGCGGCTCTCGCCCACGTGGCCGGTGTCGCCCCGCGTCGAATGCTCCTCGTGCTGATGAGCACGATCACGCTGGCGAGCTTCGCCTGGTCGATGGTCTCCACCGCGACCCAGCAGCCGATCGCCTATTTCGACACGACTGCTCGCATGTGGGAATTCGCGGCGGGATCGCTGCTCGCCCTCTGGCCCGCCGCGACGTCCCCGGGCCCGGGCCGGGCATCGTTCCCCCGGGTCCTGCTGGGTTGGACGGGGCTGGCGGTGCTGATCGGGACCGGCATCCTGCTGGACGCCCGCTCGCTGTTCCCAGGATGGGTCGCGCTGATCCCGCTGCTCGGGGCGACCGGCGTGTTCCTGTCTGGTTCAACGGGCTCCCGCTGGGGTGCGGATCGCCTGCTCACATCCAGGCCCTTCACCCTGCTGGGAGACATCAGCTATTCGCTCTACCTGATCCACTGGCCGATCCTCACCGTGACGCTGCTGGCGACAGGCCGCGAGAGCGCGGGGCCTCTGCTCGGCGCTCTGATCATCGCGTCGTCGCTCGTGCTCGCACGACTTCTCACGCGATGGATCGACGCCCCCGTGCGCCACTGGCGCTGGGCGAACGCCGCGCCGATGCGTTCCTGGGCAGTCGTCGCGCTTGCCCTCATGATGGGGCTCGGCCCTTCCCTCGGAGCCCAGGTCGTGCTCGAACGGGCGGAGCAGGAGGCGCAGCGCCGCGCCGTCGCGGACAATCCCGGGGCGCGTGTGCTCGACAGCGACTTCGTGCCCCACCCCGATGCGGATCCGAATGCGGCTCCCCTGCCGACCGAGGAGTCGCTGCGCGGGGACTGGGGCATGCTCGATGGCCCTTGCGAGGGGAACCTCGAGCCCCAGGTCGACTCGGTCGCTGAGGGCTGCCAGAGCACCGACGCCCCGGAGAACGCGAAGGTGATCGTGGCAGTAGGGAACTCACGCATGCGACAGTCGGCGATGTCGCTGATCGAACCGGCCGAGCGGAAAGGGTGGCGGCTCGTACTGATCCATCGCAACAGCTGTCAGTTCATGCCCGGGGTCATGACGTACAAGGGCCAGGAGTGCTTCGACCACAACCTCGCGGTCATGGACTATCTCCGCGAGCTGCAGCCCGATGCGGTCGCGATGAATACGACCGTGTACCGAGGGGTCGGCCCCGAGACCCCGAGCCCCGTGCTCGACGAGACGGTACCGGAGCTCGTCGACGCAGGCATTCCCGTGATCGCCCTGCGCACGCCCCCTCGCGCGGCGGAGGACCCGGTCTCGTGCCTCGAGGCGGGAGGGAACGAGATGGACTGTACGACGCCTCTGGACCCCGAGCACATGCCCCAGGTGCGACCCGACGCAGAGCGGCTCGCCGCGCTCGCCGCACAGGGCCCGGTGCACCAGGTCGACCTGCTGCCGGTTCTGTGCCCAGAGCACGAGTGCCGTCCCAGGATCGGGAACGTCACCGTGTTCATGGACAAGGACCACAACACGGCGACCTACCTGCGGTCGACTGGCGGTGAGGTCGCGCGGCAGCTCGGGGGTTCCGGCTTCCGCTGGTGACGGGCGCCGACGACGGGCGAGGCCTCAGCCCCGGCGGACGATCTCCTCGACCGCGTCCCTCGCGGCGCGCGCCCGGACGGTCGCCTCGTGCTCCTCGCCGTGCTCGCGCCGCGCGTCCTTGAGCAGCTCGTCGGCCTGGTAGTAGGCGTCCTCGAGCTGGCCCGTCTCGGCGGTGGCCTCGGCGAGCTCGGCACGCAGCGTGATCGCCTCGGGCGTCGTGGACTCGCCCTCCTCGAGCAGCGTGAGAAGGCGTCGGGTGGTGTCGCGGACGCGCTCGGCCGGGGTGCTCATTCGGGTCTCCTCGTGCTGGTGATCGACACCTGATCCTACGGTCCCCCGCCCGGCGCGGCGGCCCACGTCCCGGCAGTAGGCTGGGCGCGAGATGGAGATCAACCCCTACGACTCGCGTCTGCGCATGCTGCAGCAGATCGACACCGTCGCGATGCAGCGCGAGGCGGCTCCCGACGAGGAGACCGCCGGGTGTCCGGGGTGCCCGTTCTTCTGGACCTGCCCGGTGCCGCACCGCGGCGAGGAGGTCCGCGTCCCGCAGGAGCCGGCGGCGGCCGAGGTCGAGGAGCTGCTGCCGGGCCGTCGCCCCTTCGTGCCCCGGGACGAGTCCGACGTCGGCTGGACCGACGTGTGGGTCGACGAGGACGGCCTGCGGATCGACCCCGAGGAGCTCGAGCAGCCGGAGCCGGTGCAGGAGCCGTCCGTGGAGCCCGCGCCGCCGCAGGAGGAGCCCGCGCCCGAGCGCCGTCGCCGCTGGTGGAGGCGCTCCCGGCGCTGACCGGCGGATCGCGGCTCCGGCTGCGGTCCAGACCCCGGGAGGCTCAGTCCTCGGCGTCGTGCCCGGCCGGGCAGCCCCTGCCGCGCAGGGTCCGCCGGGCGAGCTCCGCGCCGGTGGGCCGGCCGTCGACGGCGAGGGCGGCCGCTCCCGCCAGGCCCGCGAGGTCGGCGGGGCCGGGCGGGACCGTGCGGTCCACGCGCATCCAGCCGGCCGGCACGGGCTCGGCGGCGCCGGGCGCCGCCGGCACCGTCGGGTCCTCGGCGCCCTGTGCGGCGGAGATGTCGATCCCGAAGATCGTGTGGAAGGCGGAGACGTACTCGTCGGCGAAGCCGGTCTCGGCCAGGTGCCGGGCCCGCTCGGCGGGCTGGTGCATGACCCTGGCGAGGATGCGGCGCACCGAGCGCTCGAGCTGGTCGGCGGTCTCCCCGGAGACGTCGCGGCGCAGGCGGTCGATCTCCCCGTCGGCCGCGTCGAACACCTCGCGGCGCAGGGCGGCCATCGCCGGGTCGATGCGGCGCACCTCCTGCTGCTGGCGGAAGGCCTCGACGTTCTCGGCGATGATGCCGCGGGCGGTCACCAGCGCCGGGTCCTCGCCGTCCGGGTCCTCCCGGCGCAGGTCCTCCAGCCCCAGCACGGTGATGCCCTTGAGGTGGCGCACGAGGGGGTGGAGGTCGGAGTGCAGCGCGAGGTCGAGCACGACGGTGCGGCCCGCGTTCAGGAACAGCTCGGGGAACAGCGAGGTGCCGCGGCCGGAGGCGGCCAGCACCAGGTCGGCCTCGCGCAGCGCCCGCTCGAGACCCTCGGCCTCGACGGCCTCCGCGCCGTGGCGCTCGGCGAAGCCCGCCGCCCGCCCGGACGGCGAGAAGACCTGCATCCGGGAGACGCCGCGGCGGGCCAGCTCCGACAGCCCCAGCCGGGCGTAGGCGCCGGTGCCGACGATCAGCACGCTGCGGCCCTCGAAGCCGCCGAGCTGCATCCCGGCGCGGTCCAGCGCGACGGAGGCGCCGGAGCGACCCGCGGCGCCGACGGGGGCCTGGGTGGCGACGCTCTTGGCGCAGCGGAAGCCGTGCTGGAAGAGGTCGTGGAGCATCGAGGTGGTGCGACCGGCGCGGCGCGCGGCCTCGTAGGCCTGCTTCACCTGGTGGGAGATCTCGGCCTCGCCCATCACGATCGACCGCAGCCCCGAGGTGACCTCGAACAGGTGCTGCGGGACGGGGGCGTCCATCGCGGCGTCGAAGCAGAGGGAGACCACCTCGCGGTCCAGGCCGCTGGTGCGGGAGACCGCGTCGATCACGAGCTCGACGCCCTCGTGGAAGCGCTCGGTGTCGAGGTAGACCTCGAGCCGGTTGCAGGTGCTGAGCACCACCGCTCCGGAGACGACGGGCGGGGCACCGACGGCCTCGGCGCGCTCGGCCTGCAGCTTCTCGAGCGCCTCGGGAAGGGACTCCGCACCCCGGGTCAGGGCGTCGAGCATCTCGAGGTCGAGATGCTCGTGGGAGGCACGGAGAGCAGCGAGCATGATCCTCAGTCTAGGCACGTCCGCCCGTCGCTCCACCCCCCGGAGGACCTGTCTGGCGACGCCGCGCGCGAACGTGTGCACAATGGGGGCGTCATGAACCAGAACCCCATGTCAGAGCCCCTTTTTGCCGACGGTGCGTCAGATCGATCGCGACACCTGTCAGCATCTGGGAACGCCGCAGGCCCCGGGCTCGCCACCACTGCCGCACCCCGTGCCGAGACCTCTTCCGCGCACCCCCTCACGGGCCCCGGATCGCTCCCCGAGGAGCATCCCGCGCGCCGCTGCGCCGTCGACGGCGGCGTGGCCGACGCCTCACTGCTGCAGGAGCTGCGCGGCGTGAGGAGTGACACACCGAGCGTGTGGTTCATGCGTCAGGCCGGGCGCTCGCTGCCCGAGTACCGGGCGCTGCGGGAGGGGACCACGATGCTCGACTCCTGCGTCCGCCCCGACATGGCCGCGGAGATCACGCTCCAGCCCGTGCGCCGCCACGGCGTGGACGCCGGGATCTTCTTCTCGGACATCGTCGTCCCCGCACGCCTCGCCGGCCTCGGCGTCGAGATCCGCTCGGGCGTCGGCCCGGTCTTCGACCATCCCGTGCGCACCGAGGCCGACATCGAGGCGCTGCCCCCGCTCGGCGACGACTACGAGGAGGCGCTCGCCCCGATCCGCGAGGCGGTGCGCCTGACCGTGGCGGAGCTCGGCACCACGCCCCTGATCGGCTTCGCCGGCGCCCCCTTCACCGTCGCGAGCTACATGGTCGAGGGCGGCCCCAGCCGTGACCACCTGCGCACCCGCGCGCTGATGCGCTCGCGCCCGGACCTGTGGGAGCGCCTGGCGACCTGGGTCGCGGAGCTGTCGGGCCGCTTCCTGCGGGCCCAGGTCCTCGCGGGCGCCTCCGCGGTGCAGCTGTTCGACTCCTGGGTGGGCGCGCTCGGGCAGGAGCAGTACCTCGAGCACGTCCAGGCCCATTCCGCGGCCGCGCTCGCCCACGTCGCGGACCTGCCGGTGCCGCGGATCCACTTCGGAGTCGGGGCCGCGCACCTGCTGCTGCCGATGCTCGGCGCCGGCGCGACCGCGATGGGCGTGGACCACCGCCTGCGCCTGGACCGAGCGCTGGAGGTCCTCCCCGCCGGCACCCCGGTGCAGGGGAACATCGACCCCGCGGTCCTGTTCACCTCGGAGCAGGCTCGCTTCGCGGAGGCGCGCGGCGTGCTCGAGGCGGGCGCCGCGGCGGCCGGGCACGTGGTGAACCTCGGCCACGGGGTCCCGCCGGACACGGACCCGCAGGTCCTCACCGACCTGGTCGCCTTCCTCCACTCCCAGCGCGTCGCGCGCACCGCGGAGGCGCCCGAGGCATGAGCGCCCGGATCCTCGTCGTCGGCGGCGGCCTCGCGGGGCTGCTCGCCGCCCGACGCCACCAGCGCGCGGGGCACCGCGTGGTGCTGCTCGAGGCCGAGGACCGCCTCGGCGGCGCGGTCGCGGAGCTCGCCCTCCCGGGCGCCGGCGACCTCGCCCTGAACGCCGGTGCCGAGGCGTACTCGACCGCCTCCGGAGCGGTCGACGCGCTGGTCGCGCAGCTCGGGCTCGCAGATCGGGTCGTCTCCCCGCGCGAGGGGCTCGGCAGCCGGATCGTCTCCGCCGCCGGGGTGCACCGCGCCCCGGCCGGCGCCCTGCTCGGGGTGCCCGGCCGACCGCTCGCCGCCGACGTCCGCGCGGTGCTCGGCTGGCCGGGGGCGCTGCGCGCGGCGCTCGAGCCCCTGCTGCCCGCCCGCGTCGGCGCACGGCCCGGGGCGACCGTCGCCGAGACGGTCGGACGCCGGATGGGCCGACGGGTGCTCGAGCGGCTCGTCGCCCCGATCGTCGGCGGGGTGCATTCCGCCGATCCGGCCGAGCTCGAGCTCGCCGCCGCCTCCCCGCAGCTCGCGACGGGCCTGGCCGAGCACGGCTCGCTGGTGCGGACCGTGCGCCGCCTGCGCGGCGGGGGACGACGGGGCGACGCCGGCCGCACGGCCGGCGCGAGCGCCGGGACCCGTGTGCACGCCCTCGCCCCGACCATGGCGGCCCTTCCCGCGGCGCTGCGCGAGGAGCTGCTCGCCGCGGGCGGGATCGTGCGCACCGGCGTGGAGGTCACGGGCCTGGACCGCGAGGGCGAGCCGTGGCGGGTCGACACCGCCCGCGGTGAGCAGCTCGAGGCCGACCGCCTCGTGCTCGCCTGCCCTCCTGACACCGCCCGCTCCCTGCTCGCCGGGGCCGCGCCGGAGATCGCCGAGGCGATCCCGGAGACGCCGTCGGCCGCGGTGCGGCTGGTCGCCCTGGTGCTGGACGCCCCCGCCCTGGACTCACATCCCTCGGGGACCGGTGCACTGGTCGCGCCGGGCACCCCGGGGATCCGCGCGAAGGCCCTCACCCATGCGAGCGCCAAGTGGGAGCACGTCGAGCGCGCGCTGCGCGAGGCCCTCCCGTCGGCCGCCTCCCCGCACCTGGTGCGCCTCTCCTACGGCCGTCCCGGCGAACAGCTGCCGGAGCGGGAGGAGATCGTCGACCTCGCCCTCGCCGACGCCTCCGCGATCCTCCGCACCCCACTCACCCGCTCCCAGCTCGCGGACTGGGCCGTGATCGACTGGGACCGGGCGATGCGCCGGCCCCGGCCCGGCCACCGCGCCGCCCTCGACGCGCTCGCGAGGCTGCTCGAGGCGCGGGACGACCTCGAGCTCGTCGGCTCCTGGCGGGCCGGCACCGGCCTCGACGCGATCGTCCGCGCCGACGACGCCCGCGCCGCCGCCGCGCAGGCCCCGCAGACCACCCCGATCTCTCCCACCGCTCCCACGGAAGGAACCCCACGATGAACGACGCCGCCGCCTCGACCCCCGAGGAGATCGCGCAGACCACCCGGTACACGAGCTACACCGTGTTCCGCCGCCTCTCCGGCCTGACCGAGGACGGCGAGCTCACC
Source organism: Brachybacterium sp. sponge (assembly GCF_001613775.1). NCBI lineage: Bacteria > Bacillati > Actinomycetota > Actinomycetes > Micrococcales > Dermabacteraceae > Brachybacterium > Brachybacterium sp. sponge. The sequence goes on along the minus strand of NZ_LRMP01000001.1, from coordinate 1,279,345 downwards.
ACCGCCCAGGTCGCCGAGGCGCTCACCCAGACGGTCCCGCTGATCGAGTCTGCCAGCAATGGAGGAGTCGAGATCCTCGGCTTCTACGACGTCTCCGGCTTCCGCGCCGAGGACGACCTGATGCTGTGGCTCGCCGCCGAGGACCCCGAGGCGCTGCAGCGCGGCCTGCGCGAGTTCGAGCGCTCCCTGGCCGGCACCTGGCTGCACCGCGAGTGGGCGTCGGTGGGCGTGCACCGCATGGCCGAGTTCGCCAAGGGCCACGTCCCCTCGTTCATGGTCCCGGGCTTCGAGCGGAAGCAGTGGATCACCGTGTACCCCTTCGTGCGCAGCTACGAGTGGTACCTGCTGCCCGACGAGGAGCGCAACCGCATGCTGCGCGAGCACGGCCTGCTGGGCCGCGACTACCCCCAGGTCAACGCCAACACCGTCGCCGCCTTCGCGCTCGGCGACTACGAGTGGCTGCTCTCCTTCGAGGCCGACGATCTGCACGACCTCGTCGACATGATGCGCCACCTGCGCTACTCCGATGCGCGCCTGCACGTGCGCGACGAACTCCCCTTCCACACCGGCCGCCGCCTCGAGGACCTCGAGGACGTCGCCGCGCTCCTGGCCTGATCCCGGACGCCTCCCTACCCGCACGACCTTCACCGAGGACCACACCATGACCGACACCACCACGCAGATGCCCACGCCCCGCAGCGCGGCCCCCGACTCCCCCACTCATGTGCGACGCGGCGAGGCCCGCCCCTTCGACGCGATCCTGTTCTCCTCCTTCGGCGGCCCCGACGGGCAGGAGGACGTCATCCCCTTCCTGCGCAACGTCACTCGCGGGCGCGGGATCCCCGACGAGCGGCTGGAGGAGGTCGCGGGCCACTACCGCGCTCTCGGCGGACGCAGCCCGATCACCGCGCAGAACGAGGCGATGATCGCCGCGCTCGAGGAGGAGCTCGCACGCCGCGACGTGGACCTGCCGATCTACTTCGGAAACCGCAACTGGGAGCCCTACAACGCCGAGGCCGTCCGCGCTCTGCACGCCGACGGCCACCGCCACGCCCTCGGTCTCGTCACCAGCGCGTACTCCTCGTACTCCTCCTGCCGGCAGTACCGGGAGGACTTCGGCATGGTGCTCGAGGAGACGGGTCTGGCCGGCGAGGTCACCATCGACAAGGTCCGCGTCTACTTCAACCACCCCGGGTTCCTCGCGCCGGTGGTCGACGGCGTCGAGGCCGCCCTGGCGAGCCTCGCCTCCGAGGGCCACGACAGCGAGCGCATCGCGGTGCTCTTCTCCACCCACTCGGTGCCCACGGCGATGGCCGAGGCCTCCGGGCCGGAGGAGACGCGGGTCGAGGGCTCGGGCGGCTGGTACGTCGAGCAGCATCTCGCCGCCTGCCGATGGGTGATGGACCAGCTGCACGATGACGCTCCCGAGCTTCCGGACTGGCAGCTCGTCTACCAGTCCCGCTCCGGGGCGCCGCACATCCCGTGGCTCGAGCCCGACGTGAACGACGTCATCACCCGGCTCGCCGAGGAGGACTCCGCCGATGCGGTCGTCGTCGTCCCCATCGGCTTCGTCACCGATCATGTGGAGGTCGTGTGGGACCTGGACACCGAGGCGAAGGAGACCGCCGAGGAGAAGGGTCTCGCCTTCCGCCGCGTCGCGACCTCCGGGGAGGATCCCCGCTTCATCGCCGCCCTCGCGGATCTTGTCCAGGAACGGCTGGACGAGTCCTTCCCGCGACGGGTGGTCACGGATTTCGGGGGCACCCCGGACGTGTGCGGGGTGAACTGCTGCGCAGGACGCATCTGCCGTCCCACCACCAGCGCGGTGGACTCCGCGTCGGACGTCGAGCGGGCCCGGGCCGAGCATCGCGCCACGGCCGGCGACGGCCAGGCGGGCACAGGATCCCTCTCGTGACCGCGTCCCCGCTGCGGATCGGCACCCGTGCCTCCGATCTCGCGCTCACGCAGTCCGGGCACGTCGGCGCCGCGGTCGTGGAGGGCACCGGGCACGAGGTCGAGCTGGTGCACGTGAGCACCCATGGCGACCGCGACCGCACAAGCCCCCTCGCCCAGATCGGCGGCACCGGCGTGTTCGTCACCGCCGTGCGACAGGCCCTGATGGACGGCGAGGTCGACGTGGTGGTCCATTCCTGGAAGGACCTGCCCACCGCGCCGCTGGACGAGATCACGCTGGTCTGCACGCCGGAGAGGGAGGACCCGCGCGATGCCCTGTGCGCTCGTGACGGGATGACCCTCGCTCAACTCCCGGCCGGGGCGCGGGTGGGCACCGGCTCCCCGCGACGCGGCGCGCAGCTGCTGCGGGCGCGGCCCGATCTCGAGGTCGTGGGGATCCGCGGCAACGTCGAGACCCGCCTGAACCGGGCGCTCGGGACGGACGCGGACCTCCATGCCGTGGTGCTCGCCGCCTCGGGGCTGCGCCGCGTGGGCAGAGAGGCCGTGATCAGCGAGCTCCTGCCCGTCGAGGTCATGCTCCCGGCCCCCGCCCAGGGCGCGCTCGCGGTCGAGGCGACCACCGCCGCGATGGCGCAGGCGCCCTGGTTCGCCGAGCGTCTCGCGGCGGTCGACGACGCGACCACCCGCGCCGCGGTCACCGCGGAGCGGTCCCTGCTGCGGGCGCTCGAGGCGGGCTGCTCCGCCCCGGTCGCCGCGTACGCGGAGCTGGAGCCGGGCGCGGTTCCCGCCGCCGCGCAGGTCCTGCGCCTGCGCGCCCTCGCGATCCGTCCCGACGGGACGCATGTCGTCGAGGGCGAGGCCCGGGTGGACCTGGACCTCGCTGCCGATGCGCTCTCCGGGCCGGGCTCGGTCCCGGTCGAGCTCGGCCAGGAGCTCGCCGCGGACCTGCTCTCCCGCGGCGCCGGCGAGATCCTCGCGGAGGTCCGCGCCTGATGCCCTCCGCAGAGATGGCCTCCGCCCCGCCCCGCGCCGCCGGGCCCGTGCTGGTCACGCGCCCGGCGGGGCGGGGGGAGCGTCTCGCGAGCCTGCTCGAGGCGGAGGGCCTCACGGCCGAGCACGCCCCGCTGACCCGCCTCGTCCCGAGCAGCGGCGAGGAGCTCGAGGCCGCCCTCGCGCAGCTCGCCGCGGGCGCGTTCACGCATCTCGTGGTCACCTCCCGCACCGCCGCCGAGGTCCTCGCCGGGGCGGAGGCCCCCTTCGAGACGGCGATCATCGCCGTCGGTGGGGGCACCGCCCAGACCCTGCGGGCGGCGGGCCTCTCGCCCACCGCCGTGGCCGACGGCTCCGGCGCGGCGCTCGTCGCCGCTATGCCGCCCGCCGCCCCGGGCGATCGAGTGCTGCTGCCCGCCTCAGCCGCCGCCTCCCGCACCGTCCCCGAGGGGCTGCGCGCGGCCGGCTACGAGGTGATGGAGGTCGAGGCCTATCGTCCCGAGCCCGTCGACCCGCCCCCGGCGGTCGCGGAGTCCCTGGCCGCCGGGCGGTACGCGGCGATCGTGCTGACCAGCCCGATGATCGCCCGACGTGCGGCTGAGCTCGGCGTGCACCCCGCCACCGCGGTGATCGCCATCGGCGACCCGACCGCCGAGGCCGTCCGCGCCGCCGGCCTCGGCCCCCTCCACCAGGCCGCCGCCCCGACCGACGAGGCGCTCGTCGCGGCCGTCCTCGAGGCGCTCGACGCGGCGGACCCATCCCACCCCATGCACCCCCGATCGAAGGAGACCCGATGACCCAGCCGACCCTCCCCGGACCGATCGACCGCCCCCGCCGCCTGCGCAGCAGCGCCGCGATGCGCTCCCTGGTGCGGGAGCACGCCCTCCGCCCCGCCGACCTCGTGCTGCCGATGTTCGTGCGCGAGGGCGCGAGCGAGAACAAGCCAGTGACCTCGATGCCCGGCGTCGAGCAGCACACCATGGACTCCCTGGTCCGCGCCGCGACCGAGGCGACCGAGCGCGGCGTCGGCGGCGTGATGCTCTTCGGCGTGCCCGAGCACAAGGACGCCGTCGGCTCCGGCGCCACCGACCCGGACGGGATCCTCAACCGGGCGCTGGCCCGCCTGCGCGCCGAGCTCGGCGATCAGACCGTGATCATGGCCGACCTGTGCCTGGACGAGTTCACCGACCACGGCCACTGCGGCGTGCTGGACGCCGACGGCCGGGTCGACAACGACGCGACGCTCGTGCGCTACCGCGAGATGGCCCTCGCGCAGGCCGAGGCCGGCGCGCACCTGCTGGGCCCGTCGGGGATGATGGACGGCCAGATCGCCGCGATCCGCGACGCGCTCGATGCCGAGGGCCATCTCGAGACCGCGCTCTACGCCTACACCGCGAAGTACGCCTCCGCCTTCTACGGCCCGTTCCGTGAGGCCGTGGACTCGTCCCTGCAAGGCGATCGCCGCACCTACCAGCAGGATCCTGCCAACGGCCGCGAGGCGCTGCGCGAGCTGGAGCTCGACGTCGCCGAGGGTGCCGACCTCGTCATGGTCAAGCCCGGCCTGCCCTATCTCGACGTGCTGAAGGACGTCGCCGCCGCCTCCCCCGTCCCCGTCGGCGCCTACCAGGTCTCCGGCGAGTACGCGATGATCGAGGCGGCCGCGGCGAACGGCTGGATCGACCGCGACCGCACGATCCTCGAGTCGCTGCTGGCCTTCCGCCGCGCCGGCGCCTCGAGCGTCCTGACCTACTACGCGAGCGAGGTCGCGGGCTGGTTCCAGCAGGGCCTGCCCCCGCACCTGCGCGAGTTCGCCTGAGCCGCAGTCCGGCCTGCGCCCGTCGGCGCGCCCGCCGTGCCGCGGCCCGGCACCGCACCATCGCCCGTCGTCCCCCGCCCACCCGCAGAGGAGCCCCGCATGACCCCCACGACCACCCTCTCCGCCGACCTCTTCGACCGCGCCCGCCGCGTCATCCCCTCCGGCGTGAACTCGCCCGTGCGCGCCTTCGGCTCCGTCGGCGGCACGCCCCCGTTCCTCACCAGCGCGAAGGGCGCCCTGCTCACCGACGCGGACGGCAACGAGTACGTCGACCTGGTCGGCTCCTGGGGTCCGATGATCCTCGGCCACGCGCATGACGGCGTGGTCGAGGCGGTGCGGGAGGCGGCCGGTCGCGGCCTCTCCTTCGGCGCTCCGCAGGCCGGGGAGGTCACCCTGGCCGAGGAGGTCGTGCGCAGGATCGGCCCCGTCGAGCAGCTGCGCCTGGTCAACTCCGGCACCGAGGCGACGATGAGCGCGCTGCGCGTGGCCCGCGCCGCGACCGGCCGCGACGTGGTCGTGAAGTTCGCCGGCTGCTATCACGGGCACGTCGACGCGCTGTTGGCCGAGGCGGGCAGCGGGGTCGCGACCTTCGCCATGCCGGGCTCGGCCGGCGTCACCGCCGCGACCGCGAAGGACACCGTCGTGCTGCCCTACGGCGACCGCGAGGCCGTCGCGGCCCTGTTCGCCGAGCGCGGCGGCGAGATCGCCGCGATCATCACCGAGGCCGCGCCCGCGAACATGGGCGTCGTCCCGCCGCTCGCCGAGGACGGCGTCGGCTTCAACCGCTTCCTCGCCGACACCGCCCACGCGGCGGGCGCGCTGCTGATCAGCGACGAGGTTCTCACCGGCTTCCGCGCGAGCGCCGAGGGCCACTACGGGGTCGACGGGCCGCGCGGCACCGGCGAGGACTGGGCGCCGGACCTGATGACCTTCGGCAAGGTGATCGGCGGCGGCCTGCCCGTCGGCGCCTTCGGCGGACGTGAGGACCTGATGGGCCTGCTCGCCCCGGCCGGCCCCGTCTACCAGGCCGGCACCCTGTCCGGGAACCCGCTCGCGACCGCGGCGGGGCTCGCGACCTTCGCCGGGCTCGACGACGCGGCCTACGAGACGCTCGGCCGCGCCTCGACCGCGCTGCAGCAGCTGGTCGCCGACGCGCTGACCGCCGAGGGCGTCCCGCACGTGATCCAGACCGCCGGCACCCTGTTCTCGGTGTTCTTCCGCGGCGAGCCCATCACGACCTACGACGACGCGAAGGCGCAGGACACCGAGGCGTTCACCCGCTTCTTCCACGCGATGCTCGAGGGTGGGGTGTACCTGCCACCCTCCGCCTTCGAGGCCTGGTTCGTCTCCACCGCCCACACCGACGAGGTCCTGGACCGGATCGCGGCGGTGCTGCCGGCGGCGGCGAAGGCGGCCGCGCAGGGCTGAGAGCGCGAGACGTCACGCGGTGCATGGCCCGGGAGTTCTCCCCATCGCTCTCGTGCAGGGCTCGCTCTACCATCGGACCGACGACGCGTGACGCGACAGATCGCACCGTGCCGAGGGGGCACGGAACCGCACGCGGGACGAGACGGGGGACCCCATGGCCTTCATCGGCATGAGCACCGACCAGGCCTCGGCGCAGGCAGAGCGCATCGACACCGGCGCTCAGCGGCTGGAGCAGCTGGCCGAGGAGCTGGGCTCGGCCGTCGCGCGCAGCTCGGAGTTCTGGCTCGGTGCCGATGCAGAGGCATTCCGCGCCTCGTGGGGCTCGACGGCGCAGGCGCTCCGCACCGCCACAGGTGATCTGGCCGCTCGCAGCGGCGAGCTGTCGCTGCACCGTGACGAGCAGGAGAGCGCCTCCGAGAGCGACGGGGCGGCTGCCTCCTCCGGCGCGGGCGACGAGGCCAGGTCGGCGACGGGCCCCTCGGCACAGGACGGTCCCAACGCACCGGGCGAGGAGCCGTACTACGGCAAGGTCGATCCGGAGGTCGCCGAGCGCTGGGAGTCGATGAGCAAGGAGGACCGTGAGGCGGTCGCCCGGGCGATCATCGAGGAGGAGCTGGAGCAGTACGGGATCGGGGACGTGCCCATCGATTTCGACCTGACCGACGGGAACGGCCTGTGGTCGTTCGGCGAGGACGGACACGCGATCTCGATCAACGGCAGCGTGCTGGACACCCCGCGTCTGCTGCACACCCTCGCTCACGAGGCCCGTCACGCCGCACAGTGGGAGGCAGTGCAGGACACTGAGCCCGGGTTCTGGGACTGGCTGCCCGGCGTGGATTCCACCGCGGACGACTACGAGCGCCTCGAGGAGGAGCACGGCTTCACCAGGGAGGAGATCGACTCCTGGCGTGAGCACTGGGAGGCCTCCGAGGAGGAGAAGGATCCCTACTTCGACAGGTCCGTCGAGGTCGATGCCCGGAACGCCGGGGCAGAGTTCTCCGAGGAGCTGACGATGGAGGACCTCGACCGATACGAGGAGCGGGCAGGGGTCCGATGAGGAACACTCTGATGAGCAGTGCCGAGTGTCCTGACACCGACCATCACGAGGAGCGACGATGACCCCCTCCCCCAGCCGCCGGAGACTGCTCGGTGCCAGCCTGCTGCCCGCGGCGCTCTCCCTCGTCGGCTGCGGATCCTTCCGCGGCGGCGACGAGCCCTCGCAGGACCCGGTCACCGCCGACGGATCGGGGGAGACGCAGACGGTCGCGTCGCCGGATCGCTGCCTGTCGGACGAGGACGCGTCACGCCGGGAGCGCCCCGAGCCGCCCGCGCGCGCGGACGCCGGCCCGGAGAACGAGGCGATCCCGGACCGGCCTCTGTCGGAGTACGGACTGGCCCTGTTCGCGGGCGGGGAACGGCTCGCCGCCCAGCAGACCTCGGACGCGCTGATGCTCGGCGAGTCGGACACCTTCGGGACCGTCGTGTGGAGCACCGCCGACGGCACGATCCTCGAACGGCACGACAACGGCCTGGTCGGTGCGATCGCCGCGGACTCCCGCGGACGGCTCGCGATCGGCGGCGTCACGACCGTCGAGCTCCGCGAGGCGGACGGCGAGGTGCTGAAGGTGCTGACTGGTGGCGAGGAGCCCTTCGGCCCCCGGATCGGGAATCGGGTCGGCGATCTCGCCCTCACCGCCGACGGCACCCGCCTCGTGGTGCTCGGCGCCGACGGACGCGTCACGATCTGGCACCTCGAGGACGAGACCTGCGAGGTCGATCACGAGATCGCCGCGGAGCTCGGGACGGTGATCGCGCTCAGCCTCTCCCCCGCCGACGACACGCTCGCCCTCTGCGCCGAGGACGGCACGGTGGAGCTCTGGGACCCGCACGCCGGGACTCGCACCGGCACCGGGCCGGACCTCCCCGGGACGGTCGCCGGGCTGGCGCACGCCGAGGACGGCACGCTGATCCTCGCCGCCGACGGGGAGCGCGCCCTCCACGCCCTGGCCCCGTCCGGCGAGGTGGCCACCGGACCGGCTCTCTCCGCGGAGGGCCCGTACTGGGTGGCCGCGGGGGTGGGCGGTCGTGTCGCTGCCGTCGGCCGCGGCGACAACCGCGTGCTGCTCTGGGAGCGCGAGACCGACGAGACCGTCGAGCTCCCCGTCGTGCGCGGATCCGCCGGCCGGCTGGTGTTCTCCCCCGACGGCAGGACGTTGTACAGCGCCTCCCCGTCCCAGGGCGTCGTCGCCTGGTCCGGCGGCGAGTCCTGGAACAGCTTCGAGACGCCTTGACGCCCCGGACGCGTCGACCATCATGGAGCTTCTCCGCCCCCACGGCTTTCCCACCTGACCAGCGAAAGGACACACGATGTCCCTGAACGACCTCGTCGAGGCCTACGCCCTGGACCCGACGCCCGAGGGTCTTCACGACCTGCAAGCCGGGATCATGGCGGCTCCCCGCTACGACCCCCTCCTCTCCGTCTCCCGGGCGGTGGTCCCGCTGCTGCGCGACGGGAAGCACCAGGAGATCGTCGACCTGATCCGCTCGTGGATGCCCGGCGCGCTCCTGAGCCCGTCCGCGCACGGCTACCTCGCGAAGGCGCTCACCGAGCTGGGCGATGCCGAGGCCGGCCGCATCGAGGCGAAGTTCTCCCGGCTCGCGCTCGACAGCATCGCGGCCTCGGGCAGCGGCTCCGAGGAGGAGCCGTGCTCAGTGCTCCGCATCGAGGACGAGTACGACATCCTGCGCGCCTCCTCGCAGCGCCCGACCGCCCAGCGGCAGGTCTCCGACGGGCGCGGACAGTTCGACGTCCACACCCTCGAGGACGACGGCGAGGTGTGGTTCCGTCTACTCTGGCTCGCCCCGCCTGCCGCCGCGCACGAGGACGAGGCCGGAGACGCCCCGGAGGACTGAGCTCCGTCCACAGGGGAGGACTCCCCATGTCCACGATTCCCGCTTTCCCCTAGGGTCGTTCCCAGGACGGGACGAAGGGGGAGGCCATGGGGCTCATCGGCATGGACACCGCGCAGGGCGAGGCCCACGCCGAGCGTCTGCGGGCTGCCGGCGAGCGTCTCGAGGAGCGGCACGGCGTGCTCGATGCGCTCGTGCGGGCGAGCGAGGCGATCTGGCGGGGGCCGGACGCGGAGCGCTTCCGCGCGGACTGGATCAGCGGCGCGTCCCAGCTGCTGCGCGAGCAGTGCACCGCGCTCGAGGCCGCCGGGACATTGCTCGATGAGGAGGCGGAGCAGCAGGAGACCGCTTCGCAGGGCGAGCGCGGCGACGGTGCGAGCGGCGGGAGCAGGGCCGGCTCCTCAGGCACCGCATCGGGACGTGGCCGCCGCGCCGGCGGCGGCGGGGACGGGAAGGTGAGCCAGGAGGTCGCCGACGCCTGGGCCGCGATGGACCCGCCTGAGCAGAAGCGGGTCCTCCGGGAGATCGCCGCCCAGGAGCTCGAGCGTCAGGGTGTCGACGACGTGCCCGTCTTCTTCGACGATCTGTCGGAGGACGGAGCCCTCGGCTTCTGGTACGAGTTCGACATCAGGCATCCCCTGCGCGGGGAGCACATCCAGATCGACGAGAACCATGTCTCCGACCCCGACTCGCTCAACACCGTCGCGCACGAGGCTCGCCACGCGGCTCAGGACAACTGGGTCGAGGAGACCGATGGTCCGCCGGCATGGCAGTTCTGGCGGGAGGACGACAGCGCAGAGGACTACGAGCGCATCGAGGAGGAGCACGGCGTCACGCAGGAGGAGATCGAGGCCTGGCGCGAGAACGATCGCGATTACGAGGACGGGCCCACCGATCCGCAGCCTCCCGAGGACGCCCCGCAGTCGGAGAAGGACGCCTGGAACGAGGAGTACGAGGCGTACCGGGAGCAGCCGCTCGAGGACGATGCCTTCGACGAGGGCGACGAGTTCGCCGAGGACATCACTCTCGAGGAGCTCCAGCAGTACCAGCTCGATGCCGGCGTCCCGGTCATCTCGTGAGCGTCCCTGTGCTGAGACCGCTCCCCGTCTCCCCTCCGAGGCCGTGATGCCATGATCCTCTCCCGTGACAGGCTCGCGCTGCCGCGGCGCCGCTGGTTGCTCGGCGCCGCGGCCCTGCCGGCGGCGCTGCTGCTTCCCGGCTGCGGGGGCAGCCCGGAGGTGGGCAGCTGCCTCGAGCCGGACGAGCAGGTGCCGGAGCCGGAGCCGCCCCGCCGGCCGCGGGGCGCCCGAGCCCGGATCGTGCCACCGTCGGAGGAGCACTACTTCGAGATCCAGACCCCGGTCGTCTCCCCCGACGGCACGCTCATCGCGGCCTGCGAGGCCCCGGACCGGTCCCAGCTCGACCTCGCCGACACCCACGGCGTGCTGCTGTGGGACACGAGCACCGGGGAGATCGTGCGCCGGCTGAACCCTCACGCCATCGGGCCGCTGGCCTGGCACCCGAACGGATCGCGCCTCGCGGTCGGCGACGCCCTCCACGTCGCGGAGGTGGACGTCGGGGGCACTCTGCTGCGGAACCTCGTGGGCAATGCGGATCCCCGCGGGACTTCCCCGCGGATCCTCGACGTCGCCTACAGCCCGGACGGGTCGCTGCTGGCGGCCTCGGCGAGCGACGGCGCCGTCCGGCTGTACTCGACCTCCACGGACAGCTGCACAGGCACCCGGGTCCTCGCCCCGGGAGCTCGCCGGCAGAGGACCGTGGCGTTCTCGCCCGACGGCGCCCGCCTCGCCGTCGGCGGCGTCGCGCTGACGGACGCCGACGAGGGCGGGAGGCCGACCGGGCTGTGGGATCCGCACAGCGGCCGGCGGGAGGAGGTCCTCGACGGTGTCGAGGGGACGGTGCTCGGGCTCGGGTACAGCGGGGACGGCACACTGGTCCAAGTGCTCGACGACCCATCCTCGCTCGCCGTGCACGCGCCGGACGGATCGACGAGCACGGGCCCGCCGGTGGACGCGGCACGGTTCAGGGATCTGGCCGTCGGCACGGGATCCCGGGTCGCAGTGCTCAGCGCATCGGGCACCCTCCGGCTGTGGGACCGTGACAGCGACGAGCAGGAGACGCTCGAGATGTCGCTTCTGGAGAGGATCTGCTGGTCGCCGGACGAGGCGACGCTGTACACGCTGAGCGAGTCGGAGGGGATCTCGGCGTGGGACGGGACGCAGTGGCGGCAGTTCGAGCTGCCGTGAGTCCCGATGGGCCGGGGCGCCGCGCCGGCGAGGCCGGGCATGGGGAGCGCTCCCCATCGCCGTCGCCGCGCAGCGCTCCTAGCATCGAGGCACGATGACCAGCCCGGTCACGCGCTCGGACGACGGCGCACGTGGGCTGGTGCTCATGGGGACGGAGAGGGATCGACGATGACGGACTGCTCGCGCCGACGCCTGCTGCTGGGCGCGACCGCGCTCCCCGGTGCCCTGGCGCTCGCAGGATGCTCGGGCGGTCTCCCGCCGCTGCCCGGGTCGCGGAGTCCCGGCATCTGCATAGACCCCTCCGAGGAGATCCCCGAGGAGGCGTACGAGACGGTGCCGGAGGGCGTCATCGTGGATCCCGCCCCGCTCGACGAGTCCCTGCTGTTCATGTCCTCGACCCTCACGCTCTCCCCCGACGGCTCGACGCTCGCGGCCTGCGAGATGGGCTTCCCGCAGGATCCTGAGCGCTACGGGACCAGGGGCGTCGTCCTCTGGGATGCGGGGACCGGAGCGGTGATCCATCGCTTCCGCCCTCCGATGCTGGGCAGGCTCGCCTGGCACCCGGACGGGGACCGCCTGGCGATCGGCGACGGCCGCCTGGTCTCGATCGTCGATCTCGAGGGAACGCTCGAGCGCACCCTGTTCGGGCACGAGCTGCCGCGCGGCGACACCGCGGCGATCCTCGATCTCGCGTTCAGCCCGGACGGCACGCAGCTGGCGTCCTCCGGGTCGGACAGGACCGTGCGCCTGTGGGACATGGACCCAGAGTCCTGCGGCAGCGGGCACGTCCTGCGGACCGGACCGCGGCACAACCGGGATCTCAGCTACTCGCCCGACGGCTCCTCCCTGGCCGTCGGCGCCACCTCGACCTCCAGCGAAGGCGATGAGGACAATCCTCCGACGCTCTGGGACCCGACGACGGGCCGGCGGACGGAGGTCCTCGAGGATGTGCCGGGGATCGTCTTCGCGCTCGACCATGCGGCGGACGGCGCCCTGATCGTGGTCGCCGACGAGCCGCGGGCGCTGATGGCGGTCGGGACGGACGGCTCCGTGGCCGAGGGGCCCGTGACCACCTCGACCTGGTTCGCGGATCTCGCGGTGGGGCCGGGGCACCGCGTCGCGCTGCATGCCGACGAGGAGCTGCTGCTGTGGGACCGGGAGAGCGGTGAGGAGTCCCGGCACGAGATCGAGGTCGAGTCCGGGGTGGACAGCATGGTCTGGTCCGCTGCGGAGGACGTGCTGTTCTGCCTGAGCTCGAGAGAAGGGGTCCTCGCCTTCGACGGCACGCGCTGGACGGCCTTCGACCTGCCCTGACTGTCCGTCGGCCAGCTCAGGGCGAGTTGCCCGGTGGCTGCCCGGACTCGTCCGGCGCACTCGGCGGGGGCGCGCTGGACGGGGGCTCGCTCGGTGACGGTGGCGGCTGGGGCTCCTCCCCTCCCGCGCTGAGCCGTGCCGCGCGGGTCAGTCGGCGGGTGCCGAGCCCGGTCGTCCACTCCACCACGTGCCCGTCGGCCGCCGGGTCCCCGACCCGCTCCACGCTCGCCAGCTGCTGCTCCTTGTCGTTGCAGAAGGCGCAGGCTCCCTGCCCGTTGTCCAGGCAGGTCGGGCCGCCGGCGCAGTGGGGCCGGATGTGGTCGATGTGGCGGATCGGGGCGCTGCAGTGAGGGCCTCGGCAGGTCCGGTCGCGCAGGCGGATAAAGCGGGCGAGCGCGGGCGGGAAGGCCCGCGCCCGGGATTCGACGGCGACCAGCTCCTCGGTCCTCGGGTGCTCGTACAGCTTTCGCAGCACGGCGCGCAGCGCCGGACCTTCGGGGCCGAGCGGGTCCTCGTCCGTGCCTGCGATCGCGTCGAGCGGATCGCGCAGACTCTCCCGCACCGCCTCAGCGGGAACCGTGCCGTAGCCCTCGATCTGGGCGAGGTCGCCCGTGCCGGGGTCCAGGAGCACGTGGTCGGTGATGATCACGCCGATGTCCAGGGTCACCGGCGCCATGCTCTCGCTGCGGCCGATCAGGGTGTCCACGAAGGTGTCGGCCTGGATGGCCTGGTGCCCGCGGCGATCGCCGGCGGCGCGCAGGCGCTCGGCCTCGAGGGAGAGACGCTTGCGGATCAGGGCCGCGTCCAGCGCGGTGACGTGCGCCGTCACCGTGGCCATGCCGTGCTCGCCGCGGCGCACCGTCACGTGCCGGTCGCGCTTCGCGTGCTGGTGGCGGCGGGCCTCGCCGTCCGGGTCGGCGAGGGAGATCGCGGCGGCGCAGGCGTCGGACCATTCCTCGGAGCCGGCGCCGTCGAGGTAGGGCAGGCGCTCCCCGAGCAGCCGGTCCGCCTCGCGGCGCTGGGCGGGGGTGAGCGGCGCGAAGGAGCGGGCGGTGCGGTAGGCGTCCTCGGTCGTGACCTGGGAGTCCGCGAGGGCGGAGAGCATCACCGGCATGTCCGCGACGAGCCGGCGACGGGCAGCGAGCGAGCGGGAGGCGGACGCCGGGGAGCGGCGGGTGAGCATCGAGACCTCGCGGGCGGCTTCACGGGACGCCGCGCGCAGCAGCTGTGCGGGCGGGGTCTCCTCCCCCGACTCCTGCGCGGCGTGCGCACGCGCCTCGGCCTGCCTGCGCAGGGTGAGGGAGTCGGCGAGCGCGACGACGGCGCGGGTCTCGAGCGCGTCGATCGCGCTGCGCAGGGAGTGCAGGCTGCCGATCACGTCGCGGAACGCCTCGGCCGACGGATCCGCGGGGGTGAACAGCTCCTGCGGGAACCCGGTGAGGGCGCTCAGCACATGAGCGCGGTCTCCGAGCTCCTCGGCGAGCGCTCCGGGACCTCCCGCACGCACGGCGTCGATCAGCTGCTGGTGGGGATCACCAGCAGCCGCGCCGAGGTCCTGCACTGCGAGAGTCATGGCCCTATTCTTCCGGCCCCCTCTGACATTTGAAAGGCCCCTAGAAGAATGTGGACAACGTCGACCGGGGAGGGGCGGTCGCACGCACACTCACCCATCGCGTTACACATCTGCGCAGGCACGGGGCGAACATGACGCGCTTCGATGCTTCATCTGAAAACGCTCCGCCGTGTTTCCCCAGAATGACACCACGTCCACCCCAGGAATGTGGATAACCACCCTCTGTGGAGGAATGGTCGAGACCGCGACGGGTCGAATGAGTCGGTGGATGACAGCGCGCTCGACACCGCTTCTCGCGTCCCTCAGGCTGGTCCTGTCACACCCCGTCGGCGAGTTCGGAGGGCCCGCCCGCAGTCCCGCAGGTTCGCCGGTCCCTCCGGCTCGTCGGCCCGCTGGCACCCGCCGTCCCGTCGGCACCCGCCGCACCACCGCTTCGTAGCTCAGCCCGGTAGAGCAGCTCCCTCATGAGGAGTGGGTCGCAGGTTCGAATCCTGCCGGAGCGTCTCCCCCTCCCCGTACCCTCGAGGACGACCGTCTGCCGCCGATCCGAGGACCCCATGCGCCGTCGCACCATTACCCGCCCGCCCGTCCTCGAGCGCCTGGTCCTGCCCGACCTCGAGGAGGCGGACGCCGCGCAGCTGAACGCCCAGGACCGGCACGACGGCCTGCGCCTCGTCGGCTCCGATCTCACCGGGGCGGACCTCACCGGCGCGACCTTCACCGAGTGCGAGCTGGTCGACGTCACCGCGCACACCACCGTGCTCCAGCACGCCCGACTGCTCGAGACCCGGATCGAGCGCCTCAACGCCCCGGTGCTGGACGCGACCCGCTCCACCTGGCGCGACGTCGAGCTGGTCGGCTCCCGGATCGGGGCGCTGGACGTCTACGACGCCGAGATCCGCTCCACCCGCATCACCGGCACGAAGTTCGACTGGATCAACCTGCGCTCCTCGACGCTGGAGGACGTGCTCTTCGAGGACTGCACGATCGACGAGCTCGACCTCGGCGCCGTCACCGCCTCCCGCGTCGCCTTCGTGAACTGCCGTGCCGGCTCCGTCGCCCTGCCCCACGCCCGGCTCGAGGACGTGGACCTGCGCGGGCTGGAGATGGGGTCGATCGCGAACCTCGAGGGCCTGGCGGGCGCGACGCTCGACGCCGCGCAGGTCACCGCGCTCGCTCCGCTCCTCGCCGCGCATCTGGGACTCCGCATCGAGGGGTGAGCGGTGCCGGAGCGCCCCGGCCAGCAGAACGCGGGCCGAGGTGATCCCCGACCCGCGCCTGATCTCCGAGCGTACGCTCAGCGCCGCGCGCTGAGCCGCTGCTTGCGGGAGGTGATCTCGCCGGTGTTGAACCCGGCCAGGTGCAGCCCGCCGTGGAAGCGGGCGTGCTCGATCTTCACGCAGCGGTCCATCACCACGTCCAGGCCGCCGGCCTCGGCGATCGCGGCGGCCTCCTCGTTCCAGGAGCCGAGCTGCAGCCACAGCGCCTTCGCGCCGACCTCCACGGCCTCGCGGGCGACGCCCGGCAGGTCGGCGTCCCGGCGGAACACGTCGACGATGTCGGGCACGACGGGCAGGTCCGCGAGGGAGGCGAAGGCCGGCTGCCCGAGGATCGTCGTCGCGCGGGGGTTGACGAAGTAGACCTCGTAGGGCGCGCTCGAGAGCAGGTAGGTGCTCACGAAGTAGCTGGCCCGGGCGGGGTTCGTCGAGGCGCCGACGATCGCGATCGAGCGCGCCCGGCGCAGGATCGCGAGCCGCTCCGGGGCCGAGGGGCCCTGCCACGTCCGTGCGGTGAGCGTCTGCTCGCTCATGCCTGCTCCTCCCTGCTGCGGCCGGTCGCCGCGGTGATCGCCTGGTCGAGGTCCCAGAGGATGTCCTCCACGTCCTCGAGGCCCACCGAGATGCGGATGAGGTCGGGCCGGACGCCGCCGGCGACGAGCTGCTCCGCGGTGAGCTGGCGGTGCGTGGTCGAGGCCGGGTGCAGCACGAGGGTGCGCGCATCCCCGATGTTCGCCAGGTGCGAGGCGAGCTGAAGGTTCTCGATCACCCGCTCGCCGGCAGCGCGGGCCGCGGCCGCCTCATCCTCGGCGCTCGCGTGCTCCCCCGTCGGCCGGACACCGAAGGCGAAGACGGAGCCGGGGCCGAGCGGCAGGTACTTCGCAGCGCGCTCGTGATGCGGATGGGACTCGAGCCCCGCCCAGGTCACGAACGAGACCCGCGGATCCGCGTCGAGCCACTCGGCGACCGCGCGCGCTCCAGCCAGGTGCGCGTCGATCCGCTGCGGGAGCGTCTCCACGCCCTGCAGCAGCTGGAACGCCGCCTGCGCGGAGAGGGAGGGGCCGATGTCGCGCAGCTGCTCGGAGCGCAGCTTGGTGAGGAAGCCGTACTCGCCGAAGTTGTCCCACCAGCGCAGCCCGCCGTAGGACTCGACAGGCTCGGTCATCGTCGGGAACTTCCCGTTGCCCCAGTCGAAGCGGCCCGACTCGACGACCACGCCGCCGAGGGTGGTGCCGTGCCCGCCGAGGAACTTCGTGGCCGAGTGGATGACGATGTCCGCGCCGTGCTCGAGCGGCCGCACCAGGTACGGGGTGGCGAGGGTCGCGTCGACCACCAGCGGGACGCCGTGCTCGTGGGCGAGCTCGGCCAGGCCCTCGAGGTCGGCGATCTCGCCGGAGGGGTTGCCGATCACCTCGACGTACAGCACCTTCGTCTCCGGCCGGAACGCGGCGCGGTAGTCCTCCGGGTCGGAGGAGGCGACGAAGGTGGTCTCCACGCCGAAGCGGCGGAGGGTGACGTCGAGCTGGGTGACGGTGCCGCCGTAGAGCTGCGCGGAGGAGACCACGTGATCGCCCGCGCCGACGAGCGCCGCGAAGGTGATGAACTCGGCGCTCATCCCCGAGGCGGTCGCGACCGCCCCGATCCCGCCCTCGAGCGAGGCGATGCGCTCCTCGAAGGCGGCGACGGTGGGGTTGCCGATGCGGGAGTAGATGTTGCCGTACTTCTGCAGCGCGAACAGGGTCCCGGCGTCGTCCGCGTCGTCGAAGACGAACGAGGTCGTCTGGTAGATCGGGACGGCGCGCGCGCCGTGCTGGGCGTCGGGGGTGCCGCCGGCGTGCAGCGCACGGGTGCGGAACCCGAAACCTCCCTCCGGGGCCGACGGGGGCTCCGGGGCCGACGGGACCTGGTTCTCGAAGGTCTCCTGGCTCACGCGGCGACACCGGCCTTCGCCGGATGGTCGGCCGGGAGGGTCTCGGCGGTCGCGGCCGCGGCCTCATCGGCGGAGACGCCGGGGGCGACCGGGAGCAGGTCGGTGTTCAGCTCGGTGCCGTGGGCACGGGCGAGGTCCTTCTCCTTCTCGCGCACGATCGGCATCACATCCCGGCCGAAGGCGGCGACCTCCTCCTGGAAGTGGAGGTAGCAGGTCAGCAGGAGGTTCACGCCGATCTTCTTGTACTCGATGATGCGGTCGGCGATCTCCTCGGGCGTGCCGATGAGACGGGTCTTGAAGCCGTCGTTGTACTGGACGAGGTCCTCGAAGGAGGAGTCGGCCCACATGCCCTTGCCGTCCTTGGTGGAGGCGCCGGCCTCCTGCACGGACTGCTTGAAGCCCTCGACGGCGGGGCGGTGCGCCTTGGCGACGATCTCGCGCAGCGTGTCCTCGGCCTCCCGGCGGGACTCGCGGGCGATGACGAAGCCGTTCAGCCCGAACCTCGGGGAGCGGCCGGCCTCGGCAGCGGAGGCGAGGACGCCGGCGACGTTCTCCTGATAGCCCTCGAGGGTGCGGCCGTTGGAGAAGTACCAGTCGGCGACGCGGCCGGCGGTGGCCTGCGCGGCGGTGGAGTTGCCGCCGAAGAAGATCTCGGGGTGGGGGCGGCCGGGGACGTCGACGGGCTTCGGGTTCAGGGTGAAGCCGTCGATCGAGTAGTACTTCCCGTCCTGGGTGTACCCGTCCTCGGTGAGCAGGCCGCGCAGCGCGCGGATGAACTCCTCGGTGCGGACGTAGCGCTCGTCGTGCTCGAGCCACTCCAGGCCGAAGTTCAAGAACTCGTCCTTCAGCCAGCCGGAGACGATGTTGACCGCGGCGCGGCCGCCGGAGAGGTGGTCGGCGGTGATCAGCCACTTGGCGAGCACGCCCGGGTGCCACATGCCGGGGTGGAAGGCGGCGATGACGCGCAGGCGCTCGGTCGCGCCCAGCAGGGCGAGGGAGAAGGCGGAGGCCTCGTGCTGCTTGTCCGCGCCGTAGCTGGCGGCGTAGCGGGTCTGGGTCAGCGCGTACTCGAAGCCGGAGTCCTCGGCGATCTTCGCCAGGCGCGAGTTGTAGGGCAGCTGCCAGTCGGTGCGCTGCTCGATCGTGGAGACGACGAGGCCGCCGGACACGTTCGGCACCCAGTACGCGAACTTCAGCGGCGTCTCGAGGCTCGAGGCGGGGACGGTGGTGGTCATGGGTCCTCCTTGGTCGGCGGGGCCGACGGTCGGTGCGGGCGGTGGGAAGCGTGTCAGTCCTGCGGGGAGACGGTCGGGTCGTCCGCGGGCAGGGACGCGAGCGCGTCCGCGACCGCGGCGACGGCCTCCGGGTTCTGCAGGGAGGTGACGTCCCCGAGCGGTCCGGGGGTGCGGCCGGCGCGGCGGGCCCGCTCGGCGTGGACGAGCTGGGCGAGCAGGCGGCGCATGATCTTCCCCGAGCGGGTGCGGGGCAGGTCCGGCACCTCGATCACGTGGCGGGGCTTCGCGATCGGGCCGATCTCGCGGGCGACCCGGTCGCGCAGGGCCGCGGCGTCGGACCGGCGGTCCCCGCGGGGGATGACGAACACGGCGACGGCCTGGCCGGTCAGCGCGTCGTCGATGCCGGCGGCGCCGGCCTCCTGCACGCTGCCCTCGGCGACCAGAGCCGACTCGATCTCGATCGTGGACAGGCGGTGCCCGGAGACGTTCACGACGTCGTCGAGTCGGCCGAGGATCCAGAAGCAGCCGTCGGCGTCGACCGTGGCGGAGTCCCCGGCGACGTAGTAGCCGCCGTGCTCGCCGCAGCCGGCGTAGTCGCGCCAGTAGGAGTCGCGATAGCGCTCCGGATCGCCCCAGACGGTGCGGGCCATCCCGGGCCAGGGCCGACGGGCCACCAGCGTGCCGGCGACCCCGGCGGGGACCTCCCGTCCGGCCTCGTCGACCACGGCCATGTCGATGCCGGGCAGCGGGCCGGTCGCGGACCCGGGCTTCAGCGTGGTCACCCCGGGCAGGGGCACGAGCATCGACGCGCCCGTCTCGGACTGCCACCAGGTGTCGATGATCGGCAGCTCGCCGCGGCCGAAGGTGCGGTGGAACCAGATCCATGCCTCGGGGTTGATCGCCTCGCCGACGGTGCCGAGCAGGCGCAGCGTGGACAGGTCGTGGCCGGCCGGGAGCTCCTCGCCGAACCAGGACATGAGGGTGCGGATCAGGGTCGGGGCCGTGTAGTAGACGGTCACGCCGTAGCGCTCGATGATCTCGAGGTGCCGCTCGCGGTGCGGCTCGCCGGGGGTGCCCTCGTAGATGACCTGGGTGAGGCCGTTGCTGAGCGGGCCGTAGATCTCGTAGGTGTGCGCGGTGACCCAGGCGAGGTCCGCGGTGCACCAGTGGACGTCGGAATCCTTCGCGTCGAAGTGCGCCCAGTGCGACCAGGAGGCGTGGGCGAGATAGCCGCCCGAGGTGTGGACCAGGCCCTTCGGCCTCCCGGTCGTGCCGGAGGTGTAGATGATGAACAGCGGGTGCTCGGCGTCGAAGGGCTCGGGCACATGCTCCTCGCTCGCGCGGTCCACGCTCTCGTGCCACCACACATCACGACCCTCGGTCCAGGCCACGTCCTGGCCGGTGCGGCGCACGACGAGGACGTGCTCCAGGTCGGGCAGGTCGCGGGCGGCCTCGTCGGCGGCGGACTTCACCTCGACGGCCTTCCCGCGGCGGAACTGCCCGTCGGAGGTGACCAGCAGCTTCGCCCGGGTGTCCTGGAGGCGGAAGCGGACCGCCTCGGCGCTGAAGCCGCCGAAGACGAGGGAGTGCACGGCGCCGATCCGGGCGCAGGCGAGCGCGATGACGACGGTCTCGACGAGCACCGGCAGGTAGACGACGACCCGGTCGCCGGGGCCGATGCCGAGGTCCGTCAGGGCGTTCGCGGCGCGGGAGACGCGGACCTGGAGGTCCGCGTAGGTGACCGCCTCGCGGTCCCCCGGCTCGCCTTCGAAGAACAGCGCGACCTTCTCGCCGCGGCCGGCGGCGACATGGCGGTCCACGCAGTTCTCGGCGACGTTCAGCCTCCCGCCGACGAACCAGCGCGCGGCGGGGACGGTGAGCTCTCCGGTCGCGGGGTCGGTCGTCGGCGGCTCCCACTCGAGCGCCGTGCGCCAGGGCTCGGCCCAGTCGAGGCGCCGGGCGGCGTCCTCCCAGAAGGCGATCGGGTCCGCCTCGGCCTGCGCGTGGATGCCGGGGCCGACGTTCCAGGTGCCGGCGAGCGCCGGGTCCGGGGCGAAGGTGCGGGTCTCGACCAGGCGGGACTCGGCGGCGGTCGGAGCGGCGGCGTTCGTGTCGGTGGCGGTCATGCCCACCTCCTCAGGAGCTTCTTCTCGACGAGGCCCAGCAGGGCGTTGGTGAGGCTGCCCAGCAGGGCGAGCAGCACGATGGTCAGCAGGATCCGGTCCACGCGGCCGTTCTGCTGGGAGTCGTTGAGCAGGAAGCCGAGGCCCATCGAGGAGGCGATCAGCTCCGCGGCGACGAGGAAGAGCCACGCCTGGGCGAGGGCGAGGCGCAGGCCGGAGACGACCGAGGGCACCACGGCCGGCAGCTGCACGGTGCGGAACAGGGACCATCCGCGCAGGCCGAAGCAGCGCCCGGCCTCGACGAGGTGCGGGTCGATGTGCCGCAGCGCGGAGGCGACGGTGGTGAAGACGGGGAAGAAGGCGCCGATCGCGATCAGGGTCACCTTGGACTCCTCGCCGATCTGCAGCCACAGGATCAGCAGCGGCACCCAGGCGAGCGAGGGCACGGCCCGCAGCGCGGCGAGGGTGGGGCTCAGCAGCGCCTCGCCGGCGCGGGAGAGGCCGACGACCGCGGCGACGGCGAGGCCGATCACGGATCCGATCGCGAAGCCGAGCAGCACGCGCTGCACGGAGATCGCGATGTGCAGTCCGAGCTCGCCGCGGGAGACGAGGTCGCCGCCCGCCTGCAGGACCGTCAGCGGCGCGGGCAGGCGGTAGACGGGCACGAGCCCGGTCGCCGTGACGAGCTGCCAGATCGCGAGGACGATCAGCGGCAGCGCCGCACCGGCGGCGAGGCGCACCCCGGGGCGGTCCCAGAGGGAGCGCGCCTCGGAGGAGGGGGCCGACGGGGCGGGCTCCGTCGTCGCGGGTCCGGTCGAGGAGGCCAGCGGGATCTCGGTCGGGATGCTCACTGCGCCTCCACCGCGGCGGTCGCGAAGTCCGCGTGCACGATCGAGGCGAGCGCATCCTTCACCGCGTCGGCGCCGCCGGCGACGTCGCCCGAGTCGGCGAGGACCGGGGAGATCGCCTCGAGCACCGCGAGCTGGTCCTCGCCCGGCACGCCGGAGACGTCGAGGTTGGAGCGCTCGGTGATCACGGTGGACGCGACCTCGGGGCCGATGCCGGCGACCTCGGCGAGCAGCGCCGCGGTCTCCTCGAGGTGCTCGAGCGCCCAGGTGCGCGCCTCCTCGTAGGCGTCGACGACCACCTGGGCGACATCGGCGTGCTGGTCGATGAACTCCTCGGTGGCGTTGAGGAAGCCGTAGGTGTTGAAGTCGACGTTGCGGTAGACGAGCTGCGCGCCGGACTCGACCTCGGCCGCGGCCATGATCGGGTCCAGCCCCGACCAGGCCTCGACGCTGCCGCCCTCGAGGGCGGAGCGGCCGTCGGCGTGCTGGAGGGGCTGGAGGTCGACGTCGCCGATCGCGAGTCCCGCCTCGGCGAGCGCCTGGACGAGGAAGAAGTACGGGTCGGTGCCGGGGGTCGCGGCGACGGGGCGGCCGGCGAGGTCGGCGAGGTCGGCGGGACCGGCGATGTCGCTGCCCTCGGCGACCACGAGCGCGGACCACTCGGGCTGGGAGTAGATGTCGATGACCTTGATCGGGGAGCCGTTGGCGCGGGCCAGCAGCGCGGCGGAGCCCGCGGTCGAGGCGACGTCCGCGGAGCCCGAGCGCAGCAGCTCGTTGGCCTTGTTGGAGCCGGCCGACTGCACCCACTCGACGGTGACGGACTCGCCGAGTGCCTTCTCGATCAGCTGCTGGTCGCGGACGACGAGGCTGAGCGGGTTGTAGGTCGCGAAGTCGATGGTGAGGGAGTCGGTGCTCCACTCCCCCGCCCCGCCGGAGCCGCCGGCGGCGTCGGTCGAGCCCTCGCCGGCGACGCAGCCGGCGGCGCCGAGCGCGGCGGCCGCGGTCAGGCCGAGGGCGGCGACGGAGCGGCGGGTCAGGGTGCGGGCGGTGCGGTGGCTCATCAGCGGTCCTCGGAGGAAGTCGTGGTGGACGGGGTGGTGTGCGCGTGGACGCCGAGTCCTTCGAGGAGCTCCATGCGGAGCCCGGCGAGGGCGGCGTCGGCGCGGTCGCGGGGGCGGGCGCCGGGCACCTCGACGGTGCGGGCGAGGGAGGGCAGGCCCGGCTCGATCTGGTCGGCGGTGCGCAGGGAGCGCAGCAGCAGCACCCGGTCGGAGAGGTACAGCGCCTCCTCGACGTCGTGGGTGACGACGAGGACGGTGGTGGGCTCGGCGGCGTGGATCTCCAGCAGCAGGTCCTGCATGCGCAGGCGGGTCAGGGCGTCGAGCGCGCCGAAGGGCTCGTCGAGCAGCAGCACCTGGGGGCTGCGGGCGAGCGCCCGGGCGAGGGAGGCGCGCTGGGCCATGCCGCCGGAGACCTCGCGGGGGCGGAGGTCCGCGGCGTGCTCGAGGCCGACCAGCTGCAGCAGGTGGCGCACCCGCTCGCGGCCCGCCTTCGCGGGGGTGGTGCGGGGCAGGCCGAGGGCGACGTTCTTCTCGAGGGTGCGCCAGGGCAGCAGGCGCGGCTCCTGGAAGGCGACCGCGGTGCGCTCGTCGGTGCCGACGAGGGCCGTGCCGCCGAGGCTCAGCGCGCCGGCGCTCGGTCGGTCCAGGCCCGCGATGAGCCGCAGCAGGGTCGACTTCCCGCAGCCGGAGGGGCCGACGACGGCGAGGATCTCGCCGGAGCGGAGCTCGAGGTCGAGACCTCGCAGCACGTCGTGGCGGCCCTGCGGGGTGTCGAAGGAGCGGGCCACGCCGTCCAGCCGCACGCCGTCGGGCGCGCTGCGCCGGGCGGCGGGTGCCGCGGGCTCCGGGACGGTGCTGCCCGTGCGCGTGCCGGGCTCGGTGGCGGTGCTGGTCATGACTGCGACTATGACGGCGCGGGTCGGGAGCGCGCCAGAATCGCGTCATAAGCCGTCATAGTCGGGGTGCGAAGGAGGCCGACGGGGCATCGTGGTGCGACGTGCGCCACAGGCCCCGATGGCGGTGCCTGCCGGGGCTCACACCGCCGGCAGCTCCCCCTCGAGGATGCTCAGCACGTCCGCCTCGCGGAAGCCGAGCGCCCGGTTCAGGGCGAGCATCGGGGCGTTGTCGAGTGCGGTGTAGGTCTGGATCCAGCGGGCCTCGGCGACCTCGGGCACCTGCCGCAGGTTCTCGAGGTTCGCGAGCTTGAGCGCCCGGCCGATGCCGTGGCCGCGGTGGGCGCGGTCCACGAGGGTGTCGTCCTGGGTGAGGATCTCGGGGTCGTGGCGGTTCACGAGGATCTCGGTGTAGCCGACCGCGGCCCCCTCGTGGAGGGCGAGGCCGCGCACGAGGGTCCAGCCCTGGTCGTCCATGCGCTGCTCGCTGCGGCGCAGCTCCTCGATCTCGCCGCGGGAGGCGGGTCGGGTGAGGTCGCCCATGGGCACGTCGGCGTCCATCTGCGTGGTCAGTCGTGCCCAGTCCTCCACGAGCTCTGCGGGGCAGGCGCCGTGCCAGGTGCGGATCTCGGTGCCGGGCGCCGGGGCGGCGCCCGACAGGGCCGCGGTGTCCAGCGGCATCGCGCGCAGCAGGCGGTGCTCCTGGTTCCCGAGCCGCATCCCCTGGTCCAGGGCGAAGGCGATCCCGGCCTCGGAGTAGGTCTCGGCCTGGACGACCTGGGCGTGCCCGGCGAGCGCCTCGCGGACGGCGGCGGCGAGCGCGCGGCCCACGCCGCGGCGGCGGTGCGACGGGAGCACGGAGATCTCGACCTCGGCGGGATCGCCGGGATCGGCCTCGGCACCGGCCGCGCCGACGGGGGCGCCGTCGAGGTGCGCGATCAGCAGCACGCTGGTGCGGCCGGGCTTCGGGTCCTGGTGCTGGGCGAGGACGGACTCGCCGTCGACCCACCAGGCGGCCTCGCGCTCGGCGTTGAAGCCGTCGCGCAGCAGGGCGTTCCAGGCCAGCAGCGCCTCGCGGTCAGAGGGGTCGACGGGGGCGATCTGCACGGCGGCCATGCCAGCTATCCGATCACGGCCCACCGGTGCTGTCACGAGGTTTTCCGGGACTCAGCCCGCGCGCCGGCGCGCGATCCGCCCCTCCAGCATCGCCCGGATCCCCGGCCACTCCGGGGCGAGGATCGAGTACACGACGGTGTGGCGCACCGAGCCGTCGGGCAGGATGCGGTGGGCGCGCAGGATCCCGTCCTGCTGCGCGCCGAGGGCCTCGACGGCGCGGCGCGAGGCGAGGTTCAGGTGGTGCACGCGGAACTCGACGCGCAGCATCTCGAGCTCGTCGAAGGCGTGGGAGAGCAGCAGGTGCTTCATGGCCGTGTTCACCCCGGTGCGGTGCACGGAGCCGGCGAGATAGGTGTTGCCGATCTCGAGGCCGCGGTCGGCGAGGGCGAGGTTCATGAAGGTGGTCAGCCCCACCACCTGCTCGTCCGCCGCGCGCACGACGGCCCAGGCGAGACGGGTGCCGGCCTCGACGTCGGCCAGGAGCCCCCGCACGGACTCCCGGACCGTCTCCGGCGCGGGCACGTGCGGAGCGAAGGGCAGGCGGTGGATCTCCCCGTCGGCGACCACGCCCTGCAGCCCCGGGACGTGCGCCGCGCTGACGGGCTCGAGGAGGATCCCGTGCCCGGCGAGGGTCACCGGCTCCAGGCGCGGCAGCGGCGCGGTGGGGACGGCGCGGGTGCGCTCCTCGCGCGCGCCGGCCGCCCCCTCAGTCATGGCTCCGGCCGTGCTTCTCGATCGCCATCTCGTAGTAGCGCAGCAGGTCGTCGGAGGCGTTCTCCCAGGAGAACCTCTCCGCCTCGGCGCGGGCGGCCCTCCGGATCCTCCCGCGCAGCTGCGCGTCGCCGAGCCGGGTGAGCGCCTCGTCCAGGCTCGCCTGGTCGCCGGAGTCGTAGAGCAGGCCGTCGACCCCGTCGGTGACCTGCTCCATCGTCGGCCCCGAGCGGGCGGCGACCACGGGCAGCCCGGAGGCCATGCCCTCGAGGATC
The DNA here is from genome assembly GCF_001613775.1 of Brachybacterium sp. sponge. Lineage (NCBI taxonomy): Bacteria > Bacillati > Actinomycetota > Actinomycetes > Micrococcales > Dermabacteraceae > Brachybacterium > Brachybacterium sp. sponge. Next base: position 1,253,664 of record NZ_LRMP01000001.1, on the reverse strand, counting down.
ACCAGTCCCAGGGTCTCGGTGACCGAGGGGAAGACGAAGGCGTCGGAGCTCGCGAAGGCGCTCGCGAGCTCCTCCCCCTCCATGAAGCCGGGGAACGTGGTCCGCGTGCCGGCGAAGAGCTCCTCGAGCTCGCCCCGGTAGGGGCCGTCACCCACGATCGCGAGGGCCACGTCGTCGCGGCGCTCCATCATGGGGCGCAGCGTGTGGATCTCCTTCTCCGCGGCGAGCCGGCCCACGAACACCAGGAGCTTCTTCTCCGGGTGCCCGCCGGTGAGCCGCGAGCGCATCTCCTCGTCCGCGAAGCGGGGGTGGAACGTCTCGGTGTCCACGCCGCGGCGCACCACGTGGAGGTCCTCGATCCCGTGCTGCGCGAGCTCCTGCTTCATGGTCTCGGAGGTGGCGATGTTGATGTCGGCCATCGCGTGGTTGCGCCTGATCTGCCACCACACCGCGGGCTTGCCCCAGGTCCAGGCCCGGTAGAGGTCCAGATAGCGGGGGATGTGGGTGTGATAGCTGGCGACCAGCGGGATCCTCTGCCGGCGTGCGGCGAAGGCTCCCGAGGAGGCGAGCAGCAGGGGCTGCGCGGCGTGGACGACGTCCGGGTGGAAGCCGCGGATGATGCCGTCGACGTTGGGGCTGGGGAGGGTGAAGCGCCGATGCTTGTAGAACGGCAGCGTCACCGGGCGGATGCCCACCACCCGTGCCCCGTGGTGCTCGGTGACCCCGAGGTCGGGGGCGATCACCATGACCTCGTGGCCGAGGTCGGTGAACCGTTCGACGGCGTGGCGCAGGCGGGTCACCACGCCGTCGACGGAGGGCAGGAAGGTCTCCGTGACGATCGCGATCTTCACGGAACGGGGCTCACTTCCAGGTGACGGTGGGCATGACCAGCTCGCGCTTGACCCGGTCGGTGTTGTTCATCGCGACCTTCAGCACCTCGGTGAGGTGCTCGTCGGTGAGCAGGTGCGGCTGCAGCCCGAGGTCCAGGAGGTTGGTGTTGACCGCGTTGTAGTAGTGGTCGTACTTCTCCACGCGCGGGTTCTCCGTGGGGGCGATCTTCACGTCCAGGCCCAGGTCGCCGGCGACCTTCTGCACCTTCTCGGCGAGCTCCTTGACGGAGAACTGCTCGGTGAACTGGTTGTAGACGCGGAACTCGCCGCGGTCGGCGGGGTTCTCGCAGGCGATCTCGATGCAGCGCACGGTGTCCTGGATGTCCAGGTAGCCGCGGGTCTGGGAGCCGTTGCCGTAGACGGTGAGGTCGTGGCCGATCGCAGCCTGGATGATGAAGCGGTTCAGGGCCGTGCCGAACACCGCGTCGTAGTCGAAGCGGTTCACCAGGCGCGGGTCCAGGCGGGTCTCGTCGGTCTCGAGGCCGTAGACGACGCCCTGGTTGAGGTCGGTGGCGCGGATGCCCCAGATGCGGCAGGCGAACATGATGTTGTCGCTGTCGTGCACCTTGGTGAGGTGGTAGAAGGAGCCGGGGGCCTTCGGGAACGGCAGGCGGTCCTTGCGGCCCTTGTGCTCGATCTCGATCCAGCCCTCCTCGATGTCGATGTTCGGCTGGCCGTACTCGCCCATGGTGCCGAGCTTGACGAGGTGGCAGTCGGGGGCGAAGTCCTTGATCGCCCACAGCACGTTCAGGGTGCCCTCGACGTTGTTGCGGTGGTTCTCGATCGCGTGCTCGCGGTCGATCATCGAGTACGGGGCGGAGCGGTGCTCGGCGAAGTGCACGAACGACTCCGGCTGGATCTCCTGGAAGACCGACGCGACGGCGTCGTAGTCGGTGAGGTCCGCGATGCGCACCTCGATGTCCTTGCCGGAGACCTCCTTCCACGCCGCGACCCGCTCCTCGAGCGGCAGGATGGGGGTGACGGAGTTCGAGCCGAGCTCCACGTCGATCTCGCGTCGCACCAGGTTGTCCACGATCGTCACGTCGTGGCCCTTCTGCGAGAGGTACAGGGCGGTGGGCCAGCCGCAGAACCCATCTCCACCGGCGACGACGATCTTCATGGGGCAAGTCCTCCAATAGTCCAGGTCCCCGGATCCCGTGGGGCACGGGCGCCGGGTGGTGCAATACCGTGTGCAGTCTTAACGTAGTGCAGGTCAGGCGACGCTCAAAGATGTGGGACGGCCGCCCGAACAGCAGAGGAACGGACCATGAACACCGTGCATGACGAGGGTCCGACGGACCGTCCTCCGAGCCGTCTCGCCACTGTATCCCCCGAGTCCGGGACCGGGCTGGGCGCTCCGACGCCGCGCCCCCTGCCCGACACCTCCCGGCGCGTGCTGGTGATGGGGATCGTCAACCGCACCCAGGACTCCTTCTTCGACGAGGGACGCACCTGGGAGCTCGAGCAGGCGGTCGGCGCGGGGCTCCGCGCCGCGGAGGAGGGCGCCGACATCGTCGACGTGGGCGGGGTGAAGTTCGCGCCCGGCGACCCGCTGGACCCCGCGGAGGAGGCCGCACGGGTGGTCCCCGTGATCGAGCAGCTGCGCCGCGAGCTGCCGGGCGAGGTGCTGCTCTCGGTGGACACCTTCCACGCCTCGGTCGCCCGCGCCGCGCTCGAGGTCGGGGCGGATCTGATCAACGACACCACGGGCCTGTCCGATCCGCGGATGGCGGAGGAGGTCGCCCGCGCCGGCGCCTCGCTCGTGCTCACGCACTCGGTCGCGGAGCCGCGCCGCCCCTTCCCCCGCCCCCGCTACGAGGACGTGGTCGAGGAGGTGCGGGACTTCCTCGCCGCACGCCTGGAGCAGGCGCTCGAGGCGGGCATCGCGCGGGAGCGGATCGTGCTGGACCCCGGCCCGGACCTCAACAAGAACACGCAGCAGACCCTCGAGGTGCTGCGGGACTGGGGCGAGTACGCCGCGCTCGGCCTGCCGCTGCTCGCGGCGCTCTCGCGGAAGGACTTCGTCGGCGAGTCGCTGGGCCTGCCGAAGGAGGAGCGGCTCGCCGGCTCCCTCGCCGCGGCGGCCTGGACGATCCGCCTGGGCGCCCGGATCCTGCGGGTCCATGACGTGCGGGAGACGGTGCGGATGGTCCGGATGCTCGAGGTGCTCGCCGGCTGGCGCGAGCCGGCGGGGCCGCTGGTCCACAACGTCTGAGGGACCGGGGCCCAGGGGCGCTCAGCCCCGCGGGCGTCGCGCGAGCCGGCCGGTGCGGCGCAGCCAGATCTCCAGCGGCAGGGTGACCAGCGGCGGGACCGAGGCGAGCAGGGCCAGCAGCGCCACCCACCACCTCCAGCGCAGCGACACGGCGGCGACCAGGGTCATCACGACGTAGACCATGAACATCCCGCCGTGCAGGCGGCCGAACAGCCACACGCCGGCCTCGGTGGTGCCGGTGACGTACTTCAGCAACATGCCGACCAGCAGCCCCGCCCAGGTGAGGGCCTCCAGCAGCGCGATCACGGCGAAGACCCGGCCGACGGGCGAGATCCCGGCGGCGCCGGCGCCCTCCTCTTGCACGGGGGTCGGGGCGGAGGCGTCGGCGGGGGCGGGGATCATCGGGCGGCTCCTGGCACGGTGTCGGCGGGACGTGACCGGCGCGAGGACGCCGGTGAGGTGAGCCTTACCGTATCCCTCGGGCCGGGAGGGCGCCGCCGCGCTGTGAGCGGCGCCTCCCCCGTCGGCCTGTCGCCCCTCAGCCGCGGGCGATGCGCAGCGTCTTGATCTCGAAGGGACGGAAGGAGAGCTCGACGGTGCCGTCCTCGTCGCGCGCGAGGGCGGAGCGGAACGCCGGGGTGCCCTCCCCGAAGGGTCGCTCGAGCAGGTCCGTGGCCGTCACCTCGCCGCCCGCGAGGACCGGGTCGAGGGAGAGGGTCGCCGCGGCGCGGGCGCCGGAGGACTCGTACAGCCGCAGCACCAGGTCCCCGGAGCGGTCCTCGGCGAGCTTCACGGTCTCGACGACCACGCTCGAGGCACCCTCCCCGTCGGCCGGCGCGACCGTGACCGGCGGCGCGGCGAGCAGGGAGGCGGCCGCGGCGGGCGCGGTGCGCTCGGGCAGGTTCAGCCGGTAGCCCTCCTCAATCGCCTCGGCGATCCCCGCGCCCGGTCGCACGGCGATGCGCAGGGCGTACCGGCCGTGGTCGGCGGCGGGGTCGGGGTACTCCGGGGAGCGCACCAGGGTCAGGCGGGTCGTGGTGGTCGTGCCGCCGTCGTCCTCGCGCACGGTGCGCAGCACGTCGTGGCCGTAGGTCGAGTCGTTCGCGATCGCCACCCCGTGCTCACCCTCGGCCGCGTGGACCCAGCGGTGCGCGCAGGTCTCGAAGCGGGCGAAGTCCCAGGAGGTGTTCACCGGGACCGGCCGGTCCACGTGCCCGAACTGGATCTCGCTGGAGAGGTGGGAGGCGCGCAGGTCCAGCGGGAAGGCGAGCTTGAGCGCCTTCTTGCGCTCGCGCCAGTCGAGGTCCACCTCGATCCCGAGGGAGGTGTCGTCGGGGCGCAGCACGAAGGTCTTCACGATCGTGGAGCCCGCGCCGGTGACGCCGGAGGTCTCCTCGCCGTCGGCGAGCGCGGTCGTGTAGGTGAAGGAGACGCGGACCCCGCCGTCCTCCTCCTCGACCTCGGCGGCGGTCGGGGTCTCGAGGTCGCGGACCACGCGGCGGTAGAACTCGTCGATGTCCCAGGCGTCCCAGGCGTTGGGGGTGTCGCGGTGCAGCTGCAGCAGCGCGCCGCGGGCACCGGGGGCGATGGTCTCGCGTCCGTCGGCCCGGCCGACGAGGGAGACCAGCGCGCCGGAGGCGTCGAGCACCGCGCGCACGGCCTGGTTCTCGAGGCGGACCTCGCCGCCCGCGCGGGTCACGACCACGGCCTCCTGGACCGGCTCTGGGCGGCCCGCGCCGTAGGCGGGCACGCCGCGGCGCGGCACCGGGGCGGTGTTCAGCAGCACCGTCTCCCGTCCGTCCGTCCCTGCGGCGTCGTCGCCTGCCGCGGCGAGCGCGGCAAGGGAGCTGCCGATGATCCGCTCGGCCCGTTCGGCGAGCGCGGCGTGCTGGGCCTCGGCCTCGCGGTGCACCCAGGCGATCGAGGAGCCGGGGAGGATGTCGTGGAACTGGTTCAGCAGCGTGTCCTCCCACAGCGCGGCGAGCTCGTCGTGGGGGTAGGGGTGCTCGGCGCGGAGCGCGGCGAGGGTCGCGAGCAGCTCGGCCTCGTGCAGGAGGTGCTCGCTGCGGCGGTTGCCCTGCTTGGTGCCGAGCTGCGCGGAGTAGGTGCCGCGGTGCAGCTCGAGGTAGAGCTCCCCGTTCCACACGGGCGCGTCGGGGTACTCGGCGCGGGCCCGCTCGAAGAAGTCCTCGGCGGTGCCGAACTCGACCTTCGGGGAGCCCTCGAGGTCGGCGGCGCGGCGCCCGGCGGCCATCATCTCGCGGGTGGGTCCGCCGCCGCCGTCGCCCCAGCCGAACAGGTCCAGGCCGATCGAGGAGCGGCCCTTCTCCTTGAAGTTCCGCTCGAAGTAGGCGAGCTCGGCGCCGGTGAGGGAGCCGTTGTAGGTGTCGGCGGGCGGGAAGTGGGTGAACACGCTGGTGCCGTCGAGGCCCTCCCAGCGGAAGGTGTGGTGAGGGAAGGTGTTGATCTGGTTCCAGGAGACCTTCTGGGTCAGGAAGAACTCCTGGCCGGCGAGCGCGGCGATCTGCGGCAGCGCGGCGGAGTAGCCGAAGGAGTCCGGCAGCCAGGTCTCGCGCGTCTCGACCCCGAGCTCCTCGAGGAAGAACCGCTTGCCGGCGACGAACTGCCGCGCCATCGCCTCGGAGCCGGGCATGTTGGTGTCGGACTCGACCCACATCCCGCCCACGGGCACGAAGCGGCCGCCGGCGACGTGCTCGCGGATCCTCTCGAACAGCTCCGGGTAGCGGTCCCGGATCCAGCGGTACTGCTGGGCGGAGGAGGCGGAGAAGGTGATGTCGGGGTCGTCCTCGATCAGGGTGCAGGCGTTGGAGAAGGTGCGGGCAACCTTGCGCACCGTCTCCCGCACGGGCCACAGCCAGGCCGAGTCGATGTGGGCGTGGCCGGTGGCGAGCACGGTGAGAGCGGAGGAGCCGGCCGTCGCGGCCAGCGCCGGGGCGAGCGCCTCGCGGGCGGCCCGGGCGGTGCCGGCCATGTCGTCGGGGTCGGCGACGTCGCAGGCGGTCTCGAGCGCGCGGAGGATCTCGTGGCGGCGCGCGCTGGTCCCGGGCAGCTCGTGCATCAGCCCGGACAGGGCCCGGACGTCCTCGTGCAGCTCCCAGATCCGCACGTCACGGCGGGCGAGGTGGAGCTCCTCGATCGAGTAGAGCTCCTCCTCGGGCACGGTCGCGAGGTCGCCGAGCGGGGTCGGCGCGAAGGTCCAGCCGCCGGCGACCATCGGGTTCGCGGCGCACTCGAGGTAGTAGTCGAGCTCCTCGCCGGGCCGGACGGGGAGGTGCCGGTTGCAGGGGTTGATCGCCTTGACGGGCACGCCGTCGGGCGTGAACACGAGCGCCTCGGCCTGGAAGCCGGGCTGGCCAGTGAAGGCGAGGTCGACGATCAGCTCGGGGACGGAGTGCTCGTCGGCGGCCCAGTCGGAGGGGACGGTGCCGGTCACGTGCAGCCAGGTGGTGGACCAGGCACGCCCCAGCGGCGCCCCGACCTCGACGGGGCCGTACTCCCGGGCGATCGCCTCGCGCGGCGGGATCGGCTCGCCCTCGAGCCGGTGCGCGGTGATCGTGACCTCGGCCCGCTCCTGGTGGATCCGCGGGACCAGGTGGTCCTGCGTGAACCGGCGGATGCGGGACTCGGTGAGCTCCCGGTCGTCGAACATGTGGCGGCTCCTTCGGCGCGCGGGGCGGGGCGCGGGGGCTCGTCGGCCCTCCGGCGTCCCGGGGTCTTCCTGGACGTTATCGCGTCAGCGGTGCGCGGCGAGCACGGCGTCGCCGAGGCGCGGCATGATCTCGCGGTGCGCGTCGCAGAAGTCGTGCGAGGTGCCGACGACGAGGGCGAGGTCCGCCTCCGGGTCGATCCAGAAGGCGGTGCCGCGCATGCCGAAGTGGCCGTAGGTCCGCTCGCTGCCGGTGGTCGCGGTCCAGTGCGGGGACTTGGTGCCGCGCACCTCGATGCCGAGCCCGAAGGGGTTGGGGTCCTGCTTGCCGAATCCCGGCATGATGCCCACCAGCTCCGGGAAGTGGACGCCGACGAGCTGGGCGTGGACCTCCTGGTCCAGGAGCGTGGGGTGCTGCAGCTCGGCGGCGAGCAGGGCGAGGTCGACGAGGGCACCTGAGGCGCCGACGGAGGCGGAGCCCTCCCACTCCAGGCCCGTCATCCCCAGCCGGTCCGCGATCCGCTCCTGGACCCAGTCGCCGAAGTCCCGGCCGACGGCGCGCTCGACGTGGCGGGCGGCCTCGTCGATACCGTAGTTCGAGTAGTGGCGGCGCAGGCCCGGCGCCTGGAGGGTCGCGTCGGACTCGTAGAAGCAGCCGGAGGCGTGGGCGAGGAGGTGGCGGAGCGTGGCGCCGGGCGGGCCGGCCTCGTCGTCGAGGGACACGCGCCCCTCCTGGAGGGCGAGCGCGGCGCCGAGGCCGGTGAGGGTCTTGGTGACCGAGCGCCAGGGGCGGATCCGCTCGACGTCGCCGCGCCGCTCCCGCTCCCCCTCGGGACCGAGCACGATCGCGGCGGCCTCGAAGCCGAACTCGTCCAGCAGTGCGAGGGCGCTCATCGGCCCGTCCCGCCCCCGGCGAAGCGCTCGAGGACCGCATCGGTGATCCCGGGCCAGATCCGCACGTGGTCGGGCCCGAAGCGCTGCTCGCCGAGGAAGGCGGCGGCGAGGCCCGCCTCGGGGTCGACCCAGAGGAAGGAGCCGGACTGGCCGAAGTGGCCGAAGGTGCGCGGGGAGGAGTGCGCGCCGGTCCAGTGCGGGTCCTTGTGCGCGCGGATCTCCATGCCGAGGCCCCAGTCGTTGGGCTTCTGGCGGCCGTAGCCCGGGAGGATCCCGGCAAGCCCCGGGAACTGCACCGTGCGCATCTCCTCGTGGAGGGCGTCGGAGATCAGGGTGGGCGCGAGCAGCTCGCGGCCGACGACGAGCAGGTCGGCCACGGTGCCGCGGTATCCGGCGGCCGGGGAGCCGTCGACCTCGAGGTCCACGAGGTCCAGGCCCTGCATCACGGTCTGCTCCATCCACTCGGGGAAGTCGTAGCCGGTGGACTCCTCGACGTGGGCGGCGAGCACCTCGAAGCCGGTGTTGGAGTAGATGCGGCGGGCGCCGACCGCGCCGACCGTCTCCTCCCCCTCGAAGGGGTAGCCGGCGGTATGCGCGATCAGGTGGCGCACGGTCGCGCCCTCGGGCCCGGCGGGCTCGTCGAGGTCGACCAGGCCCCGCTCGACGGCGACGAGCACGCCGAGGGCGGCCAGGGGCTTGGAGACGCTCGCGAGGTCGAAGACCCGCTCGGTCTCGCCCTGGAGGTGGACGGTGCCGCCCGGATCCGTGACGCCGAGGGCGTGGGCGGCGTCGAGGTCGACGGGGATCACGGGCGCGGTGGAGGGCTGCACGCGCTCCACTATGGCACGGGCCCTCCGCCCGCCGAGGGCCGTCCCGGACCCTGCCGGCGAGCCCGCCCCGGAGCCCGCCCGGGGGTCTGCAGGGCCGCTCCGACCGTGCCGTGACCGAAACGTGATATGTCCGTTTCGCCCGTTCACCTGCGGCATCGCAGAACCTTCACACACCTCGGGGTGACCAGGCCTCTTTTCCGCTTGTTTACTCTTTCTTGACCCGTGCAGGATGTGACCCCCGGCACCCACACCGGCGCCGGGCCATCCGCCCGCTCCACAGAGCACCGGGCGACCGCACGCACACGAGGGGAAGACCGATGGACCTGACGATCACACCGAGACCCGACCGTTCGACGAGCGCCGGGGGCGCCGAAGAAGGAGCGGCACCGCTGCCGGCCCCGAGTCGGCGACTCCTGCTGCTGGGCGTGGGCACGCTCGGCGCCGGGCTCGCGCTCGGCACCGGGGCCGCCGACGCCGCCGGCCCGAAGCTCCGCAAGGGGGATCGCGGCAGCGCGGTGACCACCCTGCAGAAGCGGCTGAACGCTCTGCGCTACTGGTGCGGCACGCCCGACGGCAGCTTCGGGCACCTCACCCAGCAGGCCGTCTTCGCCGTGCAGAAGGCCGCCGGCCTCGGCCGGGACGGCGTGGTCGGGGCGAGGACCTGGGGCGCGATCGATGCGGGGAAGCAGCCGAGCCGCCGGATCACCAGCGGCAGCGGCTTCGAGGTCGACCTCTCCCGGCAGCTGCTGATCCTCACCGGGGGCGGCCGGATCGCCTGCATCCTGAACACCTCCACCGGCAGCGGGGAGCGCTACTACTCCGGCGGCCGCTGGAAGACGGCGACCACGCCGAAGGGCGACTTCCGGATGTACCGCCTGTACTCCGGGGGCTGGCAGAACGGGCCGCTGGGGAACCTGTACCGGCCCGGCTACTACGACCGCGGCTGGGCGATCCACGGCTCCACCTCGATCCCCACCTATCCCGCCTCCCACGGATGCAGCCGCATCTCCGTGGGTGCGTCGGACTACCTGTGGGCGCGCGGCTGGTTCCGCACCGGCCAGCGGGTGCTGATCCACTGAGGCGCGGGCCGAGGCACGGATCGTCCGACCCGCCCGCTGCGCCCCGGCGTCCTGCCGGGGCGCAGCGACGTCCCGGGAGCGCCGCCTTCACCTCTCCTGCACGATTCCCTCGCCGCCTCCGCGCCCTGCGCGCCCGGTCGGAGGCCTCCCACGCGCTACGATCGGGGGGCGCGCAGCCCCGTCGACGGATCGCTGCCCGCACCTGGCAGCCCAGCGAGAGCGAAGGACCACCGTGGGGATCTTGGATCGGATCGAGCGCAGCCTCGACCGCGGCGTGACGAGCGTGTTCTCGCCCGGTCGCGGGCAGCTGAAGCCCCTCGACCTGGCGCAGGGCCTCAAGCGCGAGTGCGACGACCAGATCCAGGTGGTCGACCGCACCCGGACCCTGGCCCCGAACGTGTACACCGTCTACCTGCACCCGCAGGACTCCGAGCGCTTCTCCTCCTGGCAGGACACCCTCCTCGACGAGCTCCAGCGCGTGCTCATGGAGCATGCGGACAAGCAGCGCTACATGTTCGTCGGCGCCGTCTCCGTCGCCCTCGAGCAGGACGAGGAGGTCCGTCAGGGCCGCTTCGAGACCGAGTCCCGCACCGAGCGCGGCAGCGTCGCCCCGGCGACCGGCGCCGCCCAGGACAGCCCCGGCGGCAGCCCCATCGTCGAGATCGACGGGCAGCAGTACCTGCTCACCGGCCCCGTCACGGTGATCGGCCGCGGCGGCGACGCGGACATCATCCTCGAGGACACGGGCGTCTCCCGGCACCACCTCGAGCTGCGCGCCGAGCCGGACTCGTCCCTGGTCGCCACCGACCTCGGCTCGACCAACGGCACCTTCGTCGACGGCGAGCGCATCCGCACGCCCGTCCCGCTGCACGACCGCTCCCTGATCAAGATCGGGCGGACGCGCCTGACCGTCCTGCTGCCGGGCTCGACCCCGGCGGCCTGGTGAGCGCCCCATGAGCGAACTGACCCTCGTCGCCCTGCGTCTGGGCCTCGTCCTGGCGCTGTGGATCTTCGTGGTGGTCGTGGTGCTCGTGCTGCGCAACGACCTCTTCGGCACCACCGTCGTCACCCGCTCCAGCCGCGACCCGCGCCGCGAGCAGCGACCGGCCTCCGGCCCGATCGGCGGCGCCGCCTCCGAGGCGGGCGCCGACCCGGCCTCGCTGCGCACCGATCCGGAGATCACCCAGGCCGCGATGGTCGTCACCGCCGGGCCGCTGCGCGGCACCTCGCTGACCCTCGGCTCGACCCCGATCCTCATCGGCCGGGCCCCCGAGTGCACGCTCGTGCTCGACGACGACTACGCCTCCAACCGACACGCCCGCGTCTTCCAGCGCGAGGACGAGTGGATGGTGGAGGATCTCGGCTCGACCAACGGCACCCTGGTCTCCGGGCGGCGCATCGAGGGCGCGGTGCCCTTCCGGCCCGGGGCGCAGGTGCGGATCGGCCGCACCGAGATCGAGCTGAGACGAGGTCCGCGATGAGCATCGCCCTGCGCTACGCCGCCCGCTCCGACGTGGGCCTGGTCCGCTCGAACAACCAGGACTCCGCCTATGCGGGCAGCCACCTGCTGGTGGTCGCCGACGGCATGGGCGGCCATGCCGGCGGCGACGTCGCCTCCTCGGTCGCGATCGGGCGCCTGGCCGCCCTGGACTCCGAGACCCCGGCCTCCGACATCGTCGCGACCCTCGAGGAGAGCGTGCTCGAGGCGAACCAGGAGATCCTGCGCCGCGCACGCGACGAGCCGCAGCTGCGGGGCCTGGGCACCACGATCACCGCGCTGCTGCGCGCCGAGGGCAAGTTCGCCCTCGCCCACATCGGCGACTCCCGCGCCTATCTCCTGCGCGACGAGGAGACCGTCCAGATCACGAAGGACCACACCTTCGTCCAGCGCCTGCTGGACGAGGGCCGCCTCACGGAGGACGAGGCCGAGCGGCATCCGCAGCGCTCGGTGCTCATGCGCGTGCTCGGCGACGTCGACGCGGATCCCGAGCTGGACCTGTCGCTGCGCGCGGCCCATGCGGGCGACCGCTGGCTGCTGTGCTCCGACGGCCTCTCCGGGCTGGTCTCCCTCGACACGATCGACGCGACCCTGAAGGACATCGAGGACCCCGGCGAGTGCGCCGACGCGCTCGTGCAGCTCGCCCTGAAGGGCGGCGGCCCCGACAACATCACCTGCATCGTCGCCGACGTCGTGGACCTCGACGCCCTCCCCCGCGGGACCGAGGCGCCGTCCACGACCCCGCAGATCGTCGGCTCGGCGGCGCGGAACCGGCACCGGCCCACCACCGCCTCCGGCCCCGCCGCGAAGGCCGCCGCGCTCACCCGCGAGGAGCCGGAGATCCCCTACGAGGACGAGGACTTCTCCGAGGAGGAGCCGCCGCGGCGCAGCCCCTGGCCCGCCGTCGTCGTGCTGGCGCTGCTGGTCGCGCTGCTCGGCGGGCTGCTGTGGGGCGGCTACGCCTGGTCCCAGCGGCAGTACTACGTCGGCACCGACGGCACCCGGGTGGTGCTCTACCAGGGCCTCGCCCAGGACCTCGGCCCCGTCTCCCTGTCCCAGCCGCTCGAGGTCACCGACATCGAGATCGAGGACCTCCCCGAGATCACGCGCCAGCAGGTCGAGAGCACGATCAGCGCCTCGGACCGCGAGGGCGCCGACCAGATCATCGACCGCCTCGAGCAGGCCGCGGCCGCGAACCGGCCGCCCACGGCCGTCTCCCCCTCCGACGGGGGCGGCGCCTCCGACGTCGGCGGCGCCGAGGAGGGGGCCGCGGACGGCATGGCGCCCCTGCCGACGGCCGACTCCCCCGACGAGGGCGAGGCGACGTAGTGGCCACCATCGTCTCCTACACCGCACGGCCGCGCCGCCTGATCCAGGCCCTGCTGCTGCTCCTCGCGGTGGCGGTGGGCGTGGGGGCCTACGCCCTGGTGGGGCTGGGCCGCTTCGACGAGCTGCCCGCGAACCTGCTCCAGATCGCCATCGGCGCGCTGGTGCTGGTCGCCGTGCTCCAGATCGCCGTGATGTGGCGCGCCCCCTACGCCGATCCCGTGATCCTGCCGATCGTGGTGCTGCTGAACCTCCTGGGCGTCACCATGATCGAGTCCGTCCATGCCGCCAACGAGATCTACGGGCTGCGCAGCTCCGCGAGCGCGGACCGCCAGATGCTGTGGGCCGTGATCGGGGTGGTGCTGTGCGTGGCGCTGCTGGTGCTGCTGCGCGACCACCGCTGGCTGCGCCGCTACACCTGGATCAGCGCCGTGGCGGGCGGCGTGCTGCTGCTCCTCCCGCTGGTGCCCGTGATCGGCTCGGCCCGCAACGGCTCGAAGATCTGGATCTCCGTCGCAGGCTTCAGCTTCCAGCCCGCGGAGCTCGCGAAGATCGCCTTCGCGGTCTTCTTCGCCGGCTATCTCGTCGCCCGGCGAGACACCCTGGCACTGGCGGGCCCGAAGGTGCTGGGCATCCATCTGCCGCGCTGGTCGGACTTCGGCCCGATCCTGGTGGCCTGGGGCTTCGCGATGGCGGTGCTCGTCTTCGAGACGGACCTGGGGACCTCGCTGATGTTCTTCGGCCTGTTCGTGGTGATGCTCTACGTCGCCACCGACCGGCTGAGCTGGCTCGTGATCGGGGCGGTGATGTTCCTGCCGCCGGCGGTCTTCGCCGCGACCCAGATGGGCCACGTCCGCACCCGCATCACCTGCTGGCTGGACCCGCTCTCGGGCGCGAACTACTCCTCCTGCGAGCAGATCAGCCAGGGCCTGTTCGGGCTCGCCAACGGCGGTCTGGTCGGCACCGGCCTCGGGGAGGGACGGCCCGACATGGTGCCGCACGCCGAGTCGGACTTCATCTTCTCCTCCTTCGCGGAGGAGATGGGCATGGTCGGCGCCTTCGCGCTGCTGCTGCTGTACCTGCTGCTGGTCCAGCGCGCGATCCGCGCGGCCGTCGGCATCTCCGACGGCTTCGGCACCCTGCTCGCCGGGGGCCTCGGCTTCGTGATGGCGCTGCAGGTGTTCGTCGTCGTCGGCGGCGTGACCCGGGTGATCCCGCTGACAGGCCTGACCCTCCCCTTTCTCGCCGCGGGCGGCAGCTCGCTGGTGTGCAACTGGATCATCGCGGGGATCCTGGTGCGGCTGTCCGACGCGGCCCGGCGCCCCGCCGCCCGCCAGGTCGAGGGGGCCCTGCCCGACGCCCCCGCCCGCTCCGGCCAGGAGGCGATCGCATGAACAAGCCCCTTCGCCATGTGTGGCTGGTGGTCGGCGTGCTCTTCGTGCTGCTGTTCACCTCCACCACCTACTTCCAGGTCGTCGCCCAGGGCCGGCTCTCCGCCCACGGGCAGAACCAGCGGACCCTCCAGAGCGAGTACGGCCGCCATCGCGGGCCGATCGTGGTGGACGGGCACGCGATCGCGACCTCGCAGGAGTCCGGGGACACCTACGGCTACCTGCGCACCTACGACCCCGGTGCGATGTACGCCCCGATCACCGGCTACTACTCGGTGGTCTACGGCTTCACCGGCATCGAGCGCTCGCTGAACGACACCCTCTCGGGCGAGGCGGACTCGCTGTTCTACCACCGCCTGGCCGATGTCGTCTCGGGCCGCGAGAACCAGGGCGCGAGCGTCGAGCTCACCCTCGACTCCGCCGCCCAGCAGGCGGCCTGGGACGCGTTGGACGGCCGGCGCGGCGCCGTGGTGGCGCTGGACCCGGAGACCGGCGCGATCCTCGCGATGGTCTCCGCGCCGAGCTTCGACCCCAACCAGCTCGCCTCCCACGACACCGGCGAGGTCTCGCAGGCCTGGTCCGACCTCAACGAGGACCCCGAGCGGCCGCTGACCAACCGTGCGATCGGCGGGGACCTCTACCCGCCCGGCTCGGCCTTCAAGCTCGTCACGGCCTCCGCGGCGCTCGAGACCGGCGACTACACCGCCGAGTCGGTGATCCCCGGCCCCGGCAAGTACGAGCTGCCGAACTCCTCGTCGACGATGAACAACTTCTCCGAGGGGCGCCAGGAGCCGTGCGGCCCGGACGACGAGTCCACGCTCGCCGAGGCGCTGCGCCAGTCGTGCAACACGTCCTTCGGCATGCTCGGCGTCGAGATCGGGCAGGACCAGCTGCGCAGCACCGCCGAGGAGTTCGGCTTCGGCCAGGACCTCTCGATCCCGATGGGCGTGACGCCCTCCCGGATCGGCGAGGACCTCGACGACGCGCAGCTCGCGACCACCTCGATCGGGCAGTACGAGACCCGGGTGACGCCGCTGCAGATGGCGATGGTCGGCGGGGCGTTCGCGAACGACGGCGTGGTCATGCAGCCGCAGCTCGTCCAGGCCGTGCGCACGGGAGACCTCTCCACCGTCTCCGAGCTGACCCCGAAGGAGGTCGGCCAGCCGCTGTCCGCCGCGAACGCCGCGCAGATGCGGCAGATGATGGTGGGCGTCGTCGAGGACGGCACCGGCTCGGCGGCGGCGATAGACGGCGTCGAGGTGGGCGGCAAGACCGGCACCGCCGAGTGGGGCGAGGACCGCTCCCCCCACTCCTGGTACGTCGGGTACGGACAGACGGACGAGCAGAAGATCGCGGTCGCGGTCGTGGTCGAGGAGGGCGGATACGGGTCGCGCACCGCGGCGCCGATCGCCCGTGACGTGATGGAGGCGGTGATCCAGCGATGAGGACCGAACCGGGACTCGTGCTCGAAGGACGGTACGAGCTCACCTCGCTCATCGCCACGGGCGGGATGGGTCAGGTCTGGAAGGGCCGCGACCAGGAGCTCGAGCGCGAT
The DNA here is from genome assembly GCF_001613775.1 of Brachybacterium sp. sponge. NCBI lineage: Bacteria > Bacillati > Actinomycetota > Actinomycetes > Micrococcales > Dermabacteraceae > Brachybacterium > Brachybacterium sp. sponge. The sequence goes on along the minus strand of NZ_LRMP01000001.1, from coordinate 1,238,319 downwards.
GTCGCGATCAAGGTGCTGCGCGAGGAGTACGCCGGCGACGAGGGCTTCCTCAAGCGCTTCCGGGCCGAGGCGAGGCACACGGCCGCCCTCTCCCACGAGGGCATCGCCGCGCTGTACGACTACGGCGAGCTCGACGGCCGCGCCTACATCGTGATGGAGCTGTGCCCCGGCCGTCCTCTCTCGGACATCATCGAGGAGAACCCGGGCGGGCTTCCCGAGAAGCGCGTGGTCCAGCTGATGATCGAGCTCGCCCGGGCGCTGGACGCCGCCCATTCCAAGGGCGTCGTGCACCGCGACGTGAAGCCCGAGAACGTGCTGGTCGACGAGAAGGACGGGTGGTCCATGAAGATCACCGACTTCGGGATCGCGCGCAGCAAGGACCAGGCGCGGCTGACGAAGACGGGCCTGGTCATGGGCACCGCCCAGTACCTCTCCCCCGAGCAGGCGATGGGCAAGCAGGCCACCTCCCTCTCGGACATCTACGCCCTGGGCATCGTCGCCTACGAGATGCTCGTGGGCAGCCGTCCCTTCACCGGCTCCAGCCAGGTGGAGATCGCGATGGCGCAGGTCAAGCAGCAGCCGCCGGAGCTCCCCGAGGCGATCGGCGCGGACCTGCGGCGACTGGTGATGATGATGCTGGCCAAGGCGCCCGCGAACCGTCCCCGCTCCGCGGCGGCGGTCGCGCGGATCCTCGAGGCGATCCAGCGCGGGGTCGAGCCGCGCTTCACGACCGGGGCGATCCCGGTGACGCGGGTCGAGGACCACGACTGGACGGGCGAGAACCGGGTGCGGCCCGCCGGCTCCGGGACCGGGGAGCAGGCTCAGCGCCCCGGCGCCTCCCCCACGGGAACGCGCACCGCGGCGATGCCGCTGCCGCTGTCCGGCCGCAGCCGCGGCATCCGCCATCGCTCGGGGGCCTCGGGCCCTTCGGCGCTGTCGGCGGCCTCGGCCGGCTCCGCCCCGCGACGCGGCTCGGCCCGTTCGGCCCCGTCGGCGAGCTCGGCCCGCTCCGCGGCCTCGCCCGCCCCGGCCCCGCGCGGCGACCGCTCTCCCTCCCCGCTGCATGCGGCCTCGGCGGCGTCCGCCGCCGACGGCGCCGATCGCGCCTTCTCGGGCGGCGCCTTCGGCGACGTGGACACCGAGGCGTCCTCGCGCACGGTGCGCGGGACCAGCACGGGGCGGCGGGTCGGCGGGATGTCGGTGCCGGGCCTGGTGCTGCTGATCCTCGTGGTCGTCGCGATCGCGGTCGCCGTCGCGGGCGGCCTGGGGCTGCTGCCCCTCGGCGCGATCGACGCCTCGGCGCCGACGGGCCTGGGCACGACGTCGGGCGAGGCGGCGTCAGCTACTACGATGGTCGGATCGATCGGTGTCGGCCACGGCACGAGGACGGGTGTGGAGTGAGCGGAGAGACGGTGATCCTGGGTGGTCGGTACCACCTGGGAAGGATCCTCGGGACCGGGGGCATGGCGGAGGTGTTCCTCGCGGAGGACACGCGCCTGCACCGCACGGTCGCGGTGAAGGTGCTGCGCTCCGACCTGGCCCGGGACGCGAACTTCCAGGAGCGCTTCCGGCGTGAGGCGCACAGCGCCGCGTCCCTGAACCACCCCTCGATCGTCGCCGTGTACGACACCGGCGAGGAGCAGCAGACCACGATCACCGGCTCCGAGGTGACGATCCCGTACATCGTGATGGAGTACGTCGAGGGACGCACCCTGCGCGAGTACATCGACCCCGAGCACCCGATGGACGTCATCCAGGCCGGGGAGATCATGGCCGCGCTGCTCAGCGCGCTGGAGTACTCCCACCGCGCCGGGATCGTGCACCGCGACATCAAGCCCGGCAACATCATGATCAACTCCGCGGGCGCCGTGAAGGTGATGGACTTCGGGATCGCCCGCGCGGTCGCCGACGCGACCAGCGCCATGACCGCGACCCAGGCCGTGATGGGCACCGCCCAGTACCTCTCCCCCGAGCAGGCGCGCGGCCAGCTGGTCGATGCGCGCTCGGACATCTACTCCGCCGCCTGCGTCATGTTCGAGATGCTGACCGGGCGCCCGCCGTTCACCGGCGACACCCCGGTCTCGATCGCCTACCAGCACGTGCGCGAGGACCCGCAGCCGCCCTCGGCCTACAACCCGGCCGTGACCCCTGCGCTGGACGCGGTGATCCTCACGGGCCTGGCCAAGGACCGCGAGCAGCGCTACCCCAGCGCCGTCGCCTTCTCCCGGGACATCGCCGCCGTCGTCGCCGGGCGCGCCCCGGCGCTGGTCGCCGGCGCCCTGCCGGGGGCCGACGACCCCGAGGCCACGACCGTGCTCAGCCCGCTCGACGACGCGACCGAGGCGCTGCCGGCGACGGCCGGCGCCCTGGGCGCGGGCGCGGCGGGCGCCGCCGCGATGCGACCCCAGGACTGGCGCACCGGCTCCGCGCCCTCCCCCGCGACCGGGCCCCTCGCCCTGCGCTCGGGGGACGAGGTGGAGCCGGAGGAGAAGCGCAAGCGGCCGTGGTGGCTGATCGTCCTGGTGACCCTCGTGGCCCTGGGCCTGATCGCCGCGGCGCTGGCCGTCCTCCAGCCGTGGAAGGAGCGGGGTCCCGCGATGGTCCCCGTGCCCGACGTGGTGGGGCAGACGGAGGAGGATGCACGCGCCTCCCTCGACGAGGTCGGGCTCACGCCCACCTTCGAGCAGGTCGAGTCCTCCGACGTCGAGCAGGGTCTCGTGATCGAGACCGATCCGCCCGCGAACCAGGAGGTCACGGAGGGCTCCACGGTGACCGTCACGGTCTCGGCCGGACCGGAGGCCGTCGAGGTCCCGGACATCGTCGGGAAGTCCCGTGAGGACGCCGAGCAGCTGATCACCGAGGCGGGACTGGTGCCCGTGCACGTCGAGAGCGAGGACCGCAAGAAGACCGAGCGCGGAATCGTCACCCGGTCCACCCCGGCCGCGGGCAGCACGGCCCAGCAGGGCGACGAGGTGCAGATCTGGGACGCGACCGGCACCTTCCCGGTGCCGGACGTGACCGGGACGCAGCTCGAGAGCGCGACGACGACCCTCGAGGACATCGGCTTCACGGTCGAGAGCACGACGCGCGAGGACTCCGAGGCCGAGCCCGGCACGGTGCTCGAGCAGACCCCGCCGCAGGGCGGCAACGAGGAAATCGGCTCCACGATCCGCCTCGTCGTCGCCGCCGCGCCGGGCCCGGTCGCGGTCCCGAACGTCACCGGGCAGCCGCTCGCCGACGCCCAGACCGCGCTGGCCGAGGCCGGGTTCGGGCACCAGACCTCGCGGGAGTACTCCGCGGACGTCGAGGAGGGGCGCGTGATCCGCACCGAGCCCGCGGCGCAGGAGCAGGTCGACCGCGGCTCGACGATCACGATCGTCGTCTCGCGCGGCCCCGAGCCGACGCCCTCGCCGACCCCGACGCCGACCCCGACCCCGACCCCGACCGAGGAGCCGTCGCCGAGCGAGAGCCCCACGCCCAGCCCCTCGCCGACCACCGACCCGCCGGAGGACGAGGCCGACGACTCCGCCCAAGGCGGCGGGAACAACGGACGCGGCGCGGGCGCCGGGAACGGGAACGGGAACGGGAACGGGAACGGGAACGGCGATGGCTGAGCAGTCCGCGGCACGGATCCTCGTGATCGACAACTACGACAGCTTCGTCTACACGATCGTCGGCTACCTCCAGCAGATGGGCGCGGAGACGACGGTGGTCCGCAACGACGAGGTGCCCGCCGACGAGACGGGCGCCGTCGACCTCACCGGGTTCGACGGGGTGCTGGTCTCCCCCGGCCCCGGCAACCCGTCCACCGCCGGTCGCTCCCTGGACGTGATCGGCCGCTGCGCCGAGCAGCGGGTGCCGATGCTCGGGGTGTGCCTCGGGCACCAGGCGCTGGGCCAGCACTTCGGGGCGCGCGTGGACCACGCCCCGCAGCTGATGCACGGCCGCACCAGCGAGCTCACGCACGAGGGCAGGAGCGTCTTCGCCGGCGCCCCCTCCCCCATGACCGCGACCCGCTACCACTCCCTCGCCGTGGTGCCGGAGACGATCCCGGCGGAGCTCGAGGTCACCGCCCGCACCGCCGACGGGATGGTGATGGGCCTGGTCCATCGGGAGCTGCCCCTGCACGGAGTGCAGTTCCATCCCGAGTCGGTGCTCACCGAGAACGGGCACCTGATGCTCGCGCGCTTCCTCGAGCTGTGCGACGGCCGCGACGCCCTGGAGCGCTCGGCGGGGCTGAAGCCCCTGATGACCGCGGGCTGAGCCCGTCGGCCAGCGCCTCCGGTCAGCCCGTGGCGTCCGTCGCGCCCACGACTCCGTCGTTGAAGGGCATGTGCGGCGCGATCGCGGGGAACACCCAGCCGAACAGGGCCGCGATGATCGCGGCGAGCACCAGCACGGTCAGCAGGATCCGCGCCCAGAGCGGTCCGGGCAGGTGACGGAACAGCCAGGCGTACATCAGCCCTCCTCGGCGGGGTCGGGGGCGGTCGCGAGCGCCTCGGGGATCCCGTCGGCCCGGTCCGTCCAGTACGAGAACTCGGCGTGGACGATGTAGCGCTCCCGCGCGGAGTACATCGGATGGCAGGCGGTCAGGGTGAGCATCCGCTCGGTGGGCTCCACCCCGCTCTCGCCGGGCGTCGGGGCGATCACCCAGGCGTCGTCCGGCATCACCACGAGCGACTCGGTGACCTCGTAGACGTAGAACGCCTCGTCGGTCTCCACCACGATCGGATCACCCTCCTCGAGGCCGGCGATGTCCTCGAGGACGCGGCCGTAGGTGTTGCGGTGCCCGGCGACGGAGAAGTTCCCGACCTGGCCGGGCAGCGCGGTCTGCGCGTAGTGGCCGGCACCCTTGACGTTCAGGACCTGCTCGAGGTCCACGCCCTCGGCGAGCGGGAAGCGGTCGCGGTCGAAGGCGGGCACGTGCATCGTGCCGAAGACCATGGTGTCCTCGGGCTTCGCGGGGACGGGCGGCGGTCCGTCCTGGCGCGGGGCGATCCGCTCCTCGTCCACCGCGCCCCATTCCTGCTCGAGCCCGTCGAGGATCCCGGCCTGCTCGCGGTCGGCCATCACGTCGGTCCACCACAGCTGCCACACCAGGAACAGGCCCAGCAGCACCCCGGCGGTCAGCAGCAGCTCGCCGAGGACACCGAGCACCCCCGGCCCGCGGGGGCGGCCGCGGTGGGATCGTGCGACTCCTCGCCCCGGGTCGGTGCGGCCCGTGCTCACCGGCTCACCGCGGCGTCGACGGAGAGGTGGCCGACATAGGCGGGCAGGGTGGTGTCCTGGAGCGTCTCGACCTTCTCTCCGAGGCCGACATGGTCGACCCATTCACGGTAGAGCTGCACGTTCTGGGAGGAGTCGAGTGCCTCGGTCATCTCCTCGACGGGGCCGATCACGGTGATGACGAAGGGCGGGGAGTAGACGCGGCCCTCGAGCAGCAGGGTGTTGCCGGCGCAGCGGAAGGCGCTGCCGCTGACCACGCGCTGGTCCTGCAGCATCATCGCCTCCGCGCCGCCGGCCCACAGGGCGTTGATGAAGGACTCGAGGTCCTGCTGGTGGACGACGAGGTCGTCGGGCTCGGTGCCCGGGATCGCGCCGAGCGCGCTCGAGGGCGCATCGGTCAGGGTGATGCGCAGCCCGGGGCCGGAGACCTCGCTGAGGCCGACGGCGTCCTCGACCACGGCGGTGCGCTCGGCGGTCGCCGCGCCCGCTCCCTGGCCGCGCAGCTCCTCGATCTCGGCGCGCTTGTCGGCGTTGTCCTCGGTGAGCTCCTCGATGGTGCGGCCGCGGTCGGCGAGGACGCCGGCGACGTCGCTGCTCTCGTCGCGGATCGAGCCGCCTGCGGCGAGGCGGGAGGTGGTCGCGAAGAGCACGCCGCACAGCACCATCACCAGGGCCACGCCGACGCGCCCCCGGGCGCGGCCGCGACGGCGCCCGGACGGGGTGTCCTGTGCTTCCATCGTCACTCCTCGCTTCGCGCGCGTCCCGGACGCCCATTACCCTAGGCCACGGTCCGCACCCGCGGATCCGCGCGGCACGGTCGCGCGACGGCCGCGTCGAGGGAGCATCGTTCCATGGCCAGGAGCAGGAAGAAGTCGTCCGCCCGGGCGACGTCGAGCGCGAAGGCCGCGAGCACGGACCCGAAGGACGTGGCGCCGGACGCCGAGGATCCGACCGCGGAGGCCGAGGACGCCGCGACGGACCTCGAGGACACGACGGTCGACCTCGAGGACGACGCCGCGGACGGCGAGGACGCGAAGGGCTCCAAGGCCTCGAAGGCCTCCAAGGGCTCGAAGGGCTCCGCCAAGGACCCAGTGCGCCGGAAGTCCGCTGCCGGCAAGGACCCCGTCGGCCGCGATGCGACGAAGGGCAGGGCCGGTAAGAAGAACGACAAGGGCGACTCCCGCAGGCCCGCCGGCGGCGAGGTGCCCGAGAAGGCGAAGGACTCCACGCGCGCCACCTCGGTGCGCCGGGCCGCCGCGGCCGAGACCTCCCGCACCACCGGACGCCGCGTCGCGGCCGCAGGGCAGAACCCGGAGTGGCTCGCCCCCGCCGCCGTGGTCTTCCTGATCCTGGGCCTCGCCTATCTGGTGACCTACTACATCACCGCCGGGCAGCTGCCCCTGCCGATCGGCGACTGGAACCTCGCCGTCGGCTTCGGCGTGCTGATGGTCGGCGGCGGCATGCTGATGTTCTGGAAGTAGCCGGTCGCCCCGGCTCCGAGCGCTCGGAGCCGTGCGAAAGGACCGCGCGCGATGGGGAGTTCTCCCCACCGCGCGCCCCCGCCTGCGCAGGTACCCTGAACGGGAAGCGCGTCACACCCGGTGGCGCCACGCACCTCGGTGCGCGACCCGACGGGGGACCCATGACCAGCATCTCCAGACGGCGCAGACTCCTCGCGCTCCTCCTCGTTCCCTTCATGATGGTCCTCGCGGGCTGCGGCAAGTTCGACGCGACCTTCGACATCAAGGACGCCGAGACCATCGACGTGACGATGGACATCGGCCTGGACACCTCCCTCATCGGGTCCGAGTACTCCTCCGCCGAGGAGATGTGCGCCGAGATGGAGGGCGAGGAGTCGGGCGTGGCCGGCGAGATCGCCCCGACCATCGAGCCGTACGAGGCCGACGGCATGTACGGCTGCAAGATCACCGGTGTGGTCGACAACGCGGAGTTCGGCAACGGGCTGGACCTCGTCGAGGAGAACGGCGAGTACCACTTCACCCTCGACCCGGCGCAGGCCGGGCTGGGCGACCTCACCGACCCGACCCTGGCGGACTACGGCTTCGAGTTCTCGATGACCTTCATCTTCCCCGGCGAGATCATCGAGTCCTCCGGCGGCCAGATCGACGGCAGCACCGTCGTCTTCACGGATGCGGCCGAGATCGCGAACGGGATCGACATCCGCGCCGAGGCGAACAGCTTCCCCTGGGTCATCGTGATCATCGCCGTCGTCGTGATCGGCTTCCTCCTCCTGCTCGCGGCCGCCGTGGCGGTCTTCCTCGTGGTCCGCTCGCGGAAGAACAAGGCCGGCGCCTCCTCGGGCGTGCCCGGCGGCTACGGCGCCGGCGCGTCCGTCGGCGCCGCGTCCGGGGCGTCCCCGGCCGCTCCGCCGAGCGCGCAGTGGGGCCAGAGCTCGCCGCCGCCGGCACCTCAGGGCGGCCAGGGCGGTCAGCAGTGGGGCCAGGCCTCTCCCCCGCCCGCGGCCCCGCAGAGCGATCAGCAGTGGGGCGCCCCGCAGCAGGGCGGCCAGGGCTCTCCGCAGGGCCAGCAGCAGCCTCCGTGGGCTCATCCCGACAGCGGCCAGAACCCCGGCGGGCCGCAGGGGCCCGGCTCCCCGCAGCCCCCTCAGCAGTCGGGCTGGTGACCACCGCGGGCCATGGCCCCGCTCCTGTGAGCAGGGTCATGGCCCGTCGATTGGCGCCGGCCGCGAGGGCCCGCTAGAGTAGTCCAGGTCAGCGCAGCTGGCGAGCGCCCGTAGCTTAACGGATAGAGCATCTGACTACGGATCAGAAGGTTGGGGGTTCGAATCCCTCCGGGCGCGCAGAAGGAAAGGCCCCTCATCAGCGAGAACATCGCGATGAGGGGCCTTTCGCATGTCCGCCCGCGCCCACCTCGCCACCGCGCCCCGGTGATCCCTCGGGGCGCGGCGGCCCGGCTCAGGAGCCGGCGACGAGCGCCTCGCGCACGCTGCTCCAGGAGCGCATGATCTCGCGGGCCTGCTCGTCGGCCTCCGCGGCGATCGCCTCGGTCCGGGCCTGCTCAAGCAGCTCGTCGATCTCTACCCGCTCCCCGCGCTCGACGGCGGCGACGGCCGCCTCGACCATGGCGAAGCTGAGCACGTTCTCGTGGATCTCGCACATCGGGGTGCGGCCCTCGCGCAGCGCGGAGACGCACTCGACCAGCGAGGCGGCGATCTGGTCGGGCTCGGGCGCGGTCTCGGCGTCGATCGCGGCCTGCAGGCGCGCGGTCTCCTCCTCGTCCTCGGTGCCGACGACCGGGGTGCCGGTGCCGTCCCAGGTGGCGGAGCCGTGCTGGGCACCGATCCGCCATTCGCTGTTCCACCAGGTCGGCAGGCCGCGGGCGTTCCAGGTGCCGTGGTAGGCGAACAGGGACCCGTCGGACATCTCGAAGGTCGCGCTGACGGTCGCATCGTGGTGGTAGACGCTCCACTCGGGGCGCGTCCCGCGAGCGGTGACCGCGACCGGGTCCGCGTCCAGGATGTAGCGCGCGGTGTCGAAGGCGTGGATGCCCATGTCGCGCAGCAGCGGGTGGTGCTGGGTGCGGCGGAACCCCTCCATCTCCGTGAACAGGGAGAAGAAGGCGCTGGTCATCACCGTCGGCCCGTGGGCGGCGACGAAGCTGCGCAGCTGGCGCACCTGGCGGAAGAAGCGTCGGGACTGCGAGACCATGAACGGCACGCCGGTGAGCTCGGCGTGCGCGAGCAGGCTGATCGCCTCGGGCAGCGTCTCGGTGACGGGCTTCTCGCCGAGCACCGGGATCCCCGCGTGCAGCGCCTTCACGGTGACGGGATGATGGGCGACCGGCACGGTCGGGTTCACGATCAGGTCCGCGCCGAGCTCGAGGGCGAGCTCGACCCCGTCGGCGCCGACGGCGACCGCCGCCGGGTCGGCCGCACCGGACTGGTCGATCACGCGCTGCGGCGCGCCCTCGACCAGGTCGGCGACGCCGACGAGCTCCGCGACCTCGCTGGCGACGATCTCGCGGGCCCACCAGCTGCCCATCGATCCGGCGCCGACGACGACCACGCGCGCGGGACGCTCCGCGGACAGGCGGGGGAAGCCGGTCAGGGAGGCCGACGGCGTCGGGGCGGCGGAGGTGTCGGTGAGCGTCCTGGTCTCAGATGACACGCGCGGCTCCGTCCGCGTCGTCCCCGCGGAACCAGTCGCGCGGGGCGTTGGCGATCTTCACCGGCGCGGCCTCGCGCTCCTCGGGCCGGGCCCAGACCACGGCGTTGGCGAGGACGCGCTGGATCTCCGCCTGGCGGTAGACGGGGTACTCCTGGTCGCCGGGGCTGAAGTAGAAGACCTTGCCCTTGCCGCGGCGGAACACGGCGCCGGAGCGGAACACCTCGCCGCCGGCGAAGGAGGAGACGAAGACGAGCTCGTCGGGGGCGGGGATGTCGAACATCTCCCCGTACATCTCCTGCTCGGGGACGACGATCGGATGCGGGACGCCGCGGGCGATCGGGTGGGAGCCGTTGACGGTCCAGACCCGCTCCTCCTCGCCCTCGTTGCGCCACAGCAGGTTGCAGGTGGTGCCCATGAGCTTCTTGAAGGGCTTGGAGTAGTGGGCGGAGTGCAGCGGGATCAGACCCATGCCCTCGTGGACGCGACGCACCACGCGCTCGGCGATCTCCTCGGGAACGTCCTCGTGCGCCATGTGGCCCCACCAGGTGAGCACGTCGGTCTCGGCGAGCGCCGCCTCGGAGAGGGACTCCTCGATGTCGTCGAGCAGGGCGATGCGCACCTCGGCCTCGACGCCGTCGGCCGCGAGGAGGGTCCGCAGGGCCTCCGCGATCACGGCGTGCATGCCCTCGGGATAGATCTCCTGGACCTTCGGATCGACCTTCTCGTGCCGGTTCTCGCCGAAGACGGCGATGCGCAGTGTCATGACTTCCCTCGTCCTGTCGTTGATGGTTCGCGGGCCGCCCCTCCTCGGGCGACCCGGTCCATCGTAGGGGCGTACGGCCCCCGTCACCTCGGCGGACCCGTCGCGGGGCTGTTTCCCGGATCGGGACGGCCCCCTGACGCAACCGTGACCCGCCTGTGACCCATTCCTCACGAGTAACTGCCTATGGTCGACGTCAGGCTCCTTCAACGGCGAGGGAGCCTGCTCGCTCCGCAGCGGCGGAGGCCGGCCTCAGCGGTCGGGCGCGGCCTCGAGCAGGATGCCCCGCTCGCGCAGCTGCGCGGTGAGCAGCTCCGCCGTCTCGGCGTGGCGCCGGCCCGCCCGCGCCCAGCCGACCGCCCCACCCAGCGCACGGCCGACGGTCGCGCCCCAGAGATATCGCACCCGTGTCCCGCCCGGGACCTCGGCCAGCTCGAGCCGGGCCCGGAGGTGGAAGCGGCTCCCGGCGAGGGCGCCGAGCAGCACCGTGCGGCGCAGGCTCCCGGTCTCCACGTCCAGGCGCGCGGGCGCGGTCTCGTGGACGCGCCAGCCCTGGGCGGTGAAGAACTCGGCGAGCAGCGCCCGAGTCTCGTCGAGGTCCTCGCGCACGATCAGGCGCACCCCGCCGCCGCGGTCCGCGCTCAGCACGGCGCTCCCGCCGCGGCGGTGCGGTGCGGGCCGAGCGCGCGCAGCTCGGCGTTGCCCAGGTGCGGCACCTCGCGGTGGTCGTGCGGGTCGCGGCCCCCGGCGAGCGCGAGCGCGATCTGCAGCACGTCCCCGTGGGCGACCAGCACCACGGGCGCGTCGGCGGCGAGCGCGTCGGCCGCCCGGAGCGCCGCGAGCACGCGCGAGGCGACCTCGGCGACGGGCTCGACCCCGTCGTCGTGCGCCTGACGAGCGCGGTCCCGTGCCCAGATGCTCTCGTAGGCGGTCGCGGGGCCCTCGTCGTGCGCGCCGAAGCAGCGTTCGCGCAGGCGCTCGTCGATGCGCGGCGCCCCGGCGCCGAGACCTGCGGCGAACTCCTCGGCGGTCTGGCGGGCGCGGGCGAAGTCGCTCGTGACCACGACCGTGCCCGGCCCGAGGCCCTGCGCGGCCGCGGCCGTCGCCGCGGCGCGCGCCTGCTCCCGGCCGCGTCCGGTCAGCCCCACCGTCTCGAGCGCCCGCAGGCCGGGGACGGAGACGATCCGACCCTCGACGTTCGCGGCCGACTCCCCGTGCCGCAGCACGAGGACCGGATGCGCGGCCTGCATCGTCGCTCCCCCGCTCAGGAGGGGACGACCTTGCCGGGGTTGAGGTTCCGGCCCGGGTCGGTGTCGGCGAAGAGCCCCTGCACCATGCGGGTGCCGACCTCGCCGATGTCCTCGGTGATCCAGGGCTGGTGCTCGGTGCCCACCGCGTGATGGTGGGAGACCGTCGAGCCGAGGTCCACGAAGGTCTGCTGCACGGCGCTCTTGGCGGCGTAGTACTGCTCGAGCGCCTGCTCGTCGGTCGAGTAGGGGAAGGCGAAGGTGAAGTAGAGGCACGCCCCGGCGTGGTAGCTGTGCGACATGTGGCAGAACATGAAGCCGGGCAGGCCCTGCTCCTCCTGCACCGCGTAGAAGGCCTCGAACGCCCTGGCATGGACCTCGTTGATCTTCGACCAGGTCGCACCGGTGTCGCAGACGTCGCCGAAGACCTGGTAGTTCATCAGGAAGTCGCGCAGGTAGGGGGTGTCGAACTTCTTCTGGTCGTAGATCGCGCCGGGGCCCGCGCCGAGCGTGATGCCGCCGGCGTTCTTCACGATCTTCTTCACGATCGACTTCTGCTGCTCGACGGACTCCTTCGAGCCCTCGAAGCAGACGTAGGAGATCGACATCTCGTTCGTCGTGTCCCAGCCCTTGGAGCGCAGGTACGAGAACAGCCCGTCCTGCACCTTCGCGGCGACCTTCCCCTTGGTGGAGGTGGGCGCCTTGACCATGGCGAGGCTGAACTCGGTCTCCGGCCCGTCGGAGAGGCGGGTGAAGGTCGGGGAGACGTCGGTGGAGCGGGCGATCGCGTGCATGCCGCGGATGCCGTGCTCCCAGTCGGGGTACATGTAGGCGATGACCTGACGGACCGGGGCGATGCGGTGCACCTGCACGGTGACCTCGGTGATCACGCCGAGGCGTCCCTCGCTGCCCAGGATCATCTCGTGCACGCTCGGACCGGAGTCGCGGCCCGGGATCGGCTTGGTGACGGCCGTGCCGGCGGGATGGACCATACGCAGGCCTCGGACGATGTCCTCGATGTCGCCGTACTTGTCCGACTGCATGCCGGAGGAGCGCGTCGCGGCCCAGCCGCCGACGGTCGAGTAGGTGAAGGAGTCGGGGAAGTGGCCGACGGTCCAGCCCAGCGCGTTCAGCTGCTCCTCGAGGTCCGGGCCGTACGCGCCCGCCTCCACGCGGGCGAGACCCGCGGTGTCGTCGATCTCGAGGACCTCGCGCATGCGGCCGAGGTTCATGGTGAGGATCGGGCGCTGCTCGTCCACGTCGGGGGTGACGGAGCCGGAGATGGAGGAGCCGCCGCCGTAGGGGATCAGCACCATGTCGTGCTCGAGCACGAGGCGCAGGACCGCGGCGACCTCGTCCTCGGAGGCGGGGTACACGATCGCGTCGACCAGGCGCTCGAAGCGGCCGCCCCGGACGCGGAACAGGTCCGGCAGGGAGCGGCCGAAGGAGTGGACGACCCGGTACTCGTCGTCGTCCAGCACGTTGTCGGCGCCGACGACGGCGACCAGCGCCTCGCGCGCCGGGGCGGGCAGCCGGCTCCCCGGCACCTCGAATTCCGACAGCTGCGGCTCGACCGGCTGCTTCGAGTCGAGGTCGACGCCGACCTTGTTCCGCGCGAGCGGGGCGAAGGCGGGCTTGTTGTCGTAGCGGAAGGTGATGTCGTCCAGGCCCCAGCCCCACCACTTGTGCCGCTTGACCTCGCGTGCGCTCGGCCGATCGCTCATGCGTCCTCCTCCTCGCCCCGGACAGCGCTGCCCAGGACCTCGTCGTGGTGCTCGTCGTACAGGTCCTTCACGCTGTCACGGATGCGCGTGATGAAGTCGCTCGCGGACTCGTCCACCCCGCCCAGCAGCGGCTCGCCGAAGACGACCCGCACGGGCGGGCGCCCCGGCACGGGCCAGCTGCGCCCCTTGGGCATCGCCTCGTAGCCGCCGATGATCGCGGCGGGCACGACGGGGACGCCGACGCCGAGGGCGAGCGCGGCCGCGCCGGCCTTGAACTCCGCCATGGTCCCGGTCTGCTGGCGGCCGCCCTCGGGGAACACGAGGATCGGCACGCCGCTGCGCAGCAGCCGCTTCGAGGTGCCGGCGTGCTTGCGGGAGCCGCCGCGGTCGATCGGGAAGGCGTTCATCATCAGGCGCACGAAGAGGCGGCGGTGCCAGTGGTCGAACCAGTAGTCGGCGGCCACGCCCGTGGAGAGGAACCGACCCTGAGTCCAGGGCAGGCTCATCGCCAGCAGCGGGCCGTCGACGTGGCTGGTGTGGTTGGCGACCAGCACGAACGGGCCGCGGATGCTCTTCACGCGGCGGTGCACCTGCACCTGCGGCGTCACGGCGGAGTTCACCACGGCCCGGAACAGCACCCGCTGCAGCACGAAGCGCATCCCGGCGCGCCAGGTGGAGCGGTACTTGGCCAGCTCGCCCGTCGGCTTCTCCCAGCCCTCCCCGCGCGAGCGCGCGGAGAGCGAGTCCAGCAGTCGACGGGAGCGGTGGCGGAGGTCGTCGGCGGCCTTCGCGGTGGCGTCCGCGGCGCGGCTCGAGGCCTCGGAGAACCGTGCCGCCGCCTCGGCCCGTCGCGAGCTCTCCTGCTCCTCGGGCTCCTTCTCGCTGTCCTCGTCCCTCACGCGATCACTTCTCCCGGTTGCGGCGATGGCTGAGCAGCGCGCTGAGCCGCGCGACGAGTCCGCGCGGGGTGGTGCGCAGGACGGCGGAGATCAGCTTCCAGCGCTTCGAGGGGACCGAGACGGGCCGGCCGCGGGCGACGTCGCGCAGGCAGTCCTCGACCAGACGGTCCGCGTCCAGCCACAGCACGCCCGGGATCGAGGAGCCCTTGATCCCGGCGCGGGAGTGGAACTCGGTGCGGACCCAGCCCGGCATCAGGGCGGTGACCTGCACGCCGGTGCCCGCGAGCTGCACGCCGAGGGACTCGGAGTAGTTGCCCACCCACGCCTTGATCGCGGAGTAGTTGTTCTGGGTGACCAGCGCGGAGACGGAGCCGACGTTGATGATCCAGCCGCGACCGCGACGGCTCATCCCCCGGCCCGCCGCGCCGCCGAGCTTGAGGACGGCGCGGATCATGACCTCGAAGCCGAGGTCGTGGGGGGTGAGGTCCTCGTCGAGCAGGCCTGCGCGCACGGAGAAGCCGGCGTTGTTCACGAGCACGTCGACGGGGTCGGTGTCGGACTCGAGGCGATCGGCGACCCGCTGCTGAGCGTCGCGGTCGGCGAGATCCGCGACGATCGTCTCGACGTCGACGCCGTGCTCGCGGCGGAGCTGCGCGGCCGACTCCTCGAGGCGATCGGGGTCCCGCGCGACCAGCACGAGGGCGCTCCCCCGGCCGGCGAACGCTCTGGCGAAGGCCGCCCCGATGCCTGCGGTGCCGCCGGTGATCAGGGCCCTATGCATGGCGGCTACGATACACTAGCGCCGCCCTGACCAGCGCGGAGAAGCCGCCGGGCAGAGACATCGCGGGCGCGTCGCGCGCGCAGGCCCGGACCCTGCCGCTGACCTCCCCGGTCGGTCCGCCACCTCCGCTCCCGTCCCCAGAGGATCCCATGTCGCACACCTCCCCCGCCGCCGCCCCGTCCACCCCCGGGGGGACCGGGGGCCGACGGATCCTGCTCACCGGCGTCACCGGATTCCTCGGCCAGGCCGTCCTGCGCTCGCTGCTGGAGACCACCGAGGACGTGCACGTCACCGCCGTCGTGCGCCCCAAGGGCTCCGTGACGGGCCGCAGGCGCCTCGAGCAGCTGCTGCGCAAGCCCGTCTTCGCCTCCTGGGGCGAGCAGCTGGAGAAGGACGGCGCGCTCGGCGGCGCGGCCGACGGGAAGGCGCGCCTGAAGGAGATCTTCGACGCGCGCGTCGGCGTGCTCGAAGGCGACCTCACCGACATGCCCGCGATCACCGAGCCCGTCGACACGGTGATCCACTCGGCCTCCTCCGTCTCCTTCGACCCGCCGATCGACGACGCCTTCCGCACCAACGTCGGCGGCGCCCGCAACCTCTACGAGGCGCTGCTGGCCTCGGGCCAGGACCCGCACGTCATCCACGTCTCCACCGCCTACGTCGGCGGCATCTCCAAGGGGCTGCGCCAGGAGGGCTCGCTGCGCTCCGACGTCGACTGGCGCGCCGAGTTCGACGCCGCACTCGCCGCCCGCGAGCGCGTCGAGGCGGAGTCCCGCAAGCCCGAGACCCTCCGCTCCCAGATCCGCACCGCGAAGCTGCAGGTGGGCCGCATGGGCCCGAAGTCCGTCGCGAACGTCTCCGAGGAGGCGCGGCGCGACTGGGTCGAGCAGCGCCTGGTCGACTTCGGCCGCACCCGCGCCCAGTCCGTCGGCTGGACCGACATCTACACCTTCACCAAGGCGATGGCCGAGCAGGTCGCCGAGGAGCTGTGGGCCGGCAACGGCCACCGCGTCTCCTTCGTACGCCCCTCCATCATCGAGTCCGCCATGAAGAAGCCCTACCCGGGCTGGATCGACGGCTACAAGGTCGCCGACCCGCTGATCATGGCCTACGGCCGCGGCATGCTGCCGGAGTTCCCGGGCCTCGCGGACTCCATCCTCGACGTGATCCCCGTCGACCACGTCGTGAACGTCATCGTGGCGCTCGCGACCCAGGACGTCTCCCGCCGCGGCGACGACGCCTACTACCAGGTCGTCTCCGGCGCCTCGAACCCGCTGCCCTTCCACGAGATGGTCACCGCGGTGCGCGAGTACTTCACGGAGCACCCGCTCGAGGACGAGAAGGGCCGCCCGATCGAGGTGCCCGAGTGGTCCTTCCCGGCGGTGGAGATGGTCGAGCAGCGCTTCCGCGCCAAGGAGCTCACCGCGAAGATCGGCTCGACCGCGGTCGCCTATCTCCCGGCCACCAAGCGCACCCGCGAGTGGACCTCGAACCTGCACAAGGCCACCTCGGGGCTGACGATGCTGCGCAAGTACATCGAGCTGTACCGCCACTACACGAAGACCGAGATGGTCTTCGACGACGCGAACACGCGGGCGCTGCGGGCCGAGCTGCCGGAGGAGTTCCTCGCCACCCACGACTTCGACGTCACCGGGATCGTGTGGAAGGACTACTTCCAGCAGCAGCACCTGCCGGCCGTCACGGACCTCACCAAGGCCTACTCCCGCGCGAAGTCCGCCCAGAAGCGCCGCGCCTCCCGCCCGACGCCCGAGCTGAAGCAGTCCACGGACTCGCTCGCGGTCTTCGACCTCGACGGCACCGTGCTGGCGACGAACATCGTCCAGCAGTACTTCGCGGTGGTCCGCGCGACTCGCCCCCGCCGCACCTGGCCGGCCGAGATCGGCGGCCTGCTCGCCGCGGTGCCGGGCTACCTGCGCGCCGACCAGCGCGACCGCTCCGAGCTGATCCGCCTGGTCAACCGCCGCTACAAGGGATACCGCGCCGAGGAGCTGCGCACCCTCATGAAGGGCGAGGCCGGGCGCCGCATCCGCGCCTCGATCCGACCGGAGGCGCTGGAGACCATCGAGCGCCACCGCGCCGCCGGGCACCGCACCGTGCTCGTCTCCGGCGCGCTGGACGTGCTGGTCGAGCCGCTCGCGGACCTCTTCGACGAGGTCGTCGCCACCCACATGGACGAGGACAGCAGCGGGGTCATGACCGGCTATCTCGCCACTCCTCCGCTGGTGGACGAGGCGCGCGCGAACTGGCTGCGCAAGTACGCGGACCTGCACGGCGCGGACCTGTCGACCTCCTACGGCTACGGCGACTCCCATGCGGACGCCGCCTGGCTCGCGCTCGTCGGCACCCCCGCCGCGGTCGCGCCGGACCTGGGGCTCTTCTCCGTGGCGAAGAAGAAGCGCTGGCAGATCCTGGAGTGGTGACCCGGGGGCCAAGCCCGGCCTGACGTCCCGGCCCGGCGCCTGGCGTCCCAGCCCAGCGCGGCCCGCACACTTCTGCGTCCTGTGCGTGACCTCAGCCGCCTATGGCACGTGAGGTCACGCGCAGGACGCATTTGTGTGCGCCCCCGCCCCGCATCGCAGCTTTCCCGGCCCTGCCACTCCTCGCCAGCCCGGCAGCCTTCCCGGGCCCGCCTCTCCTCCCCATGCAGGAGCTGTCCACCGCTGGGCCCAGGCCGCAGCAGTCGACCGCCGGGCACGGCACGCTCGGGGCCATGCACCACGCCAGCGATCTCGTGCTCCCCGCGTCGGCCTGGCCCTGGCCCCGCCCCGTCGGCCCGCCGCAGGGCACCCGGCACCTCACCGAGGAGGAGCTCGGCCTCGCCTCGCGCCGGGAGCTGCTGGCGATGGGATACACCGACTCCCGGCTGATCCGATCCGTGCGCTCTGGACGGCTCCGACGCGTGGCACGCGGCTGGTACGGGAACGCGGTCGCAGTCCCGCGGGCCCGACGCGCCCTGCGCCACGGATACCGCCTCACGTGCATCGATGCCGCTGAGCTGCACGGCGTGTGGACCCCGTACCGCGGCGAGGAGGAGCGACGGACGCTGCACGTCTACCGCCCGAACGGCTCCGCGGGTGTGCCGGAGGACATGCTGGCCCACCCCTCCGGCTGCCGGTCGTGGCCGGAGCCGGATGCCGTCGCCTCCCTCCCGCTCGCCCTCGAGCACGCGATGCGATGCCAGAGCGGAGAGCGTGCGGCGATCCTGCTCGAGTCAGCGATGAATCGTCGGCTGATGGCACCGGCGGAGGTGCAGCGGCTGCTGGACGTCGCCCCTGCATCGGTGCGCTCACGGATCGGCGCGCTGTCGACGGCGAGCGACTCGGGGTCCGAGACGCGGGTGGTCCGCTGGCTCCGCAGGCGGGGCTTCCGTGTGGAGCAGCAGGTGTTCGTCGACGGTGCGGGTTATGTGGACCTGTACGTCGGCGGGATCCTGATGGAGATCGACGGCCGCGACGGTCATTCCGGACCCGATGCCTTCGCGCTGGATCGACGCAGGGACCTGCGCACGGGCCGACATGGGCTGCAGACCCTGCGGCTGAGTTATGAGCAGGTCTGGCGGAACTGGGCCGACACCCAGGATGCGGTGCTCGAGACGATCGCCGAGGTCGGAGCGTTCGGCCGGCGGAAGGTGGAGCAGCTGCTGGCGAGCTGATCCCCAGCGCCGCTGCGCGGCCTGACGTGCTGCCCCAGGAGTGCGCCGCCTCGGAGTGTTGGCCGTCGCCGCCGCTCCCCTGCCGCACACAAATGCGCTCCATGCGTGACCTCAGGCGCTATATGGCCTTGAGGTCACGCACAGGACGCAGATTCATGCGCGCGGCCGGCCCAGCGGGGCGGGGACGTCACGGCCGGGGCCCGGGCAGGGGCGCCGGGGGCGGGCGGACAGGTCGGGGCGGGGCAGATCCGCTCACAGCACCGAGGCGAGGAAGCCCTTTAGGCGCTCGGACTCGGGGTGGTCGATGACCTGCTCGGCCGTGCCGGTCTCGAGGATCCGGCCCTCGTCCATGAACACGACCTGGTCGGCGACCTCGCGGGCGAAGCCCATCTCGTGGGTCACCACGACCATGGTCATCCCCTCGGCCGCGAGGTCCTTGAGCACGGTGAGCACCTCGGAGACCAGTTCGGGGTCCAGGGCGCTGGTCGGCTCGTCGAAGAGCATCAGCTCGGGGTCCATGGCCAGCGCCCGGGCGATCGCGACGCGCTGCTGCTGCCCGCCGGAGAGCTCGGAGGGGTAGTGGTCGGCGCGGTCGCCGAGCCCCACCCGCTCCAGCAGCTCGCGGGCCTTCTTCTCCGCGGCGGCCTTCGGCAGGCCGCGCACCTGCACGGGCGCCTCCATCACGTTGGCGAGCGCGGTGAGATGCGGGAAGAGGTGGAAGCGCTGGAAGACCATGCCGATGCGGGAGCGCTGCGCGGCGATCTCGGCGGCGCCGAGCTTCTGCCAGCGCCCGTCGGGCAGGGGCTCGGCGCGGTAGCCCTGCACGACCCCGTCGATCAGGACGCGGCCCGCGGTGGGCTCCTCGAGCTGGTTGATGCAGCGCAGCAGCGTGGACTTGCCGGAGCCGGAGGGGCCCACCAGCACGGCCACCTCGCCGGAGCGGACGGTGAGGTCGCAGCCCTTGAGGACGTGGAGGTCGCCGAAGGCCTTGTGGACGCCCTCGACCTGGATCACGACAGGGGTCTCGTCGTTCTGGGTCATCACAGCTCCACCTCCGGGAGCGGGTCGTGCGGGGTGGTGCCGGCGCTGTTCACGGCGGCCTGGCGGGAGCGTCCGCCGCGGCCGGGCCGGGCGGGGGTGCGGGTGTCGAAGCCGCGGCCGAAGTACCGCTCGAGGTAGTGCTGGCCCACCATCAGCACCGAGGTGATCGCGAGGTACCACAGCGCCGCGACGATCAGCAGCGGGATCGGGGTGAACAGCTTGTTGGCGATGCCGTTGGTGGCGAAGGTGAGGTCGAGGGTGAAGGGCACCGCGAGCACCAGCGAGGTGGTCTTCAGCATGCCGATGGTCTCATTCCCGAGCGGCGGCACGATCACGCGCATGGCCTGCGGCACGATGATGCGGCGCAGGATGGTCCCATTGCCCATGCCGAGCGCCTTGGACGCCTCGGTCTGGCCCTTGTCCACGGAGTTCAGGCCGGAGCGGATGATCTCGGCGAGATAGGCGCCCTCGTTGAGGCCCAGCCCGATCACGGCCGCCCAGAAGGCGGTGAGCAGGTCGCGGGTGGAGAAGCTCCACAGCTCGGGCCCGAAGGGCACCCCGACAACGATCTTGGGGACGATCACGGTGAACAGGCCCCAGAACACGAGCTGCGTGTACACCGGGATGCCGCGGAAGACGAAGATGTACGCCCAGCTCACGCCGCGCAGCACGGGATTCTCGGAGCGGCGCATGATCGCGGCGGTGAGCGCGACGACGGTGCCGAGGATCATCGACAGCAGGGTCAGCAGCAGCGTCCAGCCGACGCCCTGGACCACCTTCACGTCGAGGAGATAGGTCGCGACGGTGCCCCATTCGAGCACGGGGTTGGTCACGAGGAAGCCGACGAGGCCCGCGGCCAGCAGGGCCACGATCACGGCGGAGATCCAGGTGCCGGGGCGCGGCGCGGCCTTCGCGCGGATAGGGTCAGGGATCTGGGTGGTGGTCACGGCTGGGGGTTCACTTCCGCGGTCGGGATCATTCCTGCCTCGTTGCCCCATGCAGCGAGGATGCGCTCCATGTGGCCGTCGTCGATGAGGTGCTGCACGGCGGCGCGGATCGCCTCGGCCAGCTCGGGCTGGTCCTTGGCCACGACGATGCCGTTCAGCGCCGACTCCTCGATCTCGCCGATCGGCTCGAGAGTCCCGCGGGAGCGGGCCACGGCGTAGGCGGTGACCGGGGAGTCGGCCATGAGGATGTCGCCCTTGCCGCCGGCGACGTTGGTCGCGGCGTCGGAGTTCGAGGCGTAGGCGAGCATGTCGTAGCCGCCGAGGCCCTGGTCGCGGCACTCCTGGGAGCGCTCGATGGAGAGCTCCTCCTGGTAGGTGCCGACCTGGAGGGCGACGCGCTTGCCGCACAGGTCGTCGGGATGGATGTCGTAGGGGTTCCCGGCCTTCACCGCGTAGGAGATGCCGGCCTGGAAGTAGGACACCATGTCCACGGCGGCGAGGCGCTCCTCGTTGACGGTGAAGCTCGACATGCCGACGTCGTAGGTGGAGCCGACGGCGGGGATGATCTGCGCGAACACCGCCGCTTCGGTGCGGGTGGCGAGGCCGAGGACGGCACCGATCCCGGCGAGGATGTCGATGTCGTAGCCGATTGCCCTCCCGCTCGAGCCGACGAACTCGCCGGGGGCGTAGTTCAGGGCGGCGCCGTTGACCAGCTCGCCGCGCGCGCGGATGTCCGCGGGGACGAGGGCGGAGATCTCGGGGACCTCCTCGATGCCGGAGAGGTCCACCTCGGGCACGGCGTTCGACTCGGCGTCCAGGCGCTCGGAGGCGCGGGTGCAGGAGGCCAGCACCGGGGTGAGCGCGCCCGTGGCGAGGGCCAGGGGCGCGGCGCGCAGCAGGGTGCGGCGACGGGGTCGGGCGGAAGTCACCGATGAATAGTATTCATAACCCTGCATGAACACAACTCGGTGTCGGGTGACTCACCGTTGCCTGGTCACCCCATCGCGATCGGCCCGGTGGTCGTCGGCGCCTCCTCGCCCCCGGCATCCTGCGCGGCCAGCTCCTCCTCCGCGTCGAGGTCGACCGCCGCGCCCTCGAACTGGGAGCGGTACAGCCGTGCGTAGGCGCCGCCGGCCGCGAGCAGCTCCTCGTGGGAGCCCTGCTCGACGATGTCCCCCGCCTCCATCACGAGGATCAGGTCCGCGTCGCGGATGGTGGAGAGGCGGTGGGCGATGACGAAGCTGGTGCGGCCCTCGCGCAGGCGGTTCATCGCGTTCTGCACGAGCACCTCGGTGCGGGTGTCCACGCTGGAGGTCGCCTCGTCCAGGATCAGCAAGCTGGGCCGGGCGAGGAAGGCGCGGGCGATGGTGACCAGCTGCTTCTCTCCGGAGGAGAGGGTGGATCCGTCGTCGTCCACGATCGTGTCGTAGCCGTCGGGCAGCTGGCGGGCGAAGTCGTCGACGTGGGTGGCGACGGCGGCCTCGATCACCTCGTCGTCGGTCGCGTCCAGCCGCCCGTAGCGGATGTTCTCGCGCAGGGTGCCCTTGAACAGCCAGGTGTCCTGGAGGACCATCCCGGTGCGCTCGCGCAGCTGGGCGCGGGTGAGGTCGCGGATGTCGATCCCGTCGATCGTGATCCGTCCGCCGTCGATCTCGTAGAACCGCATCACGAGGTTCACCAGCGTCGTCTTCCCGGCCCCCGTCGGCCCGACGATCGCGACGGTATGGCCGGGGTCGGCGACCAGCGACAGGTCCCGGATCAGCTCGCGGTCGGGGCTGTAGGAGAAGCGGACGTGCTCGAATTCGACGCGCCCCTCGCGGATCCCGGCCGCGGCGGTGGCCTCGGTGGTCTCGGGCTCCTGCTCCTCGGCGTCCAGCAGCTCGAAGACCCGCTCGGCGCTGGCCACGCCGGACTGCAGCATCGTCGCCATCGAGGCGACCTGCGAGAGCGGCTGCGTGAACTGGCGGGAGTACTGGATGAAGGCCTGCACGTCGCCGAGGGTGAGCTGACCGGAGATGATCCGCAGCCCGCCCACGATCGCGATGACGACATAGCTGAGGTTCCCCACGAACATCATCAGCGGCATGATCAGCGAGGAGACGAACTGGGCGCCGAAGGTGGCGCGGAACAGGCGGTCGTTGCGCTCCTCGAAGCGGGCGGCGACCTCCTCGCGGCGGCCGAAGACGGTCACCAGGGCGTGCCCGGTGTAGGCCTCCTCGACCTCGGAGTTCACCACGCCCGTCGCGTCCCACTGCTGGGCGAACAGCTTCTGCGCCCGGGCGCCGACGACGCCCGTGAGCACGAGCGCCACGGGGATCACCGCGAGCGCGATCAGCGAGAGCTGCCAGGAGATCATCAGCATCATCACCAGCACGCCGAGCACGGTGAGGATCGAGTTCACCAGCCCCGTGACGGTGTTCATCAGGGTGTTCTGGATGTTGTCGATGTCGTTGGTGACGCGGGAGAGGATCTCGCCGCGCTTCATCCGGTCGAAGTACTTCAGCGGCAGGCGGTGCAGCTTCTCCTCGACGTCGCGGCGCAGGCGGGAGACCATCCGCACCAGGATCCGGTTCAGGGCCACGCCCTGCAGCCACATCAGCAGCGCGGAGACGGCGAAGAGGCCGACGGCCAGGCCGAGGGTCTGGTGCAGCGCGCCGAAGTCGATGCCCTCGCCGGGGGTGAGGGTCATCCCGGAGAGCATGTCCGCGAACTGCTCCTGGCCCTGGGCGCGCAGGCCCTCGATGACCTGGTCGGGGTCGGCGCCGGCGGGCAGGCCCTTCGAGATCAGGCCCGTGAAGATGATGTCGGTGGCGTGGCCGAGGATCCTCGGTCCCACCACGGAGAAGCCGACGGACACGACGCCGACGAGGATCGCGGCGATCAGGTACGCCCGCTCGGGGCCCATCTCGCGCAGCAGGCGCTTGGTCGAGGGCCAGAAGTTCTTCGCGCTCTGGCCAGGACGCAGTCCGCGCTCGGCGTCCTTCTCCGCGGCGATCTCGTCGGCGGGGGTGCTCTCCTCGGTGCTCATCACGCGACCTCCTCCTCGACGCCCTGGCTGCGGACGATCTCGCGGTACGTCTCCGAGCTCTCCAGCAGCTCGGCATGGGTGCCCTGCCCGACGATCCGGCCGTTGTCCAGCACGAGGATCAGGTCGGCGCCGGTGATGGTGGAGACGCGCTGGGCGACCACGAGCTGGAGCGCGTCGCGGGTCTCGGGCACGAGCGCGGCGCGCAGGCGCGCATCGGTGGTGAGGTCCAGCGCGCTGAAGGAGTCGTCGAAGAGGTACAGCGACGGCTTCGCGGCGAGCGCCCGCGCGATGCAGAGCCGCTGCCGCTGCCCGCCGGAGACGTTCGTGCCGCCCTGCGCGATCGGGGAGTCGAGCTGCTCGGGCATCGCGGCGACGAAGTCCCGGCCCTGGGCGACGGTGAGGGCGTGCCAGAGCTCCTGCTCGTCGGCGGTCGGGTTTCCGAAGCGGAGGTTCGTCGCGACGGTGCCGGAGAACAGGTAGGGGCGCTGCGGCACGAGGCCGACCCGGTCCCAGAGCACGCGGGCGTCGAGGTCGCGCACGTCGTGCCCGTTCAGCAGCACGCGCCCCTCGGTCGCGTCCATGAGGCGCGGGACGAGGTTGATCAGGGTGGTCTTGCCGGCGCCGGTGCCGCCGATGATCGCGACGGTCTGCCCGGCGCGGGCGGTGAAGGAGATGTCCTGGAGCACGGGTCGCTCGGCGCCGGGATAGGTGAAGGAGACGTCCTCGAAGGTCAGCTCGATCGGGCCCTCGATCTCGCGGATCCCGTCGGTGCGCTGGTGGACGCTGGTCTCGGTCTCGAGCACCTCGGTGATGCGCTCGGCGGAGACCATGGCGCGCGGGATCATCATCGTCATGAAGGTCGCCATCATGACCGCGATGAGGATCTGCATGAGATAGGCGATGAAGGCGGTGATCGAGCCGATCTCCATCTGGCCGGAGTCGATGCGCGGCGCGGCGACCAGCAGCACGAGGACGCTCGACATGTTCAGGATGAACATGATGATCGGGTTGATGAGGATCATCAGCAGGCCGATGCGGCGGTTCAGCTCGGTCAGCTCGCCGTTGACCACGGCGTAGCGCTCCCGCTCGCGGTCCTCGCGCACGAAGGCGCGCAGCACGCGGATGCCGGTGATCTGCTCGCGCAGCACCCCGTTGATGTCGTCGATCTTGCCCTGCATCTGCTTGAACAGGGGCGCCGCCCGCGCGATGAGGAGGCCGACGGCGACGAGCATGACCGGCACCATCACCGCGATCAGCCAGGCCATCCCCGGCTCGACCCGCAGCGCGAGGATCACCCCGCCGATCCCCGTGACGGGGGCCTGGACCAGCATGTTCAGGGAGAAGAAGATCAGCATCTGCACCTGCTGCACGTCGTTCGTGGAGCGGGTGATGAGGGAGGGGGTGCCGAACTCGGCGAGCTCGCGCGGGGAGAAGGAGTTCACGCGGCCGAAGACCCTCGAGCGCAGGTCCTTGCCGACCCGCATCGCGGAGCGGGCGGCGAAGAAGTTCGCCGCGACGAGCGCGATGATGTTCCCCAGCGAGATGACCAGCATGATCCGGCCGAGCTCCCAGATCACGGGGACGTCGGCCTTCGCGACGCCGTCGTCGATGATGTCGGCGTTGAGGGTGGGGAGGTAGAGGGCGGCCAGCACGCCGGCGATCTGGAAGAGCACCACCAGGAGCACCCAGATCACGTACGGCTTCAGGCCCCCGAGCACGAGGCGCAGCAGGGTCACGAGAATCCTTCCGAAGGGCCGTCCGGGCCGGGCAGGATCCGGTCGGCCCCGGAAGCATAGGCACAGGCGCCTGACAGGGGCATCCGACTATCGACGGTTCCGCGCAGGGCGGAGCCGGTGGGCGTCGGGCGGGTCAGCCCGCGGCGCCGCCCGCATCGGAGGCCGCGCCCTCGGGCGGGGCGATGGACATGTCGGTCACGCGCCAGCGCTCCCCGTCCCAGGCGACCGTGGCGATCAGCTGCCCGGTGACCTCGTCGAGGGCGTTGGCCTGCAGGCTCGGGTCGTCGACGAGGATCGAGGCCTCCTGCGTGAACTGCGCGGTGACGGTGCCGGTCGCGGGCGGCTCCCCGGTGCCGGCGAAGCTGGTGGAGTGCACCTCGAAGGCGCCGCCGGTGAGATAGCCGTCCTGCGCGGCGAGCTGCTCGGCGTTCTGCAGGAAGGTCACGCACACCTGGCAGTTCGGGTCGACCTTGTCCTCCCAGACGGAGATGTCGCCGCTGCTCATCATGTAGTCGTAGGAGCCGAGCAGGTAGGTCAGGGTCGCCTCGGCCCCGGCCTCGCTCTGCTCCGTGAGCTCCGCCGGCTCCTCCGGGCGCGGCAGGTCCGGGCGGGGCGGCTGCTCGGCGGGGTCGGCCGTCGGCCGGTTCTCCGGGTTCCCGGGATCGCCGGCGCTCTCGCTCGCCTGCTCCTCCTGACCGCCGGGGTTCAGCAGTTGGGAGATCCCCAGCGCGCCGACGGGAACGAGGAGCACGAGGGCGAGGGCGACGACGATGAGGCGGTGGACGGGGCGGTTCACGGGCTTCACGGTAGTGGACGCGGCGGGGAGGCCCCCTCAGCGGGCGCGGTACAGGAACAGGTCGGTGCGGTAGGGCACGCCGACCCTCGCCCCGCGGGCGTGGCCGAGGTGGTCGTGGAGGTACCAGTCGAGGTTCGCGAGCACCTTCTGCCGCCGCTCCTCGGGGGCGGTGATGACGTAGCTGCGGGTGCGGGCGAGGTCGATGACGTCCTGGGTGGGCATCGGGTCCTCCCAGGTGAAGGCGCGACGATCGATGAGCTCGAGCCCGTCGCCGACGGTCGGTGCGAAGTCCTCGCGATGGATGTCCCCGGCGTGCATGATCCGCGACAGCCGGTGCACCCACGGGATCGTCACGTCGAGCATGTTCCACACCAGGGCGAGCACTCCCCCGGGCGCGAGCAGCCGCAGCACCTCGGCCGACGCCGCCTCCGCGTCGAACCAGTGCCACGCCTGCGCGACGGTGACCAGCTCGGCCGACGCCGCGGGCAGCCCGGTCGCCTCAGCGGGAGCGACGCGGGTGGCGAGCGCGCCACGGGCTCCGCGGCGACGGGCGGTCTCCAGCATCTCCGCGCTGGTGTCCACCGCGGTCACCTCGACCCCTCGCTCCACGAGCGCCCACGACAGCTTCCCCGTCCCCGCCCCGAGATCCACGGCGCGGGGCGACGAGGCGGAATCGGCGGACGGCGCACCGCCGGAGATCGACGCGGTGCCGGCGGGCGGCGCGGGGGCATCGGCCAGCGCCTCCAGCATCGCCTCCAGCGCCGCGGGCGGGTACCCCGGCCGTAGCCGGTCGTAGTCCTCCCCCTGCCCCGCGAACGCCCCGGCGAGCTCCGTCTTCCGCTCCTCGCTCCCGAAGCGGGGTTCGTCGCGTGCGGAGATCGGCGGGATCGGCGGATGCAGGGGATCGCTCACGCGGACGAGCCTAGAGCGCGCGCCGATCGGCTGCGATCACTGGCGCTCCAGCCGGATGCCCGTCGTATCCGGCCCACCTTCCCCGTATACCGCCAGTGAACGCAGAGAGAGGAGCGCGGAAGGGAGCAGAGGCGGGTCGGGAGCGGGCACGGCCCCCGCCCCTCACCGCTCCGCCCGGTGCGCGACCCAGGACCGGTGCAGCCCGGCGTAGATCCCGCCCTCGAGGTCGACGAGCTCGGCGTGGGTGCCGTGCTCGACGAGGTCGCCGTGGTCGAGCACCATGATCCGGTCGGCGCGCTCGGCGGTGGAGAGCCGGTGGGCGATGGTGATCGTGGTGCGGCCGCGGGCGAGGCCGTCGATCGCCTGCTGCAGGCGCACGTCGGCGGCGGGGTCGACGGCGCTGGTCGCCTCGTCCAGGACGATGATGTCGGGGTCGGCGAGATAGGCGCGGGCGAGGGCGACGAGCTGCCGCTCCCCCGCGCTGAGGGACTCGCCGCGCTGGCCGACGGGGGTCTCCAGCCCCTCCGGCAGCTCCTCGGCCCAGGTGCCGAGCCCCAGCTCGTCCAGCGCCTGCCGCATCTGCGCCTCGCTCGCGTCGGGCCGCCCGTAGAGCAGGTTCCCGCCGACGGTGGTGTCGAAGAGGAAGCCCTCCTGCGGCACCATGATCACGCGCGAGCGCAGCGAGTCGTAGGGCACCAGGTGCAGCGGCACCCCGCCCACCTCGATGGTGCCGGAGGCGGGGTCCATCATGCGGGTGAGCAGCTTGGCGAAGGTGGTCTTGCCGCTGCCGGTCTCCCCCACGATCGCGATGCGGGAGCGGGCGGGGATGGTGACGTCCAGGCCGTGGATGACCTCGGGGCCGGTCGGGTAGCGGTAGCGCAGCTCGCGGATCTCGATGTCGAGCAGCCCGTCGGGCAGCGGCCTCGCGCCGGGCACGGGCTCGCCGCGCCGGCCGGTGCGGGGGTCGATGGCGCCGCCGGGGTCGGCGACGTCGGCCGGGGTGTCGAGGACGCCGAGCACGCGCCGCCAGCCGGCCACGGCGTTCTGCGCCTCCGAGAGCATCTCGATGCCCATGCGGACGGGCTGGCTGAACAGGGAGACGAGGAATACGAAGGCGACCACGCCGCCGGCGGTGAGGTCGGCGCCGGGCAGGTCGATCCCGAGCGCGCCGGTGCCGAGCACCACCCCGACCACGACCACGACGGCGGTGGCGAGCCCGTCGGCCGTCTCCGAGAGGAAGAAGGACGCGGACTGGGGGCGCAGCACCGAGAACTGGGCGTCGCGCACCGCACCGATCCGGCCGACCTGAGCCTGGCGGGTGCGCTCCTCGGTGCCGTAGGCGCGCACGGTCGCGGAGCCGACGAGGGACTCCGAGACGGTGCCGAGCATCTCGCCGACCTTCGTGCGCACCACCTGGTAGCGGGCGCGGATCCGCTTCTGCAGGGAGCCCATGATCACGAGGATCGGGAGGTAGCACAGCCACACCACGAGCGCGAGCGGCCAGGAGTAGAAGGCCATCACGGCGGTGGCGAGGACGAGCTGGAAGCTCATCACCACCAGCATGATCCCGCCGAAGCTCATGAACTGGCTGACGGTGTCGACGTCGCTGGTCACGCGGGAGACGAGGGCACCGCGTTGCTCGGTGCCCTGGGTGAGCAGGGACAGGTCGTGGATGTGGCGGAAGGCGCGCTTGCGCAGGGTCGCCAGCGACGTCTCGGCCAGGCGGAACAGGCGCCGGTTCATCAGCACGTTGCAGGTCGCGGTCGCGAGCAGGACGAGGGCGGCGAGTCCCGCGGCGCCGGCGACGAAGGCGACGTCGGGGGTCTCGGGCGCGATGATGCCGCGGTCGAGGATGGCCTGGACGGCGATGGGCACGACCACCTTGCCGGCGGTCGCGATCACGGCCAGCAGCAGGGTGATCCACAGCCCGCGCAGCAGCTCGGGCGTGAGGGCGAGGCCGCGGCGGATGGTCGCGATCGCGCCCTCGTCGGCGGAGGCCTCCCCGCCGAGCTCTGACGAGGTGCGGGCTGCGGGTGCGGCGGTCATCGTCCGGCCTCCTGATCGGTGCGGACCGCGGGGATCCCGCCGGTGCGGGTGGGCGGCTCGCACTCGCCCTCGTCGGCGCCCGACTCCTCGTGGCGGTGGCGTCCCGCGCTGTGGATCTCGATCGCGCCGGTGACGGGGTCGGGCTCCTCCTCGGGGGCGTCGCTCGGCGGGGGCTTGCTGGCCTCGAGCAGGCTGTGGGAGATCGCGGCCTCGTCGTAGGCGTCCACCAGCGCGCGATAGCCGGCGCTGCGTCCGCGCAGCTCCTCGTGGGGGCCGACGTCGGCGACGCGGCCGTGGTCGAGGAACACGACCTGGTCGGCGAGCGAGATCGTGGACTTGCGGTAGGCGATCAGCAGCAGCGTCGACTCGGTCATCTCGCGGCGGATCCCGTCGAGGATGGCGAGCTCGACGCTGGGGTCGCAGGCGCTGGTCGCGTCGTCGAGGATCAGCAGGCGGGGCCGACGGGCCAGTGCCCGGGCGAGCGCGATGCGCTGGCGCTGCCCGCCGGAGAGGGAGCCGCCGCGCTCCCCGAGCTCGGTGTCGAGCCCGTCCGGCAGCGCGTCGACGAAGGCCTCGGCCTGGGCGACGCGCAGCGCCCAGCGCACGGTCTCCTCGTCGATGTCCTCGCCGAGGGTGACGTTCTGGCGCACGGTCGCGTCCATGACGAAGGCCTGCTGCAGCACGAGGGCGACGTCGGCGGTGAGGGCCTCGGCAGTGAGGCTCTCGAGGCGGGCGCCGTCGAGGCTGATCGTGCCGCTGCTCGGCGGGACCAGGCCCGCGGCGAGCAGCGCGAGGGTGGACTTCCCGGAGCCGGTCGCGCCGACGACGGCCAGCACCCGGGTCCCGGCCGTCGGGTCGGCGCGGAGGGACACGTCGGTCAGGGCGTGCCCCTCGCGCACGGCGAGCTGCTCCTCGCGGACGCCGCGGCCGAGGATCACGGCGGCGGGGTCGTCGCGGTAGACGAAGGAGACCTGGTCGACGGCGAGCACGCCGGGTCCGCTCGGCAGCGGGTCGGGGCCGTAGGTGCGCTCCTCCTCGACGTCGAGGATCTGCTGCACGCGGCCGCCGCCGACGACCGTGCGGGAGAGGTCCCCGAGCACCCAGCCGAAGGACCGGATCGGCAGGGACATCAGCGTGAACAGGTAGGCGACCTCGACGAGCTGTCCGGTGCTGAGGTGCCCCTCGCCGATCCTCCAGGCGCCGAGCACGGCGACGGCGAGGATGCCGAGGTTCGGGAGGGCGTCGATGGCGGGGTCGAACCAGCCGCGGATGTAGCCGAAGCGGATCCCTGTCTCGCGCAGGTCGTCGGCGGCGCGGGTGAAGCGCCGCTCCTCGACGTCCTCGCGGCCCAGGGACTTCACGACGTTCGCGCCGTCGAAGGACTCGTGGGCGATCTCGGCGACCTCGGCGCGCAGCTGCTGGGAGCGCATCGCGATCGGGGTCGCGAAGCGCTGCAGGAGCACGTTGAGGACGATCAGCAGCACGATCAACGCGAGCATGACCAGCAGGATCACCGGGTCGATGCGGGCGACGACCACGGTCGCGTAGGCCAGCATCACCAGGGTCGACAGTGCGAAGGGGAAGGGCGCCATCGCGAAGAATGTCGCCTCGACGTCGGAGTAGACGGAGCTGAGCAGGGTGCCGGTGGCCTGGCGGCGGTGCCACAGCAGCGGCACCTTCGCGTAGACCTGGACGATCCGCTCGCGGTAGAGGCGGAAGAGGTCGAACTGGGCGGCGGCGGCGAAGACGCGCCGGGCCATGACGGTCACGGCGCGGGCGACGGCGATGCCGAGGATCGCCGCTCCCCCGCCGAGGACGAGCGCGGGGGCGACCTCGCCGCTGGCGAAGGAGGGGACGACGACGTCCTCGGTGACCCAGCCGATGATCGAGGAGGTCGCGATCTGGAGCAGCGCGAAGGCGGTCGCGCCGAGCACGGCGAGCACGAACCAGCGCTTCTGCTCCCACGAGCCCTTCAGCAGGCGCTTCAGCCCGGGGACGAGGACGGCGGGGTGCTGCGAGGTGGTCATGCGGTCACGAAGTGCACGATGACCGCGATCGCGAAGGTGAACGTGGACAGCACCGCCAGGGAGAACTCGATGAGGATCCCGGTGCCGAGGGCCTTCAGCGCGATCCACGTGTTGTCCAGGCCCTTCCTCCAGTCCTTCAGCCGCAGCGACTCGGCGACGTACAGGCCGGCGAGGAACCCGATCGGGAGCCCGAGGAAGGGGATGACGAAGAAGCCGACGACCGCCGCGGCGATCGCGACGTAGACCGGCCACATCGGCACCTCGGCCGCGTGGAGGCGGCGCCCGGTGAGGACGTAGCTGGCGGTCATGCCGGCCGCGCCGAGCAGGAGCACGATCCCGAAGGCGACCCAGGTGGGCCAGCCGCCGATCAGGATCGCCCAGACCAGGGTCGCGATGACGATCGTGATGGTGCCGGGCAGCACGGGCACGACGATGCCGGTGAGCCCCACAACGTAGGCGAGGCCGGCGAGGACCGTGACGATGATCTGGACGGTCAGGGAATCGACCACGAGGTCCTCCGGGGCGCTGGTGCGGATGGGGCCTCGTCGATCCTATCGGCAGCCCGTCAGGGCAGGCGCACCACCTGGCCGGCCCAGGAGAAGCCGCCGCCGAAGCCGACCAGCAGCGCGGTCGCGCCGGCGGGGATCCGCCCGGCCTCGCGCATCCGCGAGATCGCGAGCGGGATGGTCGCGGCGGAGGTGTTGCCGGAGGTGATGATGTCGTCGGCGACGATCGCGTCCTCGCGCAGGCCGAGCGCGGCGGCGAGCGGCTCGATCATGCGCAGGTTCGCCTGGTGGGGGACGAACACATCGATGTCCTCCATGGTCAGCCCCGCGGCCTCGACGATCTGCTTCGAGATCTTCGGCGCCTCGCGCAGCGCCCAGCCGAGCACCTGCCGTCCCTGCTGGGCGAAGGCGGGGCCCTCACCGTTGATGGTGACGGCGTCGGCGAGCTCGGGGACGGTGCCCCACACGACCGGCGCGATGCCGGGCTCCTCGCTCGCGGTCAGCACCATCGCGCCCGCCCCGTCGGCCGTGAGGATGCAGGTGGTGCGGTCGGTGTAGTCGGTGACGGCGGAGAGCTTCTCCGCCCCGATCACGAGGGTGGTGGTCGAGGCGCCGGTGCGGATCGACATGTCGGCGACCGCCAGCGCGTGCTCGAAGCCGGAGCAGGCCGCACCCACGTCGAAGGCGGCGGGCGCGGGGATGCCGAGCTGCTGGGCGACGCGGCCCGCGGCGCTCGGGGAGCGCTCGTGGTTGGAGCAGGTCGCGACGATGACCTGCGTGATCTCGGACGGGTCGACCCCCGCGTCGGCGAGCGCGTTGCGTCCCGCGATCGCGGCGAGGTCGCCGACGTCGACCCCGTCGGCCGCGATGCGGCGCTCCTCGATGCCGGTGCGCTGGCGGATCCACTCGTCGCTGGTCTCGACGAGCTGCTCGAGGTCGGCGTTGGTCATCACGCGGTCGGGCCGGTGATGGCCGGTGCCGAGGATCCTCGATCCGGCCGCGGGGGCCTGGGCGGCGAAGGGGCGGGGGCTCGTGGTCATGGTGCTCTCCTGGTCCGACGGATGCACCGATGGTAGGCGCAGTCCTCAGCCCAGGTTCACCAGCAGCACGAAGGCGGCAGTGCCCGCGCCGACGCTGAGCAGGGTGCGGCGCCCGCCGACGAGGTGCACCACCACGGTCACGGCGGCGGCGAGCGCCGCGGCCGGCAGGCGGGAGCCGTCGGCCCCGAGGGAGGAGCGCAGCGTGGTGATCGTGAGGATCGCGAGGATCCCGACCGGCATCCACAGCGCGAGGTCGGCGACCAGGCGAGACTCCCGCAGGGGCTTCAGCACCGCGAAGGGCACGGCGCGCAGCGCGAAGGTGATCGCGAGGCCGATGGCCATGACGGCGAGGATGTAGCCGGTCTCAGGCATCGCCGGCCTCCTTCCGGCGTCGGCGCTCGAGCAGGTGGCGGCCGATCAGCAGCATGACGAAGCCGAGCATCGCGGCGAACAGTGCGTTGTCCGGGACCAGCACGAGCGAGAGCCCGAGGGACAGGCCGGCGAGCACCAGCGAGGGCACCTGCTTCCGGGAGCGGCAGGCGTCCAGGGTGAGGGTGATGAACAGGGCGCAGAGCGCGAACTCGAGGCCCTCGATCGTGCCCGGGAGGAACGAGGCGATCGCGACGCCGACGAGTCCGCCGCCCACCCAGTAGCTCTGGAAGGCGAGCTGCAGCGCGATCAGTCGCCAGCGGTTCCACGTTCCGGGGCTCGCGGCGGTGACGGCGTAGGCCTCGTCGATCAGGGCGTAGACGGAGTAGAAGCGCGCCAGGGGGTTCTTCACGACGTGCAGGGGGAAGGAGAACGCGTAGAAGACGTGGCGGAAGTTCACCAGCAGGACCGTCAGCGCGATGGTCGCCAGCGGCGTCGCGGCCGCCATCAGCCCCACCAGGAGCAGCTCGACGGAGCCGGCGAACACGGCGATCGACAGGCCGGGCGCGGTCCACCAGGGCAGTCCCGTCTGCATGACGAGCACGCCGAAGGCGATGCCGATGGGGAACATCCCGAGCCCCGCCGCGAAGGAGAGCCGGATGCCGGTCGCGATCTCGCCGCGCGCGGTCGCGCCGGGCGGCAGCTCGCCGCCGCTCGGCGCCGGGGTGCGTTCTCTCAGCTCTGTCACGCCTGCAATCATCTCAGCACTCAGGTGCGCTGCGATTGCGCAGTCCGGCGACCGGAGCGACTACTGTGCAACACATGCATCTTGATGCCACTGATCGCGCAATCATCGAGCACCTGCGCCGGGACGGGCGCCTGTCGAACGTGGCGCTGGCGGAGGCGGTGCACCTCACGCCGGGGCCGTGCCTGCGCCGAGTGCAGCGGCTGGAGGCGGAGGGCGTGATCCAGGGCTATGCCGCGCAGATCGACCCGGGCGCGCTCGGGCGGGGCTTCGAGGTGATCCTCGATGTGGAGCTCTCCGCCTACGACCGCGGCACGGTCGACGGCTTCGAGACTCGGATGGCGGCCTTCGACGAGGTGGTCGAGCTGTACCGCCTGTTCGGCTCGCCGGACTACTACGTGCGGGTCGCGGTCGCGGACCTCGAGGCCTACGAGCGCTTCCTCACCGAGCAGGTGATGACGAACCCGGGCGTCTCGAAGGTCTCCTCCCGCTTCGCGATGAAGGTGCTGAAGAGCCCTCGCCCCACCCGGGGTCCTCTCAGGCGGTGACGGTCAGGGTCGAGCGGGCGTCGGCGCCGCGGCGCACGTGGATCTGCTCGGCGATCTGGGACTTCATGTCGCCGACGTGGCTGACGATCCCGACGGTGCGGCCGCTCTCGGCGAGCCGCCCGATCTCCCGCACCACGGTCTCGAGCGTCTCGGGGTCCAGGGAGCCGAAGCCCTCGTCGATGAAGAGGGTCTCCATCTGCACCCCGCCGGCCTCCCCCATGACGATGTCCGCGAGGCCGAGCGCGAGCGCGAGGGAGACGAAGAAGGTCTCGCCGCCGGAGAGGGTCTCGGGCACACGCACCTGGTCGGTGCGGCGGTCGAGGACCAGCAGGTCCAGTCCGGTCTTCCGCGCGCCGCGGGCGCCGCGGTCGCGCTGCAGCTCGAGCTCGGAGCCGGAGAACAGGGCGAGGCGGGCATTGGCCGCGTCGATCACGGCGTCCAGCCGCCACATGAGCACGTAGGTCGACAGCTGCACCCGCTCGCCGTCGGCGGAGCGGCCGGTGGCGAGGTCGGCGACGCGCACCACGACCCCGGCGTCCTCGCCGACCGCGCGGACCTGCTCGGAGGCGGCACGGAGCGCCTCGCGGGCGGAGCCGGCCCGCTGGGCCACGCCGGCGCCGCGGGCGGCGAGCCCTGCGGCCTCCCGCGCGGCGGCCTGCGCGGCGGCGAGGGTCTCCGCCGCGTCCTTGACCGCGGCGTCGGCCTGCTCGCGGGCCTCGTCGGTGGCGACGGTGTCCGCGATGCCGTCCTCGGCGAGTCCGTCGGCGAGGCGGGTTTCGTCGACGGCGCGGGTCTGGACCTGCTTCTGCAGCCGGGTGCGCTCCTGGGCGGGCAGCACCGCGGCGCGGGCGGTCTCGGCGGTGGCGAGTCCGCTGGCGGCGAGGGCGCGGTCGGCCTCGGCGGCGAGCTCGGCGGCGGCCTGCTCGGCCTGGATGCGGCTGCGCAGCGCCTCGCGGAGCGCGGTCGCGGCGCGGGCGCGGGCGGTGTGGCCGCGGCGTCGCTCGGCGATGGAGCCGTCCTCGCCGCGGGCCTCGTCGATCCGGGTGCGGTCCGCGGTGAGCGTGCGGCCGGTCTCGTCGATGCCGGTGCGCTCACGGGCGACGTCGAGGGCGAGCGCCTCCTTGGTGCGGGTGGCCTTCTCGGTCTCGGCGTCGAAGGCGTTGAGCTGCTTCTCGAGCTCGTCGGCGCGGGCGGCGGCGGTCGTCGCGGCGGTGACGGCGGCGGTGCGGGTCCCGACCTCGGCCCGGGCTGTGTCGGGGGTGTGCTCCCCGGCGTCCTCGCGCAGCGCGGCGAGCTCCCGCTCGGCGAGGGCGAGGGCCTGTGCGTCGGCGGCCTGCGCCTGCTCGGCGGCGCGGCGGGCGGTCTCGGCGGCCTCGACCTGCTCGGGGCTGACGGCGTCCTCGGAGGGGTCGGCGGGGTGGGGGTGCTCGTGGGAGCCGCAGACGGGGCAGGCGGCCTCGTCCTCGAGGTCGGCGGCGAGCTCGGCGGCGATCCCGGCGAAGCGGCGCCGACGCAGCGTGGCCTCCTCCTCGGCGCGGGTGCGGGCGGTGCGCAGGGAGCGCTCGGCCGTCTCCTTGGCCTTCGCGACGGCCTTGACCTGGGCGTCCGCGGCGGTCGCGGCCTTCAGCACATCCTGCGCGGCGGCGAGGGCGAGCCGCGCCTCGGCGAGGCCGGAAGCGGCGGTGCGGGCCTCCTCGCGCGCGGTGACGAGGGCAGTGCGGGCGGCAGGCCGTTCCTCGAGCCGGACGGTCGCAGCCTTCAGCGTCTCCTCCCGGGCGGTGAGCGCCTCGCGGCGGGCGTCGAGCTGCTTCTCCCGCTCGGGCAGCGCGGTCTCGAGGTCGACGAGGTCCGTGAGGGCGCCGGCGGCGCCGGTCGCCTCGTCGGCCGCGGCGGCGAGTGCGGCGGCGGGGTCCTCGGCCTGCTCCGCGAGGAGGTCGACGAGGTCGGGGTGCGCGGGGCGCGTCTGTTCGGCGCGCGCGGCGAGGGCCTCGATCGCGGCGGAGGCGGCCTGGGCGGCGGTGTCGCGTCGCCGCAGCACCTCGACGACGGGGCGGGCGGTCTCGTCCCGCTCGAGCGCAGCCGATGCCTTCGTGACCTCGGGCTTCTCCGCCTCGAGGCGGGTCGCGAGCTGGTCGAGTGCGCGGCGGCGGTCGATGCGGCTGCGGGCGGTGCGGGCGGCCTCGGCGGCGGTCCGCGCGGTCTGCTCCACCTCCTGCGCGGCGGCGGAGCCGGCGGCGGTCTCGGTCGCGCGGGCGGCGACCTGCGCGAGCTGGGCGTCGGCCGCCGCGGCGAGGGGCTCGAGGCGCAGTGCGGCGGCGTGCTCGGTGAGAGCTGCGCCCTCCTCGTCCTCGAGGGCGACGGCCTCGGTGAAGCGGGCCAGCGCCGTGCCGAGGGTCTGCTGAGCGGCGTCGACCTGACGCTTCGCCTGTTTGCGCATCTCCTCGAGCTGCTTCTCGACGGCGGCGTAGGTCTCGGTGCCGAAGACGCGCTGCAGCACCTGCTGGCGCTCCCCGGTGCCGGCGCGGAGGAAGCGGGCGAACTCGTTCTGGGGCAGCAGGACGGTCTGGGTGAACTGCTCGCGGGTGAGTCCGACGGCGCGCTGCACCTCGCGGCCCACCTCGTCGATGCGGCTGGCGATCACCTCGCTGCCGTCGCCGGCGCCGGCGGTGTCGGCGATCGCGGCGGGCAGGGCCTGCGGGGACCCGATCCGCCACATCAGGGCCTTGGCCTGCTCCTTCGTGGTGCCGGTGCCGCGCAGCTTGGGGCGCTGGAACTCCGGGGAGCGCCGCACGCGGTGCAGTCCGGAGGGGGTCTCGAAGACGAGGTCGACGATGCTCGGCTCCGTCGGCGCGGCGAACTGGGAGCGGATCCTGTCGGCGCTGGTGGCGGAGCCGGCGACCTGCCCGTAGAGGGCGTAGACGATCGCGTCGAGGATCGTGGACTTGCCGGAGCCCGTCGGCCCCTCGAGCAGGAAGGTGCCGGAGGCGCCGAGGGCGGCGAAGTCGATCTCGACGGTGCCGGCGAAGGGGCCGATCCCGGTCATGCGGAGGTGGTGGAGCTTCACGAGGCCTCCTGCTGGCGGCGGACGGCGGAGTAGGCGCGCTCGAGCACGTCGTGCTCCGCCTCGGTGGGGTCGCCGCCGGTGACGTGGGCGAGGAACTCGTCCATCACCTCCAGCGGGTTCTGCTCCCGGCGCACGACGGGGGTGCCGGCGCTCGCGGCGCGGCCCTCGGGGGCGTACTCGGTCAGCAGCAGGTGGGGGTAGGCCTCGCGGAGCTGCTCCTGCAGGTGGGCGGGGCGGGCGGGGTCGGTGACGACGGCCTTCAGCCAGTCCCCGGCGTGCTCGTCACGGCGGGCGAGGATCTCCTCGAGGGTGCCGCGCAGCTCGGTGAGGCGGCGCGGGACGGGGGTCTCGATGCGGCGCACGGCGACCTCGGCCCGCTCCCCGTCGGGCCCGGGGGCGCCGAGCTCGACGAGGAGCACGGACTTGCGGTGGCTGCGCTCGGAGAAGGAGAAGGCGAGTGGGGAGCCGGAGTACCAGGCGGGGGCGCCGACGCTGCGGGTGAGGTCCTGGCAGCCGTGGAGGTGGCCGAGGGCGAGGTAGTCGATGCCGCCGAGCACCCCGGCGGGGACGGAGTCGACGCCGCCGACGGAGAGGTCGCGCTCGGAATCGCTGGCCTCGCCGCCGGTGACGAAGGTGTGGGCGAGGACGACGGTGCGTGCGTCGGGCCGGGCCGCGGCGCGCTCGCGCACCCGGTCGAGGGCCGCGAGGGTGACGGCCTCGTGGCTGCGGGGCAGCGGCTCCTCGCCCTCGCCGGCGAGCTCGGTGCGGGCGCGGTCCGGCTCGAGATAGGGCAGGCCGAAGAACAGCACCTCGCCGTGCTCGTCCTCGACGGAGACGGGGTGCTCGATCCCGGGCAGGTCGGTGAGCAGGTGGATGCCGGCGCGCATCAGGGAGCGGCCGAAGCCGAGCCGCTCCGGGGAGTCGTGGTTCCCGCTGGTCAGCACCACGGTCGCGCCGGTGTCGGCGAGGCGGGCGAGGGCCCGGTCCAGGAGGGTCACGCTGCTCACCGCGGGCACGGCGCGGTCGTAGACGTCGCCGGGGATCACCACGACGTCCACCCCCTCGGCCTCGACGAGGTCGACGAGCCAGTCGAGGAAGGCAGCCTGGTGCTCGTGCAGGTCGACCTTGTGCAGGGTGCGGCCCAGGTGCCAGTCCGAGGTGTGCAGGATCTTCATGTCATCGAGCCTAGGGGCGGGGTGCGACGGACGAGGGACGGGCGCGCGGCATCAGAAGGGCGGCGGACCGTAGTCGCCCCATCCCTCGGGCGGGGGCTCCGGGAGCTGGGCACGGGGCGGCGGAGTCTCGCCGCGCGAGGACGTCGCCGTCGGCGGGGGTCCGGGCGGCACCTGCGTCTGCAGGGTCGGCTCCTCGGCCACCGGCGTGGTGAGCACACGCCGGTCAGCGGGATGCCCCGGCGGACTGTTCGGGCTGGTCGCGGGGCTGCCGGCGTGGGTGCCGCGCAGGAATCCGGTCCAGGCGGCGGTGAGCAGCTCGACCATCTCGAGGCTGGCGTGGTCGAGGTCGTTGAGGACGGTGACGGCGTCGCCGTGGCGGCCGACGGTCCAGCGGGTGCGACCGGGCCTGCCTGCCTGCGCGGGGAGCCGGGTGGGGTCCAGCAGGCCGTTCGTCTTGTCGAGGTGGTGCCGCCAGCACAGGAGGTGCAGGTTCTCGACCTCGGTGGCGCCGCCCTCGCCCGGGGTGCCGCGCAGGCACTCCTCGATGTGGTCGCACTCGGAGGCCCAGGAGGTGGGGCGCGTGCAGCCGGGGACGGCGCACTGCCCGTTGCGGAGCCGGAGGTGCTAGAGCATCGCGGGGGTGGGGGTGACGCGGTCGGCCGGGAGCGGGAGGAAGGCGCCGCTGCTCGCGCTGGTGAGGACGCGGTGCCAGACGGTGCAGCTGCCGGCAAGGGAGCGCGCCATCGAGGGCGGCAGCGGGGTGACGCCGTCGAGCATGCCGGGCTGGTCGGAGGCGCCGAGCAGGGTCAGCACGGGCACGGTGACGTTGAGGCGGAACCGCTCGGCGGGGACGGCGACCCCGTCGACGTCGAGTTCGGCGGCGTCGATCAGGGCGTAGCGCAGCCGGGTCAGCGGGAGGGCCCGGCCGGTCTCGCGGACGACGCCGTCGGGGTCGTGCGGGACGGGCGTACCGTCGCGGAGCGCCGCCCGCTGCGCCGCCTGGACGGCGCGGGCGGACTCGTCGATCGACTTCCACCGAGCGAGGATCTCGGGGATCGGACCCGTGATCCTCAGGGTCCCGGTGCCGGCCTCGGCGCCGGGCAGCAGCTCGACGGTGCGCTCGAGCGCGGCGACCGGATCGGGACGGCTCTCGCGCTCGGCGAGATGCTCGACGAGGGCGCGCAGGAGCGTGAAGAAACGTTCCGGGCTGATATCCGTGGACCATGTCGAGATCACGGCATCGAGATCCCTCCTGGAGGATTCGGAGAGCTTCTGCGAGGTCTTCAGCATCTTCTGGAACCAGGCCGACGGCATGCTTCCGGATTCGAGGTTCTCGAGGGTGCGCGGGAAATGATGCACGGCCTGGTACGCGTCACGCAGTCTCCAGCTCGCGGCGCTGCGAGTGACCCGGAGGCCGAGCGCGGCGCGGAGAGTCTCGACCTCGTCGAGCTCGCAGGCATCCTCGTACTCGCCCTCGACCTCGTGCAGGGCTGCGAGGGCGCGGTACTGCGCAGCGAGCGCGAGGGCGGTGGCGCGCTCCGCGTCCCAGACGCGCTGCGCGGCCTCGCTCAGAGCGGGGTCGTCGGCGCAGCCGCCGAGTTCAGGCAGCGCATCGCGAGTGCGCGCCTGACGCGCGGTGACGCGGTGGAGACGAGCAGGCAGCGACGCGATCAGGGCATCGACGGCATGGTCGGAGGTGGCAGCCGCGGCCTCGGGACGCCCAGCATCGCGTGCGTCGTCGGCGATCTCATCGCCCGACGAATGCTCCGGCTGCGTGATGCTCATCGGCCCCTCCTCCCCGTCCGCGTCGGCGATGCGTCGATGCACCGCCCCTTTCGATCCGACCCCTTCACACTAGGGGCCGGAACCGACAGAAGGAAGGTTCGAGAAGAATATGTGGATAACTTTCTGATCGAGTGGCGCATTTCGACCGCTATGCAGCTCTCGATCCACACCTTTCCTCCACAGTCCCACTTTTTCCACAATGTCATCCACCGGTTTTCGGAGGATTCGCTTCGTCTGTCGGACCCTTGCTGCAGGAGGCATCGACTCCAGACGCCCAGGCCCCTCCCCCGTCGCTTGGCCTACACTCGGCCGCTGGACACGGGGTGCGCCCGAGGCGCTGAGATCACACCCGTGGAACCTGATCTAGTTCGTACTAGCGAAGGGATGTCCGCATGAGCTCGGATCCTTGCACCCTCTTTCCCGCTGCCCTCCCCCGCGCCGCCGCGCCCGATCGGCCCGCTACCCGCCGGCCCGCACCCGACCGCCCCGCGCCGTCGGCCCCGCGCGTGCTCTCGATCGCGGGCACCGACCCGACGGGAGGTGCCGGCACCGCGGCGGACCTCAAATCGATCACCGCCGCGGGCGGCTTCGGCATGGCGGCGGTGACCGCGGTCGTCGCGCAGAACACCCACGGAGTGAGCGACATCCACGTCCCTCCCGCGCAGTTCCTCGCCGCGCAGCTCCGCGCGGTCTCCGACGACGTCGAGCTCGAGGCGGTCAAGACCGGCATGCTCGGCACCGCAGAGATCATCGAGGCCGCCCGGACCTGGCTCTCCGCGCACCCGCCGCGGGTGCTCGTGGTCGACCCGGTGATGGTCGCGACCAGCGGCGACAGGCTGCTGGAGCCCGAGGCGGAGCAGGCGATGATCCGCTTCTGCTCCCTCGCCACCGTGGTCACCCCGAACATCGACGAGCTCGCCGTCCTCACCGGCGAGCCCCGCGCGCACGACGAGGACGAGGCCCTCGCCCAGGCCGCCCGCTGGTCGGAGGCGACCGGCGTCGCGGTCGTCGTGAAGACCGGGCACCTCGACAGCCGCGAGGTCACCAACGCCTGGATCGCGGCCGACGGGACCCGTCACAGGGTGCACTCCACGCGGGTGGACACGACGAGCACGCACGGCACCGGCTGCTCCCTCGCGGCGGCGCTCGCGACCCGGCTCGGCGCCGGTGAGGACCCGGCCACGGCCCTCGCCTGGGTCACCGACTGGCTCCACGAGGCGATTCTGCACGGCGCAGAGCTGCAGGTCGGGAGCGGGAACGGTCCCGTCGACCACGCCCACCGGGCACGGCGGCTCGCGGCGGCGGGATCGGCCGCGCCGTGGGTCGCCGGCGGCGCGGTGCCGGACCGGTGGGAGCAGCCGGCCCAGCTCGCCGCCCGAGCGACGGCCGACGGCCCGACGGGTCCTGCCGCCTCGGTCCCGCCCGTCGGCCCGTGGACCGAGGCGCTGTGGGCGGCCGGGGCGCCGCTCGCCGGCGCGATCGAGGGCTCCGGCTTCGTGGCGGCGCTCGTGGACGGGAGCCTGCCCGAGGGGCAGTTCTCCTTCTATCTCGCGCAGGACGCTCACTACCTGCAGCGCTACTCCCGCGCCCTCGCGACCCTCGCCGCGACATCGGAGGACCCTGCCGCGCGGGAGTTCTGGTCGGACTCCTCCCGGCACTGCGTGGATACTGAGCTCGAGCTCCACCGCGGCTGGCTCGCGACCCGTCCTGACGCGGCGGAGGTGGCCGTCAGCCCGGTGACCAGTTCATACACCGACTTCCTGCTCGCCCGGGCGCTCGGGGACCCGACGGCCGTCGGAGCGGCCGCGGCGCTGCCCTGCTTCTGGCTGTACGCGCAGGTCGGGGCGAGCCTGCCCGAGGTACCGGACGAGCACCCCTACGCGGGGTGGCTCCTGACCTACCGCGACCCCACCTTCGTGGAGGGGGTGCGCGGGGCGCTCGGCGTCGTCGAGCGCGAGCTCGAGGCCGCTGATCCCGCCGTGCGGGCGGAGGCGGCGCGCGCCTTCCTCCTCGCCTGCCGCCACGAGCTGGAGTTCTTCGAGCAGGCACGGCGCGTGGCCCCCGCCGCCGTCGCCCCGAGCCCGGCCCTCGCGGGGGTGACCCGATGACCGCCGCCTCGATCGCCGCGACCGGCACCCGCGCCCTGCCGCCGGAGGGTCGGGCCGCGCTGCGCGCCGGCGTGGTCGGGAACTTCATCGACAACATCCATGTGTTCCTGCCGGTCACGGCGCTGGCCCCGGCGATGCTCGTGATCGCGGGCCCGTCGGCGACCGCGTCGGCGGCGGCGCTGATCATCGTCGCGATGCTGCTGGGCCGGCCGGTCGGCGGGGTGGTGTTCGGGCGGATCGCGGACCGCATGGGACGCACTCGCACCACTCGTCTCGCGATCGCGGGCACCGCGGCGTGCGCGCTCGCGATCGCGCTCGTCCCCACCCATCAGGTGCTCGGCCCGGGCACGGTCGCGCTGATCCTGGCGCTGCGCT
This sequence comes from Brachybacterium sp. sponge, assembly GCF_001613775.1. Lineage (NCBI taxonomy): Bacteria > Bacillati > Actinomycetota > Actinomycetes > Micrococcales > Dermabacteraceae > Brachybacterium > Brachybacterium sp. sponge. The sequence goes on along the minus strand of NZ_LRMP01000001.1, from coordinate 1,195,613 downwards.
TCCTCGGCGGCATCTTCGTGGCCGGTGAGTACTCGGCCGCGATCCCGCTGGCGATGGAGTGGTCGACACCGCGCCGACGCGGGCTGATGAGCGGGCTGATCCTCTCGATGGCGCCGTGGGCGCAGGCCACGATCGCCTTCGCCGTCGCGGCGCTGCTGGCGGCTCTCGGGCCGGAGCAGTACGCGGTCTGGGGCTGGCGGGCGCTGTTCGTCGCGGGCGCGGCGCTGTCGATCGGGATGATGCTCTACTACGGGCGGCACGTGGTCGATGCGCCGCAGGCCCGGCGAGCACCGGCGTCGGCCGCCCCGTCGGCCCCGCGCCCGGGCCTGCGCAGCCTGCTCACCGGACGGTGGGCGTCCGCGTTCTGGGCGGCGTTCGTGCTGATGACGGGGCTGTGGCTGCTCACCGACTCGACCGTGCTGCTGCTGACGGCGCGGCTGTCCACCGACTCGCCGATCGCCCCGGAGGCGGTGCCGCTGGTGATGGGCGCGGCCTCGATCGCGCAGGCGCTCGTGATGGCGCTCGCGGGGCACCTCTCGAGCCTCGTCGGGAGGCGGCGCCTGCTGGTGGTGTGGGGCGCCGTCGCGGGGCTCGTTGGCCCGGTGCTGTGGTGGGCTGCGGTCACCGCGCCGACCCTCGCCGTCGCGTCGCTGCTGGCCGCGCTGCTGCAGGTCGCGACGGTCTCCGCCTACGGTCCGATCGCCGCCTATCTCTCCGAGCGGTTCCCCACCGCGATCCGCTCGACCGGCTACGGCTCCGCCTACAGCCTCTCCCTCGTGCTGCCGGCGCTGTACCCGTTCTACGTGCCGGCGCTCGAGCCGCTGCTCGGGCGGCACGTGACGGTGATGGGGATGGTCGCGCTCGGCGGGCTGCTCGTGGTGGTCGGGGCGCTGCTCGGCCCGCGGCTCTCCCCGCGGGAGATCGACGCGGACCTCGACGCGGTCGCCGGGCGGAGCGCGCGATGAGCCCCGCCGACGACCCCGATCTCGCCCGCGCCCTGCCCGTCGTCGCGGCGGTGCGGGAGGCGGCGCCGCTGGTCCACTGCCTCACCGCGACCGTGTCGATGCAGCTGGTGGCCGACGGGCTGCTCGCCGCCGGGGCGCGGCCGATGATGACCGAGACCGTCGTCGAGGCTCCCGTCGTCACGAGCGTGGCGGACGCGCTGCTGATCAACCTCGGCACCCTCTCGACCGACGCGATGGACGGCATCCCCGCCACCGTCGCGGTCGCGCGGGAGGACGGCCGGCCGTGGGTGCTGGACCCGACGGCGATCGGGATCGCCCCGGTCCGCACCCCGCTCGCGCGGCGGCTGATCGCGCAGCGGCCGACGGCGGTGCGCGGCAACGCCTCGGAGATCCTGGCCCTGGTGGGCGAGGCGGGAGGCGGGCGGGGCGCGGACTCGACCGCCGCCGCGGAGTCCGCCGCCGGCGCCGCGGCCGAGGTCGCCCGCCGCACCGGCGGGGCCGTCGCCGTCTCCGGCGCGGTGGACCTGGTGCTGGATGCGAGCCGCGAGGCCCGGCTCGACCGCGGCTCCGCGCTGCTGCCGCGTGTGACCGGGACGGGCTGCCTGCTGGGGGCGCTGACCGCCGCCTGCACCGCCGTCTGGGAGGATCCCTTCGAGGCCGCGCTCGCCGCGACCGCCTGGATGGCCCTGGCCGGGGAGCGCGCCGCGTCGCGCGCGACCGGGCCCGGCAGCTTCCGCATGCACCTGCTCGACGCCCTCGACGAGATCGGACGACGCCCATGACCGCCCCCTCCTCTCCGCTGGACCTGCGCTGCTATCTCGTCACCTCCGGCACCGGGCCGCGCACCGTCGAGGTCGCCGCCGAGGCCGCGGCGGCCGGGGCCGGGGTCGTGCAGGTGCGGGCCAAGGAGGCGAGCACGCGGGAGCTGCTCGAGCTCGTCCTCGCCGTCGCCGAGTCTGTCCATGCCGCGAACCCCGCCACGCGGGTGCTGGTCGACGACCGGGCCGACGTCGCCGCGGCGGCCAGGTCCCGCGGCGCGCACGTGCACGGCGTCCACCTCGGCCAGGACGACCTGCCCGTCCCCGACGCCCGCGCCCTGCTCGGCCACGACGCGGTCATCGGACTGACCACCGGCACGCTCGATCTGGTCCGCGACTCGGCCGGCGTCGCCTTCGACCTCGACTATCTCGGTGCCGGGCCGTTCCGCCGCACCCCCACGAAGGACTCCGGCCGGGAGCCGCTGGGCGTGGACGGCTATCCGGCGCTGGTGCGGGCGACGATGCTGCCGATCGTCGCGATCGGGGACGTCACCCCGGCCGACGCCCCGGCGCTGTCCCGCACGGGCGTCGCCGGGCTCGCGCTGGTGCGCGCGGTGATGGACTCCCCCGACCCCGCCGCGGCGGTGCGCGAGGTGCTCGAGGGGATGGGCGCCCGCCCCCGCCCCTGACGAGGCCGTGACAACGCCCGGGCTCCGGCGTAGCGTCGGACCATGACTGCTGATGCTCCCGCCCCCGATGCTGCGACCTCCTTCGACGTGATCGTTCTCGGCGGCGGGGCGGTCGGCGAGAACGTCGCCCAGTACGCGACCGAGGGCACCGACCTCACCGCAGCGATCGTCGAGGGCGCGCTGCTGGGCGGCGAGTGCTCCTACTACGCCTGCATGCCCTCGAAGGCGCTGCTGCGCCCCCTCGCCGTCGCCGACGCCGCCGCGCACCTGCCCGGGATCACCACCCCCGAGGTCGACGCCGAGGCGCTGCTGGCCCGGCGCGATACCTGGGTCTCCCACTACTCCGACGCCGGCCAGGTCGACTGGGCAGAAGGCGCGGGACTGCACGTGGTGCGCGGGCACGGACGACTCGTCGGCGAGCGCAAGATCGAGGTCGACGCGGCCGACGGGCGCGCCCCGCAGCGACTCCACGCCGAGCGCGCCGTCGTCCTCGCCACCGGGTCCGTGCCGGTGATCCCCGAGGCCCTGCGGGAGCTTGCGCCGTGGACCTCGCGCGATGCGACGGGCGTGGTGGAGGTGCCGGACGAGCTGGTGATCGTCGGCGGCGGCGTGGTTGCGGTCGAGGCCGCGACCTGGATGTCCGCGCTCGGCTCCCGGGTCACGATGCTGGTGCGCGGGGACGGGCTGCTGCGCGGGCTGGAGCCCTTCGCGGGCCGCCACGTGCTCAAGGCGCTGCGCGGCCTCGGCGTCGACGTGCGCCTGGGCACCTCGGTCCGCTCCGGGCAGCGCGAGGACGCCCGGGAGACCGGGCTGGGACGGCTCCACGGCGGGCGGGTGCGGCTCGAGCTCGAGTCCGACGGCCGTCGCGACACCCTCGAGGCCGACGAGGTGCTCGTCGCGACCGGGCGCCGTCCGCGCCTGGCCGACGTGGGCCTCGAGACCGTCGGCCTCTCCCCCGAGGACGTCAGCGGCGGCGGGGCGCTGCCCGAGTGGCTGCACGTGGTGGGCGATGCGAGCGGGGAGGCGCCGCTGACGCACTGGGGGAAGTACCGCGCCCGCGTGATCGGGCAGCGGATCCTCGCCGCCGCGACCGGGGAGGCGGCGGAGCCGGTGCCCGACCAGGTGCCGGTGCCGCAGGTCGTGTTCACGGATCCGCAGGTCGCGGCCGTCGGCCTCACCGAGGCGGCCGCCCGCGAGGCCGGGCACCGGGTGGTGACCGCGCAGGTGCCCTTCGGCGGGGCGGCCGGCTCGGCGCTGCTGCGCGACGACGTCACCGGCACCGCGCAGATCGTCGTCGACCTCGGGACCCGCACCCTCGTGGGTGCGACGTTCGTCGGCCCCGAGGCCTCCGAGCTGCTGCACGCCGCGACGATCGCGATCGTCGGCGCCGTGCCGGTGCACGTGCTGCGCCATGCGGTGCCGAGCTACCCGGCCGCCTCCGAGCTGTGGCTGCGGCTGCTGGAGGAGCTGCCGCGGGAGATGCGCGCCGGCTGATCCGGGCCCGGCGCCGCGGGGCTCCTCCCTTCGGAGGAGATGACAGATCGCACTGGCGCAGCGGGAGGCCCGTCGGGTGGGATGGAGGGACTCGACCATCCGCGGCCCCGCGCCGCCTGCCACGGGAGGACCATGTTCCAGCGACTGCGCCGACAGCGGCAGCTCGGGCGCGCAAAGCCCGGCGACGGCAGCGCGTTGAAGGACCTGCGCTGGTGGCAGACGCTCACCCGCACCCAGTTCGCCCTGGACCCCGACCACGGCGCAGGTCGCGAGGCGTCGTACATCGTGGACGTGCGCTATCTGGCCACCGAGCTCGAGGGCGGGAGGATCGCCGAGGGCGCGCGGCACGCGCCGATCTCCTTCTACCGCGACGGCCGACAGCTCCACATCGCGAACTCGCCGGTCGCCTTCGAGGTGCCAGGCGGGACGGTCGAGGTCGCGATCGGCAGCTACGGCCTCTCCCGGATGCACCTCGTCCCCTCCGACGACGGCCCGGCCACGACCCTGCGCCCGCACCCTCGCTCCCTCGAGGGCCTGCGCGCCCGCTTCGGCCGACGCCACCCCGGGGCGAGCCGGCTGCTCGGCGCGCTCGCGATCGTGGTGCTGCTGATCGGGGTGGTGCTGATGCTGCCGCAGGCCGCGGAGCTGATCACGAGCATCCCGCCGGTGGCCGAGCGGGTCGGGACCTTCACCTCGCCGATCCAGCTGCCCGCCTGGCTGAACATCTCGGTCACGGTCGCCGGCGTCCTCGCGGCCCTCGAGCGCGCCCTCACCCTGCGCAACCACTGGCTGATCGACGCCGAGACCACCTGGACCTCGTTCGTGTAAGGGTCGGCGACGCGCCGGACCGCCCGGGCAGGGAGTTCGTGGTCATCGCCCGGGCGGTCTGAGCAGGGCTGCGGGGATCAGGCCTCGGTGCCGGTGTAGAAGCCGTAGGTCGCGTCGGCCCGCTGCTGCGCGACGGCGGGATCCTCGCCGGAGGCGGCGTGCGCGACGGCCCAGCCGTCGGCGGCGCCGCGGTAGAAGGAGCGGCCCTCGTCGGTGCCTGCCCAGGCCTCCGCCTCGGCCGGGGAGAGCGAGCCCTCCACGCCGCCGAGGTGCAGGGACAGGCCCAGCAGGCCGCCGTCCCAGCCCACCCCGGTCGCGCCCGGGCCGAAGGTCTCCCACATCTCGGCGGGGACGTCGGCGACGCGGCTGGCGTGCTCGAGCTCGAAGCTGGTGCGATCGGCGTCGACCTCGGCCAGGCGCACGGTCAGCCACGACACGGACCCCATGGCCTCCCAGGTCGCGGAGAACTCGGCGGCGCCGGCCGACGGCGGCTCGCAGGCGGTGATCTCGCCGCCCGCGTTGCCCTCGAACTGGTAGCGGCCGCCGAGGCGGAGGTCGCCGCTGACCGGCAGGAACCAGCGCTCGATGCGCTCGGCCGAGGTGACGGCCTCCCACACGTCGGCGAGGGCGGCGGGGTAGGTCTGCTCGAGGGACTGGACGTGCATCTCCTCGCCGTCGCGCTCCTCGGTGCGATAGGCGCGGGTGACGGACTGCAGCTGGGCGGGGACGTCGACCATGTCAGGTCTCCTTCTCGGTGGTGGGGGTCGTCGCGGCGGGCGGAGTGCCCGTCGCAGGGTCTGTGTGCGGCGCGTTCACCGCGGGGTCGGTGGGGCCGGCGGCGGGGCCGGAGCTCTCTGCACGCTCGGCGGCGAGGCGACGGGTGCGCTTTCCGCGAGCGAGCTCGGTGCCGAGCGCGTCGAGCTTCGGCAGCCAGAACCGCTCGAAGGGCGTCAGCCACTCCCTCGCCTCGCGCGGGCCGCGGGGGTCGAGGGCGTAGAGGCGCCGACGGCCCTCCGGGCGGACGGTGGCGAAGCCGTGCTCGCGCAGGACGCGCAGGTGCTGGGAGACGGCCGGCTGGCTTATCCCGAACTCCTGCTGCACGATCTCGCCGATCTCGCCCGCGCCGAGCTCCCCGTCGTCGGCGAGGAGCTCGAGGATCCGTCGCCGCACCGGGTCGCCGAGGACGTCGAGCGCGTGCATGCGCCCATGCTCCACCCGCACAGTCATATAAGTCAACTCTTATACAACGAGGGAGTCGGCGGCGCCCCGACCCGGCCAGTTGATCGACCTCAGGTACCAGGAAAGTGGTACGGGACGTCGAAGAACTCGGCGGCGCCGGTCACCGCCGCGCCGCGAGCACGAGGCCGCGGTAGGCGAGGCCGAGGGCGACGAGCACCAGGCCCGCCACGATCGTGCGACCGGGCAGCGCGGCGACGAGCAGCACGCAGCCGGCGAGGCCGAGCCACTGCATCGCCTTCGGGAACAGCCGCCACTGCCCGGTCTGGGTGAGCGCGGCGAGGTTCGCGACCGCGTAGTAGAGCAGCACGCCGAAGGACGAGGCGGCGATCGCGACCAGCACGTCGGAGGCGAGCAGCACGAGCAGCACCACCGCGATCCCAGCCGCGGCCTCCGCCCGCTGCGGGACCGAGAAGCGGGGGCTGACGTGTGCGAGCACGGGCGGCAGGTCCCGCTCCCTCGACATGGCGAGCACGGTGCGGGAGATGCCCGCGACCAGGGCGAGCAGCGCACCGGAGGCCGCCGCGACCGCGCCGACGGTCACCACCACGGCCCATACCCCGCCCGCGCCGACCGCGTCCAGCGCCGCACGGAAGGGCGCCGGGCCCCAGCCCTGCTCCCCCGGTGCCGGACCCACCAGCACGAGGACCACCGACAGCACCAGGTAGAGCGCACCGACCGCGGCGAGCGCGAGCAGGATCGCGCGGGGGATGGTGCGTCGCGGCTCGACGACCTCCTCGCCGAGGGTCGCCACCCGGGCGTAGCCGGCGAAGGCGAAGAACATCAGCGCTGCGGCCTGCGCGAGGGCGAGGACGATGCCGAGCGCACCGCCCTCCCCCGCGCCGGCGACGGCCGCGAACCCACCGTCCCACAGCCCGGCGGCCTGCCCCGCGAGGGGGCCGGGCACCTCCCACGTCCCGGCACCGGCCCCGCCACCGGCCCCGTCGCCCGCGCCTCCCGTCGGCCCGCCCGCCACGATCCCGGCGAGCAGCCGCACCCCGGTCAGCACGAGCGCGGCGAGCGCGACCGCGACCAGCACCCGGGCGAGCGCCGCGGTGCGGGTGATGCCGACCAGGTTCACAGCCGTCAGCACCACCACCAGGAGCGCCGCGACGGTCCGCTGGAACGGCTCGGGCACGAGATACGCCGCGACGACCAGCGCCATCGCCGCGCAGGAGGCGGTCTTCCCGATGACGAAGCACCAGCCGGCGAGGAACCCCCACCACGGCCCGAGGCGCTCCCGGCCGTAGTGGTAGGTGCCGCCCGCGGCGGGGTGCTGGGCGGCGAGCTGCGCGGTCGAGGTCGCATTGCACAGCGCGACGACGGCGGCGACCAGCACCGCCGCCGGGGCGAGTGATCCGGCGAGGTCCTGGGCGGCGCCGAGGGAGACGAAGGCGCCGGCCCCGATCATCGAGGCGAGGCCGATCACCACCGCGTCGCGCAGGCCGAGGCGGCGGGAGAGGACGGCAGGAGAGGTGCCCGGACTCACAGCCGATCGAAGCGGTACAGCCAGGCGGCGGTCTCGGCGCGGTCGACGCGGGCGTTCGGGCGGAGGTCGTCCCCGTCCACGATGCCCTCGTCGAGGCCCTCGGCCTGCAGCCACGCGATCGCGTCGGCCTGCGCGTCACCGCTGGGCGAGCCCACCTCGGGCGAGCCGGCCGCGGCGAACAGCGCCTCGGCGACCATGCCCCGGCTCAGCGCCGCGCTCGGGCGGAACGCACCGCCCTTGTTCGCGGTGAGCACGCCCTCGGACCCGGCCCACAGGATCGCCTCGTAGTGCGGGTGATCGGCCTTCACGTCCTTGAACGGCGAGCTCGCGGGGACCTCCACCTCGGGACGGCCCGCCATCTCGTACAGGGCCGCGGCGAGGGTGACGCGGTCCGCGGCGCGGGTGGGACGGAAGGTGCCGTCCTCCCCGCCGGGGACGATGCCGTGGGCGGCCGCCCACATGATCTCGTCGTAGTGCTCGTGGGTGGAGCGCACGTCGGTGAAGTCCGGGATCGTCGGCGCCTCCTCGTACCCGGCGTCCAGGCCCACGATCATCGGGTCGTGGTCGGAGGAGGCGAAGGGGCCCTCCTCGTAGAGGTTCACCGCGTTGTTGTTGTACCGGCCGTACTGGGCCATCACCGACTCGGGGCCGTTGATCTGCCAATCGGTCGCGCCGGTGACGCGCTCGGCGGCCGACGGGGAGGCGATGACGTGGTCGAGCGAGCCGACCATGCCGCCGAAGCTGTAGGACCAGCCCTCCGGGTCATGGGTCTCGCCGAGGTTGACGAAGCCCTGCTCGTAGAACATCTGCAGCGGCTCCTCCTGGGTGTAGGCGTTGAAGTCGCCGCCGTGCAGGACGTCCGCGACGCCGAGCTCCGCCGCGGTCTGCTCGCCCCAGGTCAGCAGCGCCTCGGCCTGCTGGAGGCGGGAGGTGCGGGCGTTGCCCTGGACCGGGTCGGCCGGGAGGCCCGAGTCCTCGGCGTCGGCCGAGCCCTTGGACTTGAAGTGGTTGATGGTGAAGAAGAACGGCTCGCCCTCGACCTGCTGGGCACCCTCGCCGTCGATCGGCACGAACACCTGGCCGAGCGGCTCGCGGGCGTTGTCGAAGGCGGGGTCGTCGGCGAGGATCTGCATCTGCCCCTCGGGGCGCACCTCGGCGGGCTTGAAGATGATCGCGTTGGTGATCACGTCCTGGCCGCCGTCCAGACCCTGCGCGGCATAGGCCTCGCCTGTGGGGACGTAGGCCCAGGTGCCCTCGCCGTCCTTCTCGTTCAGCGCGGCGACCAGGGTGGCGGTGGCCTCGTCGGCCTCCTCCCCCAGGCGGGCCGAGTTCTCGATCTCGGTCAGCCCCACCACGTCGGCGCCGGTGCCGGAGATCGCGTCGACGATCTTGGACTGCTGGCGCTCGAGGTCGTCGGCGCCCCACGCACCGCGCAGGTCGCAGCCGCCGCGCACGGTGGTGCCGTTCCCGTCGATGTCGGTGTAGGGCTCGCAGCCGGGGGTGTCCTCGCCGAGGGTGGTGAAGTAGTTCAGCACGTTGAAGGTGCTGACCTGCAGGTCACCGCCGACGGGGTCGGGCGCGTCCTGGCGGGTGTTCTCGAAGTCGACGCCGTCGGTCGAGGCCGACTCCCACGGGGTGGTGGTGTTCAGGCGCCACTGGTCGAAGGAGTAGGCGACCACGACGGGCTCGGTGAAGGTGGGGGTGGCCCCGACCCGGACGGGCTCCTCGGTGGTCAGCCAGCTCATCGGCTGGGTGGGGTTGTTCTGGAAGTTCGTGGTGCGGCCGTCGTCCAGCAGCACCTTCAGCGCGTCGCGGCTCTCGTAGTAGGCGGTGGCCTCCGCGCCGGGGCGCATGATGTCACCGGCCTGCTGCAGCGGCTGGTCGCCGATCGCGAGGGCCACCTCGCCGAAGCGGTTGGTGCTGTACACGTCGGTGACGGTGAACTCCTCCGCGCCGGGCAGGTAGAGCATGTGCTCGATGCTCTCGCGCTGCGCCTCCTCGGTGGGGAAGCCGCCCGCGAGGGTCGCCGGCTCCACGGGCTCGAGCGCCTGATCGAGCTGCTCGAGGCCCTCGGCGCCGACGGAGATCTGGGTCGAGTCGTAGTACTCGGAGACCTCGCCGGTCACGCGCACCGAGTCGCCGAACGCGACCTGGGAGGCGGTCTCCGGGGAGTGCACGAACACGGCGGTGGAGCCGGTGTGCGTGGAGAAGTCCAGCGCACCGCCGGTGCCGCCGGTCTGGATGACGTAGCCGTTCAGGCCGCCGGTCGCGTAGACCGCGGTGACCACGCCCTCGGTGACCACGTTCTTCCCGACCATCGGGCTCTGCGCGCCGGTGCCCTGGATCTCGGCGATGCTCGCCTCGACCGTCTCGCCGGGCTCGCCCGGCTCCTCGGGATCGGTACCGTCGCCGCCGGAGTTGGTGGGCGTCGGCTCACCGGCGACGAAGTCGGTGGAGTTCTCGCCGGTCGCGGCGACGCGCGCGACGGAGGTCGCGTTCGTGGTGCGCGGGGCGGGGGCGGTGCCGGAGAAGGTGGTCGCGCCGCCCCAGCCGACGAGGTCGACGACGGCGGGGTCGTCGGCGCAGGCGCTGCCCGTGCAGACCAGGCGGCCCTCGGCGTCGGAGAGGGCGAAGACGCCCTGGGTGCCGGAGACGGCGGTGGTGCCGGTGAGGTCCGGCTCGGGCAGCGCCTCGGTGCCGCCGGCGCCCTTCGCGAGCTGGATCAGGAAGGTGCCGCCGGCGGGGACGGTGCCCTCGAGGGCGAGGACGCCCGGGGCGGTGAAGGTGCCGGTCGCGGAGGCGTACTGGAGGGACCAGCCAGCCAGGTCGATCGGCTCCTCGGAGGTGTTCACGAGCTCGACGAAGTCGTGGGTGAAGGTCGAGCCGGAGTTGCCGCCGCCGCCGTAGACCTCGTTGATCTGCAGGTCGCCGGGGACGACGACGCCGTCGGCCGCGCCGCCGCAGTCCTCGCTCACGGGCAGCTCGGTCTCGATCGAGGTGCCGGCCGCGGGGTCGGTCGCGATGGTGAGCGGGACGGGCGACTCCTCCGTGGCGCACAGGTCCGCGGGGAGGGCGACGTCGGCGACGAGCTCGCCGGACTCCTCGTCCTTCGCGTAGGGCGCCTCGAAGGTGCCGTGCTCGCCCGCGTCGACAGTCACGGAGGTGATCTCGGGGGCGCCGAGGCTCTGGGACTCGAGGCCCGAGAGCCGCAGCACCGGGGCCTCGCCGTCCGCGCCGCCGACGAGCTGGAGGTCGGCCTGACGCTGCGAGTAGTCGGGGGCGAGGTCGGGGTGGGCCTCGAGATAGGAGATGAACGCGTCGCGATCCAGCACACCGGTGTCTCGCACGTCCTGCGCCTCGGAGAGCGCCCACATGTTGTCGCCGCCCTCGAAGAGGAAGCTCGCGGTGACGATCGTGTAGGTCCCCTCGGGGTCGATCGGCTCGCCGTTCACGAGGATCTCGACGATGCGGTCGTCCCTCTCGCGGCTGCTGTCGAAGACGTACTCGACGTTCTCGGAGACGCTGAAGGCGAGGAAGGACTCGTCGCCCTCGTCCACGCCGCCGCCGTCGGCCTTGCGCTGCCACTGCTCCTCGAGCATCTGCTCGAACTGGGCGCCGGTGACCTCGCCGGAGTTGAGGGTGTTGCCGAAGGGCACCATGCCGTTGGCCTCGGCGTAGGTGACCACGCCGTCGCCCTCTCCCGTGGGCGAGGAGGCGTCCCACAGCTCGGCGCGGATCCCGCCGGGGTTCATGAAGCCGATGACCTCCCTCTCGCCCGCGAGCCCGGCGTCCTCGAGGTACCACTTCATGGAGTCGGCGAGCATGTTGCCGGCCGCGGAGTGGCGGAGGCGGTTGTCGCCCTTGGTGGTGGCCTGGTTCGTGACCGGGGCGCTCGGGGTGCGCGTGCCGTCCGCGTACTCGGCCTTGGAGTCGTCCCAGGAGGTGGTGATGTCACCGGAGATCGAGCCGACGGGCTCGGCGCCGACGACCGCGGCCTCGTCGATCGCGGTCTGCGCGATCGTGGTGACCTCCTCGGTGACCGGGGTGGAGGTCGCGCACTCGGCGTCGGTGGGGCGCAGGGCAGGGGCCGCGGCAGCGTCCCAGTCCCCCTCGGCGTCGCGCTCGAGGGTGACGGCGCCGAGGTTCGCGGCGCTGGAGCCGGTCTGGAGGATCGGGCGGGTCTCGCCCTCCTCGCCGGGAACCGCGGCCTGGTAGGCGTAGGTGCGGTGGGAGTCGCCGTTGAAGATCGCGTCGACCTCGGCGTCGGTCTCGGAGACGATCTTGTCGAAGATGGGGTCGGAGTTCTCCGGGGCGGAGCCGACCTCCCCGCTGCCGGAGGCGCCCTCGTGGTAGAGCGCGACCGCGGCGTCGTACTCGACCCCGTCGGCCTCGAGCTCGCCGATCACGTCGTTGACCGCGTCGACGGGGTCGCCGAAGGTGAGGCCCTCGATCGCGGCGGGGCTGACCTTGCCGACGGTCTTCGTGGTGACGGCCCCGATCACGGCGACCTTCACCCCGTCGCGCTCGACGATCGTGTATGCGTCGTGCACCCGCTCGCCGTCGGCGTCGTAGACGTTCGCGGCGAGGTCGGGGAACTCGGTGCGCGGCTCGATGCGGCCCGTGAGGTCGTCCTGCCCCTGGTCGTACTCGTGGTTGCCGATCGCGGTGGCGTCGACGCCGAGGGCGTTCAGCACGTCGATCGTCGGCTCGTCGTCCTGCACCGCGGACTCGAAGGCGGAGCCGCCCACGCTGTCACCGGCGGAGAAGAGGAACGAGGTCCCGCTCTCGGAGCGCACCGTCTCGACCTGGCAGGCCAGGGCCGAGGCGCCGCCGAGGGCGCCGTGGAAGTCGTTGAAGCCCATGAGGGTGATCTGCTGACCGGGCTCGGCGGCGGCCGCGCCCAGGGGCACGAGGGCGCCTGAGACGGCGAGGGCGGCGGCGCCGAGGCCGACGGTCGCACCGCGGACGACTCCTCTGACGGGATGGGGATGCATGGGGAGGCTCCTGGAGGGGTGGGGCCGCGGGATGGGGCACGACCTGGCGGGGAGAGCAGCGGAGAAGGGCGCACGGGGTGATGTGCGCCATCTCATCTCACCTCATCCGGGCACCGTCCGCCACCGGTTCGGCGATCCGGTCGGGAGTCGTTATCGAGAGTTCACCGGGCGGCAGTGCCCCGCCCTCTGTCCGGGAGACCCCGGTCACTGCGTACGGCGCGGAGGATGTGAATCGTGACGACCCGTCCCGTCGCCCGCTGTGCCGATGGGCGGCGAAGTGGGTAGCATCGATGGGGACTCTGGACGGACCGGGTCGCCCGCATCGCGGCATCGGCCCGACGATCTCGGACCGGCCGGCGGACATCCCGCCTCCGCCCGAAGCCCGCTCACTCCGCCGCTCTCCCTCTCGAACAGACGCGGTGCACGACCCGGCCGGCCACCGCCGCGCCCCGTCGGCCGACGCGTCGCCCCTAGGAGTCCTCCCCATGTCGCTGCCCTTCCTCACCCGCCGTCCCACGGTCCCCGCGAAGGACGGCGCGAGCTGGCCCCACGTGGTCATCGTGGGCGGTGGCTTCGCCGGCGCCAACGCCGTACTGGGCCTGCGCGACGCCCGCGTGCGCGTCACCCTCATCGACCGCAACGTCTACAAGACCTTCCAGCCGCTGCTGTACCAGGTGGCGACCGCCGGTCTGAACCCCGGCGACGTCACCATGTTCCTGCGCGGCCTCTCGCTGAAGGTCCCCAACATGCGCTACCGCCAGGGCGAGGTGGTCGGCGTCGATCCGGAGCGGAAGGTCGTCACGCTCAACGAGGGCCAGCGCGGCGATCAGGAGCTCTCCTACGACTACCTGGTGCTCGCCAACGGCGCGACCACCACCTACTTCGGCACCCCCGGCGCCGAGGAGCATGCGATGCCGATGTACACGCGCGCGCAGTCCCTCGCGATCCGTGACCGGATCTTCTCCGAACTCGAGCGTTCCAGCCGCGAGGCCGGCGTCACCCACGACAAGCTCCACGTCTGCATCGTCGGCGGCGGGCCGACGGGCGTGGAGATCGCCGGCGCCCTCGCGGACTTCCGCATGCAGGAGCTGGACATCCTCTATCCCGAGATGGATCCGGGGACCCTGCAGCTCACGGTGCTGCAGCGCGGCGACGAGCTGCTCAAGGAGTTCAGCGACAAGTACCGCCAGTACGCCGCCGACGAGCTGCGCGACCGCGGGGTCGTGCTGCGCCTGGGCCACGGCGTGAGGGAGGTCGGCTACGACCACGTGATCCTCGACGACGGCTCGATCCTCGAGTCCGACATCACCATCTGGGCCGCCGGCGTCGCGATCCCCAAGGCGGTCTCCCGGTGGGGCCTGCCGCAGGACAGGCGCGGCCGCATCGCCGTGGACGACACGCTGCAGGTCAAGGGCATGCCGGGGGTGTACGCCGCCGGCGACGTCGCCGCTCAGGACGAGGCCCTCCCCCAGCTCGCGCAGCCTGCGATCCAGACCGGTGCGGCGGTCGCGAAGTCCATCGCCGCCGACGTGAAGGGCAAGCAGCGCCCGACCTTCACCTACACGAATCTCGGCACCATGGCCACGATCGGCCGCCATGCCGCGATCGCGGAGATCCCCTTCGTGGGCGGGCTCTCCGGATCGCTCGGCTGGGCGGCCTGGCTCGGCGTGCACATCACGAAGATGCTCGGCCACCGCAACCAGCGCGCGGTCGCGATGAACCTCGTCTCGCTGTACGGCGGCACCCGCGGCACCCACCAGCCGAACCCCGTGGTGGGCGAGGTCGACTCGCTGCGTGCGGCACGTCTGTTCGAGGAGCAGGCGCCCCACCGCCGCTTCGGCCTGAACGCCGGGGCGCGGGAGAACCGAGCGGCGGCCGAGGACGCTCCCGGCGCGGCCGACGTCGCCGCCCCTTCCCAGGACTGATCCGGCCCCGCGCGGCTCAGCGCGCGGTGCGGATGAGCTCGACGATCCGGTCGGCGTCGCGGCGCAGGGGGTGCTGCGCCGTCCCGCCGGCGGCGTCGTCGCTCGGTGATGCGGTGCCGCTCGGCGCGGAGACCGTGGCCGGTTCGGGGAGCGGGGCGGCGTAGGCGGCGGCGGTGTGGGCATCGGCGAGGCGCGCGGCGGCGGCCCGGTCCTCGGCAGTGACCTCGGGCGTGCCCTCCGCGATTCGGTCCAGCAGCGCCTCGACGGCGCGGTGCGGGGGCAGCGCCGTGTCCATCGCCAGGCGCGTCGGCGGCCTGCCCCAGGCGCCGGTGAGGCCCAGCCAGCGGATCGCCGTCGAGCGCACCTCGAGCTCGTGGGTCAGCTCCGACCACGCCAGCTCGCCGGCGGCGCGGCGCAGCCGCTCGGCCTCGAGCGCGGAGAGAGAGCCGTCGCTAGCCGCACCGGGCCCTGCGCCCCCGGCGAGCGCCGCCCAGCGCTCCTCGCGGGAGCGGATCCGTCGGCGCCGGATCACCAGCACCACGGCGGCTGCGGTGGCGGCCAGGAGCGCGCCGAGGCCGAGCACGCTCACGGTGCCCCACTCGATGCGCTGGACCGTCTGGGGTGAGGGGCCCTGCTCGGCGGTCTCGTCCTCCTCGGTGCTCGCGCTGCTCTGCTCCTCGGTGGTGCCCTCCTCGCTGCTCGCGCTCTCCTCATCGGCGGTAGGGGTGTCGGAGGTCGTCTCGGGGGTCTCGACGTCCTCCTCGCTCGCGGAGAGGTCGGTGAGCTCGGGGGTGCGCACGCCGTTGTTCGCGGCGGCGGGGGTGGGCTCGAACTGGACCCAGCCGTGCTCGGGGCCGAACCACACCTCGGGCCAGGCATGGGCGTTGCGGGCGCTGACGGTGCGCTCGTCCCCGTCGGCGTCCCCGGCGGTGAAGCCGATGACGACACGGGTGGGATACCCCTGCGCGGTCATCATCAGCGCGAAGGTCGAGGCGAACTGCTCGCAGTAGCCGATGCGGTCCTCGAGGAAGGACTCCAGCGGCTCCTCCCCCGGCGGGGTGTTCACAGTGAGGGAGTATGCGAAGGCGGTGCGGAAGTAGTCCTGGAAGGCGACGGCCGCGTCGAAGCCGTTCTCCGCCCCGGCGTCCTGGACGAGCTGCTCGGCGAGGTCGGCCGCGACCTGCGGCACCTCGGCGCGGTCGGTGTAGCCGGTGTCGAAGGGGGCGCTCGCCGCGGCAGGCGTGACGGCGCGGAGCTGCTCGGGGGTGGAGGAGCGCGGCTCGGAGAGCACGGTGTACTGCTGCCCGGTCAGTCCCTCGGGGACGAACTCGAGCGCCGCCTCCCCGTCGACCGGCCGCAGGGTGAGCGCACGCTCCAGCGCCGGGGTCGGGGAGCTCACCTCGCGCACGTTCTCCGGCATCGGCAGCCGGTCCCCGCCCAGGCTCATCACCTGGACGTCCGTCTCCTCGAGATCGCCCGTGCCGCCGCTGACCGCCCTGCCGTCGTCGCGGGCGTCGGAGAAGGAGGATACGAGGTCCGGCTCCTCCCCGTCGCCGGCGTGGAAGGTCTCCCCGTCGAAGCGGTTCAGGGTGCGCAGGCGCAGGTAGGAGGGGTCCTCGGCGGTGGTGGTGTACCGCAGCACCTCGGTGTCGGACTGCTCGAGCAGGGAGCGGCGCACCGAGACGTCGTCGTCGATCATGACGGGGCCGAGCTGCGGAGTGTCGGGGTCCTTCCAGCGGTTCAGCACGTCGACGTTCAGCGCGATCCGCGGCGGGACCAGCTGGGGCAGGGCCGCGCCGAGCACGGGGGCGCCGGCGGCGACGAGCGCGACGCACAGCACCGCGGCGCCGAGGGTGCGGCCCGGTGCGGGGACGGGGCCGGCCTGCGGGCGGCGGTCCCCCTCGAGATAGCGGGGATCGCCGTGGACGGTGCGGACGGCGAGGACGGCGGCGCCGGCGGCGACCGGCGCGGCCACCTGCCACCACGCCCCGCCCGAGGGCTGCTGCAGCGCGGGCACGAGCACGGTGCCCATCAGCAGCAGGGCGGTGGGGGTGTGCCAGCCGAGGTCGAGATACAGCAGGTCCAGCAGCAGGGCGAGCAGCGCGACGAGCACGACGATGATCACCGTCCCGGGCCCGCCGAGCACCAGCGGCGGCAGGCCGGAGGCGAGTTCCTGAACGCCGAGCCGCAGCACCTCGAGCTGGGAGGCGAGGACCGCGACCGGCCCGTCGGACCACGGGGCGAGCCCCTGTGCCGTCTCGACGACGAGCATCAGCACGAGGATCAGGACCAGCTGGAGCAGCGGCACCAGCGCGGTCCGGGAGAGCAGGTGCCGCAGCACGATCCCGCCGAGGATCACGGGGGCGGCGCCGGTCAGGGTCAGCACCAGCCAGGACGCGCCGGCCAGCAGCTGGGAGGTGGGCGCGGCGGCGAGCAGCAGCGCGACCAGGAGCAGCAGGGCGCGGCCGGTGAGGTGGGGGCCCTCGAGGGAGGGGCGGCCCATCAGCGGGCTCATCGCGGGTCCTCCACGGCGGTGGTGAGCAGGTCGTCGAGGGTGTCGGCGGAGGAGCCGCGCACGAGGGCCCAGGTGCCCAGGCGCGAACGGCGCGGCGGTCGCTTGGCGCGCGCGGCGGCAAGCTGCTCGGCGTGCTGCTCGTGGGCGTGGCCGAAGTCGTCGCCGTCGGCAGGGCCGATGCGGCGGGCACGACGGGGCGTCTCGGGCTCCTCCTCGGGCAGCGCCGCGTCCAGCGCGATCGCGGTGCGGCGCGTGGCGCGGCCGGCGAAGCGGTCCAGCTCGAGGCCCGCGAAGGGCTCACCCAGGTCGGCGCCGAGCGCGATCGCGAGCTCGGCATGGCCGGCGGCGTGGTCGCGGCCCACTCCGTGCTGCTCGTCGTCGTCGAAGTCGACCTCGGCGAGCGCGAGGAGGGAGGCGCGGCGCTCGAGCGCGTCGGCCTCGCCCCCCAGCAGGGACGGGCCGGGGACGCCGCGTCGGCGCTGGGCGCGGGTGATCTCGTCGCCCGAGGCGTCCACGATCCGCACCTCCCAGCCGTTGCGGCCCAGGGAGTCCAGCACGGTCGCGGCATGGGAGACGAGCGCCTCCTCGACCTGCCCCTCGAGCCCGTCCCGCCGGGTGGTGTCCAGCACGACCACGGCGCTGCGGCCCGCGGTCGGCTCGTCCTCGCGGGTCATCAGCGTGCCGGTGCGGGCGCTGGCCCGCCAGTGGATGCGGCGGATGTCGTCGCCGGTGGCGTAGGGGCGGGCGATCGGTCCGATCTCCCCCACGCCCGCGACGGGCGCCGCGCCGGCCACGGCGCTGTCGGCGATGCCGGTCGAGCGCTCCGCCGCGGTCGACATCTCGGCGACCACGGGCAGGCCGGTGATCCGCAGCCCGTCCTCGACGGTGCGGCGGAGGTGGAACAGCCCGAACACGTCGCGCACCAGGATCGAGTACGGGCCCAGCGCATGGCCGCCGCGCCGGCTCACGTGCAGCACGTGCGGCATGCGCCTCGCCAGCGGCAGGTCGCCCTGGCCCCCGAGCTCCTCCGGGAGGTGCTCGCGCACCACCCCGCGGCCGAGCGGCACGACGGTGATCCACGGGCGGTCCTGCATCTCGAGCATCACGCGGGCGGAGCCGCCGACGGGCACCGCGTCGTCCACGACCCGGCGCCGCGGGGAGATGCCGCGGCCGGCGACGAGGATCCCGATCGCGCCGACAGCGAGGACCAGCACGAGGCCGGCGGCGAGCTGCCGGGCGGGCTCGATGCGGGTGAGGTCGCCCAGCAGCCACAGCGCCGCGCAGGCCACGAGCACGACGACGCCCCGCCCGGTGGGGCGGAGGATCGTGCGTGCGCGGCCCCTCACGTCTGCGGGGTGCTGCGCAGGACATGGTCCACGAGCTCCCCGGCGCTCGCGCCGCGGGAGAGCGCCTGCGGGGTCAGGTGGAGCCGGTGGCGCCAGACGGGGAAGATGACGTCGGCGATGTCCTGCGGGGTGACGAAGGTGCGGGCGGCGAGCGCGGCGTTCGCCTTCGCCGCGCGCACCAGATGCACGGCCGCGCGGGGCGAGGCGCCGAGGGTGACCTGGGGGTGGGAGCGGGTCGCCTCCGCCAGGCGCACCACGTACTGCAGGATCACGGGCGAGGCGTAGACGCTGCGCACCGCCCGCACCTGGGCGGCGATCCGCTCGGGGCTGGTGCGTCGGCGGACCGCGTCGACCACCTCCCGGTCCCCCTCGGCCACGGGCCCGGCCTGCGCCTCGAGCATCCGCGCCTCGGCGGAGGCGACGGGATAGCCCATCGAGGTCTGGGCGAGGAAGCGGTCGCGCTGCGCCTCGGGGAGGCGGTAGGTGCCCTCCATCTCGACGGGGTTGGCGGTCGCGACGACCATGAACGGCTCGGCGAGCGCGTAGGTGGTGCCGTCGACGCTGACCTGCCGCTCCTCCATCGCCTCGAGCAGCGCGGACTGGGTCTTCGGGGAGGCGCGGTTGATCTCGTCGGCCAGCAGGATCTGCGTGAACACGGCGCCGGGGCGGAACTCGAACTCCCCGCTGGCCTGGTTGAACACGCTCGCACCGGTCACGTCTCCGGGCAGCAGGTCGGGGGTGAACTGGATGCGGTGGCGGTCCGCGCCGAGCGCGGCGGAAAGGGACTTGGCGAGCATCGTCTTGCCGACGCCGGGGATGTCCTCGATCAGCAGGTGCCCGCCGGCCAGGAGCACCAGCACCGCGATCCGGGCCACTTCCTCCTTGCCCTCGACGACGGTCGCGATCTCTCTCACCACCGCGGAGGCGTCCTCGGCGATCTGGTGGGCCCGCTGCTCCGACAGGACCTCGGGCGGCTCGCTCCCCTGCAGGTCAGGGGCGGTTCCGGCACCGGATTCTTCCAGGATCATCACAGGCTCCTCCGATGCGCACCCCAGCGGTGTTCATGAAAAGTTTGCCGGGGGATGAATTCGTTGAGGTCCCCCGAGGCGCCGTCGCCTCCTACAGTATGGCTGGTCCTCCCCGTACACCCGAAGGGTTCCGATGTCTGTCCGCCGTACCGTCGCCCAGTCCTCTGCCGGGCTGCTGCTGCTTGCGGCGTTCGCTGTCGGGCCGACTGCTGTGTATGCCGCGCCGGGCGGTCCGTCCGACGGAGGTGGCGATCCGCCCGAACAGACCGAGTGCCCGCCGGACGCGATCCCGCAGGCGTTCGTCAGCCCGACCTCCCCGAAGGTCGGGGAAATGGTCACGATCACGGGTCAGTGCTTCCCGGAGCGCGGGGCGATCAAGCTCGACGTAATTGGGCCTGATAATGCCCCAACGCCAGTTGACGTTTCCACCGATGGATTCGGCTCAGTCAGTGGCACCTTCGAACCCGAGGTCGGCGGAGTGCACAGATTCATCTTCACTTACGAGGGCTCTGGGGCGCAGCCTGCAGACGGCTCGTTCACCGTCGAGGGAGCCCCGCCGGGGACTGGCGGTGGCGGCGACAACGGTGAGGGCGAAGACGACGGGGATGAAGGCTCCGACGAGGACGAGGGCGGCAGCGGCGACAATCCCGATGAAGGCGAAGACTCCGAGGAGTCCGGCGACGATGAGCAGGGCGGTGAGGGCTCGGACTCGGGCGACGAAGGCCAGGAGCAGGGCGGCGACGACCAGAACTCGGACGACGACGAGGTCGTCGACGGCGGCGGCTCCGACACCGGTGGCTCCGGCTCCGACGACGAGACGAATCAGGACTCCGTGAACAGCGACGAGTCCGGCAACGTTGAGGGCTCCGAGGAGGAGCAGCAGGGCGGCGACACCGCCGCGTCCGGCTTCCCCACCAAGCCCTTCCCTGGCGACGAGGAGGACGGCGAGACCTCGGCGTCCTCCGCGAACGACAGTGCCGCGAGCGGCAGCAACGCGCCCGCGCAGCCGCCGGTCGCGCCCGGCTCGGCGACCAACGATTTCCCGGCCGCCCAGCAGGAGGCGACCGCTGACCAGAAGCAGTCGGCCGCGCTCGCGGTGCTGATGACCAAGCTGTTCGCAGGCGGGGTCTCCACCGGCTCGGTCGGCACGACTCCCGAGCAGGCCCGCACCGTGATCGACCCGTCGGCCGACGCCTCCGAGATCGAGGTGCCCGCAGGCTCCGACAACGGCGGCTCGAGCGACGACGGCTCGGGCTCCGAGTCCTCCGACGGCGATGCGCTCGCCGCGACCGGATCGAACATGCTGGTCCCCGCCGGGATCGCGGCCGCCGCGATCCTCCTCGGCGCTGGGCTGAAGATCCACCAGATCCGCCGCGGACTCTGACCCGTCGGCGGGCACCGACCCGCACCGCCCCACGGTGACTGCTCGGCCGCCGGGCCGAGTCCCTCGACGACGCAGGTTTTGTGGCCTGGAGGACCGATGTCGGCCCCCGCATGAGTCGTGGGCTCACAAAAGGTGCGCTCCGCACCGGTCGGGTCGAGCGGCGCGGAGCCCGGCGGCAGTCGGAACGCCGGATGCGGTGACCCGCGCCCGCCGGGGCGATGGTGCGCCGGAGCCCGCGTCAGGCGGTGGCGCCGCGGCGAGTCTGCAGCGCGATGAGCACGCCGATCAGCAGCGCGCCGACCACGAGCGCGAGCCCGCCCACGGCGACCGCGCCGCTGACGCCGAGCAGCGCGCCGAGCCAACCGATCGTGATCCCGTTGCCGGTGCGCATGCCGCTGCCGATCATCGAGTAGACGCCGACGACGCGGCCGCGCTGGTCCTCCGGGGCGCGCAGCTGCACGAGGGCCTGCCCGATCGCGGTCGCGGCGAGGTTCGCGACGCCGCCGATCACCAGCGCGATCAGCGCGATCGGATAGCTGGTCGTGGTCGCGACGATCAGCGAGGTCAGCCCGAACATCACCGCCGCGATCACCGCACCGCGCACGTCGACCTTCAGGATCCCGGTGGCCTCGAGCAGGAAGCCGCCCACCACTCCCCCGATCCCGTTGGCGAACAGGAGCGCGCCGTAGCCGAGGCCGCCCTCGTCCCCGGCGCCGAGCACCTGGGCGAAGTTCGGCATCGCCACCTGCAGCGACGCGCCGACGCACACCGCGATCAGGCCGGCGAGCGCGATCATGCCCACCAGCACCTTGTCGCTGCCGACGGTGCGCAGCACCCGCGGGGTGTCCAGGATCGAGATCCGCTCGCGGCGCACGAAGCCGCTGCGGGAGTGGCCGGTGAACGGGGTGCGCAGCATCAGCAGCGTCATCGGCAGGTAGAAGACGATGTTGGCGAGGATCCCCCACGTCGGCCCCAGGAGCAGCAGCAGGAGCGAGCCGACGACGGGGCCCGCGAGCACGCCGAGGGACTTGAACGTCGCGTTCAGCCGCACGGCGCTCGGCAGCTCGGCGGGCTCGGCGAAGTCGTGCAGCATCAGCTGCTCGGCCGGACCCCACAGCGCACCGGCGCAGCCGTGCAGCACCAGCAGCACGCAGGCGCTCCACATCTCCAGCGTGCCCGTCAGGAACAGCAGGCCCCAGCTCAGGGACACGAACGCGAACAGGCCCTGGGCGATCTGGATGATGCGTCGGCAGTCGTACTTCTCCGCGAGCCCGCCGAACAGCACCGAGAACAGCAGGAACGGCAGCCAGTGGCTGATCACCTGGAAGCCCACCAGCCACGGCGAGGCGAACACCTCCCACAGCACCCAGTAGGTGATGACGTGCTCGATGTTGTCGCCCATCATCGACAGGCCGGCGGTCATCAGGTACGGGCGGGAGTAGCGGTCGCGGAGCGGGCCGAAGCGGCGCAGGGTCGGCGTGGCCGTGGGGATCGACCTTCTTCGTGGATCTCGTGGGCGGGACAGGCTTGTCGTGCGGAGCCCGTCTGCGCCGGAGAGGCGCTGGTCAGAGGGCCGGGGTCGGGCTCAGCCTACGGTCGGCCGCCGACGGCGGACAAGGGCGGCCCGGCAGGAGAGACTTCGCAGACAGGGCCGCGTCACTCGGCCCTGGATAACTCTTAAGGTGGTCTGCCACGGTCAACCATCCAACTTTAAGAGTTTTCCTTGGATCGCCGAGCAGTCCGAGCGTGCACCCTTCACCCCGGCCCAGCAGGGCCTGCCGTCGGCCGCCGCCGCATCCGCTGATCATCGGCGATTCTCCTGTCGTCGGTTCGCGTCCCCCGTACTGCTACGTCAGCCCCTCACGGCTCCAGCAGCACCGCGAACAGCTCGAGGGTCTGCTGCAGCTGGATCGAGGGCTCGAGCAGCCACTGGATCTGCAGGCCGTCCGAGGCGGCCACGATCAGGGCCGCCATCTGCTCGGGGTCGACGTCGCCCCGCACACGGCCCGCGGCCTGGTCCTCGCGCAGCCGGGTCGCGAGGCCCCCGCGCACGTTCTCGAACCGGGCGGTGAAGAACTCCTTCGCCGGTCCCCGCTCGCTCTCGAGCGAGGTCGCCACCAGCGTCGAGTAGAGCTGGACGAGTCCCGGCACCTCGAGGTTCGCCAGCGCGGCATTGGCCATCACCTCGACGGCGAGCTCGTCGTCGAGGGCGGTGGGACCTTCCCGCTCGAGACGGTCGAGGTCGCGTCGGCGCTCGGCGTGCTCGTAGACGGCGACCAGCAGCTCCTCGCGGGAGGAGAAGTAGTGCAGCAGCGCGCCGTGGGAGACGCCGATGGCCTCGGCGATCCGGCGCAGCGAGGTGCCGTCGGCCCCGCGGTCGCGGAACACCTCGATCGCGCGGTCGAGGATCTCCTGCCTCCGCGCGATGCCCTTGGAGTAGGAGCCTTGACGGCCGATGCCGCGGGCCCGCGGCGCTCCGGCGGCCGACGGACCGGCCGGTCCGGCGGCGTCGTCGGCAGGGGTCGCGGGATCCCCGGCGGGGCTCGAGGCGGAGCTCGCGGCTGGGTTCGCGGGGTCCTCGGCGGGCTCGTCGTCGGTGCTCATGGCGCCACAGTATGCGCCGTCGGACGCCGATCCCAGACAAAACCTCCAACTGGTGGGATCCGGTGTTACGCTGTCGTCCACGCACCGCCCCATCCCTCGCGCGCCGCGGGCCGGCGAGTGCGACCCGCCCTCTGACGACGACGTACCGAAAGCAGGTCACCCGTGGCATTGCCCCTCGCCTCCGTCCAGCTGTACACGCTGGCCGCGGAGTTCTCCGCAGACATGAACGGCTCCCTCGACAAGCTCGCCGGCATCGGCCTGAAGAACGTCGAGGCCTTCGACTTCGTGCGCCGCCCGAAGGAGATCCGCGTGGCACTGGATGCCTCCGGCCTCGCCTCCCCCACCGGTCACGCCCCGCTGCTCTCCGACGAGCTGTGGACCCCGGACGGCTCCATCCCCACCCCCTCCAACGAGGTCGTGTTCGAGGCCGCCGCCGAGATCGGCATGAAGACCGTCATCGACCCGATGGTCCCCACCGAGCGCTGGCTCACCGAGGACGGCGTGAAGGACATCGCCGAGCGCCTCAACGCCGCCTCCGAGAAGGCCAAGGAGTTCGGCCTCGCGGTCGGCTACCACAACCACGCCCAGGAGTTCCTCGCGGACTTCGACGGCCAGACCGCCTACCAGCGCTTCCTGTCGCTGGTCGATCCGTCGGTCGAGATCGAGCTGGACCTGTACTGGGCCCTCGTCGGCGGCCAGGACGTCGTCGCGCTGGTGCAGGAGCTCGGCGACCGCCTCGTCGCGATCCACGTCAAGGACGGCGTCAAGCCCGAGTCCAACCCCTTCGCTCCCGGCGCCCCGAAGTTCAGCTCCTCGAGCCTGGACCAGCGCCACGCCGGCCAGGGCGAGGTGCCCACCGTCGAGGCGATGAAGGCCGCGACGAACGTCAAGTACGCCGTCATCGAGTACGACAACGCCCCCGGCGACGTCTTCGCGGACGTCGAGAACAGCTACCGCTTCCTGATCGACGGAGGACTCGCAGCATGAGCACCCCTTTCAACGGCCCCGTGGGCGTCGGCTTCATCGGCACCGGAGTCATCTCCGACCAGTACCTGACGAACCTCACCACCTTCCCCGACCTCGAGGTCCTGATCCTCGGCGATCTCAACACCGAGGTCGCCGCGGCCCAGGCCGAGAAGTACGGCATCCCCGCCTCCGGCACCGCGCAGGACGTGCTGGACCACCCGGGCGTGCAGGTCGTCGTGAACCTGACCATCCCCGCCGTGCACACGGAGATCTCGTCGCAGGCGATCGCCGCGGGCAAGCACGTGTGGACCGAGAAGCCGCTGGGCCTGGACCGCGAGTCCACCGCCGCGCTGCTCAAGCAGGCCGACGAGGCCGGGCTGCGCATCGGCTGCGCCCCCGACACCGTGCTCGGCGCCGGCGTCCAGACCGCCAAGCGCGCGATCCTCGACGGCCTCATCGGCCGCCCGCTGTTCGCGCAGACCTCCATGCAGTGGCAGGGCCCGGAGGTCTTCCACCCCAACCCCGCCTTCCTGTTCGCCAAGGGCGCGGGCCCGCTGCTCGACATCGGCCCGTACTACTTCACCACCCTGGTGAGCCTCTTCGGCACCGTCGAGAAGGTCGCCGCGATGGGGCTGAAGGCGCAGGAGGAGCGCGAGATCCTGGTCGGCCCGAACAAGGGGCAGAAGTTCCCCGTCGAGCCGCCGTCGACCATCTCCGTGCTCACCCAGTTCGAGGGCGGCCAGACCGGCACCTCGCTGGTCAGCTTCGACTCGCCGCTGGCTCGTCAGGGCATCGTCGAGATCCACGGCACCGAGGGCTCGCTCTCGATCCCCGACCCGAACATGTTCGAGGGCCGCATCGCCTACGTGCGCCCCTTCGAGTCCTTCGGCGAGGCGCCGCCCGAGCAGGAGTGGATCGAGATCCAGCAGGAGGGCCCGGTCACCGGCCGTGGCCTGGGCCTGCTGGACATGGTCCGCGCCATCCAGGACGGTCGCCCGCACGTGGCGAGCGGCGAGGTGGGCTACCACGTGCTGGACATCATGCTCTCCGCGGAGGAGTCGGCCGAGCGCGGCGAGTTCGTCACCGTCGAGTCGTCGGTGGACACCGTGCCGGTGCTGCCCGAAGGCTTCGACCCGCTGGCGAAGACTCTCTGAACAGGGCTTCCGCAGGATCCTGACCCGCCGGGGCCGGTGCGAGCGATCGCATCGGCCTCGGCGGGTTGTTGCGTGGGTGGGGTGGGGGCAGGACGGGACGGCGCGGGGTGCGGGCTGGACGGGGCAGACCGGGCAACACGCGATCGAGATCTGAGTTTGTGACGGTATGAGGCCCAATACCGTCACATCGCCACGCCTCGGCGGCGGGAAGCGACGTCGTGGACCCGGCCGGCGCGGTGCCGGTGAGCTTTCGTGGCCGTGAGGACTCATCTGCGGGCTCGCATGAGTCGCCGCAGGCACAAAACTTTCGGCCCGAGCGAGGTCCTGCATGACGCGCCGTCGCAGGTCGGCCGGTCAGCAGACATGGGCTTTCGAGCACGCCCTTCGCCCATGTTCGCTATCCCTTCGTCGTGGATCTGTCCACCGGCCTGCCCGCGGTCGGGCCGCGTCGGCTCGGCGTCGGACCGCTCCCCTAGCCTGGACGCCATGACGTCCCCGCAGCCTGCCGTCTCGCCCGACACCCCGCCGAGCGCCGCCCTGCACTCGACAGATGAGGGCAAATCTGCGCACGCCGGGGGCGAGGACGTCTCGCGCCGGGTCGACCTCGTGATGGAGGGCGGCGGGGTCAAGGGCATCGCCCTGGCCGGGGCGATCGAGGTGCTCGAGGAGCGCGGCCACCGGGTGCACCGGGTGGCGGGGTCGTCGGCCGGGGCGATCGCGGGGGCGCTCGCGGCGTCGGGGATCGACGGGCCCACGATGGTGGAGATCCTCCGCGCCACCGACTACCGGCGCTTCGAGGACGGGCCGTGGTGGACCCGCACCCTGCCTGGCAAGGCGCTCTCGATCCTGCTGCACAACGGCATCCATCGCGGCACCTTCCTCACCCGGTGGCTCGAGGAGCAGCTCGCCGAGCACGCCCCGGCAGGCGGCACCGGCACCTTCGGCGACCTCGTCATCGACGATCCCGAGGTGGGCGTGAGCAGGGACGATCCGCGCCGTCACCGCCTGGTGGTCACCGCCTCGGACCTCTCGGCCGGGAAGCTGCGACTGCTGCCTCGCGACGCGGCCGAGTTCGGGCGCGACCCGGAGCGTCTGCGGATCGCGGAGGCGGTGCGGGTCTCGTCCTCGATCCCGCTGTTCTTCCGGCCGGTGCGATGGAAGTCCCCCGCGGGCGGCATTGCGGTGCTGGTGGACGGCGGGATGCTCTCGAACTTCCCGGTCTCCGTGTTCGATCGGCCGGGCGGCGAGCCGCCGCGCTGGCCCACCTTCGGCATCAAGCTCTCGGCCAAGCCGGAGGCGGACTTCGGCCAGCGCAACCGGATCCGCGGCCCGCTCTCCTTCGGGAAGGCGGTGGTGGACACGGTCACCGGGTTCTACGACCGGATGCACATCGACGCCCAGCATGCGGTGGAGCGGACCATCTTCATCGACACCGCGGCGGTGCGCCCCACCCAGTTCGACCTCTCCGACGAGGACCGCGACCTGCTGTACCGCAAGGGGCGCAAGGCCGCGACGGAGTTCCTCGACGGTGACGAGCGCGGGCAGGAGCCGTGGGACTTCCGGCGGTACGTGGAGCGGCACAGGAGCG
Organism: Brachybacterium sp. sponge; assembly: GCF_001613775.1. Taxonomy (NCBI): domain Bacteria; kingdom Bacillati; phylum Actinomycetota; class Actinomycetes; order Micrococcales; family Dermabacteraceae; genus Brachybacterium; species Brachybacterium sp. sponge. The sequence goes on along the minus strand of NZ_LRMP01000001.1, from coordinate 1,168,650 downwards.
GGCTGGCCCGCCCAGGGGGAAGCTGACGCCGGTGAGGTCCTCGGAGAGGCTCCACAGGCTGCGGGCCATCTGGGTGTCCTCCCGGCTCCGCGACCGTACGGTCGGACGCTCTCGACCTGGGCTACCTGGCGCCGGAACGCCGCAGGTCAGCGGCGCGCGACGGGCGGAGGACCTCCGCGCCGGTCCGCCGACCATGGCCGGTGCTGCCGCGCCGTCCCTAGGCTGTGGCCAGCACCACCAGATCCGTCTCGCACCCCGCCGCACAGCGCGCCGGGGCGGGGCTCCGCCCCGATCATCGGCGCGGCGTGGTGGGAGCGACTGCTGAGAAGGGAGCATCCCGTGACCACCTCTCGACCCCCCGGGGAACCGTCCGTCGCCGATCTCGTGGACCGATTGTCGGAGCAGACCGCACGGCTGGTGCGGGACGAGCTGAAGCTCGCCCGCGCCGAGTACACCGAGAAGGCCAAGCAGGGCGGGACCGCCGCCGGGCTGTTCGGCGCGGGCGCGATCCTCGCCTGGTTCGGCGTCGGCACGCTCCTGGCCACGCTGATCCTGGTCCTGGCTCTGTTCCTGCCGGCCTGGGCCGCGGCATTGATCGTCACCGTCGCCGTGTTCATCGCCGCGGGGATCGCCGCGCTGCTCGGCAAGAAGAAAGCCGAGGGCCTCACCCCCGCGCCGGAGCGCACGGTCGAGACCGTGCGCCGCGACGCCCGAGAGATCAAGGAGCGGATCTGACATGTCCCACTCAGCTGCCACGCCCGGCCAGGACGAGAACATCCGCGTGAACCCCGGCGCCGGCGAACCCCGCGAACCGGCCGACGACGCGAGCCCCGACGAGATCGAGGCCGACATCGCGCGCACCCGCCGCGATCTGGGCGAGACGGTCGAGGCCCTCTCCGACAAGCTCGACCCGAAGGCGCAGGCCGATGAGCAGATCAGCCGGCTCACGCACCGCGCCCGTGAGCAGGTCGACCACGCCCGCGAGAGCGCACTGTCCACGCTCTCCCACGCGCGGCACACAGCCGCCGACCCGCACAGCCCCGTCCCGGCGCTGCTCGCCGCGGTCGCCGGCGCCGCGGTCCTCGCCGGCGTCGGCCTGCTGATCACCCGCCGGCGCTGACCCGGCCCCTCCCGGCCGGGCCCGCCACACTGCACTGCACTGCGCGAAGGAGCACCTCATGGCCCATCGGAAACCCACCAGCACGTCCGCGAAGATCCTCTACCGGCCCGTCGGCCTGGTGAGCGGGATCCTCAGCGGCGCCCTCTCCGGGGTGCTGTTCAAGCAGCTCTGGAAGGTCGCCTCTCCCTCACGGTCGAAGGACACCCCCAAGGCGCTCGAGTCCGAGTTCCCGCTGCGGGAGATCCTCATCGCCGCCGCGCTCCAGGGCGCGATCTACGCGACGGTCAAGGCGCTCGTGGACCGCGGCGGAGCCCGAGCCTTCGAGAAGACGTTCGGGGAGTGGCCCGGCGACTGACCCGTCCGGAGACACCACCGGACCGATCGACCAGGAGACGAGGAACCGACATGACCAGCACACCGATGCACCACCCTGATGACGAGGCGCGCCCCCACCCGGAGGACCAGAGGGAGGAGAGCTCGTCGACGGACGAGATCGAGGACCTCGTCGACGAGCGCACCAAGAGGCTTTCCCGCGAGGAGGCCGAGCAGCACGACGGCATCATCGAGGCGCAGCAGGACGAGATCGATGCGGAGGAGCGGACCGAGCCGGGAAGCGGCTACGGGCACTGACCCGTCGGTCGCCCCGGGGCCGTCGGGCCGGCCGGGGGTCCGCGCCGCCTGAGCCCGACGCTGCGGGTCCAGGCGGCGAGGCCCCTCTGAGCGGTCGCGGAAGACCCGGGACGGACCAGGCCGGCAGTGCGTACTGTGGGTGCATCTCCGCCCCCCTCACCGGCAAGGTTCCTCGATGTCCTCCGTGCTGCGACTGTCCCGGCCGGCGCTCGCGCTCGGTGCGCTCCTGATCATCGTGACGGTCTCGCTGGGCCGCGGGATCGATGTCTTCTATCTGCTGGGGGTCGCGCTCGTCGTGCTGGGCCTGGTCGGCCAGTTCCTCCAGACCCGCCTCCAGCGCCCCTCGCAGGAGCAGGACCCGGTGCCGGTCGCGGTGCCGGTGTGCGGGCGGTGGCGCGGCCTGAACTCCCCCGCCTCATCGGTCCCGTCTCACACCCATCATCTCGCGCAGACCTACGCCCTGGACATCACCCACGAGCCCGAGGGCGCCTCGCCCCGGGCCCTGGATCCGTTCTGGGCGCCGATGCGTCGGCCCGAGGGGTTCCCGTCCTTCGGGCAGGAGGTGCTCGCCCCGTTCGACGGGGAGGTGATCGCTGTGCACGGCACCAGCCGCGACCATCTCAGCCGCCTCTCCCTGCCCGGCATCGCGTACCTGCTGCTCGAGGGATTCGTGCGCAGCCTCGGCTCGCCGCGGCACCTGCTGGGCAACCACGTCATGGTGGGCGCGGCCGGGAGCGGGGAGGCCCCCGACGACAACGGGGCTGACGTCCCTGCCGGGACGGTCGCGGTGCTCGCCCATCTCCGGCGCGGCTCCCCCACGGTGCGGGCGGGTGAGCGGGTGCGGGCCGGTCAGGTGCTCGGGCAGTGCGGTAACTCCGGCAACTCCTCCGACCCGCACGTCCACGTCCAGCTCATGGACGGTCCCGACATCACCACCGCGAAGGGTGTGCCGTTCCTCTGGCGCTATCTCGACGAGGAGGGCGCGGTGCGGACCGGGGTGCCCGCGAACGAGGAGCTGTTCACCGCAGTCGCGGAGGAGGCCGCCCGCTGACACCGGCACGGTGCCCGTCGGTCCCGGCTCAGCGGGCGACGACTCCCAGATGAGCGGCGAGCGCCTCGGCCTGGTCCCTCACGACGAAGCCGGTCGCCTCGATCTTCGCGAGGTCCAGCACCGAGCTGCGGGGGCGCGGCGCGATGGTGCCGTCGCCCTCGGCCCTCCCCTGGGCGGCGTAGTACTCGGCCGTCGGCACCGGGGTGACGCGCTCCGGATCATGGCCGGTCAGCGCGAACACCTGGCGCGCGATCCCGGCCCAGCTCGTCGGCTCCCCGCCGGCGCTGAGGTTGTACACCCCCGGCTCGGGCCGCACGGCGAGCAGGTGCTCGATCGCGGCAGCGAGGTCGTCCGTGAAGGTCAGCCGGCCGATCTGGTCGTCGACCACGGAGGGGTCGATGCCGCGCTCGGCGAGGCTCGCCATGGTCGCGACGAAGTTCTTACCCTCCCCCACCACCCAGCTAGTGCGCAGCACGTAGTGCTCCGGCAGGGTTGCGACGAGCCGGTCGCCGGCGGCCTTGGTCTGCCCGTAGACGCCGAGCGGGGTCAGCGGCTCCGGGTCGTCGTGGACCTTCGCGGTGCCGTCGAAGACGTAGTCGCTCGAGACGTGCACGAGGGCGGCGCGCTGGGCGCGGGCGGCCTCGACGAGCCGGGCGACGCCGTCGACGTTCACGGCCCAGGCCTCGGCCCGGCCCTCCGGCGTCTCGGCGGCGTCGACGGCGGTGTGCGCGGCGGCGTTGACGATAGTGCCGTAGGGGCGGAAGTCGAAGGCGGCGACCGACTCCGCCGAGGCGAGGTCCAGGCGATCGCGGCCGACGAGGTCCACGTCGGCCCGCCCCTGCCAGCGCGCGGCGAGCGCGCGCCCCAGCTGACCGTTCGCGCCGACGACGAGGGTGCGGCGCGGCGGGACCGGGGCGACGTCCGCCAGGCGCGGGTGGTTCAGGTCCTTCTCCGAGAGCTCCGCCTCCGCGAGCGGGATCGGCCAGGGGATCGCGACGGTCTCGTCGGCGAGGTTCAGGAAGGTGTACTGCGACTGCGCGGCGGCGGACCAATGATCATTGACCAGGTAGGTGTAGGCCGAGGGCGCATCGAGGGTCTGGAAGGCGTTGCCCACCCCGCGGGGCACGAAGATCGCGACCTCCGGGGTGATCTCGTGCCAGAACACGGCGCCGAACGAGTCGCCCTCGCGCAGGTCCACCCAGGCGCCGAACACCCGACCGGTCGCCACGGAGATGTACTTGTCCCAGGGCTCGGCGTGGATGCCGCGGGTGACGCCGGGGGCCTGGTTGAAGGAGATGTTGTTCTGGACGGGCCCGAAGTCCGGCAGCCCGGCGGCGAGCATCTTCTCGCGCTGCCAGTTCTCCTTGAACCAGCCTCGCGCATCCCCGTGGACGGGCAGGTCCACGACGAGCAGGCCGGGGATCGGGGTCTCGTGGACGACGGGCAGCGCGGTCACTGGCCCACCTGCGCGTACTTCGCCTCGGTCGCGGCCTTCTGCGGGCGCCACCAGGCCTCGTTCTCCCGATACCAGTCGACGGTCGCGGCGAGGCCGGCGGCGAAGTCCGGGTAGGCCGGGGCCCAGCCGAGCTCCTCGCGCAGCTTGGTGGAGTCGATCGCGTAGCGCAGGTCGTGGCCGGGACGGTCGGTGACGTGGTCGAAGTCGTCGGCCTCCCTCCCCATCAGCTGCAGCAGCATCTGCACGACCTCGAGGTTGTTCCTCTCCCCGTCGGCGCCGATCAGATAGGTCTCCCCGATCCGGCCCTTCTCCAAGATCGTCAGGACCGCGGAGGAGTGGTCGTCGGCGTGGATCCAGTCGCGCACGTTCTCGCCCTTCCCGTAGAGGCGGGGGCGGATCCCATCGATCAGGTTCGTGATCTGGCGGGGGATGAACTTCTCCACGTGCTGGCGGGGGCCGTAGTTGTTCGAGCAGTTCGAGAGCGTGGCCTGCACCCCGAAGGAGCGCACCCAGGCGCGGACCAGCAGGTCACTGCCGGCCTTGGTGGCGGAGTAGGGGCTGGAGGGGTTGTACGGGGTGGTCTCGGTGAACCGCTCGGGATCGTCCAGCGCGAGATCGCCGTAGACCTCGTCGGTCGAGATGTGGTGGTAGCGGGTGCCGTGCCTCCGCGCCGCCTCGAGCAGGGTGAAGGTGCCGGTGAGGTTGGTCTGCAGGAACGGGGACGGGTCCGCCAGGGAGTTGTCGTTGTGGGACTCGGCCGCGTAGTGCACGATCGCATCGCCCTCACCGGTCAGCGGCGCGACGAGCTGCTCGACCAGCGCCGCATCGGCGACATCGCCCTCGACCAGGCGCACCCGGTCCTCGGGAAGCCCCGCGAGGGTGGCGGCGGAGCCGGCGTAGGTGAGCTTGTCCAGGACGGTCACGCGCGCGTCCGTGTGGGCGAGGACGTGGTGGACGAAATTGCTGCCGATGAAGCCGGCACCGCCGGTGACGAGCAGGTGGGGGGACATCAGCGGGAACCTCCGGGGGTCGTCTCACGGTCGAGGACGTCGAGCAGGTAGCGGCCGTAGCCGGACTTCACCAGCGGCTGCGCCCGCTCTCGCAGCTCCTCGTCGGAGAGGTGGCCCATCCGCCAGGCGACCTCCTCGGGGGAGCCGATGGACAGGCCCTGCCGCTTCTGGACGGTGGCGATGAACTCGCCGGCCGCGGCGAGGTCGTCGAAGGTGCCGGTGTCGAGCCAGGCGGTGCCGCGGGTGAGCACCTCGACCTGCAGCTGCCCGTCCTCGAGGTAGCCGCGGTTGAGGTCCGTGATCTCCAGCTCGCCGCGGGCCGAGGGCCGCAGTGACTTCGCCCGCTCGACGACGGTGTGGTCGTAGAAGTACAGGCCCGGCACGGCGAGGTTCGAGCGGGGCGCGGCGGGCTTCTCCTCGAGGGAGAGCGCACGGCCGTCCTCGCCCATCTCCACCACGCCGTAGGAGCGCGGGTCGCTCACCCAGTAGCCGAACACGGCGGCGCCGTCGACCTCCGCGTAGCGGCGCAGCTGGGTGCCCATGCCCTGGCCGTAGAAGAGGTTGTCGCCGAGGATCAGCGCGCAGCGCTGCCCGTCCAGGAACTCCTCCCCCAGCACGAACGCCTGCGCGAGGCCGTCCGGGGAGGGCTGGACGGTGTACTCCAGCTCGATCCCGAAGCGGGAGCCGTCGCCGAGGACGCGCTGGAACGCGTCCCGGTCCTCGGGGGTGGTGATGATCAGGATCTCCCGGATCCCCGCGAGCATCAGCGTGCTCAGCGGGTAGTAGATCATCGGCTTGTCGTAGACGGGCATCAGCTGCTTGGAGACGCCGAGGGTGAGCGGGTGCAGCCGGGAGCCCGTGCCGCCCGCGAGGATGATTCCGCGCATGTGCCCATTCTGGCAGGCGAGAGGTGGAATCCTTCGTCCGTTCCGCGGGATGTGGCCGACACGGCAGGCGGCGCGGCCGACCGGCGCCGACGCCTTCGAGGACGTCGTGCGGGCGCCCCCGAGGACGGAGGTCCGACGCCTCCGTGGGCCCCGTGCGGGCGCCCCGCCGGGGCATCGGCCGGGGGATTCCCCCACCCCGGTCCGTGCAGGTCGTCCGGTCGTTCCGGTCCCCGCGGCGTCCTACGCTGGCCTCCATGACCTTCGCCGGCCTCCTCGCCTTCCTCGGCCTCGCCGTGGTGACGATGGACGTGCTCGGCGGGGTGCTCGCCATGGGGATGCTGCTGCGCGGCGGCACGATGCGGCACCTGCTGGCCTTCGCCGCGGGGTATGTCGCGGTCGTGGTCGCGGCGACGCTGGTGCTGCACCCGCTGCTGACCCTGCTGGGACGCTGGCTGCATCCCGTGCTGGAGTCGAACGACGCGATCGGCGCAGTCGAGGCGGTCGTGGGCCTGGCGCTGATCGGGTTCGGCGTGCACCAGTTCCGCGCCGCGTCGCAGCCGCCCGGACCGCACGGGCCGCTCGAGGAGAGGGCCGCGCCGAAGCGCCTGGCCACCGTCCCGCTGGTCCTCGGCGGGGTGGCCTTCGCCGGGACCGCGCTGGCCGATCCGTCGTTCACGATCGCCGTGGGGATGGCGTCCCAGGAGCAGCACCTCACGCTGCGGATCGCGCTGCTGGTGGTGTGGAACCTCGTCTACCAGCTGCCGCTGGCGACGGTGATCGTCGCCGCCGCCGTCGGCCGCCACGAGCAGATCGTGGCGCGGGTGCTCGAGATCTTCTCGCCGCGCCGGCGCATGCTGCGGACGGTGCTCGCGGCCGTGCTCGTCCTGGCCGGCCTCGCCGTGCTGGCCGACGGAGCGGTCGCCCTGCTGGGCGGGCACGTGCCCTGGCTGCGCCAGCTGATCATGCTGCGGTGAGCGAGGCCGGGCGCTCGGCAGCGGTGCCGCCGCGGACGACGCCCCGCCCCGCCCGGTCTCACCGCCGCGCGAACAGCCCCAGCGCGTCCCAGGCGACCCAGCCGCCCTCGGCGAGCTCGAGCTCGATGACGTTCTGCCCCTCCTGCAGCGCGGCGGCCGGGACGGGCAGCTCGAGCAGGGCGCGGCGCAGCGCCGTGCCGGGCACGGTCGCGTCGCCCTCGCGGGAGCCGCGGGTCGCACCGATCGGCAGCTCGAGATCGGTGACGTGCTCGCCGTTCGCCGCGATGCGCAGCACGCCGCCGAGGCGGGTGGTGTCCACGAGCCAGAGGGCCAGGTCGTGGTCCTCGCTCGGCGCGCCCTCGAGCGTCACGGTCCAGCGGGCGCGGTAGGCCCTGTTCCCCGCCCAGGCGTCCCCCGGGCCGGGCAGCAGGTAGGGCCAGGCCTCGCCGGGTGCGTCGGTCCCGTCCGCGTACTCGATCAGCGCGTCGGGGAACCGCCCGGGGATCTGCGCGTAGGAGGCGGGGGCGAGGAGGTGCTCGAGGGTGCGGCCGTCGAAGTCCCCGATGGTCGCCACCGGGGCCCCGGTCGCGGTGACCGAGGGCTCGGAGTCGGCGGTGACCGGGGCGGAGGGCTCGCCCCGCTCCCCCGCGTCGGTGACGGCGAGGACCGCGTAGGTCCAGGTCTCGCCGGCGACGTCCAGGCCGGTGTGCCGGAAGCGGGGGTAGACGGTCTTGGCCAGCAGCGCGGACTCGTCGGCCGTGTCGGGGGCCGTCCCGCCGGGAAGGCCGTAGATGCGGTAGTGGTCGATCAGCGGGTCGAAGCCGAGCGAGTCCCAGGTCAGGGAGATCGCGACGAGGGCGGGCTCGGCGGCGAGGCCGGTGACGACGGCGGGGCGCGGGCTCATGGCGGTGCTCCTTCGTCCGGCTCAGGCCGGGATCAGGCGGGGATCGCCCGCGGGGGTGGTGAAGCGGGCGGTGAGCTGCTTCGGAGCGGTGTCGTCGGCCTCGATCCAGTCCACGATGTGGAAGCTGGAGACCATCTCCTCGGGGGTCAGGCGCACGTGGACGTAGCCGCGTCGGCCGTCGTAGAGCTTCACGTAGTCGTGCCGGGTCCAGGTCTCGGGGCTGCCGGCGTCCTCGGCGCCGTCCCCGTCGGAGGCGACCGAGGTGCACACCAGCTCCACGCCCAGCCGCTCCGCGCCCGGGTCGTCGGGGTCGGCGGGGATCTCGGCGGCGACGTGCTTGTGGATGTCGCCGGTGAGCATCACCGGGTTCTGCGCCTCGGCCATCTGGGCGAGCAGACGCCGACGCGCGGCCGGGAAGCCGTCCCACATGTCGGTGCGGTCCTCGGTGATCGGCACCAGCACCACGCCGTTGGCCAGCAGGTTCCAGGTCGCCTCGGAGCTCGCGAGCCGCTCGCCGACCCACTCCTCCTGCGCGGCGCCGAGGATGGTGCGGTCCTCGCGCTGCTGCTCGTCGGCGTCGGCCGGCTCCGCGTCGCGGAACTGGCGGGAGTCCAGCAGGGAGAAGCGGGCGAGGGCGCCGACGTCGAAGCCGGCGGTGATGTCGGTGTCCCGGCCCTCGGGCAGCGCGGCGACGTCCAGCGGCATGTTCTCGTAGAACGCGCGATAGGCGACCGCAATCCGGTGGGCGAAGTCCTCCTCGCCGATGCCGGTGTCGGAGAGGGGGCCGGCGTAGTTGTTCTGCACCTCGTGGTCGTCCCAGACGGCGACCGCCGCGGCGCGGGCGTGCACGGCCTGCAGGTGCGGATCGGACTTGAACAGGGCGTAGCGCAGACGGTACTGCTCGAGCGTCTCGATCTCGACCCGGTGCGCCTCGCCCACCTCGGCGCCCTGGCGCCACAGGTTCGTCTCCGTGATGCCGTACTCGTAGATGTAGTCGCCGACGAAGACGACCAGGTCGAGGTCCTCCTCCGCCGCGAGGTGGCGGTGGGCGGTGAAGTGGCCGTGGTACCAGGCCTGGCAGGAGACGAGCCCGAAGGAGAACGACTCCGGGGTCTCGCCCGCGGCGGGCAGGGTGCGGAAGCGGCCGACGGGGCTGAGCTCGCGACCCACCCGGAAGCGGTAGAAGTGCTCGGTGCCGGGCTCGAGCCCCTCGACGCGCGGGTGCACGGAGTGGGCGAGGCCGGGCTGGGCCAGCGCCCTGCCATGGGCGACGATGCCGCGGAAGTCCTCGTCGGTCGCGACCTCCAAGCGCACCGTCACCTCCTTCAGCGGCATCCCACCGTGGCCGTCCTCGGCCAGCGGCTCGGGGGCCAGACGGGTCCACAGCACGGCCCCGTCGGGGCGCGGGGCGCCGGAGGCGACGCCGAGGGAGAACATCCCCGCGGTCTCAGGCGGCGGGGCGGCCTCGACGGAGGGGGCGTCGATGCCGAGCGCGATCATGGCGGCGGAGGCGCCGCTGAGCTGGAGCAGGCGGCGACGGCTGACGGGGGCGGCGGTGGGCGCGCTGGGCATGGGGACTCCCGGTCGGGGGCAGGGGTGCTCCTTCACCGTCTCCGTCGCACATGGACGCGGGATGAATCGCGGCGAACATCGGTCGGACGATCCCGCGACGCCTCGCCCGATTCCCGACACAGCGTGCTCAGGGCCCCGGAGGACTCAGCCGATCCCGCAGTGGGCGCAGAAGAGGCCGACAGTCAGGATCTGGCGACGTCGTCACGCGGCGGTCAGCTCGACGCTACGCGTCCTACGCGCCGGTGGTGCACGATCCGGTGCGGGTCGCCCCGAGAGAACTGTCCGCAGAGAGGAATCGTCCGGCGAGCGCTGACCACTCGGCCGAACCCGCTCACGCCGCTCGCGCACCCTCCCGCTCGCTCTGCAGCGCCGCCCCGGGCGGGTATGCCTCGCGCGAATGTACCGTTGATGTCAAGACCGTCGGTCGTCCCGGGCCACGGCCGATCACCCGCACGGCAAGAACGGAGCCGAGATGACCGATGACGTAGTCGCGATGGATCGACAGGAGCTCCAGGATCTTCTCCTGCACAGCGACGACATCTCCGCGTTCCTCGAGGACTTCACCGCGATGCTCGCCCGGGAGATCTCGGATGGCGACGCCCCGGCGTGGTGCGCGGTGACTCTGCTGCGGAAGAGGAAGGCGAGCACCGCCGCGGCCTCCGGGCTCGAGGCGCAAGCCCTCGACGAGCTGCAGAACAGCTTCACCGACGGGCCGTGCATGACGGCGATCCGGGAGGACACCGTGATCAGAGTGGGCGACGTGCGCGAGGACACGCGGTGGCCGGACTATCTCCCTGCGGCTGCGGAACAGGGCGTGCGCTCCATCCTCGGCGTCCCTTTCGAGGTGGACGACGATGCCTGGGCCGGCCTGAACGTCTACTCCCCCGCGCCCCACCATTTCGAGGCGGACGTGATCGCGAGCATCCAGCAGGAGGTCGACCGGGCCTCGGGCGCCCTGCGTCTCGCCATCCGCCTGGCCTCGCATCGCGAGGCCGAGCACGACCTGCACGCCGCGATGAGCTCCCACACGGCGATCAGCCTCGCGGCGGGGATCATCATGGGCCAGAACCGCTGCACCCACGCCGAGGCGATGCGCATCCTCAAGGACGCCTCCAACCACCGCAACGTCAAGCTCCGCGATCTCGCCGTCGAGCTCGTCTCGTCCCTGGACCCGGACTACCTCGAGAACCACTTCCGCGCGTAGGACGGCTCCTGCGGGGGCCCGAGGGGCGCGGACGGCATGCGGTTCCGGACCGGGCACCATGTCGTGGTCGACCGCACGCTCGATATCCATACGATCGGTCCGGCCCCTTCTGGTCGGGACCCGAGCGTGCCAGGGTGGTATGCACTAACCGAGATTCCGAACATCGCCTCCTCGAGGAGGTGGGAGTGATGGCGAACCACATGTACGCCGCCGGCCTCGTCTCCATCGGCCTCTCCCTCGCCCACATGGGGGATGTCGGCGATGAAGGCCGAGGACTCCCGCGCACAGGCCGACCGCTGGGGCCTGTTCGTCGGCGAGTGGGCACCGATCTCCTTCGCCATGGGCAGCGCGCTCAGGCTCGAGGAGCAGGGAGGCCTGCCGCACCGCGACAAGGGCTGACCGCAGGCGCTCATCGTCCCGTGCCGGAAGGCAGGCCTACCCTTCCGAACGTCCGCGGACCTCTGGACCGGGGAGAGTGGAAGCCTTCATGACACTTCACAAGCACCAGAACTCCGAGATGTTCCCGCGCAGATGCGAGGTCCGTCGATGCACGGCACCACCGCAGACGTGGTACTCCGCCGGGAGCTTCGAGTACGAGATATGCGGCAGGCATGAACTCGAGCTGCGTGCCGGCGAACCCTACTCGGTCGACGAGGGAGAGATCCTGGTGGGTCAGGACGCCACCGGCGAGCTCCTCGCTGTCGAGGTGGATCGGACAGCGGGCAGCGTTCTGCTGCGCCTCGGCCGGTTCGGTGCGGTGCACCAGGTGGTGCGCCTCGACATGCCGTCGGGGCTGGGCTCCGCCCTCGATGCTCTCGGCGCCGACGAGAGCGCCCTCTCCGACCGCTATCGGGACGACCGCTGAGTCACGTCCGCGAGGACAGGGCAGCCCAGGAGCACACCACCGTCAATCGGCCGAGAGCTGCTCCTCGAGGAAGAAGATGTCCACCTGCATGGCCAGGTCCTTCAGCGGCGCATCGTCATGGGAGCGGTGCTGCAGCGGCTGCACGGTCTTCTCACGAACGGCGAGGTTGAGCACCTGGGCGAACAGGGCGCGTCCCGCGAAAGCCGGATCCGTTCCGGCACGCAGGAGCCCCTGCTCGGCGAAACTCGTGAAGCAGTCCTCCAGGATGTGCTCGTGCACCTTCCGCAGCCTGGCCATCCGGTAGCGACCGGGGTGGTCCTCGCTGACGGATTCCGCATCCAGCGTGGCGAGCAGACGAATCGGAAGAAGAGCGGGGTGCCAGAGCTCGACGAGCCCTTGCAGCAGCGCACGCCGGTTCGCGCGCAGCTCCGGAGCGCGGTCCAGGGCGCTCTGGGCGTGCTCCTCGAGCCGGTCGATCACGCCGTCGAGCAGCGCGGTCTTGCAGTCGAAGTGGTGCAGCATCCCTGAGTGGGAGATACCGATGTGCTTCGAGATCTCGCGCAGGCTGGAGCCGTGATAGCCGTGGTCCGCGAACATCTCCGCTGCACCGTCGATGATCTCCTCGCGGCGTCCTCGAGCACCGGCGCGGGTCTCGGGGGGTTCCTCCCCTGCCGGTCTCGCCGACGTCGTGGCGCCCGACCCTTTCGCGATGGGCCGCGGGGCCTCCGGACTGTCGACCGTGCATCCTTGTGCAGACATCGTTCTCCTCATCTGTGGTCCCGCGGGGCTGAGGCGGCAGCCGACGACCTGGCTGCAGGCGCCGACCGTGATCGGTGTCATGGCGCCGTGATTGAAGATTACTGCATATCCGCCCGGACGCAGCCCGTTCTCCTCGATCACCTGCACGGACGCCCTCGCGTTCGAGTTCTCCGGCACGACTCCGATCCCCGGGGTGCGGGAGGCCGCGCACGGGCACGGTCGCGACGAGGCACCGGACGCGTCACCGGCTCCCCGGCCCGATCGGGACGGCTGACTCCGGCGCGATCCCCGCGACGCCGATGCCCCTCACGACCGGAGGCTGCCCGCCGTCTCCGGCGACTGCGTACCCCGGTGCCGCAGCGACAGCGCGCCGCCGACGGCGAGGGTGACCAGCACGCCCAGCAGCGGGTACCACTGCCAGGCCACCCACACCTCGCCGATCACGTACTTCTCCATCACGAAGAAGAAGGCGTTGACCGCCACGGCGAGCACGAAGGCGATGTTCGCGTCGGCCGACCTGGCCCTGCGGTTCACGATCCCGAGCACGAAGGCGCCCAGCAGCCCGCCGTAGGTGATGCCGGCGACGCCGAGGGCGAGCACCACGATGCTGCCCTCGTCGGAGCGGAAGATCGTGGCCGGCGCGATGAAGGCCAGGCCCCAGCAGATCGTGGCCCAGCGGCCGATCCGCAGGCCCTCCGCGTCGCTGAGCGGGGTGCGACGCAGCTTCGCGACCACGTCGGTGACGGTCGAGGAGCTCAGCGCGGATAGCGAGGAGGAGAGGGTCGACATCGCGGCGGCGAGGATCCCCGCCAGCAGCAGCCCGGACACACCCGCGGGCATCTCCTCGACGATGAACAGGGGGAAGATCTCGTCGTCACGGGTCAGGCCCAGCTCCGCCGGGGCGGCGGCGCCGTACCAGCCCCATAGCGCGAGCCCCACCAGCAGGAAGATCCCGAACTGCACGGTGACCACGACGCCGGAGACGATGATCGCTTTCTGCGCCTCGGCCTTCGAGCGGCAGGCGAGCAGGCGCTGGACGACCAGCTGGTCGGAGCCGTGGGAGGCCATCGCGAACACCGCGCCGCCCAGCACCGAGACCAGGAAGGTGTCGTCGCCGCTGAACGGGCTGCCGGACCACACGAGGACCTGGCTCTTCCCGGCCTCGGCCGCCTCGCCCAGCCAGCCGGTGCCGATCGAGGAGACGACGACGGCGATCGCGATCAGGCCGCCGACCACGTAGAGCAGCATCTGCACCACGTCCACCCACACCACGGCCGTGATGCCGCCGATGAAGGTGTAGAGGATCGTGACGACGGAGAGGATCACCGTGATCGCGAAGTAGGAGAGGTCCACGCCCAGCCCGTCGAGGATCACCTTCAGCGGGATCGCGGCGGCGAGCACCCGGATCCCGTCGGCCAGCAGGCGGGTGATCAGGAAGGTGACCCCCGCGGTGGTCTGGGTGCTCGTCCCGAACCGCTTGCCCAGGTAGGCGTAGGCGGTGATCATCTCGCCGTCGTAGTAGCGGGGCAGCATGAAGAAGGCGACCACGACCCTGCCCAGGATGTAGCCGAGGCCGAGCTGCAGGTACGAGAGGTTGCCCAGGTAGCTCATCACCGGGATCCCGATGACGGTCAGGGCGCTGGTCTCGGTGGCGACGACGGACAGGCACACCGCCCACCACGGCAGGTCCCGCCCGCCCAGGAAGTAGTCCTTCAGCCCGGTCTGCTTCCCGCTGAGCTTCAGGCCGAGCCAGGCAGTGGCGACCAGATAGGCCGCGATCACCAGCAGGTCGATCGTCTGCATGTCCGCTCTCCTTCGAGGTCCGCTGTCGACGGCGGCCCCGCGGCGACGCGGCCGGCGGCGGTCGGTCGGCGGCGCGGCCGATGCGGGGCACGGCCGCCCATTCGCTCACACCCGGGCCGACGGGGCAACCCCGGGACGGCGGACCCGCGGCCGCCGACGGCGGGGCACCCGGCTCCTGGCGACCGGGAGCCCGGTCTCGCGCAGCGGGTCCCGTGCCGCCCTCGGCAGGGCGCTCGACCCCGGTCTCGTGGCGCCGGTCACCGCGGGCGCATAGGCTCGAGGGCGATCCGCCCCCGCCGTCGGCACCGTCGCCGACCCCGGCACCGGGCGCACCGACTGACAGGAGGGACATCGATGTCCAAGGTCTCGGACGACATCGCCGCCGTGCTCGGCGAGACGCTGCGCGACGGGATGACGATCGCGGTGGGGGGATTCGGGCTGTGCGGCATCCCCAGCGATCTCATCGCGATCGTGCGCGACAGCGGGGTCGGCGGTCTCACCGTCGCCTCGAACAACCTCGGCGTGGACGGCAAGGGGCTGGGGATCCTGCTGGAGAACGGCCAGATCGACAAGGTCCTCTCCAGCTACGTCGGCGAGAACAAGTACTTCATGCAGCAGTACATCGACGGGAAGCTCGACGTGGAGTTCGTCCCCCAGGGCACCCTCGCCGAGCGGATGCGCGCCGGCGGCTCCGGCATCCCCGCCTTCTACACCGCCACCGGCTACGGCACCCCCATCGCCGAGGGCAAGCCCGTCGCCGAGTTCGACGGCCGCCACTACGTCCTCGAACGCGCCATCGACGCCGACATCGCCCTCGTCCACGCCCACACCGCCGACACCTACGGCAACCTCCGCTACCGCCTCACCGCCCGGAACTTCAACCCCCTGGCCGCGATGTGCGGGCGCACCACCTTCGCCGAGGCCGAGCACCTCGTCGAGCCCGGCGAGATCGGCCCCGACGACATCCACACCCCCGGCGTGTTCGTGCACCACCTGATGCGCTCCACCGCCGCCAAGGACATCGAGCAGCGCACCACCCGCCCCCGCCCCGACCAGAACCAGGAGGTGGCCTGACATGGCCTGGACCCGTGACGAGATGGCCGCGATCGCCGCGGCCGAGCTGCGCGACGGCGACTACGTCAACCTCGGCATCGGCATGCCCACCCTGGTCGCCAACAACCTCCCGGGCGGCGTGGACATCACCCTCCAGTCCGAGAACGGCGTGATGGGCATGGGCCCCTTCCCCTACGAGGGCGAGGAGGACCCCGACCTCATCAACGCCGGCAAGCAGACCATCACCCTCCGCCCCGGCGCCGCGATCTTCGACTCCGCCACCAGCTTCGGCATGATCCGCGGCGGGAAGATGGCCACCGCGATCCTCGGCGCCATGCAGGTCACCGCCACCGGCGACATCGCCAACTGGCAGATCCCCGGCAAGCTCGTCAAGGGCATGGGCGGAGCGATGGACCTCGTCGCCGGCGCCCGCCGCGTCATCGTGATGATGCAGCACGCCGCCAAGGACGGCACCGCCAAGATCGTCCACGAATGCACACTCCCGCTGACCGGCGTCGGCGTCGTCAACCGCATCATCACCGAGCTCGCCGTCCTCGACATCACCGCCGACGGACTCGTCCTCACCCAGCTCGCCCCCGACGTCACCGAGGACGACGTCCGCGAGGTCACCGAGCCGGAGTTCACCGTCCGCCTCGCCGGCTGAGGTCCGCCGCGCACCCGGACCGGTCCTGCGCACGGGCCGGCCCGGAGTCAGCGCACGAACTCGGGCCGGGCCTGCGCACGAGCCCGACCGACGAGCCCGACCGACGGAGCCGGATGCGGGTCAGCCCTCCACGCGCGCCTCACCGCCGCCGGTCTCCCCGCCGCCGTCGCTGGGCGGCGGGGAGTCGCCGGGCGGCGGGGAGTCGCCGGGCGGCGGGGTCGGGAGCGGTATCAGCACTCCCGGGCCCTGGGACGCCGGCGGCAGCATGGGCCCGGGACGGGTCCCCTGCTGCGGCGGCATCGGCCTGATGATGATCTGCCCGCTGCTGCCGCCGGTGCCGTCCCCGGAGCCGTCCTGGACGGGAGTGCCCTCCGTCGAGGTGCCGCCGCCGGGCCCTCCGGCGGCGCCCTCGCCGACCACGATCTCGGGGTCCGTGTCCCCGGGCGGGAGGGTGGGTCGGGGCAGGCCGGGCAGCGGGACCTGCGCGGGGCGATCCGGCGGGGTGGGGCGGGTCGCGGGGTCCTTCTCCGGGTCGTCCGTCGTGCCGCCGCCCGACGGGGAGCCGTCCGCCGGGGTCTCACCGCCCGAGGGGTCACCGTCCGAGGGCGTGCCCGTCGAGGGTCCGTCCGTCGCCGGGGTGCCCGTCGGGGTGCCGTCGGGCGTCGTCCCGCCGGCCGCGCCGTCCTCGGCGCCGCCGGGAGCGGTGGGAGATCCGGGCGCCGCGCCCTCCTCGGTCGCGCCGCCTCCCGGGGCCTGCGTCGCGGACGGGGCGCCGGTCTCCTGGCCCGCCCCGATCGGCGCGAGACCGGTCGGCGAGTCGGGCAGGGCGGGGTCCTCGTCGGCGGTGCCGCTCGCGGTCGTCGTGGTGCCTGCCTGGTCCTCGCCGACCGCAGGGACCTGCACCGGGGTGGTGGTGCCGTCGGTCGTCGCGGGCGTCGCCCCCGCGGACCCCGGGCCGCCCTGGGAGGACGGGGAGGCGGTCGTTGCGGCGTCGTCCTGCGCCCGGCCGGCCGCGGTCCCCTCGCCGTCCTCGGGCTCGTCCTCGTCGGTCCAGGTCGCCGCGGTGCCGAGCACTGGGCCGTTCACGCTCGAGGGGTCCAGCAGCACCATGCCGCCGACGACCACGGCGGCGATCGCCCCGGCGGTCACGAGCGCCCCGGCATGGGCGGAGACGGCGGACCGGAGAGCGCCGAGACCGCCTCCCCCGGCCCCGACCGGCTCGAGGACGCGCAGCGCGGTGCGCGGTGCGGGAGCCCCATCGGCCGCGGGGCCCACGGCGGCCACGTCGGAGGTGAGGTGCTGGAGCAGCAGCGGCGAGCCGAGCACCACCGGCAGCAGCACCGAGCGCATCTGCACGGCGAGGCCGCGCAGCTCCTCGCGCGCGGCGGCGCAGCGCGGGCAGGCCGCGAGGTGCCGCTCGACGCCCGCGGCCCGGGCGGGCGTGAGACGGCCGCGCTCGAGGTCGTCGAGGTCCCGGGCAGTGCTGCGGCAGAGCGGGGACGCGTGGGCGGTGTCGAGATGGGCCTCGAGCCAGGCGGCGCGCAGCCCCTCGCGCGCCCGGCGCGAGAGCTGCGAGATGGCGTTCGGGCTGCGGCCGAGCTGAGGGGCGAGGGCGCGGGGCGTCTCCCCCTCGACCTCGGTCAGCCACAGGATCCGCTGCCAGGTCTCGGGCAGGCGGGCGAAGGCGGTGCGGACCAGCTGACGGTCGAACAGCTCGTCCACGCCGTCGGAGGAGACGAGGCGGCCGGGCGCGGCGCGCTCGAGGTCCTCGACCGCGTCCTCGTGGGCGCGGCGTCCGCGGTCCACGGCCTCGTTGCGCACCACCCGCATGAGATAGGGCGCGAAGCCGCGGCGCGGGCCCGCTCCTCGCAGGATCGACTTGAGGATCTTCAAGAACGCCTCCTGCGCGACGTCGTCGGGGTCGTGATGACCGGGGAGGCTCCGCGCCAGGCGCAGCGCCTCGTGATGATGGCGGTGGTACAGCTCCGCATAGGCGCCCGTGTCGCCGGCGCGCACGGCGTCGAGCAGGGCGTCCTCGGAGAGCGCCTCGGAGGCGCCGCCGCGGCGGCGAGGACCCGGCTCCGGCTCCGACTCCGTCAGCATTCGGCCATTCCCTTCTCGGAGCCGCGACGTGCGGCTCCACCGGTGACGTCGCCGCCGGCCCTCAGGAGGACCACGGGCGACTTGCCCCAGTATGTCCTATTTGTGCGAAAGGTCACCAGTGGGTCACAGATTCGACGACGCGCGTCACGAAGCGCGTGCCGGCGCGTGGAACGGTCAGGGCGCCCACCGGGGGCCGCCCGGCCCTGAACCTGCGGAGAGTCATGAGCAACATCGAGCTGACGGATGTCGACGGGGACGCCCTGACGATCTACATCCGCGACGAGTCGACGTGGATCACGTGCACCAGCGGTGCCGAGGAGGTGACCGTCGGCCCCTTCCCCACCCATGTGGTGCGGTCCGTCGTGGACCGCGGCTTCGAGGTCGAGGGCGGGACCCTCTCCGCCCTGGTGCGGCGCACCTCGCAGTCGGGCACCCGCCTGACCGACGAGATGCGGCAGCGGGCGTGGGAGGTCTTCGCCCAGGAGAGCGGTCTGCCGGGCGAAGCGGACCCCGCGGCCCGCGAGGCGCTGGACCGGGCGCTCGAGGCCGCGCTCGCGCCGCCGGTCCGCACCCCGGCGGCGGAGGCGCTGGTCGGCGATCTGCGCCGCGCCGCCGTCACGATCACGGACGTCGAGGGCCTCGCCGACCATCTGGTCGCGAGCGGCTACCGCAAGGGCGCCGCCTCCTGACGGGCGAGGCCGCACCGGAACGTCGACCCGGCCTCTGGATGGGGATCCGCCGGGGTCGACGGGGAGAGCCGGCCGGGCCGCCACAGGGGCCCGGCCGGTTCGCTCACCTCGCCGCGTATCCTGCGGGGATGCCGCTGCCCCGTGACCTCGTCCGCTCCCTGCCCAAGGTCGTCCTGCACGACCACCTCGACGGCGGGCTGCGCCCCGCGACCGTGATCGACCTGTGCCGCGAGCTGGGGATCGACCCGCCGGGCGCGGACACGCAGCAGGTCACCGAGCAGCAGGTCGCCGACTGGTTCCACGACGCCGCGGACTCCGGCTCGCTGCCCGAGTACCTCTCGACCTTCGAGTGCACCGTCGCGCTCATGCAGTCCGCCGCGCACCTGCGTCGGATCGCACGCGAGTTCGTGGAGGACATGGCGGCCGACGGGGTCGTGTACGCGGAGACCCGCTGGGCGCCGCACCAGCACACGGACGGCGGGCTGTCCCTCGACGAGGCCGTCCAGGCCGTGCAGGACGGGCTCGACGAGGGGGTCGGCGCGGTCGAGGCCCGCGGCGACCGGATCGTCGTCGGCCAGCTGCTGTGCTACCTGCGCCATCTCGAGCCGGGCGACGACCTGGTGGAGATCGCCCTCGCGCGGCGCGCCGACGGCCCGCGCCCCGGGGCGCCCGTCGGCTCCGCGGGAGTGGTGGGGCTGGACCTCGCCGGTCCCGAGGCCGGCTTTCCCGCCTCCCGCTTCGGTGCGCAGTTCGCCCGCGCCCGGGCCGAGGGACTGCGCGTCACGCTCCACGCCGGGGAGGGCGACGGCCCCGCCTCGATCGCCGACGCGCTGGAGACCGGCGCCGAGCGGCTCGGCCACGGGGTGCGCCTGGTCGAGGACCTCGATGCCGACGGCGGCGACGCCCTCGGTCCGGTCGCCGAGCGCGTGCGCCGGGAGCGGATCGTGCTGGAGGTGTGCCCCAGCTCGAACCTGCAGACCGGGATCGCCGGGACCATCGCGGAGCATCCCGTCGGCCGCCTCCACGCGACCGGCTTCGCGCTCGCCCTCAGCAGCGACAACCGTCTGATGAGCCGCACCGGCACCACCCGTGAGACGGCGCTGGTCGCGGAGGCGCTGGACTGGGACGTCGACGAGCTCGAGCAGGTCGCGCTCACCGCGCTCGACAGCGGCTTCGCCCCGGCGGCTCAGCGGGAGGCGCTGCGCGAGGAGGTCGTGCGCCCCGCTTACGCGGCGGCGCGTCGGGCGGGCTGAGCGGGGCTCCGGTCGAGCGACCACCGTCAGCGCGACCGCAGACGTCGCCGACCCACAAGGCCCGTCGGCCCGTCGGCCGCCTGCCCGCCGGAGGGACGGCTCAGAGGCTCGAGCCGCGCACCTCGAGGCGCGGGCCGAGCACCTGGTGCCGGGGCGGCTCCGCCTCGCCCTCGACGAGGTCCAGCAGCGTGCGCCCGGCGAGCCGCCCCAGCGCCTTCAGCCCCATGTCGACCGTGGTCAGCGGCGGACGGGAGGCGAGCGCCATGACGTCCCAGTTGTCGAAGCCCGTGACCCTGACCTGGCCGGGCACGTCGATGCCGCGCTCGCGCAGCCGGTCGGTGACGCCCCGGGCGATCTGATCGGAGCCGCAGCAGAAGCCGTCCAGGTCCGGGTGCGCGGCGAGCATCATGTCCACGGCGTGACGCCCCCACTCCTCGGACCAGTGACCGTATTGGGGCGGGGCGATCAGCGACTCCCCCAGCGCGGCGGCGGTCGCCTCGGCGCGGACGACCGCGGAGTGGTGGCGCTGCGGCCCGGTGACGTGCACGATGCGCCGGGATCCCATGGCGGCGAGGTGCTCGGCCGCGGTCCGGGCGCCGGCCGCCTCGTCGGCGACGACGGCGAAGTCCGCCGGGTCGTCCGAGGGCGAGAAGGCGTAGACGGTCGGGATCGGGAGGCCGACCGAGGGGCGCGGGTCCGTGGTGCGCCCGGTGATGATCAGCCCGTCCACGCGCCGCTCCTGCAGCGAGGCCAGGTAGTGGCGCTCGCGCAGCACGTCGTCGCGGGTGTCGCACAGGATGATCGCCATCCGCCCGGCGGCGAGCGCGTCCTCGACGCCCATCAGCAGCGGGATCGTGAAGCGGCCGAAGCTGTCCGTGGTGAGCAGGCCGACGGTGTAGGTGCGGGTGTCCGCCGGGCCGCGCCCCGAGGCGCCGACGACGAAGCCGAGCTCCGCGGCGGCCTCCTTGACCCTCGCGCGCGTGTCCTCGCGGAGCTGGCCGGTGTCGTTCAGCGCCTTGGAGGCCGTGCTCACCGAGACCCCCGCGCGCTCGGCGACGTCGGCGATGCGGGGGACGGATCGGGAAATGCTCTTCACGTGACCTCCTGGGGTCTGTGGCTCCCGTCGACGGGACAGGCGGTGAGGGGGCAGGGGGTTGTCGGGGCGCGACGACCGTGCCATTATCGGCACAGAAACTTGTTTTCCGCACTTTCCGCAACGAAGCTCACAGTGAGGACCCACCCCATGGCCCCCGCCCGCACCGCCCTGACCTCCCTGGCCGCGCCCGCCGTGCCCACCCCCGACGCGGCCACGGCGCTGCGTCCCCTCGACTCCGGCCGCGCCCGGATCACCGGCGGCTTCTGGCACACCCGCCAGCAGCGCAATCGTCTCGCCGGGCTCCGCTCCGGCCATGCGCAGCTGGAGGCCTCCGGCACGCTGCGCAACTTCCGCCTCGTCGCCGGGACCGAGACGGGCGAGGCGGCCGGGATGATCTTCCAGGACTCCGACGTGTACAAGTGGCTCGAGGCCGTGGCCTTCGAGCTGGGACGCGAGGACGACCCCGAGCTGCGCACCATGGCCCGCGAGGTCACGGATCTCGTCGCCTCCGCACAGCTCGAGGACGGCTATCTCAACAGCGTCCACACGCTCCGCCACAGCGCCGAGGAGCGGTACACGAACCTCGCCTGGAACCACGAGCTGTACTGCTACGGCCACCTGATCCAGGCCGCCGTGGCCCTCGCCCGCAGCGCCGGGGAGGAGCAGCTGCTCGACGTCGCCCTGAGGATCGTCGCGCACCTGCGCACCGTCTTCGGCCCCGGGCTGCGCCAGGCCACGGGCGGCCATCCCGTGTTCGAGATGGCGCTGGTGGAGCTGCACCGCCTCACCGGGCGGCCCGAGATCCTCGACCTTGCACGCTTCTTCCTCGACGTGCGCGGCAAGGGCGAGCGCTTCGACCAGGTCCGCCCCGGTCCCGGCTACTTCTCCGCCGATGTGCCCGTGCGGGAGACCGTCTCCGTCGAGGGGCACGCCGTGCGGGCCCTGTACCTCTTCGCCGGCGCGACCGACCAGGCGATCGAGGACCGCGACGAGGAGCTGCTGGCCCGCTGCGAAGCCGTGTTCGCCGATCTCCTGGCCACGAAGACCTATGTCACCGGAGGGATGGGCGCCCGCTGGGACTGGGAGGCCTTCGGCGACCCCTACGAGATGACCACCGACCGCGGCTACGCCGAGACCTGCGCCGCGATCGGCGCGATCCAGTGGGCGTGGCGGCTGCTGCTGGCGACCGGGAAGCCCCAGTACTCCGACGCGATCGAGCGCCTCCTGTTCAACGCGTTCCTGGCCGGGGTGTCCCTCGCGGGCACCGAGTTCTTCTACGTCAACTCCCTGCAGCTGCGGGACGGCGCGAAGGCCGACGAGGGGCGCTCGATCGTCCACGGCCGCCGCGGATGGTTCGACTGCGCCTGCTGCCCGCCGAACGTCATGCGCACCCTGGCGAGCCTGGACCACCTGGTCGCGACGCAGGACGCGCACGGCCTGCAGCTCCACCAGTTCGCGAGCGGGACCTGGTCGGCGGGCGAGGACGAGGAGACCCTCACCGTCTCGACCACGACCGACTACCCCCACGACGGGCGGATCACGGTGCGCATCGACGCCGCCCCGTCGGCCCCGCGCCGCCTCTCCCTGCGGATACCCGCCTGGTCCCGCGGCCGGGCCCGGCTTACCGTCGACGGCGCCGAGGCGACCGTCCCCGCGGACCAGGCCCTCGCCGTGGTGGAGCGGAGCTTCGCTCCGGGCGAGGAGATCGTGCTGGAGCTGGACATGACCCCGCGCTTCGTCGGCACCCACCATCGCCTCGACGCCTCCCGCGGCGCCGTGGCCCTCGAGCGCGGACCGCTCGTCTACGCGCTGGAGAACGAGAACCAGGACGAGGGCGTGAGCGTCGACGACGCGCAGATCGACCCGTCGGCGGTCCCCGAGGCCGGGGCGCCGCTCGACGTGCTCGACGGCGCGGTGCCGCTGCGGCTCGCCGGCAGCGTCGTGCGCTCCTCCCCCGCCGCCGAGGCCTGGCCCTATCCCGTCCACGGCAGCGCCGACGCGGAGCTCGAGCGCACCGCGCACACCTGGACCGCGATCCCCTACTTCGCCTGGGGCAACCGCTCCGTCGCCGCGATGCGCGTCTGGCTGCCGGTGCAGGAGCAGTCGTGATCGACCGTCGACAGCTGCTCCGTGCCGGCCTCGCCCTCGGCGCGGCCGGCACGGGCACCGCGGCCCTCGCCGCCTGCGCCGGGACGCTGCCCCCGATCGACACGACCGCGGACGACTTCGGCAGCGGCGCCACCGGGTCCGTGACCGTCTGGTGCCGTGCGGCGACGCAGACCGCCATCCAGGCCGCCGCCGAGAGCTTCAACACCCTCCACGACGACCTCCAGATCACCGTGCTGCCGATCCCGGACGCCCAGTACGTCACGAAGCTCGCCACCTCGATCCGCGGCGGCTCCGTCCCCGACATCGTCGACTTCGACCTCATCAACTGCCCGCTCTTCTCCGTGCGCGAGGCCTTCGCCGACATCACCGAGCTGGTCGAGGCGCTGCCCTTCCGGGACTCGCTCTCGGCCGGGCACATGGGGCTCGCGAGCTACGAGGACCGCCTCTACGGCATCCCGTTCATCGGCGACTACTCGACGCTGTTCGCCAACACCGACCTGCTCGCCAAGGCTGGTCTCGACCTCGAGGAGGTCTCCGGGAGCCTCGAATCGCTGATGGAGGCCTGCCACGCCCTGAAGCGCGAGCTGCCGGACGTGGCGCCGTGGACCTTCCCCGGCAACGCCTCCGGCGCGATGGGCTTCACGATCCAGCCGATGATCTGGGCCGCCGACACCGACCTGATCGCCGGCGAGCTCGGCGACCAGTCGGGGAACGTCGTCGGCAACGACGTCGTCGAGGCGGTCCTCGAGTTCCACCGGCAGCTGTGGGTCGACGAGCTCGTGCCGCAGCGCGCCTTCGTGGAGGACGGCGCCCAGTGGGGCCACGACTACCGCTCGGGAGAGGTGGTCTTCTTCCCCGGCGCGTACGGCTCCGCGGTCGCCGAGGCCGACGAGTCCTTCCGCCCGTCCTCGCAGAACGTGCTGCTGCCCGGACCGACCGGCGGGCGCGCCACCTTCTCCGGCGGCGACAACATGTGCCTGCTCAACGGCGCCCCGAACCCGTCGGGCGCCTGGATGTTCATGCGGCACACCCTGGAGCTCGACGTGCAGCGGGCGCTCCCCGACAGCGGCTACATGCCGATCCGCTCGGACAGCGCCGACGACGCCTTCGCGGAGTCCTACGAGCAGGCCGTCCTGCCCGTCACGCACCTCGACGAGGGCTACGTGCCCTCGACCCTCGCCTACAACCTGCTCTACAACCAGTCGACCAGCCCGTGGCTCGCGATGATCCGGCGCGCGGTGTTCGACGGCGACGTGCCGGGCGCGATGGCGGAGGCCCAATCCGAGTACGACCGCATCCTCACGCAGACACAGCTCTAGGAGCACGTCATGACCGCACTCGACGCGACGACGCGTCCCGACTCCCTGGGGAGCCGACATGCGGAGGGCGCCCCCGTCCCCGCCTCGCGGCGCCGTCCCCGTTCGCTCACCCACCGTCCCGCCACCGGGGTGCTGCTGGTCGCACCCGCCCTCGCCCTGGTCGCCTTCTTCGCGCTGGCCCCGATCGTGCTCGCGCTGTTCATCTCCTTCACCAACTGGCCGCTGATCGGCGAGTACCGCTTCGTGGGGCTGGAGAACTACCTCCAGGCCGTGCAGGACCCCGGCATGTGGAAGGCGCTGAGGTACACGCTGCTCTACACCGGGATCGTGACCGGTCCGATCCTGCTGCTCGGCTACGGGCTGGCCGTCCTCGTGCGCTCCAACCGGCGCGGCGCGACCGTGCTGCGCACCATCTTCTTCCTCCCCTATGTCATCGGGCTGACGACGCTGAGCTACATGCTCGTCCTCGAGGCGCAGCCGGACTCCGGGGTGCTGAACCGGATCCTGGCGGGCCTCGGGCTGACCGACGGCAGCACGGCGTGGCTGCTCGACGGCGTGCTCGGCACGATCGTGCTCTCCGCACTCGTGATCTGGGCGGTCCCGGGACTGACCATGATCCTGCTGCTTTCCGCGATGCAGGGGGTGCCCGCCGAGGTCTACGAGGCCGCCGACATCGACGGCGCGAGCTGGCTGCGCCGCGAGTGGTCGATCACCGTCCCG
Source organism: Brachybacterium sp. sponge (assembly GCF_001613775.1). Lineage (NCBI taxonomy): Bacteria > Bacillati > Actinomycetota > Actinomycetes > Micrococcales > Dermabacteraceae > Brachybacterium > Brachybacterium sp. sponge. The sequence goes on along the minus strand of NZ_LRMP01000001.1, from coordinate 1,143,409 downwards.
ATCATCCGACCGGCGATCGGGATGTCGCTGATCATCTCCGTGATCGGCTCGTTCCTGGCCTTCAACCAGTTCTTCATCCTCACCAAGGGCGGACCCGGCACCGACACCACCACCATCGTCGGGTTCGTCTACAACCGCGCCTTCGTCGAGCTGCAGCTCGGCTCGGCCACCGCGATCTCGCTGATCCTCGTCGTGTTCACGGCGCTGGTCACGATCGCCCAGTTCGTCCTGCTCCGAGGAAGTGATGAGTGATGAGCCGTCCCGTCGTCAAGGACCGTCGTGCCGTGCCCTATGCCGTGCTCGGCATCCTGTTCGCGCTGATCTTCAGCCTGCCGCTGCTGTGGTCGATCCTCCGCGCCTTCCAGCCCAACGAGACGATCCTGGGGACCCCGGCGATCCCGGAGCTGTTCGAGCTCACCTGGCAGAACCTCTCCGTCTTCCTCTCCTCCGACGCGGTCATGCTCCGCCCGGTGCTCAACAGCATCGCGGTCTCCCTGTCGACCGCGGCTCTCACCGCCGTCGTCGCGACCCTGGCCGGGTACGGCTTCTCGAAGTTCAGCTTCGGCGGCTCGCGCCTCGCCTTCGGCCTCATCCTGCTGTCGATGATGGTGCCCTTCCAGGCGATCCTCACCCCGCTGTACCTGCTGATGAACTCGGTGGGGCTGACGGACTCGCTCCTCGGACTGGTGCTGTTCTCGACGAACTTCGCCCTCCCGTTCGGGATCTTCCTGATGAAGAACACCTTCGACACGGTGCCGCTGGCCCTCGAGGACTCCGCGATCATCGACGGCGCCGGGACGCTGCGGATGCTGGTGGAGGTGCTGCGGCCGATGATCATCCCCGGGATCGCGAGCTCCGCCCTCTACGCCTTCCTCACCTCGTGGACCGAGTTCCTGGGCGCGCTGACGTTCCTGACCACGGAGAAGTACTTCACGCTCCCGATCGCCCTGCTGAACATCCAGGTGGGCACCTACGGCGAGGTCGACTTCGGCCAGCTCGTCGCCGGCTCGGTGATCGCGATGATCCCCTGCGTGATCCTCTACGTCTCGCTGCAGCGGTTCTACGTGCAGGGCCTCGCGGCCGGGGCGGTGAAGGGCTGAGCGGCTCAGCCCGCGACCGGATCGACCCGCCTGCCGGGAGCACCGGGTCGTGTGACCAGCGCGCTCGCCCCCGCCGGGGCCGTGCCCGCGGCGCGGTAGCGGTCCATCCACTCCGCGGCGAAGCCGTCGGCGTCGGCCGTGGGGACCAGCGCCCAGACGCTCCCGCCGAAGCCGGCGCCGAAAGAGGAGGCCGCCCGGGCGCCGAGCGCTCTTGCGTGCCGGACCAGGGCGATCGTCTCGGGGATCTGGTTCCCGAGGTGCGTCTCGGCGAGGCGCTGGGAGGCGTCGACCGCGGCCGCGAAGGTGTCGAGGTCGCCGGTCCGCAGGGCGCGATGGGCGCGGGGCACGAGCACCGCGGACTCGAGCAGGAACTGGTCCAGCCGGTCCCGCTCGGCGCCCTCGGCGGCGAGGCGGCGCAGCGGCTCCCAGCGGTTCTCGTCCTCGGCGAGCGGAGCGGCGAGGTCCTCCCCCACCAGCGACCGCAGCGCCCCCTGCAGCGAGTCGTCGGCCCGGCCGGTCTCGAGGTTCCAGCGCGCGAGGATCTGCCCGAGCAGGGCGGGGCCGCGGTTGTAGGAGGCCTGGGCGGCGCCGGTCTTCTCGGCGAGCACGCCGGAGACGGCGACGACGAAGGACCAGCCCTCCGGCAGGGCGACCTGGTCGAGGATCTGCATCGGGTCGAACTCGGCGTAGGAGATCATGCCGTCGTGGCCGGCGAGCATGCCGGTGTGGTCCAGCGAGCCGCCGCTGGTGCCGACGCCGGGCCGTCCGGCGAGGGCCCCGAAGGTCTTCCCGTTCTCGATCGAGGCGGCGTAGCCGGCCAGCGCCACGCGGTCGGGGATCTGCGAGGTCCAGGCCTCGGTGGCGGGCAGGCCCGCGAGGTCGGCGAGCGCGAGCGCGGTGCCGGTCAGCAGCGCGGAGGAGCTGGACATGCCGGAGGCGGGCGGGAGGTCCGAGGTGATCGTGAGCCGCGCGGCGGGCAGCGGGCCGAAGTTCGCCCCCAGCCGCTCGATGACGGTGTGGACGTAGCGGCCCCAGTGCCCGGGCGGGAGGTCCGGGGCGGTGCCGGCGGCGAGGCGGAGCGTGCCCGGGTAGGCGTCGGTGCTCGCCCGGAGGGTTCCCGTCGGCCCGTCGACCCGCTCGGCGTGCACGGTGACGCCGCGGTCCACGGCGCAGACCAGCACGCGGCCGCCGCCGTAGTCGGTGTGCTTGCCGAGCACCTCGATGCGGCCGGGCATGGTCCAGCGCGCCGTTGCGCTCACAGGGCGACCTCGACGCCGGTCAGGCGGCGCTCGACCTCGTCGATGTCGTCGCGGCGCGAGAGGTCCAGGACCCCGCCCGCGAAGGGCAGCACGCGCACGTCCGGCAGGGCGCGGACGGCGTCGACGATCTCGAGCTCCCCGCGCTCGGACGGCTCGATCGAGGCGCAGGCCTCGAAGATCTCCGGCTGGAAGGCGAAGGCGTTCATGCTGACCAGGGCGTCGGGGCCGGCGGCGGCGAGCTGCTCGGCCGTCGGCTTCTCGAGGATCCGCCGCAGCGCGCCGTCCTCGTGCTCGACGATCGCGAAGGCCGCGACCCGGTCGGCGGCGATGTTGGAGTGCTCCACGAGCGCGGTCCGCTCGAAGCCGAGCAGGGTGGTGCGCTCCTGCTCGAGCAGGGCCGCGATCCCGTCGCGGGGGTAGAGGTTGTCGCCGTTGACCATCACGAAGGGCCGCTCGCCCACGGCGTCGTGGGCGGAGGCGACGGCGTCGGCCGTGCCCTTCGGCTCGGCCTGGACGGCGAAGCCGATCTCGAGCCGGCGCGGCGCGAGCTGCTCGACGTGGCGCGCGAACTCCTCGTGCTCCGGGGCGACCACGAGCACGGCGCGCCGGATGCCGGCGTCGGCCAGGGCCGAGAGGGAGTAGTCGATCAGGCGGTGGGGGCCGATGGGCATCAGGGCCTTGTGGCCGGAGGCGGCGGCCGCGGCCTGCTCCGGGGTGAGGGCGCCGGCGCCCTCCTTGCGCATGCGGGAGCCGAGGCCGCGGGCCAGGACCACTGCGGTGTCGATCATCGTCATGCCCCCAGACGGTAGTGCCCGGCGACGGTGCGGGAGAGCCGCTGGGCCTCCTCGGCGGTCTCCGCCTCCGAGAACACGCGGATCACGGGCTCGGTGCCGGAGAAGCGGATGGTGAGCCAGGAGCCGTCCGCGAAGTACACCTTGCCGCCGTCGGACCAGGAGATCCGCTCGATCTCGCGGCCGAAGGCGGGCAGTTCGTGATCTTCGAAGATCCGTCGCTGCAGCTCCTCGCGACGCTCGGGCGTGTACTCGTAGGCGGCCTCCTCCATCACGAGGGAGCCGTAGCGCCGGGCGATGTCCGCGTAGATCTCCGAGAGCGGCTTGCCGGCGCGGGCGACCATCTCCACCAGCAGCCCGGCGGCCTGGATGCCGTCCTTGCCGGGGATGTGGCCGCGCACGGTGAGGCCGCCGGAGGACTCCCCGCCGATCACGGCGTCGGTCTCGGCCATCTTCGCGCTGATCCACTTGAAGCCGACGGGCACCTCGTGGCACTCCTGGCCGTGCGCCTCGGCGACCCGGTCCAGCAGGTGGGTGGTCGACATGTTCCGCACGACGGGGCCGGTCCAGCCCTTCCCGGTCAGCAGGTACTCGTACAGCAGCACCAGCACCTGGTTGGGGCTGATGTAGGCGCCTGTGTCGTCGATGATGCCGAGCCGGTCCGCGTCGCCGTCGGTGGCGATGCCGAGGTCGGCGCCGCGCTCGAGCACGGCCTGGCGCAGCGGGGACATCGACCCCTCCGCCGGGGAGGGCATGCGCCCGCCGAACAGCGGGTCGTGCCGGGCGTTGATGACCTCGACCTCGCAGCGGGCGCTGATCAGCACGGTCTGCAGGGAGGTCTGGGAGACGCCGAACATCGGGTCGAGCACGATCTTCAGGTGCGCGTGGCGGATCACCTCGAGGTCGAGCTGCTCGATGATCGCGTCGAGATACCAGTTGATCGAGGACTGCTGGGTGACGAGCTCCGAGTCGCGCACCTCGTGCGGGGCCAGGGCGCGGACGTCCGCGGGGTCGAGGGTCGCGGTGTGGGCGGCGAGCTCGTCGGTGACCTCGAGCTCGGCGTCGCGCCCGCCCTCGGTGAAGATCTTCAGTCCGTTGTAGAGGGCGGGGTTGTGGGAGGCGGTGACGGCGATGCCGTAGGCCGCGCCGGTCTGGCGCACGGTCCACATGCACATCGGCGTGGGCACGGGACGGGTGATCACGCGGACGGGCACGCCGTTGCCGGCGAGCACCTCGATCGCCCACCACGCGGCGACGTCGGAGAGGAAGCGGCGGTCGTAGCTGATCACGAGCCCGCGCTCGACGACGCCCTCGGCGTGCATCCGGTCGGCGAGCCCCTGCGCGAGCAGACGCACGTTCTCGCGGGTGAACTCGTCGCCGATGATGGCCCGCCAGCCGCCGGTGCCGAAGCTGATCATGGTGGTTCCTCCTCGAAGCCCCAAACGTTCACATTACGAACAAACTAGGGCCGGGCGGCCGACGTGTCAACCGCAGGAACCGGCCGGGCCGCACGTCGGCCGGGCCGCTCGCCAGTTGGGCCACCCGCCGGTCGGGCCGCTCGACAGCTGGGCCGCCCGCCGGCAGGAGCGCCCGGCCGCCCAGCTTTTGTACCGCCACGACTCATATGGGAGCCCCGATGAGTCGCCAGGGCAGCAGAACCTCCTGCCGGCTCCCGCGCGACGGAGGTCAGCGGGAGGCGTCGGCGGGGAGGATCGGGGCGAGGAGCGGGTCCGCGAGCACGCGCTCGAGGGCCATGTCGGCGCCGCCGATCGCCGCCGCGTCGAGGCCGAGCGCGGAGGCGCTCACCTCCACCCGTCCGTCCGGGGTGAGCAGCCGCGCGTCCAGCGCCTCCTGCACCGGCTGCACGAGCACGTCGGCGAAGGCGCCGAAGAAGCCGCCCAGCACGATGGCCTGCGGGTTCAGCACGTCCACGAGCACCCCGGCCCCCCGCGCGAGATCGCCCGGCAGGGTCCGGAAGCGCTGCACGAGGCGCTCGTCCCCGGCGTCGAGCAGGTCCCGGAGACGGCGGAGCCGCTCCTGCAGGGGCAGGTGGCCCGACCGCGCGGGATCGTCGGGGTCCAGCACGGCCAGCACGGTGTCGAAGCCGACGAGGGTCTCCCAGCAGCCGCGCCGCCCGCAGCGGCATGCCGCCCCGGCCGGGTCCAGGCCGATGTGCCCCACTTCGCCGGAGAACCCGGACCAGCCGCGGATCAGCCGTCCGTCGGCGATGATGCCGGCGCCCACGCCGATCTCGCCGGTGAGATAGACGAGGTCGGTGATCCCCTGCCGGGCCAGGCGCGGTGCCTCGGCGAGCGCGGAGAGCTTGGCGTCGTTCTCGATCGAGAGCGGCGGCATGTCCGGGCCGAGGCGCCTCGCGAGCTCCTCGCCGAGGGGGACGCCGGACCAGCCGAGGTTGGAGGCGAAGCGGACGCCGGCGCCCGCGTAGTCCACGGCACCGGGCGGGGAGATGGTGGCCCCGGCGACCCAGAGGCCCTGCGCGGCGGCGGCCTCGAGCGTCTCGCGCAGCTGCTGCGCGACGAGGTCCATGACGGGGGCGACCGGGTGGGAGCGGCCGTCCTGGCCGTCCGCCACGGGCGTCGGCACGGAGGAGCGGAGGCGCACCTGGCCGCCGAGGTCCTGCAGGGTCACCGCGAGATGGTCGACGTTGAGCTCGAGGCCGATGCCGGCAACGTGGCCGGGGTCGATGCGCACCTCGGTGCCGGGCCGTCCCACGGTGCCGCGCCGCTCGACACGCCCCTCCTGGACCAGTCCGCGCTCGGCGAGGTCACCGATCAGCGAGGTCACCGAGGCCTTGGACAGTCCGGTCTCCTGGGCGAGGGTGGCGCGGGAGCGGCCGCCGTGGGAGTGGAGGTGGCGCAGCAGCAGGCTCAGGTTCGCCGAGCGCATCGCGGCGTGTCCCACCGGGGCGGCGCGACCGGCCGAGGCGGCGCGACCGGCCGAGGCGGCGGGGCCGGGCGTCCCGTCCGCCGCCCCAGGCGCGGGTCGGCTCGGTGACGTCATGGCGGCCATCGTAGACGGGCCCGCCTCCGATCAGCGCGGCTCGGCCAGCTCGAGCAGGCGGGCATGGGCGAGCTCGCGCTCCTGCTCGGTCGCATAGGGCGTGCCCATGTTCATCGCGAGCCCCTCGGTGGCCAGGCGCACCACGAGGGCCTGCGCCGGGTCGAAGCCGTCGGCCGAGAGCGCCTCGCGCCAGCGTGCCGCGTCCTCGTCGACCAGCTCCTCCATGCCCGGGCGGTCGCCGAGGACGGTCAGCAGGGAGGACGGGGAGAAGATCTCGGCCGCCCGCGAGTCCGGTGCGGTCAGGGCGCGCACGTAGGCGCGCAGCAGCTTGCCGGGACGGTTCTCGGAGAGGTCGACGAGGGCGTGCACATCGGCCCAGAACTGCTCGTTGGAGCGGTGCACGAGGGCCTTCTCGAGCTCGAGGCGGTGCGGGAAGTGATGGGTCAGCGCCCCCTTGGACACCCCGGCCCGCCGAGCGATGTCCGCGAGGCTCACCCCGCTGCCGTGCTCCACGATCATGCTCGCGGCGGCGTCGAGGATCGCGGCGCGGGTGCGCTCCTTGTCGCGCTGGGGCGCGGGCTGCGCGGCGGGCTCGTCGGCGGTGCCGGGGTCGTCGGCGGTGCCGGGGTCGTGGTTCTCCACGGTCAGCTCCTGGGGGTCGTCTCGGAGGGGATGAGGCGCCAGGCGAGGAAGGCCGCGAGGGCCAGCAGCCCGGCGGCGACATAGGCGGTGGCCTGGGTGGCGTGCGTGAAGGCGTCCTGCGCGAGGTCGAGCAGGGGCGCCCCCTCCTCCATGATGCTCGACGTGTGGGCGAGGGAGTCCTCCATCGCCTCGGCCTGCGCCGCGGGGGTCCCGGAGGGGATCGTGAGGTCCCCGCGGTAGATCGCGGTGTGCAGCGAGCCGAGCACGCCGATGCCGAACGCGACGCCCAGCTCGTAGGCGGTCTCCGAGATCGAGGAGGCGGCGCCGGCGCGCTCGGGCGGCACCGCGGAGACCACGGCGTCGGTGGACAGCGTCATCGACAGGCCCGTGCCGAGCCCGATCACCGCCAGGGCGATCCCGATCCCGAGATAGCCCGGCAGCCCCTCGGCGACGCCGAGGCCGGCCAGGCCCAGCGCCCCGACGGCGAGCCCGAGGGCGATCGCGCGGCCCCGTCCGAGCCGGGCGAGCGCCACGCCGACGACGACCACCACGACGAGGGAGGCCAGCGTCGCGGGCATCTCCGCGAGCCCGGCCACGAAGGGCGAGAAGCCGCGGACCAGCTGGAGGTACTGGGAGAAGAAGTAGAGCATCCCGAGGAAGGCGAAGATCGACAGGCCGTTCGCGGCGATCGCACCGCTGAAGGCGGGGATGCGGAAGAGCTCGACGTCAATCAGCGGGGTGGCCAGGCGCCGCTGGCGACGCACGAAGACGACGGCCGCGGCGGCGCCGACCAGGGCGGCCAGCAGGGCGGGCGTTCCGGCGCCGCCGCCGAGCACCTGCTTGATCGCGAAAACGACGGGCACCACGGCGAGCACCGACAGCAGCGCGGAGAGCAGGTCGATCCGCCCCGCGACAGGGCTGCGCGACTCGGGCAGCAGCCAGGCGCCGAGCCCGACGACCGCCACGATCACCGGGACGTTGATGAGGAACACCGAGCCCCACCAGAACATCTCGAGCAGCGCCCCGCCGACCAGCGGGCCGACGGCGCCGCCGGCCATGGCGCCCGCGGACCACAGCGCGATCGCGCGGGTGCGCTGGGCGGGGTCGTGGAACAGGTTGCGGATGATCGACAGGGTCGAGGGCATGATCGTGGCGCCCGCGAGTCCCAGCAGCGCACGGGCGGCGATCAGCATCCCGGCGCTCGGGGCGAAGGCCGCCAGCAGCGACGCGGCGCCGAAGGCGGTGGCGCCGATCAGGAGCAGGCGCTTGCGGCCGAATCGGTCGGCGAGGTTGCCCATGGTGATCAGCAGTCCGGCCAGGACGAAGGAGTAGATGTCCCCGATCCACAGGATCTGCGTGGCCGTGGGAGCGAGGTCCGCGGTCAGCGAGGGGATCGCGAGGAAGAGCACGGTGCCGTCGACGGCGAGCAGCGTCACCGCGAGCACGAGCACGATGAGCGCCGCCCACTCCCGGCGCCCGGCCAGGGGCACGGTCGGGGGCGAGGGGACGGCGGAGGTCCGGGAGGTCGTCATGCCCCGGAGACTAACGAACCGATCGGTTCGTTGCCAGAGCCATTCGGCTCGTGTGAGTCATCTGGCGCGGGATGTGACGCACGGAGCAGAACCCGCACGCTCCCGCCGGGTGCATCGGGCCGCAGCGGTGGCATGATTTCGCTCCGTGCACGAGGACACCTCGAGCTCGCCCCGCTCCGACGAGCCCCTCACCCCAGATCCCGAGCGAACCCCTCCGGCCGACGAGCCCGCCTCGCAGGCCCCTCCCCCATCGGCCGCGCCGCGCTCCCCCGCTGGGCCCCGCGACCACCCGCACAGCCATCACCATCTCGACCACCGCGGCATGCCCCGCTCCCGGACACCGCTCGCCGCGGCCTCGCTCGCCGCGCTCGGCGTGGTCTTCGGCGACATCGGCACGAGCCCGCTGTACGCGCTGCAGACCGTGTTCAGCCTCCACCACCACGCCGTCGGCCCCACCGAGGCCGACGTGCTCGGGGTGATCTCGATGGTCGTGTGGTGCCTGCTGATCATCGTGACCTTCGCCTACATCGGCCTGATCATGCGGGCGGACAACCAGGGTGAGGGCGGCATCCTCGCCCTCACCGCGCTCGTGCTGCGCAAGCTGCACGGGCCCGGCGGGGTCGGTCCGCGCGAGGCGTCCGTCGCGCTGGTGCTCGGCGTGATCGGGGCGGCGCTGTTCTTCGGCGACTCGGTGATCACCCCGGCGATCTCCGTGCTCTCCGCCTTCGAGGGCATAGAGGTGGCCGCCGCGGTGCCCAACGCCGTGATCGTGCCCGGCGCGCTGATCGTGCTCACCGCGCTGTTCGCCGTGCAGCACCGCGGCACCGGCGGCATCGGGCGGTTCTTCGGCCCGGTGATGGCGCTGTGGTTCCTGACCCTCGCCGCGATCGGGCTGCCGCACCTGCTGGCCGGGCCCTCGATCCTGCGCGCACTGTCCCCGCACCACGCGATCGCGTTCATGGCGGACCGTCCCTTCGTCGCGTTCATCGCGCTCGGCGCGGTGGTCCTCGCGATCACCGGCGCGGAGGCGCTGTACGCCGACATGGGCCACTTCGGGCGCCGCCCGATCGCGGTCGCCTGGCTCGCGCTGGTGCTCCCGGCGCTGGTGATCAACTACCTGGGCCAGGGCGCGCTGATCCTCGCCGACCCCGCCGCGATCGCGAACCCCTTCTTCACCCTCGTGCCCGAGGCGCTGCGGATCCCGCTGGTGGCGCTCTCGGCCGTCGCGACGGTGATCGCCTCCCAGGCCGTGATCTCCGGGGCGTTCTCGGTGGCGCGGCAGGCGACGCGGCTGTCGCTGCTGCCGCGGCTCAAGGTCACCCAGACCTCCCTCGAGCACGGCGGCCAGGTCTACCTCCCCGCCATCAACCTGCTGCTCTTCGCAGGGGTGGTCATCCTGGTGCTCGTCTTCCGCCGCTCCGAGGCGCTCGCGGCGGCCTACGGCCTGGCCGTCACCGCGACGATCCTGCTGGTGCTCGCGCTGTACCTGCTGTACGCGCGACGGATCCTGCGCCGACCGCTGTGGCAGGTGGTGGCGCTCGCGGCGGTGGTCGGCGGGCTCGAGCTGCTGCTGCTCGCCGCGAACATCGTCAAGATCCCCGCCGGCGGCTGGATCTCCCTGCTCATCGCGGCGGCGCTCACCACGATCATGCTGGTGTGGCATCGCGGGGCGCGGATCCTCTTCGGCCGCCGACGGGAGCTCGAGGGGCCGCTCGAGCAGTTCGTCGCCGGTCCCGACTGCGCGGTGCGACGGGTGCCGGGCCTGGTCGTCTACCCGCACGGCGATCCGACCACCGTCCCGCTCGCGCTGCGCACCGGGGTGGAGATGAACCGGGTGCTCCACGAGCACGTCGTCATCGTGACGATGAAGCACATCGGGGTGCCGCACGCCCACCGCGACGACCGGATCCACGCCCGCGAGATCGGGCCGGGGATCGTGCAGGTGACCTACCTGGTCGGATTCCACGACTCGCAGGACGTCCCCGCCGCGCTGCGCACCGCCGTCGCGCTGCTCGGGCACCCGCACGAGGCGGACTGTCCCGACGACTGCCGGCGGCATCTGCCCGCACTCGCGGTCGACGCGGACGAGGCGATGTACGTGCTGTCGGTGTTCCGCATCGAGGCCGCGCAGGAGCCCGTCATGCCGCGCTGGCAGAAGCGGCTCGTGCGCCTCCTCGAGAAGGGCTCCGCGAACCGCACCCAGGTGCTGCACCTGCCGCCCCCGCGCACCGTGGTGATGGGCGCCGAGACGGTGCTCTAGCGGGGCTCGTCCTCGGGGGCGGAGCTCTCGACGTGGTGCCCGCGGCCCGGGTCCGGGCGGTCGTCCGGGCCTGCCGCGTCCTCGGCGCCGGCCCGGTGGACGGACCCGTCGGCGGCCCCCGGGCCTGCCGCGTCCTCGGGCCCGAGACCGAGCGCCTCGGCGGCCTCGCGCAGCTCCTCGGGGCCGACGTGCGCGGTCGCGGGCGGGCGCCTCCCGGCCCGCGCCGTCGCGGCGTCCACGCGCAGGCGCACCACCGCGTCCTCATCCGGCGCGGGACTCGCCCCGGACGGGGTCAGCCCCCCGATCGCCGCGGCCGGGATCATCACCGTGCGCGAGCTCAGCTGGCGGGGCATGACGGTGAGCGCGGCGAGCTCGCCGCTCGCATCGTGCTGGTAGACGTCGCGCACGCGGCCGACGACCCGGTCGTCGCTGCCGCGCACGGTGAGCCCGGCGAGGGCCTGCAGGCCCGGCGCCCGGTGGTGGACGAGGGGCTGGTCCCGCGCGTCCCCGGCCTCCGGCCCGCCGGTGAGGCCGGAGGTGCGATCCTCCGGGGTGCGCTCGGCGCTCATCGGGTCTCCTCGCAGGGGGTCACGCCCACGGAGTCTACCGACGGGGTCCGGGCGCTCAGTCGGTCACGCAGCAGAGCCGTACGAACTCCTGCACGTCCGCGATCGGGTCCGCGTCGGCGGTCTTCTGCAGCTCGCGGACCGTGTGTTCGCGCACCGTGAGGCTCAGGAGCAGGGAGAAAAGGGAGCGGGCGAGGAACTTCGGCGAAGTCCCGGCGACCAGGTGCCCCTGCTCGTCGAGGCCGTCGAACACGCGCTCCAGCACGTGCTCGTGGACCAGTCGGAGCCGCGCGATGCGGAAGCGGCCGGGATGGCCCGGGTCCACGATCTCCGCCGACAGCGTCGCCAGCAGCGCCATCGAGTGCTTGCGCGGGTCCCACGGACCGCCCAGCGCCGCGATCAGCGTCTCCGGCGAGGAGGCGATCGAGTCGGCCGAGTCCAACAGACCCTGCGCATGCGCCTCGAGCCGGTCGATCACCGCGCCGAGCAGCACCTCCTTCGACGAGAAGTGGTGCAGCATGCCGGGATGCGATATCCCGACGCGCCGCGAGATGTCGCGCAGGCTCGCACCGTCGTAGCCGCGCTCGGCGAACAGGGCCGAGGCGGCGTCGAGGATCATCTCCCGCCGCGAGGGCTCGGCGGCGGTCGAGCCCTCGGCCGCGCCGGACCCGTCGGCCGTGCCGGAGCCGATGGCCGTGCCGGAGCCGATCGTCGTGACTGCCCCGTCGGCCGCCCGTGCGGCCCCGTCGGTCGAGGCGCCGCGCGCGCCCTCGAGGCCCGCGCCGAGCCCGTCCTGGGCCTCGGTGACGGTGTCGAGGTTGCGCAGGACCCGGCCCAGCGGTTCCTCGAGCGCCCCGCCGCCTGCGCGGCACGGCGCCTCCTCGCCGGCTCGATCGGAGAAGACCGCCGACGGCGGCACCGGTCCCGTCCCCGCCCCCAGCGACCCGTTGGTCACGACACCCGTCATCGGCGTTCCTCCTCCATCATCAGCGGGAGACGATCAGCTCCGCGATCTCGATCGCGTTCAGCGCTGCTCCCTTGCGGAGATTATCGGCCACCGCGAAGAGGATCAGCCCCTTCCCGTCCGGCACCGAGGCGTCCTGTCGGATGCGGCCGACGAATGTGCCGTCCTTGCCGGCCGCCATCAGCGGGGTGGGCAGGTCCACGACGGTCACGCCCGGCGCCGCCTCGAGCAGCTCGCGGGCGCGCTCCGGGGTGATCGGCTGATCGAACTCGGCATGGATCGCGAGGGCGTGGCCGCTCATCACCGGCACGCGCACGCAGGTGCCGGCCACGGGCAGGTCCGGCAGGCCCAGGATGCGGCGGGACTCGTTGCGGAGCTTCTGCTCCTCGTCGGTCTCGCCGGTGCCGTCGTCCATCAGGTTCCCGGCGAGCGCGACCACGTTGTACGCGATCGGCGCCTGGTACACGCCGGGCTCGCCGAGGTCCACCGAGGAGCCGTCCAGCGCGAGCTCCTCGACATTGTCGACGCCCTTCCTGACCTGCGCGGCGAGCTCCGCGACACCGGCCACGCCGGAGCCGGAGACCGCCTGGTAGGTGGCGACCTTCAGACGGGCCAGGCCCGCCTCGTCGTGGAGGGCCTTCAGGGTCGGCATCGCGGCCATGGTGGTGCAGTTGGGGTTCGCGATGATGCCGCGCTTCGGGGCGGTGATCTGCTCCGGGTTCACCTCGGAGACCACCAGCGGCACCTCCTCGTCACGGCGCCAGGCCGAGGAGTTGTCGACGACCACGGCGCCCGCCTCGGCGAAGCGGGGCGCGAGCGCCTTCGAGGTCGAGCCGCCGGCGGAGAAGATCGCGACGTCCAGCCGCTGCCCCTCGGAGGTGATGTCGGCGGTCTCCGCGTCCTCGACCACGAGGTCGAGACCCGCGTAGGAGACGGTGCTGCCGGCGCTGCGGGCGGAGGCGAACACGCGGATCGCGGAGTGTGCGACCGAGCGGTCGGCGAGCAGGGCGAGCATCACACGCCCGACCTGGCCGGTGGCGCCGACGACGCCGAGGACGGGCCCGTCAGCCGCGTAGCCGGGGGTGCCCGAGAAGTCGGGCGCGGTGGTGGAGCTGGGGGTGCTGGTGGTGCTCATCGTCCGGTCCCTCCGTAGACCACGGCCTCGGTCTGCTCGGCGTCGAGGCCGAACGCCGTGTGGATCACGCGCACCGCGTCGTCGAGCCGCGACTGCTCGGTGACGACGGAGATGCGGATCTCCGAGGTGGAGATCATGTCGATGTTGATGCCCGCCTCGCCGAGCGAGCGGAACAGGGTCGCCGAGACGCCCGGGTGCGCGCGCATCCCGGCGCCGACGATGGAGACCTTCCCGATCTGGTCGTCGTAGCGGACCTCGGTGAAGCCGATCGCCTCGCGCGCCTTCTCGATCGCCTCGAGGGCGGCCGGGGCGTCGGACTCCGGGAGGGTCAGGGAGATCGCGACGGTGTCGTCGACCGTCGAGGAGTTCTGCACGATCATGTCGATGTTCGCGCCGGTCCCGGCGACCACGTCGAACAGCAGCGCCGCCTTGCCCGGCGCGTCCGGGACCTCGACGACGGTGATCTTGCCTTCGCTGCGGTCGTGGGCGACGCCCGAGATGATCGGCGCCTCGAGGCCCGGTGCTGCGATGTCGTCCATGGGGAGCTCCTTGGTCGGGTCGGCGGCGTCGCGACGGGCGGCGTCCGCGGGGCGGAGGGTGACGTCGGGGTCGATCGGGATCTCGCGGTCGGGCTCGTCGGTGACGATCGTGCCGAGCCGGCCCGAGTACGAGGAGCGCACGTGCAGCGGCACCCCGTAGCGGCGCGCGTACTCGACGCTGCGCGCCATGAGGATCTTCGAGCCGTTCGCGGCCATCTCCAGCATCTCCTCGCTGGAGATGACGGGCACACGGCGCGCGGCCGGCACGATCCGGGGATCGGCGGTGAAGACGCCGTCGACGTCGGAGTAGATCTCGCAGACGTCCGCCTCGAGCGCCGCGGCGAGCGCCACGGCGGTCGTGTCCGAGCCGCCGCGGCCGAGGGTGGTGATGTCCTTCGTGGTCTGCGAGACGCCCTGGAATCCGGCGACGATCGCGACCGCGCCATCCTCCAGCGCCTCCTCGATCCGGCCCGGGGTCACGCGCAGGATGTGCGCCTTGCCGTGCACCTCGTCGGTGATCAGCCCTGCCTGCGAGCCGGTGTAGGCGCGGGCGTGGACGCCGGTGTCGTTCAGCGCCATCGACAGCACCGCCATCGAGATCCGCTCGCCGGCCGTGACCAGCATGTCCATCTCGCGCGGCGGCGGGTTCGGGCTCACCTGCTCGGCGAGGTCGATCAGATCGTCGGTGGTGTCGCCCATCGCGGAGACCACCACGACCACCTTGTGGCCGGCCCGGGAGTACAGGGAGATGCGGCGCGCGACGCGCTTGATCGAGTCGGCGTCAGCGACGGAGGATCCTCCGAATTTCTGGACGACCAGGCTCATGAGCGGGTTCCTTTGACTGTCGAGGACGGTGCGGATCGTGCGTGGGTGCGCGGACATCCGCCGTCGCGGGTCCGCTCGAGCCGATCGGACGCCCCGTGCCGTGCGGTCCGAGCCAGCCTCGCGGGAGCGGCGCAGACGCACGCCTCTCGCCGGACACCGCTCGTCCCGGACGATCCGGTGACGCCGTCGCGACACACAGGGCAGTCTACGAAGACGGCTCCCCGAAGCCCCAGTGACCTCGTCATTCGAGACAGGGGGCCAGGTCAGGACGGTTCGCGCACGTGACCGGCGCAACACCGCCCCGGGCGCGCCGCGGTGCGGGGCACCGCTTCCCGGTCACCCACCCTCGCTCCTCGACATCATCACCGGAAGGCTCTTCGAGACGTGGATCTGTGCTCCTATGCGGGCCCATACCGTCACTCAGCCACGTCTCGCATGGCGTAGGCCCGCCGGGACCACCGCGGCAGCTGCCCGGAGAGTGATGGCAGCGTGCCGGACGCACGGCAGCGGCAACCACTCCGGGAGCGCGCCGGCGGCTCACCGAGCCTGCGGCGACCTGCGGCCGAGGGTGCTGTGGAGGAACGGTCCGGGGCCATGACCTGGCGATCCATGCAGCCCGCCGAGGTGATGTGGAGGGTTGTGCGACGGGGCGGCACGTCCGGGCATGCTCCCCGCATGCCGCGCCGCCTGCTACCGCTCCCCGCCTCGCTCAGCGGGCCCGTGTTCACAGCAGCCGAGGCGCGGGCCGCTGGAGTCTCGGGAGGCAGGCTGCGCGCCGCCGACGTCTCACGGATCGACCGAGGGCTCTATGCCATGACGGAACGGTCGACCGGGGCCGCGAGCCCGCCCGAGAGCGACGGGGCCCTGCCCGGCGAGGGGGCGAGCACGGTCCGCGAGGCCGACGTGATCCGTGCGCTGCAGCGCGCCGACCCGGACGCGGTCGCCTGCGGTCTCAGCGCGGCCAGGATGTGGAACCTGCCCCTCCCCCTCGACCTCAGCTCCTGGGATGTCGACGACGCGGACTCGACGATCACCATGTCCCTCACCGGAGTCCATCGGCTCAGCTCACAGCAGGTCACCTGGCGTTCCATCGACATCTCCCCTCGCGAGAGGACACGCCGGCGCGGCATCGTCACCACCACGCGCCTGCGCACGTTCCTCGAGCTCGCCGAGGTGCTTCCCCAGGACGACATGGTGGCGATCGGCGATCATCTCGTGCGCATGCCTCGCCCCTCCCTCGAGGGCCGCAGCCTGCCTCATGTCCCGATCGACGAGCTCTCCGACGTCGTCATCCGGTTCCGGGGCCGTGGGTCACGCCGGCTGCGGTCCGCGATGGCGGACGTCCGCGTCGGCGCGGACTCGCCTCAGGAGACGTTCCTCCGCCTCGCGCTCCTTCGGTCCGGCCTGCCCGAGCCTGTGCTGAACACGACGATCCGTCAGGACGGGCGATGGCTCGGGGAGCCGGACATGTCGTGGCCGCAGTGGAAGGTCTGCCTCGAATACGACGGGAGGCACCACCGCACCCGGACCCAGCAGGAGAAGGACATCCTGCGCGGGGAGCGACGACGGCTCGCGGGATGGACCGAGCTCGTGGTCTCCGTGGGCGACATGGACCATGGCGCAGCACGGGCCATCGAGCGAGTGAGGTCCGAGCTGCGCAGGCGCGGCCACACGGCGTGAGCGCGCCTCGAGTCGGCCGTACAGGATGAGCTCGTGCCCCACCATCCGTGCGCCGCGAGCACCCCGAGTCGGCCAGTCGATGCGAGGCTCCGAGCCGGCCGTGCGCGGCGGCCCCCCGACCAGGCCCCGATGGCGATATGCCGAATCCTCCGCGGCACAGGGGGCGAGACGTGGCTTTGTGCTCGAATGACTCGCAATAACGACACAACGCCACGTCTCGCCTCACCGGGCGGAGCCGGGGCGGGCAGGGCCGGACGTCAGAGGCCGGCGGTGAGCTTGGTGAGGAGGGTGCGGGCGCCGTCGGTGCGGAGCGTCCGGAGGGCGTGGAGGTAGGGCGTCGTGAACGCCTCGTGCTCGACCAGGTCGCCGAACAGCTCCTCGTCGCGGAGGAAGGCGAGCGGGTCCTCGTCGTGCTTCGCGGCGGCGGCCATGACGCGGTCGTGGAGGCGGTCCACGACGGGCCACTCCTCGCCGTTCTCCCCCGTGCCCTCGGCGTACCGGGCCCAGGAGGCGACGATCGCGGCCGACGCGGAGACGTCGCGGCCGGCCTCGAGGTTCTCCCGGATCACGGGCACGAGCCAGGTGGGGATGCGGTCGGAGGACTCGGCGGCGAGGCGGGCGAGGGTGTCCTTCACGCTCGTGTTCGCGAAGCGCGCCATGAGCTCGTCCTTGTAGGCGTCGAGGTCCATGCCGGGCACCTCGGGCACGGTCGGGGTGCCCTCGCGGTCCATGTACAGGGTGCGGGTGAAGGGGGCGAGGTGCGGATCGACGGCGGCCTCGTCGGCATAGGTCTGCCCGAGCAGCAGGCCGAAGTAGGCGATGGCCTGGTGGGAGCAGTTCAGCAGGCGCAGCTTCATCAGCTCGTACGGCTCGACGTCCTCGACCATCTGCACGCCGACTTCCTCCCACGCGGGGCGGCCGGCGGGGAACTCGTCCTCGAGCACCCACTGCACGAAGTCCTCGCTCACCACCGGCCAGGCGTCCTCGATGCCGTAGTCCTCGGCGATCATCTCGATGTCCGACTCGGCGGTGACGGGGGTGATGCGGTCGACCATGCAGTTGGGGAACGCGACCTCGGAGGCGATCCAGTCCGCGATCGGCGCATCGCCGTGCAGGCCGTTCTCGTCGCGGCGCTGAGCATAGGCGAGGATCATACGCTTGGCGAGGTCCCCGTTGCCGCGAACGTTGTCGCAGGACATGACGGTGAAGGGGGCGGTGCCGGCCTCGCGGCGTCGGCGCAGCGCCTCGACCACGTAGCCGAACATCGTGCGGGGCTGACCCACCTGCTGCGCGGAGTTCGCGCCGCCGGCGTCCGAGGCCGCGAGGCCCGCGGCCTGGGCGTCGGCAGGATCGAACCGCGTGGCGAGGTCCGCGGCGACCGCCTCGGTCTCGTACTGGAACTCCCCGGTGGAGGGGTTGTAGTTGTACCCGCCCTCGGTGACGGTGAGCGAGACGATCCGCACGGCCGGGTCGGTCATCTGGGCGAGCACGGCCTCGGGGTCGTCGGGGGCGAAGAGGTAGCGGGCGATCGAGCCGATCACGCGGGGGTCGCGCGTCCCGTCGGGCGCCTTCGTGACCAGGGTGTACAGGAAGTCCTGGGCGTCGAGCGCGTCGCGCATCCGGGCGTCGCCCGGCAGCAGGCCGACGCCGCAGAGCGCCCAGTCGAGGTCGCGTCCGGCGTTCATGAGGCGGTCGAGGTACATCGCCTGGTGGGCGCGGTGGAAGCCGCCGACGCCGAAGTGGACGATGCCGACACGTCGCTCGTCCAGCGGCTGCTGCGGGGTGGCGACCTCGCCACGCGCGGCGATCTCGGAGAGGCTGGAAGCGGTCAGGGCGGTCGGAGCGGTCATCGGCTCATCCTTCGACGAGGAATCGGGGGTGCGCCCGACGATACACACTCTGGCGTCAGATGAGCAGAGGGTGGCGCTCACCTGTTCGAGGTCGGGTTCACCGCGTGCCCGAGGGGCCTAGCGGCGGCGCGGTCTACCCGAGGCGACACGGCGGCGCAACGCGCGACCGGATCGGCCAGCACAGCAGAGGCGGAGCGGCCGACCGAGGACGGAGGGGCGCGCTCAGCCCAGGAGCGCCTCGACCTGCTCGGCGAGCTCGGGGGCGAGCACGATGTCGTCGACGAGGCCGGAGCGGGCGGCGGCGAGCACCGCCTCGGGATGGCCGACGGCGGGGATCGCGGCGATCACGCGGGCGCGGCGGAGCTGGTCGGGCCGCACCCCGATCACGCGGTCCTCGACGGCGGAGTGCCACACGGCGCCGCTCTCGCCGAGCAGGATCCCGCAGATCTCGGCGACGACGCCGGCGTCGAGGGCGCGCTGCTGCTCGGCGGGGCGCAGGCGGCTCCAGAGGGTCGAGGCCCCGTCGGCCCAGGCGCCGACGGACACGGTCGCGAGGTCGAGCCCGTCGGCCGCATCGAGCGCCGTGCGCACCTCCTCCATGGAGCGCAGCGAGGCCGCGACCTGCGGGGAGTCGACGATGAGCGGGGTGGGGAGGGCCCAGACCTGGCCGCCGGAGCGGGCACCGAGCTCGTGGACCAGCGCGGAGGACTGCGCGGTCGAGTGCCCGGCGGTGCTCACGGGGCCGACGAGCTGGACGATGTCGGCAGCGGGCAGCGCGTCGAGCGCGGCGGGCAGGTGCATGAGGGTGCGCGACCAGGCCACGCCGAGCCGTCCGCCCTCGCGCAGGTGACGGAGCAGCAGGCCCGCGACCTGGCGGGCGATCGCGGCGCGGGGCGCCTCGCCGGGACGGGCGACCGCGACGGTGACGGAGGAGATGCCCAGGCGCTCGGCGAGCGGGGAGAGGTCGCGGCCGGCGGCGGTCGGGTCGACGACCTCGATGCGGACGATGCCCTCGGCGCGCGCCTCGTCGAGCAGGCGCGCGACCTGGAAGCGGGAGAGTCCGTGGCGCCGGGCGAGCTCGATCTTCGGCACGCCCTCGAGGTGGTGCTCGCTCGCGAGGGCGACCTTGAGCGCGATCGCGTCCGCGACCCCGGCGCCGGCCTGCATCCCGGCACCCGCCTGCATCCCGGGTCCAGCCTGATCGCTCCCCATCGGTTCTCCCTCCGCTGCCTGCATCGACCCCTCAGGTGAGGGCAGATGGTTGCTCGGCTGAGCGTATATGACTACGCTCACCCTCAGTTGAGAAGTCTCCCCGCTCATCTGAGCGAACGGTCGTCCCGTCGGCCGTGCCCTCCCGGGCACGCCCCCGAGGCGCCGACCGTGCCCGCCCTCCGCGACGACGCGCCCGAGCGGCCCGTCTCCGCGATGTTCACAGGAGAACAGCGCATGGGTCCCCGTCCCCACCCCTCACCCCCGCCACGCCCCTCCCGTCCCCGTCGGCGCACGGTCCTCGGCGCCGGGCTCGCCGCGGGCCTCGGTGCCGCCGGCCTCGCCGGATGCGGCGCCGGCTCCTCCGCCGGCGGGAAGGAGTCGATCGTCGTCGCGATCGTCTCGAACCCGCAGATGCAGGACGCGATCAGCCTCATCGACCGCTTCACCGCCCAGCATCCCGACATCGACGTGCGTTTCGTGTCCCTGCCGGAGAACGAGGCGCGCGCGAAGATCACCGCCTCGGTCGCCTCCGGCGGCGGCGAGTTCGACGTCGTGATGATCTCCAACTACGAGACCCCGCTGTGGGCCCCGAACGGCTGGCTCACCGACCTCGAGCCGTACATCGCCCGCACCGAGGGCTACGCGCCGGAGGACTTCGTCCCCACGATCAAGGACGCGCTCACCGTCGACGGCGCGATGTACTCCGTCCCCTTCTACGGCGAGAGCGCCTTCCTCGTCTACCGCGAGGACCTCTTCGACGAGGCGGGCCTGACCATGCCCGAACGTCCCGGCTGGGACGACATCCGCTCCTTCGCCCAGACCCTGCACGACCCCGACGCGGGCATGAGCGGGATCGCGCTGCGCGGACTCGCGGGCTGGGGCGAGAACCTCGCCCCGATGAGCACCGTCATCAACACCTTCGGCGGCTGCTGGTTCGACATGGACTGGGCTCCGCGACTGGACTCCCCCGAGGTGCACGACGCCGTCGCGCTCTACGTCGACACCCTGCGCTCCTACGGCCAGCCCGGCGCCGCGACCTCCGGCTTCGGCGAGTGCCTGACCCAGTTCAGCCAGGGCAACGCCGCCATGTGGTTCGACGCCTCCTCGATGGTCTCCGGCGTCGAGAACCCCGACTCCTCGACCGTCGTCGGGAAGACCGGCTACGCGCTCGGGCCGACGAAGGACACCGAGTACGCCGGCTGGCTCTACTCCTGGGCGCTCGCGATCCCCGAGACCAGCCGCAAGAAGGACGCGGCCTGGGAGTTCATCGCCTGGATGACCCACCCCGACTACTTCCAGCTGGTGGGCCAGGAGATCGGCTGGGAGGCGCTGCCGCCCGGATCGCGCCTGTCCACCTACGAGATCCCCGAGTACGCGGAGCTCTCGAAGACCTATGCCGAGCCGACCCTCGACTCGATGGAGAACTCGACCCAGGAGAACTCGATGACCGTGGACGTCCCCTACGACGGGCTGCAGAACGTCGTGATCCCCGAGTTCCAGGACCTCGGCACCCGCGTCGGCCAGCAGTTCTCCGCCGCGATCGCCGGGCAGAAGAGCGTCGAGGAGGCCCTCGACCAGGCGCAGGGCTTCGCCGAGTCCGTCGCCCGCACCTACGGCTGGGAGGGCTGAGCCATGACCGCACTGGACACCGCACCCACGCCCGGAGGGCGCGCCCCGTCGGCCGACGGGCCCCGCTCCCGCCGCCGCGAGGACGCCACCTCCCGCGCCGAGGGCTGGCGCCGTCGGCTCCCGCTGATGCCCGCCTTCGTGTTCGTGGTGATCTGCACGCAGATCCCGTTCCTGCTCACGATCTGGTACTCGCTGCGCTCACGGAACCTGCTGCGCCCTGAGGGCGAGACGTTCGTGGGGCTGCGGAACTACCTCGACCTCGCCGTCGACTCGACCTTCCGCACCGCGGCGCTGAACTCGATCCTCATCACGCTGGGCTGTGTGCTCGTCTCGCTGCTGCTGGGAATCGGGCTCGCGCTGCTGCTGGACCGGGAGTTCGTGGGCCGCGGATTCATCCGCACCCTGCTGATCACGCCGTTCCTCATCATGCCGGTGGCCGGCGCGATGCTGTGGTCGATCTCGATGTTCGACCCCACCTACGGACTCGTGAACTGGCTGATCGGCACCGTCGGCGTCTCCCCGGTGGACTGGACCAGCCAGTTCCCGATGCTCTCGATCATCATCGCGCTGGTGTGGCAGTGGACGCCGTTCATGATGCTGCTGCTCCTGGCCGGCCTGCAGTCCCAGACCGGCGATGTGCTCGAGGCCGCGCAGATGGACGGGGCCGGGACGTGGACCACCTTCGTCCACATCACCCTCCCCCACCTGCGGTTCTACCTCGAGCTGTCGGTGCTGCTGGGCGCGATCTACGTGGTCAACACCTTCGACCAGATCTACCTCATGACCGCGGGCGGGCCCGGCACGGCGTCCGCGAACCTGCCGTTCTACATCTACCAGCGCGCCTTCCTCGGCTTCGACATCGGGCAGTCCGCCGCGATGGGCGTGGTCACGGTGATCGCCACGATCATCATCGCGACCTTCGCGCTGCGCCTGATCTTCACGAGCATCAACTCCAAGGAGCAGTCATGACCGCCACCCTCCATCGACGAACTGCGAGGAACGAGCGGGAGGAGAGGGCGTCATGAGCACAGCCACAGTCTCTGCGTCGGCCGCCCCTGCCGCCGTGCGCGCTCCCCGCGCCCGCCGCGGCAGGGGCCGGATCGGCGGGCACCTGCTCTCCGTCCTCGCCTGGGCGGTCGGCCTGCTGTTCTTCGCCCCGGTGGCGTGGATGGTGCTGACCAGTTTCAAGCAGGAGTCGCAGGCCGCCTCGAACCCGCCCACCTTCTTCTTCACCCCGACGCTCGAGCAGTACGCCTCGATCATCAGCTCCGCCCAGGTCGGCTCGTACGTGCTGAACTCGGTGCTCGCCACCGGCATCTCGACGCTGCTGGTGCTGGTCCTCGCGGTGCCCGCCGCGTACGCGGTGAGCATCCGGCCCGTGAAGCGCACGCAGGACGTGCTGTTCTTCTTCATCTCGACGAAGATGCTGCCGGTGGTCGCGGTGATCATGCCGATCTACGTGATCGCCGGGCAGATCCGGATGCTCGACAACATCCTCACGCTGATCGTGCTGTACACGGCGATGAACCTGCCGATCGCGGTGTGGATGATGCGCTCGTTCTTCCTCGAGGTGCCCGGCGAGGTGCTCGAGGCGGCCTCGATCGACGGCGCCTCGCTGCTGCGCACGATGCGCACGGTGCTGCTGCCGATGGTCGCCCCGGGCGTCGCCGCGACGGCGCTGATCTGCGTGATCTTCGCGTGGAACGAGTTCTTCTTCGCCCTGAACCTCACCGCGGCGAACGCGGCGACCGTGCCGATCTTCCTGATGTCGACCATGACCTCGGAGGGCCTGTTCCTGGCCCGGCTCTCGGCCGCCTCGGTGCTCGCCTCGCTGCCGGTGGTGCTCGCCGGCTGGATCGCGCAGAAGCAGCTGGTGCGCGGCCTGTCGATGGGTGCGGTGAAGTAAGCGGCCGGCCAGTCGGACCGCGCGGCCGACCACCGAGACGTAGGTTCCTGCCCCTATCGAGCGCGATAGGAGCAGGAACCTACGTCTCGATGCGTGCCGGAGCCCGCGGTCCGGCCGACGCCCGGTTCCGTCAGTCGCCGGGGACGTCGCGCTCGATCTCGGCGAGCCAGGCGGTCGACGCGGCGTCCGAGGGCATCCGCCAGTCCCCGCGCGGGGAGAGCGAGCCGCCGGCCAGCACCTTCGGGGCGTTCGGCAGGGCGGAGCGCTTGAACTGATTGGAGAAGAAGCGCCTGGTGAACACGGTCAGCCAGTGCTTGATCTCCTCGCGGGAATAGGCGCGGCGGTCCTCCTCGGCGTTGCCGGCCGGCCACTCCCCCGCCTCCGCATCGCCCCAGGCCTGATGGGCGAGATAGGCGATCTTGCCGGGGCCGTAGCCGCGGCGCAGCAGGTGGTAGAGCGCGAAGTCGTGCAGCGCGTAGGGGCCGATGGAGTCCTCGGTGGACTGCGCCTTCTGCCCGGGCGCGGTGGGGATCAGCTCCGGGGAGATCTCGGTGTCGAGCACGGCGCGCAGCACCTCGGCGGTCGCGGCGTCGAAGACCCCCTCGGAGATGACCCAGCGGATCAGGTGCTGGATGAGGGTCTTCGGCACGCCAGCGTTCACGCCGTAGTGGGACATGTGGTCGCCCACCCCGTAGGTGCACCAGCCCAGCGCCAGCTCGGAGAGATCGCCGGTGCCCACCACGATGCCGCCGTGGTGGTTCGCGAGGCGGAACAGGTAGTCGTAGCGCATCCCGGCCTGGACGTTCTCGAAGGTCACGTCGTACACCGGCTCACCCTCGCCGAAGGGGTGACCCATGTCCTTGAGCATCTGGGTGGAGGCGGGGCGGATGTCGATCGTCTCGAAGCTCGCGCCGATCGCCCTCGAGAGCAGCTCAGCGTTGGAGCGGGTGTGCTCGGTGGTGGCGAAGCCCGGCATCGTAAAGGCGAGGATCTCGGAGCGGTCTCGGCCCAGCAGGTCCATCGCGCGGGCGCACACGATGAGCGCGTGGGTGGAGTCGAGTCCCCCGGAGACGCCGATGACGGGGCGGGTGCCGCCGGGCTTGTCCCCGCCGATCTGCTTCAGGCGTCGCACCAGCCCTGCGACCTGGATGTTGTACGCCTCGTAGCAGTCCTGGGCGAGGCGCGCGGGGTCGTCGGGCACGAAGGGGAAGCGGTCGAGGTGGCGGCGCAGCGGGCCGGTGGCGGGGCGCGGCCGCTCCGCCAGGACGCCCTCGGGGTCATACGTGCTCCCGGAGTGCGGTGCGTACGCGAACCAGCCCGTCGTCCGTGCGTGCCG
Organism: Brachybacterium sp. sponge; assembly: GCF_001613775.1. Classification (NCBI taxonomy): domain Bacteria; kingdom Bacillati; phylum Actinomycetota; class Actinomycetes; order Micrococcales; family Dermabacteraceae; genus Brachybacterium; species Brachybacterium sp. sponge. Next base: position 1,119,162 of record NZ_LRMP01000001.1, on the reverse strand, counting down.
GCTCTCCGCCGTGGCGGAGTCCGCGGGCTGTGGCGAGGAGTGCTGGTCGACGCCGTCGGCCGACCCTGGACCGTCGGCCCAGGCCATCGCCCAGTCCGGGTCTCCGGCGACGATCTCGTCGCTCTCGAACGGACCGAACAGGCTCGTCTCCTCCCAGCCGTCGAACTTCTCGAGCGAGGCGGCGTGGGTGCGTCGGTTGTCGTCGAAGGTGTTCTGGCGACGCCGCTCGGCGACGATCCGGTCCAGGTCGACGTCGACGATCGTGGAGCGCACCCCCGTCGGGAACCGCTCGGACTCGCCCAGCAGGTCACCGCACTCGTAGACGAAGGTCTGCCCGTCCCAGGCGAGATCCGTCGTGGACTCCCCCTCGCCGGCGGCGGCGTAGATGTACGCGGCCTGGCCGCGGGCGGAGGCGGAGCGGGCCATGAGCTTGCGGTCCTCGGCGCGGCCGATCGTGATCGGGGAGCCCGACAGGTTCGCGATCACGGTCGCGCCGGCGAGCGCGGCCTCGGCCGACGGCGGGACCGGCACCCACATGTCCTCGCAGATCTCGACGAACAGGCGCAGCCCCGGCACGTCCTCGACGGTGATGATCGAGTGCGGGGACAGGGCGTGCTCCTCCCCGCCCAGGCGCACCGACTCGCCTGCCGCGTCGTCCCCGGGCGCGAACCAGCGCCGCTCGTAGAACTCGCGGTAAGTGGGGAGGTTCTGCTTCGGCGTGACGCCGAGTACCCGCCCGCGATGGATCACGACAGCGCAGTTGAAGATCCGCGAGCGGTCCTTCGCGCGCAGCGGGGCGCCGAGCACGATGATCGGCATCAGCTCCTCGCTCGCCTCGAGCACGGTGAGCACCGCCTGCTCGGCCGCGTCCAGCAGCGGCTCCTGCAGGACGAGGTCATCGAGGGAGTACCCGGTCAGGGACAGCTCGGGGAAGACCGCGATCCCGACCTGCTGGCCGTGCAGGTCGCGCAGCACCTCGAGATGGCGCTCGGCGTTCGCGGCCGGGTCGGCGAGCGCGACCGGCAGGGTCACCGCGGCGACGCGCACGAAGCCGTGGTCGTAGATCGAGGCATGGGGGTCAGTGGCCGCGGCCGCGTGACCGGCGGTGTCCGTCGCAGAGGTCATGGCCCGAGCGTAGTGCGCCGCGCCCCTCCCCGTCGGCCCCTGGACGGGACGGACGGCGCCACGACCTGGGCGGCGCTGCGATAGCTTGACCCGGTGGAACATCGGCACGGCGCAGGCGGGAGGCATCGACGATGACCTCCCGCAGACCCCTTCTCGGCTGGCTCCTGATCGCCCCGAGCCTGATCGGCGTCACCTGCTTCCTGATCCTGCCGGTGGTGCTCGCCTTCGTGGTGTCCCTGTTCCGCTGGGACCTGCTGGGCACGCGCACCTTCCTCGGCCTGGACAACTACGCCTCCCTGCTCGCCGACGGCGCGCTCGCAAACTCCCTGCTGGTCACGGGCGTGTTCACGCTGATCTCGGTGCCGGTGTCTCTCGCGATCGGGCTCGTGCTCGCCACGCAGCTGGTGCGGGCGCTGCCGGGCTCGGCGATCGTGCGGGTGATCGTGGTGATCCCGTGGGTGTGCGCGCCGCTCGCGCTCGGCGTGGTGTGGAAGTGGATCTTCCAGCCGTCGGTCGGCGCGCTGAACCAGATCCTCGGGGTGCGGATCGAGTGGCTGACCGACCCCTCGCTCGCCCTGCCGGCGGTCGCGTTCGTGGCGATCTGGCAGAACGTCGGCTACATCTCGCTGTTCTTCCAGGCGGGGCTGTCTCGGATTCCCGGCTCGATCTACGAGGCCGCCCGGATCGACGGCGCGAACGCCGGGCAGCAGCTGTGGTTCATGACGATCCCGCTGCTGCGCCCGACGACGTTCTTCCTCGCCGTCACCCAGGTGGTCGCCTCCTTCCAGGTGTTCGACATGGTCTTCGCCCTCACCGGCGGCGGGCCGCAGCACCGCACCGAGGTGATCGCCTCTCTGATCTACCACGAGGCCTTCGAGGCCAGCCGTCTGGGCCGCGCGAGCGCGGTCGCGGTGATCCTGTTCGTCCTGCTGGTGGTGATCACGCTGGTCCAGCAGCGCTGGTTCTCCCGGCGCATCACCTACGACATGAGCTGAAGAGGAGGGAGAAGATGACTGCTCACGATCCGAGCCCGGCCGACGTGCGCTCCGCGCCTGCTGCCGACGACGGCTCCGTCGGCCGCGATCACAGGCGCACCGCCCGCCCCTCCGGGCGCCGTCGGCCGCTGACCGGCTCGCTGCTCGCGCGCCGCGTGCTCGGCCACGGCGCGACCTATCTCGTGCTGATCGTCGCGGCCGCGCTCACCCTCGGGCCGTTCCTGTTCTCGGTGATGACCGCCCTGACCTCCACCACGCAGTTCGCGCAGGAGGGGCCGCTGTCGCTCCCCGCCCCGCCGGTGCTGGACAACGTGATCGCCCTGTTCAGCTCCGAGGACGGCTTCGTCACCCCCGTCGCGGTGACCGTGCAGATGGTCGCCGTGATCCTGGTGGGGCAGATGGTGTTCTCGGTGCTGGCCGCCTATGCCTTCGCCCAGCTCCGCTTCCCCGGTCGTGACCTGCTGTTCTGGGTGTATATCGCGACGCTGATGGTGCCGCAGGTGGTGGTCGTGGTGCCGCTGTACCTGATGCTCTCGGAGATGGGGCTGCGCAACACCTTCTGGGCGCTCGTGCTGCCCTTCGTGCTCGGCTCCCCCTACGCGATCTTCCTGCTGCGGGAGAACTTCCGCGGCATCCCCTCCGAGCTCATGGACGCCATGCGGATCGACGGCGCGGGCACGCTGCGGCTGCTGTGGCACCTGGTGGTGCCGCTGAACCGGCCGATCATCGTCACCCTCGTGCTGATCACGGTGGTCACCCACTGGAACAGCTTCATGTGGCCGATGGTGATCACCTCCGGGCCCGAATGGCGGGTGATCACCGTGGCGACCTCCGCGCTGCAGTCGCAGTACAACAACAACTGGACCCTGGTGATGGCCGGGACGACGCTTGCGATGCTGCCGCTGGTGATCCTGATGATCGTCTTCCAGAAGCAGATCACCCGCTCGGTCGGCGACGCGACGCTGCGCTGAGGACCGCGCTCGGCGCGCGCCGCAGCCCGGCGTCTCGGTAGGTCATACAGCGCCCCGCGACGGGGGCTGCGGACGATAATGGACAGAACACCACTTCCCGGAAGGACCTCCCATGCTGAAGCGTCGCACCCTCCTCTCCTCCTTCGCCGCCGCCGGCCTGCTCGGCACCGCGGCGGCCTGCTCCCCGTCGGGCGGCGGTGACAGCGGCTCCGGCGGCGAGGGCGGCGGCAGCGATGCCGGCGGCAGCAGCGGCGGCGACAAGGGCACGCTGACCTTCCGCCTGTGGGACGAGAACGCGGTGGCCGCCTACGAGGAGTCCTTCGCCGCGTTCACCGAGCAGTCCGGCTGGAACGTGTCGATCGACGTGGTGCCGTGGGCGGACTACTGGACGCGCCTGCCGCTGGACGTCGCCAGCGGCGATGCGGCCGACGTCTACTGGATGAACTCCGCGAACTACGTGCTGTACAAGGACTCCGGCGACCTGCTGGACATCAACGAGGTCGTCCCCGACGGCGCCTCCCAGTGGGAGAAGGCCGTGGTGGACCTGTACTCGCGCGACGGCGGGCTCTGGGGCGTGCCCCAGATCTGGGACTCGATCGCCGTGTTCTACAACAAGGCGCTGGTCGAGGAGGCGGGCGTGGACCCGTCGGCCCTCGCCTTCGACCCGGCCGCCGACACGGACTCCCTGCGCGACGCGGGCCGGAAGCTCACGGTGGACGGCGAGGGCCGCCACCCGGGCGAGGACGGCTTCGACGTGGACTCCCGTGCGCAGTTCGGCTTCAACTCGCAGGCCGACCGGCAGGCGATCATCGGCCCGATGCTCGCCTCCAACGGCGCACAGTGGCAGGACGAGGACGAGTACACCTTCGCCTCCCCCGAGGGCATCGAAGCGTTCCAGTACATGGCGGACCTGATCAACGTCGAGAACATCGCGCCCAGCGCCGCGGACACCAACGAGAACGGCGACTTCACCCGCGACCTGTTCACCCAGGGCAAGCTCGCCCTGTTCCAGTCCGGGCCCTACAACCTGCTGCCGGTCTCCGACGGCGTCGCCGACTCCTTCGAGTGGGCGCTCGCCGCCCCGGTCGCGGGCCCCGACGGGGCGAAGTCGCTGGTCCACGGCGTGGTCGCCGTCGGCAACGCGAAGGCCGACGACGAGCAGCAGGCCGGCATCGCCGAGCTGCTGACCTGGCTCGGCTCCAAGGACGGTCAGCTGCCGCTGGCCGAGAAGGGCGTCTCCTTCCCCGGCCACGTCGACGCGCAGGACGCGTACATCGAGTTCTGGAAGGGCAAGGGCGTGGACGTCAGCGTGTTCGTCGAGGCGGCGAAGAACCCCGCCGAGGCCGACACCGGCGCCCGCGCGAACGCGGGGCTGACCGCCGCGATGCCGATCTTCCAGGAGGTGTTCATCGGCCGGCTCTCCGCCGCCGACGGGATCCCGCAGGCGCAGGAGGAGGGCAACTCCGCCATGGCGGAGTGAGCCGCGGGCTCTCCACCGCTCCCTCACAGTTCGTGCCCCGAACGTGCCCAGGAAGGACTGTCGCTCCAGGTCAGGGCATGGGAATGTAGCCCCATGACACAGAGCACACCCCCGGACGGCCCGCCTCCGCCCCTCCCGCCGGTCGACCACGCCTCCCCGCAGAGGGCTCCCGGTCCGGAGGGGCCGGGAATCGTCGCCGAGCACGTCAGTCGCGCCTTCGGCAGCGTGCAGGCGGTGGCGGACCTGAGCTTCACCGCGCCGCGCGGGGCGGTGACCGCGCTGGTCGGCCCGAACGGCTGCGGCAAGTCGACGCTGATGCTCATGCTCGCCTCGCTGCTGGCCCCCGATTCGGGCCGAGTGCTCGTCGGCGGCGTCGACCCCGCCGAGGACTCCGCCGCGGTGCGCGCGCAGGTGGGCTGGATGCCGGACCAGTTCGGGGCGTGGGACTCGCTGCGGGTCGCCGAGGTGCTCGAGGTGATGGGCCGCGCCTACTTCCTGCCCACCGCGCAGCTGCGCGGGAGGGTGGACGAGCTGCTGGAGCTGCTGGACCTCGTGCCGCTCGCGCAGCAGCCCGCGCACGTGCTCTCCCGCGGGCAGAAGCAGCGCCTGGGCCTGGCCCGCGCGCTCGTCCACGACCCGCAGGTGCTGGTGCTCGACGAACCCGCCTCCGGCCTGGACCCGGCCTCGCGCCGACGCCTTTTGCAGGTGGTCCGCTCACGGGCGGCCGACGGGGCGACCGTGCTGGTCTCCAGCCACATCCTCGGCGAGCTCGAGGAGATGGCCGACCACGTCGTCTTCATGGACGGCGGCCGTGCCGTGGACGCCTCGAGCCTCCGCGACCTCGCCGCCCGGCCTCGCCCGTGGCGGATCTCCTCGCTGCACCACCAGGCGCTCGTCGAGGCGCTCGATCACCTGCACGTGCGCCACGGCGAGGTGCTGCCCGGCGACCGCACCACCTCCGGTCATGCGGAGGCGGTGGTGGAGCTGCCCGACGACGCGACCGCCGCCCGCCTGCTCGCGGACCTCACCGCCGCGGGCGCCCAGATCATCGGCTTCGGCCCGACGACGGGTCGGCTCGAGGCCGCCTATCTCGCCTCCGACGCCGCCCAGCGAGAAGGAGCCCTGTGATGAGCACTCCCCAGACCCTCGACGCCGGTCCCGGGACCGACCGTCCCCGCGGCCGCGGCAGCTATGCGCTGCGCTGGCGCGGACTGCGGCTGGTCACCTCGCTCGAGCTGCGCCAGCGCCTGCGCTCGAAGCGCTGGTACGTGTCGCTGGCGGTGTGGACGCTGGTGATGATGGGCATCGGCGCGCTCGGCCTCGGCCCGACGCTGTACTCCGCGCAGTGGGACGAGGTCGGCCCGATCGCGGCGATGGTGTTCAGCCTGCAGATGATCCTGGTGCTCTTCGCGATGCTGCTGGTGGTGCCGGCGCTGTCGGCCGGATCCATCAACGGCGACCGCACCGCCGGGACCCTCGCCACGCTGCAGGCCAGCCTGCTCAGTCCCGCCGAGATCGTGCTCGGGAAGCTGCTCGCAGGCTTCCTGACGGGCCTCGCCTTCCTGGTCCTCGCTCTGCCTTCGCTGGTGCCGATCGCGCTGCTGGGCAGCATCGGGATCCTGTACATGCTCCGGCTGCTCGGGGTGATCGTGCTGCTCACCCTGTGCGTGACCGCGGTGGGGCTCGGGCTCTCGGCGCTCACCTCGAGGCAGCTCGGCTCGGTGGTGCTCGCCTACGTGATCGTGTTCGGGGTGACGGTGGTGCTGCCGATCGCGTGGGGCTCCACCGCCGTGGTGCTGAACGAGGAGCGGGAGGTCACGAACTACTACACGGTCTACGACGACGAGTACTCGATGGAGAAGAGCCGGTGCGCGGCGGAGCAGGTCGAGGAGACGGTGCCGCGGCTGGACCTCTCCCTGCCGCTGCTGTGGGGGAACCCGGTGGTGCTCCTGGCCGAGGCCGCGCCGACCCTCCCCGCGGACTACGACCCCCTCGAGGACCCGGACACGGACCTGCTGACGACGCTGAAGACCGGGATGCGCTCCGCCGCGACCACCACCCACCCCGTCCACTCCGTGTACTGCTCGCCGGACGACCCCGGCTACCCCAGCGATCTCGGCACGCCGCCGAACCGTCCGGTGTGGCCGATGGGTCTCGGGCTGTGGCTGCTCGTCGGGGCGCTGTCGCTGCTGGTCGCGGTGCGGCGGCTCGCCGTGCCGATCCGACGGCTCGGCGCAGGCACCCGGATCGCCTGAGGCGACGGGGCCGGTCGTGGTCAGGTGCTGGCGTCCTGCGTTCCGGTACGACGATATATCCGTACCGGGACGCAGGGCGCCATCGGTCGACCACGCGTCGAGGGACAGTACGGGGTCGCCGGTTCAGCGCTCGCGCAGCCCGGTGACCGTGTCGGGGATGTCGTGCAGGTGCGAGGCCTGCTCGGTGGGGCTGTTGCCGCCGCCGGTGAAGGCCGATCCCTCGGAGCCGAAGTCCGGCAGCACGCCCTGGGCGAGGTCCGCCTGCCGCACGGCGGTGTCGCTCGCGCCGGGGGCGTTCTCGTCCACCCACAGCCGCTCCCCCGCCGCGTCGAGGTCGAAGATCTCCAGCGCGTGGTCGCCGCCGTCGGCCTGGAGGCGCTTGCGCAGCGCGGCGCGCACCGCGGGGTCCTTCGCCCGGTCCGCGCGGGTGCCGAACTCGGGGGCGACCAGCGCGTACGGGGTCTGGCGGCGCGTGAAGTCACCGGCCGGTCCGTAAAGCACGTCCCGCAGCCCGCCCTTCATCGCCTGCGTCGCCGCGACGCCCAGCAGCGGCACCACCATGAGCGCGAAGAGGGTGAGGAACACCCAGGTCAGCGCCGTCCCGGCGCCGAGCAGCGGGAGCAGGACCGCGGCGAGGATGGTCCCGGCGAGCGCCCAGCCCGCGCAGAGCCAGCCGGTCAGCGCGCACACCCGCGCCTCCCACGGGTTCACGCGGGCCCGGTGCGCCCACTCGGCGTAGGTGCGCTGGTCCCGCACCTGGGCGCGGTGGCCGGAGGAGAGCGCGACCGCGAGCGCCGGGGCGAGCGCGCAGCCGGCCGCGACGAGCACGAGCAGGGGGAGGCCGACGGCGAGGTGCTGCCAGCGCAGCGGGGTCTCGACCTGAGACAGTCCCGTCGCAGACAGGGAGCCCAGGACGGTGACGAGGTCCGCGATGCCGAGCACCAGCCAGGAGGTCCCGGCCAGGGCGGGCAGCACCCAGGTCAGTGCCGAGCGCGCGATGAGGGCGAGCGCGGTGAGGGCTCCGCGGGGGCTCCTCGCCCCGTCGGCCGCGGGGGTGCCGGGGTTCGGCGGCAGGTGCCGGCGGTCCTGGGCGAGGTGCTGCCGGGCGGCGGCGCGTCGGCGCTCCGGGTCGGTGCCGATGCGCGCCTCGGTGTGCAGCACCTCGTGGGAGGTGATCCCGAGCAGCCGCGCGGCGGGAACGGTGCGGCGCACGAGCACCCAGGCGAGCTCGAGGGCGACCAGTCCGGCGCACCACACGGACAGGGGGCCCGCGCCGAGCCCGGTCCAGGGCTGCGGCAGGCCGAGCACCACCGTGAGCGGCAGGGCGAGGACGGTGAGCACCGGCAGCGCGAGGAGCATCGCGGTGATGCGGTCCTCGACGCCGCGCTGGAACTGCGTCTCGGAGAGGAAGCGGCGGGGCTGCAGAGGTGCGACCAGGCGCGGCACCAGCAGCGCCCCGAGCAGGCTCAGCATCGTCGCGACGGCTGGGAGCAGCAGGAACGCGGTCCACAGGCCCTCGGAGGTGAAGTTCAGGGCGCTCATCGCCTGGCGCAGGTAGGCCGGATCGCCGAGGCCGGCGAGGAGGGAGAAGAACCAGAAGGTCGGCGAGGCGCCGACGACGTACAGGGTCAGCAGCACGTACCAGAGGCCGAGCAGCACGAGCGCCGGCGCCCAGAGGCGACGCAGCAGGCTGCGGAGGATCTCGCGCCGCGACTCGACCATGATCTCCCCCGGCGCGACCAGGTGCGTCTCCTCCTCCGGCAGGCGCGGCGGCGAGGGCAGGTCCGTCAGCGGCGGCAGCGTCCGGGAGTGGGGAGAGGTCATCACGGGAACCGGCGGCGCCTCAGACGGTGCGGCGGCCGAGGAAGGCGCGGCCCAGGGTCATCTCGTCGGCGTAGTCGAGGTCGCCGCCGACGGGCAGCCCGGAGGCCAGGCGCGTGACGGTCAGCTCGAGCGGTCCGAGCAGGCGGGAGAGATAGGCGGCGGTGGCCTCGCCCTCGATGTTCGGGTCCAGCGCGAGGATGACCTCCTGGGTCTCCCCGGAGCCGAGGCGGCTCATCAGCTGGGTGATGCGCAGGTCGTTCGGGCCGACGCCGCCGATCGGGTCGATCGCGCCGCCGAGCACGTGGTAGCGGCCCTTGAACTCGCGGATCTTCTCGATCGCGACGATGTCCTTGGACTCCTCGACCACGCAGATCACCTCGTCGCTGCGGCGCGGGTCGGTGCAGATGCGGCACTTCTCCTCCGCCGAGACGTTCCCGCAGATCTCGCAGAAGCGGACGGTGTCCTTGACCTGGACGAGCACCTCGGCGAGCCGGCGCACGGCGGCGTCGTCGGCGTCCAGCAGATGGAACGCGATCCGCTGCGCCGACTTGGGGCCGATGCCCGGCAGCTTGCCGAGCTCGTCGATGAGGTCCTGGACGATGCCTTCGTACACGCGTCTCACTCTAGTTCCCGGGGCCGACGTGCGGCGACGGCGCCGAGGTGGTGTGGATCGCGGGTGGTGTGGATCGCTGCGCGCTTCGCGGACGGCCGGACCGGGCGTGCGAGACCTCGCTACGCTGACGATCCCGACCCACTCTCGATGCGGAGAACCATGGCCAGGCTTCCCGACACCCTCCTCGACGCGGTGCAGGCGCGCGTGCTCGAGGGACTCGCCGACCTCGGTGCCTCCGACGCGCTGGTCGGCGTGATCGCGCAGCGCGTGGTCGCGTACCTGCGCAACACCTCCGAGACCACGGTGAGCGTGGAGGAGGACGGCACCACCTTCGTGATCACCGGAGACATCCCGGCGATGTGGCTGCGGGACTCCGCCGCGCAGGTGACGCCGCTGCTGCGGCTCGTGGTCGCCGGGGTGGGGGCCGACGAGGACCGTGCCGAGCTGGTCGCGCTGCTCGCCGGACTGCTGCGCCGCCACTGGCAGTACCTCGAGATCGACCCGTACGCCAACGCCTTCAACCGCGCCCCGGACTCCTCCCACTGGGACGCGGACGAGACCGAGCGCGACAACCCCTGGGCGTGGGAGCGCAAGTTCGAGCTCGACTCCCTCTCCTACGGCCCCGACCTCGCCTGGCGGCTGTGGCGGGCGACCGGCGACACCTCCTGGGCCGACGAGCGCTTCCTGCCCGCGGCCCGCGCGATCCTCTCCACCGTCCGGGCCGAGCAGCACCACGAGGAGCGCTCCGCGTACTTCTTCCGACGCTCCGGCGTGCCCGCCCAGGACACCCTCGCCCGGGAGGGGCGCGGCTCCCTCACCACCCCGAACGGTCTGGTGTGGGCGGGCTTCCGCCCCTCGGACGACGCCTGCGAGCTGGGCTACAACATCCCCGGCAACCACTTCCTCGCCCTCTCCCTGGAGCGTCTCGCTGAGCTGCTGGAGCAGGTCGCGGACGCCCCGGCGGAGGCGGACGAGGCGCGGCACCGGGCGGAGCAGATCCGTGCGGCGCTGGTCGAGCACGGCACGATCGAGGGGCCGACGGGCAAGCAGGTCTGGGCCTACGAGATCGACGGCCGCGGCGACCACCGGTTCCTGGACGACGCGAACGTGCCGAGCCTGCTCGCCCTGCCGTACCTGGGCTGCGTGGCGCAGGATGATCCGCTGTACCTGGCCACGCGAGCCGCGGTGCTCTCGCGCAGCAACCCGTACTACTACGAGGGGCTGTACCTCGAGGGCGTCGGCTCCCCGCACACCCCGAAGGACCACGTGTGGCCGATCGCGCTCGCGGTCGAGGGGCTGACCAGCGCGGAGCGTGGCGAGAAGCTGCGTCTGCTCGAGCTGATGATCCGCACCGACGGCGGCACCGGGATGATGCACGAGGGCGTGCACGTGGACGACCCGTCGGTGTTCACGCGGGAGTGGTTCTCCTGGTCGAACTCGATGTTCTGCGAGCTGGCGCTGGATCTGGCCGGCGTCCTGCGGGATCGATCCGGCACGCACGAGGGGGCGGGTTCCCGCGCCTGAGCCCCGGGCATGACGGGGATCCACCGCAGAGGGCGGCAGTCCCTGGCGGTGCTGGTGGCGTCCAGCCTGCCGCGATAGCGTCTGACCGGGCCGTCGCCATCCTGCTCGGCCCCCCGCCGACCGCGAACAGGACGAGTCCCGATGTCGCCGATGCCCGCCCCGTACGACGCCGCCGAGCCCGCCACCTCCTGCCGGATCACGGAGGCTCCCGAGGTCATGACCGCGGTCGTGGTCCAGCACGACTTCCCGATGTACGACATGCCCGCCCTCATGGACGGTACGTTCTCCCATCTCGCCGAGGCGCTGGCGGCGCAGGGCATCCGCCCGATCGGCCCCGCGTTCTCCCTGCACCACCGAGCGCCGGTCGCGACGGCCGATCTCGAGGTGGGCTTCCCGGTGGACGCGCCGCTGACCGAGGCCCTCGAGCTGCCCAGCGGCTACGAGGTCATCGGGTCGAGCATCCCGGGCGGTCGCATCGCCTGGATCTCGCACATCGGCGCCTACGGCGGCCTCGCGGAGAAGTGGGGCGCGTTCACCGAGCAGGTCGGGGAGTCGGACGAGCAGATGACGTACCCGTTCTGGGAGTTCTACGTCACCGAGCCGCATCCCGACATGAACCCGGCGAAGCTGCGCACGGACCTGTTCTCCCTGCTCGAGCCGCGCGGCTGAGCGACGCCCGGAAGGGCGCGCGCCGCTTCGGTGCTCGCCCGCTCAGGCGGTCGGCTCCGCGGTGTCGGCTCCGCTCGGCGCGATCCGGCACGACCTGCTTCGGCTCAGCGCGGGCTGTCCCGCGTGCGCCGGGTCAGCGCGGGCGGGTCTCGTCGATGACTTCGAGGACCCTGCCGCCGAGCATCTTCTCGATCACCTCGCGGCCGTTCCGGGTCGCGACGACGGCGTCCTCGTCGTCCCGGGTCGCGCCGCCGGTCGGGTCCGGATCGGCCTCCGGTGCCTGATCCGTCTGGCCTCGCCCTCCTCGCAGGCGCTGGCCTGCGGTGCGGGACGCCATCGCGGCCTCGCGGACGAGCGCGGCACCGCTGCGCGGCGCGTCCGCCGCGGGCGGTGCGGCGGGTGCGGCGGTGGGAGCTGCGGCGGGCGGGGCCGACGGCGCCGCAGAGGCCGCCGGTGCTGATCCCGAGGCGGTGCCGGTGACCGACGCGGCGGCGCCCCAGGAGCTCGTCGCGCGTGCGGCGGCGGAGCCGTCGGCACCTTCCGGGGCGTCCTGGCCGGAGGGCTGGGCGCCGTCGCTGTGCGGGACGGCGCGGCCGAGCCCGGCCGGCGGGGCGGTGTCGGGTGAGGTGGGTGAGGCGACCTCGGGGGCCGCGGTGAACTCACGCGGCATGTCACCGCTCCGCGCCACGTCCTCCGGCTCCTGGACCGGGGCCTCGCCCGGCACCGGGGCGGAGGCGTCCGCCCCCTGTGCGAGGTGCGCGGCGGGCAGCGAGCGGACCACGCGACCCTCCGCCAGGGCACGCTTGAGCGCGTTCTGGCCGAAGGTGCGGGGCTCGTCCGCCGGCAGCCTGTCGCGTCCCTCGTCCTCGACCTCGGGCGGCGGCCCGGCCGTCGCGGAGCCCGGCCGTGCCCCGCCAGGAGCATCGTCCGCTGCCGACTCCGTGGCCGCGGAGGCCCCGGACGCCGGCGGTGCCGACGGGACGGCCGCCGCGGCGGATCGGGCCGTGTCGGCGCGGGCGCCGGCTCCTGCGCCGCGGTCCTCGAGCACCTCCGACCAGCGGCCTCCGCCCTGCGCCGCGGCGGGCGGCTGGTGCTGTGCGGGCGGGCCGTACTCCTCAGGGTCCGGCGGGTAGGGGTCGTCGGGCTCCGGCGGGAAGTCGTAGGCCGGGGCGTAGGAGGGTCCGGCCGGAGCGTTCCTCGCGGCGCGCGCAGCGGCGGCCATCGCGCGTTCCGAGGCGCGCTGGCCGACGGACGTGGGCTCCTGCCGCTCGGGACCGTCGCCGCCGACGGGCGCCGCCGACGGGGCGGCCGACTGGGCGGTCGACGCCGCCGAGGACGCTGCCGACGGGGCTGCGGAGCCCGGCGCGGACGGTGCGGCGGCGGGCGCGGACTCGCGCGGCGCCATCGCGGAGGCGGCGTCTCCCCACGACGCTCCCCCGTTCCGCGGAGCCTGGCGGCCGGACGGGTCCTCCGCGTTCGGACCGCCGGCGGCTCCGCCTCCTTGCCCACCCGGGCCGGGAGCGTTCTGCCCGACGGGACCCTGTCCGCGGGGAGCCCAGTCACCCGACCCGCCAGGACCGCCCGAGCCGCCCGGGCCGCTGTGGTCGGCCGGGCCGCCGGGGCCGGCGTTCCCCGGCCCGGCACCGCCAGGACCGTTCCCGCCCGGGCCTCGGCCGGCGGAGCCCGGCCCTGCGGGGCCGCCTCCGCCGGGGCCTGCACCACCGGGACCGGCGCTGCCGGGGCCGGGATCCTCCCCGACGACGGCATCGACCATGACGTCGATGTGCATGATGCGTCGGACGGCGTCGGCGAGGTTCTCCGCGGCCGTGCCGCGGCGGAAGGCGCTCACCAGACCCTCGGTGCGGAATCCGAGCACGAGGGTGCTGCCGTTCACGCCGTTGACATGCGCGTTCTGCGAGATCAGGGCCCAGCTGGGGCGGCGGATTTGCTGCAGCTCGTCAAGGATCGCGGACCAGTGCCCGCGCACCGCGTCGGCATCGAGCCCGCCGCCCGAGGCAGGGGCACCCTGCGGCGCCGCCGGAGCATTCTGCGGTGCGCCCGACTCGCCCTGCGGTGCGGGGCCCGCGCCATGGGGCGTGGACTGGTCACCCTGCGGTCCGGCCGGTCCACCCTGCGGACCTGTCGGTCCGCCCTGCGGAGCCGTCGGGGCGCCGGCGGATGCCGGGGCCGACGGTGCCGGAGCGCCCGGGCCGCCGGGCTCTCCCTGCCCGGCCTGCGGCTCTCGTCGCTCCTCGCCCGAGGCCTGGCCAGCACCCGCACCCGCACCAGCGAGCGCGCCCCAGGAGGAGTCCTGGGCGGGTGCCGTCTGCGTGGGCTCGCCCTGCGTGCTCCCGCCCTGTGCGGCGGCCGGGGCGTCCTGCGTCGGCGCGCTCTGCGTCGGGGCAGGCGGCGCACTGGGGGCGGCTGCGGGGGCGGGGCGCCCGCCGCCGCGTGCCTGACGGGCCGCCTCGGCGCGCTCCTGGGCGATGCGTCGGGCCTCCTCGCGGCCTCCCCCGCCGCCGGTAGGCGCGGCACCGGAGCGGTCCTGCGCGCCGCGGCCTGCACCGGCGCCGCTCTGGGGCGCTCCGCCCTGCGGGGCCGGGGCGTCGGCCGCGGCGAGCGCCGCCCGCTCGTCCCGCAGCACCAGCCGGGCCGCGAGCAGCTCGAGGTGGAGACGGGGCGAGGTCGCGCCGCTCATGGTCGAGAGGGTCTCGTGGACCAGGTCGCCGCACTGCGAGAGATCGGCCGGGGCGAACTGCGCGGCCTGGCCCAGCATCCGCTCGAGCTCGCCGGCCGGGACCTGCGGGAGCAGATCGGCACCCTTGTCCGGCACGGCGGCGAGCACGATCAGGTCCCGCATCCGCTCCAGCAGGTCCTCGACGAAGCGGCGCGGCTCGTGGCCGGTGGCCAGCACGTGCTCGACCGCGGAGTAGAGCGCGGCCGCGTCCCGCTCGGCGATGGCGGTGACCGCCTGGTCGAGCAGGGCGGTGTCGGTGAAGCCGAGCAGCGCGATCGCGGTGGGGAAGTCCAGGCCGTCCTCGCCGGCGCCGGCCATCAGCTGGTCCAGCACGGACATCGAGTCACGGGCGGAGCCGCCGCCGGCGCGCACGACCAGCGGCATCACGCCCTCGCCGACCTGCACGTCCTCCGCGGCGCAGACCTCCTCGAGGTAGGGGCCCAGCACCTGCGGCGGGATGAGCCGGAAGGGGTAGTGGTGGGTGCGGGAGCGGATCGTGCCGATGACCTTGTCCGGCTCGGTGGTCGCGAAGACGAACTTCACATGGTCCGGCGGCTCCTCGACGAGCTTGAGCAGCGCGTTGAAGCCGGCGGAGGTGACCATGTGGGCCTCGTCGATGATGAACACCTTGAAGCGGTCCCGCACCGGGGCGAAGGATGCGCGCTCGCGCAGCTCGCGGGCATCGTCCACGCCGCCGTGGCTGGCCGCGTCGATCTCGACCACGTCGAGCGAGCCGGCGCCGCCGCGGGCGAGGTCGCGGCAGGAGTCGCAGGTCCCGCAGGGAGTGTCCGTCGGCCCCTGCTCGCAGTTCAGGCAGCGGGCGAGGATGCGGGCGGAGGTCGTCTTGCCGCAGCCGCGAGGCCCCGAGAAGAGGTAGGCATGCCCGACCCGGCCCGCGCGCAGCGCACGCCTCAGGGGCGTGGTGACGTGGTCCTGGCCGATCACCTCGGCGAAGGACTCCGGGCGGTAACGACGGTACAGAGCGGTGGCCACCCCGACAGGCTAGTCGAGGCCACCCACGCTCCCCCACCGTCACGAGGATCCTCGTGGAGAACCCCGCACTGTGGAGGAGACGTCACGGCTTCCCTCGTCGACGCCGGGCGGCGGTCACCTCGCGGAGACCTTCCAGCGCCGGCGACCGCCATCCGCCAGTACATCCGCCAGCACTCGTCGGTCATACGACGCGCGGCGGCGACATCCCGGCACAGCACAGCACGGGTACTCCAGAAAACTGCGTACATCACGTACGTCATGTACGTGCTTTTCCACAACAGACACCGCATGCGGAGCCGATACCGCCCAGATGTCCGAGACTCCCCCTCTGAGACACGACAGATACAGGGGATGAGCGGCATGGCAGAGAGTGCATGGGAAGCAGAGGTGGAGCTGTCGGAACGCATCGACGCGGCAGACGGGTCGAATCGGGAGGACACAGCGGACGAGCCGGATCGTGCCGACGAGACGAGCACGGCGGGCACTGGCCACGCGAGGTACGTGAGTGACGCGATCGGAACCCCGCTTGACGGGCCGGCGATGGGCCCGCCTGCACTGACCGCGATCGAGGCCGCGGTCACCACGAAGATCGTGACCGCCTCGGAGTTCCGCACGAGGCTGAGCGAGCTCCTCGAGCTCTCGCACCGTCAGCCCGTCACGGTGATGAGCCGCGGAGCACGAGCGCGCGGCGTGCTGGTGTCCGCCGACTTCTTCGACCGCGCCTGCACCGCTCTCGGGGACGAGCCGTACGCTCGGCCACCGCGCACCCGACTCGAGGAGATCATGGCGGAGAACAGGCAGTTCCTCGAGTTCCTCTGACCAGGTCGCCGGGCCTGCCTGCCCGGTCAGGACGGGAATCAGCTCTGCGTGCTGTGCTCGCCCGCGGAGCGGCCCTCGACCTCGACCTCCGACGGCGACGACCCCGAAGGCTCTGCGCCGTAGTCGCCGTCTGCGTCGTGCGCTCGGCTCCCCGGCGCGACGTCCGCGTCCGCGCTTCTCGGCGTCTCGGCATCCGCCCCGTCCGCGGCGTCCACATCCGCACCGCCCGCGGCGTCCACATCCGCACCGCCCGTCCTCGCGGCATATGCACCGGCGTCGTCGTCCGAGCCCGCGCCCTCGGCCGTCTCCGCCAGCCTCTCGCGGCGCGTGCGCAGGGCGCGGTGGGTCGCCGTGAACACGGCGATGACGACGATCACCGGCACCAGCACGTCCACCAGCCAGCCGGGCACGGAGAAGGGGAGGCCGACGTCCGGCAGCAGGTCCAGCAGCCAGCGCACGGCCTCGCCGATCGGGCGGAGGATCGCGGCGATCAGCTCCTGGATCGGACTCAGCAGGGCGTCGAGGAACTCCCGCACCGGACGCGTGACCTCTCCGATCCAGTCCCGGATCGGCTGGGTGGCCTGGGCGATCGCGTCGACGACGGGCCGGATCCGTGCCTCGACCCACTCCTTGACCGGGTCGAGCAGCCCGCTGAACAGCGCACCGAGGCCCAGCAGGGGGATGAGGAACTTCCCCGCCTTCGCCAGCGCCGCAATCAGCGCGTAGCGGGTGGGATGGGCGGTGCGCTTCTCATCGCGCAGGGCCGACGGGGACCCCTCGGTCGGGACGAGCAGGGTGGTGCGGAATCCGTGGCGCACCTCGACCTCGCCGGCGCCGCCGAGTCCTGCGGTGCGGATCGTGAGCACCTCGCAGTCCTTGACCTCGCCGTCCTCGCGACGACGGCGCACGGTGCAGCGCAGCGTGGAGAACCCCTCGTCGAGACCGAACTGCAGATCGTCGTCGGCCGCGTCGTCATCAGTCGCATCGTCGCGGGTCGCGTCGTCGCCGGTCGCGTCGCCGTCGCTCGCCTCGCGCTTCTCCCGGGCCTTCCGTGCCTTCTCCTCGACCTTGGGGTCGTGCTCGATCCCGTCGATGACCACGGTGAAGGAGGTGTCCAGCAGGCGATGGCGCACACGGACGAGATAGTCGTGGTCACCGGCACGGCCGCTGTACTCGACGTCGGCGGCGAAGCGGGTCGCCGGCTGCTCGCCGAAGGGGACGTCCCCCTCCTTGGCGGCGTCGGTCCTCTCGTCGCGCCGGTCGGCCGCGCCGTCGGCGCCGTCCGCCGTCCCGTCGGCCCCTTCGGCAGCTCCTTGCGTCCCTTCCGTCTCCTCGGTGATCCCGTCGGCGCCGCCCGCCGGACCGGCAGCACGCGTCAGCGCCTCGTCCGGGGAGGCGGGATCGGCGTGGTCCACAGGTGTGCGAGACATGGTTCCACCGTGCCAGGCCTGTTCGCGACAGACATCCTCCGCAGGTCGGTTCCCGCCTTCTCGAGGTCCTCCGATCGGCCGAGGACCGCACGGCTCCTGCCGGCCCGCCGTCGGCGGCGCTCCCTCCGGTCGGCCAGGCCCTCACGGCTCCGCCGCCGCGCCGTCCCAGGCACGCATCGCTCGACCCCTTCCCTCCTCCAGTGCCTGGCAGCAGCACACAACCCCATAGCTGCGCTAATGTGACCGCATAGCAATATTGTTGAACCTGGGAGCATGAGCGCGTAGCGTCCCGCTCGTGAGCACATCAACCACCTCCTCCTCGGCCTCGACGCGGTCGCGCAACCCGCTGACCGCGATCGCCCGCATCCCCTTCGGCTGGCAGGTCCTGATCGGCCTCGTCCTCGGCATCGTCCTCGGCCTCGTCGCCGCCCAGATGGGCCCGGTCGCCGAGACCGAGGCGAACCCCGACGGCGCCAACTGGCTGACCACCACGCTGGACACCATCGGCACGATCTTCGTGACGCTGCTGAAGGCGCTGGTCCCGCCGCTGATCTTCCTCGCGATCATCACCTCGATCGCCAACCTCCGCGGCGTCACCAACGCCGCGCGCCTGGCCGGCAAGACCCTGCTGTGGTTCGGGATCACCTCCCTGATCGCCGTGTCGATCGGCATCGCCCTCGGCGTGCTGACCACCCCCGGCGCGAACTCGCAGGTCTCCGCGGACTCCGCCGAGGCCTCCTCCACCCAGGGCGGCTGGCTCGACTTCCTCACGGGCCTCGTCCCCTCGAACTTCCTGGGCATCACCGGCTCGGCCGGTGACGACGGCTCCGTCTCCCTGAGCTTCAACGCCCTGCAGATCCTCGTCATCTCGATCGCCGTCGGCATCGCCGTGCTCTCCGTCGGCGAGAAGGCCGAGCCCTTCCTGAAGGTCACCGGCTCCGCGCTGGAGATCGTCCAGAAGCTGCTGTGGTGGGTCATCCGCCTCGCCCCGATCGGCACCATCGGCCTGCTCGGCAACGCCGTGGCCTCCTACGGCTGGGACGCGATCGGCCAGCTCGGCGTGTTCACCCTCGACGTCTACGTGGGCATGCTGATCGTGTTGCTGGTCGTCTACCCGATCCTGCTGAAGGTCAACGGCCTGTCCATCGGCTCCTTCTTCCGCGGCGTGTGGCCGGCGACCTCGCTGGGCTTCGTCTCCCGCTCCTCGCTGGGCACCATGCCGATGACCCAGACCGTCACCGAGCGCATGGGCGTCCCGCGCCACTACGCCTCCTTCGCGATCCCGCTGGGCGCGACCACGAAGATGGACGGCTGCGCCGCGATCTACCCCTCGCTCGCCGCGATCTTCGTCGCGAACTTCTACGGCGTGCCGCTGGGCGTGACCGACTACCTGCTGATCGTGCTCGTCTCCGTGCTCGGTTCCGCCGCGACCGCGGGCATGACCGGCGCGACCGTGATGCTCACCCTGACCCTCTCCACCCTGGGCCTCCCGCTCGAGGGCGTGGGCCTGCTGCTCGCGATCGACCCGATCCTCGACATGGGCCGCACCGCCCTGAACGTCACCGGGCAGTCGCTCGTCGGCGTGATCGTCGCCAAGCGCGAGAAGATCCTGGACCAGGACGCCTACGACGCCGCGGCCCGCACCTCCTTCCAGGCCATCCAGGCCGAGCAGAAGGCGGAGGCCGACGAGGCCGACGCCGCGGAGCGCGCGGAGTCCGACGACGCCACCGCCGCGTCGACGGATGCCTCCGAGGCGACCGACGCCCACGAGGCGGCCGGCACCCGCGCCTGACCCGGCCAGCACCTGCGCCGCCGGCACCGCCGGCGCACAATTCCGAGTCCCTGGCGTGACCTCGACCCCGTACAGCGGGTGAGGTCACGCCAGGGACTCGTCTGTTGTCAGCCGCGGGTGCCGGTGGGCGCCGAGGAGCGCCGGCGTGAGCCGCATCCGACGGTGATGCCCTGCCCCTCGACGGAGGGACAGGGCATCACCGGTTCTCGGGCGGGCGTTCAGGCCCGGCGGCGCCGGACCAGAGCGATCCCGGCACCGGTGAGGGCCAGGGCGAGGGCGGCGAGTCCCGCCGCCTCCACGCCCGTGCGGGCGAGCGATCCGGTGCTCACGGCACCGTCCTGGGCCGGCCCTTCACCGGCCCCGTCCGCGGTGCTGCCGGACCCGGTCGCACCGGAGCCGTCGGCCGCCGCCGAGCCCTCGGAACCGGCCGCACCGGAGTCAGCGCTGCCGGGCTCGGACGCATCGGATCCCGTCGCATCGGACCCGGTCGCGCCCGAGGGGTTCGCGTCGGACCCCGCGGCACCGTCCGCGCCGCCGCTCCCGCCGGAGCCGTCACCGGCGCCCGACCCGTCGGAGCCGCCGTTCCTGTCGGAGCCGCCGTTCCCGTCGTGGCCCTCCGAGCCGCCCACGCTCCCGGAGCCGTCACCGGCACCCGGGGCCTGGCCGCCGCCACCCGGCTCGCCGGAGCCGCCATCGTTGCCCGAGCCGCCCTCACTGCCGGAGCCGCCGTCGGACCCGTCCCCGCCGTCGCCGGGCGTGCCGCCCTCGCAGCCAGCCGCGTCGCCGGTCAGCGTCAGCTCTCGCACCTCGGATTGGGCCACGCCGCCGTGGGGGTCGGTCACACGCACGTACCAGGAGTGGGTCCCGGCACCCAGCACCGCGGAGTCCGCCTCGACGGTCTCGCCCGAGGCGACGTCCTGGACCTGGGCGAACTCCTCGGAGGAGAGCACGTCCGCGCGGAAGGCCTCGGTGGTCAGCTCCTTGTCGGCCGGGTCGATGCCGAGCTGCGCGTAGGAGACCTCGAAGTCCTGGTCCTCGGGGGTCAGGGTCGCGTCGTCGCTCGAGTACTGCTCGAGCGAGGGCGAGAAGGTACGCACGATCATCCGCTCGCCCTCGTTGTCGAAGTGCAGCAGGCGCAGGAAGCCCTGACCGCCCTCCGGCAGGCCCTGGTAGTCGAACAGCATCTGCGTGACCTCACGGTCCGCGGTGCCGTCACCGTCGTCGTCGAAGGAGTCCACGCGGGTGTGGGCGTCGTGGTAGTGCCCGCTCATCACCATGGACACGTTGGGGTTCGTGGCCACGACCTCGTCCTGGATCCGCTGCGGGATCGGGCCGAGACCGCCGGTGGTGAGCATGTACTCGTGGAGGTTGATGATCGCGGTGCGCTCCGGGTACTGGGCGAGCACCTCGTTCATCCAGTCGATCTCCGCATCGCCCGGCCCCCAGCCCTGGGAGACGACGATGAAGTCGACGCCGCCGGCGCTGAACAGGGTGTACGAGCCGCGGTTGTCCTCGTAGAACCCGCCGTACCAGGGCTTGTCCTCAAAGCGGTGCTTGCCGAAGTGCGTCGAGTACTCGGTGTAGTCGCCGTCCATGTGGCCGACGTCGTGGTTGCCGGCCAGCACGTTGTAGGGCAGGCCCGCCTCGTCGAGCTGGGCGTAGGCCGGGTTCGCGTTCGCCCACTGCTCGGGCTTGTCGGACTCGTCCACGATGTCGCCGGTGTGGAAGAGGTACTGCAGGTTCATCGGCTCGCGCTGCTCGAGCAGGAACTCGTGGATGTTCAGCTGGTGCTCGTAGAACTCCTCGTTGTAGTACTGGGTGTCGGACTCCCAGGCCAGCGTGAAGTCGTAGTCGGAGCGAGCGGTGGCCTCCGGATGGTGCGGGGCGACGGCGTCGCCGCGGGAGGAGAGGTCTTCCCCGGACCAGCCCACGGAGTGCTGGACGACGGCGCGCAGCTGACCGCCGGCGACGTGCCCGGCGGCGGGGACCACCTCGTCGAAGGCGACGGAGCCGTCCTCGGCGGCGAAGGCGTGGGCGACCTCGACGAGCTCGCCGCCGGCGGTCTCCTCGACCAGCAGCCGCACCCGTGCGCCGGGATCGGCGCTCCCCTCCCAGGTCACGTGCACCTCGGCGTCCTCTCCCGCCCCCTCGGGGACGTCGACGGCGAACTCGTGGAAGGGCAGGGCGTCCTTGGAGGCGGTGGTCTGCCCGCCGGTGAGGGCCTCGCCCTCGCGCTCGGCGGCGTCGGCGTCGCGCACCTCGCCGGCGGTGCCCGCGACGGTCCCGTCGGCGAGCGACGCGGAGGTGCCGGCGCGGAAGGAGACGTCCATCCGGTCGCCCGACGGGTCGGTGACGCGGGCGGCGAGATCGGGCGCCTCGCACACCGGCAGGGTCAGGCCGTCCTCGGTGAGGAGGGTCGCGGTCGGGTCCTCGACGGGGGTGGTGAAGGCGAGGGTGCGCGTCGCCTCGTTGCCGAGCTCGTCGGCCGCGGTGATCTTCAGGGTGTGCTCGCCCGGGTCGAGGGTGAGGGAGGAGAGCTCCTCGCCCGGCTGGACCTCTTCGCCGTCCAGCAGCACGGTGAGGGAGGCGAGGCCGCTGCCGGCATCCTCCGCGGTCACGTCCAGGGAGAAGCTGCCCTGGTAGTCGGCGCCGTCCTCGATCCCGGTGCTGATGGTCGGGGCGGTGTTGTCCACGAGCACGGTGCGCTCGACCCGGTTCCCGTCCCCGTCGGCGCCGACCAGCACGTGCTCGCCGTCGGCGACGGCGGTGGTGTCCCAGGCGACGGCGTGCGCGGTGAAGGCGTCCTCCGGGATCTCGAAGGCGGCGTCGTAGAGGTCGTGCTTGCCGGCCGAGTCGCCCATCGCGATGATCTCGGCGGGGTCGACCCCGTCGACAGGGCGGAGGGTGCGGCCGTCGGGCAGCATCAGGCGCAGGTTCCGGATCGAGAAGTCGTCGTTGTTCTCGTTCTCGTCGATGCCGGGATACGCCTTGGTGCCGGCGGCGACCGTCACCGTCAGCGGCTCGCCGCGCACCACGTGCTGCAGCGGCACCTCGGCGTCGTGGCCGACCCAGTTCGCGTAGGTGCCCTCGTCGAAGATCGAGATGATCTCGTCGCCCACCAGCACGCCGTTGCGGAAGAAGGTGTCGGTCTGGGAGACGTCCATCGCGAAGACCGGTGCGGCCTCGAGCGCGGGGACGACGTCGCTGCGCTCGGTCCCGTCGATGCTCACCGTCGTCTCGGCCGGGTACTGGTCCCCGGCCACCGACACGGAGGCGGTGCCGGAGACGTACTGCCCCTCGGCGAGGTTCATGCGCAGCGGGGCCGCGTCCACGCCGGTCAGCGCCACGCGGGTGGGCTCGGTGCGGGTCTCGTTCGTGCCGTCGGAGGCGACGACGTAGTACTCGAACCAGCGCTTGCCGGTGAGGTCCGCGGCGGGGATGGCGTGGTCGAAGCGGTCGCCCTCGGTGCGGCGCACGGTGATCGGGGTGAACTCGTCCTCGGCGCTGGAGCGGAGGTGGAGGGTGACGGTGCGGGCCTGCACGTCGTCGGTGACCTCGTGGCTGATCACGGCATCGGCCGACGGGTCCAGCTCCGCGGGGCTGAGGTCGCGGACCACGGGGGCCTGCTCGTCGGCAGGGACGTCGACGAGCTCTGCCGGCACCTGGGAGGGGTCGACCGCGCCGGGGGTGGCGGGGGCGAGGCCGGTCCTCGCCGCACGGGAGAAGTCGGGCTGCTCGCCGTCGGCGCCGTCGCCGGTGCGGTACTGGATGCCCTGGTCGGGCTGGGTGTCGTCGGCGCCGGAGAGGTTGTAGAAGGCGCGGTGGACGCTGTCGCCGGCGCGGGTGCGGATCTCGAGCCCGCGCCCGGAGCCGTTGGCCATCCCGGCGGTGGGGGTCTCGACGAGATGCAGGGAGGAGGGGTCCACGCCGTAGTTCGCGGCGAAGTCCTCGGCGGTGGCGGCGTCGTTGGCGCCGTTGCGCACCCAGATCACCAGGGTGCCGCCGGGCTCGATCACGGCGTCCGACGGGCTGAGCGGCCAGTCCGCGGCGTTGGTGATCGACTCGCCGTCGGCGGTGTAGAGGTAGCGCAGCTCGTAGTCCGCCATCGAGATCGGGGCGGTGGTCGCGTTGTACAGCTCGATGAACTCGTAGCCGTCGGCGCTGTCGATGTTGGTGGAGTCGGGGACCAGCTCGGTGATCTGCAGGTGGCCGACGAGGGAGTCGGCGGGCGGAGCGGCCGGCGGAGCCGCGGGCTCGGCGGGCTCCTCCGGCTGCTCGGGCTCGGCGGGCGTGAGCTGGGCGTCCTCGGCGGTGCCCGGGGTGGGCGCGGCGGCGCTCGCGAACAGGGTCGCGGAGAGCGAGTCGGCGGCGGGGAGCGCGAAGTGGGCGCTGAGGTCCTGGCCGACGGAGCCGGCGGGGTAGAAGCTCCGCGAGACCTCGGCGCCGGCGCCGTCGAGCACCCGCACGCCGCGGCCGCCGCCGTTGGCCATGCCGGGCTGGCCGGTCACGCGCACGACGGCGACGTCCTCGGCGGCGCCCCAGCGGGCGCGGAACTCCTCCACGGTGCGGGCGAAGGAGTCCAGGTCCTTCGCCTCGTAGCTCAGCCACAGCACGAGCGAGTCGCCGGGGGCGATCTCGACCGTCTCCTCGAGGGCGAGCGGGACGTCGCGGGACGTGTCGGCGCTGTCGGCGTAGATGTAGCTCAGCGAGTGGCCGTCCTCGCCGCCGACGACGACCGGCTCGGTCGAGGTGTTGGTCAGCTCGAGGAACTCGAACTCGTCGGCCCCGACGGTGTCCGGTGCGATCTCGGTGACCAGCAGCGAGCCGCCAGGGGCAGGGGCGGCCTGCGCGGCAGGGACCGTGCTGCCGGCGAGGACGCCGAGCGGTCCGGTCAGCGGCAGGGCGGCGGGGCCGAGGGCGAGGGCGGTGCCGGCGAGCAGGGCGATGCCGGCGCGGCGCAGCGGGACGCCGCGGCAGGGCGCCGTGCCGTCGGTCGTCGCGGAGCGAGGACCGGGGCGAGGGGATCGTCGCAGGGACGGGGAGGGGCGAGTGGTCATGATGTCCGTTCAGGTCGCGCGGAGCAGAATGTGGGAGCGCTCCCATGGGTACGGGGCGAAGGCGAACGGCGCATGACGCGAGGGTGTCCCGGACCCGGCGCGACCGTTGCGGACCGGTCTCGATCCGGTCACCGGTGACTCCTCGCACCCCGCCTGCCCCCGCCCTGGTCACGCCCGCGCGTCCCGCGTAGGATCGATGCGTTCCCCACCCGCTCCGGCGGGTTCCCGGGTGCATCTACCTCGGGTCCACGACGTGGATCGTCCAAGGCGGCACCACCGTCATGGAGGTTCGATGACCACGCCGCACACCGCCCCGCAGCCCCGCGCCGACGACGCACAGCCCGTCGACGGCCCGACGCGAGGCACCCCCGCCCCCACCACTCTGCGCCGCGAGGCGGGCACCGCCTACTTCCCCATCGCCTTCATCGCCCGCTTCCCCTTCGCGATGATGATCGTGGGCACCCTGACCCTGGTCGTCGCCGCCCGCGACTCGATCGCGCTCGGCGGGCTGAACTCGGCCGTGCTCGGCCTCGGCTCCGCGCTGGTGGGCCCGCTGCTCGGCGCCGCCGCGGACCGCTTCGGCCAGCGCCGCGTGATCCTCGTGGCCGGGATCGTGAACTCGCTGGCGCTGATGGGCCTGGCCTGGGTGGCCTTCAGCCCGCTGCCCGATGTCGCGGTGCTCGCCGTCGGTTTCGTGATCGGCGCGTCCTCCCCGCAGATCGGCCCGTTCTCGCGCACCCGCCTGGTGCACCTGATCCTCACCCGCCTGCCCGTCGCGCGCCGGTCGAAGAGCCTCAACGCCACGATGGGCTACGAGTCCGCGGCCGACGAGACTGCCTTCGTGTTCGGCCCCGTGGTGGTGGGCCTGCTGGCCACGACGATGTCCCCCGCGGCGCCGATGATCGGCGCGGCCCTGCTGACCCTCGTGTTCGTCACCGCCTTCGCGCTGCATCCCACCGCGCGCGCCTCCGCGCCCAGCAGCGAGTCGCCGACCGAGCAGGCGCCCGCCGCGGAGCTCCGCACCGCGCGGGTGCTCGTCCTGGTCGCCGGGGCGCTCGGCGTCGGCCTGTTCTTCGGCACGGTGCTGACCTCGCTGACGGCTTTCCTCGACACCCGCGGCGCGGGCGACTCCGCCGGTCTGGTGTACGGGGTGATGGGCGTCGGCTCGACGATCCTGGCGCTGTCGATCTCGCTGTTCCCGGAGGGGTTCCGCCGCTCCCCCCGCTGGCTGGTGTTCTCCGCGCTGATGCTCGCCTCGATGGTCGCCTTCGGGCTCGCCGGCGGGCTGTGGGGCCTGGTCGGGGCGATGGCCGTGGCGGGCATCGGCATCGGGCCGACGATCGTGACGATCTACAGCCTCGCCGCGGACCGTGCCCCGCAGGGCCGCTCGGCGACGCTGATGTCGATGCTCGGCTCGGCCACGATCGTCGGCCAGTCCGCGACCTCGGCGCTGACCGGCGCAGTCGCGGACGGCGTCGGGGCCGAGGCCGCGATGTGGCTGCCCACCGGAGCGGCGGCGTTCGTGGTCCTCGCCGCGCTGGTCAACGCCGCGCTCGGCGATCCCCGGGCCGCGACCCCGTCGGTCCCGACCGTGGAGGAGCGGGCGAGCACCCTGGAGGAGCTCCCGGCCGAGCACCTGTGAGCGGGTGCCCGGGGCTCACCGCACCGGCAGGCCGGCCTCGGACACCGCTCCGGGCGTCGTCGCGCGGCGCCTGGTGCCGAGGTGCAGCACGGCCGCGGCGACCGCGAGCCACAGAGCCCACGAGCTCAGGTCCAGCAGCCAGGCGGTCTCGGGTTCGAGCGCGCCGAGCACGTTCTGCTCGATCGCGACGCGAGCGCTGTTGAGCAGACCGTGGCCGAGCACGGCAGCCCAGGCGGTGCCGGAGATCTCGCGCAGCGCGGACAGCAGCGGTGCGACGGCGACGATGGTGCCCAGATAGGAGATCGCCTCGCGCGGCGCGAGGCCAAGGGCGAGCACGATCGGCGCATGCCACACCGCCCACATCACCCCGACGAGCAGGGACATCGGCCAGAAGCCGAGCGGGCGGAGCTCGCCGTGCAGCCAGCCCCGCCACCCCGCCTCCTCGCCGATCGCGAACAACGACTGCATCACCAGCACGGCCGGCACGGCGAGGAGCAGGGACGACAGCGGGAGGGCATCGGCCGACGGCGGCGCCCCGGCGCCGAGCCCGATCAGCACCCTGGCCAGCGGCACCATGACGAATGCTGCGATCGCGGCGAGGGCGGCGATCCCGAGCGCCCGCCAGGACGGGACGCCGAGCGCGAGGGCGCGCCACCACGGCGCTCCGCGTCGACGCACCAGCAGGGCGGCCAGCAGCGGGGAGAGCTGCGCGAGCGGCACGGCGAGGCCGACGGCCTCCGGCGGCAGGGCCCCGAACGCGAAGGGCAGGGAGAGGGCGGTCGAGACGGCGAGCGCAATGCCGAGGAAGGCGAGCACGCGGCGCAGCGAGTGGGCGAGGACGGACTGGGCGACTGCCGGGGGCGTCGACATCGTGCGCTCCTGGGGAGGGATGCGCGGGTCCCGGGGCGGGCTCCGCATCGTCGTCCACGCTAGGGATCGCGCCCGGGGCGGCGGTACGGGGAGGACCGCCGGGCCGAGGTGGGGGCATCCCCCGTCGGCGGCGGGGCGCGGCGGGGGCGCGTTCGTCGGCCGGAGGCGCCGCGCCGATGGCCGGACCTGCAGGGCCGTCGGCCCTCCTGCGTCCGGGCATGAAGCGACCCCTCGCGCACCTGTCAGAGCTCACCTGCCCTTGCTGCCGTCAAGCCCTGGGGGAGTTCAGCAAGATGACACCGCACGAGGGGTCGCGGTCGAGTCTACAGACGAGCCCGGCCCTCGTCATGCCGGAGCGGTCGGATGTCGCCGGATTCACCGCTGCGCGCGCATTGCAGTCGGATAACGGACATCTCTTGCCGTGTCTGCGGGGCTGTGACGCGCTAGTGTTCCTCCACGGCGATGTCGGTGACCGGGCTCACAGGCGAGCCCGATGTCCGTCCGCGACCATCCTTCCCCTTCCCCATGGAGATCCCATGTTCTTCGACACCTTGATCACCGGGGCCAACAACCTCGTGTGGTCGCTCCCCCTGGTGGGCCTGCTGCTGCTGACAGGCCTCTACTTCTCCCTGCGCACCCTGTTCCTGCAGGTGCGCTGCATCCCCGACATGCTGGCCCAGCTGAAGAAGGGCGAGGCCTCCCCTGACGGCACCTCGTCCTTCCAGTCGCTGATGATGTCCCTCGCGGGACGCGTCGGCATGGGCAACATCGGCGGTGTGGCCACCGCGATCGCGATCGGCGGCCCGGGCGCCGTGTTCTGGATGTGGCTGATCGCCTTCCTCGGCGCCGCGACCTCCTTCGTCGAGTGCACCCTCGGCCAGATCTACAAGGAGAAGGACAAGGACACCGGCGAGTACCGCGGCGGCCCCGCGTACTACATCGAGAAGGCGTTCAAGCACACCGCGGCCGCCCCGGCATTCCTCGTCTACGCGATCGTGTTCTCGATCGTCACCGTCGTGGCGATGTGCTTCTTCCTGCCGGGCGTGCAGGGCAACGGCATGGCCTCCGCGGCCTACGAGGCCTGGGGCCTGCCCCACTGGGTCACCGCCGTCGGCGTTGTCATCCTGCTGGCCTTCATCATCATCGGCGGCGTGAAGCGCATCGCGCACTTCGCCGTGCTGGTCGTGCCGGTCATGGCGATCCTCTACATCATCGCCGCGCTGATCGTGTTCTTCGTGAACTTCGACCAGATCGGGCACGTGTTCGGCCTGATCTTCTCCAGCGCCTTCGGCCTCGATTCGGCCTTCGGCGCGATCGTCGGCAAGGCCGTCGAGATGGGCGTCAAGCGCGGCCTCTACTCCAACGAGGCCGGCCAGGGCACCGGCCCCCACGCCGCTGCGGCGGCGGAGGTCTCCCACCCCGCCAAGCAGGGCTTCGCGCAGTCCTTCGCGGTCTACATCGACACCCTCTTCGTGTGCACGGCGACCGCGTTCCTGATCATCTCCACCGACATGTACCAGGTGTTCCAGGGTCCCGACGAGGAGCTGATCTACGCCGGCTCGGTCCCCGAGGGCACCGACTATGGTCCCGAGTTCGCGCAGAACGGCTTCGAGTCCGTGTTCCACGGCCTGGGCCCGACCTTCGTGGCGATCGCGCTGTTCTTCTTCGCCTTCACCACGATCGTGGCCTACTACTACATGGCCGAGGTCAACCTCACCTACCTCAACCGCTGGATCCCCAACCGCACCGCGCGACGCGTCCTGGTGCGCTTCCTGCAGGCGCTGATCCTCGTGGCCGTCGTGTACGGCTCGGTGACCACCACGGGCAACGCCTGGGCGCTCGGCGACATCGGCGTCGGTGCGATGGCGTGGCTGAACGTGGTCGCGATCCTCATCCTCCAGGGCCCTGCGCTCAAGGCGCTGAAGGACTACCAGCAGCAGAAGAAGGCCGGCAAGGACCCCCAGTTCGATCCGCGCCTGCTTGGCATCAAGAACGCCGAGTTCTGGGAGCTGCGGGCCGACGGTCTGGTCCGACAGGGCGAGACCGGGGAGGACCTCGAGAAGAAGGTCGCCGGCCGCTGACGCGGACCACCACCCGCCGTCGCTCGGAGGAGCGGCCGGTCCTCGGGGCCGGCCGTTCCTCCGTCCACGCGGGGACTTCCAGGAGTGCGGGGCGATTTCCAGGAGTGCGGGGCGAGGCTCCCCGAGGCGATCTTCGCCTGATCCACTGAGCGGCGCCGCGCCTCGCCGCCCTCCCGGACGTCCGCGCCGCACACAGATGCGCTCCCTGCGTGACCTCGAGGCCGTATACGGCGTGAGGTCACGCAGGGAGCGCAGAATTGTGCGCGGCGCCGTGGCGGGCGGCGGCGCCGCGCCGGGGCAGGTCAGGTCAGGCGCTGCGCCGGCGAGCGGGTCTGGTCCGGGTCGGTCTCGGGGATCTCGCCGAGGATCTCGTCGATCCGGGCCTTCACGTCGGCCTCCAGCGTGACGCCCGCGGCCTTGACGTTGTCGGTGACCTGCTCGGGGCGGGAGGCGCCGATGATGGCGCCGGCGACGTTGTCGTTGCTGAGCACCCAGGCGATCGCGAGCTGCGCCGGGGTCAGCCCCAGCTCCTCCGCGATCGGCAGCAGGCCCTGGACGGCGGTGAGCACCTCGTCGTTCAGGAAGCGCTTGATCATGTCCGCGCCGCCCTTCTCGTCGCGGGCGCGCGAGCCCTCGGGCGCCTCGGCCCCGGGCTTGTACTTGCCCGTGAGGATGCCCTGCGCGACCGGCGACCAGACGATCTGGGAGATCCCCAGCTCGCGCGAGGTCGGCACGACGCGCTCCTCGATGACCCGCCACAGCATGGAGTACTGCGGCTGGTTGGAGACGAGCTGGATGCCGAGCTCGCGGGCGAGCTGGTGGCCGGCGCGCAGCTGGTCCGCGTTCCATTCGGAGACGCCGATGTAGAGCGCCTTGCCGGAGTGGACGACGTCGGCGAAGGCCTGCATCGTCTCCTCGAGCGGGGTCGCGTAGTCGTAGCGGTGGGCCTGGTAGAGGTCGACGTAGTCGGTGCCCAGGCGGCGCAGCGAGCCGTCGATCGACTCGCGGATGTGCTTGCGGGAGAGGCCGGTGTCGTTGTGGCCCTTCGGGCCCGTCGGGAAGTACACCTTGGTGAAGATCTCAAGCGACTCGCGACGCTCGCCCTTCAGCGCCTCGCCGAGCACGACCTCCGCGGCGGTGTTGGCGTAGGTGTCGGCGGTGTCGAAGGTGGAGATGCCCGCGTCGAGGGCGGCGCGGACGCAGGCGCGGGCGCGGTCGTCCTCGACCTGGGAGGCGTGGGTGAGCCAGTTGCCGTAGATGATCTCGCTGATCTTGAGGCCGGAGCGGCCGAGGTGGCGGTGTTCCATGCGCTCCACCCTATGTCCGGCGGCACGGGTCTATCCTGGTGGTCCGCGTCACATCGGCCGACGTCGGCCGTCGCGCCCTCCGTCCGGGGGGCCCGTGGCGCCGAGGCCGATGATCGCCGCCGCGCACCCGGCCGGCCCCGCCGTCGGCCGCGCTGGAAGGAGAGCCCGATGACCGACACCTCCACCACTCCCGCTCCGCAGCCCGGGCAGCCGCCGGCGCCGCCGCTGCCGGAGCCGACCGAGGCCGACGACGTCCTGGAGATGGAGCCGACGGTCGAGGGCGAGGACTTCTCCCGCGTCGCCTTCACCGGTGCGGCGGTCGCGCAGATCCAGCGGCTCATCGACCGCAACGGCCCGCTGATGTTCCACCAGTCCGGCGGCTGCTGCGACGGCTCCTCCCCCATGTGCTACCCGGAGGGCGACTTCATCACGGGCGACGCCGATGTGCGCATGGGCCACGTCGAGGTGCCCCTGCCCGACGGCACCACCAGCCCGCTCGACTTCTGGATGAGCCGCGAGCAGTTCGCCTACTGGCGCCACACGCACCTGACGATCGACCTGGTCGACGGGCGCGGCGGCGGCTTCAGCCTCGAGACGCCCGACGGGAAGCGGTTCCTCACCCGCTCGCGGATGCTCGAGGACCGGGTGCCGGTCGAGGTCCCGGGAACCGGTCCGCGATGACCCGCCGCCCGCTCGAGGACCGCTCGGTCGGCCTCCCTGATGCCGAGCACGCGCCGAACGACTCGCTCGCGTCTGCGCCGTCCGGCGGCAGCCTGCCGCCGCCCAGCGAACCACCGATGACCCCACCCGCCAAGCCGCCCACGGCCCCGCCGACCGATCCCCCCACCGAGCCGCCGGGAGCGCCGCCCTCGGACCCGCCGGCCCCGATCCCCGGGCAACCGCCCGAGCCGTCGCCGGAACCTCCACCGGAGCCGCTCCCCCAGCCCGACCAGCCCCCGCCGCCGGAGCCCCCGCCCGGGGCGCCGCCCACGACGCCGTACTGAGCCGCCGGGTCGCACGCTCGGCCGCTCGGGGCGGGGCGGTGCTCATCGCCGAGGGTCTGTCCGGAGCCGGCCCTCGTCGACGGTCTCCGCGCGACGCACGGAGAGCTCGCGCTGGGCGACCAGGCGCAGCGTGAGCAGCACCGGCTCGAGCATCACGGTGCCTACGACCACGCGGCGCACGGCCTCGTCGGGGTCCTCGGGGACGGTGACCTCATAGACCGCCCCGCCGCTCCCGCTGACCGCCCGGCCGCCTCCACCGACTGCCGGCCTCCGAACCAGACCCATGCCGCGGTCGACGACCTGGTCGTCTTCCACATCGGCATGACCATCCATGCTCCGTGGCGACCTGACCTGTGGGGCCCCGTCGCCGCCGCGATGCCGCGCATGCTCGCCGAGCTGCACCGCAACCGCGCCGCGGCCGCGCGCGGCGAGGCCGAGGACCTGGGCTTCCTCGGCGCGGACACCCTGATCGGCGCGAAGGGCCCCTGGGTCGTCCAGTACTGGCGCAGCACCGAGCACCTCTACGCCTACGCGAGGATGTCGAGTGCCGAGCACCTGCCGGCCTGGAAGGCGTTCAACAAGGCGGCCCGGAAGAATCCCGGCGCGGTCGGGATCTGGCACTAGACCTACGCCGTGCCCGCGGGCGGGATCGAGACCTTCTACGGCAACGGGGCGACGGTCGGGCTCGCGAACGCGGTCGGCTCCGCTCCCCTGACCTCCCGGGGACGCACCGCCGCCCAGCGGCTCGGCACCCGCTGAGGCGCCGCGCCCCTGCCCTCCCGGGACGTCACGTCGCGCAGCAACTCGGCACCTTCCAAGTCACTGCACCTCGAGCGCTCCGGTCCCGGCATCGCCCTCGCCGCGGGGCCGACTCCCGGAAAAGCAGGGGCGCCCGTCGCCACTGCGCCGTAGTGTCGGCCGTCCGAGCCGCGGCCCTGCCGCGGCGCACCGACCCGAGGGGGACCCATGCGAGAGCTCGTCTACTACGTCGGCGTGAGCCTGGACGGCTATATCGCCGGCCCCGACCACCAGTTCGACGCCTTCCTGATCGAGGGCGACCACATGGAGGGGATCAACGAGGAGTTCGCCGACACGATCCCCACCGACATCGCCGCCCACCTCGGCATCGACCAGTCGAGCGGCCGCTTCGACACCGTGCTGATGGGCGCGAACACGCATGCCGTCGGCCTGCCGGACATGCCCAGCCCCTACCGGCACCTCCAGCAGATCGTGTTCACGCACCGTCCGCTCGAGCCCGCCGAGAACCTGCGCGTGACCGACGAGGACCCGGTCGCGGTGGTGCAGGAGCTGAAGCAGCAGGACGGCGGGGACATCTGGCTGTGTGGCGGAGGCCGGCTCGCGACCCAGCTGCGCGGGGAGATCGACCGGCTCGTGCTCAAGCGCCAGCCGTTCCTGTTCGGGGCCGGGATCCCGCTGTTCGCCCCCGGCGAGTACGCGCCCGAGCAGTTCGAGCACGTGCGCACCCGCACCTACGAGACCGGGGTGAGCTTCACGGAGTTCGCGCGACGGCGCTGACCGGGGACGGCGCGTCCTGCTCGGACCCACAGAGCGCGGTGAGAGCCCGCCGTCGAGCGGGATCTGGACGAGTACTGGCGTGTGGCGTTCCGGTACGCCTATATAGGCGTACCGGAACGCCACACGCCAGCAGCCGACCATCCGGTCTCGCGTGGGACGTCGCCATGGCCCACCGGCCGATCTCGCGCACGCAGAAGCGGACCCCGCGCCCGGGCGGGTCAGCTCGCGCGCGG
The DNA here is from genome assembly GCF_001613775.1 of Brachybacterium sp. sponge. Lineage (NCBI taxonomy): Bacteria > Bacillati > Actinomycetota > Actinomycetes > Micrococcales > Dermabacteraceae > Brachybacterium > Brachybacterium sp. sponge. The sequence continues at coordinate 1,086,205 of NZ_LRMP01000001.1, read as the reverse complement.
GTCCACCAGACCGGTGCGGTAGGCGATCACCACCGCCTGGGTGCGGTCCCGGGCGCTTAGCTTCGCCAGCAGATTGCCGACGTGCGTGCGGACGGTCTCGACGCCGAGGAAGAGCTCCGCGGCGATCTCGGCATTGGTCTCCCCGCGGGCGAGATGCGCGAGGACCTCGGCCTCGCGGTCCGTCAGCGGCGGCCCGTCGTGCCGGGCGGTACGAGCGCTGGGACGCAGCAGATCCCGCACGGCATCGGGGAATAGCAGGCTCGTGCCGTGGGCGATGGTGCGCACCGCCCGGACCATCTCCGGCCCGGTCGCCCGCTTGAGCAGGAAGCCGGACGCCCCGGCGAGCAGCGCGTCGTGCACATGCTCGTCATGCTCGAACGTGGTCACGACCAGCACCTTCGGCGAATCCGGGAGGTGCAGCATGAGCTCGGTCGCGCGGATCCCGTCGATCCCGGGCATGCGCACGTCCATGCACACCACCTGCGGCCGCGCAGCGCGGACGACGCGCAGCGCCTCGGCGCCGTCGGCCGCCTCGCCCACGATCTCGACGTCGTCCTCGGCGCCGAGGATCAGCGACAGGCCCTGCCGGACCAGGGGCTCGTCGTCGACGACGACGACGCGGATGGGGTCCGGGTCGTCGCCGGGGCGAACAAGGCCGACAGGATCGATCGAGGGGCCGACAGGCTCGATCGAGGGGTCGACAGGTTCGGTCATCGCTCCTCCTCACGCAGCAGCGGCAGGTCCAGGCGCGCGATCCAGTGCTCGCCGCGAGGTCCTGCTTCGAGGGTGCCGCCCAGGAGCGCGGCGCGCTCGCGCAGGCCGACGAGGCCGTGTCCGCCCGGGCCGGCGGCGGGCCGCGCGGGGTCGTCGGCGGGTTCCGCGAACGCATCGTCGAGAGGGCTGGTCACCTCGAGGTGCACGCGTCCGTCGTCGGCGCCGAGGGCGAGGGTGACGGGGCCGGGCGCCGCATGGCGCTGGGCGTTGGTGAGCAGCTCGCCCAGGCCGCGCGCCAGATGGCGGTGCTGGAGAGGAGCGAGATCGGCGGGGAGCTCGCCGCGTCGGCGCAGGTCCATCCCGGCTCGGCGGTGCCCGGCCAGGAGCAGCTCGAGCTCGTCCTCGGCAGCGGGTTCGTCACCGGGAGCAGCGGGCGCGTCCGTGGCGCGGCCGTCCGGCGCGGCGGGGTGCCGCGGCGTCCGTCGGCCTCCCTCCTCCTCGCGCAGCAGGGCCAGGACGGCGTCGAGCTCCCCGGTCGCGTCGCGGACGGTCTCCTCGATCGCCGCGAGCGCGGCCGCGGTCGCCTCGGGATCCCTGTGCTGCACGGTGCGTGCGGCCGCGGCCTGCACGCTGACCACCGTGAGGGCATGCCCGATCCCGTCGTGCAGCTCGCGTGCGATCCGGGTGCGCTCGGCCTCGCGGGCGACGCGCTGCTCGGCCGCCTCGAGCCGGTCGGTCGCCGTCGGCCCCAGCAGGTGGGGTGCGAGACGCGAGAGCGCGGCGCCCAGCGGCCACCACGCGAGCGCCGAGGCCGCCCCGATCAGCAGCGCGAGCGCGGCCGCGCCGAGCCGTCCGACCGCCCCCTCAGGCATCGGCAGCCCGGAGCCGAGCGACCGGCCGGCCGCGAGCTCGACGAGGAACAGCCCGGCGGAGGGCACGAGGGTCGCCAGCAGCGTCGCGCAGAGCAGCCCGGAGCCCAGATGGAGCACGACCCACAGGGCGGTGCGGGCGTGATGGCCCGCGCGGGGCCTGCGCGGCACGAGCAGCTCCCCGTCGGCGCCGAGCATGCCGCGGGCCCCGGTCACCTCGAGCTCCCGCACCCCGGGCACGAGGCCCAGCAGCGCCGCGAGCAGCACGCTCGCTCCCGCGATCACGCCCACGGGACCGGCTCCCCGGAGGGCGCCGACCGTGCCGGAGCCGGCCTCGGACCCCGGCTCCGCGCCGAGGCCGACGGCGATGACCGCCACGACGACGACCAGCAGGACCACCGCCAGGCCGATGGCGGCTCCCGCCATCAGCCACGCGAGGCGGCGGCCCTGCCGTCGGAGGATCTCCATCCGCTCATCGTCGTCGATCATGCGCGGCGGGCACCAGCGACTTCCGGCTCGGATCCGCGACGCCCCTGGTCACGACGGTGGCCGATGTAACCCCAGACGGCCAGGGCGAGCGCGGGGCCCCACAGCCAGCACGGGAAGGTCACGGCGAACAGCAGACGGTCGGCGACGGTCATCGCCTCCGCTCCGACCAGCATCGGCACGGCGGCGAAGGTGAACAGCGCGGCGACCGCGCCGCCGGGCACCGCGGCCGCGGCGATCGGCACCTCCCGGCCCGCGACGACCGGCATCCAGCGAGGGAACCTCTTGCCCCACGGCAGGATCAGCCCGAGGGTGAGCACCACGGCGAGCCAGCTGCCGGAGGAGAGGGCGAGGCCCCACAGCCGGGTGCTGAGCTCGAGCCCTTCGGGCGCCAGCAGCGGCCAGGGCGTCAGCCAGGACAGCCGGATCAGCGCGTAGGGCAGCGCACAGGCCGCGGCTAGGAGCGTCAGGGGCACCCGGTGACGGGCCACCCAGGAGGCGAGGCGCGACGCGCTGCCGTCGCCGCGCAGGACGAGCGCGGCGAGCCCGGCCCACAGGGCTCCGCCGGCGACGAGCAGCAGGGTCGTCGCGATCATCGGGATCTCGGCGACGAAGGCGGGAAGGAGATAGCCGGCGAGATCCAGCAGCGCCTCACCGAGGAGCAGTGCGCCGGCCGCGAGCGCGATCACGACGATCCCGACGACGGGCACGCGCAGGCGTGGGTATCGGCGGATCACCTGCACGACCAGCAGCCCGACGACGGCGGGCATCGCGAGCGCGAGCAGGTAACCGGCCGTGGACAGGGTCGACATGCTGCCCATCCCCACCCCGGCGACCAGCACCTGCGAGGCCGCGACGGTCAGCAGCGCGGGGCGCGGCAGCCTCCGGGAGTGGGCGGTCAGCGCCGCACAGGCGCCGAGCAGGGAGACGGCGGCGAGGGCCGCGGCGGCGCCCGTCGGGCCGAGGAGCAGCTGGAGGGGCGTGCGGTCGGGTGGCCCGCCGAGCAGCTCGGCGTCCGGGGCGAGTGCCCACGCCGCCCCGAGCAGGGCGATGAGCGCGCTGGCCAGGAGGGTCGCGAGCAGCAGCGCGCGGGGCGCGGAGGCAGGTCGGGCGGTGTCGGTCGGGGGCTGTGAGGGCGTGTTCGTGGTCATGCCCCGAGCCTTCTCGGGCGCCGCGCTCAGCACCTCCCCCGCGCGGGGGAACCGGCCCCGTCGACGGGTGGGATCCGTCGGCCCGCTGACCGGTCACGCCCGACCGATCCGGATCCGCAGGCCGCGCCTCGACAACGCGCACGGCGCGACGGGTCCTCCTCTCGCCGTCGGGCGCCGGGGGCGCGGATCAGTGGCCGAGGACGCGCCGGGCGGCGAACAGGCCGGCACCCGGCAGCATGACTGCCCGGCGGGCGACCTGCTGGAGGCGCAGCTGGAGATGGCTCGCGGGGGCGAAGAAGGAGGCGCTGCGGCGGCCAGCGAGCTGCACCTGCTCGGCCGTCGGCCGCCAGCGCCGTTCGTACTCGACCAGCCCCACCTCGACGTGCGGTCCGGCCGCGCGGAGGCTCCGGGCCAGCGCCTCGGCCCCCGCGATCGCGAGCGAGGTGCCCTGCCCGGCCAGGAGCGAGGGGGCGTGGGCGGCGTCCCCGGCGAGGGCCACGCGCCCGCGGCTCCAGCGGGGCGCGATCGCCTGGGCGGCGAGGTCGTCGTAGAAGGACTCCGGGGCGTTCTCGAGGGCCCGGTCGACCTGCGGGTGGAGGCCGGCGAAGTCGCGCTGGAGCTGCTCCCGATCGGGGACGGGCCGCTCGGTGCTCGCCGCATCGGTGCGCTCGGCGAACATCGCCCCGACCCGGCCGTCGCCGGCCGCGTACGCCCAGCCCACCCGGCCGACGGTGTCGGTCATGAGCATCCGCTCCCCCAGCTCGCCTGCGAGCTCCGGATCCGGATAGAGGTAGCTCGCCACGCGATAGCCCATCGGCACGATCTCCCCGTGCCCGGGCGCGACCCTCTCCCGCACCGGGGAGCGCACGCCGTCGCAGGCCACGACGAGGTCGGAGGCGAGCGTGGTCCCGTCGGCGAGCTCGACCAGGGCGCCGCGCGGGAAGCCCCCGCCCTGCAGCCCGATGTCGCGGACCGCGACGGCGCGGGCGCCGTAGCGCAGGTCGACCGATCGCGGAAGTACGGCGAGCAGCCCGAGCTCGACCTCCGGTCGCAGGATGGAGAAGTAGCGGCCGCCCAGGGCCGCGGCGAGGGGTCCGACGTCGATCCGGCCGGACTCAGCCCCGTCGGGCGTCCCGTAGCGCACGCCCTCGTAGACGTGGCCGCGGGCGCGGAGCTCGTCGATGATGCCCATCCGCTCGGCGGCGACGAAGCCGGGGCCGAAGAAGTCGATCATGTAGCCGCCGCCGCGGGGGCCCGGGGAGGCCTCGAGCACGGTGACGTCGTGGTCGGGGGCGAGCTGGTGGGCGAGGGCGAGGCCGGCGATGCCGCCTCCGATGACGGTGACGTCCATGCCCTCGACGCTACCTGTGCCCGACGGAGCTGCCCAGGGGGTTTCCCTGAGGACCGCCGGCCTCCCTCGTTCTGCGAGACGTGGGTTCTGCACGGTATTCGGGCTCATTCCGCACAGAACCCACGTCTCGGATGCCCTCGGCGACCTGGGCGGGCCGGGAGGGCTACTCGGCCTCGGGCTCGCCCGTCGCGACGGCAGGGACGGGGCCGGTGGTGGCCCCCTCGAGCACCGCCTCGTCCTCGTCGGGGTCGACACCGTCGGCGAACTGCGACCAGTACAGCCGGTGGTAGGCGCCGCCTGCGGCGAGCAGCTCGTCGTGCGAGCCCTGCTCGACGATGTCGCCGTGCTCCATCACCAGGATCACGTCCGCGTCGCGGATCGTGGAGAGCCGGTGCGCGATGACGAAGCTGGTGCGGTCGGTGCGCAGCGCCGCCATCGCCTCCTGCACGAGCACCTCGGTGCGGGTGTCCACGGAGCTGGTGGCCTCGTCGAGGATCAGCAGCGCGGGGTCCGCGAGGAAGGCGCGGGCGATCGTGATCAGCTGACGCTCGCCGGCGGAGACGTTCGCGCCCTCGTCCTCGATGACGGTGTCGTAGCCGTCGGGGAGCGTGTGCACGAAGCGGTCCACGAAGGTGGCGGTCGCGGCGGCGACCACCTCCTCGTCGGTCGCATCCAGCCGGCCGTAACGGATGTTCTCCCGGATCGTGCCGCCGAAGAGCACCGCGTCCTGGAGCACCATTCCCACGCGGGAGCGCACCGCGCCGCGGTCCAGGGCGCGGATGTCCACGCCGTCGAGCCGGATCTCGCCGGCGTCGATCTCGTAGAACCGCATGATGAGGTTGACCAGGGTGGTCTTGCCCGCGCCGGTGGGGCCGACGATCGCGATCGTCTGACCGGGCTCCGCCGTCAGCGACAGGTCGCTGATCAGCGGCTTCTCCGGGGTGTAGGAGAAGGCGACGTGGTCGAACTCGATCCGGCCGCGGGTGGGGCCGGTGAGCTCCTGGCGCGGGACGATGCGGTGCGCGACGGTTGCAGCGCCCGCCGAGGTCGCTGCGTCGACCGTGGACGCCGCGCCGATGGTGGACGCCGGGTCGGCGGCGTCGGACTCGTCGGCCGTCGTCGCGCCGGCCACAAGCCCGCGCGCGGTGATCTGCCCGTCGGGCTCCTGCTCCTCGGCATCCAGCAGCTCGAAGATCCGCTCGGCGGAGGCGACGCCGGAGATGAGCATGTTCGCCATCCCCGCCACCTCGCCCAGCGGCGCGTTGAACTCGCGGGAGTACTGGATGAACGCGGTGACCTGACCGAGGCTCATCTGCCCGGCCGCGATCCGCAGACCGCCGACCACGGCGATGCCGACATAGCCGAGGTAGGTCACCCACTGCATGATCGGCATGATCATGCCGGAGTAGAACTGCGCCTTGAACGACGCCTCCCACAGCTCCTCGTTGCGCGTATCGAACTGCTCGCGCATCGAGTCCTGGCGGTCGAAGACGGTGACCAGGTCGTGACCGGTGAAGGACTCCTCGACGTGGCCGTTCAGGCGCCCGGTGCCCCGCCACTGGGCGGTGAAGAGCTTCTGCGACTTCGCGCCGATGATGCCGATGACCACGCCGGAGATCGGCAGGGCGATCAGGGCGATGAGCGCGAGCTGCCAGGACAGCCAGAACATCATCACGGTGATTCCCACGATGGTGAGGACCGCGTAGACGAGCGAGGCGAAGGCCTGCTGCAGGGCGGTCTGGACGTTGTCGACGTCGTTGGTGGTGCGGGAGAGCAGGTCGCCGCGCTGGCGGGTGTCGAAGTAGCTCAGCGGCAGGCGGTTGACCTTTGCCTCGATCCGCTCGCGCAGGTCGTAGACGATGTCCATCACCACGTCGTTCAGCAGCCGGCCCTGCAGCCAGTCGAACAGCGCCGCGATCACGTACATCCCCAGCACGATCAGCAGCAGCCGGCCGAGGGCGTCGAAGGCCACGCCGTCGCCGAGGAATCCGTCGAAGATGACGTCCATCGCGTCGCCGAGGATCGAGGGCGCCCACACGGTGAGCACCGTCGAGACGATGCCGAAGGCGAGCACCACGGCGAGCCCCAGCTTGTGCTCGCGGAAGGTGCCTGCCAGGCGCAGCGCGGAGGGCCAGAACGCCTTCGCCTTGCGGGGCGCGCCCTCTCCCCATTCGCTGCTCATCGAGTCCTGCATCTCCAGGATCTCGGCCTCGGTGAGCTCGGCGGTCCCGACGCCCTTGGCCTCGGAGGACTTCTTCGCGGAGGTCTTCTTCTTCGTGCTCATGCCATCTCCTCCGCGGTGATCTGGGAGTCGACGATCTCCCGGTAGGTCTCGGAGCTCTCCAGCAGCTCCTCGTGGGTGCCGCGGCCGACGATCCGGCCCTCCTCGAGCACGAGGATCTGGTCGGCGGAGGTGATGGTGGAGATGCGCTGGGCGACGATGATCGTGGTCGCGCCGCGGGTGTGCTGGGCGAGGCCCTCGCGCACCCTCGCATCCGTGGTGACGTCGAGCGCCGAGAACGAATCGTCGAAGACGAACACGCGCGGCGCGGCGACGAGGGTGCGGGCGATGCACAGGCGCTGCCGCTGGCCGCCGGAGACGTTGGTGCCGCCCTGGGAGACGGTGGAGTCCAGCCCGGTGGCGACGTCCTCGCCCTCGCCGGTGCTGCGCTCGCGCACGAAGCCGGCGCCCTGGGCGACCTCGAGCGCGTCCCAGAGCTGCTTCTCGTCGGCCGAGGGGTCGCCGAAGCGGAGGTTGTGCGCGATGGTGCCGGAGAACAGGTACGGCTTCTGCGGCACGAGGCCGACGGACCGGGAGATGTCGGCGCGGGCGAGGTCGGTGACCGGCACCCCGTCCAGCAGCACCTGGCCGCTGGTCGCGTCGTGCAGGCGCGGGATGAGGCTGACCAGCGTGGTCTTGCCGGAGCCGGTCGAGCCGATGATGGCGGTGGTGCGGCCGGCCTCGGCGGTGAAGGAGACGCCGTCCAGCACCGGGGACTCGGCGCCCGGGTAGGAGAAGGTGACGTCGCGGAACTCGACAGTCGCTCCCCCGTCGGCCGCCGGCAGCGGGGTCGGGGCGGCGGGCTCGTGGAGGGTGGGCGTGGTCTCGAGGACCTCGCCGATGCGACGGGCGGAGATGATCGCGCGGGGGAACATCATGAACATGAAGGTGCCCATCATGACCGCCATCAGGATCTGCAGCAGGTACTGCATGAAGGCGGTGAGCGCGCCGACCTCGACCAGCCCTGCGTCCACGCGGTGACCGCCGAACCAGAGCACGGCGGCGGTGGCGAGGTGGAGCACGATCGTGATCGCCGGGCCCATGATCACGAACAGGCGGCCGATCCGCACCGAGGTATCGGTGAGGGTCGCGTTCGCGTCGCGGAAGCGGCCGGTCTCGTGCTTCTCGCGCACGAAGGCGCGCACCACGCGGATCCCCATGATCTGCTCGCGCATCACGCCGTTGATGGAGTCGATGTTGTCCTGCATCCGCTGGAACAGCGGCATCAGCCGGGTGACCAGCAGGCCGACGATCACCATCAGCACCGGCACGGACACCCACACCAGCCAGGACAGCCCCGGGTCCTCCTGGATCGCCATGACGATCCCGCCGATGGACATGATCGGCACCATGACCATGAAGTTCAGGGTCATCAGCACGAGCATCTGCACCTGCTGGACGTCGTTGGTCGCGCGCGTGATGAGGGTCGGGGCGCCGTAGCGGCCCATCTCCTCGGTCGAGAAGCGGTCCACGCGGGTGTAGACGGAGCGGCGGATGTCGCGGCCCATGCCCATCGCGACGCGGGCGCCGAACCAGACCGACGCGATCGCCGTGACGACCTGCGCCATCGCGACGATCAGCATGATCCCGCCGACGCGCCAGATGTAGTCGGTGTCGCCGGTGGCGACGCCGTTGTCGATGATGTCGGCGTTGAGGCTGGGCAGGTAGAGGGTCGCGAGCACGGTCGCGAGCTGGAGGACGGCCACGGCGGCCACGTGCGGCAGATAGGGCCGCAGATGGCGCCGGATCAGGGTCCAGAGCATGAGGGGATCTCCCGGAGCAGGGTGGTGCGGCCCGGCCGACGGGGGTGAGCGGCCGGGGTCTCGTCGGAGCGTAGGACGGGCTGAGGACAGATCCTGTCCTCGAAGGGGCCGACGGGGTCGTCGGCCGCGTGGTCGGCGGGGCGTGCGCCGGACCTGCCGGAGCCCGAGGTGACGGGCGCTGCCGGAGCGGGACCGCTGGTCGCGGCGTGGGCCCAGGCGGACAGGGCCGGTCCGAGGAGCAATCCTCCCCCGAGCATCCCGCTCGGCGCACCCGACTTTCGGCCATCGCGGCTGAGATCCGAGGCACCTGGGCGTACCGGCGACATCGGGCTCGACCGGTCAGATCCGGCCGCACCGAGCGGGCCGGATCGCGCCATACTGGAGGCTCCCCGCGCGGAAGGACGGCTATGACGACGAGGACCCTGCTGGTGGGCTGCGGGCGCCTGGGCCTGCGGGTGGGCGACCTGCTGCTCGCTGATCAGGACGAGAGAGGTCGTCACGAGGTCCTCGGGCTGCGCCGCGACCCGAGCTCCCTGCCGCCGGGGTTCGTGCCCGTCGCCGCCGATCTCTCCGCCGCCCTCCCCACCCCGCTGCCGCGGGTCGATGCCATGGTCATCACCCTCACCCCGTCGGCCGCCCCGAGCTATCGCGAGCCTCTCGCGCATCTCGCGGCCGCGCTGCCCGAGGTCCCACGGCGCACGGTGTTCGTCTCCTCCACCCGGGTCCTCGAGGGATACGACGCCTCGCGTCCGCTCACCGAGGCGGACCCCGCGCGACCGCGCTCCGACCGCGCCCGCGTGCTGATCGAGGGCGAGGAGACGGCGCGCGAGCTGTTCGGAGCGGTGATCCTGCGCCCGGCGGGGATCTACGGACCCGGCCGGAACCGTCTAATCCGGACCGTCCTCGAGGGGCGCCCGGTCGAGCACGGTCGTCGGACGAACCGGATCCACGAGGCCGATCTCGCCCGCGCGATCCTCGCACTGCTGTCCTCGCCCGCACCGCCGGCGCTGCTCCATGCGACGGACGGCGCACCCGCCCTGCTCGGCGAGGTCGTCACGCATCTCGCGCAGCGTCTCGGCGTGCCCGCGCCGCCGCGCACGTCAGCGGATCCCGGGGCAGGCACCGTGCTGGAGGCGACCGCGCTGCACGAGCTGCTGGGCGAGCTCGAGTTCCCGGACTTCCGGGCGGGATACGACGCGATGCTCTGAACGCGGGCGCTCAGCCGGTCACCAGGTGCGCGACCACCGGCAGCGTCACCGTCATCGCGAGCGCGTTCAGCACCATCGCGGCACTCGACCAGCCGCCGGAGACCGTCGACTCCCCCAGCACCCGCGAGGTGCCGATCCCGTGAGAGGTCAGGCCGATCGCGAAGCCGCGCGCCCGCTCGTCGCGGACACGCACCAGGCTCAGCAGCGCCGGCCCCACCACCGCGCCGAGCGTGCCGGAGACCAGGGTCAGCACCACCGCGAGCGGCACCGACGCCCCGAGACTCTCCGCGATCGTGAGGCCGACGGGCGAGGTGACCGAGCGCGGCAGCGCGGCGCGCAGCGTCGACTCGTCGGCCCCGAGCGCGACCATCGCGGCGACGGTCACCGAGATGCTCACGATCCCCGCGACCACCAGGGTTGCGAGCACGGCCGGCGCCGAGGCGAGCAGCGCGCGGCCGTTGCGCAGCAGCGGCAGGGCGAGGGCGACGGTCGCGGGGCCCAGCAGGAGCGTCAGCAGCGCGACCTGCTCGAGGTAGAGGGCGTAGGGCATCCCGGTCAGCTGCAGCACGGTCGCGATCACCACCACGCTGACCAGCACCGGGGAGAGCAGGCCGGGACGGCCCAGCCGGTGGTACAGCCCGTAGGACAGCAGGTATACGACGAGGGTCAGGGTGAGGCCGAAGACCGGCAGCTCGTACAGCGCGCTCATGCGCGGGCACCTCCTGCGGCCGCCGACGGTCCGGCCCCGCCGTGCCCCGGCGACCTGCCGGGGCCGTCCGTCCCGTCGGCCGGAGGCGGGGCGTCGGGACCGCCCGCCTCACCCCGTCGGCGGTCCTGGCGGCGCAGCAGCGCCTGGAGCATCAGCCCGGAGATCACCAGCGCGAGCACGAAGGAACCGCCCACGGCGAGCGCGAGCGGGAGCGCGTTCGCGGCGAGGGTGTCCAGCTCGAGCAGGATCCCCACACCGGGCGGGACGAACAGCAGCTGCAGGTGCGCCAGCAGCGGGGTCGCCGCGGGCTCCGCGGCGCGGAGCACACCGCGGGTGGGCCGGAGGATCCCCAGCAGCGCCAGCAGCACGATCCCGAGCACCACCCCGGGCACGGGCAGGTCGAGCAGCGCCGTCGCGGCCAGGCCCGCCATCTGCGCGAGCAGCAGGACCACGAGGCCGAGCAGCACGGGAGGCAGGAGGGCGGCGCGTGACATCCGGCAAGGGTAGCCCGCACCGGGGCGCCTGCCCCGATGTGGTTCGTGCCGCACGAGCGGTGGATCACGCACGTCTTGCCGCGCGGGGGCGGGCTGTCACAGCGTGGAGGGCTCATTTCGGCGCATCGGTCGCGTCTCGCGGGGACGGTGCGCGATCGAGACCGCCCGCTGAGGCTCGCCCGGTCGCTCCCCTCGACCCCTCGGAGGTGACCGGGTTGCCCAGCCCGCTCGACAGCACCCTCAGCCGACGCACCGCGCTCCGCGGCTTCGGCGCCCTCGGCCTCACCGCGGCCGGACTGCTCGCGTCCACGCAGGCCCATGCCACCGGCGACCTCGTGGTCGTCGACCAGATCGGCACCGGTCCGTGGGACACGGAGAACTGCGGCCCCACCTCGACGGTCATCGCCATGGTCGCCGCGGGCCGGAAGGTCCCGCACTACGTCTCGGGCGAGAAGGGCACGACGGTGGGCGGCAACCGCAAGGCGGTCATCGAGATGCGGGCCCGCTGCGGCCTGTCCCCGTGGGGCGAGCCCGAGGAGAAGACCGTCGACTACACGGGTGCCTATCTCGGCGACCTCGAGAACGGCCTGCGGGACGCGGGCGCCCGCGCCACCCGCGCCCGGTTCGAGGAGGGGCTGGAGGCCGCCGCGCGCGGAAAGGTCGTGATACTGCACGTCCACCACGGCCGGCTGCTCGGCGAGGAGGAGGCCGACTACGGCCACTTCGTCGTCGCCCAGGGCGAGGACGAGAACGGGAACCCGCGCGTCTCCGATCCGGGCCGCGCCCAGGAGATCGGCATCACCACCTACTCCCCCGACCGGCTGCGCCACGCCCGCCAGGGCCTCGCCACGGTCGTCAGCTGACTCCCGGCCGGGCCGGCCCCTCGCCATACTGGCGGGATGACCCTTCGGTTCCCGCTGCGCGGCCCGCGTCTGGACCTGCGCCCGTTCACGGTCGACGACGCCGCGGCCGCGCACCGCGTCTACGGCGATCCGGAGGTGATGCGCTTCGTCGGCGACGGCGAGCCCGCTTCCCCGGAGCGGACCGCGCAGATGCTCGCCGACTACGCCGCCCACCAGGCCCGGCACGGCTTCGCGTTCTGGGCCGTGATCGAGCGTGCGAGCGGCGAGCTGATCGGCGATGCGGGTCTGGAGGTCACCGACCAGGGCGTCGAGCTCGGGTACACGCTGGCACAGGACCGGTGGGGCCGCGGGCTCGCGACCGAGGCGGGGCGGCTGTGCGTGGAGGCGGCCGACGGGCCGCTCGGGCTGCGCCGTCTCGTCGGCCTCGCGGACCTCGCGAACCCGGCCTCGGCCACGGTGCTCGCCCGGCTCGGCTTCACGGACGACGGGATCGTCGACGCCTACGGCCGGTCGCACCGGCGCTTCGTCCGGGAGCGCTGAGGCGGGGCCGGTCAGCCCGCCGGCGTGGTCACGCGCCCGTGCGACCAGGCGCCTCCCTCGCGCCGGTAGCCGACGCGCACGTGCTTGCGGTCCAGCCGCGACTGGGTGAACTCGTACCAGGCCGGCTGCAGCGCGTAGACCTGCCAGTCCGGGTTCGGGGAGCCGTCGTAGGAGGGGCGCGAGGCCCAGTCGGTCTGCGAGGTCGCCTCGTCCAGCACCACGACCCCGCCGCCCACCTGCACCTGCCTGCCGCTCTCGCGCCAGAAGAAGGTCATCGCGGCGCGGGGGTCGGCGGCGAGCTGCTCGCCCTTGCGGGAGGTGCGGTGGGTGGAGACGAGCAGGCCGCGGGCGTCGAGGTCCTTGAGGATGAGGGTGCGGCCGACGGGCGCTCCGCCGTCGAGGGTCTGGAAGGTCATGGCGTGCGGCTGGCGGGCGCCGCTCGCGATCGCGTCCTCGAGCCAGTCGAGGAAGAGCACGGCCGGGTCCTCGGGGACGGAGTCAGGGTCGAGGCCGGGCATGTCCTCGGGGAAGGACGGCAGGGCGCGGAGGCGGTCGGCGAGTTCGCTCATGCCCGCCATCCTCGCGCCGCCGGCCCCAACGCTCAACCCGGTGCCCGGGCAGGGACACCTCGCCCCCACCGACCGGTCGCGCGGAGCGCTGGCTGGGGCAGATACCTCCAGGCACACCCCGGCTCAGGTTTTGCTGCCCGCAGGACCGATGCGACGCGCGACATAGGTCCTGGGCGCAGCAGAACCTGTCGATCCGACGGCCCCGCCGCTCACCCCAGACCCCGGCACACCATCGAGACGTAGCTTTGGTGCTCTCTCCGGGCATATAGAGCACCAAAGCAACGTCTCGATGGGCAAAGTATGGGGACGGCGGGCCTTCCAGGGCCGAGGGGGTCGACGGGGCCGCCGGAGGGGGATCAGCCGAGGAAGATGCCGTTGCCCGGGCCGAGCGGCAGGTCCGCGAAGAAGAAGACCGCGAGGATCACGGTCCACACCAACCAGAACGGGACCACGAAGGGCAGCATCCGCGCCATGAGCGAGCCGAGGCCCGCGCCGGGCTCGTACTTCCGCAGCATGCCCAGCAGCACGATCATGTACGGGTTCATCGGCGTGATGACCTGGGTGGCGGAGTCGCCCACGCGGAACGCGGCCTGGGTGAAGGCGGGCTCGTAGCCGATCAGCGCGAACATCGGCACGAACACCGCGGCCATGATCGCCCACATGCCGGAGCCGGAGATGATGAACAGGTTCAGGCAGCTGGCCAGCAGGATGAAGCCGAGCACCGCCGGGAAGCCGGTCAGGCCGATGCCCTCGAGGGCGGCGGCGCCCGTCACGGCGATCCAGGTGCCGATCCCGGACCAGTTGAACAGGGCGATGAAGTTGCCCAGGATGAAGGCGAGCACCACGAAGGGCAGCATCTCCTTGAGCGACTCGGTCATCATCGCCACCGCGTCCTTGGTGCTGCGCAGGGTGCCGACCACGATGCCGTAGGTCAGGCCCAGCACGATGAAGTAGGCGACGACCAGGAACACGATGGAGTCCAGCAGCGGCGACTCGGGCAGGAAGCCGCCGTCCTCGTTCCGCCACGGCGAGGCGGGCACCAGCGTCGCCGCCAGCACGATCGCGGTGAGCACCACGGCGGCGATCACGGCGGCGATCAGGCCCTTGTTCTCCGTCGGGCTCAGCTCGGCGCGCATCTGCTCGGCGCTCTCGCCGCTGGTGGCGACCTCGCCCTCCTCGGTGATCTCGTCGCGGCCGATGCCCTGGCGGTTCAGCCGCGGCTCCAGGATCCGGTCGATGATGAAGCCGGCGACGAAGCCGAGCACCAGCGACGAGGCGATGTTGAAGAACCAGTTCGAGACCGGGTTCACGGAGGTGAACTCGAAGTCCGGTAGCGCGTCCATCACGGAGGTGGTGATCCCCGCGAACAGCGCGTCCAGCGAGGTGGGGAAGATGTTGGTGGAGTAGCCGGCGCCGGCGGCGGCGAAGCCGCCCAGCAGGCCTGCGACGGGGTGTCGCCCGGCGGCCTTGAACACGAGCGCGGCCAGCGGCGGGACCACCACGAAGGCCGAGTCGGCCATGATCGAGGAGACCACGCCCACGAAGCCCACCACGTAGGGGAGCATCCACGACGGCGAGGAGCCGAACAGCTTGCGGATCGCGGCGGCGAGCAGCCCGGAGTGCTGGGAGATGCCGATCGCGAGCAGGATCGGCAGCACCGTCACCAGCGGCGGGAAGCCGATGTAGTTCTCGCCGATGGTGGTGGTCAGCCAGGTCAGGCCCTCACCGGTGAACAGGCCCTTGATCACCGTGGCCTCGTCCGAGCCGGGCACCGTCACCTCCACGTCCGCCCAGGCCATGGCCGTGGAGACCACGCCGGTGACGGCGAACAGGATGAGGAACAGCATGAAGGGCTCGGGCAGCTTGTTGCCCGCCCTCTCGACGCCGTTGAGGATCTTGTCGGTCAGGCCGGTCTTCGCCGGGGGCGCGGGGGTGGCGCTCATGGGGACTCCCAGGTGGTGCGGTTCGAGGTCGGGGCCGGAGGAGGGGGCGCCCGACGGGACGGTCCGGGACGGGGACGGAGGTCGGGCGGCGCCGACGGCCGACTCGTCCATCGGCCGCCGACGGCGGGCGGGGAACGGTGTCAGTCGAAGAAGGAGGGCACGTCGATCGCGCCCCCGGCCTGCGCGAACTCCTCGGCGACCGCGGCGGCGAGCGCCGGGTCGTGGAGGACGTCGAGCAGGGTCGCGGCGAGGCCGTGGGCCCCGTCGGTCGCTGCCGCGCGGGCGGCGGCCGAGGTGGACTCGGCCGCGAACTCGCGGGTGTGCAGGGCGACGTCGGCCGGGGCGATGCGGATCAGCGGATGCATGCCGGGCAGGCGGTAGCTGACGTTGCCGAAGTCGGTGGAGGCGGCGAGCGTCGTGGAGACCACGCCCAGCGGCAGCGGGTCGCGGCCGCGGCGGCGCTGCGCCTCGACCCAGCGGCCGGTCAGCGCGTCGTTGGTGCGCACCGGCAGGGAGGGCGGGTGGCGGTCCCAGGAGACGGTCACGCCGACGCCGGCCATCAGAGCCGCACCGTGGGCGACGTCCTCGACCCGGCGCGAGAGGTCCTTGAGGGTCTCGGGGCGCTGGGAGCGGACGTACAGGTCGAGCTTCGCGTGGTCGGGGACGACGCTGGCCCGCTCGCCGCCCTCCCGGATCACGGCGTGGATGCGGTCGCTGGGCGGGGTCTGCTGGCGCATCAGGCCGATGCCCTGGTACATCAGGCTCGCCGCGTCCAGGGCGTTGCGGCCCATGAACGGCTGCGCGGAGGCGTGGGCGGTGTGGCCGTGGAATTCGACGGTGAGGGTGCGCCGGCCCAGCCACACCTGGTCGGCCAGGTCGTAGCCCGGGTAGCCGTGCGCCATGACCGCGGCGTCGAGCCCGTCGAAGGCGCCCTGGCGGGCCATGTACTCCTTGCCGGTGTGGCCCTCCTCGGCGGGCGTGCCGAGGTAGACGACGGTGCCGGGCACGGCCGAGGGGTCCTTCTTCGCGAGCTCCGCGAGCCCCAGGAAGGCGCCCAGACCCATCACGGCGATGACGTTGTGGCCGCAGCCGTGGCCGATGCCGGGCAGGGCGTCGTACTCGGAGAGCACCGCGACGGTCGGCGCGTCGGCCGCTCCGGCGCCCTCGCCGCGGATCTCCGCGCGGATCGCGGTGTCCAGGCCGTGTACTCCGAGCTGCGCCTCGATGCCGTGGCCCTCGAGGATCTTCACGATCGCGGCGGCGGAGCGGTGCTCCTCGAAGGCGACCTCGGGATGCTCGGCGAGGTCGATCATCAGGTCGACGAGCTCGGGGCCGGCCTTGTCGACCTCCTCCTCGAGCCGGGAGCGCAGCGCCTCCGGGGCGCCGATGTGGTCGGAGCCGGGGTGGCGCTGCGTGCGCAGAGCCGCCTCCCTCTCCTCGTCGAGCTGGTGCATGTAGGCGGTGGACGGCTCGGTCGAGGTGGAGCCGAGCCGCACGGGGGACGGTTCAGACATGGGCCCGAGCGTAACGGTCGGAGCGCGTCTCCTCGTGCGCGCCTGCCGCCGGTTGCGGGGTCGTGACATGCAGGGCGGGTGGGCCTCGTCGCACCGGTACAGGCGCGCTCCCCCATCGCCGACGGCTCAGGCGTAGCGTTTCGATCCCGCCCCGCGCCGCCCTCGTGAGAAGAGGCCCTTGACATGTCACAGCTCAGCGAACTGCTCTCCCCGTCCACGATCCTCCTGGACGCCGATGCCGCCGACTGGCGCGAGGCGATACACCGCTCCGGCGAGCTGCTGGTCTCCACCGGCGCCACCGACCCCGCCTACACAGAGGCGATGATCCGCACCGTCGAGGAGCACGGCCCCTACATCGTCATCGCCCCGGGATTCGCGCTCGCCCATTCCCGGCCCGACGAGTCGGTGCATCGCACGGGGATGTCGTTCGTGCGCCTGGCGGAGCCGATCGCCTTCGGCAACGCGGCCAACGACCCCGTCACGCTGGTCATGGCGCTGGCTGCGGCGGACAGCTCCGCGCACCGCGAGGCGCTCGCGGCCCTCGCCGGGGTGCTCGCCGACCCGGCCCGCCGTTCCCTGCTCGACGCGGCGCGGACGCGAGAGGACGTGCTCGCAGCTCTCGGGGCCGACGGCACTGGTCCGGGCGAGAGGTCGGCAGAGGACTCGCGGTCCGGCGCCGAGGCCGGGACCGACACCGGCTCCGGCACGGGCGCCATGGTCGATGCCGACGCCGTACCCTCGAAGAAGCTCCTGCTCACGGTGTGCGGGAACGGGCTGGGCACCAGCCTGTTCCTGAAGAACACGGCCGAGCAGGTCCTGGAGCGCTGGGGCTGGTCCTCGCATCTGGACGTGCAGGCCACCGACACGATCTCTGCGAAGGGCCGCGCCAAGGACTCCGACGCGATCCTCACCTCCGGTGCGATCGCGGACACCCTCGGCGAGGTCGGCGTGCGCGTCGAGGTGATCGAGAACTTCACCTCGCAGGCGGAGATCGACGCGGCCCTGCGCCGCATCTACGCCGTCTGACGCGTCCTCCCCTTCCGACCTGTCGGCCGCCCCTCCCCCGTCCCCACTCCCCGGAGAAGAACCATGAACGTGCTCGTCACGGTCGCCGAGTTCCTCGTCAACGAGGTGCTCTCCGTCCCCGCCTATCTCATCGGCATCATCACCGCGATCGGCCTGATCGCGCTGCGCAAGTCCGTCGGCCAGGTCGCGGGCGGCGCCCTGAAGGCCGTGCTCGGCTTCCTGCTCATCGGCGCGGGCGCCACGCTCGTCACCGCCTCCCTCACCCCGCTGGGTGTGATGATCCAGGGCGCGCTCGGTGCCCAGGGCGTGGTCCCCACCAACGAGGCGATCGCGGGCATCGCGCAGGAGGAGTTCGGCGCCCAGGTCGCCTGGCTGATGATCCTCGGCTTCGTGGTCGCGATCCTGCTCGCCCGCTTCACGCCGCTGCGCTACGTCTTCCTCACCGGCCACCATCTGCTGTTCATGGCCACCCTGATCACGATCGTGATGGCCTCGGCCGGGATGCCGACCGTGGTCGTGGTGGTGCTCGGCGCGGTGCTGCTGGGCATCCTCATGGTGGCCCTGCCCGCTCTCGCCCAGCCCTGGACCCGGCGGATCACCGGGGACGACTCGATCGCGATCGGTCACTTCGGCACCGCCGGGTACATCGCCGCGGGCACCGTCGGCCGACTCGTCGACCCCAAGGGGCGCAGCCGCTCCACCGAGGACCTCAAGGTCCCCGAGTCGCTCCGCTTCCTGCGCGACTCCATGGTCGCCACCGCTCTGTCGATGGTGCTGATGTATCTCGTGGTCGCGATCGCGTTCCTGGCGCGCTCCGGGCAGGAGACCGCCTTCGGCGCCTTCGAGGGCGGGGCCACCGGGGTGGGCAACTACCTCATGCAGTCGGTGACCCAGGGGCTGCAGTTCGGCATCGCGGTGGCCGTGATCCTGTTCGGCGTGCGCACGATCCTCGGCGAGCTCGTCCCCGCCTTCCAGGGCATCGCCGCGAGGGTCGTGCCCGGTGCGATCCCGGCCCTGGACGCCCCGATCGTGTTCCCCTACGCGCAGAACGCGGTGCTCATCGGGTTCCTCTCCAGCTTCGCGGGCGGTCTCGTGGGCCTGCTGGTGCTCGGCGTGTGGCTCGGGCCGGTGCTCGGGCTCGCGCTGATCCTGCCGGGCCTGGTGCCGCACTTCTTCACCGGTGGCGCCGCGGGCGTGTACGGCAACGCCACCGGCGGCCGACGCGGCGCGGTCGCGGGCGGATTCGTCAACGGCCTGCTGGTCACCTTCCTGCCGGCGCTGCTGCTGAAGGTGCTGGGCACCTTCGGCTCCGCGAACACCACCTTCGGCGACACCGACTTCGGCTGGTTCGGCATCCTCATCGGCTATTCGGCGCGCACCGGGGTGCTGCCCGGGATCGTGCTGCTGGTCGTCGTCGGCGCCCTGATCCTCGGCGGCGCGATCCTGATGCAGCGCCGCGTGGTCGACGGCGGCTGGGACCCCTCGCCCGCCCGCGTCCCCGTCGGCGCCGCTGCGGGGACGGGAGCGGACGGCCGTGCCGACGATTCGCCGGGCGCCGCGGCCGACGGCCGCACCGCCGCCCGCTCGGGGACGAGCCACCCCCGGGTCGCCCCGCCCGTCGGCGCGCCGACGCCCCCGCCGCCGCCCGCCGACTGACCCGGAGCAGGCCCGGTCCCTCGGCGTCGCGACGCCCCGTCGCACCCCGGGCCGGGCCGGGCCGGTGCGGTACCGCGCCCGATTCGTCGCACGGGGCACGACCCGGCGGTCGACTCCGCTCCGCGCGCGTCCATCCCTCTGGACGGTACGATCCCCCCACGGTGCCCCGCGGCGATCCCGCACCGCGCCGTGCGTCGGACCGCCCATCCCTGCGGTCCAGGGCCGTCTCCCGCGGCCGTCGCGCCGTCGACCCCTCAGGCGGCGCATCTTCCCCGGGTCGCCGACGTCGTCGACCTCTCTCCCCCGCGCCATGACCGGCGCAGCTCACCCGGAGGCTCATCGTGAGTGCACCAACCCCGTCCGCCGGCGCCGCCCCCCAGAGCGCCGATCGCGGTGCGTTCCGCGGCCGCACCGCCTTCATCTTCGCGGCCATCGGCTCCGCCGTCGGCCTCGGCAACATCTGGCGCTTCCCCGCGGTCGCCTACGAGAACGGCGGCGGCGCGTTCATCCTGCCGTATCTCGTCGCGCTGCTGACCGCGGGCATCCCGCTGCTCTTCCTCGACTACGCGATCGGGCACCGCTGGCGCGGCTCCGCCCCCGCCGCCTGGCGCCGCTTCCGCCGCTGGACCGAGTTCATCGGCTGGTGGCAGGTGCTGATCGCCCTGATCATCGCCCTGTACTACGCGCTGATCCTGGCGTGGGCGACGAACTACACCATCTTCTCCCTCGACCAGCGCTGGGACTCCCACCCCGAGGGGGCGGCGGGCTTCTTCGGCGAGTACACCCAGGCTCTCGGCGGCGCCGACGCGACCATCTCCTTCGACTACGTCCCCGCGGTGCTGATCTCCATGCTGGTGGTGTGGATCGCGGTGATCGTCGTGATGGCGCTCGGCGTGCAGAAGGGCATCTCCGCCAGCGCGGTCGTGTTCATCCCGCTGCTGGTGGTCATGTTCATCATCCTGGTGGTGCGCTCGCTGTTCCTGCCCGGCGCGATCGACGGACTGGATGCCTTCTTCCGCCCGAACTGGGCCGCGCTCACCGATCCGGGCGTGTGGATCGCCGCCTACGGGCAGATCTTCTTCTCGCTCTCGGTGGCGTTCGGCATCATGCTCACCTACTCCTCCTACCTGAAGAAGAAGACCGACCTCACCGGCTCCGGCCTGGTGGTCGGATTCGCGAACTCGAGCTTCGAGATCCTCTGCGGCATCGGCGTGTTCTCGGCGCTGGGCTTCATGGCGCAGGCCCAGGGCGTCGCGGTCGACGAGGTGGTCGTCGCCGGTGTGGGCCTGGCCTTCATCGCCTTCCCGACGATCATCTCCGAGGCCCCGGCCGGCGCGCTGATCGGCGTGCTGTTCTTCGGCTCGCTGGTGCTGGCCGGCTTCACCTCGCTGATCTCGATCGTGGAGGTCGTGATCGCCGCGGTCCAGGACAAGTTCGGCCTCGCCCGCGTCTCCTCGACCCTGCTGGTGTGCGTGCCGATCGCGATCGTCTCCACGGTCCTGTTCTCCACGACGATGGGCCTGCCGCTGCTGGACGTGATGGACAAGTGGGCCAACGAGTACGGCATCGTCGCGGCGGCGCTGGTCTCCTCGCTGGTCGTCGCCTTCGTGGTGCGCGGCATGCCGACCCTCCGCGACCACCTGAACTTCCGCGGCACCTTCCACATCGGCCGCTGGTGGTACGCGTGCGTGGCGATCATCGCCCCGCTCGTGCTCGGCATCTCGCTGATCATCAGCACCGTCAGCCTGCTCACGGCCGACGGCACCTACGAGGGCTATCCGGGCTGGTTCGTGCTGACGTTCGGCTGGCTGATGGCGATCGGCCTGGTCGTCGTCGCGGTGATCCTCTCGCTGATCCCGTGGCCGGCCGGCTCCAACCTGTACAAGGACGACTCCGACGGCGACCCGATCGCCCCCGAGGTCGTCTCCGGCAAGGGCCTGGTCACCACCTCCGAGGCGACCACGCCGCACGAGCTGCGCTCCGCCGGCTTCTGAGGTGCGAGGTGCCGGGCGGAGATCCGCCCGGCACCTCGTCCCCGACGAGCTGCACTCGGCGCCTCCCCGCACCACCGCTAGCCCCGTCCTCCGCCGGCACCGCACCGGCCCGCTCGACTCACCGCCGGTCCCGCACCGGCCCGTTCCCCAGGAGGGATCATGTCCGTCCCCGCCATCATCATGATGATCGTCGCGATCGTCACCGTCTGGGGCGGCCTCGTCGCCGCCGTCGTCAACCTCCGCCGCCACCCCGACGCGGGCGAGGAGGACTGACCCCGGCCGCAGGCCTCAGGTCGGCCCGCTCTGCAGACGCATCCCGTCGGCCGAACCTGTCGACTCATGGCGCAGGGGCGACCACTATGCCTATATAGGCGTACTGGTCGCCCCTGCGCCATCTCCTGACCATCCCGGCTCCACGAGGGTGCCCGGGCCGCAGCCGACGGCCCGGCCCCTCACCCGAGCCAGGGGATCCGCGCGCCGAGCGGGAAGGCGGCGACGACGAGCACCGCGGTCGCGAGCAGCACGGCGAGGTCCAGCGCCGAGACGCGCAGGTAGGCCAGGCGCAGCGAACGTCCGGCGGGATTCGAGGCACCGTAGGTGAAGCCGCGCGTCTCGAGCGCCTCGACCGTCGTACGCACGTTCTTGGCGGTGTTGAGCATGATCGGGTAGAACGCGGTGACGGCGAGGACGCACCACTGCCGCACCACCCGCCAGCCCAGCAGGCCCGGTCTCTCCACCGGCGCGTGCCGCAGGCGCTGCCCCTCGAAGACGGTCACGTACTCGTCCACCAGGATCGGCAGCATCCGGTAGCCGTAGCTGACGCCGAAGGCGAGCAGCTCGGGGGCGCGGAACCACAGCAGCGCGTCGGAGAGCTTCTCCGGGTCCAGGGACACGAACGCCGCCATCGACGCCATGGAGACGGCGCCGAGCTTGAGGTTCAGCTCGGCGAGGGCGACGAGCGTGTCGAGATTCCCGCCGAACAGGAACGAGGCGACGAACAGGCCGATCACGTTGCCGAGCAGGCCGATGAGGAACAGCCCCAGCACCAGCGGCCCCACCCGGGCGAGGGCCACGGAGACGACCCCGAGCGCGAACAGCACCAGCAGGACGCCGGTGTCATGGGTGAACCAGGGTGCGAGCGCCATCATCAGGTACCAGGCCAGGACGATCCGGGGATCCATCCTCGAGAACAGCCCGCCACGGGTCGAGTACGCGGTGCGCAGCAGCTCGAGCCGGATCCAGTCGACGCTGAGCACGTCGTGCGTCCTGCGCGTCATCAGCGCACCTCCTTCGGCAGCCACTCCCGCAGCTCGGCCGCGGTCAGCGGCAGCGGGTCCAGTCCCAGCTCGAGCGCGATGCGGGCGGCCTGCGGCGGGACGAGCCGGGTGCGGGCGGTGAGCTCGGGGGGGAGAAGAGCTCGCGCGGGGTGACGTCGGCGAGCACGGCGCCCTGGTCGAGCACCAGCACTCGGCTCGCCCAGGTGGCGACGAGCTCCATGTCGTGGGTGGCGACGACGGCGCAGCGCACGGTCTCGGCGAGCGCGGCCAGCATCGCGGTGACGTCGTCGCGGGAGCGGATGTCCAGGCTCGAGGTCGGCTCGTCCAGGAGCAGCAGCGAGGGCCGCATGGCCAGGCCGATGCCGAGCGTCGCGCGGCGCTGCTGGCCGCCGGAGAGGGAGCGTCCGTCACGGTCCGCGAGGGCGGAGAGCCCCACCTCCTCGATGATCCTCTCCACGATCGCCTCGGCGTCGGGCACCTTCCGGCCGCGGGGGAACAGGGCGATGTCCTCACGCACGGTGTCCTTGAGGAACATCTGCTGCGGGTGCTGGTACAGGTAGGAGACGTGGTCGGCCATCTTCGCGGCGGAACGGGTGCGGGTGTCGATCCCGTCGACCGTGACCGTACCGGCGCGGGGCACGATCAGCCCGGTCAGCAGCTTCATCAGCGTGGTCTTGCCGGCGCCGTTGGTGCCGACCAGGGCGATGCGCTCCCCTGCGCGCAGGTCCAGGTCGAGGTCGTCGAGGACGGTGGAGAGCCCGCCTGCGACGGAGCGGTAGCCGTGGCGGACCCCGCGCAGCGTCGCGACGATCTCGGCGGGCTCGTCGGCTGCGTCCGCCCGGGGCTCGACGGCGGCCGACGGGCCGGCGCTGTCGGGATCGGAGCACCCAGGAGCGGCGCCGCCAGGGGCGTCGGCCCCCGTCGGCCGCTCCTCCCCCAACGGCCGCCCTCCCGTCGGCCGCTCCTCCGTCGGCCGCTCCCGCACGACGGGCCGCAGGGCCGCGGCGGCGGAGGGGACGTCGAGGGCGACCGGACGCGCACCGGCCGCGGCCGAGAGCGCGACCGCGTCCGGGGCGGGGACACCGTGGGCGGCGAGATCCTGGTGGCGGTCCATCGCCTCCCGCACAGGCAGGTGCCAGACGGGCGCGCCGTCGGCCATGAGCACCACGGAGCGGGCGAACTCCGCGATGAACTCGGCGTGGTGCTCGATGGTGATCACGGTGATGCCGTCGCGCTCGTTGAGCTCGCGCAGGCGCAGGTAGATCTCCCGCGCGCGGGCCGGATCGAGCTCGGCGACCGGCTCGTCGACCACGATCACCTCGGGGCGCAGGGCGAGCACCGCGGCGAGGGCCACGAGATGGGACTGGCCGCCGGAGAGCTGCCAGACGAACTGGTCGCGCAGGTGGGCGATGTCCAGGTGCTCGAGGGCCTCGTCGGTGCGCTCACGGTGGTCGGCGTGACCGAAGTTCAGGGGTCCGAAGGCGACCTCGTCGCGGACCGTCGGCCGCACCAGCTGGTTCTGGAAGTCCTGGTAGACGTAGCCGACGCGGCTGGAGAGCTCCGCGACGGACGAGTCCCAGGTGTCGACCCCGTCCACATGCACGGACCCGGCGAAGTCGCCGCTCCAGTAGTGCGGGACGAGGCCGTTGAAGGTCTTGCACAGGGTGGTCTTGGCGGAGCCGTTGCCCCCGACCACCGCCACGAAGTCGCCCCGCTCGATGGTGAGGTCGACGTTGCGCAGGGTGTCTCGGCCGGTGCCCGGGTAGCGGAAGGACAGGTCCTTCACGCGGATCACGGGGTTCGCTCGCCTGTCGCCGGCGGGTGCCGGGGCGGGAGCGGTGGTCGGGGGAACGGTCTGCATCAGGGTCTCCGGGGTCGGGGGTCGTCGCTCAGGCGCGGTCGGCGGTCTCGCGCGAGGCCTGCGCCCGGCGGAAGAGCAGGATCGCGATCACCAGGACCACCGCGATCGCGAGCACGGAGACGAGGAGGAACCAGTCGCCGAACCGGTCGATGAAGTCGGGCTCGAAGGCGCCGGCGGAGATGTCGAAGGCCTCGAGGAAGGCGAAGCCGAAGCTCGCCACGCCGAGCAGCACCGCGAAGCCGACGAAGGTGCCGGAGAGGCGGGCCTGGCCGGGGATCGGCTCGCCGGGGTCCCGGGGGCGCATGCCCATCAGCGGCTCGATCTTCCCGTGCAGGGCCGGGATCAGCCACATCGCGGGGATCGCGCCGAGCAGGATCCCGGACATCAGCACGTCGACGCCGAGGCCGAGCAGCTCCAGCGCCAGCATCGACTCGGGCAGGCCCTCGACGAACTCCGCGTCCTCCACGCCGATCCAGACCTTGGAGAGGTCCACGATCGCGGAGAGGATCTTGTCCACGAGCACCAGCACGATCGCACCGAGAGCGATCTGCCCCCTGGAGCGCGGGTTGCGGATCAGGGAGCCGGCGAGGAACACGGCGAGGAACATCTGCAGGAAGCCCTCGACCTCGGCGAGGCCGGAGAAGTCACCCATCAGCAGGTCGGTGAACACGATCTCGCCGAGCGGTGCTCCGAGCGCGGCCCAGAACGGGGAGAACAGCGCCGCGATCGTCAGCGGCACGAACACCATGTAGGACACGGAGATGTCGACGGGGCCGATGGAGGGGTCCGGGATGATCTCCAGGATGATGTTCGACAGGCCGAACAGCGACATCGACAGCACGAAGATCATCAGCTTCTGCGAGGTGGACAGCTGGACGCTGCGCACCCCGTCGATGGTGCCGAGGACGAGCGCCGCGGCGCTCGTCCTCGGCAGGACGGGGAGGGTTCTGGGTGGTCACGGGAGGCTCCTTCGAGAGGTTCTGGACGTGCGGGGCGGTGAGGGCCGGCGGACGGGGCGGACTGCGGCCCAAGGAGCGGGTCGCAGGGACGGTCAGCGAGGGGACGGGGGGCGACGGCGCCGCGGGGGCGCCGGGATCAGGGGGCGGCGCGGTGCGCGCCCGCCGCGGCGGACGGCCGCGCGGTCTCGCGCAGGCGCTCGACGAGCAGGTCGATGAGCGCGTCCGGGGAGTCGAGGACGTGGTCGGCGAAGCCGCCCGCGAGCGCCTTCGCGAGCTCCTCGTCGGAGTCCTTGCCGCCGCGCAGCAGGCAGACGGTGCCGATGCCGGCGTCCTTCCCGCCGCGGCCGTCGTTGACGGACTTGTCGCCGACGTAGAGCACGTCGGCGGGGTCGGAGCCGAGACCGGCGAGCGCGGCCTCGAAGATCTCGCGGCCGGGCTTGCGCACCCCGATCTCGTCGGAGTACGCGGAGGGGCCGAGGTCGGCGAGCACGCCGTAGCGTGCGAGGATCTCCCGCACTCCGCGGCCGGAGATCGTGTTGGAGACGATGCCGACGACGATCCCCTGCTCGCGGCACCAGCGGATCAGCTCGAGCGCCCCGGGTCGCGGCGCGGGCACGGACTTCGCCCGGTGCAGGGCGAGGGAGAGCTGCGCGCCGTCCAGGCGCAGCGCGGCGCGCAGCGGCTCTGGCAGTCCCTCACCCACGAGGTCGCCCCACAGCACGGCCGGATCGATCTCGTCGTGGCGGTGGGCGGGGTCGGCGGAGGTGTCGCGGGCGCGTTTGCGGGCACGGTGCCGCTCCCACCCCTCGGCGACGGCCCGGGCGGCGGTCTCGAGGTCGATCGGGTGGCCGATGCGCTTGGAGAGGGCGACGATCAGCGTGCCGACCTCCTCGTCCCGCGCGGGGTTCGGGGTGGACAGCGTGATCACGCCGCCGTGGTCCAGGAGCACGGCGGGTCGGCCGCGGCGCGAGGGGGCGGGTGCGGCACCGGCCGCGGCGGCCGACGACGGCGCTGCGGCCGACGGGCCGCCGGCGGGCGGCTCCGTGCCCGGCGCGGTCGCCGTCGTCGGCCCGCCGGCCGCGCCGCGCTCGGACGCTGCATGCTCGGCCACCGCGCTGTCGAGCGCGGCGCGCAGCGGGGCGATCAGCCCCTCCGGGGTCTCGAGCACGAGGTCGGGGGCCTCGGCGATGCGGAACGGCGGGGTGTCGGTGCGTCGGTCGCGGGTGATCACCACGGCGCCGACCCCGGCGCGGCGCCCGGCGACCACGTCCCGGTCGAGGGTGTCGCCGACGTACCAGGCCTGCGGCGGGGCGACGCCGAGCCCTTCCGCGGCCAGGCGGATCATGCCCGGGTGGGGCTTGCGGATCCCGACCTCGTCGGAGTACACCTGCACGCCGAAGAAGCGGTCCAGCCCCAGGTCGGCGAGGATCGCGCGGTGCGCCCGGCCGGAGTGGGCGTTGGAGACGATCCCGAGCGGGAGGCGGCGCGTGGCGCATTCGGCGAGCAGCTCGTCGATGCCCGGGCGCTGGTGGTGCTCGGAGACCAGGGTCGCCATCGTCGCGAGCAGCTCGCCGGCGTCGAGGGCGAGGGTGCGTCGCACCGGGTCCGGGAGGTCGGCGAGGAGGAAGTCGCCGACGATCTCGGCCGGTGCCAGTTCGCGCGGGGCGAGGCGGCGGGAGGCGGCGTTCTTCCACATCGACAGGGCTGTGCGGCCCGCGCGTAGCGACTCCGCGACCGACCTCTCGTCGAGACGGGCGCCGAGCGTCGCGGCCCGGGCGACGACGTCCTCGGCGAGCTCCTGCGCCCAGGTCACGCGAGGGACGGTCGTGACGACCACGCCGCCGAAGTCCAGGAGCAGCGCCGCGGGGGCGGGCAGCGCCGGGACCCCGTCGCCGATGGGGAGCAGGGCGGACGAGGCGGGATCGAGGGTGCGGGGCGCAGTGGTCACGGAGGTCCTTCGACGGGGAGGAGCGGGGCGGCGCAGGGCCGATGACCTCGACGCTAGGCGGCATCGGGGCGCACGCCGTGAACGGAGGGTGAACCCGTCGGCACGTCTTCGGGTCCGGGACTGAAAACCTTCAGACCCGCCGGTCAGCACCGCACTCGGCACTGCTAGACCGGTGTCGTGACCACTTCCGGGAAGCGCCCGAGCCTGGCCGACGTGGCGCGTGCGGCCGGGGTCTCCTCCGCCGCCGCGTCGATGGCGCTGAACGACCGCCCCGGCATCGCGCCGACGACCCGCCGGCGCGTGCGGGAGGCCGCGCGAGGTCTCGGCTACGGACGACGGAGGCGGGCGACGACGCTGTTCGGGGTGCTCCCCACGGACCTCGGGAACCCGTACCACACCGACGTCATCGCCGGGATCGAGGAGAGCGCCGAGATGCTCGGGGCGGGGGTCGTGATCGCCCACGGGAGGCGGGACACCGCGCACATGGAGCGGCAGCTGCAGCGCCTGCTGGACCTCGAGGTGGACGGGATCATCGCGGTGACCACGTGGCTGCCGCCGGAGGCGCTCGAGCAGGCGGCGCGCTGGGTGCCGGTGGTGGTGATCGGGCGGATGCAGGACCCGGTGCCGGGCACGGATGCGGTGGTCACCGACGACACCGCCGGGGCCGCGCTCGCGGTGCGGCATCTCGTCGCGGCCGGGCATCGTCGCCTCGCGCACGTGACCCTCTCCTCCCGGCCCGGACCCGCCGCGCGGCGCACCGGGTTCCTCGCCGAGACGGCGCGGCTCGGGCTCGCCGACGCGGTCGCTGCGATCGGCCCGGACTCGGCCGACGACGGCATCGACCTGCTGCTGCGCGAGCTGCGGCGCGGCGCCGAGGAGGCCCCGACGGCGGTGTTCTCCGCGAACGACATCGCCGCGGTGCGGGTGCTGCACCGCGCCGCCGATCTCGGGGTGGCGGTGCCGGAGCGGCTGAGCGTGGTGGGCTACGACTCCTCCGCCGTCGCGCTCACCGTCAGGCCGCACCTGACCAGCGTGAACCAGCCCCGGCAGGAGATGGGGCGGATCGCGGCGCGGATGCTGCAGGAGCGGCGCGAGGGCCGGCGCACGGACTCCCGCAGCGTCGCCGAGCCCGTGCTGCGCCTCCGGGACTCCACCGGCCCGGCACCTGCCCCGCGATGAGCGTCGATCTCGGGCGCATGGGGTGCCGCTACGCCTATATAGACGTAGCGGCACCCCATGCGCCAGCACCTGACCATCGCTGTGCGATCGCAGGCCGGGCGGAGAGGCGAGAGCGACGACGGGCGCCGCCTCGATGCGGCCGCGACGGCCGCGAGGACGGGCCGAGTGTGACGTGCGCCCGCTCGGTTCGCGCAGGCCTGCGCTGTCGGGTACTCTGATCATCGCTCTTCACGAGCACTGGAGGATTCGCCTAGCGGCCTATGGCGCACGCCTGGAACGCGTGTTGGGTTAACGCCCTCGGGGGTTCAAATCCCCCATCCTCCGCCGAATGGAAGACCCCTGACCAGCGAGTTCACTCGCCGGGCAGGGGTCTTTCCACATGTCCGGCCGCTGCGTTCGCGCAGCCGGGGCGTCGAACGAGCCGCCCCCTCCCCGCCGATGGAACACTCGTCCCCGGGCGAGATGCCCGGATATCCTGCACACCAGCAGTGCGGTGGCAGTGCGGTGGCGGAGACGAGGGGAACCAGATGTCGAACGCAGGATGGGGCGGCCCGGGGGACGGGGCCGGCCCGCAGGGACAGGGCCAGGGCGGGCCATGGCAGGGCGGACCGCAGGGTGGTCCGGGCCAGGGCGGATCGCAGGGCGGCGCACCCCAGGGCCCGTGGCAGTCGCCGCAGTGGCAGCAGCCTCCGTCGCAGCCGCCGCAGGGCCCCGGCCACGGGCAGGCCCCCGGTGTGCAGCCTCCCGCACCGCAGCGGAAGCGGCCGTGGGCGCTGCTCGCCGTCGCGGCGAGCTGCATCCTCGCGATGATCCTGGTGGTCGGCGGGGGGATCACCTTCCTCGCGCTGAACCGCGGGGGCCCGGAGCCCGTCGCCGGCGACCCCACGACGACGTCGGAGTCGATCGAGCCCAGCGACTCCGAGGCCACCTCCACCGAGGAGGAGACGCCGACGACCGAGCCGTCGGACTACTCGGAGTTCCATGTGCTGGGTCTCGGGGAGTTCCCCGAGGCCACGCCCGAGGAGCTCCTGGGCGTCATGCAGGACAACCCCCTCACCGAGGGCGGCCTACCGGACGTGGGCAGCTGCGACCTGCCCGCCACCCCGACCGCCCCCTCCCAGGAGCAGCTCCAGGCCGTGCTCGACGCGGCCTCGGGATGCCTGAACCAGGTGTGGTCGGTCGCGAGCTCCGACCGTGGGCTGCCCTGGACCGCGCCCGACGTGGTCGTCTACACCTGGCCGGACGTCCCCTCGTCCTCCAGCTGCGAGGCGGACACCTTCGCCGAGGACTTCCCGCGGATGTGCAACCTCGACTCCACGATCTACTGGCCGCTCGGCTACGGCACCGGGACGGACTTCGAGGACGAGGCGCACGTCCCCGGCGCCTACCTGTGGGACCTCGCCTACATGTACTCCAACGCCGCCAGCTGGAACAGCACGCTGGTGTTCTACCAGGGCGAGCTGCGCAACCAGTACGAGGACACCGATCCGGAGGCGTTCGACGACGCCTGGCGCCGCAACTCGCTGCAGTGGATCTGCTGGGCATCGACCGCGTCGATGCAGGTCCCCAGCGCCGCGCAGCCCAGCCAGGAGCTGCGGGACGCGCTGGGCTCGCCCGACGCCTGGGAGGCCGGGGAGCCGCCGAACGACATCACGCCGGAGAACCGGGCACGCTGGATCTCGGCGGGCTTCGACTCGGGCGGCGACCTCGCGAAGTGCAACACCTGGACGGCGGAGACCGAGACGGTCTCCTGACCGGACGGCTCGGCCACGGCGCCGGGCCTCCGGCGGAGGAGACGCCGGACGCCGGGACCTGAGGGAAGGAGGACGATGAGCGATCAGCGCGGCGAGTCCGGGAACGGCTCCCCGACGGATCCCGACCTCGAGGACACCGTCCGACGCACGTCCTCGGAATGGGCCCCGGCCGACGACCGCCCCGGCGGCGCCGAGGGGGCCGGGCCGGACGGCTCCGGCGAGGACCTGCCCGAGGACGACACCATGCTGCGCGAGGCACCACCCCGGGAGGCCGACGGGGAGGCGCTGGTCCACGAAACCCCTCTCTCGGACGCCGACGCCGACACCGTGGTGCGCCGCCCCGGCGGCGGGCTGTTCGACCCCTCCCCCGGCGGCAGGCCCTTCCTGCCCGACACCGGTCCGATCCAGCGCTTCGACCAGCGACCCCGCTTCGAGTACCCCGCCGCGTCGACCGCCTCGGGACGGCGGTCCCCGACCTCGTCGGCGCCGCAGTCCCCGGCTCCGCCGGCGGAGCCGCCCTCGGCATCTCTCGGCGGGACGCCGTCGGCCTCCCCGGCCCGCTCGACCGGACCGTGGCCCGTCTCGCCGTCGCAGGGAGCGCAGCCGGCCGACGGGAGTCCGTCGGCCTCCTCCCCCGCACCGCCCGGCGCCCCGCCCGGGATCGACGCGACCGGTCCTCGCCGGCGCGGACTGCTGGTGCCGGCGATCGCCTTCGGCTGCGCGCTGCTCCTGCTGCTGGGCGTGGGCGGCGGCCTGACCGCGGTGTGGCTCGGCAATCGCGACGCGGAGCCGACCCCCGCCGCGGAGCCCTCGAGCAGCTCCGCCCAGTCCGAGCCCGGCGTCTGGCAGCCGCTCGAGGAGGGGCAGGAGCCCACCGGCACCGCCGACGACCTCGAGCAGGTCCTCGCCGAGAACCCGCTGCAGGAGGCGACGCTGCAGGCCCCCGACGGCTGCGAGCTGCCGCCGACCGACGGCGGCGCACTCGCACCGGAGGAGCTGACCGGCTATCTCGAGGCCGGGGCCGGCTGCCTCGAGTCGAGCTGGGGCGAGGCGCTCGGCGCGGTCGGCGTCGACTTCACCGGCCCCGTGGTCGTCGTCTACACCGTCGACGCGCTGCCCGAGGACTCGGCCTGCGATCCTGTGCGCTTCTCCGAGGCGACGCCCGTGGTGTGCCAGGCCGACAACACCCTGTACTGGCCCGCGGCCTGGGACCCCGGCTTCTCGAACACCGATGCGGAGGAGGTGCCGCAGCTGTACATGTGGCACCTCTCCTACTCCTACGCGCTGTTCGCGATGAGCGCCGTCTCGCTGGACGACTACTTCGGGACGCTGCTGATCTCCCTGGCCGAGGAGCCGGAGCGCGCCGAGGAGTCGCAGCGCCGCTACGCCCTGCAGGTCTCGTGCGTCGCCTCCGCGGCCGTCTATCGGATGCCGGAGGGCATCCGTCCCGCGGGCAGGGTCGAGGGCTTCGTGACCTCGGTCGACGCGCAGGCCGCGCCCGCGACCGCCGGGGAGCCGAGCGCCGAGGCCCGTGCGGTGTGGGTGTGGCAGGGGAAGGACAGCGAGGGCGTGCTGCGCAGCTGCGACACCTGGTCCGCCGCGCCCGACGCCGTCGCCTGAGCCGGCCGGTCGACGCGCCGCCGACGCGGCGCGGGATCCGTGGCCGTGCGCAGGACGGGCCAGGCCTCCGGGGCCGAGCGCGGACGGGGCGGACTGCCGGGGCGCGCCGGGACGGGCGCCTCCGTCAGAACAGGGACGGCTGCGGCATCGGATCGAGGGCGGGCGGCGGCGAGGAGGGCCGGCGTGCGGATCCACGGGCGAGGCGTCGCTGCTCCGGCTGGTCCTCGTCCTCCCGGGCGTCCAGGCCGTGGCGCCGCAGCAGGGGCCGCAGGCGCCGGGCGAGCTGGGCGCGGTAGCTCGCCGGGGCGTAGGAGGAGCTTCCGTAGAAGCGTCGGTACCCGGTCGCCAGGTGCGGGTGCTCGCGCTGGATCCACTCGAGGAACCATTCCTTCGCCCCGGGCCGCAGGTGCAGCGCCCCGAACACGACGCGGGAGGCGCCAGCCTCGGCGATCCGGGCGAGGGCGTCGTCGAGCTGCGCGTCCGAGTCGGTCAGCCAGGGCATGATCGGCATCAGGAAGACGGTGACGGCGAAGCCGGCGTCAGCCGCGGCGCGCACGGTCGCGAGCCGGGCCGCGGTAGTAGGGGTGCCGGGCTCGACGGCCTTCTGGAGCGCGTCGTCGAACACCGCGATCGACATCGAGAGGTCCACGGGGACGCGACGGGCGGCCTGCTCGAGCTGCGGCAGGTCACGCCGCAGCAGGGTGCCCTTGGTGAGGATCGACAGCGGCGTGCCGGACTCGGCGAGCGCGTCGATGATCCCGGGCATGAGCCGGTAGCGGCCCTCGGCCCGCTGGTACGGGTCGGTGTTGGTGCCGAGCGCGACGAGGTCCCTTCGCCAGGAGCGGCGGGCGAGCTCGGCCCGCAGCACCTCGGCGACGTTGACCTTCACGATCACCTGCTGGTCGAAGTCGGCGCCCGCATCGAGGTCGAGATAGCGGTGGGTGCTGCGGGCGAAGCAGTACACGCAGGCGTGGGAGCAGCCGCGATACGGGTTCACCGTCCACTCGAAGGGCATCGAGCTGGCGGCGGGCACGCGGTTCAGCGCCGACTTCGCGGTGACCTCGTGGAAGGTGACCCCCTGGAACTCGGGCGTGGTCACGCTGCGCACCAGGCCCGACAGGCCCAGCAGCGCGGGCGCGCCCGCCTGCCGCTCCGACCCCGGGCCGATCTCCTGTCCGCTCCAACGCATGACCGATAGTCGAACATGCGTTCGAAGCGGCGTCAAGCGTGGAGGGCCGCCCGCTCAACCGAGGGTCGCGGGCCGCTCCCACTCCGTCCCGCGCACGTGCTCGTCGAGGAAGCCGAGGAAGGTCTCGTACCAGACCTGCGCGTTGCCGCGGCCCTGGATCCAGTGGCCCTCGTCGGGGAAGTACAGGTAGCGGTGGCGGCTGCGGCCCTGCGCGTCGCGCGGGGTGGCCGAGTACTCGTGGAGGTCGTACCAGAGGGCGTGGCCCTGCGCGATCGGGACGCGGTAGTCCTTGTCGCCGTGGATGACGAGCATCGGCGCCACGATCTCGCCCACGAAGTCGCGGGGGTTGTAGCGCGCGTTCTGGGCGAGCATCGGGCGGTGCCAGGCGGCGTTGTCGGTGGTGCGGCCCATGGACTCGGTGTCCCACAGCGAGGCGTGGGTGACGATGCAGCGGAACCGGTCCCCGGTGTGCCCGGCGACCCAGTTGGCCATGTACCCGCCGTAGGAACCGCCGGCGAAGGCGGTCCGGGCCTCGTCGATGTCCTCGCGCGCGATCGCCTGGTCGGTCAGCGCCATGATGTCGGTGAACGGGGCGCCGCCGAGCTCGTGCTGGCCGCGGTCGATCATGGACTGGCCGTAGCCGGTGGAGATCGCGGGGTCCGGCAGCAGCACCGCGTAGCCGGCGTCGGCGAAGGGGCCGGGGTTCCAGCGGTAGGTCCAGGCGTTCCAGGAGCCCCAGGGACCGCCGTGGGCGAACACGACCAGCGGGTGCGGCCCCTTGCCGGCGGGCAGGCGCAGCCAGGCCCGCAGCTCCGTGCCGTCCTCCGCGGCGGCGGTGACCTCGGTGAGCGTGCCCGGCTGGGCGAGCGCGTCGGCCGGGTTCGGCAGCTCCTCGACGGCGCCGCTGCCGCGGTCGATCCGCACCGGGTGCGGGGCGACGGCGATCCCGGAGGCGGAGGCGATGATCTCGCCGCCGGCGATGGAGAGGTCGGAGAAGGCGAGGTCCTGGCCGGGGCCGCCGGCGAGGCGGTGCGGCGCGGCGTCGGTGACGTCGCCGATCCAGACGGCACCGCGGCCGGTGTCGTCGGAGGCGGCGACCAGGGTGTTCTCGTCCAGCCAGACGGGGTCGACCCAGTGGTCGAGCTCCGGCCAGACGGGGGCGGATTCTCCGGTGGCGAGGTCGAGCAGCTCGACCCCCGCGTGGAGCGAGGCGGTCTGCGTCCAGTGGCGGTGGCGGCCGATGAGGACCCGGTCGCCGGAGGGGCTGAACTCGGCGGGGCCGTACTCGACCTCGTTCGTCCCCTCGCGCAGCAGGCGCGGCGGCTGGGCGCCGACGAGGTCGAGGAGGTAGAGGTCGGTGACGGCGAGGCGGTCACCGCGGGAGTCGGCCATGGCGACGAGGGCCTGCTCGCCGCTGCGGTCAGCGGTCCAACCCTCGAGGCGTCCGGGCGGCATGGTGACGTGGCGGAAGTGGAGGACCTGGGTGGGGGCGTCCTCGTCCGCGTCGGCCCCGTCGGCCGAGGGCGCGGCGGTGCGCTCGGCGGCGGCGAGGTCCTCGGGCAGGGCGGCGATGGCGAGGACCGGGCGCGTGGGGCCGAGGTCGTGATCCCAGTACCGGGTCGGGAAGCCTGCATGGAAGGCGGCGCTGACCTTGGCCTTCTTCCGCGTCGCTGTGAGCTCGGCGTGCTCGGCCTCGTCGGCCGCCTGGGAGTGGACCTCGAGCTCGGTGACCAGGTGGCGTCCGGCGACGACGAGGCCGCCGAATCCGCCGGGACGGTTCGCGAGCTCGCGCGCCTCGCCCCGGGCGGGCAGGGCCCACAGCTGGGCGTCCTCGGATTCCTCTCCGTCCTCGCCCACGCGCTTGGCGGTGAAGTAGGTGGTGCCGTCCTCGGCGAGCGCCACGGCGCCGACGGAGGCGCTGCCGCGGGTGAGCGGGAGCAGGCGGTCCCCGTCGATCTCGACGAGGGAGCCGCGGTAGGAGGTGCCCTTCTGATCGAGGCCGGACACCTTCGCCACGATCCTCCCTCCCTCGGTGGTCTCGAGGGCGGCCAGTCGGGTCGCGTCCAGCAGGGTCTCGATGCTCGTGGAGGTCATGGCTCGCCATCCTCGCACCTGCCCGTCGGCCGACGGGCGCGAATGCGCAGATCGCGGGCGCGCTCACTCCCGATCCTCGCAGCCACGCACCGACGCGCCCACGCACTCGCCGAGACGTAGGTTTCCGCCCCTATGACGCTCCATACGGACGGAAATCTACGTCTCGACCGCGGGCGAGAGCTCGACGTCGTTCGGGACGGAGCGGACTCGGGGTCGGCACAGAAGAGGGCTCGGCTCAGCGGCGGTGCGGCCGGCGAGGGCGACCGGGGTCACGTCGGGGTTGCCACCCTCTCCGAGATAGTTTAAAGTTGCAGCATCTTTTCGGAGGGTCCGAAACGGGACCCCGCCGCCGCCCTCCCGGACGCCCGCGACGCACCTCAAGGAGCACACCTTGCAGTTCGGAATCTTCACCATCGCCGACATCACCCCCGATCCCATGACCGGGAAGGTGCCCACCGAGAACGAGCGCCTGAAGAACATGATCGAGATGGGCAGGCTCGCCGAGCAGGTGGGCCTGGACGTCTTCGCGATCGGCGAGCACCACAACCCACCCTTCGTCACCTCCTCCCCCACCACCACGCTCGCCTATCTCGGCGCGCAGACCGAGAGGATCATCCTCTCCACCGCGACCACGCTGATCACCACCAACGACCCGGTGAAGATCGCCGAGGACTACGCGATGCTGCAGCACCTCACCGGCGGCCGCGTGGACCTCGTGATGGGCCGCGGCAACACCGGCCCCGTCTACCCCTGGTTCGGGCAGGACATCCGCAAGGGCATCGAGATCGCGATCGAGAACTACGACCTGCTGCGCCGGCTGTGGACCGAGGACGTCGTGAACTGGGAGGGCCAGTTCCGCACCCCGCTGCAGCAGTTCACCTCCACCCCGCGCCCGCTGGACGGCGTGGCGCCCTTCGTGTGGCACGGCTCGATCCGCTCTCCGCAGATCGCCGAGCAGGCCGCGTACTACGGCGACGGCTTCCTGCACAACAACATCTTCTGGCCCATGAGCCACACCAAGCAGATGGTGCAGCTGTACCGCGAGCGCTACGAGCACTACGGCCACGGCAAGGCGCACCAGGCCTATGTGGGTCTCGGCGGCCAGGCGTTCATGCGCAAGAACTCCCAGGACGCGTGGAACGAGTTCCGCCCCTACTTCGACAACGCCCCCGTCTACGGCGGCGGCCCCTCGATGGAGGACTTCACCGCGCAGACCCCGCTGACCGTCGGCTCCCCCGAGCAGGTCGTCGAGCGCTACCTGACCATGGCCGACCACGTCGGCGACTACCAGCGCCAGATGTTCCTGATGGACCACGCGGGCCTGCCGCAGAAGACGGTCCTGGAGCAGATCGAGCTGCTGGGCACCGAGGTCATCCCGGTGCTGCGCCGCGAGCTCGAGGCCCGCAAGCCCGCCGACGTCCCCGAGGCGCCCACCCACGCCGCCCGGGTCGCCGCCGCCGAGGCCGAGCGAGGCGCCTTCGACGACAGCTACAAGTTCGAGACCGGCGACAACTGGACCGGCCTGCGCGCCGAGGACGCCCGCCGCTGACCGGGCCGGCCGCCCCCGACACGTCCCGCCTCGACCCGAGAGGATCCCCTCATGACCGGCACGATCCGCCTGCTCGCCCTGTCCGCAGGACTCTCCACCCCGAGCTCCACGCGCATGCTCGCCGACCAGCTGACCCGTGAGGCCTCGGCCGCGCTCGGGGCCGACGGCACCGCGGTCGAGGTGACCACCATCGAGCTGCGCGAGTACGCGCACGACCTCACCGATGCGCTGCTGACCCGCTTCCCGAGCGAGCGCCTCTCGATGGTGATCGAGCAGGTGCGCGCGGCGGACGCCGTCATCGCGGTCACCCCGATCTTCAACGCGGGACCGGCCGGGCTGTTCAAGACGTTCTTCGACGCGCTGGACGTCGAGCTGTGGAAGGCGAAGCCGGTGCTGGTCGGCGCGACCGCCGGCACCGCCCGCCACTCCCTCGCGATCGACTACGCGATCCGCCCGATGTTCGGCTACCTGAAGGCGGATCTCGTGCCGACCTCCGTGTTCGCGGCCTCGGCGGACTTCGGCGCGGACACCGAGGGGCAGGCCGACGAGCGGCCGCTCGCGGCGCGCGTGCGTCGCGCGGCCGGTGAGCTCGCGACGATGCTTCGGGCTCGTCGGGGGACGGCGCTCCCGGCCGACGGCGCCGCGGCCGAGACTTCTGCGGCCGACGGCTCCGCCGAGACGCTGGCCGTCGAGGACGCATCGGCCGACGCCGCCCCCGCGCGGCCCGCCCTGGACCCCGAGTTCGCCGACTTCGTGCCGATGGGCGATCTGCTGCCCCGCCGCTGATCCGGCACGTCACCTCGAACGGCCCGGGACCGTCACGGCCCCGGGCCGGTCTGCGTCTCCCTGGCGGTGAGGCGGCGGGCTTCGGCTGACCTGATCCGCCCGTTCGCCGCGTGCCCAGATCGAGGCGGCCGTACGCTGAGCGCAGACGGCCCGCGGATCGCCGCGAACCCCACGGCAGGAGCCCCGATGAAATACATGCTGATCATGCGCGCGACCGATGCCGCCCTCGCTGCGAGCGCCGAGGTCGACTTCGAGGAGGTCGTCAACCAGATGGGTGCCTACAACGAGGCGATGCACGACGCGGGAGTGCTCGCCGGCGGCGAGGGGCTCACCGATGCGGGCGCGGAGGAGAACTTCGTGCTCGACTTCTCCTCCACCCCGCCCACCCTCTCCGAGGAGCCCTACGGGCCGACGGAGTCGCTGTTCAACGGCTTCTGGATCCTGAACGTGCCCTCCCGCGAGGAGGCGCGGCAGTGGGCGGAGCGCTGCCCGCTGGGCCCCGGCATGAAGCTCGAGGTGCGACGGATCCACGGCGACGAGGAGATCGCGGAGCTCGTCTCGGAGGACAACGAGTACATCGCCAAGGAGAAGGTCTGGCGGCAGGAGGAGGCCGAGCGGGCGCAGCGCGAGGGCTGATCCGGGCGGCCGGCCCCTCGGTTCCGACCCGTCGGGCGCCTGCCTTCCGACCGCGTCGGACCGGACCCCACGGGTGACCCGTCGGGCACTTCGCGGACCTGCGATAGCCTGGACGCAACCGCTTTCCCGCCTTGTCGAGATCGGAGAGTCGTCATGATCCGCCCGGGCCTGTGCTCCGTCACCTTCCGCTCCCTGCCGGTCGAGGAGGTGGTGCGCCACGCCGCCTCCGCCGGGCTCGAGGGCATCGAGTGGGCCGGGGACGCGCACGTCCCGCCGGGCGACCTCGACGCGGCCACCCACGCCCGCACCGTCACCGAGGAGGCGGGCCTCGCGGTCACCTCCTACGGCTCCTATCTCACCTTCGTCGGCTCCGACGAGGAGGTGCACGCCGCGGGCGGGGCGGTGATCGCCGCGGCCCGCGCGCTCGGCGCCCCGCGGATCCGGGTGTGGGCGACCCGCACCGGCTCGGCGGAGACGTCCGCCGAGGACCGCGCCGTCACCGTCGGCCGGATCCGGGAGTTCGCCGACCGCGTCGCCGCGCACGGGCTGGAGCTCGGGCTCGAGTTCCACGGCGGCACCCTCACCGACGAGATCGGCTCGACCCTGCGCCTGCTGGACGAGGTGGGACGGACGAACGTGCTCACCTACTGGCAGCCGCATCAGGACATGCCCGTCGAACCGGCGCTGGACACGCTGCGCCAGGCGCTGCCCCGCACCTCCACGATCCACGTCTTCTCCTGGTGGCCGGGCCACGAGCGCCTGCCGCTCGCCGAGCGCTCGGACCTGTGGGAGCCGGCCTTCGCGATCCTCGCCGCGAACGGCGCGGACCGCGATGCGCTGCTGGAGTTCGTGCCGGGCGACGCCCCCGCGCTGCTGCCCCGCGAGGCGGACACCCTGCGCACCCTGATCACCGCCGGCGAGGAGCTCGCCCGATGAGGACGCTGCTCGCGATGCCCGAGGGCCTGCAGGACAGGATGTTCTCCCCCGCCCAGCGGGAGCGTCTCGCGGAGATCACCGGCACCGACGTCTCCCGCACCGTCCCGGACCTCTCCGCCGCGCCGGACGAGGAGCTCGCCGAGGTGGAGGTGCTGGTCACCGGCTGGGACTCCCCCGCCGTCGACGCCGCGGCGCTCGCGCGGATGCCGCGCCTGCGCGCGATCGTGCACACCGCCGGCACCGTCCGCTTCGTCGTCACCGACGCCGTGTGGGACAGAGGCGACATCGTGGTGACCTCCGCGACCGAGGCGAACGCCGTCCCGGTCGCCGAGTACGCGCTCGCGCAGATCCTGCTCGCCGGGAAGCGGACCCTCGCCCAGCAGGCACGCTACCGGCGCGAGCGCACCGTCGGCCTGGCCACGGCCGCCGATCCCGGGATCGGGAACCACGGCGGGGTCGTCGGCCTGATCGGCGCCTCCCGGATCGGGACGCTGGTGGCCGAGCACCTGCGCCGTTTCGACCTCGAGGTGCTGGTCACCGACCCGTTCGTCGGCGCCGAGCAGATCGCGGAGCTCGGCGCGAGGAAGGTCGAGCCGGAGGAGCTCTACGCCCGCAGCGACGTGGTGAGCCTGCACGCCCCGGACGTGCCCTCGACAACGGGCATGGTCACCCGCGAGCTGCTCGGCCTGATGCGCGACGGCACCACCTTCCTCAACACCGCCCGTCCCGCGCTCGTGGACATCGACGCGCTGCGGGACGAGGTGCTCTCGGGCCGGCTCAGCGCGATCCTCGACGTGCACGACGATCTCGCCGACGACGACCCGCTGTGGGAGGCGGAGCTCGCGCAGCTGACCCCGCACCTCGCCGGCTCCCAGGGCAACGAGCTGCACCGCATGGGCGAGGCCGCGCTCGAGGAGCTGCGACGGCTCGCCGCCGGGGAGCCGCCGCGCTATCCCGTGGACGGGAGCCGCCGGGACTCCACGGCCTGACCCGTATCCCGACCGGGATCACGCTCCCCGACCTGCCGTGCCGGCCTCGCGGCCGTGATCGCCTCGTTATGCTGGCCCTCCCGGGACAGCGTTTCCCACCCCACTCGTCGACCCACCCCGGCAGCCCTGCCGGACCCTCCCGTCGGACCCGTCGGACTGCTCCGGTGCGCATCGCCCAAACGATCGCCGACGGGAGGACCGCCTCACCACGAAGGAGCCCCCGATGCCCGCCGTGCGCCTCAGCGACGTCGCCCAGGATGCGGGCGTCTCGCTCGCCACCGCCTCCCGCGTCCTCAACGGCTCGGCCCGCGTGCCCGGCAAGGAGGTCGCCGAACGGGTGCGCGCCTCCGCGGACCGGCTCGGCTACGTCCCCAACGCCCAGGCCCAGGCCCTGGCCCGCTCCCGCTCGGGGCTGATCGGACTGGTCGTGCACGACCTCGCCGATCCGTATTTCGCGACCATCGCGGGCGAGATCCAGCAGCAGCTGTTCGCCTCGCAGTCCCAGGTGCTGCTCACGCAGACCGATCGCCGGATCGACACCGAGGTGCGGGCGCTGCGCTCCCTGATCGCCCAGCAGGTGGACGCGCTCGTGCTGGTGGGCACGCACCGCTACGGCACCGAGGACGACACCGCGATCAGCACGCTGCTGCACGGCTTCGAGCGCAACGGCGGAAAGGTCGTGGGGCTGGGTCAGTCCCTGGGCGTGGGCCGCACGATCATCTCCGACGACGCCGCGGACTCCCACGAGCTCGCCACCGCCCTGGTCGTCGAGGGGCATCGCCGCTTCGCCGTGGTCGAGGGCATCGCCGGGATCCCGTCGGCCGGCTCCCGCACCAGCGGCTTCATCGCCGCGCTGACGGAGGCGGGGATCGAGCCCGAGCTGAGCATCGCCGCGGACCTCACCCGCGAGGGCGGGCTCGAGCTCGCCGCCCGCATCCAGGAGCATCTCGAGGGAGCCGGCGGCTCCGACCAGGGCCCGCTGTGCCTGTTCGCCCCGGCCGACGTGATGGCCCTTGGCGCGCTCGGCGAGCTGCGCCGTCGCGGCCTGGACGTGCCCGGCCAGGTCGCGGTCGCCGGCTTCGGCGGGGTGACCGCCGCGGCGGACGCGAACCCCTCGCTGACCACGATCGCGCTGCCGCTGTCGGAGATGGCGGCGCAGGCGGCGGCGTGGGTGCTCGAGGGCGTCGCCCCCGCGCACCGGTCGGCGGACGAGGCGGAGGCCGCGAGCGGCACGGGCGAGGAGCCGTCGGCCGGCGGCGCGGCCGACGCAGCGCGCGAGGTGCGGGTGCGCGGGGACGTGGCGCTGCGCGAATCGACGGGGATCGCACCGCGCTGACCGGGCGCGATCCGCCCGTCCCCGCGCCCGACGCGGGCGGCGAGTCGGCCGATGGGGAATGCCGCCGGGATCAGCCCACCGCGGCGGGCACCTCCGCCGCGGGGACCCGGCGACGCAGCGTCAGCAGGGCACCGGCCGCGGCGAGCACTGCGGCGCCGGTGGTGATCACGCCCAGCGGCAGGATGCTCTGCGAGCCGGCGATCCCGACGAAGGGAGCGGCAAGACCCCCGAAGCCGTAGCGGGCGGTGCCGAGGATCGAGCCTGCGGTGCCGGCCATCTGCGGGTACTCGGACAGCGCGAGCGTGGTGCCCGCAGGGGACGAGAACTGCGCCCCCGAGGCGAGCAGGAAGAGCGAGGCGATCACGACCGCGAGAGGCATCGGCACGAGACCTGCCAGCAGCAGACCCAGGCACCCGCTGCCGGTCTGCGCGATCCCGAGGAACAGCGCGCCGTGGACGTTCCACCGCTCGGCGGTGCGGCCGCCCAGCCAGCCGAAGAACACTCCTCCGGCGGAGTTCAGGGCGAATGCGGCCGCGTACCACTGCGGGGACAGGCCGTAGATCTCCTGGAGCACGAAGGTGGACCCGGCGAGATACGAGAAGATCGCCGCGAAGACGAAGCCCTGCGTGAGCACGGCGCCGACGAACACCCGGTCCGCGACGAGGATCCGCAGCGCGGAGCCGGTGCGACGCAGCCCGCCCGCGGTGCGCCGCTCGGGCGGGAGCGTCTCGGTGAACAGCGTCGCCGACATCAGCAGCAGGACGAGGCCGACGAGGGCGAGGAACCCGAACAGGCCGCGCCAGTCCATGAACGTGTTCAGCAGCCCGCCGATCATCGGGCCGACGATCGCGGCGGTGGGACCGGCGACCGCGAGGCGGCCGTAGAAGCGGATCAGCTCGCGGCCGTCGAAGATGTCGCGCCCTGCGGCCTGGGCGATGACGATGCCGACGCCGCCGGCGAGGCCCTGCACGAAACGGGCTGCGACCAGCACCTCGATGCTGGGGCTCAGCGCGCACAGGGTCGAGGTGAGCACATAGGCGGCCACCCCGATCAGCAGGATGCGGCGTCGTCCATGCTGGTCGGAGACGGGGCCCGCGAGCAGCTGCCCCGCGGCGAGTCCCAGCAGGCAGGCGGTCACGGTGAGCTGGGCGATCGAGGTGGTGGCCTCGAGCTCCCGGGTCAGCGCGGGCAGCGCCGGGAGGTAGAGGTCCATCGAGATGGGCCCGAAGACCGTCAGC
Source organism: Brachybacterium sp. sponge (assembly GCF_001613775.1). Lineage (NCBI taxonomy): Bacteria > Bacillati > Actinomycetota > Actinomycetes > Micrococcales > Dermabacteraceae > Brachybacterium > Brachybacterium sp. sponge. The sequence goes on along the minus strand of NZ_LRMP01000001.1, from coordinate 1,043,723 downwards.
AGCAGCAGGATCCAGGGCAGGGCCCGGGAGACGGCCGGCGCGGACGGGGCGGGACGGGTGGTGGTCACGGCAGGCGGGGACCTTCCTCGCGCAGGGGGTGGGGACGGCTCGAGTCCACCACCCCCTCCCGGCGCGAGCCAGGCCCTGGCAGGGCACCCCGGCGGCGACAGGGGCCCGCAGCCCGGTGCCTCACGCGTAGGGCAGCACGAGCTCCTCGTACCGCTCGGCGATGATCCGCGCCGACTCCTCGGCGGGGGTCGCCCAGACGTCCTCGTTGAAGATCTCCACCTCGATGTCGCCGGTAAAGCCGGCCGCGGCGATCATGCGGGTGATCGCGGGGAAGTCGATGAAGCCGTCGCCCATGTAGCCGCGGGAGTGCAGCGGCTCGGCGGCGAGCGGCAGGTTCCAGTCGCACACCTGGTAGGCGAGCAGGCGGTCCGAGGCCGCGGCGCGCTGGATGGCGCGCTCGAGGGACGGGTCCCACCACACGTGGTAGGTGTCCACGACGACGCCGACGTCGGAGCTGCCGGAGGCCTCGGCGATGTCGAGGGCCTGATCGATGGTGGAGAGCACGGCCCGGTCGGCGGCGAACATCGGGTGCATCGGCTCGAGGGAGAGGCTCACGCCCCGCTCCTCGGCGTAGGGGGCGAGCTCCGTGATCGCCTCGGCGACCCGGGCACGGGCGCCGACGATGTCCTTGTCGGCGCGGTCCACACCGCCGACGACCATGACGAGCGTGGGGGCGCCCAGCATCGCGGTCTCGTCGATCGCCCGACGGTTGTCGTCGAGCGCCGCGGCACGGTCCGCCTCGGCGGAGGCGGTGAGGAACCCGCCGCGGCACAGGGAGCTGACGCGCAGCCCGGCATCGTCCACGCGGCGGCGCAGCGCGTCCAGGCCCACCTCCTCGACGTCCTGGCGCCACAGGCCCACCGCGCCGATGCCGCGCGAGACGGTCGCCTCGAGGAATTCCTGCACCGGCGTGGTGCGGAAGGTCCAGCGGTTCAGGGACAGGCGCGGCACCGTGGTGGCCTCGCTGGTCACGCTCGTCGGGGTGCTGGTCTGTGTGGTCATGCGAGGGCTCCTGTCCGGACGGCCTGGGTGTCGCGGGCGAAAGCGCCGCCCGCTGCGGGAGCCCGGCCGCCGGCCGAAGCGTCGGCCTCGATGTCGTAGCCGGCCAGTCGCAGCATCCCGTGCCAGCGCTCGGCGGCCAGCGCCGGGTCCTCGAGGTTGCCGGTGGTGGCGGCGAGCTCGATGGTGCGCGAGAGGTGCGGGAGGCTGCGGGCGGAGTGCATGCCGCCCACCATGGTGAACGCCTGCTGGTGGCCGTTCAGCCAGGCCAGGAACGCGACCCCGGTCTTGTAGTGGTAGGTCGGGGCGGAGAAGACGTGCCGCCCCAGCTGCTCGGCGGCATCCAGGATGCGCCCCGCCTCGTCCACGTCCCCGCGGTCCAGCGCCTGCACGGCGGCGGAGGCGGCGGGAGCGGTCGCGGCGAAGGCCCCGAGCAGCGCGTCGGAGTACTCCCCGCGCACCTGCTGCCCGTCGGTCGCGGAGGTGGTGGTGCCGTCGCCGACGATGAGGTGGGAGAAGTGGAAGTCGTCGCCGGTCAGCATGCGCACGCCCTCGGGGAGGCGCTCGCGCACGGCGATCTCGGCGGCGTCGTCCAGCAGGCTCATCTTCACGCCGCGGATCCTCGTGGGGTCCGCCTCGATGATGCGCAGGAGGGTGTCCGCCCCGACGGCGGGGTCGTCGCTGCCGAAGTATCCGCCCAGCTGCGGGTCGAAGACGGTGCCGAGCCAGTGCAGGACCACCGGAGCGGTCGCCTCGGCGAGGACGCGGCGGTAGACCTCCTCGTAGTCCGCGGCGGAGCACGCGGTGCGGGCGAGGTGGCGGGAGGCCATGAGCACGGCCCCCGCGCCGGCGTGCTCGGTGGCGCGGAGCTGTTCGACGTAGGCCTCGACGATCTCGTCGAGGCTCAGGTCCCGCTCCTCGCGCTGGTCGGTGTTCACCCCGGCGACGACGAGGTCGCTCACCCTGGCGCCGGCGGGGAAGACCGCGGCGATCTCGGGGTCCTCGAGCGCGGCGCGGGCGGCGTCGGAGGTGCGGGTGATGAGCTCGCGGGTGGCGGCGGGGTCCAGGCCCATGCCGCGCTGGGCGGTGTCCATCGCGTCGGCCACGCCGAGCCCGCGCGACCACATGGTGCGGCGGAAGGCGAGAGTCGCATCCCAGTCGATCTGGGCAGGGGCGCCGGGAGTGTTGTCGCCGTGGACCAGCGGGACCACGTGCACCGCCGCGTACACCACGCGGGAGCGCAGCGGCGCGGTGGGGCGGGCGAAGGCGGGGGCCTCGGCGAGCGGGATGCGGCGCAGGGCGCCGTCCTCGCCGAGGAGGGTCAGCTGCAGCTCGCCCATGGCTCTCACACCTCCGTCAGCGGGTCGAGGGTGATGCGGCGGCCCTCGGCGGAGCTGGCGAGGCCCGCCTCGGCCAGCCGCACGCCGCGCGCGCCGGAGAGGAAGTCGTATGGATATTCGGAACCTTCGGCAGCGCTCACCACGTGGCGCAGGAAGTCCTCCCACTGCACCTTGAAGCCGTTGTCGAAGCCGTCGGGCCCGGCGTTGTCCGGCACCTCGATCCAGTCGTCGTAGTAGTTGTGGGGATCCTTGACGTCGGGGTTCCACACGGGCTTCGGGGTCGCCTCGCGTGGCTGGATGTGCGCGCCGTGGAGGCCCACGACGGCGGAGCCCTTGGTGCCGTCGACCTGGAACTCGACCAGCTCGTCGCGGTGGACGCGCACGTCCCAGCTGGAGTTCATCTGCACGACGGTGCCGCCCTCGAGGCGGAAGACGCCGTAGGCGGCGTCGTCGGCGGTGGCGGTGTACTCCCGGCCCTTCTCGTCCCAGCGCGTCCCGATGTGGGTGGCGGTCTGGGCGTAGACGTCCTCGATGCGGCCGAAGAGCTCCTCGATGACGTAGTTCCAGTGCGGGAACATGTCCGCGACGATGCCGCCGCCGTCCTCGGAGCGGTAGTTCCAGGAGGGGCGCTGGGCGGTCTGCCAGTCGCCCTCGTAGACCCAGTAGCCGAACTCGCCGCGCACGGAGAGGATCTCGCCGAAGAATCCGGAGTCGATCAGGCGGCGCAGCTTGAGCAGGCCGGGGAGGTAGAGCTTGTCGTGGACGACGCCGTTGACGACGCCCGCCTCCTTCGCCAGGCGGGCGAGCTCGAGCGCGTCCTCGAAGGACTCGGCGGTGGGCTTCTCGGTGTAGATCGCCTTGCCGGCGGAGATCGCCTTCTTGAGGTTCGCGACCCGCAGGTTCGTCACCAGCGCGTCGAAGTAGACCTCGTAGTCCGGGTTCGCGAGCGCTTCGTCGACGTCGGTGGTCCAGTTCTTCAGGCCGTGGCGCTCGGCGATCGTGCGCAGCTTCTCCTCGTTGCGGCCGACGAGCAGCAGGTCCGGCATGAGCCGGTCGCCGTCTGCGAGCTCGACACCGCCCTGGTCGCGGATCGCGAGGAGGGAGCGGACCAGGTGCTGGCGGTAGCCCATGCGCCCGCTCGCGCCGTTGACGATGATGCCGATCCTGCGTTCTGCCATGTGGCTGCTCTCCTTCAAGGTCGTCGGGCCGCACTCGCTGCCCCCGGCGACGGTAACCGCTTTCCGTTCTGATTGATTAGACCATGAAGCCGCTCGACCAGGCAAGCGCATCCCGACCGCATCGGGCTCGCGCCGAGAGACTGCGGTCAGCCGGAGAGAACGGACACGGCGACCCCATGGCGTTCGCCCCCGCTCGGCTCTGACAGCATGGGCGCCAGGCGACCGCACCAGCCCCGGCCCGGGCCGGCCCGACCGCCGACGCCCGCCCCATCACAGAGGAGCTCACCGCCGTGACAGCACGAGACCGACGACCGGCGATCCTCAGCCGACGCAGCTTCGCGGGCGCGACGGTGCTCGCGCTCGCGGGCGGCCTCGCGGCCTGCACCGGCGGTGACCTCTCCGTCGAGCGCACCGAGTCCCCCGAGACCACGGTGCTGCCGGGCGACGATCTCGCCGCAGCGTCCGCCGCGCTGAGCGCGGCGCTGTTCACCTCCTCGGACGTCGCCGTCCTCGCCGACGAGGCCTCAATCGAGGCGCTGCTGCCGACGCTCGAGAGCTTCCCCGCCCCACTCCTGGCGGGCGTCGACCAGACGGTCGCCGATGAGATCGAGCGGCTCGGCGCCGGCACCCTCGTCGTCCCCGCGGACATGGATCCCGGCGATCTCGGGGACGGTCGGGAGGTCGTCGAGCTCGACCTCTCCGCCGAGAACCCCGACCTCCCGAAGGTCTCCGCCGGGGAGGCGAAGACCGCTGTGACGCTGCTGGTCGACCCCGAGGCGGCTTCGCCCGCGCAGGCGCTCGCGAGCGCCGTGGTCACGGCCGCGGGCGGCACCGTCGTCGAGACGCCCGGCGGAGACGTCGGCCGCAGCAGCGAGAGCGTCGCCTCGGCAAAGGAGGCGGCCGGAGAGGACGCCTCGGCGGGCGTGCTCGCGCTCGGCGACTCCTTCGGGGACGCCTCGGCGCTGGTGGAGGCGATGGGACGGGCCGCGACGACGACCGAGCTGCCCGGCGGCGGGATCACCGCCTTCCCCGGCCGGCGCATGATCGCGGCCTACGGCTCCCCCGCCGTGCCCTCGCTCGGGATCCTCGGCGAGCAGGACCTCGAGCAGACCCTCGAACGGGTCAAGGAGATGGTCGCCGAGTACGACGGGCTCGCCGAGGAGCCGATCGTCCCCGCCCTCGAGATCATCACGACCATCGCCTCCTCCGAGCCGGGCGGCGACGGCGACTTCTCCTCCGAGATCGGCGCCGAGGGCCTGCGCGAGTGGATCGACGCGGCCGGCGAGGCCGGGGTGTACGTGGTGCTCGACCTGCAGCCGGGCACCACCGACTTCCTCACCCAGGCGAAGCTCTACGAGGAGCTGCTGACCGCCCCGCACGTCGGTCTGGCGCTGGATGCCGAGTGGCGGCTGGAGCCGGGGCAGAAGCATCTCGAGCAGATCGGCTCGGTCACCGCGGCGGAGATCAACGAGGTCTCCACCTGGCTCGCGGATCTCACGGCGGAGCACGGCCTGCCGCAGAAGGTGCTGATCCTGCACCAGTTCAACCTCTCGATGATCTCCGACCGTCAGGACGTGGACACCTCCCGCCCCGAGCTCGCGATCACCCTGCACGCCGACGGGCACGGCACCCCCGAGGACAAGCTCGCCACCTGGAACGCGCTCCAGCAGAACCTGCCGGGCGGGATCTTCATGGCGTGGAAGAACTTCCACGACGAGGACACCCCGATGTTCACCCCGGAGGAGACCTTCGCCCTGGAGCCGCGCCCCTGGTTCGTCTCGTACCAGTAGCCGCTGCGCCGGCCAGGCCTGGGCGGGTCAGGCGCCGGTGATCGCCCGGTCCAGGCGGGTGGAGATGTCGGCGAGGACCTCGTCGACGGGCTGCTCGGCGAGGCTCTTCATGAACGGCTCGACTTTCACGGGGCCGGCGAACCCGGACGCGCGGATCGCTCCCATGAACCCGTCGAGGTCGATGACGCCCGTGTCGTAGGGCAGGCGTCGGTCGAGGTCCATCTGCTCGTCGCGCGCCCGGTCCGGGCGGGCGTCGTTGATGTCGACGGAGACGATGTCGGAGGCGGCGAGGCCCGTGAGGTCCTCGGGGGTCTCCCCGGCGGTAAACCAGTGGTAGCTGTCGAGGATCAGGCCGATGTTGCTCGCGTCGGTCTCGGCGATGAGGGCGCGGGCGTCGGTGATGTCGTGGACGAAGGGGTGGCGCTCGGTGGACCAGAAGGTCTTCGGCCCGATGTACTCCAGCCCGAGCCGCAGCCCGTGGTCGGCGAGGATCTCGGAGACCAGGGAGAGCCGTCCGGCGTGCAGGCGCCAGTTGGCGGCATGGTCGAGGGTCTGGTGCATGGGGCGGATCCAGGTGCCGACGGCGGTGACCCCGGCGGCGGTGAGCAGCTCGAGGGCGTCGGGCAGGGAGCCGAGGGCGGTGCGGAACTCCTCGGCCGGGGAGTCCAGCGCGATCGGGAGGCCGGCCATCCCCCACTGCAGTCCCTTCGCCCGCAGGGCGTCACCGTGGGCGGAGACGGCCTCGAGGCCGCCGTCGGCCAGGAGGGAGCGGAAGTGCTCGGGGTCGGGGTCCACTCCCCCGAAGCCGTGCGTGACGGCGAGGTCGATGGCGGCGGTGTGGTCCAGGGGGAGCCCCAGCGCTCCGGGCGACAGGCAGGAGAACATTCTCGAAGCCTAGGAGAGGAACGGCGTGGGGCGGTGATCTGGGCCACTTCGTCCACGGGATGGGACGGCGGGGTGCCGCGGTGCGTTCAGGCACCGCCGCTCGGTCGGACGCCGCGGTGCGCTCAGCACTCAGGCACCGCCTCGCGGTCAGATGACGCGGGGACCCCTCACGCGTCGGGGGCCCGCAGGGCGAGGACGGCGTCGGCCGGCCACACGTACTCGTCGTCGCAGCGAAAGCCCCGCAGCCAGGTGACGCCGTCGACGACACGCAGATAGAAGCCCTTGGGGTAGTCGTGGTCAGCGCGGAGAGGTACGGAGTGGACGTGCACGGCGCCGGTCGGCGCCCTCCCGGCGGAGAGGATCGAGTCCGGGGCCTGCCCCTGGTCCGTGATGGCGAGGCGGAGGTAAGGGCCGGTGTCCGGCGGCAGCGGGACGAGACCCTGCGCCCGTGCCGCAGCGGTGATCTGCGGGAGGGTGCCGCCTGAGGCGAGGCCGAGCTGGTGGAGGCTGCGCTGCACGACCTCGAGCGTCTCCGGTGCGCGGGTGTCGAAGCACGGGTCCTCGAGCAGGGTGCGGGCGCTGTCGTTCAGCTGGATGCCGAGCTTCGCGAGCCGGGTGTGCAGCTCCTCCCTGCTCGCCCCGCCGACCCGCAGCTGCAGCGGGGCGCGCCGGCCCGCAGGGCTCGGCTCGTCGCCGGCGCCGGGTCCGCCGACGGCCGTCATCGCCCCACCTTCAGAGCCGTGTTCGTCGCTGTCATCACCCGTCCCTCCGCGCGTGCCCCGCCCCGTCGGCCGGCACCGCCGTAGACTCGCACACGACGAGGCTCGGTGGGCGCAAGCTGTTCAGCGGCGGGTCCAGGGCGGCGGGCAAGTACGGGCACGTGAAGCGGGTTCACTCAACCCGCCGTAACTCAACCTGTCGCGTTGAGGTGGCCGACGCACGGCTCGCGCGCGCATCACCGGGGTGCTCGGCAACGATCGCGTGGCCCTCGAGGGGCTCCTCCATGTCGATCGAGTCGCCACGTTCACCCGCAGCAACATCTGAGAGATCTGGATCGGCTGAGCCGACGCCCCCTCCCGCACCGCTGTGACGCGGGCCGGAGGGGCCGTCGTGCGGGGCCGACGACGGACGTCGGCCGCGCCGGGACTCAGGAGTCGATGACCACGGCCATCACCGCGGGCTCGCGGCGGTAGGTGCGGCGCAGGTGATTGCTGACCGTGTCGACCACGATCTGCTCGATCTCGGCGATGTCGTCGATCTTGTCGGTCTTCGACTGCGCGAGCGCCTTCTCGACCTGGGCGGAGGCACCCTCGAAGGTCTTCTTGTCGTGCACGAACCCCTTGGTGAGGAACTCGACCGGCTCGACCGGCTTGTGGGTCTTGGGGTCGATCAGCGCGACGACCGTGACCACGCCGCCGCCGGAGAGCATGCGGCGCTCGGCGAGAGTGTCCTCGGTGGCGGTGCCGATGGTCTGGCCGTCCACGTAGACGAGGCCCGCGTCGACCTTGCCGGCGACCTTGATCTTGCCGTCGACGAGGTCCACGACCACGCCGTCGAAGCCGACGACCACGCGGTCCTCGGGCACGCCGGTCTTCCGGGCGAGGTCGGCATTGGCGTGCAGGTGCTTGGACTCGCCGTGCACCGGCAGCACGTTCTTCGGCCCCACGATGTTGTAGCAGTACACGAGCTCGCCGGCGCTCGCATGGCCGGAGACGTGCACCTTCGCGTTGCCCTTGTGGACGATGTTCGCGCCGAGGTCGATGAGCTTGTTGATGATCCCGTAGATCGCGTTCTCGTTGCCGGGGATCAGCGAGGAAGCCATCAGCACGGTGTCGCCCTCGCCCACCTGGATCTGGTGGTCGCCGTTGGCCATGCGCGCCAGCGCCGCCATCGGCTCGCCCTGGGAGCCGGTGCAGATCAGGGTGATCTTGTGGTCGGGCATCGACTGGATCTTGCGGAAGTCGACGACCAGGCCGCGCGGGATGGAGAGGTAGCCGAGCTCGCGCGCGATCTTCATGTTGCGCACCATCGAGCGGCCCACGAAGGCGACCTTGCGGCCGTTGGCGTGGGCGGCGTCGAGCACCTGCTGGATGCGGTGGACGTGGCTGGCGAAGCTCGAGACGATCACGCGGCGCGGCGAGGTCGCGAAGACCTGGTCGATCGCGGGGGTGAGGTCCCGCTCGCTCATGGTGAAGCCGGGGACCTCGGCGTTGGTCGAGTCGGTGAGGAACACGTCCACGCCCTCCTCGCCGAGGCGCGCGAAGGCGCGCAGGTCGGTGATGCGGCCGTCGAGCGGGAACTGGTCCATCTTGAAGTCGCCGGTGTGCAGCACGGAGCCGGCGGAGGTGCGGATGAACACCGCGAGGGAGTCCGGAATGGAGTGGTTCACCGCGACGAACTCGAGGTCGAAGGGCCCGGCCTTCTGACGGTCCCCGGCCTTGACCTGCATGGTCTTCGGGGTGATGCGATGCTCCTTGAGCTTCGCGGTGATGAAGGCGAGGGTGAGCTCCGAGCCGTACAGCGGGATGTCGGCCCGCTCCTTGAGGAGGTACGGGACGCCGCCGATGTGGTCCTCATGGCCGTGGGTGAGCACGATGCCGACGATGTCGTCGAGGCGGTCGCGGATCGAGGTGAAGTCCGGCAGGATCACGTCGATGCCGGGCTGGTGGTCCTCCGGGAAGAGCACGCCGATGTCCACGATGAGCAGCTTGCCGTGGTGCTCGAACACGGTCATGTTGCGGCCGACCTCGCCGAGGCCGCCGAGCGGGGTGATGCGCAGGCCGTTCTTGGCCAGGCGAGGAGGAGCGGACAGCTTGTTGCGGGCAGCTACCTGCATAAGGGGATTCACAATCGTCGAAGGGACAGGGACTGAGGTCTCGGGTGCCGCGCGCGTCCCCTCGTCGGGGTGCGGCGTCCAGCACACCGTTCACGGTACGGCAGAAGGGGATATTTTCCCCACCCCTGCGTAGGAACCCGCGATCTTGTCACTTTGACAGCGCAGTACTTCGGGCGCGGCCGACGGGCCTGATGCCCGTCGGCCGCGCCTGCGCCGCCTCAAGAGGCCGCGACCTCGACCTCCCCGCCCTCGAGCAGGGCGTCAAGCTTCTCGTAGCCCTCGTTCACGCCGACCTCCATGCCGCTCTCCAGCATCCCGGCGCGGCCCTCGAAGGAGTCCAGCAGGGACTGGCTGTGCATGCGGGTCCAGCCGTCGCCGAGGTCCTCGAAGGTCATCGTGTCCAGGGAGACGCCGTCCGGCCAGCCGTCGAAGGTGAAGGTCTGCACGAGACGGTCCTCGCGCACCTCGTGGAAGCTGCCGTGGAAGGAGTACTCCTCCTTCGACTCGCGGTCGATGTTGGTGAAGGCCCAGGAGCCTCCGGTGCGGGCGTCCCAGTGGTCGATCCGGGTGTCGAGGCTCTTCGGACCGCACCAGCGGGCGTAGATCTCTGGGTCGGTGTGGGCGCGGACGAGCTGGGCGGCGCTCGCCCGGAAGTCCCGGGTGATGCGGATCAGCGGGACATCGGGATCCGCCTCGATGGCGGCGATGGTCAGACGGTCCGTGGTGGCGGGGCGGTCGGCGGCGGTCATGGCGTTCCCTCCGGGAAGTAGGTGCTGCGCGGGGCGCGGCTCGGGGCGGGGTCCTCGAGCTGCTGGAGCACGTCGTCGAGACGGGAGCAGCGGGCCTCGGCGGCGGTGCGGTGGCGGTCGATCCAGTCGGTCAGCTCCCCCAGCACCTCGGCTTTGAGGTGGACGGGGCGCCGCTGTGCGTCGCGCCGGCGGGTGACCAGGCCGGCGGACTCGAGGACCGTGAGGTGCTTGCTCACGGCCTGCAGGGACATGTCGTACGGGGCGGCGAGCTCGCCGACGGTGGCGTCACCGAGGGTCAGGCGTGAGACGAGGTCCCGTCGCGTGGGATCGGCGAGGGCGGCGAAGGCCCTCGAGAGGTCATCGGCGTCCATCACCCTCCTTCTCAACCGTTTGGTTGATGACGGTGCCGCTACGCCTCTCCGAGGCTTTCGTCAACCCTCCGGTTGATAAAGGATGTCGCGCCCGGTCAGGCGGCGGCGAGGCGCTCGAGGAGCGCCTCGAGGGAGCGCTCGGCGCGGAACGCGTGACCTCCCGGGGTGACCACGAGCTCGGGCGGGACGGCACCGTGCGCCTCCCACACCGGGCGCAGCTGCGCGAAGGCCTCGAGGGTCGCGGCGATGGGGAAGATGTGGTCGCGCTCCCCCGCCTCGATCACCAGCGGGCGCGGGGCGATCAGCGCGGCGATGTCCGCCATCTCGAGCTCGGGCAGCAGACCGGGGACGATGTTGCAGGGGCAGTGCCGGATGGAGGCGATGCTCGCGTCGAAGGTGCAGAAGTAGGTCGCGACGAGCGCCGCGGAGATCGTCTCGTCGGCCGCGGCCAGCATCAGCGCCACCGCTCCTCCGCCGGAGCCGCCGGCGACGGCGACCCGCTCTGGGTCCACGCCCGGCAGGGCGCGCAGCGCCTGGACGGCGGCGCGGGCGTCGGCGACGCGGCGGCCCATGACCGGCTGGCCACGCAGCAGATGACGGGCGGCGTCTATCTCGCAGGTCTTCTCCTCGGGCGCCCAGGGGGCGCCGCCCGGCGGGGGCGGGACGCGGCGTCGGCCGAAGCTGATCATCTCCGGGCACAGCACCGTCAGCCCGGCGCGGGCGAGCTTGTGGGCGAGGGCGTCGTGGTACTCGTCGGCCGGGTCGGTGATGACGAGGTCGTCGATGCCGCGGCCGTGCCCGGCGATCAGGACGACGCCGGCGCGGGTGTCGACGGCCGGGTCGGGGCGCAGCAGGAACGCCGGGATCACGTCGGGGTCGGCATCCGGCGCGGCTCCTGGCTCCCCGCACGGGGCGAGCAGCTGCACCTCGACCGGGCCACCGTCCGACGGGGCCGGCGGCACGGCGGCGAGGCGTCCCTCCGTCGTGGTGGGGTCGAGGCCCAGCAGGGTGCGGAGGTGCTCGCGGCGCTCCTCCGCACCACCGGCCGACGCACCGGGCCTCTCCACTCTCGCGCCCTGCCGGGGCTGGTCGGCGCCGCGGTCAGGCGAGGTCAAGCCGCACCGTTGCGAAGGAGTGCGGCGGCAGGGTCACCTCGAGGCCCCGTTCGTGCTCGCGCACGTCGGTCAGCGGCGCCGGGGCGACGGCGTCGGGCTGCTCGGGGGTGTTGTGGGCGGCGGTCGTGGCGCCGGTCAGCACGGTCGCCTCGTGGCCGGTCACCGAGCGGCCGCGCAGGTCGAGGACCAGGGTGCGGGGCTCGTCGGCCGAGAGGTTCGACAGGGACACCAGCGCCGTGCCCTCATCGGCCCGCAGCGAGGCGGAGGCGGAGAGTAGCGGCAGCGGGCGGCCGTCGACCTCGGCGACCTCCTCGGGCAGCAGCAGGTGGGCGTCGAGCGCGGCGGCGTCCTGGTGCCCAGCGCTCATGGCGAAGACGTGGTAGGTCGGGGTGAGCACGAGCGCGCCGGAGTCCGGGTCGGTGAGGATCATCGCCTGCAGCACGTTCACGGTCTGGGCGATGTTGGCCATGAGCAGCCGGTCCGCGTGGCGGTGGAAGCCGTCGAAGTGGAGGCTCGCCACGAGCGCGTCGCGCACGGTGTTCTGCTGGTACAGGAAGCCGGGGTTCGTGCCGGGCTCGACGTTCCACCAGGTGCCCCACTCGTCGAACACCAACCCGACCTTCTTGTGCGGGTCGTGGCGGTCCATGACGGTGGCGTGGCGGGCCACGAGCTCCTCGGCGCGGACGGCGCGGGAGAGGGTGCGGTACCACTCCTCCTCGCCGAACTCGGTGGCGCTGCCCTTGTCCTCCCAGGGCCCGGACATCGTGTAGTAGTGCAGGGAGATCGCCTGGAAGGGACCGGGCCGGCCGTCACGGCCCTCGAGGCCGTCGATCGCGCGCATCAGCGCCTCGGTCCAGGCGTAGTCGTCCACGTTGGCGCCGGCGGCGATGCGGGTGACCTGGTTGTCGCCGTGGTCGCGCACATAGGTGGCGTACTGGCGAGCCAGCGCGGCGTAGTCCTCGGCGCGCATGTGCCCGCCGCAGCCCCAGGCCTCGTTGCCGATGCCGAGGAACGGCACGTTCCACGGCTCGTCGCGGCCGTTCTCGCGCCGCAGCGCCGCCATCGGGGAGTCGTCGGCGCGGGTGAGGTACTCGATCCAGTCGCTCATCTCCCGCACGGTCCCGGAGCCGACGTTGCCGTTGACGTACGCCTCGGTGCCGAGCAGCTCGACGAGGTCCATGAACTCGTGGGTGCCGAAGGAGTTGTCCTCGACGATGTCGCCCCAGTGGGAGTTGACCATGCGGGGACGGTCCTCGCGCGGGCCGATGCCGTCGCGCCAGTGGTAGTCGTCGGCGAAGCAGCCGCCGGGCCAGCGCAGGTTCGGGATCCGCAGGGCGCGCAGCGCCTCGACCACGTCGGTGCGGATCCCGCGGACGTTCGGGATCTCGGAGTCCTCGCCCACGAAGAAGCCGCCGTAGATGCAGCGCCCCAGGTGCTCGGCGAAGTGGCCGTAGAGGTGGCGGGAGATCGTGGCACCGGGCAGGTCCAGGTCGATCACGACGCGGGCGGGCCCGTCGGTCGCTCCGGTCCGCGGGGCGAGCGGGCGGGTGCCGGTCGAGGTCGGGGCGAGGGCGCCGACGAGTCCGGTGGTCAGGGTGCGGGCGGTCATCGAGGGCTCCTCGGGGAGGTAGGGCGGGGGCGACGGCGCGGAACGTCTGCAGAAAGGGGACTCCAGCGGCACGCCGCGGAGCTCAGCGGCTCAGCGTGCCGCTGGAAGCCCACATCTGCAGACGCGGGGCGCGGACGGCGGGCTGTGGCTTACGGGAGAACGGCGGCAGACGGGTAGGTGGCGGCGGACGGGTGGGTGGGGGCCCGGCCGGGGTCGCTCCACCCGGCCGGACCGTGTCAGGGGTCAGGCCCGGCGGGCCAGACGGATCATCGACCAGGAGATCGCGGGCAGCGCGCCGACGAGTCGGCCTCCGTCGAGGGCGACCGAGTCGTTCGGTGCGGGCACGACGGTCTCGGGCGCGTCCTGGGTGTTCGCGGCGTAGGGGTCCTCGTGGTGGAGGGTGACGGCCTCGACCAGCTCGAGATCGCCGAAGCCGGCGAGGTTCGCGTCCAGAGCCTGCTCGCCCTCGGGTCCGCGGTTCACGACGAACAGGGTCAGCGCCCCGGACTCCTCGTCCCAGGTCGCGACCGCGTCGGCCGCGGAGCTCTCGCCGAAGCGGGTGTTGGCGAAGCTCGGGGCGGTCACGCGCACGTCGAGCACCTGCCCGGCGGCGTGGCGGGAGGTGAGGGCGAAGGGGTGGAAGGTGGTCTGCTTCCAGGCCTCCCCGCCGGGTGCGGTCATGATCGGGGCGATGACGTTGACGAGCTGGGCGAGGGAGGCGGAGGCGACGCGGTCGCTGTGGCGCAGCAGGGAGATCAGCAGGTTCCCGAAGACGACGGCGTCCATCGCGCTGTAAGTGTCCTCGAGCAGCACCGGTGCGACCGGCCAGTCATCGCCGCTGGGCGGACGGGACTCGGCGCGGTGCTGGTACCAGATGTTCCACTCGTCGAAGCTGATCATGATGCGCTTGTCGCGCTTGAGCTTGGCGCGCACATGGTCGGCGGTCGCGACGACGGAGTCGATGAAGTGGTCCATGTCGTCGGCCGAGGCGAGGAAGGAGGCCTGGTCGCCGTCCTTCTCCGAGTAGTAGGCGTGGGCGGAGATCATGTCGACCAGGTCGTAGGACTCGGTGAGGACGGTGTTCTCCCAGGCCGCGAAGGTCTCCATCTGCGAGCTGGAGGAGCCGCAGGCGATCAGCTCGAGCTCAGGGTCCTCCTGGCGCATGAGGCGGGCGGCCTCGGTCGCGATCCGCGCGTACTCCTCGGCGGTCTTGTGCCCGGCCTGCCAGGGGCCGTCCATCTCGTTGCCGAGGCACCACATGCGGATGCCGTAGGGCTCGGCGTGGCCGTTCTCGGCGCGCTGGTCCGAGTATGCGATGCCGCGGGGGGCGTTCGCGTACTGGAGCACGTCGAGCGCCTCCTCGATCCCGCGGGTGCCGAGGTTCACCGCGTACATCGGCTCGACCTCGGCCTTGCTCGCCCAGGTCATGAACTCGTCGAGCCCGACGGTGTTGGGCTCGGTGGAGTGCCAGGCGAGGTCGTGGCGGGCGGGGCGCTCCTCGACGGGGCCCACGCCGTCCTCCCAGCGGTAGCCGGAGACGAAGTTGCCGCCCGGATAGCGCACGGAGCTCACGCCGAGCTCGCGGGTCAGGGCGAGCACGTCGGTGCGGAAGCCGTCCTCGTCGGCCGACGGATGATCCGGCTCGAAGATGCCGGTGTAGACGCAGCGGCCGAGGTGCTCGACGAAGGCGCCGAAGGTGCGGCGGCGCACGGGCGCGACCTGGAAGGACGGGTGCAGGGTGAGGGTGACGGGCGAAGACATCGGTGTCGGCATCCTTGGAGTGGGCGGGCCGGCGATGCGGCGCCGGAGCGGCGATCGACGGCGGAGCGAGGGAGCGGCGAGGTCGTGCCACCGGGCAGCTGCGCCCGGCGCGACGACCGTTTCTACAACGTTGCAAACATGCTTCCACAGGCGCGACTCCCCGTCAACGGCATCCCGCCGACACACCCCGCGGCCTCGACCCGCCGGCACACCGCGCCGCCCACCCCCCACTCCGCCGTCGCCCCCTTCCGCCATCCCACCCCCACCGCGGCCGTCGGCCCGGTGCGTTCACTGGCGGAATACCGGGACCCTCGCGTTATACGGCCGAGGCTCCGCGTAAACCGCCAGTGAACTCAGAGCCTCCACAGTGACGTCCGCACCAACCGCACACCGCCCGCGCAGGACGGTGCGAGAATCGACCTCATGCCCTCGAGCCCCGCGACCCGCCGCCGACGTCCGCCGTCGCTGCGCGACGTCGCCGAGCTCGCCGGCGTCTCGATCAAGACCGTCTCCAACGTGGTCAACGACTACCCCCACGTGAAGGACTCCACCCGCGAGAAGGTGCGCGAGGCGATCCTGCAGGTGGGCTACCGTCCACAGGTCGCGGCGCAGCAGCTGCGCACCGGGGCGAGCGGCATGATCACCCTCGCCGTCCCCTCGCTGGACTTCTCCTACTTCTCGAACCTCGCCCAGCAGTTCATCGAGGTGGCGCAGGAGCGCGGGCAGACGATCCTGCTGCACTCGACCTCCGGCGGGCGCGAGGCGGAGCGGACCGTGCTCGAGGGGTTCAAGCGCGTGCTCGGCGACGGGGTCATCTTCAACCCGCTGATGCTCGAGGAGGAGCTGTTCGCGCGGATGGAGCGCACCAGCCAGCCCACCGTGTTCATCGGCGAGCACCTGCCCGAGACGCTCCCGCAGGGCAGCGACTACGTGCGCATCGACAACGTCGGCGCCGCGTACGAGGCGACCTCGCACCTGATCGCGCAGGGCCGTCGGCGCCTGGCGTTCATCGGCGCGATCGACACCGCCCAGGGCAAGCAGCCCCATTCCTCCGGGACGATGCGGCGCGACGGCTTCCTCGCGGCGCTGGACGCGCACGGCCTCGGCGGCGAGCCCGCCCGGATCCAGGTCGTGGACGACTGGCGGCGCGAGGACGGCTTCGGCGGGGCGCGCGAGCTGCTCGCTCGCCATCCGGAGGTCGACGGGATCGTGTGCGGCAACGACGACCTCGCGACCGGCGCGCTCGCCATGCTGCGCCGCCTGGGCCGGCGCGTGCCCGAGGACGTCGCCGTGATCGGCTACGACGACACCCCCGACAGCCCCTTCACCATCCCGTCGCTGTCCACCATCGCGCCCGACAAGCACACGCTCGCCGCGACCGCGCTGGATCTGCTCGCCGAGCGGATCCAGGGCTACGACGGCCCGCCCCGCACGATCGACACGCCGTACTCGCTGGTCGTGCGCGAGTCCACTGCCCGCCCCGAGAACGAGGAGCTCCCCCGGTGACGATCCCGACCCCCTACGAGGACCTGCTGCGCGAGGTCCTGGAGACCGGCCACGCCAAGGGCGACCGCACCGGCACCGGCACCCGCAGCCTCTTCGGCAAGCAGATCCGCTACGACCTCTCCGAGGGGTTCCCGCTGCTCACGACCAAGCGCGTGCACACCCGCTCGATCATCGTGGAGCTGCTGTGGTTCCTGCGCGGGGACACGAACATCGGCTACCTCCACGAGCACGACGTGACGATCTGGGACGAGTGGGCCGACGAGAACGGCGACCTCGGCCCGGTCTACGGGGCGCAGTGGCGCTCCTGGCCCACCCCCGACGGCGGCGTGATCGATCAGATCACCGACGTGGTCGAGCAGATCCGCACGAACCCCGACTCGCGGCGCCTGATCGTCTCGGCCTGGAACCCGGCGGACATCCCGCAGATGGCGCTCGCGCCGTGCCACGCCCTGTTCCAGTTCGAGGTGCACGACGGGAAGCTCTCCTGCCAGCTGTACCAGCGCAGCGCAGACCTGTTCCTCGGCGTGCCCTTCAACATCGCCAGCTACGCGCTGCTCACGCACATGGTCGCCCAGCAGACCGGTCTCGAGGTGGGCGACTTCGTGTGGACCGGCGGGGACTGCCACATCTACGACAACCACGTCGAGCAGGTGGAGCGGCAGCTCTCCCGCGACCCGTACCCCTACCCCGAGCTGCGCCTGAACCGCCGGCCCGACTCGATCCTCGAGTACGAGCCCGAGGACATCGAGATCGTCGGCTATCAGCACCACCCGGGCATCAAGGCACCGGTGGCGGTATGAGTGCGGCCGACGGGACGAGCAGCACGGGCGCGGATCCCGGCGCCGGGCCGGCCGAGGCGCGCGCGTCGAGCGCGGCCGACGGCGTGCGCGGAACGGGCGCGGCCGACGATGCGGCCGCGCCACGGATCGGCATGATCTGGGCACAGGCGCGCGGCGGAGCGATCGGCGCGGGCGGCACCATGCCCTGGCACCTGCCCGAGGACCTGAAGCACTTCAAGCGCACCACCTCCGGCTCCCCGGTCGTGATGGGCCGGCGCACCTGGGAATCCTTCCCGCCGCGCTTCCGCCCCCTGCCGGGGCGGACGAACATCGTCATCACCCGCGACGACACCCTCGAGCTGCCCGGCGCGGTGCGCGCCCGCTCGCTGCCGGAGGCACTCGAGCTCGCCGCGACCGAGTCGGGCGAGGACGGCACCACCTGGGTGATCGGAGGTGGTTCGATCTACGCCGACGCGATCGAGGTCGCCGAACGGCTGGTCGTCACCGAGATCGACCTCGAGGTCGACGGGGACACCCTCGCCCCCGAGATCCCCGCGGACTTCACGGTCACCGCTGCCGATCCTGCCGAGGGCTGGCACGAGGCCGCGAACGGGCTGCGCTACCGGATCCTCACCTACTCGCGCTGAGCCGCGCCTGGTCGGTGAGGGACACGATCGCGGCGCGTCACGGCGCAGCGCCGGGACCGTCTCCTCGGCCGCCGACTACTCGCCCAAGGCGGCGCCGATGAGCGATCCCGGCGCCGGCAACGCCTCGACCACCGCGCCGTCGACCAGCATCTCGGCGCCGGGGATCTGCGCATCGCGCGAGGTGGTGATCTCCCAGGCGCGGTCCAGCAGCGCGCCGAGCGCGCGGGGGAAACGGGCGGCGAGACCGTCGGCCCCGTCGCCTGCGAGCGTGTCCCGCAGCGCGACCGCGCCGACCGCGGCCATGGTCATCCCCTGGCCGTACAGCGGGGTGAACATCGCGGCGGAGTCGCCGACGTGGATCAGCCCCTCGGGCCCGTCGGTCGTCTCCTCCCAGAGCTGGCGATGGGCGCCCGCGGCCTTGGCCACGGACGGCTCCCCCACCGGCTCCGCGCCCTCGAGGGCGCTGTCCAGGGCGTCGGCCGTGTCCCGCTCGGGCAGCAGCGCGACCATGTCCAGCAGGCCCTCGAGGTCGGCGGGCGGCTGGTGGCGGGCAGTGCCGGCGACGGAGAGGACGTGCTCCCCGCCCCCGCACGGCTCGAGATCGACCGTGAAGGGGTTGCGCCCGCTCGCCGGCAGCCCGAGCGACTCGGTGCCCTCAGGCAGGGCGCCCTCGCGCAGTCGCAGGCGCTGCGAAGTGTAGGCGACGTGGACGCGGGTGCCGAGGGTGCGCGGGCGCTCGAACCCGAGGCCCTCGACCCAGGTGGCGGCGCGGCTGCTGCGCCCGGTCGCATCGACGACGAGGTCGCCGTGCAGCTCGCCGGCGTCCCCGCCGCGGAGCTGCACGCCGGTCACAGTGCGCTTGTCGTCGCGGGTCAGGAGTCCGCCGACGGCGCCCTGGACCGCCTCGACGCCGGGCAGGGAGAGCACACGGCGGCGCACCACGCCCTCGAGGACGGGGCGGGTGAGCCACAGGGTGCCGGGCTCGTCGATGCCCGGGGCGTCATGCCCGTCGGCCCCGAGCGGGCCGTCGGCCGCGGCGGGGGCGCCCTCGCTCGGGGTCGTCTCGTCGAGCACGGGGTCCGCCTCGGGAGCGGCGCGCGGGACGGAGCCGGCGACGAGGAGCTCCTCGCGCAGGCCCGGCAGGAGCTCCTCCATCCGCGCCTCGCCGAGGGCGAGCAGGCGATGGACGGTCCCGCCCTGGGGCACGCCGCGGCGCGGGGCGAGGGCGTCGGGCCCGTCGACCGGCAGCGGATCGCGGTCGACGATCGTGACGCGGGCGCTGTGCGGGGCGAGGGCCGCGGCGGCGAGCAGGCCGGCCATGCTCCCGCCCATCACGATCGAGTGCTCGAGAGTCGTCATGGGCTGCCTCCTGCGGGACGGGGCCGCCGCGTGCCGGCGACCGTCCCTCCATCCCAGGCCAGGTGAGCGCGGGGAGGCAAACCCATGTGACCTAAGCGGCCTCCCCGCTGGACACCGCCGCTCAGGTGCCGGCGATGCCGGTGGTGGCGATGCCCTTGATGATCTGGCGCTGGAAGAACATGAACACCACGATCAGCGGCAGCGCGGCGAGCATCGCCTGGGCCATGTTCTGCGCGTACTGGATGCCGTAGGCGCTGATCACGGTCTGCAGGCCCGTCGGCAGCGTCATCAGGTTCGAGTCGTTGACGACGATGAAGGGCCACAGGAAGTTGTTCCACGCGCCGATGAACACGAAGATCGCGACCGCGCCGAGGATCGGGCGGGACAGCGGCAGCACGATCGACCAGAAGATCCGCAGCCGGCTCGCGCCGTCCATCAGCGCGGCCTCCTCCAGCTCGAAGGGGATCTGGTCGAAGAACTTCTTCAGGATGAAGACCATCGGGGCTGCGACCACCTGCGGCAGGATGATCCCCCAGTAGGTGTCCACCAGGTTCAGCGAGAGCATCAGCTGGAACAGCGGCACGATGAGGATCTGGCCGGGGATCATGATCGAGGCGACGATCAGCATCACCACCATCTGCCGCCCCGCGAAGCGCAGGCGGGAGAGGGCGTAGCCGGCCAGGGCCGAGATCGCGACGGTGATCAGGGTGACCGCCGCCGAGGTGATCAGGCTGTTCCACGCCCAGCGGGGCACGAGCCCCTCGCGCAGCACGTTCAGATAGGCCTCGAGGGTGAAGCCGTTCTCCGGCACGATCGTCACCGGCATCGCCGCGGCCTCCGCCTCCGTCTTGAAGGAGGTCAGCGCCGCCCACAGCACGGGGGTGAGCCAGGCGAGGGCGAACACGGCGAGGATCACGAAGGCGAGGATCCGGGCGGGAGCGGGGCCGCGTCGACGTCGGCGGGCGACGGTCACGGGCTGGGCCTTCGCGGCGGCCCGGGCGCGCACGGGCACGGCGGGGGCGGCGACGGGGTTCGCGGCGCTCATGAGCGGGACTCCTTCGACGTGGAGGGGACCGGGGCGGGGGCCGGGAGCGCGGCCTGTGCCGGGCGGGCGGTCGGGGTCGGGGTCATGCCTTCACGCTCCGTCGGGAGGAGATCACCATGTAGGCGATCGAGACGATGATGATCAGGAAGAAGAAGATGTACGAGATCGCCGAGGCGTAGCCCAGGCGGTACCCGGTGAAGCCGACCTCGTAGATGTACAGCAGCACCGGGCGGGTGGAGCCCCCGGGGCCGCCGCCGGTCATCTGGTAGATCTGGTCGAAGACCTTCAGCGAGGCGAGCATCTGCAGCACGAGCACCAGCACCGTCGTCGGCGCGAGCTGCGGCAGGGTGATCGAGCGGAATTTCTGCCAGGCGCCGGCGCCGTCGAGGGAGGCGGCCTCGTAGAGCTGGTCGGGGATGTTCTGCAGCGCTGCGAGGTAGAGCAGGAAGTTGAAGCCGACGGTCCACCACACGGTGGTGATGACCACGGAGATCATCGCGGTGTTCGGGTCCTGCAGCCAGGCAGGCCCCGCGATCCCGAACCATCCCAGGACCGTGTTCACGAGCCCCAGCTGCGGGTTGTACATCCAGTTCCAGAACTGGGAGACGACGGTGGAGGCGAGCAGGAAGGGCATGAAGAAGCTCAGCCGCCAGAACCACTGCCCCGGCAGGCCGATGTTCACCAGCACCGCCAGCAGCATCGCCACCAGCACCAGCGGGATCGTGGAGAGCACGGTGAACCACACCGTGTTGCCCAGCGACGTCCACACCTGCGGGTCGCCGAGCGCCTCCTTCCAGTTCGCGAGCCCCACGAACTGGGTGTTCGTGCCGGCCAGCGAGGTGCCGGTGAAGCTCATCCACAGCCCGTAGACCGTCGGCCAGATGAGGAACAGGCCGAAGGCGAGCAGGAACGGGGCGAGGTAGAGCCAGCCGCGGAGGTTGTCGCTGCGGCGTCGGCGCCGACGGGCGGGGCTCAGCGCCGGGGTGAGCGCGGGAGAGGGGGCGGCGGTCTTCCCCGGCGGGGCGACGAGGCCGTCTGCGGTGGTCATCGAACGTCTCCTTCGACGGGCGGACGGGGCAGGGACGGGCGGGGCCGACGGATCGGGGCGCGGAGCGCGCGGACGACGGCGGGGGCGGCGGGCGTGTCGGGCATGAGGGGCTCCGCGCTCACATCGGGCTGGGCTTCTGCAGCAGCGCGTCGATCCGGGCGACGAAGGCGTTCCACCCGTCGAGCGGGTCGGTGCGCCGGGCCCAGACGTTCTGCATGTCGTTGCCGAAGTAGGTGTGGAAGTCGCTGCCGGAGCCGGTGAACCAGGCCGGCGGGTCGTAGACCAGGTGGTCCACGGCGTCGGCGTAGTGCGACTGCGGGACCAGCTCGCCGTAGGCCGGGTCCTCGACCACCGGGGAGTAGGCGGGGATGTGGCCGGCCGCCGCCCAGTCGATCGAGTTCTTCAGCAGGTGCGCGACCACGGCGTGGACGGTGCGTCGGCGCTCCTCGTCGGGGCTCATCTGGTGAGGCAGGACGAAGGAGTGGGAGTCGGCGTAGGCGACCGGCTCGCCGAAGACGCCGGGGATCATCGTCATGTCGAAGGGCAGGCCCTCGTTCTTGTAGCTGCCGGTCTCCCACACACCGCCGTAGAAGGCTCCGGAGCCGCCGGTGGCGAACTCGGAGATGGCGGTGCCGCCGTCGTGGCCGCCGTTGCCGACCTCCCCGTCGATGAGCGAGAGGATCCACTCGATCGCCTGGACGACGAGCTCCTCCTGGTACTGCATCGTCCCGCCCTCGGGCAGCTCGATCGTGCCGCCGAGCTGGGAGTAGTAGGTGGAGAACATGCGCCACTGGTTCGAGCCGTCGCCGAGATAGCCCCAGCTGAGGCCGAAGCCGCTGGGCGCCTTACCGCCGAGCTCCAGGGCGAGGGCACGGAAGTCCTCCGGGGTATCCGTGGGCAGCAGCAGTCCGTCGCTGCCGAGCACGCCGGCGGCCTCGGCGATCTCGGTGTTGTAGTAGAGGACGAAGGGGTGGGAGTCCAGCGCGATCGCGGTGAGCTTGTCGTCGACGACCATCTTGTCCCAGATCAGCTCCGGGAAGTCCTCCTGCCGGATCCCGAACTCGCCCAGCAGGTCGAGGTCCCATTCGTCCAGCAGTCCGCCGGGGGCGTAGCCGGGAACGCGGGCGGCGTGCATGACCGCGAGGTCCGGGGCGCGGCCGCCGGCCGAGGCCATGGCGAGCTTCGTGTAGTACGGCGCGCCCCAGGCCAGGACGGTCTGAGTGACCTTCGCGGCGCCGTCGGTGGCCATGTAGCCGTCGAGCAGCTCGCCCATCGTCACCCCGTCGGGGCCGGAGAGCAGGTGCCAGAAGGCGATGTCGTCGCTGGGTCGGGCCGACGCGCCGGCGCAGCCGGCGAGAGCGCCGAGTGCGGCGAGCGCCCCGGCGCCCTGCATCAGGGAGCGCCTGCCCAGCACGGGGCCCGTCCGGGCACCGGCGCGGGGAGCGCGGGAAGAACCATGCATCATGCGGGCCACCTCTTCGTGGTGGGCGGGGCGGGCGGCTCTGCCGCGGGCTCCCGGCCCGGGTCTTCGTGTGCTGTTCCAGAATTTACATCGTTGTAACGTGAGCGTCAACACTCCGTCCGACCGAGTCCGCTGCGCCGCTGGTCGCCCCGACCTCCCCGTGGCGGCCGGTGGGCGGCAGGGTCGAAGATGGTGCAGTTCTGAGCCACGTCCGGGCCGGATCCGGCTCGGAATCACGCATTCCTCGGCTCGGGCCGCGACCGCGGTCGCGCGCGAGCGAGAGCCGCCGCGCACTCCCTCCGATGAGGGCATGCGCGGCGGCTCGGGTGCGCTCTCGCCGGCTGCGGCTCAGGCGCCGGCCTGCGAGCGCTTCTTGTTCCAGACGTCGAAGGCCACCGCGATCAGCAGCACCACGCCGCGCACCACGGACTGGGTGGACTGGTCGATGCCCATGATCTGCATGCCGTTGGACATCACCGCCATGATCAGGCCGCCGATGATCGCACCGTGCACCTTGCCGATGCCGCCGGTCACGGCCGCGCCGCCGATGAAGGCCGCGGCGATCGCGTCGAGCTCGAACATGTTGCCCGCGCCGGGCTGGGCCGAGTTCGAGCGGGCCGAGTAGACGATGCCGGCGACCGCGGAGAGCAGGCCCATGTTGATGAACAGCCACATGTTCACGCGCTTGGTCTTCACGCCGGAGAGCTTCGCGGCCTGGAGGTTGCCGCCCATGGCGTAGATGTGTCGGCCGACGATCGTGCGCTGGCTGATGAAGCCGTAGACCAGCACCAGCGCGGCCAGCAGGATCAGCACCACCGGCAGGCCGCGCGAGTGCGCGAGCTGCCAGGCGAAGGCCATGACCACGATCGCGACCGCGGCGATCTTCACCCAGAACAGCGGGAACGCCTCGACCTGCTGCTTGTACCTCAGCTTCGCGAGCCGGCCGCGGTACTCCTGGATCGCGAAGACGACCACCAGCGCCGCGGCGAGGAACAGGGTGAAGGCGTCGAAGCCGTTGCCGCCCAGCAGCCCGTTGAGGAAGCCGCCGGAGATGAACTGGTACTCCCGCGGGAACGGCGAGAGGGACACGTTGCCGAGCACCTGCATGGTCAGGCCGCGGAAGATGAGCATGCCGGCCAGGGTCACGATGAACGCGGGGATCCCCACGTACGCGACCCAGAAGCCCTGCCAGATGCCCACCAGCACGCCGGTGCCGAGCGCGGCGAGCACGCCCAGCCACCAGGGCAGCCCGTTGCCGATCACCACCACGGCCGCGACCGCGCCCGTCAGCGCGACCACCGAGCCGACGGAGAGGTCGATGTGCCCGCCCACGATGATCAGCACCATGCCGATGGCGAGGATCAGGATGTAGGAGTACTGCAGGACGAGGTTCGTGAGGTTGCCGGGGCTGAGCAGCTGGCCGCCGGTGAGGATCGTGAACAGCAGGATGATGAACACGAACGCGATGTAGATGCCGCTGGTGCGCAGGTTGCGCGTGAGCAGCTCCTTGATGTCAGAAGTCCCGGCCATGAGCCGCGCTCACTCCCTCTCCATGGTCATGAGCTCCATGAGGCGCTCCTGGGTGGCGTCCTGGGCGGCGACCTCGCCGGTGACCCGGCCCGCGGACAGCGTGTAGATGCGATCGGCCAACCCCATCACCTCGGGAAGCTCCGAGGAGATGACGATGATGGCCTTGCCCGCCTCGGCGAGCTCGTTGATGATCGTGTAGATCTCGAACTTGGCGCCGACGTCGACGCCGCGGGTGGGCTCGTCGAGGATCAGCAGGTCCGGCTCGGTGTACAGCCACTTGCTGAGCACGACCTTCTGCTGGTTGCCGCCCGAGAGCTTGCCGACGGTCGCCATGACCGTCGGCGTCTTGATGTTCAGCGAGGAGCGGTAGCGCTCGGCGACCGCGATCTCCTCGTTGCCGTTCAGCCAGCCGCCCGTGCGGATCTTCGTCAGCGCCGCGGCGGTGATGTTGGTGCGGATGTCCTGGATCAGGTTCAGCCCGTACCGCTTGCGGTCCTCGGAGACGTAGGCGATGCCGGCGTCGATCGCGTCGGCGACCGAGCGCAGCTGCACCTCCTTGCCGTGGATCAGGGCGCGGCCGGAGATGTCGCGGCCGTAGGACCGGCCGAACACGCTCATGGCGAGCTCGGTGCGGCCGGCGCCCATCAGCCCCGCGATGCCGACGACCTCGCCGGCGCGGACGGTCAGCGACGCCCCGTCGACGACGTCGCGGCCGGGCTGGGTGGGGTGGCCGACGTGCCAGTCCTCGATCCGCAGGATCTCCTCGCCGATCTCGGCCGTCCGCTCGGGGTAGAGGCTGTCGATGTCGCGCCCGACCATGCCGCGGATGATCCGCGGGACGAGCGTGCCCCGCTCCTGCTCGGGCACGCGCATGTCGATCGTCTCGATCGTGGAGCCGTCGCGGATGACGGTGGTGGCGTCGGCGATCGCGGCGATCTCCCCGAGCTTGTGGGAGATGATGATGCTGGTGACACCGCTCGTCTCGCGCAGGTCGCGGATGAGCCCGAGCAGGTGCTCGGAGTCGTCGTCGTTCAGGGCGGCGGTCGGCTCGTCGAGGATCAGCAGGCTCACGTCCTTCGAGAGCGCCTTCGCGATCTCGACCAGTTGCTGCTTGCCCACGCCCAGCTGGCCGACGGGGGTGACGGGCTTCTCCTTCAGCCCCACGCGCTCGAGCAGCTCGGCGGCGCGGGCGTTCGTCTCGTGCCAGCTGATGACCCGTCCGCGGGTCTGCTCGTTGCCGAGGAAGATGTTCTCCGCGATGGAGAGGTGGGGGATGAGCGCGAGCTCCTGATGGATGATCACGATCCCCTCGGCCTCGGAGTCGTTGATGCTCGCGAAGCTGACGGGGCGGCCGCGGTAGTGGATCTCGCCCTCGTAGGTGCCGGCGGGCTCGACGCCCGAGAGGACCTTCATGAGCGTGGACTTGCCGGCGCCGTTCTCGCCGCAGATCGCGTGGATCTCCCCCTCGCCGACGGTCAGGGACACGTCCTTCAGGGCGACGACGCCGGGGAAGCGTTTGGTGATGGACCGCATCTCGAGGATGTTCTCGGCCACGGGGACCTCCTTCGGGCAGGGGGTCCCGACGGCACGTCGGCGCGCCGGGACCCCACCGGTGGTTCGGTGCTGAGCTGCTGCTCCGGATCCACCTCCTGCCGCCTCGTTCCTCGGCAGCAGGTCGGCGGACCGATCGCTCAGAGCTGGCCGGACTCCACCTGCTCCGCGGTGTAGTAGCCGGAGTCGACCATGATCTCCTCGTAGTTGCTCTGCAGCACCATCTGCACCTCGAGCAGGTAGGAGGGGACGACGACCACGCCGTTGTCGTAGGTCTCGGTGTCGTTCGCCTCGGGCTCCTCGCCGTTCAGGATCGACTCCGCCGCGACGATCGCCTGCTCGGCGAGGTTGCGGGTGTCCTTGAAGATCGTGGAGGACTGGACCCCGTCGGCGATCAGCTTGATCGAGGCGATCTCGGCGTCCTGGCCGGTGACGATCGGCAGACCCTCCTCGATGGTGGGGCCGAGGCCCGCGTTCTGCAGGGCGTTGATGATGCCGCGCGAGAGCGGATCGGCCGGGGCGAGCACGCCGGCGAGCTCCTCGCCGCCGTTGTAGTGGGTGGTCAGGAGGTTCTCCATGCGCTTCTGCGCGGTCTCCTGCTCCCAGCGCTGGGTGGCGGCCTGCTCGATGTCCAGCTGGCCCGAGAGGACCTTCAGGGTGCCCTCGTCGAAGTAGGGCTGCAGGGTGTCGATCGCGCCCTTCCAGAACAGGTGGGCGTTGTTGTCGTCCAGCGAGCCGGCGAACAGCTCGACGTTCAGCGGGCCCTCGGGAGCATCGGCCGCGGGCTCGAAGGACTCGTCGAGCATTCCCAGGCCGAACAGGAGCGCGTTGGCCTGGTTCACGCCGACCTTGTAGTTGTCGAAGGTGACGTAGAAGTCGACGTTCTCGTTGTCGGTGAGCAGGCGGTCGTAGGCGATCACGGGGATCCCGGCGGCCTCGGCGGCGTCGAGCTGAGAGGAGAGGGAGGCGCCGTCGATCGAGGCGATCAGCAGCACGGAGACGCCGGAGTTGATCATCTGGTCGATCTGCTGCTGCTGGGTGGGGATGTCGTCGTCGGCGTACTGCATGTCGACGGTGAAGCCCTTGTCCTCCAGGCCCTTCTTGATGTTGTTCCCGTCGGCGACCCAGCGCTCGTAGGTCTGGGTCGGCATGGCGACGCCGACGGTCTGGTCCTCGGGGGCGGCGTCGGGGTCGGGGCCGCCGGAGCCGGCGCCGGTCCCGCCGCAGGCCGCGAGGCCGAGCGCTGCCGCGGCGGCGGTGCCGCCCAGGATGAAGCTTCTGCGGTTGTGCATGGATCTCTCCTCGTCGAAGTCTCCGCCCGCTCCCCTCATCGGGAGCGGGACACCGCGTGCGGCACATCGGCTCCCTCGGGCACCTTCGCCGTGGGGACCGGCCGTTCGTCGGCGTGGACGTCGGGCCGACAGCGGCCCCGCGTCCGTTTCGTCCGATGCCGTCCATGGCATCGGTCGCCAGGATGATAACGTTCACATCGAGTCGTGTGTCAACCGACACCGGCCGCGCCGCGGGTCACGATGTCGCAACGCCGCCGATCGCGCCCCGCGCCGCACCCTGCCGGGAGCAACCGCCGCCACTGCCCGCCGACCCCGGACCGGGCGATCCATGCAGGTCATCGCCCTGTAGAGTGCCGCTCCACCGACCGTTCGCGAGGAGGACGCCATGAGTCCAGCGACGCGCCGCCCGTCGATGGCCGACGTCGCAGGACGCGCCGGGGTCTCGTATCAGACGGTCTCCCGCGTGCTCAACCAGCCCGGCATCGTCCGCCCCGAGACCCGGGAGCGGGTGCTCGCGGCGATCGCCGAGACCGGCTACACCCCGAACCGCGCCGCCCGCGCCCTGAAGACCACGCGCTCCTCGCAGATCGGCCTGCTCACCGACGGCTCCTCGCTGTTCGGCCCCTCCGAGACGGTCACCGCGATCGAGACCGCGGCCCGCGAGGCGGGCTACTCGGTGCTGCTGACGACGGTCCGCCCCGGGGACCCTGCGGGGGCGACGCCGGGCGCCGAGCTGATCGGCTCGGGCGTCGACGGGATCCTCGTGGTCGCGGCGCACGAGGGTATGCAGCCGGTGGTCGCGGCGGCGGCCTCCACGATCCCCGTCCTCGCCGTCTCCGCGCAGCCCCCTGCGACCGCGTCCACCCAGGTCGTGGGCGTGGACCAGCGCCTCGGCTCGCATGCGGTGGTCGAGCACCTCGCACGCACGGGCGTGCGCTCGGTCGCCCACCTGGCCGGCCCGACGGACTGGTACGACGCCCGCGCCCGCCTCGACGGCTTCCGCGAGGCGACCGCGGAGCTGGGCCTGGAGGGGACGACGACCGCGCCCGGCGACTGGACGCCGAGGTCCGGGTACGAGCTGACGCGCGCCCTGCTCGCGGGCGGCGTCCCGGAGGCGATCTTCGCGGCGAACGACATGATGGCGATCGGGGCGCTGCACGCGCTGCACGAGCACGGCGCGCGCGTGCCGGTGGACGTCGCGGTGGCGGGCTTCGACGACACCGTCGGCGCGGAGTACCTGCTCCCCTCGCTGACCACGGTCTCCCAGCCCTTCGCGGAGCTGGGCCGGCTCGCGCTGCACCGGCTGCTGGAGCTGCTGGAGGATCCGGAGGATCCCGGCCCTCCCCCGCCGCCGCTCTCGCCGCGCCTGGTGGTGCGCCGCTCGACCCGTCCCGAACGGACCCACTGAGCGCCGCGCGCGGAGGCGGACACCCCGATGTGAACGTTGACAGAGCGGGTGGGCACCTGGTTCAGTGACCTCATGACGCACGCCGACGTGTCCCCTGCACAACCCCCCTCCCCCGCGCCCGGAGGGGACGACGCTGCGGCCCTGATCGCCGCCGGCGGCGCCCACCTCGGGATCGAGCTGGGCTCCACCCGCATCAAGGCCGCCCTGGTCGACGGCACCGGCGCGGTGCTCGCCGCCGGCTCCCACGCCTGGGAGAACGAGCTGGTGGGCGAGATCTGGACCTACTCGCTGGACGCGGTGTGGGCAGGGATCCGCGACTGCTACGCCGACCTCGCCCGCGAGGTGCGCGCGCAGCACGGCACGGAGCTCACGACCCTCGGCGGCCTCGGCATCTCCGCGATGATGCACGGCTATCTCGCCTTCGACGCGGACGGCGAGCAGCTCGCCGAGTTCCGCACCTGGCGCAACACCTTCACCACCGAGGCCGCGGCGCTGCTCAGCGAGACGCTCGCGCAGAACATCCCGCTGCGCTGGAGCATCTCCCACCTCCTGCACGCCGTACAGCAGGGCGAGGAGCACGTGGAGCGTCTCCAGTTCCTCACCACCCTCGCCGGCTACGTGCACTGGAAGCTCACCGGGAAGAAGCTGCTCGGCGTCGGCGACGCGAGCGGCATGTTCCCGATCGGCGCCTCCGGCGATGCCTTCGACGCCGAGCTGCTCGAGCGCACCTCCGCGCTCGACCCGATCGCGGCGATGCCCTGGTCGCTGCCGGACCTGCTGCCCGAGGTGCTCGTCGCCGGGCAGGACGCCGGGCGCCTCACCGAGGAGGGCGCGGCCCTCCTGGACCCGACGGGGACGCTGCAGCCCGGGGCCATCACCGCCCCGCCCGAGGGCGACGCCGGCACCGGCATGGTCGCCACCCAGGCCGTCGAGCCCCGCACCGGCAACGTCTCGGCCGGCACCAGCGCCTTCGCGATGGTGGTCCTCGAGGGCCCGCTGTCCGGGCCGCGCGAGGAGATCGACCTGGTCACCACGCCGTCGGGCCACCCGGTCGCCATGATCCACACCAACAACTGCACCACCGACCTCGACGCCTGGCTGGGCCTGTTCTCCCAGTTCGCGGAGCTCATCGGCGCGCCGCAGTCCGCCGAGGACCTCTACGGGACACTGTTCTCCGCGGGGGCGGACGGGGACGCCGACGCCGGCGGGGTGCTGACCTACAACTACGTCTCCGGCGAGCACCAGACCGGCGTCGCCTCGGGCCGTCCGCTGCTGGTGCGCGCGCAGTCCGCCCGCTTCACGCTCGAGAACTTCATGCGCGCCCAGCTCTACGGCGCCTTCGGGGCGCTCGCCGTGGGGATGGACGCGCTGCTGAAGGACGAGGGCGTGCGACTGCACGTGATGTACGCCCACGGCGGCATCTTCCGCACCCGGGGCGTCGCCCAGCAGGTGCTCGCCGACGCGCTCGGCGTGCCGGTCGCGCTCGGCGAGTCGGCCGGCGAGGGCGGCGCCTGGGGCATGGCGCTGCTCGCCGCGCACACCGCCCGCACCGCCGCGGCCGACGCGCAGTCCCTCAGCGCCTATCTCGACGAGGTCGTCTTCGCCGGGCAGGACATCACCACCCGCTCCCCCGACGCCGCCGGCCGCGAGGGCCATACGACCTGGCTGGACGCCTACCGCGGCGGGCTGCCGCTCGCCCGCCAGGCCGGGGACCTGCTCGGCTGATCCCAGGCCGACGAGGCGACCGGGAGTCCGTCGGCCGCCCGCTTGTGAACGTTGACATCTCGTGAGCCCCGCACCGGAAGGAAGTCCCATGACCCTGGTCCTGACCGACCTGCCCGACGCCGCCCAGCGCGCCGTCGCCGCGACGCGCGAGCGCGTCGCCGCCCTGCACGCCGAGCTGCCCCGCAACCAGCTCGTGGTGTGGACCGCCGGGAACGTCTCCGAGCGCGTCCCGGACCTGCCGGAGGGAGTCCCCGGCCTGTTCGTCATCAAGCCCTCCGGCGTCTCCTACGACGACCTGACCCCCGAGACGATGGTGGTGTGCACCCTCGACGGCGCGAAGATCGTCGACGGCACCCCCGACGCGCTCTCCCCCTCCTCGGACACCGCCGCGCACGCCTACGTCTACGAGCACATGGACCACGTCGGCGGGGTGGTGCACACCCACTCCACCTACGCGACCGCATGGGCGGCGCGCGGGGAGGAGATCCCCTGCGTGCTGACGATGATGGCCGACGAGTTCGGCGGCCCCATCCCCGTGGGTCCCTTCGCCGTGATCGGCGACGACTCCATCGGCCGCGGCATCGTCGAGACGCTGCGCGGCTCCCGCTCCCCCGCCGTGCTCATGCAGAACCACGGCCCCTTCACCATCGGCAAGGACGCCCGCGCCGCGGTGAAGGCCGCCGTGATGTGCGAGGAGGTCGCACGCACCGTGCACGTCTCCCGCCAGCTCGGCGAGCCGCTGCCCATCGATCAGTCGCTCGTCGACTCCCTCTTCGACCGCTACCAGAACGTCTACGGCCAGCGCTGACGCCTCCCGTCGGCCGCTCCGCCCGCCGCCTGCAGCACCCGCCCCACCGGCCCGTCGGCCGCACCGATCCCACTCAGAGACGAGGACCCACCATGCACAACCCCTTCGAGACCCGCGAGATCTGGTTCCTCACCGGCAGCCAGGGGCTGTACGGGCCCGAGACCCTCGACCAGGTCGCCGCCCAGTCCCGCACCATCGCCGAGACCCTCGACGCCGCCTCCGACATCCCGGTGCGGATCGTGTGGAAGCCCGTGCTCACCGACCGCGACGCGATCCGCGAGGTCGCGCTGGCCGCGAACGCGGACCCGGCCTGCGTCGGCGTCATCACCTGGATGCACACCTTCTCCCCCGCGAAGATGTGGATCCAGGGCCTGGACGCCCTGGCCACGCCGCTGCTGCACCTGCACACGCAGGCGAACGTGGAGCTGCCCTGGTCCACGATCGACATGGACTTCATGAACCTCAACCAGGCCGCGCACGGCGACCGCGAGTTCGGGTACATCGCCACGCGGCTCGGCGTGGACCGCAAGACCGTCGTCGGCCATGCCTCGGACGAGGTGGTGCAGGGCAAGATCGGCCGCTGGGCCCGCGCCGCGACCGGCTGGGCCGAGATGCACTCCCTGAAGCTCGCCCGCTTCGGCGACAACATGCGCGGCGTCGCCGTCACCGAGGGCGACAAGACCGAGGCCGAGCTGCGACTCGGCGTCTCCGTGAACACCTGGGGCGTCGACGACCTCGTCGAGGTCGTCGACGGGATCGAGGAGAACGCGGTCGACGAGCTCGTCGCCGAGTACGAGGAGCTCTACGACGTGGTGCCCGAGCTGCGCCGCGGCGGCGAGCGCCACGAGTCGCTGCGCTACGGCGCCCGGCAGGAGCTGGGCCTGCGCCGCTTCCTCGAGGACGGCGGCTTCGGCGCGTTCACCACGAACTTCGAGGACCTCGGCGGGCTGCGTCAGCTGCCGGGCCTGGCCGTCCAGCGCCTGATGGCCGACGGCTACGGCTTCGGCGCCGAGGGCGACTGGAAGACCGCGATCCTGGTGCGGGTGGCCGCGGTGATGGGCTACGGCCTGCCCGGCGGCGCCTCCCTGATGGAGGACTACACCTACGACATGACGCCGGGCAGCGAGAAGATCCTCGGCGCGCACATGCTCGAGGTCTCCCCCACCCTCACCACCGGCAAGCCCTCCCTGGAGATCCACCCGCTGGGGATCGGGGACCGCGAGGACCCGGTGCGCCTGAAGTTCATGGCCGACGCGGGCCCCGCGGTGGTCGTGGCGCTGTCCGACATGCGCGAGCGGTTCCGCCTGGTCGCGAACGTCGTCGAGGTGGTCGAGCCCGACGAGGAGCTGCCGAAGCTGCCGGTCGCCTTCGCCGTGTGGGAGCCGGCCCCGGACTTCGCCACCTCCGCCGAGTGCTGGCTGACCGCCGGCGCCGCCCACCACACCGTGATGACCACGGCGGTGGGCCTGGAGGTGTGGGAGGACCTCGCCACGATCGCGGACATCGAGCTCGCGATCATCGACGAGTCCACGACCGTGCGCTCCTTCGCCCAGGAGCTGCGCACCAACCAGGTCTTCCACCGCCTCGCCCAGGGGTTCTGAGCGGGCGCGGCCGACGGGCCCCATCGACCGGTGGTCGACAGCTTTTGCTGCCGCCAGGACCCAAGCGGGGTCCCACATGGGTCCTGGCGGTACATTTCCTGCCATGCCGGCCCGAGGCGCGCTCCGGCCGCGCCGCGCACGGCCTGGCCCGCGCCCCGTCCGGCACCCCGTGACCACGTCCCCCGGCCCCGACCCTCGACCCTCGACCCTCGACCCTCGACCCTCGACCCTCGACCCTCGGAGCGATGATGCCCACCTCGAGCACTCCCGACCCCGCCCTCCACTCCCCCGGGCTCAGCTGGTCGGGCACCGTGGACTACGGACCGGGGCCGCTGCACGCCCCGACCTCGGTGGCCGCGCTGCAGGCGCTCGTCGCCGGCAGCACGAGGCTGCGGGCGCTCGGCACCCGGCACTCCTTCTCCGAGGTCGCCGCGTCGGACGGTCCGCTGGTGACGCTCACGGCGATGCCGCCGGAGATCGAGATCGACACCGAGGCGAGCACGGTCCGCGTCGGCGCCGGGGTGCGCTACGGCGAGCTCGCCGTCGCCGCCCATGCGGCCGGGCTGGCACTGCCGAACATGGGCTCGCTGCCGCACATCTCGGTGGGCGGCGCGAGCGCGACCGGCACCCACGGCTCCGGGGACCGCTCGCGCTCCCTGGCCTCCTCGGTGCGGGAGATCGATCTGGTCACGGCCGGTGGGGCCCTGCTGACGCTCTCACGCCAGGCCGATGCGGACGTGTTCGACGGGGCGGTCCTCTCCCTCGGCACGCTCGGGGTCGTCACGCACCTGACCCTCGATCTGGTGCCGGCCGCGCCGATGCGGCAGACGGTCCACCTCGACTTCCCCGCCGAGCGGATGGATGAGGGCAGCCTCGCGGAGATGCTCGGGGCTGGGGCGAGCGTGAGTCTGTTCCACCACTGGGACGGGCACATCGCGCAGGCCTGGGTGAAGCAGCGCCTGAGTGAGGACACTGACGAGGACACCGCGCTTCCCGAGCACTGGCTCGGCGGCCGACGGGCGGGCGGGCCCGTGCACCCGCTGCCGGGGATGCCCGCCGACTTCTGCACCGACCAGACCGGGGAGCCGGGTCCGGCGCACGAGCGCCTGCCCCACTTCCGGCTCGAGTTCACCCCGTCCAGCGGCGAGGAGATCCAGTCGGAGTACTTCGTGCCGCGCGAGCGGATCGGGGAGGCGCTCGCGGCGGTGATGCCGCTCGGGGAGCGGATCCGTCCGCTGCTGCACGCCTCCGAGGTGCGGACCGTCGCCGCGGACGAGCACTGGCTCTCCCCCGCCCAGCACCGGGAGAGCGCCTGCGTGCACTTCACCTGGAAGCAGCGGCCCGCCGAGGTCGCGGCGCTGCTGCCCGAGATCGAGGAGCGCCTCGCCCCGTTCGCCCCGCGGCCGCACTGGGGGAAGGTGTTCGCCCTCGATCCTCAGGTGGTGCAGGCGCAGTACCCGGACCTGGAGCGCTTCCGGGCGCTGCGGGACCGGCTGGACCCGGGCCGCGTGTTCCGCAACGAGTACGTGGACCGGCTGCTGGGGGCGTGAGCGGCCCCGCGGCCTGCCCTGTTGCCCGACTCTCCCCCGATGATCCGAGGAACCCTCGCCATGCCTTCCGAGCACACCGCCCTCCCCCGCCCCGAGGACACGCGCCCGCCGATGGGCTGGAACTCCTGGGACAGCTTCGGCACCACCGTCACCGAGCAGGAGGTGCTGGCCAACGCGCAGTTCCTCGCCGAGCACCTGCTGCCCCTCGGCTGGGACACGGTGGTGATCGACATCGACTGGTCCGACCCCTCGGCCCGCGCCCACGGCTACAACGACGCCGCACCTCTGGTGATGGACGAGCACGGACGGCTGCTGCCCGATCCCGGCCGGTTCCCGAGCGCCGCCGACGGGGCAGGATTCGCGCCTCTCGCGGAGAAGATCCATGCTCTGGGCCTGCGCCTGGGCATCCATGTGATGCGGGGGATCCCCCGCAGGGCCCTCGCGGCGAACACCCCAGTGCTGGGCACGGATCTGCGCGCCGCCGACATCGCCGATCCCGCGAACAGCTGCGAGTGGAACCCGCACATGGTGGGCATCGACCACTCGGTGCCGGGGGCCGGCGCCTACTACGACTCGGTGCTCGCGCTGTACGCCTCCTGGGGCGTGGACTTCCTCAAGGTCGACGACATGCTCTGGCCGTACCAGGCCGCGGAGATCGAGGCGTTCTCCGGGTCGATCGCCCGCTGCGGTCGGCCGATGCTGCTGAGCCTCTCCCCCGGCCGGGACCTGTCCCTGACCCGTCTCCCTCACCTGCGCGAGCACGCCACGATGTGGCGGATCAGCGACGACCTGTGGGATCGGTGGGAGGACGTCGAGGCGAACTTCGCGCGCTTCGCCCGCTGGGCCCCGCACGCAGGCCCCGCGGGATGGCCCGACGGCGACATGCTCCCGCTGGGCCGGATCGGGGTCCGCGCCGAACGTGGCGAGCCCCGCGACTCGCTGCTCACGACCGACGAGCAGATCACACTCTTGACGCTGTGGGGGATCGCCAGGTCACCGCTCATGGTGGGCGGTGACCTGCCCACATCCGATCCGACGACCATCGCGCTGCTGAGCAATGTCGATGTGCTCGCCGTGCACGCCGACTCGAACGGGAACCGGGAGGTGTTCCGCGAGGACCCGCTCGTGCTGTGGACGGCCGATGGGCCAGACGGCGACCAGTACGTCGCGGCGTTCAACCTGGGCGAGGAGGAGTTGGCCGTCGCCCTGGACAGTCAGGACGTCGGCCTGCCTGCCGCGCTCGACGGCGAGCTCGTCGAGCTGTGGAGTGGGGAGAGCGTGGGCACCCGGTCCGTCTCCGCACAGTCCGATGCCGCCCGCGGCGTCGCCCCTGGCTCGACCGCGATCGACCTGCGCATCCCCCGGCACGGCGCGGTGCTGCTGCGGTACCGCCCCGCCCGCTGAGCTCTCGGTCGCCGCATCCTGTCGTGTTCACGGCTCAGCCCCTGGGCGCGGTGAAGGTCGTGACCGAGCGCGGCGCGAGAGCGACCTCCCCGCGGGCCGGCCCGTCGGCCCCGCGGACGAGCGGCACCCTCCGCCCCTGGGCGAGGCGTGCTCCCTCGGCGGTGACGTGCGGCGTGAGCAGCAGGCTGCTCGAGGAATGCGCCACCGCGAGCTCGACGACCTGCTCCTGGTCGGACTCGTTGATCGCCACGACCACCAGGCTGTCCGTCTCCTCGTCGAGGAAGGCGGAGGCATGGACCTCGACCCGGGTCGCCGGGGTCCAGGCGAGGGCCTCTGCCTGGCTCATCCCCGCGGGGACCAGGAGGTCGAGGATGTTCGGGTCCTCGACGCCGTCGGACCCGCCGCCGAAGTTCCACTCGGACGTCTCGGCGCGCACTTCCCGCACACGCAGGGAGTCAGTCTCCATCGACCCTTCGGAGCCGGTGACGACCACCTGGATCGCCCATCCGGGCCGCATCTCCCCGAGGAAGGCCTTCGGCACTCGCAGGGTGAGCACGTCGCCGTCGATGCTCTGGCGGTCCTCGAGGGGCACGAACAGCGCCTCGCGCATCGCGGCGGGGACCTTCTCGGCGACGTCCCGCTCGGCGACGTCGGTCCGCCCGGTCGCGAAGACCGCCCGATCCCAGGCGAAGCCGTCGGCGACCAGGGCCCGGCGGCCGGGGAGCAGCTCGGTGAACCCGCCCTCGCCACCGGTGTCGAGGTAGAGGTCGATGTTCTGGAGGTCGTAGCCGACGGGCGGGCCGCCCCAGGGGTCCTCGAGGTCCGCTCCGAGGCGGATCGCGAACAGGACGTCGTCGCCGCCGTCGGTCGCCTCGACGGAGAGGAGGTCGAAGCAGCCCGGGGTGAAGACCGCGCTGCCGGGGTAGGTGTAGGTCCCGGGCCCAAAGTCGTCACCGGCGGGGTCCTCGATCAGGAACAGCCGATCGCCCGGGGAGGTGCCGGTCGCGATCTCCGGCTCGATGAAGGGGATCCGGGCCATGACGCCCTCGGTCTGCTCGCTCGCCTCGACCTCGAGACCGATCCGGCGGGCACCTGGGCGCAGGAAGCGGCTGTAGTTGCCGAGCGCCCACAGGCGCTGCGTCTGCTGGACCGTCTCCTCGTCGCCGGGGGCGACGTAGTCGGTGTAGAGCAGGCCGTCGTGGTAGTCGTAGCGGCTCACCGCGATCCAGTACTGCCAGGCCGAGACGTTCGCGATCGTCAGGTCGGAGTGCACGGTGCGGGCGAGCACGAGGGCGGAGTCCATCCCGGAGTCGCGACCGCCGACCATCTCGCACCACTCGGTCATGGTGAAGGGGACCTCGGGATGCTCGGCCATGCGGGCGGCGGCCTGCTCGCGCTGGGCATCGGTGGACCAGTAGGAGTGGGTCGCGAACTCGCCGAGCCCCTCGCGGGGGCCCTCGTCCTCGAGCAGCCAGGCGGCGTAGTCCTGCTCGGAGTAGAGGGAGCGGTACTCGCCGGCCTCGGGGGCGGAGACCCGGGTCCCGAGGTCGCTGCCCTCGAACGCCTCGATCGTGAGGGCGGTGAGGTCGCGGACCTGCTCGGGCTCGTAATGGCAGCCCTCCTGGCGCGGCCCGTCCCACGTCCACTGCGGCTCGTTGATCGGACTGATGAAGCGGAAGTCGATCCCCTCGTGGTCCCGGAAGCGACGGACCACGTCGAGCAGGTACCGCACGAACTCCTCATGGTTCTCGGGAGGGAGGTTGGAGGTGCCGGGGTCGCCGTAAGTGCGGCCGTTGGCGGTCAGCCGGCGGGGCGGGGAGTTGACGAAGGCGACGAAGTCCTCGACCCCGTGCTCCTGTGCTGCGCGGAGGAACCAGCGGGCCGCGGCGTCGCGGTCCCAGTCGTAGCTGCCTGGCCCGATCTCGAAGGTCTCGGCGGTGCGCCACGGGTCGGTGATCGTCTCGTCGATGCCGCCGCCGATGTTGTAGCGGTACTGGGACAGACCGATGCCGCGCGTCGGGGAGAACAGCAGACGGGCGACCTCCTGCCGCCGCTCCTCCTGCCAGGTGCCGAGGTTCTGCGCCCACCACGCGCCGGAGGCCCCGAAGCCGTCGATCCGCTGGTGGACCGTGCCGGGGTCGATCTCGATCCGGTAGGCGGCGGCCGCGTCGGTCCCGCCGCCGGGGACGGCACGGGCGGAGCCGGTCGGGAGGGCGGCCCCGGAGACCGGGGCGCCGGCTCCCGCCGCGAGGCCGACGGCGAGGCCGGTGCCGAGCAGAGCCCGGCGGCGGGGTCGGACGGCGGGGTGCTGCGGGGGCGCGTCGGCGATGTCGGACGGTCGGGGCGATGGGATCATCGGGGGCTCGTCTCCTCGTGCGGATCGTCGTCGACCCGCTTTTGTTGACCCTTAGCGTAAGTGGCGACAATCGGAGCGTCCAGGGCTCCGGGAAAGTCCTCCGACCCCCTTCCGCTTCCCGTGGCGCTCCGCTACGGTCACGGCACCGCACTTTTTTCGAAGGGTGCGATAAGGGTGGAGACAACCACCTCCGGCCCCGCCGTGCGGGGAGCCGGCCCCGCTCGACTCGACGAGGAGTCCCCGTGACCGCCACACCCCCGCCCCACCCCCGACGTCGCAGCGTGCTCAGCGCCGCCCTCGCGGCCCCGCCCCTGGCCCTGCTCGCCGTCGGCGCCTCCCCCGCCCTCGCCGACGGCGACGACAGCGGCAGCACCGAGGAGGCGCTGTCCGCCTTCACCCCCGGCGAGCCCTGGCTCGACACCGAGGGCAAGGTCATCCAGGCCCACGGCGGGCAGGTCGTCCTCGCACCCGACGACCAGGGGCCGCTCTACTACTGGTACGGCGAGGACCGCAGCAACGGCTACGGCTCCTCCCCCGGCGTGCACGTCTACTCCTCCCGCGACCTCTACTCCTGGACGGACGAGGGCCTCGCCCTGCGCGCGCTCACCACCGCGGAGGAGATCGACACCGACCCCTACTTCCTCGCCCTCTACGGCGGGTACTCCGAGGAGCAGAAGGCCGCGGTCGTCCGTGATCTGCAGACCACCGCCACCCCCGGGACCACCGCTCCCGCCGCGATCCTCGAGCGCCCCAAGGTCCTCCGCAACGCCGCCAAGGGCACCTGGGTGATGTGGGTGCATGCCGACGGCCCCTCGGCGACCTCGGACGCCCAGTACGCGAAGGCCAACGCCGGGGTGGCCGTCTCGGACTCCCCCACCGGGCCCTTCCGCTGGATCGACAGCTACCGCCTGCACCACGCCCCCGAAGGCGAGCCGAACTGGCAGCCGGACAACCCCGGCATGGCCCGCGACATGACGGTCTTCCTCGACGACGACGGGACGGCCTACATCATCTACTCGAGCGAGGAGAACTACTCCCTGTTCATCTCGCGACTCGACGAGGACTTCACCCAGCTCGCCACCCCGCCGGAGCGCGCGGTCAAGGGCGTGGACTTCATCCGCCCCTACATCGGGGCGCACCGTGAGGCGCCGGCGCTCTTCAAGCGCGAGGGGACGTATTACCTGATCACCTCGGGCGCGACCGGCTGGGACCCGAACCCCGCCCAGTACGCCACGGCCACGGAGATCCTCGGCGAGTGGACCGACCACGGCAACCCCGTCAGCGGCGAGGGCGCGTCGGACACCCACCGTTCGCAGTCCACCAACGTGATCCCGGTCGATCCCGAGCGCGGCACCTTCGTCTACATGGGCGACCGCTGGACCCCCTCGGACCTCGCGAACGCACCCTACGTGTGGCTGCCGCTGCGGTTCGGCGAGGGGACGACCATGGCGCTCGAGTGGGAGGACTCCTGGCGCTGGGAGGACCAGCCGCCGCAGCCCGTCTACACGGTCGAGGTCGCGCTGCCGGAGGCGGTGGGGCTCAAGGAGACGGCCGCCCTGCCTCGCACGGCGACCCTCCACCTCGCCGACGGCACCTCCTCGACCCGCGAGGTCACCTGGGAGGCGCGACTGGACCGGCCGGGACTGGTGCCGATCCTCGGCACCCTGGCCGGCGGCGAGGGCCTGACCGTGCGCCGCCAGGTGCTCGTGGTCCCTCGGCACATGGTCCAGCTCGTCAGCGCGGGCGGCGCCGAGACCGACGACTATCTCGCGATGCGGGAGCACGCACGGGGCCTGCGGCTGCAGGGGTCCGTGGCGGACCAGCCCTACGGCCCGGATCCCACGACCGGCGTGCGCTGGGGCTACGAGGGGAGGTCGAAGCCTGCCGGGAGCGAGACCGGGTCGATGGACCGCTCGCTGCGCTACGCGACCGACCACGACGACCTCACCTACCGCTTCTCCGACCTGCTGGCCGGCACGTACACCGTGCACGTCGGCTACTACGACCCATGGCCGTGGGCGAATCGTGCCGCGCAGGTCAGTGTGAACGGGAGCGTTGTCGAGCAGCAGCGACTGTTCACCGGGGAGATCGAGGCGGCCGCCTATGGAGGCATCCGCGTCGGCCGGGAGGGGGAGATCGCGCTGACCCTGCACCCGACCCGCTCGCCGGACATCCAGGTCAGCTGGGTCGCGCTCGTGCGGGAGTGAGCGCAGCGCGACAGCGGCGCTCGCCGTCCTCGCGGCCGACGGGCGGCTCGTCCCGGACCGGTGCCCCGGCCCCGGCCCACGATCCGGGGCCGGGGCAGGGGCAGTTGTCGTCGTCGGTGCCGGGTCGAGCGCGTCAGCGCGCCTTGTGCGGGACCGCCCAGCCGGTCCGGGGCCGGTCGCGTCCGGTGCTCGGCGCCGGGACGGCGGGGCTCGAGGGGCTCGGCAGCCCTACGCGCTCGAGGAACGCCTCGAGCGCGAGGACGGCCATCCCGAGGCTCACTCCCTCGCCGTCGGCCTCGGTGAACTCGATGCCGACGGTCCCGGACGGGCCGGGCAGGCTCTCCTGCGCGATGCGGTCGCGCACGCGCTGCTGGAGCTCCGAGCCCGCATAGCGGGTGATCCAGCCCAGCACCGAGACGTGCTCGGGGTTGAGCAGGTTGACGAGGTTGCCGATCCCGGCGGCGAGATAATCGCCGGTGCGCATCAGAGCCTCTCGCGCGGCGTCGTCCCCCGCTGCCTCCGCCCGCATCAGCCGCTCGATGAAGTCGCGGTGGTGGGGCACGGCGAGGAGGTCGTGGTCGGGGGCGATCTCCGCGAGGGTCGCGCGGATTCCCTCGACCCCCACATACGCCTCGATGCATCCCGTACGCCCGCAGCGGCACTCCCGACCGTCCCAGATCAGGGTGGTGTGACCCCACTCCCCGGCCGAGTTCCCGCGACCGCGCAGCAGCTGCCCGTCGACGATGATGCCGGCGCCGACGCCGGTGCCGAGGTTCACCGCGACGAACTGGCGGAAGCGACGCCCGGCACCGAACCACAGCTCCCCCGTGGCGAGCGCCATCAGAGGGTTGTCGATCCTGACGGGCACGGGAACCACCGCCTCGAGCGCCTCCATGAGCGGCACCTCGTGCCAGCCCCAGTTCGGGGCGAAGACGTCCACGCCGCGCACCGGATCGACCTGGCCCGGCAGCGAGATGCCGGCGCCGAGCAGCGAGTCCTCGAGCTCGGTATGCCTGCCGCGCAGGCGCTCGAGACAGTCTCCGATGTGCGCCGCGACGGACTCGATGGAGTGTGCGACCTGCGGGATCTCGACCCGCTCCTGGTCCAGACGGTCCAAGGAAGTGTCGAAAAGGTCGACCCTGACGTAGGTCTCGGCGACGTCGACGGCCAGCAGGGTGCCCCGACGCGGGTTCGCCTGGAAGGTCGCCGTGGGGCGTCCGCCCTGCGAGGAGATCTGTCCTGCCTCACGCAGCACGCCCTCGTCGACGAGCTCACCGACGAGAGTGGTGACGGTGGCGGGGCTGAGCCCGGTCTCGGCGCTGATCTGTGCACGGGTCACCGTGCCGTGCACGTAGACGCTCCGCAGCACCATGAAGCGGCTCTCGCTGCGGATGTCCTTCGACGACTTCGCGGCCACCTGACCTCCCGTCCCGAGGACGTCCCACCTCCTCGGCGGGACGCCCTCGTCAGCTCGTGCTCAGCGGTCGGTCCGGGCCCGCTTCGCGCCCCTGAACATACCGCCTCCGGGAGCGATCGCCTCGACGAGCAGCAGGAGGGTCGACGCCGCCTCCGTCGGCCACGATGCCGGCACCCAGGAACGACGGGCGTCACCGCCTGCGACCGAGGGCTGTCCGAGGACATGGCGGGAGATCCGACGATCCCCGCTGAGCACCGTGACCTCGACGTCCTCGCCGGCGATCTCGAGCAGCTCACCGCCGCCATCACCCTCGAGCGAGTCCAGCTGGATCAGCACCGGCGCTCCGGCGCCGATCCGAAGCGGTCCGGCAGGCAGCGGGGACAGGTCTTCCCCGGCTCCGTCGGCGAGCTCGGCGGCCCGCACGGCGAGCTGCGCCTCGGTGGTGGTGCGCAGGCTGCGCAGGGCGGGCGCCTCAGTGATGAGCAGCTCTGCACGTGCGACCAGGCCGCCCGGGACGTGCGGGGCGCGGACCCGCATCTCGAGCGGCCCCTCCCCTTCGGGCAGGAGCAGCACAGGCGCATCGGGGACGACCAGCTGCTCGGGACCGTCCTGCACACGGACGTGCACCGGCACGGCCAGGCCCGGCAGGCGGAGCACGGCACGCAGCCCGCGGCCGGGCAGGGTCAGCGTGCGGGCGTAGACGGTCCAGGAGCCGGGGTTCGCGCTCGACCATCCCCCCAGGCCCCGCAGGGGCGGGCAGGCGAGGACCCCGTCGGCGCGCCGGTCGGGCAGCTCGCGCACCTCCCACAGGTCGGTGACGTCGGAGACGTCGCGCACCTCGAGCACGGTCCCCGGCCCCCGGCCCGCGCCGAGGCGGAGCGCGGGCCTGCGGGCGTCGTCGAAGTTGGCGCGGCCCCAGATCTCGGCGTCGACGCGCAGGAGGTGGGGCGCGCCGGAGGCGAGCGGCAGGCCGATGGGCGCGCCGTGGGCGACGTGCACGCCGTGGTCGACGCCGTCGAGCGTGAGACGCACGAGGTCCGCCGCGCCCAGCAGCAGCACCTCCTGCGCCTGGGCGGAGAGCTCCAGCTCGGCGCGGACCCGCCCGTCGGCGAGGCCGAGCGCCTCGGCGCCTCGGAGGCCCGGGGTCGGGTCGTGATCGGTGCCGGCCTCGTCGAGCGCCCCCTGGAGCGGGCGCATCAGGCCCGCGGCAGCGCGAGAAGCGGGGGCCGGGTCGGCGAGACTCCCGGCGCGTTCGCGCAGGGTGACGCGCACGGGATCGAGCGCATGCTGCGAGGCGCTCTCGCCCGGTGCTGCGAGGCGGACGACCTCGGATCCCCCGTCGGCCGCGGGCAGGACGAGCTCGATCAGCGCACCGGGGCCGCCCTCGAACGCGAGGTGGAGGACGCCGTCGGCGCTCTCGACGCCGACGAGCTCCGCGGTCGCGAGCTCCAGCATGCCCTGCGCGCCCCAAGGTGCCAGCGGTACTTCGAGCGCCCAGAAGGGGCAGGTCCCGGCCGGGACGACCGCGTCCACTCCCGCGCGGGCGAGACGGACCGGCGAATCGAGACCGGTGAGCTCCGCCGGGCCGAGCAGTGTCCCTCCCCCGTCCAGGGCCAGCGCCCCTCCGGTGCGGATGCCGTCGATCCGGTCCGTCGGCAGCGGCTGCGGAGTCGCCGTCGCGAGCCGCTCTCCCCAGGAGGCGAGGGTCGCGCCGAGAGCGATCGCCTCGTCGTACTCCGGCGTGCGGCGCCCGTCCGGGCTGATGTATCCGCCGAAGTCGTAGTCATGGGTCATGAGGTTCCCGGGGTCGCCCCAGTTCCCGGCCGAGGGCAGGACGAGATGGTCGAAGCCCGAGGTCTGCAGGTACGGGGCGACCAGGCGCGCTCCGGCGAGGATCTCTCGGCGCAGGGTGCGGTGCAGACGGTTGGTCTCGGTGACCATGAGCGGCAGGTCGCGATCAGCGAGCACGCCCGCGTAGCGGCGCGTCTCCTCGTCGAAGGAGCCGGAGGCGTCGTCGGGGTAGAGGTTCACCGTGGGCACCACGCCCTCGGCGTCGCCGGAAGCGCCGGAGAGATCGCCCTGTCCGGCGCAGGCGATGATCGGCACCTCGATGCCGTGTGCGCGGGTCCGCCCCGCGAGATGCGACATGTACTCCTCGGGATCGGGGCAGTCGAAGAAGTCCAGCTCGTTCTCGATCTGCACGAGGGCGACCGGCCCGCCGCGGGTCACCTGCGCCTCGGCGAGGACCGGCATGACTGCACCGAACCAGCGGTCCACGGCGGCGAGATAATCCGGATCCGAGGTGCGCAGCGCGGCAGGGGCGCCGGGGGCGTCGCCGTGCAGCCACCACGGCAGGCCGCCGCCGTCGGTCTCCGAGCAGATGTAGGGCCCCGGTCGGGCCATGACCAGCAGGTCCCGCTCCGCGGCGAGGTCGAGAAACCGGCGCAGGTCCCGCTCCGGGGAGGTCAGGTCGACCCGCCCCGGGGTCGGCTCGTGGAAGCCCCAGTGGACGTAGACGTCGATCATCCGGTAGCCGGAGTCCCGCACCAGGTCGAGGCGGTGCGCCCACTGTGTCGACGGGATGCGGAAGGGGAACACCGAGGAGCACAGCAGCACGGACGGGACCCCGTCCAGCAGCAGCCTGCCATCGGCGAGCTCGATCGAGGAGGTCATCACTTCACCCCCGCGCTGCCGGCCGACAGGTTCATCTCGTACATGTACTTCTGGCCGAAGTAATAGATGATGATCATCGGCAGGGACAGGAAGATCGAGCCGACCATGATGAGGTTCCACGGGGGTGTCTGCAGCTCCTGGCTGGTGGAGGTCAGGTACTGCACGCCGAGCGCGAGCGGCATCTTGTCCTCGGAATTGATGTAGATGAGCGGGCCCATGAAGTCGCCCCACATCGCGGTGAGCGTGAAGATCGCGATGGCGATGAGGATCGGGGTCATCATCGGCAGGATCAGCCGCGCGTAGATCCCGAAGAATCCCAGCCCGTCGATCGAGGCGGCCTCATCCATCTCGTAGGGGATGCGGGTGACGAACTGCCGCACCAGGAAGATGTTGAAGGCGTTGGAGAAGAACTGCGGCACGATCAGCGGCAGGAAGCTGTCGATCCAGCCCAGCTGCGAGAAGATCCAGAACTGCGGGATCATCGTGATCTGGGCCGGGATCATCATCGTCGCGATGACGACGAAGAACAGCGGCCGCTTGCCGGGGGCGCGCAGGCGGGCGAAGGCGTAGCCGACCAGGGAGCTCGAGAGCACCTGGCCGATCGCCGAGGTGACCGCGATGATCACCGAGTTCATGAGGAACGATCCGACCGGCAGGCTGGTCTGGAAGATCTTCACGAAGTTCGAGAACTCGAAATCCCGTGGGAGGATCGACAGCTGCCCGGTGGAGACGGTGGTGTCCGAGGACAGCGCGATGGAGACCACGAACACCAGCGGGACCGTGAAGATCGCCGAGAGGATCACGAGCAGGCCGTAGGTGAGCGGTCCGCTGCGGAAGGCGCTGAGGACACGAGGCCGGGACGGCCTCGCACGGTCGGCCGACTGCGCCGGCGAGGCCTGGACGGGAGTCATCGTG
Organism: Brachybacterium sp. sponge; assembly: GCF_001613775.1. Classification (NCBI taxonomy): domain Bacteria; kingdom Bacillati; phylum Actinomycetota; class Actinomycetes; order Micrococcales; family Dermabacteraceae; genus Brachybacterium; species Brachybacterium sp. sponge. Next base: position 998,738 of record NZ_LRMP01000001.1, on the reverse strand, counting down.
CTCACTGGCGCACCTCCGATTCGTAGAACACCCAGCGCCCGGAGGTCGCGAAGGCAAGGGCGGTGAACGCCATGATCACCACGAAGAGGATCCACGCGATCGCTGACCCATACCCCATGTGGTAGAAGCGGAATGCCTCGTCGAACAGCATCGGCACGGCCATCTGGCTCGCGTTGTCCGGCCCGCCGCCGGTGAGGATGAAGACCTGCGCGAACACCTGGAACGAGCCGATGATGCCCATGATCAGGTTGAAGAAGATGACCGGGGTGAGCTGCGGGAAGGTCACCGACCAGAACTGTCGGAAACCGGAGGCGCCGTCGATCTCCGCGGCCTCGTACAGCTCCTTGGGGATGCCGTTCATCCCGGCCAGCAGCAGGATCGTGCCGCCGCCCGCCTGCCACAGGGACATGAGGATCAGTGCGGGCTTGACCCAGTCCGCGTCTCTCAGCCAGTTGGGGCCGTCGATGCCGATCAGCGCGAGGGCCTGGTTCAGCGGTCCTGCCTCCGGGGCGAAGACCATCTGGAAGATGAGCGCGACGGCCACGATCGGGATCAGGTGAGGGAGGTAGACGAGGGTGCGGAACAGCTTGCGGAACCGCACCTTCTTGTTCAGCAGGTTCGCGATGAACAGCGAGACCACCATGCCCAGCGGCACCGAGATCAGCGAGTAGTAGGCCGTGTTGCCCATGACCCGCAGGAAGATCGGGTCGTCGGTGAGCAGCGTGATGTAGTTGTCCAGCCCCACCCAGACCGGGGCCGTGAACGAGTCCCACTCGGTGAACGAGAGGTAGATCGAGAACAGCATCGGCCCGAGCAGGAAGACGACGAACCCGATCACCCAGGGGGAGATGAACAGGTAGAAGGTCAGCGCCTCCTTGCGGCGGTGCGGGGTCAGCTTCTGCCGTGGCGGCGCGGCCCGGCGGGGTGCCGCCCGGCCGACGGCGGACGCCCTGAGCGCGGTGGAGGTCATCGGGCTCACTCCGAGGGCTTGATGACGCGCTCGAGGCGCCCCTGGAGGTCGTCGGCGGTGGCCTGTGCATCGGACTCGCCGAGCCAGAACGAGGCCATCGCGTCGTCGATCGCCTTCTGCATCTCGTTCCACTCGGGGATGAACTTCGGGGTGAAGATCATCTCCGCGGAATCTGGGAAGGCCTGCAGGTTCACGTCGGCCTCGAGCCAGTCGGGGGCGAGGAAGGCGTCACTCTCCTGCAGCTCGAGGTTCGCCGGGACGTCCTGTCCGGCGTCCGCGATGGGGGTCTGCCCCTCGAGCGAGGTGAGGAACTGGATGATCTCGAACGAGCCCTTGGGGTTCTTCGCCGCCGTGGGGATCACGAGCGCGGAGCCGAAGGCGCTCACGGCGCTCTCGGCGCCGTGGAAGAAGGGGGCGATGTCCCAGTTCAGGCCTTCGATCCCCGCGTTGCCGCCGACGGCCCAGAAGCCTGTGGAGTTCATCGCGACGAGCCCCTGCTGGAAGGCGCCGTCGGCCCCCATCTCAGGCCCCATGTTGGAGTAGTCCACCTCGGTGGGGGCGACCTTGTGGGTGAAGTAGAGGTCGTGGGCGAACTGGAGCGCCTCGACGGCCTCCGGGGAGTTGACCCCGGGCGCCCCGGTCTCGGGGTCCAGCACGTTGCCGCCGTTCTGCGCGACCAGGGAGAACCACTGCGGCCACCAGCCGACACCGCCGTAGCCGAACTGGCCCTTGGACGGGTCGGTGAGCGCCTTCGCTGCCTCGAGGAAGGCGTCCCAGTCCCACTCCGCGGTGGGGTACTCGACGCCCGCCTCGTCGAAGAGGTCCTTGTTGTAGTAGAGGACCATCGCGCCGGAGCGGTCCGGGACGCCGTAGGTGGCCCCGTCCCAGGTGTAGTTCGCGCCGACGGGACCGAAGGTCGCCTCGAGGTCGAGTCCGCTCTCGGAGAGCAGGTCGTCGATCGGGACGAGCTGCTTCTTCGAGGCGTAGACGTTGACGTTCTCGGCGACCTGCATGATGTCGGGCCCGGTCTTCGACGAGATCATCGTCTGGACCTTCTGCTCGTAATTCTCCGAGGGGATGAGCTGCAGGGTGATGTCGTAGTCGGGGAACTTCTCCTTGGCCAGGTCGATACGGGCCTGGTAGGCGTTCTTGTCCTCCTCCCCGCCCCAGACCGTCATGACGAAGGAGGTGTGGCTCTCGTCGGACTCGGGGACGCCCCCGCCCCCGGCGGAGCCGCCTCCGCAGGCGGCGAGTCCCGCGGCGGCACCGGCGGCTCCCATACCGGCGAGGACGGTGCGCCGGCTGAGGGCGTGTCGGCGGGGGGACGGGACTGCGGGGGTGCGGCTCATCGTCGTGCCTTTCGTGGAGGTCACGCGCGGCGGCTCCTCGGCGCCTCACGGCGCCGCCGAGCCGGTGCGCTCCGGTGCGCAACGGTCGTGACGATCCTTACATTAACCCTTGCAATAAGACCTGTCGAGAGTCTCCGGCCTCGAAATCGTCGCGCAGCGGCCACACCCCTGGCCTCGCCCACTCCTATGGGTTAGCGTTTTCCCACCCGGTTGGCACGCTTCACCCTCACGACCCTGCAATGACGCTCATCCTCGGAGGCTCCATGTTCACCCGACGCCAGACCCTCGCTCTCCTCGCCGCCGCCGGCGCGATCCCCGCCCTCGCCTCCTGCGGCCCGAACGCCACCTCCGGCGGAGGCGGCGGGGGCGAGGACTCCGGCACGGTGCGCATCTACTGGTGGGGCGGCGACCTGCGCCAGACCATGACCGAGGAGGCGCTGGAGCTGTTCGGCGCGCAGAACGCGGAGATCACGGTCGAGCCCGAGTACAGCGAGTGGACCGGCTACTGGGACAAGCTCGCCACCCAGACCGCAGGCGGCGACATGCCGGACCTGCTGCAGATGGACGAGGCGTACATAGACTCGTACGGGACCCGGGGGTCCCTGCTGGACCTCGAGAGCCTCGGCGAGGCGCTGGACCTCTCGGCCATGGACGCGAAGGTGCTGGACACCGGCCGTCTCGCCGACGGCACCCTGGTCGGCGCGCCGCTCGGCATCGGGATCTTCTCGGTCGGTGTGAACCTCGACCTGCTCGAGGCCTCCGGCCAGGAGCTGCCCGACGACACCACCTGGACCTGGGACAAGCTGCGCGAGACCGCCGCGGCGATCAGCGAGTGGGGCGCCGACCAGGGCGTGACCGGACTGGACTTCTTCGGCCAGGGCGCGGCCGAGCTCGGCGCCTGGGCCCGCCAGTCCGGGCAGCAGCTCTTCCCCCGCGAGGACGAGACCGCGGTGGACGCGGAGACCATCACCTCCTTCCTCGAGTACGCGAAGTCGCTGATCGACGAGGGCGCCACGCCCGGTGTCGACGCGCAGATCGAGGACGTGGGCGCCGGGGTCGAGCAGGGCCGCTTCGGCACCGGGAAGTCCGTCTTCCACCTCCAGTTCCACACCCAGGTGCAGACCTTCGCGAGCGCCTCCGGGGCGGCGATGACGCTGCTGCGGCTGCCGGCCCGGACCAGCGGCGACCACCAGATGGTGAACAAGGCCTCGATGTACTGGTCGATCGCGGCGACCTCCGCCGCCCCCGAGAGCGCCGGGATCCTGATGGACTTCCTGCTCACCGATCCGGAGGCGGCGAAGGCGCTGCGGCTCGAGCGGGGCGTGACGGCCTTCCCCGAGGTGCAGAGCGCGATCGAGGACGAGCTCGACGAGATCGAGCGGATCTGCCTGGACTTCGCCCGCGACCTGCAGGCGGAGGTCTCCCCCGCGCCGCGGGTCACCCCTGCGGACGCCGTCGGCTTCGGCGAGGAGTTCACCCGGATCAGCCAGGAGTTCTACTTCGGGTCGAAGGACGCGCAGGCGACGGCGCAGGAGCTCCTCACGGTGCTGGAAGGGATGCAGCCGGCGGAGTGAGCATCGGCCGACGGGCGGGTCGACGGGCGAGCGCTCCCCGGGGCCGCCCGTCGGCCGCGCCGCCCCGTCGGTCGGCCCGCGCGCAACCCCCGAGAGCCGGCCCTCCCTCCGGGCCTGAGGCCCTCGGGGCTCGCCCCTGCGGAGAGCCGCCCTGGCTCAGAGCGGCGCGTAGCGCGAGCGCAGCACCGCGTAGACGCCGTAGAGCATCACCCCGATGCCGACGACGACCAGCAGCACCGCCCCCGCGGGCAGGCTCGCCATGGTCTGGAACGCGCCGTCCAGGCCGGTCGCCTTCTCGGGGTCCGAGCCGATCGCGGCCCAGCCGAACAGGATGCCGACGACGATCAGCGCGACGCCCTTGGCGATGTAGCCGATCACGCCGGTGACGATCACGACCATGCTGATCCGCTGGTCGCCGGGCGGGCGGAGATCGTCCTCGAAGCCCCGGCCCGCTCCCTTGACCACGTGGTATCCGCCGATCGCGAGGACGACGAGACCGATCAGGATCACCGCCCCGCGACCTGCCGCGCTGCCGAGCAGTCCCGCGGTGAGCTCGGAGGTCTGCTGGCCGGAGTCGCTGCCGCCGCCGGCGGCGAAGCGCAGCGCGGTCACCCCGAGCGCGCCGTACACCCCGGCCTTGCCGAGCGTCTTCACGACATGGGTGAGGCGCCGGCGATCGTCGTCGGCCCATCTCGCGCCGAAGTACGCCTCGGCGAGATGCCAGACGGTCAGGGCGAGCATCGCCAGGCCACCGATCCACAGCAGCGCGTTCCCGCCGGGAGCGGCGGCGACGGTGTTCAGCGCGCCGGACTGGTCGGCGTCCTGCCCTGAGCCGCCGAGGGCGACGCGCAGCGCGAACCAGCCGATGAGCACGTGCACCAGGCCGCTCATCACGAAGCCGCCGCGGGCGATGCCCTCGAAGACGGGATGCTCGGTCACGGTCTCGGCGGTGCGCTCGGCCGCCTCAGCGCCGTCGCGGGCGGCGCGCCCGGCGTCCTCCAGGGGGTTCATGGCGAAACTGTACGTCCGCTCGGCCCGGTCCGCTCGCCGTCCGCCCGGGTGGTCAGCCCGCGCCTCGACAGGGCAGACCGTGCTCTCAGAGCTCCCGCAGGATCTGCGCCATGGCCTCGCAGGACTCGGCCGCCTGCGGCAGGCCGAGCTTGTTGAGGTGACCGTGGGTGACGCCGCGGCGCACCACGTGCTCGACCTCGACGCCGGCCTCGGTCAGCTGCTCGGCATAGCGGCGGGCCCCGCAGCGCAGGTCGTCGTGCTCGTCGACCTCGAGATAGGTGCGGGGCAGCACGGCGATCTGGGCGGGGGTGCCGAGGCCGGGGAACTCGTGGGCTGTGGCCTCCTCGAGGGGTCGGCCGAGGTACGTCTCGGCCATCAGCCGCATCGACTCCGGCGGGAAGCGGAACATGCCCGGGACGTCGGCGAGCGCCGCGGCCTCCTCGGCGGTGGGCTCGGGGTTCAGCGGATGCGTGACCGCGTACATCAGCAGGCTCGCGGCGGGCGACTCGCCCTCCTCGGCCAAACGCAGGGAGACGGCGGCGGCGAGGTTGCCGCCGGCGCTCGCCCCGCCGAGCGCGACGCGGCCGGGGTCGATCCCGAGCAGGCGCGCCATCGAGCGGGTCCAGCGCACCGCGGCGATCACGTCGTCCCCGGGGATCGGGGCGTGGACGGGGAAGGTCTCGCCGGGCAGTCGCCTCGCAGGGGCGCCGCCGGTCTCGGCGGGCTCGTCGCACAGCCGGTAGTCGACGGAGACGACCACGGCGTCCGCCCGGGCGGCGATGCGGCGGGCGGTCTCGTGCGCCTCGGGCATGTCGAGGTCGCCGTGCTGGAAGGAGCCGCCGTGGCACCACACGAGCGCAGCCCTGGGCCGACGGCTGCGCGCGGCGGGGCTGTAGACGCGCAGGGGGACGATGCCGTGGGGGCCGCGCGCCTCACGGTTCTCGATGCGCAGGTCGAGGCGCTCTGCCGGACCGTAGGGCGCCTCCCAGGCCTCGCGCGCCGCGGCGGGGACCTCGTCCCAGCTGCTCGCGCCGCGCAGCGCCTCCAGGCGGCGCAGCATCTCGCCGCGCGGGTCGGTCGGCGCGAACGGCTCCGCGGCGGGCGCGGTCGGCGGGGGCGTGGTCATCGGGTCTCTCCTGCGTCGGGCGTGGTGGTGTCGGCGGGACGCGGCGCGGAGCGCAGCACGACCTCGCAGTCGAAGCGCTGCGAGGAGGCCATCTCGCCGCGGAACCACAACAGGTGCTCGGTCGCGGGGTCGCCGGGGGCGAGGATCGGTCGGAGGTTGTCGACCTCGGAGTCCTCGGTGATCGCCGTCCATGCCCAGCTCGCACCGCCGTCCTCGGTGCGGCCGCGGAACAGCTCGCGGTGCGGCAGTGCGCGGCAGTCGCGCGGGTCGACGGGGGTGGAGAGCACGAGGTGGTCGGGGTCGTAGGGGTCCAGGGCGGCGAGGCCCGTGTAGTCCTGCTCGTGGGGCAGCAGGCCGGGGCCTGCCGCGGCGAGGGGGTGGACGTCCCAGGTGCCGTCCTTGCCGAGGCGGGCGTAGACCAGGCGCAGGTCGGGGACGGGGACGTCGTTGCCGTCGGCGTCCCGCACCGCGTCCGCGCCGTCGATCGAGGCGCTCTCGGGCCAGCCGGGATGGTCCGCGCGGGCCGTCATCACGGCGGAGACCACCCCGTCCACGACCCGGAGGTCGGTGGTCCAGGCGTGGCTCAGGCGCGCCCCGCCCACCTCGCTGCCGACGGGCAGGATCGTGGTGAGCCGGTCCTGGTTCGGGGCGGGCTCGGTGAAGAGCTCGCCGCCCACCACGGCGCCGGTCGAGTCGTGGCGCCGGCCGCCGGAGAGCACGCCGTGGTGGATCGCGTTGTCGTAGTCGCGGGGGTGATGGTCGGTGGCGATGACGTGCAGTCCGTCGGGGCCCTCGGCGTAGCGGGCGTAGGCGTTGACGTAGCCGACCTTCTCGCGCTCGAAGAGCTTGCCGGCGAAGGTCCAGGTGTCACCGTGGTCGTCGGAGACCAGCGCGCAGGGGTCGTCGTTGATCGCGCGGACGAAGCAGTGGAGCCGTCCGTCGAGCTCGTGGAGGTTGGAGTAGGTGACGTGGCGGCCCTCGGTGAGCGAGGACCAGTCGAAGATCCTCTCCTCGCCCCAGCGGGTCGGGTCGTGCGGCTCGCTGATCCGCCAATAGGTGTTGTCGTCGGTCTTGTGGCGGGCGTAGACGGCGAGCCAGCGCCCGTCGGGGCGCAGCCAGAGGGCCGGCACGTCGTGGTCGTCGGATTCGAAGCCCTCGTGCAGGGTCACGACCTGCACGTCCCCGGTCTCGAGGTCGACGACGGAGAGGTCGAGGTCGCCGCCGCGGCGGTCCCCGTCCTTCCCGGCGATCGAGGCGATGGAGCCGACGACGAGCTGCCTGCGCTCGGGGTCGACGAGCGCGCGCTCGTCCTGGAACCAGCACCAGGCCCCGTTGTCGTTGAGGACCTGCGGGGCGGGTTCGGGGGTCATCGGTGACTCCTTCGGGGAGCGTCAGGCGAGGTGGAAGTACTGCGGCAGGACCTGCTTGTCGCCGCCGCCGGGGGCGAAGTACTCGCTCATCGCCGCCTCCCAGCGGGGGCTGACGGCGGCGCGCGCGATCGCGTCCTGCGCGGCGTCGACGTCATCGGACTCGAAGTACCCGACGACCATTCCGTCCTCGGGCCTCAGGAACAGAGAGTAGTTGCGCCATCCCGCCTCGGAAAGGGCTTCCCGCATCTCGGTCCAGACGCTCTGGTGGGCGGCGACGTAGTCGGCGAGCTTCTCGGGGCGCACGTGGAGCAGGAAGCAGCAGCGGTGCGGACTGCGGGCCGGGGTGGTGGCCAGCAGGCAGGTGAGATCGGGCGGGGTCATCACGGCTCCTCGTCGAGCGGAGCTCCCGCGGCGCATCGGCGCGGAAGCGGCGGGCCCTCTGTTGTCGAACCGCCGCCCGCAATGCTAGGTTTCATCTTGAGTCGTTTCAACCCTTGTTGTCGGGCCGGATCACGATCCGCCTCTCACCACCGACCTCCCGTCGCCGACGACGGAGCGGTCCGTCCCGAAGGAGCCACCATGACCACCCCCGCCACACTTCCCCCCGAGGTCGCCCGTGACCTCGAGGAGTTCTCCATCGAGGTCCCGAGCTGGGCCTACGGCAACTCCGGCACCCGCTTCAAGGTCTTCGGCACCCCGGGCACCCCGCGCGACCCGTTCGAGAAGATCGCCGACGCCGCGCAGACCCACGCCTTCACCGGCCTCGCCCCGCGCGTGTCCCTGCACCACCCCTGGGACCGGGTCGAGGACGTCGCCGCGCTGCGCGCCCACGCCGCTGACCTCGGCGTCAGCCTCGGCATGATCAACTCCAACACCTTCCAGGACGACGAGTACAAGTTCGGCTCGCTCACCCACTCGGACGCGTCCGTGCGCCGTCGCGCGATCGACCACCACCTCGAGTGCCTGGACGTGATGCGGGAGGCCGGCTCGCACGAGCTGAAGATCTGGCTCGCCGACGGCACGAACTACGCCGGTCAGGACTCGATCCGTCGGCGGCAGGACCATCTGGCGGAGTCGCTGCAGGAGATCTACGCGGGCCTGCGCGAGGGCGAGCGCCTGGTGCTGGAGTACAAGTTCTTCGAGCCGGCGTTCTACCACACCGACGTCCCGGACTGGGGCACGAGCCTGATGCACTGCCTCGCCCTCGGCGAGCAGGCACAGGTGGTGCTGGACACCGGCCACCACGCCCCCGGCACGAACATCGAGTTCATCGTCGCCCAGCTGCTGCGGCAGGACCGGCTCGGCGCCTTCGACTTCAACTCCCGCAACTACGCCGACGACGACCTGATCGTCGGCGCCGCGGACCCGTTCCAGCTGTTCCGGATCCTGTTCGAGATCGTGCAGCAGGACGCGCACCGCCCCGCCTCCGGCGTGAACTTCATGCTCGACGAGTGCCACAACCTCGAGTCGAAGATCCAGGGCCAGATCCGCTCGGTGCTGAACGTGCAGGAGACCCTCGCCAAGGCGCTGCTGGTGGACCGCGAGGCCCTGGCCGATGCGCAGGAGCGCCACGACGTGCTCGAGGCGCACGGGATCCTCATGGACGCCTTCTGGACGGACGTGCGCCCGGCGCTGGCGGCCTTCCGCGAAGAGCGCGGCCTGCCGGCGGATCCGTTCGCGGCGTTCCGCGCGAGCGGCTACGAGGAGAAGGTCGCCGGCGAGCGCGTCGGCGGGAACCAGATGGGATGGGGAGCCTGAATGAGCACCGCACGCGAGACGATCGACGCCCTCCTCGCCCGCTCGAACGAGCTGGGCGCCGACCCGACGACCACCAACTTTGCCGGCGGCAACACCTCCGCCAAGGGCTCTGACACGGACCCCGTCACCGGGCAGGAAGTCGAGCTGCTGTGGGTGAAGGGCTCCGGCGGCGACCTCGGCACCCTGGAGGAGAAGGGCCTGGCGGTGCTGCGCCTGGACCGGGTCCGCGCCCTGCAGGACGTGTACCCGGGCGTGGAGCGGGAGGACGAGATGGTCGCGGCCTTCGACCACTGCCTGTTCGGCAAGGGCGGGGCCGCCCCCTCGATCGACACCGCCATGCACGCGCTGGTCGACGCCCCGCACGTGGACCACCTCCACCCCGATGCCGGGATCGCGCTCGCGACCGCGGCCGACGGGGAGCGCCTGACCCGGGAGATCTTCGGGGACGCCGTGGTGTGGGTGCCGTGGCGGCGACCCGGCTTCCAGCTGGGGCTGGACATCGCCCAGATCAAGGCGCGCAGCCCCGAGGCGATCGGCTGCATCCTCGGCGGGCACGGCATCACCGCCTGGGGCGCGACCTCGGCGGAGGCGAAGGAGAACTCGCTGCGGATCATCCGCGAGGCGCAGGCGCACCTGGAAGCGCACGGCGCCGCCGAGCCCTTCGGCCCGGCCGACCCCGCCCGCGCCGCACTGCCGGAGGCGGAGCGGCGCGGGAAGGCGTCGGCCCTGTTCCCCGTGATCCGCGGCCTCGCCTCGACCGACGCGCCGATGATCGGGCACTGGACCGACAGCGAGGACGTGCACGAGTTCCTGGCCGGTGAGAAGCTCGCTGCGCTCGCCGAGCTCGGCACCTCCTGCCCCGACCACTTCCTGCGCACCAAGGTGAAGCCCCTGGTCCTGGACCTGCCCGCGAGCGCCCCGGTGGAGGAGCAGATCGCGCGCCTGCGCGAGCTGCACGAGTCCTATCGCGAGGACTACGCCGCCTACTACGAGCGGCACGCGAGCGAGGGCTCCCCCGCCATGCGCGGCGCCGATCCGGCGATCGTGCTGGTCCCGGGGGTCGGCATGTTCTCCTTCGGCGCCGACGCGCAGACCGCACGGGTCGCCGGCGAGTTCTACGTCAACGCGATCCACGTGATGCGCGGCGCGGAGGCGGTCTCGACCTACTCCCCCATCGACGAGTCGGAGAAGTTCCGCATCGAGTACTGGGAGCTCGAGGAGGCGAAGCTGCGCCGTCGACCGACGCCCAAGCCGCTCGCCACCCGCGTCGCGCTCGTGACCGGCGGCGGCTCCGGGATCGGCAAGGCGACCGCGACGCGGCTCGTCGCCGAGGGCGCATGCGTCGTCATCGCGGACCTGAACCTGGAGAACGCCCAGGCCACCGCCGAGGAGCTCGGCGGCCCGGACCGCGCGGTCGCCCTGCGCGCCGACGTCTCCGACGAGCAGGCGGTGATCGACATGGTCGCCGAGGCCGTGCTCGCCTTCGGCGGGCTCGACCTCATCGTCAACAACGCCGGGCTCTCGCTGTCCAAGCCGCTGCTGGAGACGACCGCGAAGGACTGGGACCTGCAGCACGACGTCATGGCGCGTGGCAGCTTCCTCGTCTCCCGCGAGACGGCGCGGGTGATGATCGCGCAGGCCATGGGCGGGGACATCCTCTACATCTCCTCGAAGAACTCCGTCTTCGCCGGGCCCAACAACATCGCCTACTCGGCGACGAAGGCGGATCAGGCCCATCAGGTGCGGCTGCTCGCCGCGGAGCTCGGCGAGCACCAGATCCGCGTCAACGGCATCAACCCTGACGGGGTGGTGCGCGGCTCCGGCATCTTCGCCGGCGGCTGGGGCGCGAGCCGGGCGAAGGTCTACGGGGTCGAGGAGGAGAAGCTCGGCGAGTTCTACGCCCAGCGCACCCTGCTGAAGCGCGAGGTGCTGCCGGAGAACGTCGCCAGCGCCGTGTTCGCGCTGACCGCCGGGGACCTCTCACACACCACCGGTCTCCACATCCCCGTCGACGCGGGCGTCGCCGCGGCGTTCCTGCGATGAGCGCCGGGGCCGACCGGCCGAGCTCGCACATGCGCGCCGTATCCGTTGCGGCCGGGCCGTCGGTCGACGGGTCGGGCGCGGCAGGCGGATCGGGGGAGGCAGGCGGATCGGGCGCGGCCGGCGAGCCGTTCGCCGTCGCCGCGATCGACCTCGGCGCGACCTCGGGCCGAGTGATGCTCGGGATCGTCACCGAGGGGCGGATCGAGCTGGTGCCGACCCATCGCTTCGAGAACCGCCTGGTGGAGCACGAGGGCCACCTGAGCTGGGATCTCGATGCGCTGTGGGCGGAGATCCGGCAGGGCCTGGCCGACGCCCACGACCTCGCCGTGGTGCGCGGCCTGACGGGGCTCGCCTCGATCGGCGTGGACTCCTGGGCCGTGGACTACGGCTTCGTCGGCCCCGAGGGGGCGGACGGCGGCGAGCGGATCGGCGAGGTGATCGCCTATCGCGACTCCCGCACCGACGGGGTCGCGGACCGGGTCGCCGAGCGCGTCTCCCGGGAGCGGCAGTTCGCGCTGACGGGCATCGCGCAGCAGCCCTTCAACACGCTGTACCAGCTCGCCGCCGACGACCGCGCGGCGGATCTGCCGCCCGGCAGCACCCTGCTGATGGTCCCCGATCTGATCGGGCACCTGCTCACCGGGGTGCGGCGCAGCGAGAGCACCAATGCGTCGAGCACCGGGATGCTGGGCCTGGACGGGGGCTGGAACTCCGAGCTGCTCGACGCCGCGCAGATCGACCGGGAGCTGCTCGCACCGCTGATCTCCCCCGGCGAGCGCCTGGGCACGGTGCGTCCCGAGCTGGGCCGCGAGCTCGGGACCGGGGAGGTGCCGGTGGTCGCGATCGGCTCCCATGACACGGCCTCCGCGGTGCTGGCCGTCCCAGCGGCGCCGGGGACGAGCCCGGTCGCCTTCATCTCCTCGGGCACCTGGTCGCTGATCGGCCTGGAGCTGCCCGCGGCGGTCGCGACCGAGGAGGCGCGCCGAGCGGGCTTCACCAACGAGGCCGGCGTGGACGGCACAGTGCGATTCCTCAAGAACGTCTCGGGGATGTGGCTGGTCAGCGAGTCCATCCGGCAGTGGGAGGAGGACGGGGCGCAGGTGGACCTCGAGGACCTGCTGGCCGCCGCCGCGCAGTCTCCGGCGGACCGCTTCCGCATCGACCCCACCGACGAGCAGTTCCTCGCCCCGGGGCGGATGGCGGACCGCGTGAGCACCGCCGCCCGACGGATCGACGGGGACGACCCGTTCCCCCGCACCCAGGCCGCGGTGGTCCGCTGCATCCTCGAATCCCTCGCGGAGACCTACCGCGAGGAGCTGCACGCCGCCTGTCGCCTTGCGCAGGTCCCCCTGCCCGAGCGGCTGCACGTGGTGGGCGGAGGGTCCCGCAACGCCCTGCTCAACCAGCTCACGGCCGATGCGCTCGGGGTCGAGGTGGTGGCCGGCCCCATGGAGGCCACGGCGCTGGGGAACGTCGCCCTGCAGTCGCGGACGCTCGGCGCCCTCTCGCAGGAGCCGGACGCGATCCGCCAGCTGGTGCGGGCGAGCATCGAGCTCGAGCGGTTCCGGCCCTCCGTCCCGTCCCCGGCCCCCGATCCCGTCACGGGAGGTCACCACACCTTCTGACCCCAGAGCGCCCCGGCGCCCGAACCCGCGGCCGTCGACGCGGCCTGGCCCGTCCCCGTCAGCCGGAGCCGCTCAGCCCAGCGTCGACTCCCGCTCGACGAGGCTCGGGCGGAAGGCGACGTGCCGGCGGGGCGCGTCGGGGTCGAGGATCTCCTCCTCCAGGAGGGCCAGCGCAGTGCGGCCCATGAGCTCGGCGGGCTGGGAGACCGAGGTCAGCGGCACCACGGTCGAGCGGGCGAAGGCGATGTCGTCGTAGCCCACCAGCGCGATCTCCTCGGGCACGGCGACCTGGTGGCGGAAGGCGAAGGCCTGCAGCGCCCCGACCGCGAGCAGGTCGTTCACGCAGAACAGCGCATCGGGCCGCTCGGCGCGGGGTCGGGCGACGACGCTCTCCCCCGCGGCGCGGCCGGCGAGCACGGTGAGACCCTCGGCCTCGATCACCTCGAGGGAGGCGCCGGCGGCCTCGGCGGCGGCGCGGGCCCCGTCCAGACGGGCCCTGACCTGGCGCAGGTCCTGCCGGGCCGCGACCACGCCGATCCGTCGGCGGCCGAGCCCGGTGAGGTGGCGCACCGCGATCTCCCCGCCGGCGAAGTCGTCGACGCTCACGGAGGAGCCGCCGGTCGAGGCGCGCTCGCGCTCCACCAGGACCACGGGCGTGCCGCGCTCGCGGATCTGCTCGATCAGCTCCTCGCTCGCCCCGGTCGAGGCGAGCAGGATCCCCCGCACCCGCTGCTCCTCGAAGAGGGAGAGGTAGAGCTGCTCGCGCTGCTCGCGGTTGCCGGAGCTGCCGGAGATCACGGCGAGGGAGGACGCCTCCGCCGCGGCTTCGATCCCGCCGACGAGCTGGGCGTAGAAGGGGTTGCCCATGTCCAGCACGATCGCGCCGACGGTCGAGGAGCGGCCAAGTTTGAGCTGCCTCGCGGCGTCGTTGCGGACGTAGCCGAGGGCGCGGATCGCCGCGAGCACCCGGTCCCGCCGCTCCGGGGAGACGATGTCGGGGCGGTTCAGCACGTTCGAGACGGTGCCGATCGACACCCCGGCCTCCCGGGCCACGTCCTTGATGCTGGCCGCCGTCCGCGCCATGACCTGTTCCCTCCTGGAGCACTCCTGCTGCCGGTCCGACGGTCCGTGCAGGTCACCCCACTGTAATCTGCGCCGCTCCGCGTCCCTGCGGCGGCGCCCGTCCTGCATCCCCGCGGGGCTCAGGCTCCCGGCACCTCGACGACCTGCTCCGGTCGCTCCTGCACGGCCCCGCCGCGGCGCGCGGTCGAGTCCCTCGGCACGAAGCGGGTCTCGAGCCGCTGCTCGGTGACGGACCCGTCGGGGGCGACGAGCGCGTCGATCCCGAGCGCGCCGATGCGATGGCGCGGCACCCGCACGGTGCTCAGCGCCGGGCTGGAGACGGCCGCGTACTCGATGTCGTCCCAGCCCACCACCGAGACGTCGCCCGGGACGGTGAAGCCGAGGGTGCGCAGCCCGGAGATCAGCCCGAGGGCGAGCACGTCGTTGTAGGCGAGCGCCGCGCTCAGCTCGCGCAGCAGCAGCGGCTCGGCGGCGGAGACCCCGCCCTGGATACCGGGCGGGAAGTGGCCGACGTCCACGATCTCGACCGCCAGCTCGGCCCCGACCTGCTCGAGGGCGGTGCGGCGCTCGGCCTCGGAGCGACTCGCGCGGGGGCCGCCGACGTAGCCGATCCGGCGGTGGCCGAGCGCGGCCAGGTGCCGCACCGCGGCCCGCACCCCGCTCAGCGCATCGAAGGAGACGGCCGACAGGTCCCGGTGGCGACGGTTGACCAGGCACAGCCGGGTCAGGCCCGAGGCCGCCTCGAGGTCGCTCTCGCTCATCCGGCTGGAGCACAGCAGGATCCCGTCGACCTGCGGGGCGAGGGTCTGCACGAGCGGCAGCTCGCCGTCGGGTGCCTCCTCCGCGTCGGCCAGCAGCAGGTGCAGTCCGTGCTCGCGGGCCCGGGCCTGGGCGCCCTTGAGCAGCGCCGGGTAGAAGGGGTTCAGCAGGTCGGGGACGATCACGCCGAGGGTCCCGGCGCTGCCGGGCGCGATCTCGCGCGCCTCGCGGGAGGGCCGGTAGCCGAGTTGGAGGGAGATCTCCTGGATCCGGTCGCGGGCCTCGTCGCTGACCATCTCGGGACGGCTCAGGGCGCGGGAGACCGTCGCGACCGACACCCCGGCCTGCTCCGCGACGTCGCGCAGCGTCACCCGCATCTCTCCACCTCCTGCCGCTGTGGTCCGGGCGCGCGCCCGGATCCGTCCATGATCTTCTCCGAGCGGCCCCGGCGGGGCCGCTCTCCGTCGGTTGCCCCGCGCGACCGAGCGGTCGGGGCGTCCGCCGGCCGGTCAGCCCGGCCCACACCAGCCGATGGGCACCGCCGCCGGGCGGCGGGTCGGCCCGTGCTCAGCCCACGCCGACGGCGTCGGCCCGCTCGTCCTCCGCCTGCGGCTGCCCGGCGCGCTCCCCCGCCGCGGCGGCGAAGGGGGCGAGGTGGCGGCCGATGTGCGCGGCGAGCACCTCGGAGTACTCGGTGTGATGCGCCTCGAGGACGCGGCGCAGGCGCTCGCCGAGCACGACGCCCTGCGGGTCGGTCGCGACCAGGGAGTCGCCGTAGCCGACGTGGAGGATCTGCCGCGAGTCGGAGGCGGCGATCAGTGCGGCGGTGTCGACCCCGTCGAGGCTTTCGGGGGTGCGGTCCTCGTGGGCGGAGACCTGGTAGGAGGCGCGGGAGCGGGCGTAGGCGGCGCGGGAGATGTCCCAGATCTGCGCCAGCAGCTCGGGGTCGTGGCGGGCGATGACCTCGAGGGCGCAGAGGTAGCTGGTGCCGGAGGTCTTCAGGTGCACGTGCCCGTCCGTCGCGGCGACGGCGAGGGGGTAGATCGAGAACTTGTCCGAGCCGGAGTGCAGGGAGATCTTGTACCCGCCGTGGAGGCGTGAGATCGCGTGGTGGGCGGTGAGGTTCTCGCGCAGCTCGTCCTCGTCACCGAGGAACTCCACGCCCTTCTCGAAGCCGTCGACGTAGCGGGGCGCGAAGCTGAACCACTCCACGCCGAGGCGTGCGAGCTCGCCGGCCATGTAGTGGTGTTCCACGAAGGTGGTCAGCCAGGCCGTCTCGTCCACCGCGATCTCGGCTTCCACCTCGTGGCGGGCGCTGCCCTGCAGGTGGCGGAAGAGCCGTGCGGCCTCGGCGACGGCCGCGCCGTACTTCACGGCCGCGGTGTCGATCGCCTCGCGGGTGATCTCGATCCGGCTCCCACCCAGGTCGAGGACGGTGCCGACATAGCGGGCGCGCAGCGACTCGAGGTCGTCGCCGAGCGTCTCCCAGGGCACCTGCTCGAGCTGCTGCTCGGTGATACCGCCGGTGACGTCGACGACGTGGTCGCCGGGGTCGAGGGTGAAGGTCACGAATCCGGCCTCGAGGCCGCGGTCGATGCCCTCGGTGGTCTTGATGTGGTCGCAGTCCGCGCCGTAGCCGCCGTCCCAGCCCTCCTCGAGGCAGCCGAAGGTCGCCTCGTCGATCACGGAGAGGGCGTCGCGGCCCAGCCGGTCCATCTCGCGGATCGACTGCTGGGCGAGCACGGGGGCGAGGCCCGCGCCCTGGTCGCGGAAGGCGCGGGCCTGACCGGCGGTCGCCAGGCCCAGACGGTCCCCGGTGCCGACGGAGGTGCGGGTGTCACCGATCGGCCGAGGGCGCAGCACCTCGAACGCCTCGCGCAGCGCAGCGGCGTTGGCGGGCGAGAGCGGACCGCTGAGAAGGTGACCGTCGCCGTCGGGGCGGGTCTCCCCCTCGAAGGGGGCGAGACGGGCGGCGTCGGCGGCGCGGACCTGCAGGGTGCTGCCGTCGGCGGTGCGGAGCACGTCCGCCTCGAGGTGGTCGGTGCGCAGGGTCATGAGCGGGTCTCCTCGTCGAGAGCGTCCCGGCCGTCGGCGCGGGAGCCGGTGGTGGTCGTGGTGTCTGCGGCCGCCTGAGGGGCCGGAGCGGTGGCCGACGGGGATGCCGGGGCGGCCGCCGTCGGGGAGGCGTCGGCCGGCAGGGGCGCAACGGTCTCGGGGCGCCAGGTCGCGATGGCGTCCTCGCAGGCCCAGGTCGCGCCGCTGCGGCTGAAGGGCGCGCCGGTCTCGAGCGCGGCGGTCAGCGCCTCCTCGATCCCGTCGACGACGGGCCGGGCGGCCTCTCCCTCGCCGAGCCAGGTCACGTGCTCGGGCGCGATGGGGGCAGGATCGGGCGCGGACTGGATCGCCTCGAGCACGGCGCTGAAGGGCGCGGTCGCGGCCAGCGGGCACAGCAAGGCGACCTGCGGGTCCCGCACGTGGGCGAGCAGGTTCTCGACCAGGTCGGTGCGCTCGTGACGGGTCTCGGTGACGGTCCCGTCGGGGTCGGTGCGGCGCAGGACGTCCTCGGTGTAGGAGAGCCGGGCGGTGCCCCGGGGGCCGACGATCTCGATCCACGGCGCGGCCTGGACGGGGGCGGTGGTGGTCAGGGCGCAGACGACGGCCGGCCGCGAGCGGGCTCCCACCACGTCCTCCCGGGACGGGGCGGCGTGCGACGGGGCGTCCTCGCCGAGGTCGGCGTCCGCCGCGCCGCGGACCGGGTCGATCCGCACGAAGGCGGTGTCGTCGGCCTCGATGTCGTGGGCGCGGCGCAGCTCGGTGGTGACGGCGGCGATGTCCTCGAGCCGGTCGATGCCGGCGACGACGAGGCCCGCGTGCACGGCGTGGGCGAGCGGGTTGGTGGCGACCCCGTCGGCGACGCGGCGCCCGCCCAGGCGGCGCCGGCCCGCCCAAGGCGAGCGGCGGTAGTAGGCGCGGTCGCGGGACCAGGCGCCGTGGACGCGCACGGTGTCGATCTCGCCGAGCTCGCCGGTCGCAACGAGATCCCGCAGCGCATCCACCCCGGCGCCGCCGCGGGCCTGGAAGCCGATCTGCACGACGCGGCCCGCGGCCTCCGCGGCCCGTTCGAGCACCGCGTGGTCGGCGAGCGCGGGCACGGGCGGTTTCTCGAGGTACACGTGCGCGCCCGCCTCGAGGGCCTGCAGCGCGAGCGGGAGGTGGGTGTCGATCGGGGTGGCGATCACGACCACCTCCGGCGGGGCGTCGGCGTGCGCGGCGAGCAGGGAGGCGAGGTCGCGATGCCAGATCCCCTGCACGGCCGCGGGCGGCTCGTGCAGGTCGACGACGCCGATCAGCTCGGCCCGACCCACCTCGCGCAGCCGCTCGAGGTTCTCCAGGTGCACCCGGCCGAAGCCGCGGGTGCCGATCAGCGCGATGCGCACCGGCGCGGCGGCCGCCGTGGCGGAGGCGGACCCCGCAGCGGGGACGGGCCAGGTCGCCCGGTCGGCCCCGGTCGCACGGTCGGTCCCGGCGGCGGGGCGGGTCCCGGTCGCGGGGCCGCTCATCGCAGGGCCGCCTCGGGCTGCGGATCGCGCGCCGCGAGCGGCACCCCCATGGTCGCGGCCACGTCGACAGGGGCTCCGCTCGCGAGCGAGGCGTTGCCGCTGATCCCGACGGCGATCGCGCGCATCCCGTCGAGATGGTCGGAGGCACGGCCCAGCGGGTCCTCGTCGGGGCCGACGAACACGTCGCGCAGCAGCAGCGCGTCGCCGCCGCCGTGCCCGCCCTCGCCGGTGACGATCTCGACCTCGCGGGCCGGGCCGAAGTGGGTCTGGACCACGAGGCGCTCGCCGCGCTCGCGCACCCCGGCGTCCTCGCCGGTGACCGCGACCGCGCTCGGATCGAGGTGGGTGCGGCCGTCCTCGCCCCGTGCCACCACCTCGGCCCGCTCGACCACCTCGAGCTCGGCACGGCCGGCGGTGCCGTTCAGCGCCACCCGGTAGCCCTCCCAGGGGCTGTGGGCGTTCAGCGCATAGGTGAGCACGGCCCCGCGGGCGTAGTCGACGATCGCGGTGAGGTTGTCCTCGATGGAGATCCCCGCGTCGAAGACGGAGCGGTCGCGCAGGTAGCCGTCGTGCTGCTCGGCGCGGAGGTACAGCGCCTCCAGGCGCTCATCGGAGCGCAGGTCCAGCTCGAAGGGATCGTGCGAACCGTCGTGCGTGCCGCGCGCGGGCAGCTCCTCGCGGCCGCGCTCCCGGGCGGCGTCTGCCCCGTAGAAGCGCAGCCCGCCGCGGGCGTACACGCGGGTGGGCACGTCGTCCAGCCACCAGTTCACGAGATCGAAGTGGTGGGCGGCCTTGTGCACGAACAGGCCGCCGGAGCTGGTCTTGTCGCGGTGCCAGCGGCGGAAGTAGTCGGCGCCGTGCTGGGTGTCCAGCACCCATTCGAAGGTCGCCGAGACGACCTCGCCGATCTCCCCCGAGGCGACGACCTGCTTCAGCGCGGTGTTGCGGGGGCTGTAGCGGTAGTTGAAGGTCACCACCACGGAGCGCCCGGTGCGGTCGATCGCCGCCTGGATCGACTGCGCGCTCGCGGCGTCGATGGTCAGCGGCTTCTCGACGACCACGTCGGCGCCCACGTCCAGGGAGCGGACGACGTGCTCGGCGTGCAGGCGGTCCACGCTCGTGACGATCACCCGGTCCACCCGCTCCTGCTCGATGATCGCCTCGAGCTCCTCGGGCCCGCCGAGGCGCACCCCGGCGAAGGCCGGGACGCGGTCGCGGTGGAACTCGCGGCGGGCGGGGTTCACGTCGATCAGCGCGACCAGCTCGGCGACGTCGGCATGGGGGCCGGCGATCGCGTCGAGGTACATCTGGGCGCGGTGGCCCGAGCCGATCAGGGCGTAGCGGGTGGTCATGTCTCTCCAGGGTCGTGGGATGAGGGGACGACGGGTCGGGGCGGCGGGACGCGGTGGCGGGACAGGCGGCGCCGACGGGGTCGTCGGCGCCGCCGCCCTCACTTGATGCCGGTGGTGGCGAAGCCCTTGACCAGGAACCTCTGGCCGAACAGGAACACCAGGAACAGCGGGATCAGGGACACGATCGACATCGCGAACATGGCGCCCCAGTCGCTCGTGCCCTGTCCGTCCAGGAAGGACTTCAGCGCCAGCGGGACGGTGAAGTTGTCGGGCGTGGTGAGGTAGATCAGCGAGCCGAAGAAGTCGTTCCACGTCCACATGAAGGTGAAGATCGTGGTGGTCGCGAGCGCCGGGGTCATCAGCGGCAGGATGATCCGGAAGAAGATCCGGAAGTGACCGCAGCCGTCGATGCGAGCGGCCTCGTCCAGCTCCCGCGGGATGCCGCGGATGAACTGCACCATCAGGAACACGAAGAACGCGTCGGTGGCCAGGAACTTCGGCAGGATCAGCGGCAGCATCGTGTTCACCCAGCCGGTCTGGGAGAACATGATGTACTGCGGCACGATCACCACGTGGATCGGCAGCATCAGGGTCATGAGCATCATCGCGAAGGCGATGTTGCGGCCCCAGAACCGCAGCCGTGCGAAGGCGTAGGCGGTGAGCGTGCAGGCGAACAGGTTGCCGATCACGCAGCCCACCACGAGCAGGGTCGAGTTCATCAGGTAGTGCGAGAACTCGAACGACTGCGCGCTCCAGCCCCGCACGTAGTTGTCGATGTCGAAGGACAGCGGGAACAGGGACGGGTTGCGGAAGATCTCGTCGTTGGGGCGCAGGGACGAGACCACCATCCACAGCAGCGGGTAGATCATCGCCAGGCTCGCGGCGATCATCACCGCGTGCTTGAGGACCGTGCTGACGGTGCGGGCGCCGTGGGAGCGCGGGGTCACCGGTGTGCGGGGCGCGGAGTCTCCGGCGGCGGTGCCGGCCGGGGTCTCGTCGACGGGGGCTGCGGGGCGTGCGAGGTCAGTCATCGTAATGCACCCAGAACTTGGAGACGAAGAAGTTGATCGCGGTGAAGATCGCGACGATGACCAGCAGCAGCCAGGCCATCGCGGAGGCGTACCCCATGTCGAACTGGCCGAAGCCCTTGAGGTAGAGGTAGAGCGTGTAGAACATCGTCGAGTCCGACGGTCCGCCGGTCCCGCCCGAGACCACGAAGGCCTGGGTGAAGGTCTGGAACGCGTTGATCACCTGCAGGACCAGGTTGAAGAAGATGATCGGGGTGAGCAGCGGGATCGTGATCCGGAAGAACTGCGCGACCTTCGAGGCGCCGTCGACGGACGCGGCCTCGTAGTACATCTGCGGGATCTGCCGCAGTCCCGCAAGGAAGATGATCATCGGGGAGCCGAAGGTCCACACGTGCAGCAGGATGATGGTCCACAGCGCCGTGTCCGGGGTGGAGACCCAGCCGGGGAGGTTCTCGAAGCCGAGGGCGCCCAGCAGCTGGTTGACCAGGCCGGAGGCGCCGAACATCTGCCGCCACAGGATCGAGATCGCGACCGAGCCGCCCAGCAGGGAGGGCAGGTAGAACACCGAGCGGTAGAACGCCAGCCCGCGCATGCCCTGATTCAGCACCACGGCCAGCAGCAGCGCGGCGGCGAGCTGCAGCGGCACGCCCACGAACACATAGACGAAGGTGACCATCAGCGAGTTGTGCAGGCGGGTGTCGCCGAGCATCCGCTGGAAGTTCTCCAGCCCCACCCACTCGGGGGCGGCGAGCATGGAGTAGTCGGTGAAGGACAGCACCAGGCTGGCGATCATCGGCAGGATCGTGATGCCCAGCAGGCCGAGCAGCCAGGGCGTCATGAAGGCGAGTCCGACCTTGTTGTCGGGATGCTTCTCGCGGGGGCCGCGCTTGTCACGGCGGGAGACGATCTGGGCGAGCTCTCCGACGGCGCTCATGCGGGTCCTCCCTTCGGGGATCTGTGGGGCGCGCCGGGGCCGGGCGGAGCGATGCTCGCCCGGCCCCGGACGGGCCGGTGGTCGGTGGGGGTCAGGACAGGGCCGCGGACAGCTCGTCGAGGAGCCGCTGGGCGGCCTCCTCGGCGGTGATGGTGCCGAAGAGCATGTCGTCGGAGGCGCGGGTGAGGATGGCCTCGAACTCGCCGCCGCCCTGCGGGGTGATCTCCGGCGGGGCGCCGAGCTCGGACTCGATCGCGTCGAGGAAGTCCACGGCCTTCTTGCTGGACTCGTCGAGGTCGCCGGTGATCGCCTCGCGCACGGCGAGGTTGCCGGGCACGCCCCGCTCCACGGAGAGGACCTTGCCTGCCTCGGGCGAGTTCACGAGGAAGTCGACGAAGGCGACAGCGGCCTCGGGGTTCGCGCTCTTGGCGGAGACGGCCCAGTACATCGAGGCCTTGTACCAGAGCTGCGCCTCGGCGGCGGAGCCCGCGACCGACGGCGGCCGCAGCACGAGGATCCCCTTCTCGGCCAGCGCGTCGTGGGCGACGACCTGGTTGGACCACAGCACGGTCATTCCGATCTTGCCGGTGTTGAACAGCGACTGGTCCATGGAGGCGGCGGCGTCCTCGACGGAGGTGGAGGCGTCGGGCCCGGCGCCGCTGTCCTGGATGCGCTTGGCCCACTCGAACCAGGCGGTGGCGGTGGGGGCGTCGAAGCCCGCCGCGCCGTCCTTGTACTGGTCCTGGCCGGCCTGGCGCACCCACACCTGGAACAGGCCCTGGACGGAGCCCATCTGGGTCATGCCCCAGGTGCCGTCGGGGGTCGCCTCGGAGATCGCGACCGCGGTGTCGATCACGTCGTCCCAGGTCCAGGTGGTGTCGTCGGGGATCTCGACGCCGGCCTGCTCGAACACGACGGGGTTGATCGCGAAGGCGAAGGCGTTCAGGCCCGCGTTGATCGCGGCGAGGCCCACGTCCGCCAGCTCGCCCACCTCGACGGAGCCCTCGACGAACTCGGAGGTGTCCAGGCCGGCACCGGCCAGGTCGAGCAGCGCTCCGCGCTCGCCGTACTCGGCGAGGTACTTCTCGTCCATCTGGACCACGTCGGGGAAGTCGCCGCCGGCGGTCTGGGTGGCGAGCTTGTCCCAGTAGCCGCTCCACTCCCCCGGCTCGAGGGAGATGGTGACGTCGGGGGCGGACTCCTTGTAGGCGGCCACCGCGTTCTCGGTGTTCTCGTTGCGGGTGGGGTTGCCCCACCAGGCCAGGCGCAGGGAGCCGGAGTCGGCGCTGCCGCCGCCTCCTCCGCCCCCGGTCCCTCCGGAGGCGTTGGGCCCGCAGGCCGCGAGGCCGGCGAGTCCGGGGACGGCGAGGCCGAGGGCAAGGGCTGAGCGTCGGTCGATCATGAGATCTCCTTTGATCTTCGTGCGGTCGTCGAGGACGGCGGTCGTGCGGTGACCGCCGTGGTCATCGCGCACAGGAGGGGGCGAGGGGCCGGGAACCGTGCGGGGTCCGAGGCCCGGTCGGGGCGCGGCGACGATCCGTCGCGACGCCCCATCCG
Organism: Brachybacterium sp. sponge; assembly: GCF_001613775.1. NCBI lineage: Bacteria > Bacillati > Actinomycetota > Actinomycetes > Micrococcales > Dermabacteraceae > Brachybacterium > Brachybacterium sp. sponge. The sequence goes on along the minus strand of NZ_LRMP01000001.1, from coordinate 975,639 downwards.
CCATGAAAGGTTTCATAGCCTTCATGGGCGGCCACTCGGCGTGCTCAGGGGTGGTCGATCACGCTGGAGTGGGGTGGATCACCACTAGGAAAGCGCTTCATCCCGTCGTTGTCAACAGGTCGATGCAAAGTTGCAGCACGCATCTGCAAGGGGGGCTGGTGGGGGTGCGCCCCGTCTGTCGCCACGTGCCGTTCATCTGCCCTCCACCGTCCCCCGCTACGGTGCACGCGCCAGCCGATGCGCCAGGACGGGAGGCCCCTGTGGACGTCACGGCATGGGCGATCGCCCTGATGGAGTTCCTGGGCGGTCCCGGCACCGCGCTCGTGATCGCCGCTGAGGCGCTGTTCCCGCCGATCCCCGGCGAGGTGCTGCTCCCCTTCGCCGGCGTCACCGCCGCGGCGAACGGCCAGCACGTGCTGGTGCCGATCTTCTGGACGACGCTCGGCTCCGTGCTCGGCGGGCTCGGCGTGTACGCGGTGGGGCGCGCGCTCGGGCTGCGGCGCACGACGGCGCTCGTGCGGCGCCTCCCGCTGCTCGAGGAGAAGGACGTGACCATGGCGATGCGGTTCTTCGAGCGCAGGGGCTTCCCCGCCGTGGCGCTCGCGCGCTTCGTGCCGATTGTGCGCACCTTCATCTCGATCCCGGCGGGGATCGAGAGGATGCCCGTGTGGCTGTTCGCCCTGGCCACGGGGCTCGGCTCCGCGATCTGGAACGCGGTGTTCGTGGTCGCGGGCTATGCCTTCGGGCAGGCCGGCGGCGAGGCGCTCGAGGGCTTCGTGCGGATCTACTCCTCGATCGTGGCAGTGATCGGGATCCTCGCCCTGGTGGGCCTGGCGACCCAGCGGATCCGCTCCCGGCGCGACCGGGTCGACGAGGACGATGTGGTGACCTCGGGCGCCGACGGCTCCACGGCGACCGACACGCCCTCTACGCTCGAGGAATGAGCAGCGCCGAGGACCCCTCGCCCCGCTCCGGCCTCGCCGGTCCTGCGGCGGACGTCGGCCGCTGGTTCGCGACCGCGACCTCCCGCCCGCTGGACGGCCCGGGCCCGACCCGCGGCGGGCCGCGCCTGCCCGCCTGGGGGCCGATGGAGGGGGCGCGCTACGGCCTGCGCAGCCACGACCACGAGATCGACGAGGCGCTCGCGCTGCTGCGGGACCGGCCGGTCGCGGTGCTGACCGGGGCGGGGATGTCCACGGGCTCGGGCCTGCCGGACTACCGGGGCCGCGATGCGGTACCCCGCTCCCCCATGACCTACCAGGAGTTCATGGGGCACGACCTCGCCCGGCGCCGGTACTGGGCCCGCTCCACCGTCGGCTGGGAGCAGTTCCGCAGCGCCCGGCCCGGCCGCTCCCACCGGCTGCTCGCGGCCCTGGACCCCGCCGCCTTCCCCGTCACCGCCGTGATCACCCAGAACGTGGACGGCCTGCATGCCGCCGCCGGCTCCGATCCCGTGATCGACCTGCACGGACGCCTGGACCGGGTGCGCTGCCAGCAGTGCGACGCCCTCTCCTCGCGCGCCGCCCTGCACGCCCGGGTGCTCGCGATGAACCCCGAGCTCGCAGCCCGCCTTCCCGAGCTCGCGGCCGATGCCGCCCAGGCGCCCGACGGGGACGCCGAGGTCGACCGCACCAGATCCTTCCGCTACCCGCCGTGCCCGCTGTGCGGCGGGATCCTCAAGCCCGACGTGGTCTTCTTCGGCGAGTCCGCCCGGCGCGAGGTGGTCGCCTCCGCCTTCGCCGCGCTCGAGGAGGCGCGCGGCCTGCTGGTGCTGGGCTCCTCGCTGACGGTGCAGTCGGGGCTGCGCTTCGTGCGCGCCGCCCGGAAGCAGGGCAAGCCGGTGGTGATCCTCAACGACGGTCCGACCCGCGCCGATCCCGACGCGTCCCTGCGCGTCCACGGCCGCCTCGAAGACGTGCTCGCGCAGTGGGCCGGCGCCGTCGGCGGGGAGCTCGGCACGGCGGGCGACGCCCCGGGCGGCGTCGAGCACGGCGCGGCGGGCTGATCCGCGCGCAGGTCAGCCCTGTCGGCGCTCCCTCGTCCGCTCCGCGGCGGCCGTCCCGTCGGCCGCGCCCGGGCCCTCAGGACTTCCAGACGCCGGAGACGCCGCGGCGGTGCGAGCCCAGCAGGTGGGTGTCGAGGATGCCGACGGCCTCCATCAGCGCGAACATCGTCGTCGGCCCGACGAAGGTGAAGCCCTCCTTGCGCAGGGCCTTCGACAGCGCCGTCGACTCCGGCGAGCGGGTCGGCACCTCGGCGGCGGTCCTCGGCGCGGGCGTCGTCGCCGGCTGGAAGGACCACACGAGGTCGACGAGCCCGCCCTTCTCCCGCAGCGCCAGGGTCGCCTTCGCGTTGGTGATGGTCGCGAGGATCTTCGCGCGGTTGCGCACGATGCCGGCGTCGGCCATGAGCCGCTCGACCTCCGCCTCGCCGTAGCGGGCGACGACCTCGGGGTCGAAGCCGTCGAAGGCGGTGCGGAAGGCGGGCCGCTTGCGCAGGATCGTCGCCCAGGACAGCCCGGACTGGAAGGCCTCGAGGCTGATCCGCTCGAACATGCCCTGCTCGTCGCGGACGGGCATGCCCCATTCGGTGTCGTAGTACTCGCGCATCATCAGGTCGCTCGCCGCCCAGGCGGGGCGGGCCAGGCCGTCCTCGCCGATCACGACACCGGGGTCGGCGTCGGTGTCGGTGTCGCGGTCGGTGTCGGGGCCGGTGCGGGGGTCGGGGGTGGTCATGCGGTCCTCTCCAAGGTCAGCAGGGCGGTCTTCACGTCGAGGCCGCCGATGTAGCCGCCGAGCGCGCCGTCGGTGCGCAGCACGCGATGGCAGGGCACGACGATCGGCAGCGGGTTGGTGGCGCAGGCGGTGCCGACGGCGCGGACCGCCCGCGGGCTGCCCACGAGCTCGGCGATCTCCTTGTAGGAGCGGGTGGAGCCGTAGTCGATCCGGGGCAGGACGCGCTGGACCTTCTCGCGGAAGCCGGTGGACAGGGCGCGGTCCAGCGGCAGGTCGAAGCGGCGGCGGGCGCCGGTGAAGTACTCCTCCAGCTCGGCGGCCGCCTCGTCGAGCCGGCCCGGCGCCTCCAGCACGCGGGGACTCACCGTCGTCGCGAGCGCGGCGAGCACGGCGTCGAAGCCCTCGCGCTCGAAGGCGACGCGGACCAGGCCCTGCGCGGTCGCGGCGAGCAGGAGGGGGCCGACGGGGGTGTCGAGCGTGCGATAGGCGACCTCGACGAGTCCGGCGTCGTCGGCCTGCTGCGCGAGGCGGGCGCGGAGTCCTGCCAGGGTCGGGTCGGGGAGCGGGAAGAGCGCCTCCCGCTCGCTCGTGGTGAGGTGCTCGGGGAGGCTCGGGGTGTCGGTCATCGCGCGGCTCCTTCCGTGTCGTCGCCTGCGGTGAAGGTGCGTCGCAGGGCTCGGATGCCGTCGGCCGAGGCGCGGCGGACGGCCTCGGGGCTCCCGCCGATCAGGGCGGCGGTCTCGGCGTGCGGGAGGCCGCCGAGGTAGTGATAGGCGACGGCGAGCCGCTGCCTCTCGGGCAGGGCCGCGACGGCGGTCCAGACCCCGTCGTCCCGGCCGGGGTTCCCGCGGCGGGAGGTCTGCTCGGGCAGGTCGTCCATGGGCACGGCGTGCCGGGCGCGACGGCGGGTGATGTCGATGGCCTTGCGGTGGGCGACGCGCACCAGCCAGGCCTCGATGTTGGTGTCCTCCGCGAGATCGGGCCAGGACGTCAGCGCCGCCAGGAACGTCTCCGCCCAGGCGTCCTCGGCGTCGGGTCCCGGGCCGAGGACGGCGCAGCACACCCGCAGCACGGTGGGGCCGTGCCGCTGGACCGCGGTCTCGTAGGGGATCTTCATGGTCATCACCCGGCAGACGCGCGGGCGGCCGGGGATGTGAGGTCCGGCCCCGGAAGCAGCGCAGGGGGCGGCCCTGCGGTCGGTGTCGCCTCCCGCGTCGACGTTCGCGCGGGCTCTCGGGTCGGCGTCCGCGCGGGCCCCCGGGTCGACGTCCGCCCGGGCTCCCCTGCGGGCGAGGTCACTGCGGTGCGCCCTGGCCGCTGACCAGCACCGTCGCGAGCGCGCGCAGGGACGCGGGGCCGACGCGGCGGAACTCGAGGCGGGGGTCCTCGACACCGGGGTCGAGGGCCTCCATGGTGAGCATCCCGTCGGCGGTCGCGTAGGCGCTGAGCTGCTGGACGGTCCCGTCGGCCGTGCGCACCCGGGTCAGGACGGTCAGCGCCCGGGTCGCGGCGAGCTGCGCGGCGAGCGGGTGGGCGGGCAGCTCCGAGCCGCGCACGTGGACGCTCCCGCCGCCGGTGTCGGACGCGGCATCGGCGGCGGGATCGGCGAGGCCCGCGGGGTCGAGGAAGGCGGCCAGGCGCACGGTCGCCTCCTCGGCGCGGAGGACGGTGAAGCGGTGGAGGCCGTCGGCCGTCGTCTCCTCCTCGAGCACCCCGCCGGGGTGGCTGTAGCAGTGCAGGCGATGGACCTGCGGCCCGGCCTCGGTGCGGACGGTCCGCTCGGCGGTGGTGAACGACTCCGCGGTGCGGCGCAGCACGAGGCAGCCGGAGATCTCGGGGACAGCCCGCCAGCGCGGCCCCTCCTCGTGCCGGGCGGTGCGGGTGAGGACCTGGCCGCCGGCGATCATGCCGCGCAGCGCGACGGCCGCGGCGACGCGTCGCTGCTCGGGATGCGCGTCGAGCCAGGGCAGGGCCACGAACTGGCGGCGCTCGTACCCGTCGAGCGCGGCGATCTGCTCATCGCTCAGGGTCACCACCGGCGCGGGCTCCTGGGCGGCCGACGGGTCGGGCCGGCCGCCGTCGTCCTGTGCGGCGGGCGGGTCGGGCTGGACGGCGGCGGGCGGGCCGGACGGGCGAGGCATGCCATCCGGTCCCGTCGCCTCTCCTCTCCGCACCCGTTCGAGCAGGTCACGGGCGGCGGCGACGTCCTCGGCGGTGTACTGCAGCGGTGCGGTCGGATCGGTGCCGCCGATCCCGGCGGGGAGGTCGGGGATCCGTGTCGACGCATCGGCCGACGCGTCAGGGGCGGGGGACGCCGGGGTCGCGCTCATCCCCCGAGGCTATCGGGGGCCGCAGGTTCTGCGCCGCTGGGGACTCATCTCGTCGCCAGCACGGCTCCTCAGCGGTGCAGAACCTCGACGTCGACCCTCAGTGCAGGGACTCTGGGAGCTCCCCGCGGGTCAGGAGCTCTTCGGCTTCTCGCCCGTGGACCAGAAGTACAGCAGTCCCGTCCCGTTCAGGATCCGGTCCCCGATCGCCCGCTCCTGGTAGATGACGGGGTTGTGGGAGGAGAGGGTACGGGCGTTGCGCCAGTGGCGGTCCAGCGCCCGGGCGGTCGAGGTCGCCGAGGCCCCGCCCACCTCGAACAGCTCGGTGGTCACCGAGAGCACGTCCGGGACCGCGGTGAGCTGGGCCTGGATGGTGCGCAGCTCCGCCGCGTCGATCAGCGCCTCGCGCTCCTCCTCGGGGGCGGTGCGGGCGACCTCGAGGGCGCGTGCGGCGGCGAGCACCGCGTCCTCGGCGGCGGCGATGCGCGCCGAGATCCTGCCGATGACCTGCTGGACCAGCGGGTCCTGGGCGGCGGTCGCGCCGCTGCCCTGCGAGTAGACGCGGGTGCGGGAGCGGACGAAGCCCACCGCGTCGCGCACCGCGGCCCGCCCCACGCCCACCAGGGAGGAGAGCAGCACCAGCTGCAGGAAGGCGGTCTGGGTGGTGGGCTGCCCGTCCGCGCCCTGGGGCCGCACCCGCACCTGCTCGGCGGTGACCTGCACTCCCTCGAAGAGGGTGGAGCCGCTGCCGGTGAGGATCTGGCCGAAGCCGTCCCAGTCGTCGCGCAGCGTCACGCCGGGGGCGTCGGCGGGGACGGTGACGCGGGCGCGGGCGCCGTCGGCGGTGCGGGCCGAGACGTCGATCAGGTCGGCGAAGAGGGAACCGGTGGAGTAGTGCTTCTCGCCGTCGAGGCGGTAGCCGTCGCCGTCGGGGACCACGGTGGTGATCAGGTCGCCGACCGTCGCGGTGCTGCGCTCATGGCTCGCGTTGCCGACCACGACGCCGCCGGCGATCTCCGCGAGCCGCGCCCGCGCGTCCTCGTCCGGCTCGCCGAGCAGCAGCTCCTCGACGTGCGAGAAATGGGCGCGCAGCAGCTGGGGCAGGTTCGAGTCCGCCTCGCCGAGGTCGATGAGCAGGCGGAAGAAGGTCTCGGTCCCGACCCCGTGGCCGCCCTGCGCGACGGGGACGGTGACGGCGGTGAACCCGGCGTCGGCGAGCGCCCGCACCTCCGCATGGGGCAGGCGCCGCTCGCGGTCCCGCTCCGCGGCGCCCTCGGCGATCTCCTCGAGCACCGGGGCGAAGCGCTCGCGCAGCGCGGCGTAGTGGGCCGCCGCCGTCGGGGCCGCGGCTCGGCTCCGATGCGGGGCGGCACCGTCTGCCTGCGCGGCGGCGCCGTCGGCTGCGGCTCCCGCAGCGGTGCGGTCGGTGGCGGTGGTCATGCGATCTCCTCGAGCTCGGGGTGGGGAAGGGCGGCGATGAGCTGCCGGGTGTAGGGATGACGGGGCGCATGCAGCACCTCGTCGGCGGTGCCGGACTCGACGATGCGGCCGTGCTGCATCACCAGCACCCGGTCGCTGACGTGGTGGATCACGCCCAGGTCGTGCGAGATGAACAGATAGGCGGTGCCGAGGGCCTGCTGCAGGTCGGCGAGCAGGTCGAGCACCTGCGCCTGGACGGAGACGTCCAGGGCGGAGACCGGCTCGTCCAGCACCAGGATCTCGGGGTCGGTGGCCAGCGCCCGGGCGATCGCGGCGCGCTGCCGTTGCCCGCCGGAGAGGGTCAGGGGGTGGCGGTCGGCGACGGAGGGGTCCAGGCCGACGGCGCGCAGCAGCGCGGCGACCCGCTCGGAGCGCCCCTCGCGATCGGCGCCGCGGCGAGTCCCGCCGTCACCGCTCCCGGCGCCGGCGAGCGGCCGTCGCCCGGTGCCGGCGCGACGCTGTCGCAGCGCATCGGTCCCTCCTCGCGGCCCGTCGTCCGGGCCGTCCCGGCGGGCCGACGGGAGCGCGTCGGCGATGGTGCGACCGACGCTCCAGCGCGGGTCGAAGGAGGACAGGGGGTCCTGCTGCACCACAGCGATACGGCGCCGGCGCGCACGGCGGCGACGCTCCGGGAGGGCGGTCCAGGGCTCGCCGTCGAGGGTGACGGCGCCGGTCGTGGGCTCCGTGAGGGCGAGCGCCATCCACGCGGTGGTGGACTTCCCGGAGCCTGACTCGCCGACGATCCCGAGGGTCTCCCCCGCCCGGAGCTCGAAGGAGACGTCCTCGACCACGGCGCGGGTGCGGCCGTCGGGTCCTCGGTAGCTCTTGCCGAGCCCCTCGGCGACGAGCAGGGGGCGGGACGGGCCGGGGTGGGGCGAGGAGGCGCCGGTCGCGGCAGTGCCGTCGGCCGCGGGAGCCCCGTCGGCCGGGTGCGGCGCGCCGTCGAGGCCACCGGCGGCGCGTGTCCCGTCGGGCGCGGCAGGGGCGCGAGCGGCGAGGGCGCGCAGCGCGACCGGATCCGGCGGGAGGTCCGAGAGCCGCTTCCCGCGGGAGTCCGCGGAGGGGATCGCGGCGAGCAGCCGTCGCGTGTACGCATCCTGCGGCGCGCTCAGCACCTGCGAGGTGGGGCCCTCCTCGACGATGCGGCCGTGGCGCATGACCAGCACGTGGTCCGCGAGCCGCTCCACCACGGAGAGGTCGTGGCTGATGAGGATCAGGGCGCGGCCGGCGGCGAGGTTCTGCTCGAGCAGCTCGAGGATCTGCGCCTGCACCGTCACGTCCAGCGCGGTGGTGGGCTCGTCGGCGATGAGCACCGCCGGGTCCAGGGCGAGGGCCGCCGCGATCAGCGCCCGCTGGCGCAGGCCTCCGGAGAGCTCGCTGGGCAGCTGCCGCGCCCGCAGCTCCGGCTCGGGCACGCTCACCGAGGTGAGCAGGTCCTGCACCCGCTGCGGCCGCTCGGCGCGCGGGACGCCGTGCACCCGCAGCGGCTCGGCGATCTCGGTGCCCACCCTCCGCAGCGGGTCCAGGGACACCAGGGCGTCCTGGAGCACGTAGCCGACGCTCCTGCCGCGCAGCGCGCGCAGCTCCTCCTCGGAGGCGCTCAGCACGTCGGCGCCCACGTCGAGGGTGGCGGCGGTGACCTCGGCGCCCGGACCGTTCAGCCCCAGCAGGGCGCGCGCGGTCACGGACTTGCCCGAGCCGGACTCCCCCACGATCCCGAGGCACTCCCCCGGCCGCAGGGAGAAGGACACGTCGTGGACCACCTCGTGGCCTTCGAAGCCGACGGCGAGGTCGCGCACGGTGATCAGGGGCTGGGCCCCCGCTCGGGAGACGGGCGAGGAGAGGGTGCGTGCGGTCATCGTCGGGCCCCCGCATCGGTCGTGCGCTGCAGGTGCCGTCCGAGCACGGTGAGCGACAGGGTGAACAGGACGATCGTGATGCCGGGGAAGAAGTCCATCCACCAGGCCTGCTGGATGTAGGTGCGGCCGGCGTTCAGCATCGCGCCCCACTCCGCGGTGGGCGGCTGCACGCCCATGCCGAGGAAGCCCAGCGCCGCGGCCCACACGATCGCCTGCCCGATCCCGAGGGTGACCAGCACCGTCAGCGGGCGGAAGGCGTTGGGCAGGATGGTGCGCACCAGGATCCGCAGCGGCGGGTGGCCGAGCGCGCGGGCCGCCTCGACGTAGGCGCTGCCGCGCACCACGAGCAGCTGGCCGCGCACCATGCGGGCGTAGCCGGGCATGGTCGCGATGCCGACGGCGACCATCTGGGTGAGGGCGCTGTTGCCGTAGACGGCGATGAGGATCAGCGCCAGAAGGATCCCGGGGAAGGCGTAGAGCACCTCGATCACGCGGGTCACGGCGCCGTCGGCGATCCGTCCGCCGAGCCCGCCCAGCAGGCCCAGCACGAGCGCGCCGAGCAGCCCGATGGCGGTCGCGCCGAGGCCGATCACGAGGGACTGGCGGGCGCCGTGGATGACGCGGCTGAACACGTCGCGGCCCGACTGGTCGGTGCCGAAGAGGTGCTCGGCGCTGGGCGGGGCGAAGCTCTCCGAGAGGCTGATCTCGAGCGGGTCCTGCGGGGCCAGGAGGTCCGGGACCAGCGCGGCGAGCAGGATCACGCCCACCACGGTGCCGGCGGCCACGAGGCCGAGGCTGCCGGGGGCGGGCCGACGCCGCGCGCGGCGCGGGGCCGGGGCGACCTGCGGGTCGGCGACGGGGGCGGGAGGGGCGATGGTGGTCATGAGGCACGTCCGATCGCGTGGCGGAGACGGGGGTCGACGAGCACGGAGGCGAGGTCGGAGAGGATGTTGGCGACCACATAGACCGCGGCGACCACGAAGGTCACCCCGATCACGAGCGGGAGGTCCTGGGCGGTGACCGCGGCGACCAGCACCTGGCCGATGCCCTGGCGGGAGAAGATCACCTCGACCACGACGGCGCCGGAGATCAGGGAGCCGAGCCCCCAGCCGGACAGGGCGATCCCCGGCAGGGCCGCGTGGCGCAGCACCTGCCGCCACCGCACGTCCCCCGGGCGGGCGCCGCGGGAGAGCGCGGAGAGCACGAAGGGCTGGCGCAGCGCGACGTCGAACTCGTCGCGCGTGACCTGGGCGAGGAAGCCGCCCAGCGGGATGCCGAGGGTGAGCGCGGGCAGCACCAGCCCGGCCGGTCCGTCGTCGACCACGGGCAGCCATTGCAGCACCACCGCGAACACCACCAGCAGCACCACGCCCAGCCAGAAGTGGGGCAGGGCCGCGAACACGACCTCGAGCGCGGAGCCGATCCGGCCCAGGCGGCCGGGGCGGCCGGCGGTGGCGAGGGTGAGCGCGATCGCGATCACCCAGGCCACCAGCAGCGCCGCCGCGGTGAGCTGCAGGGTGGGAGCGATCTGCTCGGCGACGATCGAGACCACCGACTGCTTCATCGTGTAGGACTCGCCGAGGTCGAGCACCACCAGGCCCGCGAGGAAGTGCCCGTACTGGACCAGCACCGGCTGGTCGAAGCCGTACTGCTCGCGCACCGCCTGCAGGGTCTCCTCGGGAGGGTTCGCGGAGGCGCCGCCGAGGATGGTCTGGGCGGGGTCGCCGGGCACGAGGTGCTGGAGGAAGAACACGATGGTCGCCACCGCCCACAGCAGCAGCGCGGAGGAGCCGAGCGTGGTGAGGACCCGTCGGGCGAACAGCCGCCCGCGGCGGGGGCCGCGCGCGTCGGCGGCCGGCGCGCCGTCGACCGAAGGGTCGGGAGCGGCCGAGGAGCTGTCGGCCGGGGTGCCGGACGGTCGGGGACCGCCGACGGGTTCGTCGTGGCTGGTGGTCACGGTCATCGCGGGTCTCCGTCCCGGAGCAGGTGGGCGTCGTGGAGCACCGGCTCGCCCTCGCTGGGCTCGATCCAGATGTCCGCGACCAGGTCGGAGCGGATCGCGAGCCGGGTCTGGATCGGGTACAGCGGGATGTGCCAGGCCTGCTCGGTCAGCAGCTGCTGCGCCCGCGAGTACAGCTCCTGCTGCGCCTCGGGGTCGGTGGTCGCGGCGGCCTCGAGAAGGGTCTGGTCGAGCTCCTCGTCGTAGGCGTAGGACACGTTCTGGCCGTTGTCGATCTCGAAGGTCTGCTGCGAGAACTTGATGTACATGACCCCGGCGGTGGGGCTGTTCCAGTAGCCGCCGCGGATGTCGAAGGCGGTGGGGTCGCGGCGGATCGCGGTGAGGGAGGCGGCGTCGGTGGGGATCAGCTGCACGTCCACGCCGACCCTGCGCTCCATCGCCTGGAAGTTCTGCAGGATGGTGAGGTCCGCCGGGGGCGTCTCGCCGGGATCGGAGGCGTAGGGCAGGCGCAGGGTGAGCCGCTGTCCGTCGCGGGTGCGGTACCCCTCCTCGTCCCGCTCGTCCCAGCCGGCCTCGTCCAGCAGCGCGTTCGCCCGCGCCTCGTCGTAGGGGTAGGGCTGGTGATAGGCCTCGTCGTAGTACGGGGTGCCGGTGGAGATCGCGTTCCCCTCGTAGGGGAACACCCCGGCGTAGGCGCTGGTGACGATGCCGGGGGCGTCCGCGGCGTGCACCAGGGCGCGCCGCACTCTCAGGTCGGACAGCGCCGGATGGGTGGTGTTGAGGTCCAGGGCGTAGGGGACGCAGGAGTGCACGAAGTCCTGCGTCTCGATCCGGTCGTCGGCCTGCGCGGTGGGCACCGACTCGGGCGGCAGGTTGAAGATCGCATGGACCTTCCCGGAGGCCAGCGCGCCGTAGCGGGCGGTGTTGTCCTTGAGGAAGCGCCAGGTGAGGCGCTCCGCGTAGGCGGGGCCCTGGTGCTTCGCGTCCGAGGGGGCGGAGGTGTAGTCGTCGTTGCGCACCATCACCACCTCCTGGTTGCGCCGCCACTCGACGACCTTGAAGGGGCCGGTGCCCACCGGCAGCTCGCAGTTCTCGGCCAGGCCCCGCCCCATCGCCCTCGGGGACTCGATCCCGAAGAACGCCTGGGCGAGCACGGTCAGCAGCGGCGAGTAGGGGCGCTTCAACGTCACGCGCACCACCTGCTCGGAGAGCGACTCGGCGGAGACGAAGTACGGGGAGAGGTAGAGCAGGGCGGTGGAGGACTGGGTGGCGGGGTCCATGATCTGGTCGAAGTTCGCGACCACCGCGTCGGCGTCCAGCACCTCCCCGTCGTGGAAGCGCACGCCCTCCTTGAGGGTGAAGTCGTAGACCAGGCCGTCCTCGGAGATCGCCCACGACCGGGCGAGCCAGGGCACGACGCTGCCGTCGGGCCGCATCGAGACCAGGGAGTCGAGGTACTGGCGGGCGATGTAGGTCTGGGGCATGTCGCCGCTGTTGTGGGGGTCCAGGCAGGTGGGCTCGCGGTCGGTCGCGAAGACGAGCTCACCGCCCTCCCGGGTGCCGGGGGGCAGGTCCGCAGCGCGGCCGGCGCTGCCGCAGGCGGCCAGCACGGAGCCGGCTCCCACGGCGGCCAGGCCGGTCATGACGGATCGTCGGCGCACGGGTGCTCCTTCGGGACGGTGCCGTCCGCGGGGACGACGGCTGATGGCGACGTCCGCGGGGACGTCCTCGGTCGCCCGGCGGCCACCGGGCCCCAGGAACACTAGGGGGGCTCAAAAGCTGTGCCTAGGACCGTGACGGAACGAGAACGTCGATGACAGGGCGGCCGCCTCGTGGCCGCCCGACGGGCTCCCGGCGGTCACCGGGCGTCATCGGGATTCACGGGAGGTGCGCGCGCGGCACCCGGGACATGAGGGTGTCGTCACCACCGCCCCCGGACGATCGGACGCCCTGATGGCTCCCAAGCCCCTGATCCTGAACCTCTTCGAGATGAACTGCGTCGGCCACATCACCCACGGTCTGTGGCGCCTGCCGGACAACAACCGCCACCGCTACACGGACCTGGACTACTGGACCGAGCTGGCGCGGATCGCGGAGGACGGCGGTTTCACCGCGATCTTCATCGCCGACGTGGTGGGGGCCTACGACGTCTACGGCGGCTCCGCGGAGACGGCGCTGCGCGAGGGGCTGCAGATCCCGAACAACGACCCGATGCTGGTGGTCCCCGCGATGGCGGGGGTCACCGAGCGGCTCGGCTTCGGCATCACCTTCTCCACCAGCTACGAGCCGCCGTTCTCCTTCGCGCGGCGCATGTCCACCCTCGACCACCTCACCAAGGGGCGGGTGGGCTGGAACATCGTCACCTCCTATCTCCCCAACGCCGCGCGGAACTTCGGGCTGGCCGAGGAGATCGAGCACGACCACCGCTACGAGATCGCCGACGAGTACCTCGAGGTGCTGTGCAAGCTGTGGGAGGGCTCCTGGGACGAGGGGGCCGTGGTGCGGGACGTGGACGGGAACGTCTACACCGATCCCGCCAAGGTGCACCGCATCGACCACGTCGGGGAGAACTTCTCCGTGGCCGGGCCGCACCTGTCCGAGCCCTCCCCGCAGCGCACCCCGACCCTGATCCTCGCCACCGCCTCCCCGGCCGGGGCGCTGCGCGCGGGCCGACACGCGGAGATGGTGTTCACGCACGGCCCGCTGCTCGAGCGGACCGTCCCCGCGGTGCGCGCCGCCGCCGAGGAGGCCGGCCGCGACCCGGCGGACCCCAAGTTCGTGGTGCAGGCGGCGGTGATCACCGCCCCCACGCAGGAGGAGGTCGACGCCAAGCTCGCCCAGTACCTCGAGCACCGCTCCACCGAGGGGATGCTGGTGCACCAGTCCGTGCCGATCCGGGCGCTGGACCATCCCCGGGACCGCACGATCGCCGAGGCGCTCGAGATCGAGGGGCTGCCGGCCGACACCCCCGTCGGCCGCAAGGGCGCGCACGAGACCATCGGCGACCTGCTGGACGCGGTGGACGAGGCCTGGCAGGACCGGTTCTTCGTGGCGGGGACGCCCGAGGTGGTGGCCGATGCGATCGAGCACTGGCTCGACGTGGACGGCATCGACGGCATCAACCTGCGCCAGTACCACTCCTTCGACACGGTGCGGGACTTCGCGGAGCTGGTCTCCCCGATCCTGCGCGAACGGGGGCGGCTGCCCGAGCGGGGCACGACGCTGCGCTCGCAGCTGACCGGCACGGACCGGCTCCCCGAGGAGCATCCCGCTGCCGCGCACCGCGGTGCGTTCGTCGGCAACGGGGTCTGAGCGCGGGCCGACGGCGGGACGCTCTCCCACCGGCGCATCCCTCGCCGTCCCGCCTCTCGCCGTCGGCCTCTTTCCGCGCAGGATGACGTCCGCGCGGCCGGGGCCGACAATGGGGAGGATCCCGCTGTCGGACGAAGGAGCCCGCTCATGACCGCCACCGCCGTCGTCGACCTCAACGCCGACCTCGGGGAGGGCTTCGGCGACTGGTCGATGGGGGACGACGCCGCGATGCTCGAGGTCGTCACCACCGCGAACATCGCCTGCGGGGGCCACGCCGGGGACGGCTCGACGATGCGCGCCGCCTGCCGGGCCGCCGCCGCGCGTGGCGTCGCGATCACGGCGCATGTCGCCTATCCGGACCTGCAGGGCTTCGGCCGGCGCTTCCTCGACATCGCCCCGGACGACCTCACGGACCAGGTGGTCGTCCAGGTCGGGGCGCTGCAGGCGATGGCCCGCGCGGAGGGGATCAACGTGCGCGGGGTGAAGCCCCACGGCGCCCTGTACAACGCGCTCGCCCGTCACGAGGCGCAGGCCGGCGCGGTGGTGCAGGCGCTCGGCGAGCTCGACGGCCTTCCCCTGGTCGCGGCGCCCGGCGCCGTGGTCGTCCCCGCGGCGGAGGCGGCCGGGCTCGACGTGGTGCTCGAAGGCTTCGCCGACCGCGCCTATCTCCCCGACGGCGCCCTCACCCCGCGCACGCGGCCCGGCGCCGTGCTCACCGACCCCGACGCGGTCACGGCCCAGGCGCTGTCGATCGCGACCGAGGGCGGGGTGCGCGCGGCCGACGGCACCTGGGTCGATCTGCCGGTGCGGTCGCTGTGCCTGCACGGGGACACCCCCGGCGCCGTCGAGCTGGCTCGGGCGGTGCGGGTCCGGCTCGCGGAGGCGGGCGTGACCCTGCAGGCGGCGCTGTGAGGGACGGGGCGAAGGGACCGCTCCCCGGCGTCGGCCGTCTCGCGGGGCGCGGCAGCACCGCCCCCGACGGCGGCACCGGCGCGCTCGGCGACGGTCACGACGACGCGGCGCGTCCGGCCGACGCCCTCCCTCCCCCGCTGCGCGTGCACCGCGCCGGCGAGACCAGCATCCTCGCCGAGTACCCCGACACCGCCGCAGTGCTCGCCGCGGCCGCGGCCGTGCGCGCCCGCTCCCCCGCGCACCTGCTGGAGCTCGTCCCCGCCGAGCGCACCCTGTTGCTGCACGGCGCGGCGCCGCGCGACGTGCGCCTGTTCGCGGACCTGCTCTCGCGACTCCCCCGCGCCGCGCGTGAGGAGAGCGGCGGCGGCGAGACCAGCATCGGCATCGTCTACGACGGCGAAGACCTGGAGGAGGTCGCGGAGCTGCTCGGGATGAGCACGGACGCGCTGATCAGCGCGCACTCCGGAGCGACATGGACGGTCGCCTTCGGCGGCTTCGCCCCCGGCTTCCCCTATCTCGTCGCCAGCGATCCCCACGAGGCGTCCGGCCCGCCCTGGGAGGTGCCGCGTCGCGCCGAGCCCCGCACGTCGGTGCCCGCGGGCGCCGTCGGCCTCGCCTCCCGCTACTGCGGCATCTACCCGCGCCCCTCCCCCGGCGGCTGGCAGCTGATCGGCCGCAGCGACGCGCCCCTGTTCGACGTGCACCGGGAGCCGCCCGCGCTGCTCGGCCCGGGCACGCGCGTGCGCTTCACCCCGCAGCGCGCCGCCTCCCGTCCGACGGCCGCGACCGCCGCGGCGCTCGCCCGCGCCGCCCGGGAGGCCGCCGCCGTCCCCGCCCGGCTCGGGCTCCATCGCGGCGCGGATCCCGGCACGAGCTCCCGCCCCGCGCTCGAGGTCCTCTCCCCCGGTCCGCTGACCCTGATCGAGGACGCCGGCAGGCCCGGCCGGGCGGCGATCGGCGTGAGCCGCTCGGGGGCCTTCGACCGCGGCGCGCTGCAGCGGGCGAACCGTGCCGTCGGCAATCCCTCCGGCGCCGCCGTGCTCGAGATCCTGCTGGGACCGCTCGCGCTGCGCGCCGCCGCGCCGACGGTCGTCGCCGTCTCCGGCGCGCAGGCCCCGGTGCGGATCGGGCGCGGCGACGACGAGGTCGGCGACGTGGAGCTGCCGGCCGACGTCTCCCGCGAACATGCTCTCGCCCTGGACCCCGGCGACCGGATCGAGGTGGGCCCGGCCGCGGACGGGCTGCGCCTGATCCTCGCGATCCGGGGCGGGATCGCGCAGGTGAGGCGGCAGGATCCCGCCGACGACGAGCCGATCGAGGTGCTCGGCGCACGCTCCCGCGACACCCTCTCCGACCTCGGCCCGGATCCGCTGCAGGCCGGCGACCTGCTGCTCGTCGGCCCCGAGCGCGGCCTCGACGCCGTGCCGGCCGTCATCGCTCCGGCAGTGCCCGTGCCGGACGACCCCGACGGGACCGATGCTCCCGACGACGTCGCCGGTCCCGACGGCATCGACGCCACGGCGGCGGAGGAGGAGGGGCCGTCGGCCGCGGATCCCGATCCGTCGGCATCGACCGGGCGCTCCCTCCGCATCCCCGTGCTCATCGGGCCGCGCGCCGAGCTGCTCGGCGACGAGGCGGTCGAGGCGCTGCTCGGCACGGACTGGACAGTGCGACCCGACTCGGACCGGGTCGGGGTGCGGCTCGACGGGCCGGCGCTCCCGGTCCCCTCGGGCGCGGCGTCCGTGCCGAGCGAGCCGATGCTGCCCGGGGCGGTGCAGGTGCCGCCCTCGGGGCTCCCGGTCGTCTTCGGCCCCGACCACCCCACCACCGGCGGCTACCCGGTGATCGCCGTGGTCACGCGGGAAGGCCTGGACCGGCTCGCCCAGGCGGGACCGGGCACGCGCCTGCGCTTCGTCGCGACGGACGGCGGCAGGACGCGCTGGTCGTCGCCCGCCCGGCGATGACACGATGGGCGCCATGCCGCGCCTCCTCCCCGACCCCGCCTACTTCGCCTCGCTGCCCAAGGTCATCACATCGGGAGCGGTGATCCTGCGCGACGAGGACGGGCGCTTCGTCATCGAGAAGCCGAACTACCGCCCGCACTGGCTGCTGCCCGGCGGCGGGGTCGATCCCGGCGAGGACGCCCGGCAGTGCGCCCAGCGCGAGGTCATGGAGGAGCTGGGCCTGGACGTCGAGGTGGGTCGGCTGCTCGCCGTGGACTGGCTGCCGGCGAGTCCCGTGCGCAGCGCGCCGATGGGCGTGCACTTCATCTTCGACGCCGGCGTGATCCCCCGCGCGCAGCTCGAGGCGGAGATCGTGCCTCAGGCCTCGGAGCTCGACGACTGGGCGCTCATCGCGGAGGACCAGGCGGAGCTGCTCTCGACCTGGGGCGCCGCCCGCGCCCGGCGCGCTCTCGCGGTGCTGCGCGGCGAGGCCGAGGTGGACCTCGCCTCCCATCCCCGGCGCTGACCTGTCGGTCCCGTCGGGACGCCCGAGGCCGGGAGGCCGACGGGGCCCGTCGGGCGCGGCAGCTCGCCGGCGGTGATGCCCCGCGGGCGCTCGCCCGTCGGCCGCCGATCGTCCCGCGTGCCGAGACAGCGCGAGACGCCCTCGAACCGCAACCCTTCCGAGACGTCCCACTTTTTCTCACCCTGACCAGGAGTCCTGCCTCCGGCAGCGCGCCGCGATGCCCGTCGGTGTGATCCACACCGCACGACGCAGCGGCCGAGGTGGGCCATGATGTGCCCACCCCTCCCCTCGTCGTCGGAGATGACATGAGCCCCTCCCCCCTCGCCCCGGAGTCCGCGGCCCCGGTCAGCCGGCCGCTCACCCGGTCGCAGCGCCTGGACCGCCTCCCCTTCACCCGCAAGCACGGCAAGCTGCTCGGCGCCTCCGGCATCGGCTGGGCGCTCGACGCGATGGACGTCGGCCTGATCTCCTTCGTCATCGCCGCGCTCACCGTCCACTGGGACCTCGCGAAGTCCGACGGGTCCCTCATCGCCTCCGCCGGCTTCGCCGGGATGGCGATCGGCGCGAGCCTCGGCGGACTGCTGGCCGACAGGATCGGCCGACGCTCCGTCTTCGCCCTCACCCTCCTCGTCTACGGCCTGGCCACCGGCGCCTCGGCGCTGGCCCTGGGCGTCGGCGCGCTGATCGCGCTGCGCTTCGTGGTGGGCCTGGGGCTCGGTGCCGAGCTGCCCGTCGCCTCGACGCTGATGAGCGAGTTCGCGCCGGCCCGGATCCGCGGCCGGATCATCGTGTGGCTCGAGGCGTTCTGGGCCGGCGGCTGGATCCTCGCCGCCGTGATCGGCACGTTCGTGGCGACCTCGGGGCCGGCCGGATGGCGCTGGGCGCTCGCGCTCGGCATGATCCCGGCCGTCTACTCGCTGGTGATCCGGCTCGGGATGCCCGAGTCCGTGCGCTTCCTGGAGACGAAGGGTCGCCATGAGGAGGCCGAGCGGATCGTCCGCGACTTCGAGGCCTCCGCCGGGATCAGTGCCGGGACCCAGGCCGTCCCGGACTCCTCCGAGGCCCGCACCGCGCCCGACGCGCAGGGCATCGGCGTCGGCGACGAGGGCCGTGTCTCCGCCGACGCGGTCGGCGTCGTGCCGGAGGCCGATCAGGTCGCGACCGGCGGCATCTGGTCGGCGTCCCTCCGCGCCCGCACCGCCGGGCTGTGGGTGGTGTGGTTCTGCATCAACCTCTCCTACTACGGCGCGTTCATCTGGATCCCGACGCTGCTGGTGGACCGCGGCTTCGACCTCACGAAGTCGTTCACCTTCACCCTGATCATCACGCTCGCCCAGATCCCCGGCTACGCCGCCGCGGCCTGGCTGATCGAGGTGCTGGGACGGCGCTGGACCCTCACGATCTTCCTCGCCGGCTCGGCGCTGTCCGCCGTGGGCTACGGCATGGCCGACTCCGAGGCGATGATCCTGATGGCCGGCTGCCTGCTGAGCTTCTTCAACCTCGGCGCCTGGGGCGCGCTGTACGCGATCGGCCCGGAGCTCTACCCCACCGCGGTGCGCGGCACGGGCACGGGCGCGGCCGCCGCCTTCGGCCGCCTCGCCTCGATCCTCGCCCCGTTCCTGGTGCCGGCGCTGGTGCTCGCCGGCGGGCAGTGGCTCGCCTTCGGGGTGTTCGCGCTCGCCTTCGCCGTCGCCGCCGCCGCGGCCTTCACCCTGCCTGAGCAGCGGGGGAAGGCGCTGGCGGAGTAACGGCGCCGGGGCCCGCGGCCCCGCGGGCTTGCTCGTCGACGCTCGTCTCCGGTGAGCCGGAGTTCGTCGACGATCCGTACCACCGCTGGCCAGTTGATCGACGATACGTACCAGAAAATTGGTACGTATCGTCGATCAACTCTGTGGCCCCACGGTCGGGAAGGCACCCCCGACCTCGGCCTCAGCTCACTTGTCGAGGGAGCCGTCGTAGGCGCAGATCGCGTCGACCTTCGCCGCCGACGAGGACTCCGGGTCGAACTCGAGGTCGAGCCACACCTTCACGAGCTCCTTCGCGAGCTCCAGCCCGATCACGCGCTCGCCCATGCACAGCACCTGCGCGTTGTTCGACAGCACCGAACGCTGCACGGAGTACAGGTCGTGCGCGGTCACGGCGCGGATGCCGGAGACCTTGTTCGCCGCGATCGCGACGCCCAGACCGGTGCCGCAGATCAGCAGCGCCCGATCTGCCTCGCCCGCGGCGATCTTCTCCGCCGCCTCGACGGCGACGTTGGGGTAGTAGGTGCCGTCCTCCCGGCCGGTCACGCCCACGTCGATGACCTTCTCGACGCGGGGATCGTTCTCGAGCAGCTCCTTGAGCGCGGACTTGTGGCCGTAGCCGGCGTTGTCGGAACCGGTGACGATGGTCAGAGCCATGATGTTCTCCTTCGGTGACGAATGACGGATGTGCAGGTGAGACGGAGGCGGCGGCGCGGTGAGTCGCCGCGGCCGCCCCGGCTCAGGCCGAGAGCTTCTCGGCCAGCAGCGTGACGATCTTCGAGAACGAGATCGCGCCGGGGTCGGGGGTGCCCACGGACTTGTCGCCGTGGTTGCGGGCGCGGCCCAGGGTCGCGGAGATGTCCGCGGTGGCCTCGGCCGCCTCGACGGCGCGGGCCGCCGCGGTCTCGATCGTCCGGGAGGCGGAGGCGGCGGGGCCGTCGCCCTTCTCGGCGCCCGTGGCCTGGGCGAGGGCGATCGCCTCGCGGAAGGGCACGGCCGCATCGACCATGGTCTTGTCGCCGGGCTTCGCCCCGCCGAGCCGCTCGACGGCCTCGACCGCCTGGACCAGGCCGGTGAGCAGGTGCTCGCCCGAGACGGGCGCGTCGTCGGAGAAGGCGCTGCCGAGGCTGGTCAGCGCCGCGCCCCACAGCGCGCCGGAGGTGCCGCCGGCCTCGGCGGACCAGGCGGCACCGGCCTGGACCAGGACGGTGCGGGCACCCCCGTCGGACCCGACGACGCGGTCGGCTGCCGCGCGGGCGGCCTTCGCGCCGAGCACCATGCCCTGGCCGTGGTCGCCGTCGCCGGCGATCGCGTCCATTCGGCCGAGCTCCGGCTCGAGCTCGACCAGCAGCGCCTCGACGTCGGCGAGGATCCCGGCGATCCGCTGCGCCGACTCCTTCGACTCGTCGGACGCGTCCGGGATCGGGTCCTCGCCGGGGGTGTAGATCTCGGTCCGCTCGGTGCCGAGGTCGCCCTCGACGGTGCCGCCGCGGCGGAAGGCGGGGGCGTCGGCGGCGGCGAGCCAGTGCTGCTCGAGCTCCTCGTCCAGGCGCATCACGGTCAGGGACAGCCCGGCCATGTCGAGGCTGGTCACGTGCTCGCCCACCTCGGGACGCACGATGGTCAGGCCCGCCTCGGCCAGGAGCTGCGAGGCGTGCTTCCACACCACGAACATCTCCTCGTACTTCACGGTTCCCAGGCCGTTGAGCACCACGGCGACGCGGTCCGAGGCGAGCTCGGGGGTCTCGCCGAGCACGCCGTCGACCAGCACCTTCGCGAGCTCCTTCGCGCTCGGCATGGGCTGCTCGTCGATGCCGGGCTCGCCGTGGATGCCCAGGCCGATCGCCATCCGTCCCTCGGGGACGTGGAAGAGCGCGTCCTCCGCACCGGGCAGGGTGCAGCCGTCGAAGGCGACGCCGAGGGAGCGGGTGGCATCGTTCGCCTTCCAGGCGAGGCGCTCGGCGTCGTCGAGGTCGGCGCCGGCTTGGATCGCGGCCCCGGCGACCTTGAAGACGGGCAGGTCGCCGGCGATGCCGCGGCGGTCGCGGTGCTCGCCCTCGCGGCCGGAGGCGATGTCGTCGCTGACGGCGACGATGCGCACGTCGATGCCCTCGGCGCGCAGCTTCTCGGCGGCGACGCCGAAGTGGAGCACGTCCCCGGCGTAGTGGCCGAAGCCGAGGATCACGCCGCCGCCGTTCTCGGCGTTCTTCGCGACCGAGTACACCTGGTCGGAGGACGGCGAGGAGAAGATGTTCCCGCAGGGCGCGCCGTGGGCGAAGCCGGGGCCGACCCAGCCGGCGAAGGCCGGGTAGTGGCCGGACCCGCCGCCGACGACGAGCGCGGGCTGCCCGGCGGGGGTCCGCTTCGCGCGCACCACGCCGCCGTGGACGCGCAGCAGCTCCTCGGGGTGCGCGGCGACCAGGCCCTCGACGGCGTCGGAGGGGAAGGTCTGGGGGTCATCGAACAGGT
This sequence comes from Brachybacterium sp. sponge, assembly GCF_001613775.1. Lineage (NCBI taxonomy): Bacteria > Bacillati > Actinomycetota > Actinomycetes > Micrococcales > Dermabacteraceae > Brachybacterium > Brachybacterium sp. sponge. Next base: position 954,372 of record NZ_LRMP01000001.1, on the reverse strand, counting down.
AGGTCATCGGGTCTCTCCGGATCGGCGGGGTCGGTGCGGATGGGGGCATGTGCGGCGGCCGTCGGGCCGGCGCCGGGCGGACACGGCGGCCGCGGCGGCGGGCGCGGGGCCGGCGGCGGGCCGCGGTCCCCACGACGCCTCGGCCGACGGGATCGGCGGCCGACGGGGTGGCCCGTCGGCCGCCGGGGCTCAGGCGGCGGTGTAGCCGCCGTCGATCGACAGGATCGAGCCTGTCACGAAGCTCGCGGCGTCGGAAGCGAGGTACACGGCGGCGCCGGCGAGCTCCTCCGGCTCGCCCGGGCGGGACATCGGGGTCATGGCGTTCCAGATGTCGATCTGCTCGCCGCCCTCCGCGTAGAAGCCGCGGGTCAGCTCGGTGCGCATGTAGCCGGGCGCGATCGCGTTCACGCGCACGCCGCGGGAGGCCCACTCGAGCGCGGCGGAGCGGGTGAGGTTGTGGACCGCGGCCTTGGAGGCGTTGTAGGAGGCCTGGGTCTGGGGCACGTTGGCGATGATGCCGCTCATGGAGCCGGTGTTGATGATGCTGCCGCGGCCCCGCTCGAGCATGGCCCGGCCGACGGCCGAGAGCACGTGGTAGACGCCGTCGAGGTTCAGGCTCATCACGGCCCGCCACTTCTCGCCGTCGCCGTCCTCGACCGGGTGGTGGATGGTGCGCCCGGCGTTGTTCAGCAGGATCTCGATCCCGCCGACCTCCTGGTCGATCTCGGCGACGACCTTCTCGACCATCGCCTGGTCGGTGACGTCGAGGTGGCGGTAGCAGACCTCCACCCCGGTCTCCGCGGCGAGGTCCTTCGCGGCCTGCTCGCCGGTCGCGTCGTCGATGTCCGCGAGGACGATCGGGGCGCCGTGCTGCGCGAGGCCGCGGGCCATCGCGAGCCCGAGGCCCTTCGCGCCGCCGGTGACGAGGGCGGTGCGGCCAGTGAGGTCGAACATGGGGCTGATGGCGGAGGTCATGGAGGACTCCTTCGAAGCAGTGGGCGGACGGGGCCGGCGGGGCCGACGGACGCTGCGCGCGGGGCGGGGCGCGACGGACGAGCGGGCGGATCGGCCGGGACCCGGGGGCCGACGGTCATCCCGTCGGCCCCCGGGGCGCGGATCAGGCCTCGGCGGCGGCGATGTCCTTCTTGCCGACGCGGGGCTGGTCGACCTTCAGCGCGAAGGTCATCAGGAAGGCGAGGGCGTACAGGACCACGAACGCCCAGACCACGCCGACGTCCCCTCCCCAGGGGCGCACGACCGCGACCACGGCCGAGCCGAGGAAGGTCGCACCGCCCGCGGCGGTCGTGTACATCGCCATCGCGGCGCCCTTGTGGTCCGGGGCGAGCGCCGGCATGATCGCGCCGAGCGGCACGAAGCCGGCCAGCAGGATGCCGAAGACGGTGCCCGCGATGACGGCGACGACGAAGCCCCAGTCGGAGCCGGCCGGCACCCAGTGCGGCACGTACCACCACAGCAGCAGGCCGATCGCGGAGCCGACGATGCCGAACCAGCGCACCGTGGTGGTCCAGCCGATGCGGTCGCCGAGGGCGCCGAAGGCGGCGTTGAACAGGATGTTGCCGGCGAAGACGATCGAGGTCATCAGCAACCAGCGGCTCTGCCCCCAGCCGAGGGTCTCGGCGATGACGGTGGGCAGGATGATGAACATGCCGAACTGCGGGGCGGTGTTGATCAGGCGGGTCAGGAAGCCCATCATCACGCGCTTGTTCGTGAACGCGAGGTGCACGCCCGAGAAGACCACCTGGCGGGAGGTCTCGCCCTCCGGGGCCAGTCGGATGGAGCCGTGCTTCTCGCGCACCCCGAGCCAGGCGATCAGGAAGCCGGCGATCACGATCAGCGAGGAGACGGCCATGGCCCAGCGCTCGCCGAAGAAGCCGCCGCCGAAGGCGGGGATCAGACCGATCGCGACGAGCGATCCGATGGTGGGCATGCCGCCGGTGAACATGACGTAGAACCAGCCGACCGCCGCACCGTTGCGCTCCTTGGGGACCACGGCGTTGACCCAGACCAGGAAGGAGAAGGCGAACAGCGGGAAGCCGAAGCCGCGGAAGAAGTAGGTCGCGGCCACCAGCGGGATCGACTCGGTGGACAGCGCGCCCAGGAACGCGGCCTGGAACACCAGCCAGACGACGAGGCCGAGCAGCATCACCCTGCGCGGGCCCCACAGGTCCGAGAGGGCGCCGGCGAGGTACGAGCCGACCAGCGAGGCGAGGGAGTAGAAGGTGATGATGGTGGCGGCGAGGTTGATCATGTCGTCGCCGCCGCCGAAGACGTTCGCCATGTGCGGGGAGACGAAGTTGGTCTCCACGCCGTTGCCCGTCATGAAGACGAGCACGCCGAGGAAGCCCCACCGCAGCGGATGGGGGATGCCGAGTCGGTCCAGGAAGGTCTCCTGGGACGACCCGGCGGCCGGCACGGCGGGTCCGGCCTGGGTGGTCGAGGGTACTGCGCTCATAAGGGCACTCCTGTGTGCGAGGGGGAGAGGCGCGGGCGGCCGACGGCAGCATCGAGGCGTCGGCCGCCCCGTCAGGGCTGATCCGGGACCAGCGGGGCCGTGCTCAGCGGCCGGGGAGGATGGAGACCTTGACGGAGGCGCCGGCGGAGTCGGCGACCGAGTCGAGGGCCTTCTGGAAGTCGGCGAGGCCGAACTGGTGGGTGCAGATCTCGTCGAGCGGCAGGTCGCCCTTCTCGATGATCTTGATGGCGGCGGGCCAGGTGTGCGGGCCGAGGTGGGCGCCGCGCACGTCGAGCTCCTTGTCGTCGGAGATGATCGACCAGTCCACGGAGACGTTCTCCTTGAACACGGAGTACTCCACGAAGCGGCCGAGCTTGCGCAGCAGGTTCAGGCCCTGCGGCACGGCGCTGGGGTGGCCGGTGCACTCGATGTAGACGTCGGCGCCGTAGCCGCCGGTGAGGCCGCGGATCTCCTCGTAGATGTCGACCTTCGAGGGGTTCAGGGTGAGGTCGGCGCCGCACTTCTTCGCGAGCTCGAGCTTCTCGTCGTCGAAGTCGAGGGCGATGACGAGCTTCGGGTTCTTGTGGGCCGCGCCGATGATCGCGCCGAGGCCGATGGGGCCGGCGCCGGCGATGACGACGACGTCGTCGAACTCCAGCTCGGCGCGCTCGACGGCGTGCATCGAGCAGGACAGCGGCTCGGCGTAGGCGGCGTGCTGCGGCGCGATGTCCTTGGAGATCCGGTGGGCGCGGGCGAGCTTGGGCACGATCATGTACTCGGCCATGCCGCCGTGGTAGTGCTTGAAGCCGAACATGTCGTGCGGGGCGCACATCCAGTACCAACCGCGCTGGCAGTACATGCACTCGCCGCAGGGGACGATCTGCTCGACGACGATGCGGTCGCCGACGGAGACGCCGTGGTGGGCGAGGATCTCGTCGGAGCCCTGCACGACGGTGCCGGTGATCTCGTGGCCGGGGATGATGCCCGGCTCGACCCAGCGATCTCGGTTCTCGTCGCCCCAGAACTTGGCGGCGCCGGCGTAGGCCTTGAGGTCGGAGGCGCAGACGCCGACGGCCTCGACCTGGATCAGGAGCTCATCGGCGGCGGGGGTCGGGACCGGGCGCTCCTCGAGGCGGTAGTCCTCGGGGGCATGCATGACGACGGCCTGCATGGTGGCGGGCAGCTGGCTCACGTGAGACACATCTCCTTCGATACGTTCCGCCCGGCCTGGTGGCCCCACAGGGCGCGCCGACGGGTCGGGCCTGACGAGGAACACTCTAGGCAGACCGGGAACAAACGTCAAGCACAAATGTTCTGCGTTCGGGCGTCGCAGGTCAGAGGCGTGCCACGGGGTGGATCGGGCGCGGTCAGCCCGTCGTGGCGGCGAGCGCGAGCACGGCCTGGGCCGTCGGCTCGTCGGTCAGCAGCGTCGTGTACAGCCCGGTACGGGCGCCGGCGAGGATCGAGGGCGCCTTGCGCTCCCCCGCCGCCATCGCGATCGAGGTCGGCAGCGCGGTCAGCAGCGCGCGCGGCGGGCGCACCAGCAGCTCCGAGCCGGGATAGCTCACCGGACGCCCGTCGATGTCGTAGAAGTGGAGGTTGATGTCGCCGACGGCCGGGACCAGCGCCGTCTCGTCGCGCGGCACCACGGAGGTCAGCGCCGCGCGCCCCTGGTAGGGCTCGCCGATCCCGACCACCACAGCGCGGGCGCGCGCCCACAGGTCGGTGATCTCGCGGAAGCTGGGGTCGGCCTGCAGCGACTCCCAGAGCTGCTCCGAGGGGCTCGCCGGGGCGAACATGAACTTCGGCTCGGCCCGGGTGCGGTCCGCGAAGCGGCGCACGATCTCGTTGGTCTGGAAGGACGGGTCGGTCTCCTGCTGCCCGCCGACGGTCGGGGCGATCACCACTCCCGGCAGCTCGGGCAGCCCGGGCATGCCGCTGACGGCGTAGGTGGTCTTGCCCGAGGAGATCAGCAGCACCTCGCCCCGCTGCAGGTCCAGGGAGCGCAGCTCCTCCCCCAGCAGGTCGCCGATGCCGCGGTAGTCGCGCTGAACCTGGTTCCCCGGGGCGATGCGCACGGAGCGGACCCCGAGCACGTCCTGCAGGCGGGCGGCGAGATCGGGCAGGTCGGCGGTGGGCGGCTCGAGCACCTCGAAGCGCACCATCCCGATCCGTCGCGCCTCGGCGAGGAGCTTGGAGACCGTGGGCCGGGAGACGCCCAGGCGCGCGGCGACCTCCGCCTGTCGCACCCCGTCGACGTAGTAGGCGGAGGCGGCGCGGTGGAGCAGCTGGAGGTCCATCGCGGTCTCGAGCATCGATGCTCCTCCCTCTCCGTGAAGGCCGTGTCCGGGCCCCGGGGCGGCGGGGCTCGCGCCGATGATCCTAGTGAACGCCGGGCGGTGCTGCGGAACGGGGCTCCGTCCTGCGCCCCGGGCAGGGCTGACGGTGGCAGGATGGTCTGCGGCGATGACGGCACGGAGAGGCGGCGCGATGACGGCAGGCACGGGGGCGACGACCCCTGCTCCGCGGACCGCCCCGTCGGCCGCGCCCCGAGCGGCCGGAGCGCCCGCCGGCGCGAGGGTCCCCGCCGTGCTGGGCGTCGACGTCGGCACCTCGAGCACGAAGGGCACCCTCGTCGCGCTCGACGGGACGCTCCTGGCCACCGCGGTGCGCGAGCACTCCGTCTCCCGCCCCGCCCCGGGCCACGTCGAGATGGACGCGGAGATCTGGTGGGAGGAGTTCGTGGACATCGCCCGCGAGCTCACCGCCGACAGCGCCGCGGACGTCCCCGCGGAGGTCACCGCGATCGGCGTCTCGGGGATGGGCCCCTGCGTGCTGCTCACCGACGAGCGCGGCGAACCGGTGCGCCCCGCGATCCTCTACGGCGTGGACACCCGCGCGGGCGACGAAATCCGCCACCTCACGAACGTGCTGGGCAGGGAGGAGATCGTCGCGCACTGCGGCGGGATGCTCACCTCGCAGGCGGCCGGGCCGAAGGTCGCCTGGGTCGCCCGGCACGAGCCGGAGGTCTACGCGCGGGCGCGTCGGCTGTTCATGCCGGCCTCGTATCTCGCCTTCCGCCTCACCGGCGAGTACGTGCTCGACCACGTCAGCGCCAGCCAGTCCGCGCCGATGTACAGCCTTCGCCACCAGACGTGGCATCCCGAGTGGGCCGAGCGCGTCGGCCCCGGCCTCGAGCTCCCGGAGCTGCGCTGGGCGGGCGACGCGGCGGGGACCGTGCAGAGCGCGATCGCGCGGCTCGTGCCCGGTCTGCGCACCGGGATCCCCGTCATCACCGGCACCATCGACGCCTGGGCGGAGGCCGTCAGCGTCGACGCCGCCTCCCCGGGCGACCTGATGCTGATGTACGGCACCACCACCTTCCTCGTCGCGACCACCGTCGAGCCCGTCGCGAGCCGCACCCTGTGGCCCACCTCCGGGGTGGAGCCGGGCGCCTACGCGCTCTCGGGCGGCATGGCGTCCTCCGGGGCGATCACCGGCTGGCTGCGCGAGCTGACAGGCTCCCCGGAGTTCGACGCGCTGCTGGTGGAGGCGGAGGCCAGCGGTCCCGGCGCGAACGGGCTGGTCATGCTCCCCTACTTCGCCGGCGAGCGCTCCCCCATCGCCGACCCCGGCGCCCGTGGGGTGATCGCGGGGCTGACCCTCTCCCACACCCGCGGGGACCTTTACCGCGCCGCGCTCGAGGCCGCCGCCTTCGGGGTGCGCCACCATCTCGAGACGCTCACCGCGGCCGAGCTCAGCCTGGACCGGGTCGTCGCCGTCGGCGGCGGAGCCCGCAGCGACCTGTGGCCGCAGATCGTCTCCGACGTGACGGGCCTGGTCCAGCGGATCCCGCGGCGCGTCGTCGGCGCCTCCTACGGCGGCTCGATGCTCGCCGCGCGCCTCGCCCACGGCACCGACGTCTCCCGCTGGAACCCGACCGATCACGAGATCGTCCCGGACCCGTCGCGGCGCGAGCGCTACGACGAGCTGTACCGGCTCTACCGGGACCTCTACCCCGCGACCTACGAGATCACCCACGCGCTCGCGGCGATGCAGGAGCACTGAGCGGGTCAGCTGCGGCGGGCGGAGCGGCTGCGGCGGGCGGGGCAGCTGCGCCGAACGTCAGCCCCTTCCCCGTCGGCCCCGCCCCACTGCCCCGCGATGGGAGTTGTTCGACGTCCCGTACCACTTCTCTGGTACGGGACGTCGAATAACTCGGGCGCGCCGGGCGCCTGGGGCCATGCCGGACACCTGCAGCGAGGCCGGGCACCGAGGGCCGCTCCGGACAATGCCGGCGAGACCGGGCACCGAGGGCCGTGCCCGACACCAGCGGCAGGGCCGGGCACCGGCCCTGCACTGGCGGGGTCGTGCAACGGTGCACCCGCCGCCGGGACTCCCACACGCCGTTCCCGCGCACCCCGTACGGTGGCCCCACCGGCGCCTCCGCGCGCCGGTCGACCGCATCCAGCGCCCGGAAGGGGAGCCCCATGCATGCCGACCGACTCACCGAATCCCTCTGTCACCACGCGGAGGGTCCGTACTGGTCAGTGACCTGGGGCGGCCTGCGCTGGGTGGACATGCTCGCCGGGGACATGCTGCATCTCGGCGCCGACGGGACGGCCCGGCGCCTGCCCACCCCGAGCCCGGTCGTGGCCTGCGTGCGCCCTGCGGCCGACGGCGGGGCGGTGCTCGCCCTCGAGAAGGGCTTCGGCCTCGAGGACGCCGACGGGTCCGTCCGCGCGCTGCCGCCGCTGTGGGACGAGGACGTGCGCATGAACGAGGGGGCGATCGCGCCGGACGGCTCCTTCCTGTGCGGCTCGATGGCCTATGACCAGCGGCCCGGCGCCGCCGCGATGTGGCGCCTGATGCCCGACGGCACCACCACCCGGCAGTTCGGGGACCTCACGATCTCCAACGGCCTCGCCTTCACCGCCGACGGGACGCGCGCCTACTACATCGACACCCCCACCGGACGGGTCGACCTCTTCGACTGGTCCGACGCCGACGGGCTCGTCGAGCGCAGGCCCTTCGCGGACCTCTCCGGCGAGGACGGCGGCCCGGACGGGTTGTGCCTGGACGCCGAGGGCCGGGTGTGGGTGGCGATGTTCGGCGGCTCTCAGGTGCTGGGCCTGGACGAGCGCGGCGCGGTCGCCGAGCGGATCACGGTGGGGGCGCGACAGGTCACGGCCTGCACCTTCGGCGGCGAGGACCGCGGGACCCTGTTCATCACCACCAGCCGGGAGAACCTGGCCGAGGGGGACGATCCGGAAGCCGGCTCGCTGTTCTCGGTGCGTCCGGGCGTCGTCGGCCCCGCCGAGGAGAACCTCTTCGGCGATCCCGACGACGCCGACGCGGACGACTGACCCCGACGCTCCCGTCGTCCGGCCGTGACGACGAATGCGCTCCTGGCGTGACCTCAGGGCCGTAGAGGCGGTGAGGTCACGCCAGGAGCGCAGAATCGTGCGGCCCCGGGCGGGGTGGCCTCGCTCAGGACGCGGTCGGCGCCTCCGCCGAGCGGTCGCGGGCCTCCCCGGTGGCGAGGGAGTCGAGCATGTCGTCGTACTCCACCATCGCCGAGGGCTCCGGCTGCGGGGTGATCAGGCTGACCAGCACCGCGAGCACCAGGCAGATCGCGAAGCCGGGGATGATCTCGTAGAGGTGCTCGTCCCCGAACAGGCCGATCGCCACGTCGGGCTCGAACTGGCCCCAGACGAAGGCGACCACCGCGCCGGAGATCATGCCCACCGCAGCGCCCGCCGTCGTCAGGCGACGCCAGAACAGCGACAGCAGCACGATCGGCCCGAAGGCTGCGCCGAAGCCCGCCCAGGCGAAGGCGACCAGCGCCAGCACCGAGCTCTCGGGATCCAGGGCGAGGATCACCGCGATGACGGAGACGACGAGCACGCCGATGCGGCCGCCCCACAGCTTGGCGCCGTCGCTGAGCTTCACGCCCACACCGCCGACGATGTCCTCGACCAGCGCGGAGGTGGTGACGATCAGCTGCGAGGAGATCGTGGACATGATCGCCGCGAGCACGGCCGCCAGCAGGATGCCGGCGATCAGCGGATGGAACAGGATCTGGGCGAGGTCGAGGAACACCGACTCGCCGTTGGTCGCATCGGTGATCTGCACGTCCTGGTTCTGCTGGAAGTAGGCCAGGCCCGCCATCGCGGTGAACACGGCACCGGTCACGCACAGGATCATCCAGCTCATCCCGACGATCGTGCCGTACTTCGCGTCGCGCGAGGAGCGCAGCGCCATGAAGCGCACGATGATGTGGGGCTGGCCGAAGTAGCCCAGGCCCCAGGCGACGGCGGAGAGGATCCCCACCCAGGTGCCGCCGGAGACGAGGGAGCCGAAGGAGGGGTCGACCTCGCGCACCGAGGCGAACATCGCCGTCGGCCCGCCGACGACGAACATCGCGGTGATCGGCACGATGATCAGGGAGACCAGCATGATCAGGCCCTGCACCACGTCGGTGTAGCTCGCACCGAGGAAGCCGCCGAAGAGGGTGTACAGGATCGTCACGCCGCCCACGAGGAGCAGGCCGGTCAGGTACGGCCCGCCGAACATCGACTGGAAGAACACGCCGCCGGCGACCATGCCGGAGGAGACGTAGAAGGTGAAGAACACCAGGATGATCAGGCCCGCCGCGATCCGGAGGATGTTCGTGCGGTCGTGAAGACGATTGCCGAAGTAGCTCGGGACCGTGATCGAGTTGCCGGCGATCTGCGTGTACTGACGCAGGCGCGGGGCGACGAAGATCCAGTTCAGACCGGCGCCGACGGTCAGGCCGATCGCGATCCACGCCTCGACCATGCCGCTCATGTACAGCGCGCCGGGCAGGCCCATCAGCAGCCAGCCGGACATGTCCGAGGCCCCGGCCGAGAGCGCCGCGACGAAGGGGTGCAGCTGTCGGCCGCCGAGCATGTAGTCCTCGCCGCCCTTGGTCTTGCGGAAGGCGTACAGGCCGATGCCGATCATGGCGCCGAAGTAGACGGCGAGCGCGACCAGCTTGAAGGCGAGCTCCATGGGACTCTCCGATCTCTGGTGGGGAAGGGTGGTCGGCCGGAGCGACGGTCCGTGCGCGGCATCATCGCTCGCAGGACGGCCGGTCCGGTCGGGGACGACGCGCCACCGTACCGGTGCCCGGAAGGGCAGCTGCCTCCGACCCTACGCCGAAGTGACCCCGATCACTCCCGTTCGTGGCCGGACGGTGACCTCCGGGCCGACGCACGGACGCCCGACACCCCTCGGGTGCCGGGCGTCCATCGGCCAGCTGATCAGCCGAACAGAGCGTCGGTGTCGTCGTCGACCCAGTCGAGGGTCCGCTCGACGGCCTTGCGCCACAGACGCATGTACCGGTCGCGGGTCTCCTCGTCCATCTGGGGCTCCCAGCGCTTGTCCTCGGCCCAGTTGTCGATGACGTCCTGCTCGCCCTCCCAGTAGCCCACCGCGATGCCGGCGGCGTAGGCGGCGCCCAGCGCGGTGGTCTCGATGACCTTCGGGCGCACGACGGGCACGCCGAGGATGTCGGCCTGGAACTGCATGAGGGTCTCGTTCATGACCATGCCGCCGTCGACCTTGAGCTCGGTGAGCTCCACGCCCTCGGAGGCCGCATCGGCGATCGCCGCGTCGAGGACCTCGCGGGACTGGAAGGCCGTGGCCTCCAGCACGGCGCGGGCGATGTGGTTCTTGTTGTGGAAGCGGGTCATGCCGACCATCACGCCGCGGGCGTCGGAGCGCCAGTGCGGGGCGAACAGGCCCGAGAACGCCGGGACCACGAACAGGCCGCCGTTGTCGTCGACCTGCTTGGCCAGGTCCTCGATCTCCGGGGCGTCCTTGATCAGGCCGAGGTTGTCGCGGATCCACTGCACGAGCGAGCCGGTCACGGCGACCGAGCCCTCGAGGGCGTAGACGGGCTTGTTCTCGCCGATCTTGTAGGCGACGGTGGTGAGCAGCCCGTTCTCGCTGCGCACCAGGTCCTCGCCGGTGTTGACCAGCATGAAGTTGCCGGTGCCGTAGGTGTTCTTGCCCATGCCGATCTCGAAGCAGGCCTGGCCGAAGGTCGCGGCCTGCTGGTCGCCGAGGATGCCGGCGATCGGGGTGTCGATGAGCAGGTCGTTCTTGCGGCCGTGCCCGTACACCTCGGAGGAGGACTTGATCTCCGGGAGCATCGACATCGGGATGCCCATGTCCTTCGCGATGTCCTCGTTCCAGTCGAGGGTGTCGATGTTCATGAGCATGGTGCGCGAGGCGTTGGTGACGTCGGTGACGTGCACGCCGCCGTTCACGCCGCCGGTCAGGTTCCACACCAGCCAGGAGTCGGTGTTGCCGAAGAGCAGGTCGCCGGCCTCGGCCCTCTCGCGCGCGCCGTCGACGTTCGCGAGGATCCAGGCGATCTTCGGGCCGGAGAAGTAGGTCGCCAGCGGCAGGCCCACGCGCTCCTTGTACTTGTCGGCGCCCTCGTCGCCGGCGAGGCGGTCGCAGATCTTCTGGGTGCGGGTGTCCTGCCAGACGATCGCGTTGTAGACGGGCTCGCCGGTGTTCTTGTCCCACACCACCGCGGTCTCGCGCTGGTTGGTGATGCCGACGGCGGCGAGCTGGTGGCGGTTGATGTCCGCGCCGGTGAGCGCGGAGCCGACGACCGAGCGGGTGTTGCGCCAGATCTCCATCGGGTCGTGCTCGACCCAGCCGGACCTGGGGAAGATCTGCTCGTGCTCCTGCTGGCCGGTCGAGACGATCTGGCCGGCGTGGTCGAAGACGATCGCGCGGGTCGAGGTGGTGCCCTGGTCGATCGAGAGGATGTACTTCGTCGAGTCGGTCATCGGAACTCCTTCGTGGTGATGAACGTGGTGCTGTGGTCATGGTGCCGGACGGCTCTGCGCAGCGCACGGGAGCCGCCCGGCTGGAGCGGGTGGGTCAGAAGGCGATGCTGGCGAGGCCGCCCAGGGCGCCGCCGAGCAGCGGGCCGACGATCGGGACCCAGGCGTAGCCCCAGTCGCTGCTGCCCTTGTGCGGGATGGGCAGGACGGCGTGGGCGAGGCGCGGACCGAGGTCTCGGGCAGGGTTGATGGCGTAGCCCGTGGGCCCGCCGAGGGAGGCGCCGATCGAGACGACCAGCAGCGCGACCGCGAGCGGGCCCAGGCCGTGCGGGGTGTTGCCGAACATGACGATGACGAAGACCAGCACGAAGGTCGCGATGATCTCGGTGACCAGATTCCAGCCGTGCGAGCGGATCTCCGGGCCGGTGGAGAAGGTGCCGAGGATGGTGCCTGCATCCTTCTCCTGGTCGTAGTGGGTCTTGTAGGCGAGCCAGGCCACGACGGCACCGAGGAAGGCGCCGATCATCTCGGCCAGGAAGTAGGCGATCGTGTTGGCGAAGTTCACAGCGATGCCGGGGCCGTACTCCTCGGCACCGCTGGCGAGCAGGCCGAGGGTCACCGCGGGGTTCAGGTGCGCGCCGGTCTTGTAGGCGACCCACACGCCGGCGAAGACCGCGAGGCCCCAGCCGAAGTTGATCAGCAGCCAGCCGCCGCCGTTGCCCTTGGTCTTGCCCAGGATCACGTTGGCGACGACACCGCCGCCGAGCAGTGTGAGCATCGCCGTTCCGGCGATCTCGTACAGAAAGATGGTTGCCATGGGGCCTCCTCGTCGAGCGGCCCCGCAGCTCTGCGGGACCGGTGGCATCCAGGTGGTGGGGAGAGGGGCGGGTCCTGCCCGCCGATGGTCCGCGGGCGGAGTCGCCCGCGGAGAGCCTCCCCGGCCGGATCAGGACCGGGGAGGAGTTCTGGGTCAGCCGCGGGCGGGCACCTCCGCGGCGGCCGCGATGCGGGAGGCGGCCTCGGCGTCGGAGGCGGTGGCCTCCCCGGCGAGACGGGCCTCGATGTACCCGCGGTAGGCGTCGACCTCGGCGCGCACGGTCGTCTCGTCCCAGCCGAGCTCCGGCGCGAGCAGCGCGGCGACCTCGTCGGCCGCGGCGACGCCGCGGTCGCGGGTCTCGTAGTCCAGGCGGGTGCGGCGCTCGAGCACGTCGGCGAGGTGCCGGGCACCCTCGGCGCGGGCGGCATAGACCACCTCGGCGCGCAGGTAGCGCGGGGCATGCTCGAGCGGGGTCGCGAGCGACGGGTCCTCGTCGATCAGGGCGAGGACGTCGGTGAGCAGGCTGCCGTAGCGGAACAGGAGCCGATCGACGCGGATCTCGTCGGCGCCGAACTCTTCGCCGCCGATCCGCTTGCTGATCTCAGACTTGTCGCGCACCAGGGCCGCGTAGCCCTGCGCGCCGATGACGGGGACCGAGCGGGTCAGCGACGGGCGGCCGGGCTCGGTGTCCTTGATCGCGAAGTCGACGACGTCCTCGGCCATGACGCGGTAGGTCGTGTACTTGCCGCCCGCGATGGCGCTCAGGCCGGGTTCGACCTGCATGACGGTGTGCTCGCGCGAGACCTTGGTCGAGCCCTTGTCCGAGCCCTTCTTCACGGGCTGCAGCAGGGGGCGGAGGCCCGAGTACACGCCGATGACGTCCTCGCGGGTGAGGTCGTCCTTCAGCACGGCATTGGCGTGCTCGAGGACGTAGTCGATGTCGTCCGAGGTGGCGCCCACGTCGCGGGGGTCCTGGGTCCACGGGGTGTCGGTGGTGCCGATGACCCAGTACTCGTCCCACGGGATGATGAACAGCACCGACTTCTCGGTCTGGGTGATGATGCCGGTGTCGGGGACGGCGGGGATCCGGTCGCGGGCGACGGTGACGTGGATGCCCTTGGAGGCGAGGACCTCGAGGCCGCCGTCGGCCCCGGCGAGCTCCTGCTGCTCCTGGGTCCAGACGCCGCCGGCGAGGATGACGTGGCGCGCGCGGACATCGAACTCCTCGCCGCTCTCCTCGTCGCGCACCCGGGCGCCGACCACGCGCTCTCCCTCGTGGAGGTAGTCGACGACGGTGGTGTAGTTCGCGACCGAGGCGTCGAGCTGGGCGGCGGAGCGCACCAGCATCATCACGAAGCGGGCGTCGTCGACCTGCGCGTCGTAGTACTCGAGCGCCCCGACGGCCTTGTCGCCGTCGAGCGCCGGGAACACCTCGAGCATCTTGTCGTGCAGGAGATGGCGGTGGAAGGGGACGGCGCGCTTGCGGCCCACCGACTGCATCGCGTCGTAGAGCATGACGCCGGAGCCGATGAAGCCGCGGTCGATGACCTTCTTGAAGAAGGGGAAGACGAACTTGATCGGCTTCACCAGGTGCGGGGCGGTGTGCTCGAGCAGCAGATCGCGCTCGCGCAGCGCCTCGGCGACCAGCTTGAAGTCGAGCATCTGCAGGTAGCGCAGGCCGCCGTGCATGAGCTTGGAGGAGCGGGAGGAGGTGCCGGAGGCCCAGTCGTGGGACTCCACGAGGCCGACGGACAGGCCGCGGGTGGCAGCGTCGAAGGCGGCGCCCGCCCCGTTCACCCCGCCTCCGACGACGAGCACGTCCAGCGGGTTCTCGGGGGTCGTGGCGCGCAGGCGGGCGAGGTGCTCGCCGCGGCCCTCGGGGGTGAGTGCGGATCGCTGCTGTTCGGACACGCTGGCTGCTCCTTCGCATCGGCACCTGGTGATCCCGGCGCTCGCGGCCGGGCCCGTCGCGCTCTCCGCGGCGGTGACACGGCCATCGTGGGACGGGCGTGCAGCATCGCGCAAGCCAGGTGCACGAACGTGCAAGACTGGTGTACATGACCCCCACTTCCCGGCTCGAGGACCTCTTCACCGCTGCACGGATGTACTACGGGCAGAGCCAGACCATGGAGGCGATCGCCGGAGAGCTCGGGGTGTCCCGCTCGACAGTGTCCCGAATGCTGCGGGATGCGCGCGAGGCCGGCCTGGTCCAGATCACCCTGCGCCCGCCCGAGGCGCATCGCGTGGAGGACCTCGGACGACGCATCGCCCGCCAGTACGGGGTGAAGGTGCACGTGGTGCCGGATCCGCCCGAGAGCGATCAGCGCGATCGCCTCGCCGCCGTGGTCGAGGAGGCCGCCGAGCTGCTCGATCAGATGCTCGAGCCCGGCTCCACGCTCGGCATCGCCTGGGGCACGACGGTCGCGGCACTGCTGAGCACGGTCCGACCACGCCCCGTTCCCGGGATGCGGATCGTGCAGCTCAACGGCGCGATCAACGTCGAGGGCTCGGGCCTGACATATATCGCGACCGTGCTCGCCCGGGCGGCGGAGCGATGGGACGCGACGGTGCACCAGTTCCCGGTCCCGGCCTTCTTCGACTACGCCGCCACGCGCGAGGCGATGTGGCACGAGCGCTCGGTGCAGCGGGTGCTGGAGACGCAGTCGCAGGCCACGGTCGCGGTGTTCAGCGTCGGCGCCTTCGACGCGGAGGTCCCCAGCCACGTCTACACCCACAACTACCTCACGGCCGCGGACCTGCGCTCGCTGCGGGCCGACGGCGCGGTGGGCGATGTGTGCACCGTGTTCCTGCGGGCCGACGGCACCTTCCGCGACATCGCCATGAACGCGCGCGGCTCGGGCACCGCCCCGGACCGACTGGCCCGGATCCCGCGCCGCCTCCTGGTCGCCTCCGGCTCCCGCAAGGCGCTGCCGTTGCGGGCGGCGCTGCGGGCCGGGGTCGCGACGGACCTGGTCATCGACGCGGTGACCGCCACGGCCCTCCTCGCCCTGCGCTGAACCGACCCGCTCCGCTCCGCTCCGCACGACAGCACCTCTCCCCTGCCCCAGCCCCACGACGCCGTCCGCCGGCCCCATCTTCGCGACGTCGAGACGTGGCTATGTGTCGTTATGGGGGCGAATAACGACACAGATCCACGTCTCGATCGCGACCAGCCGACGACCACGCGGGCAGACGGCGATCGGGACGGTCGCCGGGCCGCGCAGCAGGCGGCACAGCGACTGGGCCGGGCGGTCAGCGGGGGTGGATCAGGCGGAACCGCTCGCAGACGACGGGCATGTCCGGCGCGAAGCCGCCGTGCGAGTGCTCGGTCCAGAAGCGCTCGTGGATGTGCCGCCAGGCAGCGAGGGTCCGATCGCCCTCCCCCTCGGCGTGGGCGTGCTCGGCGGTGACCTGGTCGAACGGGACGGTCGTGACCTCCGTCGTCTCCAGCACCGCGCGGGGCGCCCCGCTGCCGTCGAGGATGATGGACAGCTCGCCGACCTCCGGGAGCGGGTCCCCGTCGGCCTCGTAGTCCCGGAGCGAGGAGGCGGTCCCCGTCTTCACCCCGTCGAGCACCAGGCGCAGCAGCCCGTCGGCGTGCTCGGGGGTGGCGCCGAACGCCCAGGCCTCCGGTCTGTGCTCGGGCAGCTCGGGGTGGGCGGTGCGGGCCTCGGCCCAGAACTGCTGGAGTGCGGCGTCGTCGCTGGTCACCCCCGCACACTACCGGGAACAGAGGCCGGGTCGTACCTCTTTTCTCTCAGCCCTCGGCGGCGGAGAGGTCGAGGCGCTCGGGGTGGGTGTAGAGGTTCATGCGGCCGTCCCCGTCGTCCCGCGCGCGGGTGAAGCCGACGAGCGTCTGGCCGAACTCCCGGGCGGTCTCGACGGCGAGGGAGCTCGCGGCGGAGACGCAGGCCACCAGCGGGATCCCGGCCATGCAGGCCTTCTGGACGATCTCGAAGCTGGCCCGGGAGGAGACCAGCAGGAAGCAGTCCCGCAGCGGCAGGCGGTCCTCGAGCAGGGCCCAGCCGATCACCTTGTCGACCGCGTTGTGCCGGCCCACGTCCTCGCGGGCCACCAGCAGGTTCCCCTCGAGGTCCACGAGCGCGGCGGCGTGGACGCCGCCGGTGCGGGCGAAGACGGCCTGCTGGTCGGAGAGTTCGCGGGCGGCGCGGAGGATCACGTGCGGGTCCGCCGCCCAGGACCGCAGCAGCGTGTACCGGCTCTTCTGCCGGACGGCGTCGATGCTCTCCGCCCCGCACACCCCGCAGGCGGAGGTGGTGGTGAAGGCGCGTGCGACCTGCGGCAGCAGCTGCGGCCGGGTGGTCGTGAAGTCCATGACGTTGTAGGTGTTCTGGGCGAAGCCGCTGCCGGCGTCGACGACGGCGCCGTCGCAGTAGCGGGCCTCGGCCACGTCCTCGCGGTCACGGATCAGGCCCTCGGCGTGCAGGAAGCCGTGGATCAGCTCGACGTCGTGGCCGGGGGTGCGCATGGTGAGGGAGAGCTGCTGCCCGTTCAGGCGGATGTCCAGCGGCTCCTCGACGGCGACGTGGTCGCCCTTGCGTCCGGCGTAGAGCTTCCCGTCCCGCACCCGGACGGTGCGGATCCGCGTGCTGTCGGTGACCCTGCCCATCCCTCGAGGATAGCCCTCCCACCTGCGGTGCGGCGTGCCCTCAGCCGTGGGCGTCGTCCCCGGATCCCGATGCGGCGACGCCGTTCCGACCGTTCTCCGCGAGCCGCTTGGCGAGGTCGAGCTCCTGCTGCCAGCCGTGGAAGTTCTCCTCGTAGTTGCGCCGCCGCACCGCCTCGTCCAGGCCCAGCTTCGCGAAGCCGCGCTCGCGCACGGTGAGCCGCACGCGGTTCCGGGCCGCGGTGCCGGCGGGGTCGATGACGAACTCGACGGTGTTGTTCGGGGCGTCGGAGATCTCGCCGAGCCCGCCGCCCAGCCAGCGGAACGCGACACGGTTCGGCGGCTCGTGCGCCTCGATCGCGAGCTGGAAGCTGCCGTGGACGGGATCGACCACGCGCGTCACCGGACCCGAGGTCGTGATCTCGTGCTCGCGGTACTCGCCGTCGTTGATGAACCAGCCGGGTTCGCGGATGACCGCGAAGACCTTCTCCGCGCTCGCGTCGATCAGCACGCTGTGCACGATCTCATCGGGGACGGGGGCGTCGGCGGGGAGTGACTGGGCGTCGGCCATAACGGTGCTCCTCGGGTCGGGGCGGCGTCGTCGCCGTCCTCACGAAGCGTGCCAGAGATCGGCGGCCCGGGCGAGGCTCCTTCTCCTGCTGGCGGGCTCGGCCGGGGCCGTGCGTTGCGGATGCGGGCGGTCCATGCATGGGTGGCCGGGGCGCGCAGCAACCCGCCCACCCGGACGGGCGGGCGGGCTGCGGGACCGGCGATTCGTGGCCGCGGCGGCTACCTGCGCGATCAGTCCTTCGTGACCGCGGCGGCGAGCAGGTTCAGCGACTGCTCCAGATCCTCCTCGGGGATCATCGGGAAGCGGATCTGCTTGAGCAGCTCGGGATCGGTGACGTCGGACCAGCTGTAGGTCAGCGACACCTCGGTCGCGTCCGACCCCTTCGGGGTGAGCTCGTAGAGCCACTCCCAGCCCTTCGGGCCCTCGGGGGCGCTGCCGTCCTCCCCCTCGGGAGCAGGCTTCCAGCCCACCATCTTGTTCTCGTCGTATGCGGTGACGAAGTTGTGGGTGCGATAGTCGCCGCCCATGTGGTCACCGTGCATGTTCATCACGAACTTCTCACCCACAGCGGTGATCCGCTCGGTGTCGTCGGCGGCGCGAACGAAGCCGGAGCCGTCGAACTCGTGGTGGCGGGCGGGCAGGGTCAGCACCGCGAACACGTCCTTCGCGGGCACGTCGATCGTGCGGGTGACGGTCAGATGGGTCTGCTCTGTGTTCATCCCTCCACCCTGCCTCGTGAGCTGCGCGATGTCACGCCTCAACGACCGGGCGGTCGAACTGCCTGGTCACCGCGGCGCGGGGACTCCCTGGGAGCAGCCGGGCACGGCGCGAGGGGCCGACGGACAGATCCCGTCGGCCCCTCGCGCCGTGCCGCGCGCGAGCTCAGGCGTGCTGCGCGGGGCGCACCGAGCGCTGCGCGGACTCCTCCTCCGGGCAGGCGGAGCCGAGCTCCGTCATGCCGTCGACGAGCCAGCGCACCATGTGGTCCGCGAAGGAGGCGCGGGGCAGGATCCGCCAGGTCTCCTCGCCGCTGCGCACGAGCACCACCGGGATGGTGCTCAGCAGCGTCGCCTCGGCCCGGCCGACGCCGAACACGCGCGGGTGCAGGTCCAGCGCGACGCTCTTCTCGAGCACCTCGCGGGCACCGGGGCCGTCGAGCACCAGCACGGTGCGGTTGGCGGAGAGGTCCACGGCCTGTCCGGGGACCCCCTCCTCGAGCGCCTCCTGGTAGGGCGCCTCGACGCCGGGCTCCTGCCGGCGGGAGACGTCCACGGCGAGGAACTCGTCGGGCGCCAGGCGCAGGACGTGCAGGCCGTCCAGGTCGCCGGTCACCTCGCCGTGCGCCGTCGGCAGCGGCACGCCGAGCACGGACTCGAGCGCCGTCGCGCCCTGCTCACCGGGCACGGCCCGCAGGCCGATCTGCACGGCGAACTCGTGCTCGCGCAGAGTCACGGCGCGCGCCCCGGTGACGGCGGCGCCCTCCATCAGGTCGGTGAGATGGCGGGCGGGGGCCGCGCGCAGCGGCTCCAGGACGTCCATCGAGGGGGTCAGGGTGGTGCTGTCAGCCGTCACGGCGGGCTCCTTCGGGGTCGACGAGCACGGGAGAGGTGATGGTCAGGTCGATGATCCGGTCCCCCTGCGGGGAGCGGACCTTCTCGCCGATGCGGCCGAGGCCGCCGTCGACCAGGGCGAGCGCGAACGGCTGGTCGAGAGCCGCCGAGAGGTACGAGGAGGAGACCCAGCCGATCATCGGCACCGGACCGTCCTCGGGCGTGATCGGGGTGTCGGCGTCGACGATCTGCGCGCCCTCCTCGAGGCGCGTGGTGCCGTCGTCGCTGAGCAGGCCGACGAGCTGGCGGCGGTCCTCGCGCACGGAGTCCGGGCGGTCCAGGGACCGCTTGCCCACGAAGTCCTTCTTCTTCGCGCCGATGATCCACGACATGTTCGCGTCCTGCGGGGTGATCGTGCCGTCGGTGTCCTGTCCGACGATGATCAGGCCCTTCTCGGCGCGCAGCACGTGCATGGTCTCGGTGCCGTAGACGACGATGCCGAACTCCTGGCCGGCCTCGTGCACGGCCTCCCACACGGTCCGCCCGTAGAAGGCGTCGACGTTGATCTCGAAGGCGAGCTCGCCGGAGAACGAGATCCGCGGGATCCGGGCCGGGATGCCGTTGGACAGGACCGTGTCGCGGAACTCCATGAACCCGAACGCCTCCTGGGAGACGTCGAGGTCGGGGGCGACCTTCGCGATCACGTCGCGGGAGCGGGGACCGGCGACGGTGATCGTGGTCCACTGCTCGGTCACCGACGTCATGGCCACGTCCAACTCCGGCCACTCCGTCTGGTGCCACTCCTCGAGGTGGTCGAGCACCGCGGCGGCGCCCGAGGTCGTGGTGGTCATGAAGAAGTGGTCCTCGGCCACGCGCAGCGTGACGCCGTCGTCCATGATCATGCCGTCGGGCCCGCACATCACGCCGTAGCGGCCCTTGCCCACCGGCAGCTTGAGGAAGCCGTTGGTGTACATGCGGTTCAGGAACCGCGCCGCATCCGCGCCGCGGATCTCGATCTTGCCGAGGGTGGTGCCGTCCATCATGCCGACGGAGTCGCGCACGCCGGCGCACTCGCGCAGCACCGCCGCGTCCATGTCCTCCTCGCCCTGCGGGAAGTACCGCGGGCGCTTCCACTGGCCCACGTCCTCCCAGACGGCGCCGTGCTCGAGGTGCCACTGGTGGACGGAGGTGATGCGGGCGGGGTCGAACATCTGCCCGCGGCGGCGGCCGGCCAGCGCCGCGAAGCTCACCGGGGCGTAGGGCGCCCGGTAGGTGGTGGTGCCGATGCCGCCGAGGTCCTCCTCCCCCAGCAGCACGCTCATCACGCCGATCGCGGCGACGCCCGAGGTCTTGCCCTGGTCGGCGCCGGTGCTGATCGATGTGTAGCGCTTGACGTGCTCGACTGCGCGCATGCCCGCGCCCAGCGCACGCAGCACGTCGCGCACCGTCTGGTCGCGCTGCAGGTCCACGAAGTGCTCGCGCCAGCGCTCGGGGTCCTCGGTCGCCGCGGAGACGGGACCGCTGTCGGGGCTGGGCACGAGCCACAGCGGCCGGGCCGGTGCCACGGGCGCCGACGCCTCGGCCTGCGGGGCATTCGCCGAGACCGGGTGTCCGGCGGCGGTCGCGGCGGCGGCACCGGCCTCGGCGCCCTGGGAGAGGGCGCCCGCGAGGTCGGCGGTGCCGAGCACGGAGCCGGCCAGGTGCTGGTCCTCGACCGAGGGGACGGCGACGAACGAGGTCAGCGCCGCGTCGTACTGGATCCGGCCCTGGCGCTGGGAGTGCAGGTGCACGAGCGGGGAGAGCCCGCCGGAGACGGCCAGGAGGTCCGCGGCGACGGTCTCGACCTCGCCGGCGATCTCGCCGTCGGCGCCCAGCGGCGCGATCTGCACCGCGGTGAGGCGGTCCCCGTCGCCGCCGCCGACGGTGTCCACGACGGACCAGCCGAATCGGGCGTCGACGCCGGTCGCCTCGAGGACGGCCGCGGCGCGGGCGCTGGGCTCGGGGCGGGAGTCGAGCACGACGGGCAGGCGCACGCCCGCGTCGTGCAGATCCGCGACGAGCTCCCAGGCGGAGTCGTTCGTGGTCAGCACCGCGACGTCCTCGCCCGCGGCGACGCCGTAGCGGTTGAGGTAGGTCTGCACGGCCGCGGCGAGCATGACGCCCGGGCGGTCGTTGTGCGCGAACACGACGGGGCGGTCCATCGCGCCGGGGGCGAGCACGACCTGCTTCGCGCGGATGTGCCAGACGCGCTGGCGGGAGACGCCGGGGCGGCCGTCGTCCGCTCCCTCCGCGGGGAGTCCGAGGTGGTCGGTGCGCTTCTGCAGGGCGGTGATGTAGTTCGCGTCGTAGCTGCCGAAGACGTTCGTGCGCTCGAGCACGGTGACGTCCTCGGTGCGGCGCAGCTCGGCGACGGTCGCGTCGACCCAGTCCATGGCGTCCTGGTCGTCGATCCGCAGGCCCCGCGAGGACAGCAGCGAGCCGCCGGCGAGGGGCTGCTCGTCCAGCAGCATGACGCGGGCGCCGGAGCGGGCGGCCTCGCGGGCGGCGGCGAGCCCGGCGGGGCCGGCGCCGACGACGAGCACGTCGGTGTGGACGTGCTTGTGGTCGTAGTAGGCGTGGTCCTCGCGCGGGTCGAGCGTCCCGAGCCCGCTGAGCAGGCTCGCCTCGAGCCCGTCGACGGCCTCGACCGTGGTGGCCGGGAGCATCGACTCGTCGACCCCGTCCTCCCGTCGGTCGTGGACCGTGATCAGGGCGTTGGTCTCCTCGAGGCCGGCGGCCATGAGGCCGCGGGGGCGGGCGAGGTAGATCGAGGGGGCCACGGCCAGGCGGCCGGCGGCCAGCAGGGCGCTGGCGACGGTGTCGCCGGCGAGCGCGGGCAGCGTCTCGCCCTCGACCGTGAGGGTCAGGGGCCGTGCGGGGTCGACCCCGTGGGCGGGGCCGCGGCGGGGGGTCTGGTTCTCAGGCATGGTCGTCCTCGTTCCCGGTGCGAGCCTCGGGGGCAGGGGTGGAGCCGTCGGCGGCGCTGCCGGCGGCGGAGGGATCGGCGACGGAGCCGTCGGTGCGTCCCTCGGTGGTGGTCATCGACGCGAAGCGGTCCGGCTCGGCGGCGTCGGCCAGCACCTTCTGGGGCTCCGGCAGGTCGGGGCGCGGGGAGCCCATCGGGTAGATGCGCTCGAAGCGGTAGGTGCGGGTGTCGCGCAGGGCGTTGAACCACTTGCGGCAGCCGGCCGAGTGCTGCCAGCGCTCGGCGAGGATGCCCTTGGTGTTGGCGCGGTAGAAGAGGTAGCGGGACCACTCGCGGTCGTCGAGGGCCGAGGGGTCCTCGGGGTAGGGCACGTGGGCCTCGCCGCCGTAGTGGAACTCGACCTCGTTGCGGGGTCCGCAGTGGGGGCAGTCGATGAGGAGCATGGTGGCCTCCTGGGGTCGTGGCGCCGGGGCGCGGTCAGTGGGCGACGCCGGCGGCGCCGTGCTCGTCGATGAGGTGGCCCGTCTCGAAGCGGTCGAGGGTGAAGGGCGTGTTGATCTCGTGCGGCTCGTCGTGCGCGATCGTGTGCGCGAGGGCGAAGCCGGCGCCGGGGGTGGCCTTGAAGCCGCCGGTGCCCCAGCCGCAGTTGACGTACAGCTGGTCCACCTCGGTCTTCGAGATGATCGGCGAGGCGTCGGCGGTGACGTCGACGATCCCGCCCCAGGTGCGCAGCACGCGGGCCCGGGAGAAGATCGGGAAGAGCTCCACGGCGGCGGCGAGCTGGTCCTCGACGACGTGGAAGGCGCCGCGCTGGCCGTAGCCGTTGTACTGGTCCACGCCCGCGCCCATCACGAGCTCGCCCTTGTGGGCCTGGGAGACGTAGACGTGGACGTGGTTGCTCATCACGACGGCGGGGTGGACGGGCTCGAACAGCTCGCTGACCAGGGCCTGGAGGGGGCGGGACTGGACGGGCAGGCGCACCCCGGCGGTCTCGGAGACCTCGGTGGAGTGTCCGGCCGCGGCGAGCGCGACCTTCCCGGCGTTGATCCGGCCACGGGTCGTCTCGACGCCGACGGCGCGGCCGTTCTCGACGATCACCTCGGTGACCTCGCAGTTCTGGATGATGTGCACGCCCATCTCGTCGGCCTTGCGGGCGAGCGCCCAGGCGACGTGGTCGTGCTTGGCGATGCCGGCGCGGGGCTGGTAGGTGCCGCCGAGGACGGGATAGCGGATGTCCTCGGAGATGTTGAGGATCGGCACGACCTCCTTGACCTGCTTCGGGTCGAGCCACTCGGCGTCCACGCCGTTGAGCTTGTTGGCGTTGACGCGGCGGACGGAGCCGCGCACGTCGCCGAGGGTGTGGTCGAGGTTGAGCACGCCGCGCTGGCTGAACAGGAAGTCGTACTCGAGCTCCTCGGGCAGCTGCTCCCACAGCTTCAGCGAGGCCTCGTAGATCATCGCCGACTCGTCCCACAGGTAGTTCGAGCGGATGATCGTGGTGTTGCGGGCCATGTTGCCGCCGGCCAGCCAGCCGCGCTCGAGCACGGCGACGTTGGTGATGCCGTGGCGCGAGGCCAGGTAGTAGGCGGCCGCGAGGCCGTGACCGCCGCCGCCGACGATCACGACGTCGTAGCCGGACTTCGGCTCGGGCGAGTGCCACAGGAATTCGGGGTGCTCGGGAAGAAGGTCGGCCATGGAGGGTTCCTTCGCAGAGGGGGACCGGGCGCTCCCGTCGTCGGGGGCGGGCCGGGTGGACTGTGTGTCGACCAGTCGACTGTGACTGATATATCACTTGTCGCTCACTGTAGGGTGGGTCACATCCGGTGTCAATCCCGGCCGCCCCCGATGCTCAGGAGCAGAGATGACCACGTCCCTCGGCACCTCGCCCGCCTCGCTCGCCGAGCAGGCGTACCTGGCCCTCCGCGACCGACTGATCATGCTCGAGATCGCCCCGGGCGAGCCGCTCCAGGAGGGACGGATCGCCGAGGAGCTCGGCGTGGGCCGCACCCCGGTGCGCGAGGCGATCAAGCATCTCGAGCTCGACCATCTCGTGGTCACCTATCCGCGCCGCGGCACCTTCGCCACCACGGTCGACATCACGGCGCTGGCTGCGATCACCCAGGTGCGCGCGGCGCTCGAGCCGGTCGCGGTCCGCGCCGCGGCCGCGAACCAGGACCCCTCGGCCCGCGCCGCCCTCGAGGAGTCGCTGCGCTCCCTCGACGCGCTCGAGGCCGGCCCCGAGGCCGCGGACCCGCGCCATGCCCTGCAGGTCGACGTCGGCGTGCACCGCGCGATCTACCGCGCCTGCGGGAACGTCTACCTCGCCGAGACGCTGCTGCGCCTGGACAACCTCTCCACCCGCATCTGGTGCGTGGCGATGCACCGCCTGCCGGGCCTGACCTCGCACGTCACCGAGCTGCGGGAGATGCTCGACGCGATGCTCGCGGGGGACGACGACCGCGCCGCCGAGCTCGTCGCGCAGCACGTCGCGGAGTTCGAGTCCTCCATCCGCACGGTGCTCTGAGGGGGAGGGCGGGCCGGGGCGCACGCGTCCGCGGCCGAGGCTCACGCGTCCGCGGCCGGGGAGCACCCGTCCGCGGCCGCGCCGCATCACGAGACGCTCACGGCCCGCCGACCCCCTTGACGTGACCCAGCCCACAGGGCACTCTGGCAACTCGGTTGTACTGAACGCAACGCGCACGCTCGCCGTCGCGCACCCCTCCCCGCGTCGCGCTCCGAGCGGGCCGACGCCTCCGACCTCCCAACGGCGGGAGGAAGACAGGAGTCCCCATGTCCAGCACTCCCTCCCATGCGACCGCGGCCGCGGCGACGCGGCTCGAGCGCGGCCAGGTCAGACTGACGCTCAGCACCGTCGGCCTGGGCACCTTCATCGAGTGGTTCGAGTACGCGAGCTACGCCTATCTCGCCACCACCATAGCCCAGGTGTTCTTCCCGAGCACCGACCCGGGCATCGCGCTGATGCAGACCTTCGGCGTCTTCGCGCTCTCCTTCCTGGTCCGACCGATCGGCGGGCTGTTCTGGGGCCACTTCGGCGACAAGATCGGCCCGAAGCGCACGCTCACCCTCACGATCGTGGGCATGGGGCTGGCGACCTTCACCATCGGCGTGCTGCCCGGCTACGCCACGATCGGGCTCGCCGCCCCGATCCTGCTGCTCGCGGCCCGGATGCTGCAGAGCTTCTGCGCCGCGGGCGAGTACTCGGGCGCGGCGGTGCTGCTGGCCGAGCACGCGCCGGCGCACAAGCGCGCCCGCTGGGTCTCGACCGTGCCGATCGCGACCTCGGCCGGCTTCCTCGGCGCCTCGGTGATGGCCTCGCTGCTGAACGGCCTGCTGCCCGAGGAGGCCGTGCAGGAGTGGGGCTGGAGGATCCCGTTCCTCGCCGCGGCGGTGCTCACGATCGTGGTGCGCTGGATCCGCCGCAGGGTCTCCGACTCGCCCGTGCGCGAGCAGATGGAGAAGGAGGAGGCGGTCGCGACCGCGCCGCTGTTCGAGCTGATCAAGGACCACTGGCCCTCGATGCTGCGGATGCTCTTCATCATGGCCGTGAACGCGAGCGGCTACTACCTGGTGCTCACCTACATGGCCACCTACATCGAGGTCGAGCTGGGGCTGACGGCCTTCCAGTCCAGCCTGATCCTCTCGCTCGCGCTGGTGCTCTACCTGCCGCTGATCTTCGTGGGCGCCTGGCTCTCGGACACCTTCGGCAGGCGTCGACTGCTGCTGATCAACGCGATCGGGTTCATCCTGCTGAGCTACCCGGCCTTCGTGCTGCTGGGACAGTCCGGCTTCCTCGGCGTGCTGCTGATCC
The DNA here is from genome assembly GCF_001613775.1 of Brachybacterium sp. sponge. NCBI lineage: Bacteria > Bacillati > Actinomycetota > Actinomycetes > Micrococcales > Dermabacteraceae > Brachybacterium > Brachybacterium sp. sponge. Next base: position 928,712 of record NZ_LRMP01000001.1, on the reverse strand, counting down.
AGATCTCGCTGGTGGCGCTGTTCAGCCTCAACGACTCGACCTTCGCCGTCTACTTCGTCGAGGCGGTGCCGCCGCAGGTGCGCCTCTCCGGCTTCGCGATCCCCTTCAACTTCGGCAACGCGATCTTCGGCGGCACCGCGCCGTTCATCGCGACCTGGCTGATCTCGGTCACGGACAACTCGTACTCGCCGGCCTTCCTCATCATGGGGCTCTCGCTTCTCGGGCTGGTCGCGCTGATCCTCCAGGGCGACTCGTACGATCCGAAGGCCGCCCGGGAACGGGCCGCCCGCGAGGAGCAGGAGCAGCTCGCCGCCTCCTGAGCGCCCGACGCGTCGTGGGGGCGCCTCACGGGCGCCGCGCGGCGCGCCGCGTCCCAGAACCCCCTTGACTGTGACCGCCGCCACGTGAATGATTGGGCAACCGCGTTGCCCTCAACGCAACAGTGCAGGGGAGCCAGTTCCGCGGACCGTCGAGCGATCGAGGACGATCGCCGTCGGCCCGGCCGCACCGACCATCCCGAGGGGTGTCCCATGACGACCACAGAGACGAACCAGCCCGGCGCCGAGGACCCGTCCTCGCCCCCTGACCCGGGGAGCGGCGACGGCGCGACCGGTACGCCCGACGGCGCCTCCCGCGCCGATGAGCGCACCGTCGACCTCCCCCGCTTCCGCGGATTCCAGATCCCGGCGCTGGACCGAGCGATCATCATGGCGCTGCCGCCGCTGCTGATCGTCGGCGTCGTCATCGCAGTGATCCTCGCGCCCGACGCCTCCGCGAACCTCATCTCGAACCTGCGCTCGTTCGTCACCGGCGGGTTCACCTGGTGGTTCGTGCTCTACTCGCTGATCGCGGTGGCGGTGTGCGTATGGCTGTGCATCAGCCCGCTGGGCCGCATCCGCCTGGGCGGCCCGAAGGCCCGGCCGGCCCACGGCAACTTCGCCTGGTACTCGATGCTCTTCGCCTGCGGGCAGGGCGTGGGCCTGATCTTCTGGTCCCTCGCCGAGCCGATGATGCTGCGCGACGGCGCCCCGGTCGCCTCGGACATGGGCAACGCCGGCCAGTCCGGCATCATCTGGACCTACTTCCACTGGGGCCCCACCGCCTGGGCGATGTACTGCGTGGTCGCGATCTGCCTGGCCTACTCGCACCACAACCTCGGCAAGACCCTCACCTTCCGCGAGGCGACCGTCGACCTCCTCCCCGCCGCCGCGCGCCGACCCGCCGGCGTCGTGATCGAGCTGCTCGCGATCATCGCGACCGTGCTGGGCCTGGCGACCTCCTTCGGCTTCGCGGCGATGCAGTTCACCTCGGGCCTGAACACCGTCACCGGCATCGCCTCCGGCCCCATGGTCTGGATGATCGTGATCGTCGTGCTCGGCGCGCTCACCGCCGTCTCCGCCTTCATGGGCGTGAACAAGGGCATGAAGCGCATCAGCGAGCTGAACTCCGTGCTCAGCATCGTGCTGGTGGTCGGCGTGTTCGTCTTCGGGCCGACGATCTTCATCCTCTCGAACATGTTCCAGACCTTCGGCGGCTTCTTCGCCTCCTTCCCGGCCATGAGCTTCTGGACCGAGGCCGAGACCGCCGGCAGCGGAGCGCCCTGGGACGAGCTCTGGAACGGCCCGTGGACCGTGTTCATCTGGTGCTGGGTGATCGCGTTCTCGCCCTTCGTCGCCGGCTTCATCGCCCGGATCTCCCGCGGCCGCACGATCCGCGAGTTCGTGCTCGGCGTGACGATCGTGCCCTCGCTGATCGTGATGGTGTGGACCGCGGTCATCGCCTCGGCGGGCATCCGCTACGACGACCAGAACGGCCTGGTGATCTCCGAGGCCGTGAACGAGGACCTCTCGGTGGCGCTGTTCCGGATGCTGGAGATGGTGCCGGGCATCGGCATCTTCCTCATCATCGCGGCGACCGTGCTGGTCGCGACCTACTACGTGACCAGCCTCGACTCCGGCACCTATGCGCTGGCGGAGTTCGTCTCGGCCCCGAAGAAGTCCGGACCCCTGTTCCGCGTGGTGCTCGTGGTCTCGATCGCGACCGTCGCGGCGGTGCTGCTGTCCCTCGGCGGCGCGGCCGTGGTGGACACCGTCCAGACCGGCACGATCATCGGCGCCTTCCCCTTCTCCTTCGTGATCATCCTGATGATCGTGAACCTGATCCGGCGCCTGCGCACCCGCAACGCCGCGGTCGTGCGGGCGGAGCGGGAGATCAACGACCCCGAGCCCCGTCCCGAGGACGAGTTCGTCGACGAGGACGGGATCCCCGACCCCAAGCGCGGCGTCGGCGAGGGCACCTTCGTGCCCCCGCAGACGTTCCACCGCCACGACGACCGAAGGGACGACTACCGATGACAGAGCCCTCCGCCCCCGACGCCCCGTCGCCCGACTCCTCCTCGCTCGGGCAGGCGCAGACAGGCGCCGCACGGCCCGGCCCGGCGCCGGCCGGAGCGCCGCCGGCCGGAGCCCCGTCGGTCGGAGCTCCGCCGACCGGGACCCCGTCGGCCGACGAGCCCGCCCGCACCGTGCGCCTGGCGACGATGACCGCCCGGGAGTACGAGGAGTGGGTGGGCGGCGGGAGCGCCGTCGCGATCCTGCCCACCGGGGCGTTCGAGCAGCACGGCCCGCACCTGCCGCTGGGGACCGACGCGATCCTCTCCACGGCGGTCGCGACCGCGGTCGCCGAGCAGACCGGGGCGAAGGTGCTCGAGCCGTTCACCCTGGGGTACAAGTCCCAGCAGCGCTCGGGCGGCGGGAACCACCTGCACGGCACGCTCAGCCTCGACGCCGATGCGCTCATCGCCCAGGCGCGCCAGCTGATCCGGGGCCTGCTCGCCCAGGGCGTGCGGCACGTGGTGGTGCTCAACGGCCACTACGAGAACACGCAGTTCCTCTACGAGGGCGCGGACCTGGCGCTGCGCGACCTGGGCCTGGCCCCGGGCGCGGAGCAGTCGGTGATGCTGCTGTCCTACTGGGACTACGTCTCCGCGCCGACGCTCGAGGTGGTCTACCCGGGCGGGTTCCCCGGCTGGGACGTGGAGCACGGCGGGGTGCTGGAGACCGCGCTGCTGCTGCACCTGCGGCCGGAGCTGGTGCACATGGACCGCGCGGTGAGCCATCCGCCCGCCGCGCCGTACCGCTTCGACCGCCTGCCGGTCGTGCCCGAGCGGACGCCGGGGACCGGCTGTCTCTCGGCGCCCGACGGCGCGAGCGCCGAGAAGGGCGAGCTGCTGTTCACGCAGACCGTCGAGGATCTCGCGGCAGAGCTGCGCGCCGAGCTCGGCCTCTGAACCGGGCCTGCCCCGCCCGGCGTCCACCACGAGCGCGGGGCGGGGCTCGTCGTCCCCCGGACCACCGGGCGGCCCCGTCGACCCCGTCGGCCCCGTCGGCCTGCCGCACCCTCCCCGCCGCCACACCGCCACGGGTGCGGGAACTGCTTCCCCGAACCGCTTGACGTGACGCCCCTCACGCGCAACACTGACGCAACCGGGTTGCACTCAAGACAACCATCAAGGCCACATCCCGTGCCGTGCCCCGTCGAAGGAGACGATCATGACCGCGACCACCGCAACCTCCGTCAACGACCTCGAGCGCCTCAAGGTCCTCCACAACGGCGAGAAGCAGAAGCTGACCTTCTCCGACGCCGAGTTCGAGCGCCGCCTGAGCGGCCTGCGCAGGATCATGGCCGAGAAGAACCTCGACGCCGTGATCCTCACCAGCTACCAGGGCATCAAGTACTACTCGGACTTCCTGTTCACGTACTTCGGCCGCTCCTACGGCATGGTCGTCACCGCCGACGACACCTGCACCATCACCGCGAACATCGACGCGGGCATGCCCTGGCGCACCAGCTACGGCGAGAACATCGTCTACACCGACTGGAACCGCGACAACTTCTACTACGCGCTCCAGCAGGCCCTCGCCCAGCGCGGGATCACCGACCCCAAGCGCCTGGGCATCGAGGACGACACCGTCTCGCTGCAGATCCTCCGCCGCCTCCAGGACGCCTTCCCCGGCGCCGAGCTGATCGACGTCTCCCAGGACGCGATGCGCCAGCGCATGATCAAGTCCGCCGAGGAGATCGCGGTGATCAAGGAGAGCGCCCGGATCGGCGACATCGGCGGCGAGGCGATCAAGAACGCCGTCCACGCCGGTGTGCAGGAGTTCGAGGTCGCGCTGGCCGGCACCGAGGCCATGACCCGCGAGATCGCGAAGACCTTCCCGCACCGCGAGGTGCGCGACACCTGGGTGTGGTTCCAGTCCGGCATCAACACCGACGGCGCCCACAACTGGGCCACCACGCGGAAGGTGCAGGAGCACGACATCCTGTCGCTGAACGCCTTCCCGATGCCCACCGGCTACTACACGGCCCTCGAGCGCACGCTGTTCTTCGGCGAGCCCGACGAGGAGTCGCTGCGCCTGTGGAACATCAACGTCGAGGTGCACCGCGCCGGCATCGAGCTGATCAAGCCCGGCGCCGTGTGCAAGGACATCGCCCATGAGCTGAACAAGATCTACATCGGCCACGGCCTGCTGCCGAACCGCACCTTCGGCTACGGCCACTCCTTCGGCGTCCTCTCGCACTACTACGGCCGTGAGGCCGGCCTGGAGCTGCGCGAGGACATCGACACCGTGCTCGAGCCGGGCATGGTCGTCTCGATGGAGCCGATGATCACCGTGCCCGAGGGGCAGCCCGGCGCGGGCGGCTACCGCGAGCATGACATCCTCGTGGTCGGCGAGGACGGCGCGGAGAACATCACGAAGTTCCCCTTCGGGCCGGAGCACAACATCATCCCGGCCTGATCAGGCACAGGGGACGCCGGCCGGCATCACCGCACCCGCGGACGATGCCGGCCGGCGTCCTCGTCCCCGCCGCACCTGACCGGGCCGGCCCGTGCTTCCCCGACCCGAGCCGAGCCGAGCCGAGCCGAGCCGAGCGGCATGATCGGTCATGGTCGGTCGAGGGCGCTGGGCGTGCCACTGCGCCTATATAGGCGTACTGGTACGCCCTGCGCCACCTCTCGACCATCTTCACCGCCTCCCGGCCCGATCCCCGACCCCAGGAGCCCCGCATGAGCAGCCCGGAGACACCGCAGCCCCGGCCCGACGCCCCCGACCTGCCGGACGGCCCCGTCGAGCGAGCGGGCGTGCACGAGTTCGCGCACACCCTCCACGAGGGCGCCGGCGACCTGCGCATCCGCCATCACTTCGCCGACAGCTCGCAGCTGCCCGTCGCGCTGCAGACCTGGACCCTCGCCCCGGGCGCCTACGAGGGCATGCACGCCCATGACGAGCCGGCGCTCGAGGAGATCTACCTGGTCCTCTCCGGACGGGCCCGCATCCGCCAGGAGGGCGAGACGCATCTGCTGGGTCCCGGGGATGCGCTGCGCGCCCCGGCCGGCATCGAGCACGACCTGGCCTGCGAGGGCGACGAGCCGCTGCAGGTGCTCGTGGCATGGGGGCCGACGGGGAACTTCGACATGAGCGGCTTCGGCTCGTACCGCAAGGCCCTCGCCGCCCGCGACGCCACGTCGGCCGATCGCGGTGCGGCGTCACCTGGCGGCGGCGCCTCGTCGGCCGATCGTGCCGTGGCTCCCGCCGACCGAGCCCCCGGGAACGACAGCGCCGATAGGATCCGAGGATGACCAGCACCAACGAGCAGGAGCGCACCGAGAGCGGCCGCGGCGCCTCCGTCATCGTCAACGTCCTGCGGATCATCCGCTGCTTCACCGTGGAGCATCCGCAGCAGGGCGTCACCGAGATCGCGGAGCAGGTCGGCCTGCACAAGTCGAGCGTCTCGCGGATCCTGTCGACCCTCGAGCAGGAGCGGGTGGTCGAGCGCGACGAGGCCTCCCGACGCTACCGGCTGGGCCTCGGCCTGATCGCCGTGGCCGGGCCGCTGCTCGCGGAGCTCGACGTGCGCCGGGTCGCGCTCGAGGACCTGCAGGACCTCGCCGAGCGCACCGGGGAGACCTCCGCGCTCGCGGTCTGGAACGGCGCGGCGTCGGTGACGGTGGAGCAGGTCCCGAGCCGCCATCAGATCAAGCACACCTCGGTGCTCGGCAGCCACTACCGCACGGCGCTGAGCTCGACCGTGCAGGTGCTCCTCGCAGCCCTCGAGCCCGCCGAAGCGGAGGCCCTGGTCGTTGCCGGCACGATCCGGCTCGAGGAGGGCTGGGAGACCGGCGACTACATGGAGCGGCTCGCCAGGGTGCGGGAGCAGGGGTACGCGCTCAACGACCGCGAGACCTCCGAGGACGAGGTCTCCCTCTCCGCGCCGGTGCGTGACCACCGCGGGGAGGTCGCCGGCGCCGTGCTGCTCGCGGCGCCGTTCTACCGCGCCGGGGCCGAGCAGCTCCCGCAGCTCGCCGCCCGGACCCGTGCCGCGGCCGACGCGATCTCGCGCCGGCTCGGCGCGGCGAGCCAGGGCTGAGGAGCCCTCCCCCGCTCACAGCGGGTCGGCGACCGCCTCCTCGAGGCCGAGCGGCGCCCGCCCCAGGACCTCCTGAACGTGCCCGGAGACGAGGTCGAGCTCGCCGTCGCGGATCGCGGTGTAGGTGCTGATCCACGCCTCGACCTGCCAGTCCGGTGCACCGTAGGGGGCGCGGGAGGCGCGGGCCTCGGCTATCGACTCGTCGACGTACTCGTACTCCTCCCCCGCCGCGCGCGTCATCAGCAGCGCCGCCTCGGCGAGGCTGACCGCGACCGGACCGGTCAGGTCCAGCGCCCTCCCGGCGTAGGGGGCGGGGTCGCGCAGGATCCGGGCGGCGACCTCGGCCACGTCGCGGCGGGCGACGAAGGCGCAGCGGCCCGTGCCGCCCGGGCCGCGGATCACCCGGTCGTCCCCGGCGAAGTCGAGCAGCACGTCGGCGTAGAAGCTGTCACGCAGGAACGTCCAGGCCATCCCCGAGCCGCGCAGCATCTCCTCGGTAGCGCCGTGGTCGCGGGCGAGGGTGAAGCCGGCGTCGTCGGACGCGCCGAGGAAGGACGTGTAGACCACGTGCCGCACCCCGGCGCGGGCCGCGGCGTCGATCGCGGTGCGGTGCTGGTCGAGCCGGTCCTCGGCCTCCCCGGCGGAGACCAGCAGCAGCGCGTCGGCCCCGTCGAAGGCGGCGGCGCAGGCGTCCGCGTCGCCGAAACCGGCCTGCGCCTGCTCGACGCCCTCGAGCGCGGGGAGGCGCTCGAGGCTCCGGCCGACCAGGCGCAGCGTGATCCCGGGCGCCCCGTGGAGCAGGCGGGCGACCTCGCCGCCCACCTTCCCGCTCGCGCCGGTGACGACGATGCGCATCAGAGCAGGCCCTTCTCGGTCAGCCAGCCGGTGGCGATGTCGGCGCTGGAGGCCTGGTCCACGACGCTCTGCCGGTTCAGCTCGACGAGGTCGTCGGCGCTGAGCTCGGCGATCACTCCCTCGATCGCCTCGGCCGCCTGCTCGTCGATCTTCTCGGAGACGACGGGGACCACGTTCTGCGGCAGGATCATCGACTCGGGGTCCTCGAGCACCACCAGGTCGTTCTCGGCGATGGAGGGATCGGCGCTGTAGATGTCGGCGAGCTGGACGTCCCCGTCCAGGAGGGCCTGGACGGTCAGCGGACCTCCGGAGTCCTCCACGGGCACCACGGCGATGTCGACGTCGTACACCGCCTTCGCGCCCTCGGGGCCGTAGGGCCGCGTCTCGAACTCGCTGTTCGCGGCGATCTTCAGGTCCTCCTCGACGCCTGCGAGGTCGCCGATCGCGCTGAGGGAGTGCGTGGAGGCGAAGTCGGAGGTGGTGGTGTAGGAGTCCTGGTCGGAGGCCTCGGCGAAGGAGAGCACGCGCAGCCCCTCCGGCAGGGCCTCCTCGAGGGAGGAGCTGATCTCCTCGGGGCTCGCGGAGCCCGCGTCGGGCTGGTAGTGCTGCAGGAGGTTCCCGAGGTACTCGGGCAGCAGGTCCAGCGACCCGGCCTCGAGCTCGGGCATGTACACCTCGCGCTGGCCGATCTGGTACTGGCGGTCGACGGTGAATCCCGCCTTCTCGAGCACCTGCGCGAACAGCTCGGCGATGATCTCGTTGGAGTAGTAGGCCTGGGAGCCGATGGCGAGCGTGCCCGCGGGGACCTCGCCGCCGCCGTCGGAGCCGGCGGAGCCGGAGCCCTCCTCCTCGAAGGGGTCGGAGCTGCCGCAGGCCGCGGCGCCGAGGGCGAGCCCGCCCGCGCCGAGGGTGCCCAGCAGGTGACGACGGGTGCTGTGGATGCTCATGAGGGTTCTCCTGGGAGGTGAGGTCGGACGGAGCGTGCGGCGGGGAGGGAACGGTCGGGACTCATGCGGCGGCCGTCCCGCGCGGTGCGGTCGCGCGCTGGAGCAGCAGCAGGGCCAGGTCGAGCACGAGGGCGAGCACGATGACCAGCAGTGACCCGGCGATCATCTGCGGATAGTCCTGGGAGCCGAGGCCCTGGAAGATGTATCGGCCCAGGCCGCCGCTGCCCACATAGGCGGCGAGCATGGCGGTGGCGACGACCTGCACGGTCGCGCCGCGAACCCCGCCCACTAGCAGCGGCATCCCCAGCGGGAGCTCGACCCGGGTGAGGATCTGCCATTCGGTCATGCCCTGGGCGCGGGCGGCGTCGACGGTGGCGGGGTCCGCCGATTCGACGGCGGAGTAGGCCCCGGCCAGCAGCGACGGGATCGCGAGGATCACGAAGGAGAGCAGCGGCGCGGTGAGCCCGATCCCGACCAGCAGCGCGAACAGGGTCACCAGGCCCAGGGTGGGCAGGGCGCGGGCCGCGCCCGCGGCGCCGACGGCGAGGCCCTTGAACCGGCCGGTGTGGCCGACGTACAGCCCGACGGGGACGGCGATCAGCGCAGCGACCAGCACGCCGAGCGCTGTGTAGCCGAGGTGCTCGGCGGTGCGCAGGGGGATCCCGGACGGCCCGGTCCAGCGCGCCGGGTCGGAAAGCCACTCGAAGGCTCCGAGGAAGGGGTTCTCGTTCACGGCCTGCTCCCCTCCCGTCCGCGGTGCCAGGGCATCAGCAGGCGGCCCAGCAGCACCAGCAGCGCATCGGTGAGCAGCGCGAGGGCGGCGGTCGCGACGACGCCGGCGGCGATCTCTGCGACGATCCCTCGCCGCACCCCGTCCACGAACAGCATCCCCAGGCTCGGCACGCCGAGCACACCGCCGACGGTGACCAGCGAGATCGTGCTGACCGCGACGACCCGCACCCCGCCCAGCAGCACCGGTCCGGCCAGCGGCAGCTCGACCTGCCAGAAGCGGGCGGCCGGGGCGTAGCCCTGCGCGGTCGCGGAGCCGAGCACGTCGCGGGAGACGGAGCGGAAGCCGTCGGAGGCGGTGGGGACCATGAGCGCGAGGCCGTAGAGGGTCAGGGCGACGACGATGTTCAGCGGACTGCGCACGCCGGTGCCGATCAGCCCGGGCAGCAGCACGAACAGCGGCAGGGACGGGATCGCGTACATCAGCCCGGAGGTGGTGGTCACGCCGGTGCGCAGCCAGCCGCGGGAGTTCGCGAGCTTCGCCAGCGGCAGGGAGAGCGCGAAGGCGAGCAGGATCGGCGGCAGCGCCTGGACCAGGTGCGCGCCGGTGTATCCCGCGATCACGTCGAGATTGTCGAGGACCCAGCTCACCGGAGCGGCTCCTGCCCGCGGTCGCCCTCATGGCCCCCGTCGGCCCGATGCGAGCCGGTCCCGCGCGAGCCGGCCCCGCTCGAGCCATTCCCGCCACCTGCGGGGGCGCCGGCGAGCACCCCGGCGGCGCGCCCGTCCGCGTCGACGACGACGTCGCGGCCGTCGACGCGCTCGACGTGCAGGGTGCGGGCGCCGCGGTCCGCGCCGACGAAGCTGGCCACGAAGTCGTCGGCCGGGTCGGCGAGGATCTCCTGCGGGGTGCCGACCTGGGCGATCCGGCCGCCGGGGCGGAGGATCACGACGCGGTCGCCGATGCGGAAGGCCTCGTCGATGTCGTGGGTGACGAAGACGATCGTCTTGCGCAGATCGCGCTGGAGGCGCTGCAGCTCGCTCTGCAGCTCCTCGCGCACGATCGGGTCGACGGCGCCGAAGGGCTCGTCCATGAGCAGGATGTTCGGGTCGGCGGCGAGGCCGCGGGCGACGCCGACGCGCTGCTGCTGGCCGCCGGAGAGCTGGGCGGGATAGCGGGAGGCGAGCTCCGGGTCCAGGCCCACGGTGTCCATGAGCTCGCGGGCCCGCTCGCGCGCCTCGCCCTTCGCGGTGCCGCGCAGCACGGGGACGGTGGTGATGTTGTCCAGCACGGTGCGGTGGGGCAGCAGGCCCGAGGCCTGCATGACGTAGCCGATGGAGCGGCGCAGCGCGACGGGATCCATCCCCGCGACGTCCTCGCCGTCGATCGTGACCCGCCCGGAGGTGGGGTCGACCATGCGGTTGATCATGCGCATGAGGGTGGTCTTGCCGGAGCCGGAGGTGCCCACGAGCGCGATCGCCTCGTGGGAGGCGATCTCGAGGGTGAAGTCCTCGACCGCGAGCGTGCCGCCCGGATACTCCTTGCGGACGTTCTCGAAACCGATCACGGGGCCTCCCAGGGCGGTCGGGCCGACGAGCTGTCACTGCCGGAGAGACCAACCCTATCGAGTGGCCCGACGCGCGGGGTCGCGCCAGGCCGTTCGGTCTGCCGCGTTCACCGACCCAGCGGCGGATGCTCCTCGACGCGGAGGCTGCCGCGGTGCACGGTCAGCGCCGCCCCCTGTGCGAGGGTCGCGAAGCCCGCCTGCGGGTAGCCGGTCGAGGAGACGAGCACCCGGTCGTGGTCGGCGCGCCAGCGCAGGTCGTACACCTCCGCCGGCTGATCGGCCGGGGCCTGGGGCGGGTCGTGCTGGGCGAAGGCGACGAGCGTGCCGGGCGTAGTGAGCAGGCAGTTCAGCGACTCGGGCGGGCGGCCGAAAAGCTCCGTGGTCAGTGCGGTGAGCTCGGCGGCCGCGTGCTGGATCGCGAGCGCCCAGTCAGTCTGCCCCTCCCGCGGCGAGAGCTCGCCCGCCCAGGCGGTGACCAGCGAGAGGAACAGCTCGGAGTCGGTGGTGCCGAGCGGGGCGCGGCCGCCGCGGGCGAGGATCCGCTCGCGCAGCTCGTCGGAAAGGTCGAACTGGCCGTTGTGGCTGAAGGTCATCTCCCCCTCGACGAAGGGGTGGGTGTTCTCGGGGGTCAGCGCGAGGCCCACGCTCGCCCGTCGCAGGTGCACCACGATCACCTCGCCGCGCGCCTCCGCGACCGCCTCCCCGTAGTCGTTCGAGGCGAGAGCGGTGTCGGTGCCGCGGCGCAGCAGCGGGAGCATCGGGGCGGGGTCGTCGCCCCCGTCGGCCCCCGTGCCCGCGGGATAGGAGGCCACGCCCCAGCCATCCTTGTGCCGCTCGGAGAGCGCCGTGAACAGCGGCAGCTCGCCGGGCACCGCCTCGGGCAGCGGAAGCGCGCCGCGGGAGACGACGCCGAGCAGACGACACATGGGAAAGACCTTCCGGGAGGGGACGAGGACGGGGCGGCCGAGGGGACAGCGCTCGCGCCGGTCGGCCGTCGGGACGGATCGCTGGACGGGACGGGGCGGCCGACGGGACGAGCCGGTGCTGCTGGAGCCCGCCCCGCCGCGCTCAGCCCGCGGCGGCGCGGGCCTTCATCCGCGCGTCCAGCGCGAGCGCGATCCGGGTGAGCAGGAAGTTGATGACGATGTAGATCACCGAGACCACCAGGTACGTCTGCACCAGGTAGCGGGTGATCGACACGAGCGTCTTGCCCTGGAACTGCAGCTCGTTGTAGCTGACCACGTAGCCGAGGGTCGAGTCCTTCAGCAGCGTGACCAGGGCGAGGATGAGGCTCGGCAGCACCAGGCGCACCGCCTGCGGCAGGATCACCGAGGCCATCGCATCGCGCCGCGAGAGCCCGATCGCGGCGGCCGCCTCGTGCTGGCCGCGGTCCACGGCGTTGATCCCGGCGCGGAACACCTCGGCCGTGGTGGCGGAGGAGACCAGGATCATCGGGATCACCAGCATCCAGAACCGCGGGAAGGTCACGCCGAAGGCGGGCAGGGCCAGCAGGAACGCGTAGACCACCAGCAGCATCGGGATGCCGCGGTAGAACTCGATCCACACCGCCGCGAGCGTGCTCAGCACCCGGAAGCGGGAGAGGCGCGCCAGCGCCAGCAGCAGGCCGAGCGGGAACGCGACCACGGCGGCGAGCGCAGTGACCTTGAGCGTGCCCCACAGGCCCTGGCCGAGGAAGGCGAGGTAGTCCACCCGCAGGTAGACGATCCACTTGCCCGGGTCGAGCTGGCCGTTGGACTGGAACTGCCACAGCGCCCCCGCGAGCAGCGCGAGGATCGCGACCACGCTGAGGACCGACAGCAGCAGGATGCGCCGACGGCCCTTCGGACCGGGCGCGTCGAAGAGGACCTGGGTGGCGGAGGACGACGTCGTGCTCATGGGCGCATCTCCTCCCGCTCGTTCCTCGCAGTTCGTCGACGCGCGGTCATGCCTGGGCTCCTGCCGTCACGTCGAGCGCCTTGCTCGCGCGCGAGCGGTCGCGACCGCCCGGGGAGACGGCCCGCTCGATCGCCCCGCCGATCGCCGCACCGCCGAGGGAGAGGATGAGATAGACGGCGCCGGCGATGAGGAACATCAGCACCGCCTGGGCGTAGCGGATGTTCAGCGTCTGCGTCACCCAGGTGACCTCCTGCACCGCGATCGCCGAGCACAGCGCGGAGCCGATCACGGTGCCGATGAACACGTTCACCAGCGGCTGCACCATCGAGCGGAACGCCTGCGGCAGCACCACGTAGCGCAGCGTGCCGAAGAACCCCAGCCCGATCGAGCGGGCCGCCTCCGCATGGCCGACGGGCACGGTGTTGATGCCCGAGCGCACGTTCTCGCACACGAACGCGGCCGAGGACAGGGTCAGCCCCAGCACGCCGCACCAGAAGTAGGGCAGGCGCAGCCCGACGTCCGGCAGGCCGAAGGAGATGAGGATCAGCAGGCTCAGCAGCGGGATGTTGCGGAAGATCTCGACGTACACGGTCGCCGCCCAGCGCAACGGCGGGATCGGGCTGACCCGCGCCACCGCCATCACGGTGCCGACGACGAGCGCGAACACGTAGCCGAGCACCGTCAGGGCGACGGTCGTCCCGATGCCCTGCAGCAGCAGCGGGATGTTCTCGCGGATGGCGTCCATCAGGGGCCTCTCGGTGCGATCGGGGACTGGGGAACAGGGACGGCCGACGGGCCGGCTCCTGGCCGTGCGGTCGGCGTCCGGCCGACGGGCCGGCTCCGGCCGGTGGGCTGACGTCTGGACGCCTGTTCGACTCCGGGCCGACGGGCCGACGGGCCGACGCCCGGCCTGCGGGCCGGCGGCCTGCCCGTCGGCCGGGCGGCTCAGCCCGTCAGGAGGGCAGCTCGCCGGGGACGGGCGGCTCGGGGGCCTCGGTGTCCATGACCTCGCCGATCGTGGCGGTCCACAGCTGCTCCCAGGCACCGGAGTCGATGATCTCCTGCAGGAAGGTGTTCACGAAGTCGACCGCGCCCTCGGCGTCCTTGGACAGGCCCACTCCGTAGGGGTCGTCCACGAAGGGCTCGCCGACGACGGTCACCTCGGGGTCCGCGGCGGAGTTGCCGAGCAGCACACCCTGGTCGAGCACGTAGGCGTCGGCCCGACCCTGCTTGAGCGCGGCGACGCAGGACTCGTTGTCCGGGAGGGTCTGCACGTCGCCGGGATCGGTCACGAACTCCTCGATCGCCTGGATGCCGGTGGAGTTCGCCTGGGTGACGAGGTTCTTGCCGGTGAGGTCCCCGGGGCCGGAGATCGACTCCGCATCCTCAGTGCGCACCTGGATGGCGGTGCCGGAGAGGTAGTACGGGCCGGCGAAGTCGATGACCTCGAGACGCTCGGGGGTGATCGAGTAGGTCGCGATCACGCAGTCCACGGTCCCGTTCTGCACCAGCGTCTCGCGGGTCTCGACGGTGGTGTCGATGTACTCGACCTTCTCCTCGCCGCCCTCACCGAGGATGTACTTCGCCAGCAACTGGGTGATGCCCGCGTCGAAGCCGGTGGGCTGCCCACCGGTGGTCGAGGCGAGGGAGAACACCTGGTTGGCGACGGTGCCGCCGCGGATCAACTGGTCCTTCTCCTTGATCGCGGCGGCCCAGGCGCTGCCGGCGATCGCGTCATCGGCAGCGACGGGACCGGAGGCGATCACGTCGGCGAAGGCCGAGCCCTCGCCGCCGCCGTCGGAGCCGCCGCCGCCGCCGAGGTCGGGGCCGTCACCGGTGTCGGAGCCGCAGGCGGCCAGTCCCACCAGGGGAAGGGCGGCCGCCGCGGCGACGACGGCCCGGCGGCGGGGACGGAAGCTCGTGGGGTTCATGGGTCTCTCCGGTTTCTGCGTGCGCTCCGGGCGGAGCGGGGGTCGGGGTGTGCGAGGGTCGGTGGCGCGAGCGTCGGGCTGCGCCGGGGTCAGTGCGCGAGGATCTTGGACAGGAACGCCTTGGCGCGGTCGCTGCGCGGGGCGGTGAAGAACTGCTCGGGCTCGCCCTCCTCGACGATCTCGCCGGCGTCCATGTAGACCACGCGGTCGCAGACGTGGCGGGCGAAGCCCATCTCGTGGGTGACCACGAGCATCGTCATCCCGGCCTTCGCGAGCTCGGCCATCACGTCCAGGACCTCGTTGATCACCTCAGGGTCCAGGGCCGACGTCGGCTCGTCGAAGAGCAGCGCCTTCGGCTTCATCGCCAGCGCCCGGGCGATCGCCACACGCTGCTGCTGACCGCCGGACAGCGCCGTGGGCAGGGAGTTCGCCTTGTCGGCGAGGCCCACGCGCTCCAGCAGCTCCATCGCCTGCTGATCCGCCTCGGCCTTCGGCACGCCGCGCACCTTGCGCGGGCCGAGGGTCACGTTGTCGATCGCCTTGAGATGCGGGAAGAGGTTGAAGCTCTGGAACACCATGCCGACGTCGGCGCGCAGGCGGGTGAGCTCCCGGCCCTCCTCGGGCAGCCGCTCCCCGTCGATGGTGATCTCCCCGGCGGTGATCGTCTCCAGCCGGTTCAGGCAGCGGCACAGGGTCGACTTCCCGGAGCCGGAGGCGCCGATCAGGGCCACGACCTCACCGCGGTGGATGTCGAGGTCGATGCCCTTCAGCGCCTGGAAGTCGCCGAAGAACTTGTCGACGCCGCGCACGGAGATCAGGGGCTCACCGGTGCGGGGAGCCCCCTCGGGGCGGGTCGGGTCCTGCCCAGCGACGTCGGCGTCGGGCGGCGTGGTGCGCTCGTTCATGCTCCGAGAATGCTTCCCCCGGCGACATCTGTCCACATGAGGGGAGCACTGATCGGATGTCGGGATGCATTCGTGACCGTGGCCGGGTGCCGGTCAGCCGCGCACCCCGCCCTGCCCCGCCCTGCCCCGCCGGCACCCACCCGCGACACATCGAGTGGCAGGTTTCGACCGGTATTCCGCGATGGAAGCGGTCGAAACCTGCCACTCGATTGCCGACGGGCCGGGAGGCGGGGCCGACAGGCGTCGCCGGCCCCACGCGGCCGAGCCGGCCGACCTCGGCCGGCCCGGGCCTCCCCGTCAGCCCTGGTACTTGCCCTGGTAGACGGAGTCGAAGGGGGTGTGGCCCTTCTGGCGGTTCTCGATGGAGCTGGTGACCACGGCCTTCGCGGTGCGGGCTGCCTCGAGCGGGGTGGCGCCCTTGGCGAGCTCGGCGGTGACGGCGGCGGCGAGGGTGCAGCCGGCGCCGTTGACGCGCTCCTGGCCGACCTTCGGGCTGCGCAGCTCGACAGTCTGCTCGCCGTCGTGGAACACGTCCACCGCGTCCTCGCCCTCGAGCGCGACCCCGCCCTTGGCCAGCACGATCACGTCGAAGGCGTCGTGGATGCGCTTCGCGGCCTCGGCCAGCTCCTCGACCGTCTCGATGCTCTCCATGCCGGAGAGCGCCAGGGTCTCGAAGTGGTTGGGGGTGACGAAGGTGGCCAGCGGCAGGATCTGCGCCTTGAGCGCGTCGTCGGTGTCCTGGGCGAAGCCGCCCTCGTTGCCCTTGCAGATCAGCACCGGGTCGAGCACGACGTTCGTGAAGGACCGCTCGGCGAGCGCGCCGGCGACGGTCTCGATCGTGGCGGGGGTGCCGAGCATGCCGATCTTCGTGGTGTCGATATCGTGCACCGCGGTGCTCGCCTCGATCTGGTCGAGGATCAGCTGCGGCTCCAGCGGCACGAAGCGGTGGCTCCAGTCGTCCTTCGGGTCGAAGGAGACGATGCAGGTCAGCGCCGCAGCGCCGAAGGTGCCCAGCTGGTGGAATGTCTTGATGTCCGCCTGGGCACCGGCACCTCCGGAGGCCTCGGAGCCGGCGATGGTCAGGGCGACGTGAGTCATGGGGGCCTTTCTCGTGGTGTGTGCGTCGGCGTCGCCGGGGCGGTCCGCGGCGCGGGGGCCGACGGGCTCCGCCTCGTGACGGGTGCCGTCCGGGGACGGGCGCCGTCGGGCGACGTGACCGCGCGCTCCCAGGGCCGGCGCACCCCTCGGGGGCGCCGCCCGTCGCAGCGGTCGGTGCCGCGCGCTCCCAGGGCCGGGCGCCGCATGCGGCGCCGCCGACCCGTCGCTGCGGCAGGTCCACGATGGTACCGGGTCCGGTACAGTGCCGGGCGTGCTGTCGCCGGACGAGACGACGGGGCGCAGCGCTCCGTCCACCACGCTCCGCGGCCCCTCCCTGTCCGAGGACGGGGCGGCCGAGCACTCCCCCGCGACGTCGGCCGGAACCCGCCGCACCCTCCGTGGCCGCGCCGGCGCGCTGGTCGACGATCACCTCCGCTCGACCCTGAAGTTCCTGGTCGTCGGCGGTCTGGTGTTCCTGCTGGACGCCGCGATGTACAACCTGCTGGTGTTCTGGCAACCCACGCAGGGCTGGGGCGCGGGCATCATGCACGGCAGCCCGCTCACGGCCAAGGTGCTCACGATCGCGGTCGCCTCGTGCCTGACCTATCTGGGCAACCGGCTGTGGACCTTCGGGGACCGGCCCCGCCCGGACACGACCCGCTCGATCATGCTGTTCATCCTGGTCAACGTGATCGCGACGGGACTGCAGCTCGCCTGCCTGGCCTTCTCGCGGTACGTGCTGGGACTGGACTCCCCGCTCGCGGACAACATCTCCGGCACCTTCATCGGCCAGATCGTCTCGACCTCCTTCCGCTACGTCACCTACGGGCGGCTGGTCTTCCCCCGCCGCTGAGCATCGGGCCGCTCGTCACCCCGGCGATCGCTGCCGCACCGCTCCGCAGCTCTGAGAGACTCGGGCCCATGAACTCCTCCGGTCCCTGGACCCGTGCCGCCGCCGCTGCCGGCCTGCTCGTGGGCGGGCAGGCCCGTCCCACCGTGTTCGCGCAGATGTCGGCGAAGGCCGCCGCCCACGACGCGCTGAACCTCGGGCAGGGCTATCCCGACGACGACCCGCCCGCGCTCGTCGCCGAGGCTGCGATCGACGCGATCCGGCGCGGCCGCAACCAGTACCCGCCGGGCGCGGGCGAGGCCGACCTGCGCGAGGCCGTGGCCGAGCATCAGGCAAGCTGGTACGGACTGCGCTGGGACCCCACCACGGAGGTACTGGTCACCACCGGGGCGACGGAGGCGCTGGCCGCGACGATCCTGGCGTTGGTCGAGCCGGGCGACGAGGTGATCACCCTCGAGCCCTTCTACGACCAGTACGCGGCGCTGATCGCGCTGGCGGGCGGCGTGCACCGCACCGTCCCGATCACCTCCCGCCCCGCCGCTTCCACGGGATCCGACGCCTCCTCTGGCGCCTCCTCCGGCTCCGGCACGGGTTCCGACGCAGGCACCTCCCTTGGGTCCGACGACGGGGACCTGGTGCTGGACGTGGACCGGGACGCGCTGCGCGCGGCGTTCTCCGAGCGCACCCGCCTGGTGCTGGTGAACACCCCGCACAACCCCACCGGTCTGATGCTGTGGGTGGAGGCTCTGCAGGCGATCGTCGAGGAGGCGGAGCGGCACGATGCGCTGATCGTCACCGACGAGGTCTACGAGCACCTCACCTTCGGCCCCGCCCATCTGCCGCCGGCGACGCTGCCCGGGGCGCAGGACCGCACGATCTCGATCTCCTCGGCGGGCAAGACCTTCGCCGTGACCGGGTGGAAGATCGGCTGGATCACGGCGCGGCCCGAGCTGATCACGGCGATCACCGGAGTCAAGCAGTGGCTGACCTACGCCTCGGGCGCCCCCTTCCAGCCCGCGGTCGCCGCCGGGCTGCGGATGGATCCGACGGTCTTCCACGACCTCGCCGCCGACCTGCGCGCACGACGTGACCTGCTCACCGACGGGCTGCGCCGGATCGGCTTCCGGGTGAGCGTGCCGGAGGCCGGATACTTCACCGTCGCCGACGCGGGCCCGCTCGGCGAGCGCGACGCCCGCGCCCTGGCCGAGCGCCTCCCTGAGGAGGCCGGGGTGGTCGCGATCCCGCTGTCGGCCTTCTACCGCGACGGCGAGGCGGGCGACGCCTCGTCCCATCTGCGGCTCGCCTTCTGCAAGTCGCGCACGACGATCGAGCAGGCGCTGGAGCGACTCGAGAGCTGGGCGGCGCCCCGCCGCTGAGCGGGTCCCGTCGCTGGACTGCCGACGGACGCTGCAGCCGACTCCCTCGGACGACCGGAGGGCCGGTCCCCGCCCCACCGGCATCAGCGCCCGCGGCTCGCCCCGCAGCGCAGTGTGCGCGGCCCCTCACGGACGACGGCCCGCCGGCCTCCGGTGCGCTCCGGAAGCCGGCGGGCCGTCATGGTGGCGGGCTCGGCCTCAGGCGGCCTTGACCCAGACGTCCTCAGCGCTGAAGTTCAGCAGCGGGGAGACGGCGAAGTGGCCGTTCTTCGCCTGGTCGGCCGGGATCAGGATGCCGATCTCCCACTCCCCGGTGCCGCCGTCGTGGAGGGTGCCCACGTCGATCCAGCTCTTCGGCGTCACGGAGCCGGCGTCGCTGTAGGAGTTCCCTCCCTCGGTCACGTAGTCGACCATGAGGGAGAAGCCGGGCTCCGACGTGCCGTCTCCGTGGTAGGTCATCGACACCGGCACGAGGATGTAGGTCTCGCCCTCCCCGGGCTCCTCGTTGAACTCGTTGGCACCCATGACCTCGTCGGTCGCGTCCCAGTTCACGTCACCGATGGTGACGTGAGGGTCCCGCCCTCGCCGTCCTCGACGGTGAACTTCTCGCCGATCGCGTAGGGGGCGTCCTTGGTGCCCTTGCCGTCGGCGGCGGCCTCGGTCGCCTCCTCCGAGGTGGCCTCCTCGGTCGTCGCCTCCTCCGAGGTCGCCTCCTCGGTCGTGGCGTCCTCCTCGGTCGGCTCCTCGCCGTCCTCGGTGGTGGCCTGCTCCGAGGTGGTCCGGTCGTCCGTGGGCTCCCCGCCGTCGCGGGTGAAGAGGAAAATGCCGCCGCCGACGAGAAGCACGATCAGGGCCAGCACCGCACAGCCCGCGCAGATGAGCAGCGGGGTCTTCGAGGACTTCTTCGGCGGCTCGGCGTGCTGGGCGTAAGGCTGCTGGGCGTCGGCCCCGAAGGCGGGCGCGGCGGACGGCGCCTGGCCCCAGCCCTGCGAGTCCTGGCCGTAGCCGGTGTTCGGTGAGGGCTGCCCGTAGGCTCCGCTCGGCGAGCCCTGGCTGTATCCCTGCTGCCCGTACCCCTCGCCGTAGCCCTGCTGCTGGCCATAGGGCTGCGGTCCCTGCCCGTGGCCGCCGTTCGCGGGCTGCTGCCCGTACTGGTCGTCGGAAGGGGGCTGACCCCACGGGTTCTGCGGTGGCTGCGACATGGTCCGTTCCGGCGCCGGCTGCGGCGCCGACCCCTCTCTGCTGGCGGGACGAGCTCTGCACGAACCTGCGCGGGTCCGTCCGCGTCATCGTAGAGCGCGTCCAGGCTCCGCTCAGCATCCGTCATGTCGCAGTCGGGTCACGATGCCGGGCGGAGCCGTCGTGCGCTCCCGTCGACGGTCACGCCGCGTCGTCCTCACCTGCCGTACCCCGCGACGGGACGGGGCGACCGCGCACGTCGGCCGCCCCCGTCGGGACCGGGCTCAGCGCCCCGCGGTGAACCGCTCCCCGTGGAAGGCGCTGCCGGTGGTGCGCTCGGACGCTCCCGAGGCGTCGAGATAGGGGGTGATCCCGCCGCGGTGGCGGGGGAAGCCCGCTCCGAGGATCAGCGCGAGGTCCACCTGCTCGGGCTGCTCGACCACGCCCTGCTCGATCATCAGCTGGATCTCCTCGGCCAGGCCCGCCCGCACCTTCTCCAGCAGCGCCTCGCCGACCAGCGGCTCGATGCCGGCGGGGCGCTCGCCCTCACCGAAGACCTGCGCGACCGTCGGCGAGACCGGCGGGTGCACGGAGGTGCGGCTGCGCTCGGTGAAGTGGACGCCGCCCTGCGCCATGACGCCGAGCCCGGGCGAGGCGTGGAAGCGGTCGCCGAGCTCCTCGAGCAGCACCTGGCCCACGTGGTCGGCGACGCCGAGCCCCACCAGGTCCAGCAGCTCGAAGGGGCGCATCGGCATGCCGAGCGCGTCGAGGGAGGCGTCGACCTCCACCGGGTCCGCGCCGGCGTCGAGGGAGGCGAGCACGCCGCCGAGCACGCGGAAGAGCAGGCGGTTGACGATGAAGCCGGGCGCGTCGGCGCTGCGCACCGCGAACTTCCGCAGGCGGCGCACCACCTCGAGACCGGTGGCGAGGGTCTGCTCGTCGGTCTTCTCGGTGTGGATCACCTCGACCAGGGGCATCTTCGCGACGGGGTTGAAGAAGTGCAGGCCGACGACCCGCTCCGGGCGGGCGAGGTCCTCGGCCATCCTCGACACGGAGAGCGAGGAGGTGTTGGTGACCAGCAGCGCGTCCTCGGCGAGGACGCCCTCGAGCTCGGCGAAGACGGACTTCTTGATCGTCAGCACCTCCGGCACCGCCTCGATCACGAGGTCGCAGCCGGCGAGCTCCTGCAGGTCGGTGGTGGCGGAGAGGTTCTCGGCGATCGCGTTCGCGGTCTTCTCGTCGAGATGTCCGCGGGCGGCGGTCTGAGCGATCACGTCGCGGGCGGCGGCCAGGCCCTTCTCGGCGATGGCCTCGTCGAGGTCGCGCATGACGACGGGGACCTGCAGGCCGAGCGCGAGCTGCGCCGCGATCTGGGAGGCCATCAGCCCGGCGCCCGCGACGCCGACGCGCGTGATCTCCCGCGCGCCCTCGACCGGGGTGCGGCCGGGCTTGCCGCGGCGCAGCAGCTCGGCGGAGTAGAGGGACGCGGCGGCGGCATCACTGCGGACGAGCTCGGCGAGCGCGTCGCCCTCGCGGGCCAGGGCGTCCTCGAGGGTGGAGCCGGGCAGCTGCTGCAGCAGGATCAGGGCGCGGCCGACGGCGGGGGCGCCCTGCGCCTCGAGCCGCTGAGCCCAGGCGCGGCGGGTCTCCGCGGGGCTGTGCGGGGCGTCGAGCGCGTCCAGCAGCTCCTCGGCCTCGGGCGAGTCGACGGCGGGCAGGGCAGGGGCGCGGCCGCCCCAGGCGCCGGCCGCTTCGGCCGGGGCGGTCTCGCCGACGACGGCGGGGTCGACCACGTCGGTGTCGGTCTCGTCGACGTCGACGTGGGCGGCGACCAGGGCGGCGAACTGCTCGAGGGCCTCGTCGAGGTCGGCGGCGATCTCGTCGACGAGCCCGGCCTCCTGGGCCTTCTCGGCGGTGAGCTGGCGGTCGCGGGCGGGGTCCTCGAGGATCATCCGCACAGCGGTCTCCGCGCCGACGACGGACTGCAGCAGCGTCGTACCGCCCCAGCCGGGGAGGATGCCGAGGCTGGTCTCGGGCAGGCCGATGCCGCGCACGCCGGGGGCGGCGGTGCGCACGTCGGCCATGAGCGCGACCTCGAGGCCGCCGCCGAGGGCGACGCCGTTGAGGTGGGCGAGGATCGGGACGGGGCTGGTGCGCACGCGGACCTGCAGGTCGTGGGCGGCGCGGGTCATCGCGCGGACGTTCTCGGCGGCGGTGGGGTCGGCGAACATCGACAGGTCGGCGCCGGCGAGGAAGGTGCGGCCGGTGCCGGTCAGGGCGATCGCGCGGATCTCCCCGGCCTCGGCACGGTCGAGCGCGGCGGCGATCGCGCCGGTGACGGCGTCGATGGAACGGGGGCCGAGGGTCGCGGGGCGGCGCTCCTCGCCCTCCGGCGGGGCGAAGGTCAGAACGGCCACGGTGCCGAGTCCGGGATGCTCGCGATCCTCCGTGACGACTCGGGTGACGTGCTCGGTGTAGCTGCTCATCAGGGGCCTTTCGCGTTCTCGTCGTCGAGTGCCGCACAGTTGTCTGATACTGCGGGTTTCAGGTAGATCATGCCCCAGGTCGGGGCCGGGTGTCCACCGGGGCCGCTCCGTCCGACCGCCTCAGCTCGCGCGGAGCCAGATGCCCTCCTGGACATCGCCAGCGCGCGGGGTGAGCACGAAGTGCCCGTCACCCTGGATCTCCTCGGGGACCACGAAGGCCTGCTGGGAGAGGATCTCGTCCGTCGGCACGGCGGTCTCCTTCTGCGTGATCTCGTCGTAGAGCGGGGTGACCTGGGCGCCGTTCTTGTACTCGGTGCCGTCGGCGGCCACATAGGTGACGTCGATCCAGTGGCCGCCGTAGGTGGCGAAGGGCTTCTCCCCGCGATGGACCCCCTCGAAGGTGACCATGATGTTCTTCATCCCCTCGGCCGGCTCGTCGTTGAGGGAGTTCGTCTCCCGGATCTCCTCGGTCGCGTCCCAGTCCACGGCGGTGATCCGCACGTCGACGCGGCCGCTGTCCTCGGTCGGCTCGAAGGGGACGACGGCGTCGTGCGCCACCGCCTCGTCGGGGCCGACGGGGGCCTCGGCGAGGACCTCGCCGCCCTCGGGGACGGTCTGCTCCGTCGCGACCTCCTCCTCGCTCGGGGCGGTCGGACCCATCAGCGCTCGGATCCCGAAGAAGCCGCCGACGCCGAGCAGCAGCCCCGCGATCACCGAGACGGCGGCGACCGCGACGTAGAAGGAGGTGCTGGGGCGGTGTTCGGGCAGCGGCTGGGTGGGTGGCGTGGGCTGCATGTCGACTCCTCCTGCGGCGCGCCGCTCCGCGGTCGTCGCCGCCCCTCCCCCGGTGCGGTGCGCTGCCCCTGCGCGGGGCACCCTCACGCTAGCGCACGCGGCCCGCGCCCTCCGGCCTGCGGCTTCCGGCCCGCCCATCCGTCCCACGCCCCTCCGGTCTGCGAGTCCTCGGCTCACGGCCGACGCGCCGGCTCCCGGGCGCCCGGCGACCACCCGCCGACGGCGCGCTCAGGTGGTCGCGAAGTAGAGGACCTCTCCGCTGAACGTCTCGACCCCGAGCCGGAAGCTCTCCATCTCCGCCTCGGGCACCAGGAAGGCGCTGTGGAAGCGGGCACTGGCCCCGTCGGCGAGCGGGGTGATGCGCTTCATCGGGTCGGGGACGAGGCCTTCGCCGACGTCCGGGAAGTAGGTGCGCGAGGACTCACCGGTCAGCCACAGCTCCTCGGCGGGCGCGAGATGCCCGGTCCCGTCGTAGCGCACCTCGTACTCGACCAGGATCAGGCGATAGCCCTCCTGGATGGCGCCCTCGCCGCTCGCGCCGGGCAGGGTCGCGTCGAGGTCGACCGCCAGCGGGGTGACGCTGAGCGTCCCGCCGGTCCAGACGCTCCAGGCGACGGTGTGCTCGCCGACGGTCGCGGGCCGGTCGTAGCCGCCGGTGCCGTCGGTGACCTCGCGCCCCTGCGCGTCCAGGACGGTGCCGGGCTCGCGCGGCTGCTCGGTCTGCGCGGGCGGGGCGGAGCGGGTGGCGGGCGCGGAGGGCGGCGCGGCCGACGGGTCCGCCGCGCTGCCGCCGAGCAGGTTCTGCCCGGCGCCCAGCACGAGGGCGACGATCGCGACGGCGGCCGCGCCCTGCACGACGACCATGGCGAGGATGGCCCAGGCGGGCAGGCGGCCGTCGCGGCGCTCCTCGTCGGGCGTCTGCTCCGGGGCGTCGTAGGTGAAGGACGGCGCGCCGTAGGGACCCTCGGCGGGGGTGTCGGAGAGGCCGCCGGGGATGCCGGGGAGCTCCTCGGAGGCCGCGCCGGTCGCATCGGGCCCGGCCCCCGTCCCGGACCAGGCGGAGACGTCGGCCGTGAGGTCGCGCGACGGGACGGCGCGTGCGCCCCGACGGGGAAGCGCAGGCAGCGCGGCGGGGTCGGCGGGGGTGCGCGCGGACGGGTCGGAGGCGCCCGGCGCGTCGGCGCCGTCCTCCCAGTCGTAGTCGGAGGGCGTCCCCCGTCCCGTGCTCATGCCTCGAGCCTAGAGGACGGGCACGACGGAGCGGCGGGGTCGCAGACCCTTGCCGACGACGGCGCGGCGGGCTCAGCCGAGCCAGGCGGTGACCAGCGCGTACGCTCCGATCGAGAGGAGCAGGATGATCCCGAGCAGCACCAGCGCGACGGCCCTCGGGGCGGGGCGACGGGAGGCGCGGCGGTCTGGGTCCGGGCTGCTAGGGTCCTGGGCGTTCGGCACGTGCCGTGCTCCTTCCGGGGCTGGTCGAGGCCCGGCGGGGCGGGCACGGCCACGGTAGTCGACCTCCCCGGGACAGGGCTGAGCGACGAGAACCGCGTCGAGCTCATCTCGCGCCTCGTCCGTCGGACGGGCTCTGTCGCCTGCCAGGAAGACGCGCTAGCGTGATGGACGCACCGGCCGGCCACCGCCGCGCCCGCAGCCCGAGAGCCGATGGGCGCGGACCGACCCGGCCCCACCCCGCCACGAGGAGTGCTCCATGAACTCTGCTCCGACCGCATCCCTGACCCGTCTGCCCCGCACCGACCTGGAGGTGCTCCCGCTGAACCTCGGCGGGAACACCTTCGGCTGGACCTCGGACCGCGAGACGTCCTTCGCCGTGCTGGACGCCTTCGTCGCCGCCGGCGGCAGCTTCATCGACACCGCCGACGTCTACGCCGCCTGGGCCGAGGGCAGCGAGGGCGGCGACTCCGAGACGGTGCTCGGCGAATGGTTCGAGGCGCGCGGGAACCGCGAGGAGATCGTGCTGGCCACCAAGGTCGGCGCGAAGCCGTCGCGCACGGGCCTGTCGGCCGAGAACGTCGAGGCGGCGCTGGACGAGTCGCTCGAGCGGCTGCGCACCGACCGCATCGACCTCTACTACGCCCACTACGACGACGAGGAGGTCTCGATCGAGGAGCAGGTGCGGATCGCCGACGGCCTGGTCCGCTCCGGCAGGGTGCGCCACCTGGGCCTGTCGAACTTCTCGCCGGAGCGCATGCGGGAGTGGTTCGAGGTCGCGACCCGCGAGGGCCTCACCGTGCCGGTCGCGATCCAGCCGCACTACAACCTGCTGGCCCGCGCCGGGTACGAGAAGGACTACGCCCCGATCGCGCGCGAGTTCGACGCGGCCGTCATGCCCTACTTCTCCCTCGCCTCCGGCCTGCTGACCGGCAAGTACCGCACGAAGGAGGACCTCGAGGGCCGCGCCCGCAAGGGCATGGTCCAGGACCAGCTCACCGAGGACGCCCTGGCCGTCGTGGACGTGCTCACCGAGGTCGCCGCGACGCATGACGCGGAGCCGGCATCCGTCGCGATCGCCTGGCTGCTGGCCAAGGGCACGACCGCCCCGATCGCCTCGGCGAGCACGCCCGAGCAGCTGCCCGCCCTCCTCGCAGGCACGAGTCTCGAGCTCTCCGCGCAGGAAGTCGCCGCACTGGACGAGGCCTCGGCGCCCTTCGCCTGAGCAGCGCCGGCGGCCCGGCAACCCGGCGGAGGCAGGTCAGGCGGGCAGCTTCGTGGCGAGCACGACGTAGTTGCCGTAGCCGGGCTGCAGCGTGCCGTACCAGCTGCCGTCGCCGCCGCCGTCGGGGGTGCCGACGATCTCGCACAGCGCGTGCCGGCCGCCGTCGCGCAGCTCGCATCGCGCACCGAGCTCCTCGGGCAGCGGACCCTCGGGGCTGTCGGCCATCATCACCGCGGTGACCATGGCGCCCTCGACCTCCTCCAGAGCGACCTCGCTCGGCACCGCCGCGCTCAGGCCGCCGATGCCCTGCGGGGCCTCGGCGACGGCGAGGCCGCCCGTGGCGCCGACCTCGACGAGCAGCGAGGTCGCGCCGAACGCCGCGGGGACGAGGTGGACGACGGCGATCTGCTCGCCCATGCCTCGGCCGTCGTCGGGCAGGACGCAGTCGGCGGTGTCGCCGGCGAGGGTCGCCGCGCCCTCGCAGGTCGCTCCGCTGCTCGCGAAGAACTCCTGGCCGGCGATGTCGGAGGCCTCCATGGACGTGGCCCCGCGGTGCTCGCCGTAGAGGTTCTGCATGACGAGATACCCGCTGCCGAGCGGAAGGCTCTCGGCCGAGTAGGTGCCGGCCCACGAGGCGGGCAGGTCTGCCGCGGACGGGCCCGGGTCCGCCTCACCCTGGCCGTCGTCCTCAACCTGGTCGTCGCTGCCCTGGCCCTGGTCGTCGCCGCTCTGTCCATCGTCGGCCTGGCCCTGGTCGCCCGCGGTCGTCACGATGCCGGAGGCGTTCCCCGCCGCGTCGTCCGCCGCCGCGCCGTCCCGCTCCGGCTCGCCCGGGTCCGGGATCGCGACCGCGGCCCGCTCCGGGTCCTCGGCGTCGGCCGCCTCAGGCACGGCCGTCCCGCAGCCCGCCAGCAGCGCACCGGCGGCGAGAAGCGCCGCGAGGGACGCCCCTCCGCGCCGCTTCGTGCCGCGGCGAGCCCCTCGTGCCCCGGCGTCCCCCGACACCGCCGCACCCACCCCTGCTGTCCTCGACGCCACTGTCCTCGACATCCCGACCTCCCCTGGGGTTCCCCGTCGCCGCGCGCTCCGCAACGGCCGTCCGGGTCGCGGTCGTGATGACCGCTCGGCGACGACTTTACGATCTCTTTACCTCAATGACAACTCGCCTTGTATCACGAGGCGGTGGGCATCGTCCTCGTCGGCCGCGCCCTATCGTCCCTCGAGCCCCGCTGGCCCGCGCCGTTCACGCGGAGTGACAGAGCTGCGCGCCGATGCCCCGTCGGTAGTAGCGTGGCGCGGTCACGCCCACCCCGCCGCACGAGGACACCGCATGCCACTGGACGAACAGCCCCACGTCGCGAGCGCCGACGCCCCCTCGGACGCGGAGCATCCGGTGCTCGACAACCCCGCCTGGTCCTCGCTCACCGGCGCCCACCGCGAGCTCGCGATCGGCAACGAGCACGTGCTGCGCTATCCGGAGGACGTCTCCCCCTTCGTGGGAGTGCGCGACTGGGAGCACCCCGACGTGTGGGACGCGATCCTGGACGTGTTCGGGCACGATGCCGTGGTCTCCGTCTCCCACGCCGATCCGCTGCTGCCGGCCGGCTGGGCGCCGGAGTTCCAGATCCCGGGCGTGCAGCTCGTCCAGACCGACCGCCTCGCCCCGCGCCCCGAGCCGGAGGCGGTCGAGCTCGGAGCGGCCGACGCCGAGGAGATGCTCGCCCTGATCGCGCAGACCAGGCCCGGGCCCTTCGAAACGCGCACCCACGAGATGGGCCGTTACGTGGGGATCCGGCGGGACGGACAGCTGATCGCGATGGCCGGCGAGCGCCTCCACCCCGAGGGCTGGACCGAGATCAGCGCGGTCGCGGTCCATCCCGACCATCGCCGGCAGGGTCTCGCCTCCCGCCTCGTGCTCGACGTCGCCCACCACATCCAGCGCCGCGGGGACAGGGCGCTGCTGCACGCCTCCGCCGCGAACACCGCCGCGATCGCGGGCTACGAGAAGCTCGGCTTCGAACTGCGGCGCCGCCTCACCTTCGGGGCGCTGCGCACACCCTGAGCGGCAGCGCCCTCCTTCCGCCCGGTCAGCACACGGATCAAGGACGTCCCACCAGGCCCGGAAGGGCTCGTGCGGCATGGGCGGTCCCGCCGCCCTTCGACAGGACGCGACCCCCGCCGACACGGTCGAGAAGCTGCGGGAGCAGAGCGGGACGCGGCCCGGCGACACCGGGGCAGTCGCCGGCCACGCCTGACCCCGCCCGCCGGCCCACCCGCCGCCTCGGCCGGCCGTGCCCGGGTCGTAGACCGACACGGGCGAAGATCCACCGCGCCCGTCCTGCCCCCGACACCCGACTCGGTACGGTCTCCCCATGACCATCGATGCGCGCTGGCCCGAGCCCCTGCAGGACGTCGATCGCAGCGACGAGGACCTGCGGGCCTGGGTCGCCGAGCGGATCCACCGCCTGGACGCCGACGGGCGTCGCAGCGCCGACACCCACCTGGTGCGCCTGGACCTGCCCGAGGACTGGGACATCCAGCTCTACCTCAAGGACGAGACGACCCACTCCTCCGGCAGCCTCAAGCACCGACTGGCCCGCTCGCTGTTCCTGTTCGCCCTGGTCAACGGACAGCTGCGGCCGGGCATGCCGGTGATCGAGGCGTCGTCGGGCTCGACCGCGGTGAGCGAGGCCCATGTGGCGCGGATGCTCGACATCCCCTTCGTGGCCGTGGTCCCGCGCGGCACGAGCGCGCGGAAGATCGCGCTGATCGAGTTCGCCGGCGGGCAGTGCCACGTCGTGGATGGCGCGGCGGACATGAGCCGGGAGGCGCAGCGCCTGGCCGATGAGCTCGGCGGGCTGTTCCTGGACCAGTTCACCCACGCCGAGCGCGCCACCGACTGGCGGGGCAACAACTCCATCGCCGTCAGCGCCCTCGCCCAGCTCGAGCTCGAGCCGCATCCGGTGCCGCGCTGGATCGTGGTCGGCGCCGGGACCGGCGGGACCAGCGCGACCTTCGGACGCCTGCTGCGCTACCGGTCCCTGCCCACCTCCCTGTGCGTCGCGGACGTGGAGAACTCCGCGTTCTTCCCCGGATGGGTGCAGGAGGATCCGCATCTCACCACTGGGTCCGGCTCGCGGATCGAGGGCATTGGCCGCCCGCAGGTCGAGCCGAGCTTCGTGCCCGGGGTCGTGGACCGGATCATCCGGGTGCCGGATGCCGCCTCAGTCGCCGCCGCCCGACATCTCTCCGAGGTGCTCGGCAGGCGCGTCGGCGCCTCGACCGGCACGAACCTCATCGCCGCGGCGCAGCTGATCACGCAGATGCGCGAGAAGGGCGAGAGCGGCTCGGTGCTGACGCTGCTGTGCGATCCGGGCGACCGCTACACCGACACCTACTTCGACGACGACTGGGTCGCCGCGCAGGGCTGGAACCTCACGCCCTGGCGCACGGCGCTCGCGGAGATGCTGCCGCTAGGGGTGCGCTGACACCCGGCCCACCCCGCCCGCGGAGGGCCAGGGCGCACTCAGCTCCAGGCACCCTGCAGCCACCGGCCCCAGCCCCAAGCCCGCATCCCGCATCCCGCATCCCGCATCCCGCATCCCGCAGAGCATGGTCGACTACCGGCGCAGGGCGTACCTCTATGCCCATATAGGCATAGAGGTACGCCAGACGCCCGTGACCGACCATGCCACCGGCGGTCCCGGGCCTCGGATCGGGGGTACCGGACCCGGCAGCGCTCGGGATGCCGCGGCGGGAGGCTCAGCGCCCGGGCAGCTCGAGCGCCCACGCCTCGGCGAGCGCCCCGCGCACGCGGACCCGATCGCCGTCTGCCGGATAGAAGCGCAGAGTGCACGGGGAAGCCGCGTCCGGGAGGTGCTCGAGGAGGCTCGCGTCGAGGAACAGCGTCGCGGGTCCGTCATCGGCCGAGAGAACCTCGCGCGCAGTGCCGTCGGCCCCGAGGATCTCGACCGTGACGGCCCCGCGAGTGCGCACCTCGGCCCGCGCGGGAGTCTCGAGCAGGAGCTCGACAGTGCCGCCGGCCCCGGTCGCCCCGGGCACGTCGACGTCGTCCGCCGCCTCCAGGGGCAGCGCCTCGGCCCGCAGCGCGCGCAGCTCCGGGACCGGCGCGCTGCGCAGCTCCTCCCCGTCGAGCCGCAGCTCCCGCGGGAAGGTCAGCGCTCCGGCCCAGCCCTGGGCGTCGGTCTGCTCCTGGCTGCGCTGCTGCCCCTCCCATGACCAGCCCCACAGCAGCACCCGGCCGGCCTCGGCGTCGACGACGGCCTGGGGTGCGTAGAAGTCGGGACCGATGTCGACCTCCCCCCCGGCGGTCGGCGCGAAGCGCGGCGCGCCGTCCGGGCCGTCGACGAGGTCTCCCACCAGGTAGTCGACCTGGAGGGTGGAGCGCTCGTGGGTGGAAGGGTGCCCCCAGCGGGACAGCAGCAGCACCCAGCGCCCGCCGACGGGCACGAGCTGCGGGCACTCCCAGAGATCGGCGGGCGAGTGCTCGGCGGCGACAGGGTCGTCCCCGTGCAGCAGCGTGCCGACGAGCTCCCAGTTCTCGAGGTCCTCGCACGAGTACAGCAGCAGCGTCGGCACGAAGCGACCGCCCTCGCGCACCCCGGCGCCCTGGATCCCCCAGCGCTTCCCGCCGTAGGTGAACACGAAGGGGTCGCGGATCCCGATCAGTCCGGGCACCTCGGGCACCTCGGCGGCGACCACGCCGGTGCGGACCAGCTCGGTGCCGCTCTCATCGAGGCGGGCGACGAGCACGCGGGCGAGCTGGTTCTCGATCCCGTCGACCCCGGAGTAGACGAGAGTGGGGACGGCGGGGGCACCGGGCCCGCCGGCGACGGGTCCGGCGGACAGCTCGGCACCCTCGGCGGCGCTCGCGTCGGGCGCGTGGTCGAGGAGTCCGACGCCGCTCCAGCATCCGTCCTGGTCGGCTTCTCCCGGGCGGGGCACGGGGCCCAGCGGCTCCTCGCGCCAGCTCACCAGATCCGAGGAGGACATGTGACCCCAGTGGATGTGCTCGTGGCGGGTGGACGCGGGGTTGTACTGGAAGAACACGTGCCAGCGGCCGTCGGCGGTGCGGTGGATGCCGTTGGGGTCGTTGATCCAGCCGAGCGGGTGGACGCGGTGGAGGGCCGGGAAGCCGAGGTCGAGGGTGTCGGTCATCGTGATGCTGCTCCTGGTGACGTGGGGGCGGGGACGGTGGGCAGGGGTCACTTCGAGGACCCGGCGGTGAGGCCCTCGCGCAGATAGCGCTGGCCGAAGAGGAACACGACCACGGCGGGCACCATCGAGAGGATCACTCCCGCCAGCACGACCGAGATCGATCCGGTGCCGAGGTTGCCCTGGAGGGTCACGAGGCCAAGCGGCAGGGTGTAGTTCTGCTCGGAGATCATGAAGATCAGCGGGCGGAAGAACTCGTTCCAGTGGTAATTGAAGGCGAGGACCCCCACGATCGCCATGCCGGAGAGCGCCAGCGGCGCGTAGATGGAGAAGAAGGTGCGCCAGGGGCTCGCGCCGTCGAGCGCCGCGGCCTCCCCGAGCTCGAGCGGGAGGCCCAGGAAGTACTGGCGCATCAGGAAGGTCCCGAAGGCGGTGGGGATCGCGGGGAGGATCAGCGCGAGCAGCGTGTCGGAGAGCCCCATGCCGCGGATGATCATGAACACCGGCACGATCGTGACCTGCACCGGGACCATCATCGTCGACAGCACGATCGCGAACAGGGCGTTCTTGCCGCGGAACTCCATGCGGGCGAAGACGTATCCCGCCATCGCGGCGGTGAGCATCTGCCCGATCGCGACCACGCCCGTGACCAGGGCGCTGTTGAGCACGAGCAGCGGCACCGCGATCTGTTCGAACACCGCGGTATAGCTCGAGAAGTCCGGTGAGGTGGGGAAGAAGCTCGGGGGGAGGCTGAAGGACTCCGCGGCGGGCCGGAGCGAGGTGGTGAACGTCCACCACACCGGACCGAGGGTGAGCACGGCGGCGACGAACAGGGCGGAGTACTTGGCGAGGGCGGGCAGGCGGCGTGTCATCGGGGGTCCTTCCGGACGGGGACAGGGGCGCTCGCGACGGCGGGAGCGCGGCTCACTGATAGAAGACGAAGCGTCGGGCGAGGCGGAACTGGGCGGCGGTGACGAGCATGATCAGGACCATGAGGACCAGGCCGATCGCGCTGGCACGCCCGAACTCGAGCTCGCGAAAGGCGCTCTCGTAGATGACCATCACGACCGTGCGGGTGGAGTCCCCGGGCCCGCCGCGCGTGAGCACGTAGGGCTGGTCGAAGACCTGCAGTGCGGAGATGATCGCCATCACCGAGGCGACCAGCACGGTGGGACTCACCAGCGGCAGGGTGAGATGGCGGAACTGGCGCCAGCCGGTCGCCCCGTCGATGGAGCCGGCCTCGTAGATCTCGGTGGGGATCGAGCTCAGGCCGCCGATGAAGAGCAGGAACGAGAAGCCGAAGTTCTGCCACACGTACACCGCGATCACCACGACCATGGCCCACTGCGGGCTGGTCAGCCAGGGCACGGCCGGGATCCCCACCAGCGAGAGCAGCCAGTTGATGACGCCGTAGCTCTCGTTGAACAGGTACTTCATGAGGATCGAGACGCTCGCGGCGGACAGCACGAGGGGGAAGAAGAAGGTCGAGCGGAAGAACACCCGCAGCCACGGAGGCATCCGGGAGCTGACCAGCACGGCGAGCAGCATCGCGATGACGAGCTGGGCGGCGACCGCGACGACCACGAACACGGCGGTGTTCAGGAAGGAGATGCCGACGGTGCGGTCCGTGGCGAGGTCGGCGAAGTTCTCCAGCCCCACGAACTGCGGGGAGGTGATGATGTCCCAGCGGAAGAAGGCGAGAGCGAGCGAGCCGACGATCGGCAGCACCACGAAGATGCCGATGCCGAGCATCGTCGGGGCGAGGAAGAGCCAGCGCAGCAGGGCGCTGTCGCGATCGGCGGTCATGAGGGGTCCTCCTCGGAGAAGACGGCGCGCAGGTCGGCGTCCAGATCCGCGAGCGACCGTGCGACCTGCTCAGGACCGCCAGACAGCGCGGTGGAGACATTGCGGATGAGCGCCGTCTCGACGGCGGCCTGCTGCGGCGGGGCGGGGATCGGGCCGGTGGACGGGAAGCGGTCGAGGGTCTCGTAGAAGCGTGACCAGTGCTCCGGACCGATGCCGGTGTACAGGGAGTCGTTCACCATCGAGCGCCGGGTCGGAGTGGTCGAGGGGGTCGGGAAGGCGAGCTCCATCGCCTCCTTCGAGGCGGTGTACTTGATCCACTCCCAGGCCTGGTCCGGCTTGTCGGTGGTCTTCATGACCGCGTATCCGGCGCCTCCGAACTGGTGACGCTGGGTCTTCCAGCGCGGGAAGAACTGCACGTCGTACTGCTCGGGACGCATGCCGCCCTCGGCGAGCCCCTGCACCCAGTAGCCGCCCGCGGGGGTGGTGCCGATGCGACCGGAGGCGAACAGGCCGACGAGGGTGTTGCCGCCGCCCTCCTCGGGACGCACGGCGAGGCCCTCGCCGACGAGGCCGCGCAGGTGCTCGAAGCTCTCGTGGACGCGGTCGTCGGTCGCGTTGGAGCCGGTCCAGAGATAACCGCCGGAGCGCTGCTCGCCGGGATAGAAGGTGGACCAGAAGTCCTCGCCGCCGCTCGCCCGCTCCTCGATCAGGAAGGAGGTGTCGTTGACGTAGAGCCAGGGCACGATCCCGCCGAAGAGACGATTGGTCCAGTAGTAGGGGGTGGCGTCGCCCTTCATGCCGCGCAGCAGCTCGGTGAAGTCGTCCTTCGTCCAGTCCTCCGTCGGCATCTCGAGGCCATTGCGCTCGAGGACGTCGAGGTTGAGGTACATGTTCGCGGCGTTGAAGTCGAGCGGGAGCTGGTAGAGGGAGCCCTTGTACATGAACGCCTCGATGAGGCTGGGGTGGACGTCCTCGAAGTAGTCCTTCATCTCCTCGGCGTCGCGCAGGAGGTAGTCGTCCAGCGGCAGCGCGAGGCGTTCGGCGAAGAGCTGCGCGCCTTCGGTCGCCGTGTAGACGATGTCGGGCTGGGTGCCGGAGGCGACCATCGTGAGAATCTTCGCGAAGAAGTCTCCCCAGTCGGTGGCCTGCACCGACTGGATCAGCACGGGGATGTCGGGGTGGGTCTCCATGAAGGCATCCGCGATCGCCTGACGGCCGGCCGCGTCCTGGGAGGTGCCGAGGATCAGGATCGTCAGGGCGTCCTGGCCGCGGCCGGGGATGTCGGCGCCGGTGAGGCGGGGCCAGGCGGCGACGGTGCCGGCGAGGGCTGCCGCGCCGCCGGCGCCGAGGAGGGCGCGGCGGGTGAGGGTGGAGGGGCTGGCCATGCGGTCCTCTTCGTCGAGAGTCGGGACGGTCGAAGCGTGTTGATAGAGGAGGTGCGGGTCGATGCGGCTGTCCGGCGTCCTCGCCGACACATCGCTTTCACACGTGCCTAAGTCGTGCGAGACGAGTATGGAGTGCAGCTTTCACACGTGTCAACCTTGGTTCAGCGACCACATCCAGGACACTCCGACGAGGCCCCAGTCCACTCCGCCCCCGAACCGGACCCAGACCCGGCCGGATCGGAGTCGAAGCCGCCTCGACCAGCCTGCGCAGTGCTGACGTCGAGCGAGGTCAGCGCTCGCGTGCGATCCCCACCGACTCCCGCTCGACGAGCGGGCACTCGACGACCACGACACCCGCATCGTCGCCCGCCGCCTCGCCCTCCAGTCGCGCGAACAGCGCAACCATCGCCCGGCGCCCCATCTCCTCGTGGGGCAGGGCGATCGTCGTGAGCTTCGGAACGAGCCGCTCGGCGAAGAAGTCCTCGTCATCGAAGCCGATCACCGAGAGATCCCCCGGAACGGCGATGCCCGCCGCGGCCGCGGCCTGGAGCACCCCGGCAGCGACCCGGTCACGGATGCAGAACACACCCGTCGGCGGGTTCTCCCCCGCGAACAGCCGGGCGGCGGCCCGGTAGCCGTCGTCGATCTGCCACCCCGCCTTCACCATCCGCGGTTCGATGCCTGCGTCCGCCAGCTCGTCACGAAAGCCGGCCTCCCGCTCGAGAACGGCCACGGAGCGATCGTCGCCGGAGAGCATAGCGATCCGCCGATGACCGGTCTCGACCAGGCGACGAGCAGCACGTCGGGCGCCGCCGTAGTCGTCGGGCACGAAGGTGGGCGGCAGCTCGGCACCCTCGCCGCGCTCGTCCGCCCCGGGCGGCACCGGTTCGTGGTTCGCCAGCACCAGCGGGATCCCCGGCGGCACGACGGGGAGAGGGCCCCTCATGCGGCCCATGGTCGCGTAGAGCAGTCCGTCCACCTGGCGCTCGGCAAGGAGGCGGGCGGCATCCTCGACGGTGTGGTCGCGCAGCGAGAGGTCCACGGTGATCACGAGGTGATCGTGCCGGGCAGCGACCATCGAGGCAGCGCGCGCCATACGGCCGGCGAAGGGCGAGGTCGCGATCTCGTCGGTGATGAGACCGATCGTGCGCGAGCGACGCTCCTTGAGGGAGATCGCGAGGGCCGAGCGGGTGTAGCCGAGCTCGGCGGCGGCGGCGAGCACGCGCTGCTGGGTGGCCACGGCGACCGTCCCCTCCACACGTCCGTTGAGCACCATCGAGACGGTGGCCCGCGAGACACCCGCACGCGTCGCGACATCGGCGGAGGTGGGGCGGCGGGACGAGGAGCTCACAGCTCGTAGGGTACGCGGCTCCTCCGGCCGGCGGCGGGCCGGGATCCATGGCTCCTTCCCCGCGATCCCGGCCCGTCGTCCCGTGCCCGCCCGGCCGCTCACACCACCGCGGTCATCCCGCCGTCGACGTGGAGGGTCTGGCCGTTGACGAAGCGGCTCGCGTCGGAGGCGAGGAACACCAGCGGGCCGACGAGGTCCTCGACGTCGCCCCAGTGCCCGTCGGGCGTGCGCCGGGCGACCCAGGCGGAGAACTCCTCGTCCTCGACCAGGGCCTTCGTGAGCTCGGTGGCGAAGTAGCCGGGGGCGAGCGTGTTGACCTGGATGCCGTGCGGGGCGAGGTCCGCGGCGAGGCCCTTGGTGAACATCGCGATCCCGCCCTTGGTCGCGCTGTACGCGGCGATCGAGGGGCGGGCGAGCTGGGACTGGACCGAGCCGATCTGCACGATCTTCCCGCTGCCGCGCGCGATCATCCCGCGGGCGACGCGGCGGGCGCAGTAGAAGGCGGCGGAGAGGTTCGTGGCCAGCAGCGCGTCCCAGTCCTCGTCGGCGAACTCCGCGATCGGCGCCCGACGCTGGATGCCGGCGTTGTTGACCAGCACGTCCGGGGTGCCGTGCGCGGCCTCGATCACGGTGAGCGCCGCGTCGACGGCGGCGGGGTCGGTGACGTCGAAGCCGGCCGAGAGGACCTCGGGCACCTCGCCGGCCCCGCCCGTCGCCTCGGCACCGACGCCGGTCGCGTCGGCGGCGGTCGTCCCATCGGCCGCGCCCGCGCGCTCCGCGGCGACGGCGGCGGCGATCCCCTCGGCCGTCGCAGCAGCGCGCCCCGCGTCCCGGCCGTGCACGATCACCCGCGCCCCGGCCCGGACCAGACCGGTGGCGAGCGCACGGCCGATGCCGCGGGTGGAGCCGGTCACCAGAGCGGTGCGGCCGGTGAGGTCGAACAGGTCGGACACGAGGTCTCTCCTTCGTGAGGAACGCGCGGGGCGTGGTGGGACGAGGAGGCCCGGGCCGTGGAACGGTCCCGGGCCTCCTGCGAGGATCTCAGGCCCGTGCAGGGCTCGACGTCTCGTCCGCGGCGCCGGAACCGGGGACGACGGCCGCCTCGGCCTCGTAGGCGGAGTCCTTCTCGGTGGTGGACAGCCGGATCGCGTCCTCGGTGCGCAGCAGGTCGCGGCCGCGGGTCTCGGGGACCAGGAAGGTGGAGGCGGTGGTGATCGCGGCGAGGGTCGCCATGTACAGGCCCAGCACGATCCAGTTGCCGTCGGTCCAGGCCATCAGCGACGCGCCGAGCACGCCGGCGAGACCGCCGGCCAGCACCGCGGAGAGCTCACGGGCCATCGCCACGCCGAGATAGCGGTGGCGGTTGCCGAAGAGCTCGGGGAGCATCGCGCACTGCGGGCCGAGCATGGAGTTCACCGCCACGCCGATGCCGATCGCGACCACGGCGATCGAGAGTCCGGTGCTGCCCAGCGACAGCATCCACCAGGCCGGGAAGCTGTACAGCAGCATGAACACGGCGCCGAAGCGGTAGACGGGCACGCGGCCCACCTTGTCGGAGATCGCGCCGGTCAGCGGCACGGAGAAGACGCCGATGAGGCTGCCGAGGGTCACGCCCCAGGCGACGGAGCCGCGGTCCAGGCCGATCGCGGCGGAGGTGACGAAGGCGAGGGAGACGGACTGGAAGAGGTAGGAGCCGCCGT
The DNA here is from genome assembly GCF_001613775.1 of Brachybacterium sp. sponge. Taxonomy (NCBI): domain Bacteria; kingdom Bacillati; phylum Actinomycetota; class Actinomycetes; order Micrococcales; family Dermabacteraceae; genus Brachybacterium; species Brachybacterium sp. sponge. Next base: position 891,574 of record NZ_LRMP01000001.1, on the reverse strand, counting down.
TCTCGGCCATGCGCAGCCCGATGCCGGCGACCACGCCCGGCAGGCCCTTGGTGAAGATGTCGCGCAGCGGCCGCTCGGCCGTCTGCTCGCGCTTCTCCAGGTGGACGAAGGTGGGGGTCTCCTCGAGCTTCGCCCGGATCCACAGCGCCAGCAGGATCAGCACCACGGAGGCGAGGAACGGCAGGCGCCACCCCCAGGAGAGGAACTGCTCCTCGGGCAGCAGCGTCAGGGCGGAGAAGGCGAGGCCGGCCAGCAGGGTGCCGGCCTGGATGCCGACGAAGGGCAGGGCGGAGAAGAAGCCGCGCCGCTTCACGGGGGCGTACTCGGCCATCAGCACCGTGGAGCCGGCCTGCTCGGCGCCCGCGCCGAAGCCCTGGGCGAGCCGCAGCACCACGAGCAGCGCGGGCGCGAGCGCGCCGACGGACTCGTAGGTGGGCAGCACGCCGATCAGCATGGACGAGCCGCCCATCAGCACGATCGTGGTGACGAGCACGAAGCGTCGGCCCACCTTGTCGCCGAGCAGGCCGAAGACGAGGCCGCCGATGGGGCGGGCCGCGAAGCCGACGCCGTAGATGCCGAAGGCGGCGATGAGGGCCATCGCGGGATTGGACTGGTCGAAGAACAGCTGGTTGAAGACCAGGGCGGTCATCAGGCCGTACATCGCGAAGTCGAAGTACTCCAGCGCGCTGCCGACGCTCGAGGAGAGCGTGGCACGGCGCAGGTTCGCCTGGTACTCGCGGTCCGCGTCCGCGGCGACCGCGTCCGGCGGGGTCGTGGGGCTGGGGGTGGAGCTCATGGGACATCTCCTTCGATGGCTCAGAGAGGGGCCGACGGGCCCGGGGGGTGTGCGGCGCCGGGGTCAGCCGGCGGGTCGGAGGAACGGGTTGGTGAGCTGGGCGGCGACGCCGAGGGCGGCGCGGCCGAGGCGTTCGAGGGTCTGCTCGTCGGCTTCGGCGGCGGGGAGCGCGACGCCGAGGGCGAGGGGCGGGTCGGTGGGTCGCCAGGGCTCCAGCGGCACGGCCACGCCCCAGATCCCGGACAGCCCACGGCCCGGGTCGACGGACCAGCCGCGCTCGCGGGTCTCGGCGATCTGGGTGCGGATCTGCTCGGCGGACGGCATGCCGGGCGCCTCGGTGCGGGCGATGGCCTCGTCGATGCGGGCGTCGTCCAGTCGCGAGAGCATCGCGAGCCCCGCGCCGGTGGTGACGGCGGCCAGGCGCGATCCGAGCGGGGTGCCGAGCCGGTGGGCGCGGCCCTCGTGCCGGGCGAGATAGAGGGAGTACTCCCCGTCGAGCATCGCGACCTGCACGACCTCCCCGCGCAGCACCGGGTCGGCCTCGACGACGCCGTAGAACTCGCGGATCTGGTTGAACTCGTGGGCGAAGGCGCCGCCGAGCTCGGCGGTGCGTCGGCCCAGGCGGTATCCCGCCTCGACGCGGCGGATCATCCCGCCGTCCTCGAGGACGGCGCAGATGTTGGAGGTGGAGGACTTCGCGGCGTCGAGGGCGCGGGCGAGGTCGGAGAGGGTCAGCGGGGCACCGCCCGACTGCTCGAGCAGCTCGAGCACGCGCAGCGCGCGGGTGACGGCGGGGGCGGGGTCGCGGGTCGTCTCGGGCATCGTCGCTCGTCCTCCCGGCTCAGTAGAACTCGACGGTGTCGACGCGGTTGGCGAGCTCCTCGCCGTGCAGGAAGCGGCGGAGGTTCTCGATGAACTGGGCGACGATCCGCTCCTCCTCGCGCCGGTCGAGCGCCGCGGTGTGCGGGCTGATCAGCACGTTCGGGTGGTCCCAGAGGGGACTGTCGGCCGTGAGCGGCTCGCGGGCGACGACGTCGAGGGCGGCGAAGCCGATGCGGCCGGTCTCGAGAGCGTCCAGCAGCGCCGGCTCGTCGACGACGGTGCCGCGGCCGACGTTGACCAGGATCGTCCCGGGCCGCACGGCGCCGAGCACCTCCGGGCCGACGAGGCCGACGGTGGAGTCGGTGCCGGGCAGGGTCACGACGATCGCGTCGACGTCGGCGGCCGCGCTCGCGAGGTCCTCGATCGGGACGAGCTCGTCGACGCCCTCGACGGGGGCTCCGGAGCGGGTGGTGCCGAGCACGGTCGCGCCGACGGCGTGGAACAGGGCCGCGCAGGCCTTCCCGATGCCGCCGAGGCCGACGACGAGCACGCGCATGGTGTCGAGCTGGCGCATCTCCCAGCGCGGTGACCAGTCGTGGTCGCGCTGCTGGGCGAGGAGGCGGGGCAGGGTCTTCGCGCCGGCGAGCACGCCGAGCAGGGCGAACTCGGCCAGCGGGCCGCCGTGGGTGCCGGCACTGGTGGTGACGGCGATGCGCTCGAGCTGCTCGGGCGCGAGGCCCGCGGCGCGCAGCTGGGAGCCGCCGCCGGCGGCCATGGTCATCACCCAGCGCAGGCGCGGGTTGGCGCTCGCGGTGCGGGCGAGCTGGGAGGGGTCGACGTCGGGGAGGGAGAAGAGCACGTCGGCGCTGTCGACCATCTCCTCGAAGCGGCGCTGCTGCTCCGCGGTGCGCTGGTGGGCGGGGTCGCCGTCCCAGTCGGCCGGGAAGCGGCGGGGGCGGTAGAGCTCGTGGTCGCGGACCACCTCGACGCGCGGCTCGGCCTGCTCGATGCGGGCGCAGAGCTCCTCGGGGAGGTCCACGCCGATCACGACGCGGGGGCGGGCGGCATCGGCGGGGGCCGGCTGCTCGGGGGTGGTCGTCATCGAAGCTCCTTCGCTCGGACGGGGACGGTCTGCGGTGACTGCGGGGCGAGCGTACCCCAGATTCAGAGGAGTGAACAGTGTCCACTCCAGTGGACTGCCATAGTCTGTCGGCATGCGAACCGATGACGCTTCCTCCCTGCCCTCCCCCGCCCGCGCACGCCTGGGCGTGATCGGCTTGGGCTCAATGGGCGAGCCGATGGCCCACCACCTGCTCGCCGCGCACGGCGCCCTCGTGGTCCACTCCCGAAGCCGCAGGGAGTCACTGATCGAGGCCGGCGCGACCTGGGCGGACACTCCGCGCGAGCTGGCCGAGCAGGTCGACGCCGCGCTCGTGATGCTCCCGGACCTGCCCCAGCTCGCCCCGATGCTCGAGGGCCCGGACTCCCTGCTCGCCGCCGGCACGGAGCTGCTGCTCATGATCGGCTCGACGAGCTCCCCGCGCGGGGTGCGCGAGCTCGCGGACCGGCTGGTCGGCGAGACGGGCGGCCGGGTGCGCCTCGTGGACGTACCGGTCTCCGGCGGTGAGGCCGGGGCGCGGTCGGGCACGCTGTCGGTCATGGCCGGCGGCGCGTCGGCCGACGTCGAGCGGGCGCGCACACTGCTCGCCCCGTGCGGAACGGTGCGCCACCTCGGCCCGCTCGGCGCCGGCGAGGTCGCGAAGGCGTGCAACCAGATGATCGTCGGCGCGACGATGATGGCGATCGCCGAGGCGACCGTCCTCGCCGAGCGCAGCGGCATCGCTCCGGCGGACCTGTTCGAGGTGCTCTCGGGCGGCTACGCGGGCTCGACGCTGCTGGCGGACAAGCGCGACAAGCTCGTCGCCGGCGACTACTCCCCCGGCGGCACCGCCGCGTACATGACCAAGGACCTCGGCTTCGCGGCCGAAGTCGCCGAGGACACCGGCACCTCCCCCGCCCTGCTCGGCGCGCTGCGGAGCGCGTACAACGAGCTGGTCGCGGCGGGGCTCGGCGAGGAGGACCTCTCGGTGGCGCGCCGCTTCGTCGCCGAGCGCGGCGCCTGAGCCGAGCACGGCTTAGGCAAGCCCTGAGGCCCATGCGATCTTCGTCGGCCTCACCCACAACCCGAAGGTCGCCGCGCTGTGCGAGCGCCTCGCCGCCCAGCACCCGACGCTGCACATGCACCGCCCGAACCACACGCACTCGGTGCGCTGAGCGCTCGGACTACGCCGGACCACGACCGTCGGCCGCCCGCCCGGCCCCTCCGTACCACGCTCGCCGGCCGCCGCCTCGGTCCCTCTGTCCTGCCCGGCGGCGCGCTGCGCGCCGATACTGGCCGCATCGGGCGGCCGCCCCGCCCGCCCCACACCCGACCACCAGGAGGACCCTGTGACCGTCGTGAAGATCAACCGCCTCGCCGTCCCCGGCGGGCAGTCGGCCGAGCTCGAGAAGCGCTTCGCCGCCCGGAAGCACTCCGTGGACGGGGCGCCCGGCTTCGAGGGCTTCGAGCTGCTGCGCCCGGTCGCGGGCGAGGAGCGCTACTTCGTCCTGACCCGCTGGGCGGACGAGGAGAGCTTCCGGGCCTGGGCCGAGCAGCGCGAGTCGCGGGATCCGTCGACCACGGTCTCCCGGGCCGAGGGCATGCTCGAGTTCGAGGTCGTCGACCTGGAGTGAGGACGGCCCGCGCCTGCGTCGTGCCGCCCGCTCATCGCTCCGCGAGGTACAGCGGCTCGCCGTCGATCGTCTCGACGGAGAACAGGGCGGAGCCCCGCTCCCCCTCGGCCAGCTCGAGGGCGACGATCGCGGTCGCCCGGTCACCGTCGGTGAGGGCGCCGATGTCCCGGAGCGGGGCGGCGGTCGCGACGTCGAGGTCCATGTGGCAGCTGGCCCAGGACGTCGACTCGAGGCAGAGGTAGAGGTCCTCGGTCGGGACCGTGCCGCCGGGACCCGTGTACGCGACGTCGACCGTGGCCAGCACGTATCCCGCGCTCGGGTCGGGCGGGGGGTTCGCGGGGTCGGTGGCGACGGCGGCGTCCGCATCCCAGTCCACCTCGGTCACGGTCACCTCGACGATCCCACCGCTCACCGTCGGCCAGGACAGGGTGTGCTCCCCGAGCGTGGCGGGCCGGTCGTAGGTGCCGACGTCCGTGACGACCGCACCGGAGGCATCGGTGACCCTGCCCGGCGTGTACATGCTCGAGTACCCGCCGACGGGATCGCTCAGCTCGTACGGCGCACCGCCGTAGAAGTAGAACAGCCCGCCGAGGACGAGGACCAGCACGAGCACGAGTCCCGACACGGCGAGCGCCAGGGAGGACAGCACGATCGCGACGATCGGCAGCGCGCTGCTCCGGGCACGCTCCGGCGGCGCCGACGGGGGCGGGAGCAGCGAGGGGTCGGACCAGGTGTCCACCTGCGCAGGTTCGGCCTGCGCAGGTTCGGCCTGCGCGGTGTCGGCATGCGGGTCATCACGCTGCGCGGGCGCGAGCAGCGCCCACGGAGCAGGAGCAGGGTCTGCGGCGCCGCCGGGGGCGAGGGCAGGCAGGGGCTGAGGCGAGGAGCCGTCGGACATCGGTGACCGCCAGGGGTGCAGAAGGGACCAGGAGCCCGCGCTTCCGGTGGCCCGTGCGGCAGCGGTGAGCGGAATGTAGCAGGTCGCGGGGCAATTCACGCGCTCTCGTCACCGACTCGTGACCGTGGGGGCCGGCGGGCCGCCCGAGGCGTCCCGCTACGCTCCTCGACATGGCCGCGACATCGCCCGTCCCGGCCCCTCTCGGGAGGCTTCGCCGGGTGGGGACGGTCCTCGCGGTGCTCGCAGTCGGGCAGCTGCTCGCCGGCGTGCTCGTGGTGCTCCTCGCCGCTCCCGCCTCGAGGCTCCTCGCCCTCGGAGCGGTGCTGGCAGCTCTCGCGACGTGGCCCGTGGCGGCCTCGACGCTCCGTCCGAGAACCCCGGGGGCGGTGACGGCGGCCGACGCCCTGACCCTGCTGCGCCACCTCGGGGCGGGTGCGCTTGCGGCGGCGGCCGTGCTGGACCTCGGCGGGGAGCTGGCCGCGCGATCGTGGCCGCTCGCCGCGCTGATCGCGACGACCCTGGCCACGGACGCCCTGGACGGCCCGATCGCGCGGCGCACCGGGAGCGCGGGTCCGATCGGTGCCCGGATCGACATGGAGGCCGACGCGGCGCTGGTGATGGTGCTGTCCGTGCTCGCCGCGACGGTGGTGGGACCGTGGGCGCTCGCGATCGGGCTGATGCGCTATGCCTTCGTGGCGGCCTCGTGGGTGCGGCCCGCGCTGCGGGAGCCGATGGCCTTCAGCCAGTTCCGGCGGCTCATCGGCGGCGGTCAGGGGGTTGCGCTGCTGATCGCGCTGGTCCCCGTCGTCCCCGTCCCGGCGGCGGCCGCGGTGGTCGCCCTCGCGCTGGCCCTGCTCGTGGTCTCCTTCGGACGGGACGTCGTCCGACTCGAACGCGCGCAGCGGACGGCTCCCCGCTGAGGGGGCGGCGGGTCCACCTCTCCTTCGGCATCCCCCTGTTCGCCCTCGACGGCTTCGGCCGCCTGGGCCTGCCGGCGCTGCTGTACGCGCCGCTGGCAGCGCTGGAGCAGTCCCGGCCCGCTGACGGAACCGCCTGTCTCCGGCGCACCGGCGACGGTGCGCCTGCCGGGATGCGGTCTCAGCCCTCGAGGGTGATCAGCTGCTTCCCGCCGGGCGCGACGATCCGCACCTCGGGGCCGAAGCTCGCGTTCTGCACCTCGTGCGCGAACACGTCGGAGGAGACCATCGCGGCGAGGACGCCGGCGCCGCCCTCGCGGAAGAGGAACAGCTGCGCGGAGGACTGGTAGTACTTGCCGTTCAGCAGCGTCGTGCCGGCCGCCTCGTTGACGCGTTCGGCGGGAGTGGTCTCCGGGAACACCATCAGCTCGTCGAACTCGACATCGACCACGTCGGCGAGGCGGACCGACAGGATCCTCTCACTACACTTGGAGCTTCAAGTCGAAGCCTTGCGCACTCCGGTTTGCCAATAGCCGCATTTTAAACGCCTACCGCACAGAACCCTTAGAAGCCCCAAAGGGTTCGCAACTAAAGCCCGCCCTCACCGCGACCCCCGGACGGTTTCTACAAACATACATTGCCCCCGAACACAGCCCCAACAACACATCGAACGCTTACCGGCGGTAGCATCTACAAATAGGGCGATCCGCGCCAGATCACCCCCTCCCCACAGAAGGCCTATATGCTTGACGCCCTCCTTGTGTCACTAATTACATTATCTGGAATGCTGGTCACGCTCGGTCTATATTACATTCTTTCCGTAAACTGGCCCCGCCTCTACTTTGGCCCCAGTGACGGTCTCGAGATTTTCCTATCATCCCGCTTCGTAATCTTTGCCGGGTTCCGAATAGTTCCTGTGGCCATCATCTCCAGCGCCACTTTCACGTACACCTCGATGATCACAGATGATCGAAAGTGGCTGCCACCAACACTCTTCATGGTTGCGTATGGGATGTTTGTGTTGGCCTCAAGGTTGGCAAATCGGGTTAGGCACGGACGGCGACTAAATCTGCCAGACGCACTCTGGATACTCACATCAGTGTCCCTTGCGGCATTCGGTGTGCTCATCGGCAGCTTTGCAAGTCCCCTACTTGCTTCGTTAGCCCCAACTCCGGGCACACTTAGAGACGCCGTGTTCACAGCGGTGCTTGTTGCAGCAACCCTCGGAGCCGCACAACGATTCGGCTTAAGTGGGGACTACTCTGAACGCGCAATCAAGAGGGCTATTAAAGAATTCATCGAAACTACGCGGACTATCGAGGCGCAAAGCCGTAAGCGCAACATCGATCGATGGGTCATCTCTGCCATCTACATCGCCGAGCAACTACAACGACCGCGGTGGTTCCAGGGAATTGAACGCGTACTTTACTCTCTTGGGGCACCAGTCACTACAGGAGCTTTCCAGTATCGAGATGGGCATACAAGGCCCCGGAGTTCGGAGATCACTCGCTACCTAGACCGGGGTTCAGCTTCCAATTTCGCCTCCATGTACGGAGGGCTAGGTGAACAAAGAGGCCACCGGATCGCTACCATGACGTTTAGCCTGCACAACAGTGCAAAGCCATTCGTCGACCTCTGCAATGCAGTCCACACTGAGCTAATTCGCCAAGAGTTCAACTCGTCGTATGCCCTCAGCTGGATCCACGCCCACGGTCTCGAAGTAGGGGAATTGCGACTACACGAAAGTTATCCATTTGACTTTCTGTTCTCGATCCATTCTCGAATAGACACTCGGGAGGCAGTGCAATTCACACTCGGCGTCGTCGGCCCCGAGGAGGGTCCATCGAAATACAAATTGCTCCCCGGAGAGACGATCCAGATCGAGGTGCACCGCCACCTACTTGGCCAGAAGTGGCACCTGCAAATAGAGGGTGACGAGTCTCCCGCAGAGCCAAATCGAGTATTCATCCCTCTCGACACCCTAAACTTCGACGCCAACTGGGAAGGCTAACCCCCGAATTAATTACGCACTTCCATGCCGGAGAGAAGTCGGCTCGGTCGGATGGCCCGCCATGACGCAATCAAAGCAAAGTGCAATCCCACTCCTCCTCGCACGACAAAGAAGGATATTTGAGGGCAGCTCGTCCTATGCACCCATAATCGCATCACCGTCATTATTCGGCAGTTGCCCCATGCGGAATATAGAATTTCTCTAATCTGGGTGAGCGCCAACAGTCGCCGGGTTGAGCGGTATCCTCATTCCGCTTGTCTCGCTTTGGAAGATCACCACAGCCCGGGCGTTCCTGCCTGAATGGTGAAACGCTCGACCCGTCACCTTCCGCTCACGCGAACGCGCTGGTCCCTGTGATCGACCGTCCGACGATGAGGGACTGCATCGTGTCGGTCCCCTCGTAGGTGTGCAGCGCCTCGATGTCGCTGCGGTGGCGGATCACGCGGTTCTCGAGCAGGATCCCGGAGCCGCCGAGGAGGTCGCGGGCGTTCGAGGCGATCTCGCGGGCGGCGCGGGTGTTGTGCACCTTGGCGAGCGAGGCCTGCTCGGGCCGGATGGTGCCGGCCGCCTCGAGGTCGGCCAGGCGGCGGCAGTACAGCTGCATCGAGGTGAGGGTCTGCAGCATGTCCGAGAGCCGCACCTGGACGTGCTGCGCCTTGGCGAGCGGACGCCCGAACTGGATGCGGGTCGTGGCGTGCTCGAGCGCGGCCTCGTAGCAGGCGATCGCGTGGCCGAGCGCGCCCCAGGCCACCCCGGCGCGGGTCGCGAACAGGACCCTGGAGGTGTCCTTGAAGGTGCGCGCGCCGGGCAGGCGCTGATCCAGCCCCACCCGCACCTCGTTCAGCGTGATGTGGGCCTGGTGGATGGCGCGCAGCGCGACCTTGCCGCGGATCACCTCGGCCTCGTAGCCGGGCAGGGACTGGTCCACGAGGAAGCCGCTGACCTGACCGTTCAGCTGCTCGTCGGAGGGGTCCTCGACCCGCGCCCACACCACCGAGAGGTGGCAGCCGGCGCCGTTGCCGATCCAGCGCTTCTCGCCCGTCAGCACCCACTCGTCACCCTCGCGGCGGGCGACGGTCTCGAGCGAGACGGAGTCGGAGCCGTGGTCGGGCTCGGTGAGGGCGAAGGCGGCGTGCTCGGTGCCGGTGGCGAGGGAGTCGCCCCAGCGCTGCTTCTGCTCCTCGGAGCCGAGCAGCATGATCGAGCGCAGCGCGAGCCCACCCTGCACGCCGACCATGGTGCCGACGCTGCCGTCGATCCGGGAGAGCTCCATGTTCACCAGGCCCGTCGCGAGCGGGGAGAGGGTGCGGTGGCCGGGCACGTCCAGGCCGTCGGTGAGCAGGTCGAGCTCGCCGAGGCGGGCGACGAGCTCGATCGGGTACTCGCCGCGGTCCCACCAGTCGTTGATCCGCGGCAGGACCTCGTCGGCGAGCGAGCGGGCGTCGGCCCAGGCTCTCAGGTCCTCGCCCTCGACGTCCTGGAAGAGCGCGAGGTGGTCCGCGGTTGCGGGCAGGAGCGTCTCGGGGGTGGCGGCCGACGCGTCGGGGGCGGAGACGACGGCGCGCTCGGTGACCACCGAGTCGACGCGGTCGCGGTTCTCGTCGGTGCCGGGGTTGCCGCCGAGGGAGATGTGGCCGGGCGCCGGGGCGTCCCAGCTGCTGGTGTCGGTGGTGGTGCGGGTGTCGTTGCTGGTCATCACTTGATCCTCTCGACGATGAGGGCCATGCCCTGGCCGCCGCCGACGCAGAGGGTGGCGAGGCCGTAGCGGCCGTCGCGCTCGGCGAGGCCGTTCAGGAGCGTGGTGGTGAGTCGGGCGCCGGTGGAGCCCCAGGGGTGGCCGAGCGCGATCGCCCCGCCGTGGACGTTGAGCTTGTCGTGGGGAATGCCGAGGTCCTCCGCGGAGGGGAGCACCTGGGCGGCGAAGGCCTCGTTGAGCTCGACGAGGTCGATGTCCTCGATGGTGAGGCCAGCGAGGTCGAGGGCCTTCTTCGTCGCCTCGACGGGGCCGAGGCCCATGATTTCGGGGCTGAGGCCGGAGACGCCGGTGGCGACGACGCGGGCGAGCGGGGTGATGCCCAGCTCCTTCGCGTACTCCGCCTCCATCAGCACCAGCGCCGCGGCGCCGTCGTTCAGGGGGCAGCAGTTGCCGGCGGTGACGCTCCCCTCGGGGCGGAAGACGGGGTCGAGGCCGGCGACGGCCTCGTAGGTGACGCCGGCGCGCGGGGAGTCGTCGGTGTCCACGACGGTGCCGTCCGGCAGGGTGATCGGGGTGATCTCGCGGGCGAAGAAGCCGGAGGCCTGCGCGGCCTCGGCCCGGTTCTGGGAGCGGGCGGCGAACTCGTCCTGCGCCTGACGGGTGACGCCGCGCAGCTCGGCGACGTTCTCGGCGGTCTGGCCCATCTGGATGTACGCGTCGGGCAGCTCGCCGTCCTCGCGCGGATCGTGCCAGGGGGCGGGGATCTCGCGGGTGGCACGCTTGTCGGTGCGCTCCCACGCGGCCCGGAACTGCGGGTCGCGGGCGTCCTCCTCCATGAGCTTGCCGGTGCTCAGCGAGATCGACTCGACGCCGGCGGAGATCACGGCGCGCGCCTCGCCGGAGGCGATCGCATGGAAGGCGGCGCGGGTGGTCTGGATGGAGGAGGCGCAGAAGCGGGTGACGGTCGCGCCGGGCACGGTGTCCAGGCCGAGCTTCACGGCGACGGTGCGGGCGAGGTTCCCGCCCTGGTAGCCCTCGGGGATTGCGCAGCCCAGCTGCAGGTCGTCGATGGTGGCGGGGTCGAGCTGCGGGACCTGGTCGAGGGCGGCGCGGATGGTCTGCGCGGCGAGATCGTCGGGCCGGACATCCTTCAGCGACCCCTTGCGGGCCCGCCCGATCGGTGAGCGGGTGGCGGCGACGATGACGGCTTCGGGCACGGGTTCCTCCTGGGACGGCGGTGTCTTCGGGCGGGCCGGAGTCGCGGCGCGGCCGCAGGGATCCGCGTCGGCGGGACCTGCGGCCGACGTCGGCTCCGGACGCCGGCGTTAGTGATACTACGGGTTGCAGGTACCTGGTGGGAAACGGAGCCGTTCTCGGCGCCCCGGGAGCGCCGCCCGGCTCATCCCCGGCGCGGGGTCAGGAGGAGGCGCGCGAGCAGGTCGATCGCGGCGCCGAGCACGCCGATCACGAGGATCACCACGAGCATCTCGTCGTAGGCGAGGCGGTCGCGGGCGTTGAGGATCTCGTAGCCGAGCCCGCTGGTCACGCCCAGCATCTCGGCGGGCACCAGCACCACCCAGGCGATCCCGAGGGCGAGCCGGATCGACTGCAGCACGGCCGGCCGCACCGAGGGGACGAGCACCGTGCGCAGCATCTCGCGCCGGTTCGCGCCGAGGGTGTGGGCGACGGCGACGAAGCGCGGGTCGATCGCGGCGACCGCCGCCGCGGTGCCGAGCAGGATCGGCCAGATCGCCGCGGCCGCGACGAGGAAGACCACCGGTGCCGAGCCGACGCCCAGCAGTGCCACGGCCACCGGCGCCCAGGAGAGCGGGGAGATCATGCGCACGAACTGGACGGGCAGCGCACTCGCCCAGCGGGTCGGCCGGTGCAGCCCGATCAGCACCCCGGCGGGGATGCCGACGGCGGCGGCGATCCCCATGCCGAGCAGGAGGCGGAGGGTGCTGGTGACGAGGTCCTGGACGAGCACGCCGGTGGCGAGCAGGGAGGCGAGGGCGGAGGGCACGCCCAGGGGGTTCAGCGCCGCGAGCATGGGACTGCCCGCCCCGCCGACCGCGGTGAGGGCCCACCACGCGAGCCCCACGGCGAGCACGCCGAGCACTCCCCAGGCCAGGGCAGAACCGCGCTCCGCACGCACGCTGCCGCGTCGACGGCCGGGGCGCCGCGACGTCCCGTCGGCCCCGCCTCGCGCAGGATCGCGGTGACGAGCCCCGAGGGCGGCGCCGTCCCGGGGCTCGGGGCGGTCGGGCTCCTCGGCGTCGAGGTCTGCGGGGACGAGGCTCATGGGGCGATCTCCTCGGGGTCGTCGAGGCCGACCAGCGAGCCGGGGTCGATCCGCCGGGCGGCGTCACGCAGCGCGGTGTCGTCGACGACCAGGTCGTGGGCGTCCTCGGGGTCGATCTCGGCCAGCGCGCCGAGGGGTGCGTCGAGCACGGCGGTGCGCATCTCGCGGACCAGCTGCGCGGTGAAGCCGGGCCTGATCACGGGGGTGAAGTCGATGGTCTCCCCGTGCCACTCGGGATGGGCGACGTGCGCATGCCCGGCGCCCTCGCGGTGCATCGCCGCGGCGATCGCGGGAGGCGGCTGGGGGAGGTAGGTCCCGGCGAGCTCGGCGGCGACGCTCGCGCGGTCCTCCCGGCAGGCGATCTGGGCCCGAACGAGGGCTTCGGCGACGCCGGCGATCTGCTCGGGCGGGCGGCGCAGGAGCGCTCCGGAGGCGACGGTGACGCAGCAGGGATGGGAGCGCCACACGTCGCCGAGGAAGCGGCCGATGGTGCCGGCTCCCGTCGTCTCGCCCATCGCATTGAAGGGGTCGGCCACGGTGTATGCGCTGATCGATCCGGCGTCCAGCGCCGGGATCATGTCCGAGGGCGCCATCGGCACCAGGGTGACCTCGCCGCGGTCGCGGGAGGCGGTGCGTCGCACGACGGGGGTGAGCCCCTCGGCGCGCAGCATCTGCTGGACGATGACGTTGTGGATCGAGAACCAGCTGGGCACGGCGAGGGTGGAGCCTGCGAGCGCGCCGAGCTCGGGCACGTCCCGGCCGAGGGTGAGGGCGGAGCCGCCCGAATGGTTGGCGCCGAGCACGGTGATGTCGGCGCCGAGGTCCAGGCGCATCTGCAGCGCCATCGGGAACAGCAGGTGGACGAGGTCGACGCTTCCGGCCAGCAGGGCCTCTCCCATGGTGGCCCAGGAGCGCAGCCGCACGGGCTCGGCCACCTCGACCCCCGCCTCGGCGAAGAGGCCGCGGGAGTGGGCGATGAGCAGCGGGGCGGCGTCGGTGATGGGGAGGTAGGCGATCCGCAGCGGGCGCTGCGGGGCCGGGTCCGTCCCGTCACGCCCAGCGCCGCCCGACCCGCTCCCGGCCTGCCCGCTGCGGGACTCGGGGACCTCGCCGCGGGCGGCGAGGCCGAGCCCGGCGCCGGCGAGGCCGGACAGCGCGAGCGCTCCTCCGCCGCCGAGGACGGCGCGTCGGCTCGGACCCCGCGCGCCCGACGGCGTGCGCGAGGAGCGCTGAGGGGTCACGCGCCCGCCTCGACGACGGCCCCGCGCCGGTAGTGGGCGAGCACCTCCTCGCGGGTGGTGCCGTCCTCCCGCGGGGTCCAGTCGGCGGTGATCCCGCGAGGCCCGTCGAGGTAGACGATGCGGTCGGCGACCACGAGCGCCTCGTCGACGTCGTGGGTGACCAGCACCGCCGAGATCTGCACGCGGGTGAGCACGTCGCGCAGCCAGGTCTGCAGGTCGGCGCGGATCGCGGGGTCCAGGGCGGAGAACGGCTCGTCGAGCAGGACCACGGAGGGGTCCACGGCGAGCGCCCGGCCGAGGGCGACGCGCTGGGCCTGCCCTCCGGAGAGCTCGGCGGGCAGGGCGCCTGCGAGCTCGGCGATGCCGAGGTCGGCCATCAGCTCGGGAACCCGTTCGGCGCGGAAGCGGCCGGCGTTGGCGCAGTAGCGGCCGCCGAGGGCGATGTTCTCGGCGACGGTGAGCCAGGGGAAGAGGTCCGGGGACTGCGGGACGAGCGCCGGCAGGCGCGGATCCGCGCCGCGGTCGATGCGCCCGGACTGCGGCTGGTCGAGATCGGCCAGCAGCCGCACCAGGGTCGACTTCCCGGCACCGGAGGCGCCGAGCACGCACAGGGTCTCGTGCTCGGCGACCTCGAGGTCCAGGTCCTGCAGCACGGGGCCGGCGCCGCCGGGATAGCTGTGGGTGACCCCATGGAGCGCGAGGCTGCTCATGCGCGCCCGTCCGTCGCGTCGTCCCCGGCGCGCGCCCGCAGATGGCGCAGGTGGATCTCGGTCGGGGACTGGACGGGCAGGAACGCCGCCTCGCGGGCGCGGCGCGAGGTGTCGGAGGCCAGCGCGTAGCCGCGGCCGCCGACGATCTTCTGCTCGAGCCGGGTGGCGCGGCCGGTGAGCAGCGCGGCCTCGAGCCGCACCCGCACCAGCTCGGCCGGGCTGTCATTGCCCGACGGCGCGTCCGACGGCACGGCGTCCGTCGGCGCGTCTTCCCACGAGCCGCCGGCATCGCCGGCATCGCCCGATCGCGCGCTGCCCGATCTCGACGTGGAGCTCGCACGCACTCCCCGAACGAGCCCGTCGCGGAGCTGCCGCCAGTCCGCGGCGGCCGTGGAGAGCTCCTCGGCGAGGACCTCCCGGGCCACGTCGTCGGCCCCGGCCTCGGCTGCGTCCAGCGCCGCCCCGGCGAGCCCGAGGCACATGGCGGTCTGGATCTGCAGGAACGTGGAGCGGACCCGGTCGCGGAAGGCGGGCAGGTCGCGGGTGAGGACGTCCTGTGCGGGGATGCGCACCTCGTCCAGCAGCAGCACGCCGGAGGCGGTGGCGTCCAGGGCCGTGAGGCCGGTGAGCTCCTTGACCCGCACCCCGTCGGCGTCGCGCCGGTGGCGGACGACCGCGCGTCGGCCGTCCTCGAAGCGGACGGGGGTGACGACCCAGCCGCCCGGACGGAGGTTCGAGCACCAGGGCAGCACGCCGGAGACGACGAGCCCGCCGTCCGGGGAGTCGGTCGCGAGCAGCGGGATCTCGCCCAGCCCGGCCTCCTCCTTGAAGGCGGGGGCCATGCCGGAGGCGAGGGCGACGGCCCCGCTCTCCGCGCCCTCCGGCAGCGGGGTGCCGGTCGCCTCGTGGTACGCGATCGACGAGCGGTGGCCCCACAGCGCGAAGGCGGTCGCGGTGCAGCGGCGCGCGAGCACGTGGGTGAGCTCCGCCGCCAGCGGAAGCGGCGCGGTCAGGAGGTCGAGCTCCCCGAGCGCGGCCGGCCCCTCCCAGAGGTCCGCCTCGGCCCGATCGACCGCCGCGGCGCTCTCGGCGACGCGGGCGAGCACGGGCTCCGCCGCCGCGGGCAGCGCGGCGAGGCCCAGCCCGTCGCGGCCGAGGGGTTCCGTGCCGTCGCGGCCGGCGCGGTCCGTGCCGTCCGCGGGCACGGCGGTGCGGACGGAGACGGCGGTCATCAGGCGCCCGTGGTGTCGAGCTCGATCGCGCCGAGCGCCCAGATGCGGTCGATCGGGGTGGAGACCGCCTCGCGGGCGCGCACGACGGCGTCCTCGTCGGGCGCGTCGTAGAAGCACAGGCACTTCGCGGTGTCCTCGCGCACGTAGGTGCGCAGGAAGCTGGTCTCGGGGACCTCGGCGTACTTCGGGGCGTTCGCCTTCTTGCGGGCGAGGTACTGGTCCATTGTGATCTCGGCGGGGATGTCCCACTCCACGAGGTAGCCGGCGCCGCGGCGCAGGGCCTTGATCTCCTCGAGCTCAGCGCCGACCAGGCGCACCTCGTCCGGGCCCTGGACCTCCTCGGCGACCTCGCGCACCGCCTCGCCGACGGCGGCCGCGGCCTCCGCGGAGCCGGCCTCGACCACGGTGAACAGGCGCGAGTGGTCGGCGGCGACCTGCGACTCGATGATCTCGGCGGCCTCTCCGTCACCGGCGCCGAGGAGGGCGTCGAGCACAGCCTGGCTGCCTTCGCGGGTGGCGAAGGAGGGGGCGATCTCGAGCAGGAACAGCGACATGGGGGCACCTTTCGTCGTCCGCTCCGACGCCATGACGGGCCGAAGCATTGCTTATGGCGGCCATCAGGATGGCACAGAGCGCGGTGCCCTGTCGTCCCCGCGTCCACGGACGGACCGGCTCACGAGGGGCCGGCGGCCTCCGCCTCCGTCGTCATCCGCGCCACGTGCAGCGCGAGATAGGAGACCTCGTCCTCGGAGAGCCCCTCCCCCATCCGCAGCTGCACGATCACGGCGAGCTGCTCGGCGGTGCGAGTCTCTTCCGGATAGGCCTGGCGGATGGTGCGGCTGATGAGGGACTGCTCTCCGGCCAGCTGGCGGTGCTGCTGGATGCGCACGAACATGTAGCGCACATGGGTGATGAAGCGGGCGGCGGCCATCGAGTGGCGGTCCAGCTCCAGCCCGTAGCGCTCCCCCACGATCGCGAGCATCTGCTGGATCACGCCGGTCATCGTGTACGTGAAGGAGAGGTCGCCGGTGGAGAACCCGGCGTTGACGAGGTGGAGGGCGAGCGCGGTCGCCTCGTGCTCCGGCAGGAGCGGGTCGACCAGGCGGTTCACCTCGTCCAGGAGGCGGCGGGCGCGGTCGTACTCCTCGGGGTAGAGGGTCTGGACCTCCGCGCGCAGCGGGTACTCGATCTCGATGCCACGGCGCAGCCGGTCAAGGGCGCCGGAGACGTGGTCCGCGACGGCGATGGCGAGGGTGGGGCGGTCCGATTCGCCGTCCTCGATCCCGGCCTCGCGCAGCGCGATGACGACGGCGCGCAGCACCTCCTGGTCGATCATCGCGAACGCCTCGGCGAGGTGGTCGGGGTCGCGGCCGTCGGCGGGGACGAAGACCTGCACGATCTTCGCGGGGTCGACCTCCTGGCCCACCTGGGCGCGGAAGCCGATGCCGCGTCCGGTGAGGATGACGCCGCGATCGGCGTCGTCGCGCGAGAGCACCACGTTGTTGTTCAGGACCCGCAGCACGCGCATCGGCTCCGCACCCTCCTGTCGCAGTCTCCCGGCACACTCACCTGGCGCGCCCACCCGGGACTTCTCGGCCTCGAGGGCCTGCCGCGGCGAGCCGTCGCCGGTGCGCGCACCCTCTGCTGGGAGGGTACGCGCACCGGCGCTCCGGTCAGCGCCGGGCGGTGAGCACGGCGTCCCCGGCGGCGACCTCGCCCGCGGGGGCGGGCTCGACCGCGGCGAAGGTCGCCGTGTTCGGGACCGTCACCAGCGTGATCGGGTCGAATCCCGCGGCGCGGACCGCCTCGAGGTCGACGACGGCGAGCAGGTCGCCGGCGGCGACCTCCTGCCCCTGCTCGACGCGGACGTCGAAGCCCTCGCCCTGCATGGTCACGGTGTCGATGCCGACGTGGACGAGCACCTCGGCGCCGCCGTCGGCCAGGAGCCCGAAGGCGTGGCCGGTCGGGGCGACGGTGGCGAGCAGCCCGTCGGCCGGGGCGAGGATCCGCCCGTCGGCCGGGATGATGCCCACGCCCTCGCCGAGCGCGCGGGAGGCGAAGACGGAGTCGGAGACCTCGTCGAGGCCGACGAGCCGGCCCGCGACCGGCGCGCCGATCACGACGGCGCCCGCGGAGGAGCCGGCGGCCGGGGCGGCATCCGACGCGGCGGACCCGTCGGCCGGGGTCGCGGATCCGCCCGTCGAGGCTGTGCCGTCGGCCGCGGAAGCACCGCCGGCCGACGGACCGGCGACGGGATTCGCGGACCCTGCGGCCGCAGCGGCACCCGCGGGGGCGCCGACGGTCGCGAGCTCACGCTCGGCCCCCGCGGCGTCGGCGGCGTCAGCGGCGGAAGCGCGCGCGGATTCGGCGGGTGCCGCGGCGGCCTCGGCGGCGTCACGGGCGGCGTTCGCCTCGGCGCGCTGCTCGGGGGTGCGGTAGTCGGAGAGGAACACGAGCACCATCGCGAGCACGAAGGCGACCGCGATCGCGATGACGTAGGTGAGCATCGGGTCGAACACGGGGATCGTCAGCAGCGAGGTGAAGGCGAACACGGAAGTGTTCACCCCGCCCAGCAGGCCCACCACCAGGCCGCCGGCGAGGCAGCCCACGAGCATGCGTGGGTAGATCCGCTTGAAGCGCAGGTGGATGCCGTACAGGGACGGCTCGGAGATGCCGCCGAACAGGCCCGCGGCGAGCGCGCCGGTGGCGGTCTGGCGCATCTCGGTCTCGCGGTGGCGGATCGCCAGCAGCAGCACGCCGGCGGTCGCGCCGAAGCAGGCGAAGTTCCATGCGCCCATGGGCCCCTGGATGAAGTCGTAGCCGAGGGCGTTGATGTTCTGCAGCATGAGCGCGTTCAGCGGCCAGTGCAGGCCCAGCGGCACCAGGAACGGGTACAGCAGCGGGATGAGGATCGCGAAGACGAGCGGCGCGTTGCCGTTCAGCCAGGCCAGGCCCGCGCCGAGCCCGTTGCCGGCCCAGATGCCGAGCGGGCCGATGAGGAACCCGGTCACCGGGATCATCACCAGCATCGCGAGGAAGGGCACGAAGACCAGCTGCACGTTGGCGGGGAAGACCTTCTGCAGCCCCTTGTAGACCAGGGCGAGCAGCGCCACCATCAGCAGCGGCACGAACACCTGGCCGCCGTAGTCGTTCAGCTGCATGGGCAGGCCGAACACGGTCGCGACGCACTGCTGGGTGCCGAGCAGCTCGTTGGTGGTGCAGGTGACGCCGGGGGCGGTGCCGTCCAGCAGGCCCATGTAGTCCGGGGTCATCACGGCCGCCATCACGGCCGCTCCGACCCAGCCGTCGATCTGCAGCTTCCGCGCCGCGTTGAAGGCGACCATGATCGGCAGGAAGTACAGCACCGAGCGCCACATCGCGTCGACGAACACCCAGGTCGCGGACTTGTCCTCGGCGCGGAAGTCGATCATCCCGACCGCGTCGAGCACGGAGGCGATCGCGATGATCAGCGAGGCGCCGAGCAGCACGCCCATGAGGGGGCGGAAGGAGTCGGAGAGGTACTCGAAGAAGCTGTCGAGCCAGGACCACTTCCCGCGCGCCTTGGAGCGGATCGCGGCCTTGACCTCGGCGTCGGTCTGCGGGCGGGGGCTGCCGCCGGCGGCCATCGAGGGCAGGGCCATGATCTGGGAGTGGACCCCGGCGACGGCGCCGCCGATGACGACCTGGAAGCGGTCGCCGGACTGCGGGACCGTGCCCATGACCTCCGGCAGGGCGTCCAGCGCCTCGCGGTCCACCTTCGCCCCGTCGTGCAGCTGGAAGCGCAGCCGGGTCGCGCAGTGGGTGAGGCTCTCGATGTTCTCGGGGCCGCCGACGCCGCGGAGGATGTCCTCGGCGGTCTGGGCGGTGGTCCCTGGGGAGGAGCTGCTCATGCGGCGTCCTCGCCCCCTTTCGTGGAGTGGTCCGGGCTCGGCGTCGGGCGCGGACCTGGGTGCGGGCAACAAAAAAGACCCGGGGCCCTGCCGGGTGCGTCATGGCGCGCGGCACGGTCCCAGGTCTTGCTCCCCCGCCGGGACGGGGGATGACAATCCGGTGAACGCTGAGGTTCGACGAGGACCTTAGCAGGATCCACGGGAAGCGCAAGGGGCGGGACGGGACTACCCTCGCGAGCATGTCAGCGCCCCGCACCGATTCCCACCCCGGCGCCCGGTCAGCGCGACCCGCGTTCACGATCGACGTGCCCGCCCCCGCCGACGCCCCCGCGCTCGCCCGCGTCCACGTGCGCGGCTGGGAGGTCGCCTACTCCCATGCCCTGACCGGCGAGGAGTGGTTCGGGGAGCCCGCGATCGCGCGGCGCCTCGCGCACTGGACCACGTGGCTGACCCCGGGCACGCCCGAGGCCGACGAGGGCGTCTTCCGGGTGGGCCGCGACGCGGACGGCACCCCCGTCGGCCTCGCCGCGTCCTGGCCGCCCCGCGATGCGGAGCCGGTGCGGGAGCGGGAGCTGTCGGTGCTCTACGTCGAGCAGGCCTGGCACGGCACGGGCCTGGCGAGAGCGCTGGTGGAATCGCTGATCGGGCAGGAGCCGGCGAGCCTGTGGGTCGCGGAGGACAACGCCCGCGCGCAGCGCTTCTACGCGAAGCTCGGCTTCGTCGCCGACGGGACCCGGCAGGTCGATCCGCGCTGGCCGCAGCTGCCCGACATCCGGATGGTGCGCTGAGCGCAGGCCGTGGCGCCGTGCGGCGCTGTGCGGCGGGCGCTCCGCTGTGCGCCGGCCGGCGCGCTGCGCGAGGGTCGTCGAGCCCGCCGCCTCAGCTCCCGAGCAGGACGGAGTCCGCGGTGAGCGCGCGGCACCGCTCGGACAGCGTGATGCCGAGCCCCGGACGGTCCGGGACCAGCATCCGGCCCTCGCGCGTCTCGAGCCGCTCCTCGAACAGCGGGTCGAGCCAGTCGAAGTGCTCGACCGGTCGGGGACCTTCTACTCGATCGGGATCCGGGCGCTGCTGGCGGGCACGAGCTTTCTGGACCGGGACCCGCGGGTGCGGCCCCGCGCACGAGGCGAAGATCCTCGCCGCCCTGCGCGCGGCGCGGGACCGCATCGAGGAGTCCGCGCCGGCACCCGCCTGAACCGGCGGCTCCCGCCCTCGATGCCGCTGCACCCGCCCGCCGGGACCCCACGGCCGCGCCGCGGGTCGGACCGCGCCCGCTCGAAGATCCTCCCCCGGGTGGACGTCGACGCCCGCCCGGGCGGACGCGCCCGACGCACCCGTCGACGGATCGTAGAGGCATGAAGAACGCGACCATCGCCACCAGCCGCACCCGAGCCACCTCCGACCACCTCATCGCCTACCGACCCCTCCCCAGCGTCTGGGGCGACGTCGACGCGCTGCACGCCGTGCGCGAGCGCCGGGAGCTCGTCGCCGCCCAGGGGCTCGACCCGAGCACGCTGGAGATCCCGGCCCTTCTCGCCAGGATTCCGGTCCCGGCCGACGGCTCCCCGGCCGCTTCGCGCCGGGCTCCTGCTCACCGCGCCCCGCGTCGGGGCCTGTGGTCCCGCCTGCTGGGCGGCGACGGGACCCCGCGCCAGGTCCGCGGCGGAGGCCAGCACCTGGCGGCCGCCTGAGCCGGCCGTCGACGTCGCCCTCAGCTCTCCGTGCGTCCCGACGCCATGGTCGGCGCGGGGAGGGCGGGACACGCGCACCGCGCCGTGCGACGGCCTACGATCAGTGCCATGACCAGCGCCTCGGACCGTCTCGCCGGCGAACGACTCGATTACCTCGCCGGCTCCCTCGCGGACGCCGCCCCTGCGGACCCGCTCGCGTTGTGCGACGCCTGGCTGCGGGACGCCTTCGCACGTCGGGAGTCCCGCGGCGACATCTCGGACCCGACCGCCGTGGTGCTCTCCACCGTCGCGCTCGACGCCGACGGCACGCCCCGGCCGCGCTCCCGCACCGTGCTGCTGAAGAGGCTCGACGCGGACGGCGCGGTCGTCTACACGAATCTCGAGTCCGACAAGGGCCGGGAGCTGCGCGTCACTCCGCGCGCCGCGCTGCTCATGCCCTGGTACCCGCTGCAGCGACAGGTGCGGATCGAGGGGCCCGTGGAAGAGGTGCCTGCCGAGGAGTCCGACGCCTACTGGGCCTCTCGCCCGCGCGGCTCGCAGCTCGGCGCCTGGGCCTCGCACCAGTCCCGGGAGATCGACTCGCGCGATGCCCTCGAGGCGAGGTACGCCGAGGTCGAGGCACGTTTCGAGGGTGCGGAAGTGCCGCGCCCGGAGTTCTGGGGCGGGCTGCGGATCCGTCCGGAGCGAATCGAGTTCTGGCAGGGCCGGGCGCACCGGGTCCACGACCGGATCGTCTACGAGAGGTCGGCCGACGGTGCGCGCACCGGAGCGTGGGAGCGTCACCGCCTGCAGCCCTGAGACCGGGACCCGACGCCGGCACGGCGGCACGCGATGCCGATGCCGCGGGCGCCGCCGCGCGATGCCGTCGCGCGCAGCGCCCGCTCAGCCCGGATGGCGCAGGAACCGCTCCGGGGCCTCGAGGAAGCTGCGCCAGGTGCGGACCAGGTCGAGGTCGTCGTAGTCGGCCCGGCGCAGCCCCCACTCCCCCAGCTCGTACAGGTCGGCGTCGGGCAGCGCGGCGAGGACCGGCGAATGGGTGGACAGCACGATCTGCGAGCCGGCGTCGGTGATGCCCTGGAGCAGCTCGAGCAGGGTGAGGCAGCCGCTGAGGGACAGCGCCGACTCGGGCTCGTCCAGCAGCCACAGCCCTCGGATCCTCGAGCGCTCCTCGACCAGTGCGAGGAAGGACTCGCCGTGGCTGCGCTCGTGCATCATCCCGCCGACGCCGATCTCCTCGTAGTACGTGAACAGGGAGTGCATCGTCTCGGCGCGCAGGAAGAAGCCAGAGCGCGGGGCGCCGGCCCCTCGCACGAGCTGGAGATGCTCGGCCAGAGGGGACTCGGTGCGGCGGGTGGCGTGCATCGCCCCGGTCCCGCCGCCCTCCGGGTTCAGTCCGTAGGCACCGGCGAGCGCCTCCACGAGGGTGGACTTCCCGGCGCCGTTGTCCCCGGTCAGCACCGTGACCGGGCCGAGCTCGAGGCCGTCGCGGAGCACCTGGCGGATCGGGGCGAGGGTCGCCGGCCACGCCGCGTGGTCCGCGGGGGCGAGGGGGTGCTCGCGCAGCTCCCGCACCGGCAGGACCGGGGTGTCGAAGGGCGAGCCCGGGAGCCCGGGCTCGTCGAAGTCGTCGCCGAAGAGGCCGTCCATCAGCTGCTGCTCACCTCCGCTCTGCTGTCCGTGGCACTATCCGTCGGCTCGGCTGGCCGGGCCGCTCCCGCGGGGCCGTCCCGTCACACGCCGAAGGCGGGCGGGTAGGCGATCTGTCCGCGCGGCGTCGGACGCTCGGCGGTTAGGGCGAGGGCGAGGAAGGCCTCGTCGGGCACGTCGAACGGGGCGGTGACCCCGACCCCGGAGGCGGGGGTGAAGCCGAAGCGGGGGTAGTACTCGGCGTGGCCCAGCACCACGACGAGGTTCTCGCCCTGCTCGCGCGCCGCAGCGAGCGCGGCGCGGATCGCGGCCGAGCCCGCGCCGCGTCGCTGCTGCGCGGGCAGCGTCGCGCAGGGGGCGAGCGCGAGCACGGGCTCCCCGCCGACGTGCGCCCTGGTCAGGAGCGCCTGCGCGACCGGTCGCGGGCCCCCGTCGGCGTGCGCGATCCAGGAGAGCCCCTCGATCCAGGCCTCCCCGTCGGCGCGGAGCGCCTCGACGAGATCCGCCTCCTCGGGGGTGGGGAAGGCGGCGGCGAGCAGGTCGCGCAGCGCGGCGGCATCGTCGGGCCGCTCCGCGCGGGTGCGCCATGCGGCGGGGGCGTCGGGCGCCTGGGCGGAGTCGTGAGAGCTCATGCCCCCAGCATGCACCGTCGTCCGGACATCCTTCCCGAGGACCGCTACCCTCGTGCACGCCCCTCCCTCCCCGATCCCCGCGAGGTCCTCCATGTCCCAGCCGCGCTCCCGCACCCCGCTCGTGCTCGGCATCATCGGCGGCGCCGCCTGCCTGGGCCTCGCCCTGCTGCTGGTGCTCGGCGGGGTCACCGGCTACCTGATCCTGCGTGAGGGCTCGGACTCCGACGCGGGTCCCGGCACCTCCACCGAGGCCGACGGTCCGGGCGGAGCGGAGGGCTCCGGCGAGCTCGTGGCGCCGCCCGGGGCGGCGGCCGACCAGCCCTATCTCGAGCTCAGCACCAGCGACGACGGGCCCGTGGTCGACGTCTACCTGGACTTCCTGTGCCCGCATTGCCAGACCTTCGAGGCGACCCAGGGACCGGACCTGCAGGAGATGGCCGAGGCCGGGGAGATCACTCTGCGGATGCACCCCCGCCCGATGCTCGATGCGACCTCCTCCCCGGCCGGCTACTCCGGCCGCGCCGCCAATGCCGCGCTCTGCGCCGCCGCCGAGGACCCCGCGAACTGGTATCCCGCCTCGGCCGCCCTCTTCGCACAGCAGCCCGGCTCCGCGGGGCTCCCCGACGAGGACCTCATCGGCATCGTCGAGGAGGCCGCCGCGGTCGACATCTCCGACTGCCAGACCGAGGGCACCTACCTGCCCTGGCTGGAGGAGGTCGTGGAGCCGGACGCCCAGCAGACCGTCCCGGGCACGCCGGCCGTGCTCATCGACGGCGAGCAGTTCAGCGGCGACATCACGAGCACGGACTCCGTGCGGAAGGCCGTCGAGGCGGCCTGAGCCGCGCTGGTCGTCGGCCCGACGCGCGCGGAGGCGCCCCGCCGCTCGATCGGCCGACGGCCCGCCCTGCGGCAGCGCGACCGGGCCGCCCTGCGGCAGCGCGACCGGGCCGCCGGCTGACGGGTGGCAGACCGGAGATGGCCCGGATCACTCGCGGTCCCCTCCTTGGTGTCCCCCCGGCGACGCCCCGGCGAACACCTGAGGACAGTCCAGCTCCCACCCTGGGTTCTCCCCGGGGCCGGTCCTACCTTTGGAGCATGCAGACCGAGACCTGGCACTTCCCCGTCGGCCTCACCCACGACGCCGGGTGGGAGCTCGACGTCCGACGCACCCTTCCCGCCCCGCCCTCCGAGATCTGGCAGCGACTGCTCGCCGAGTGGCTCCCGCAGTGGCTGGGTGTCGAGTCCGTCCCGCAGATGGTCGGTGCCCCGGTGCGTCGCGGGGGCCGGGTCCACGGCCGGGTGATCGGCTGCCATGTCGGCCGACGCGTCCGCCTGCGTTGGACCCCCGACACCCTGGACCACGAGACGGTGTTCCAGGTGACGCTCCAGGAGGCCCCGGAGTCGCTCGGCCGGGCCACGATCCTCGAGATCCATCAGGAGCGTCTGCTCGGCGCCGCCGAGCGACAGGGCCTGCTGGACCACTGGAACCTCGTCCTGGACGACGTCGTCGCCGCCCACGGCCGCGAGCTCGCCGGGGGCCGCCTCGACCTGCAGGGCTGAGAGCCCGGCAGTCAGCCGTTCCCGCAGTCAGCCGTTCCCGCAGTCAGCCGTTCCCGCGGTCTGCTGCGCTCGCGGTCTGCTGCGCTCGCACGCTTCTGTGCTCGCAGTCAGCCCGCCTCGCAGTCAGCCCTCGTCGACCTCGTGGCCGATCGCGCCCTCGCCGTCGGGGATCTCGGCGTGCTCGCGCAGCACCTCGATGCGGGCGACGTCGATGTCCACGCCGCCGGAGATGCCGGAGACGGTCCCGTCGAAGCGCAGCTGCCACACGGCCCAGTCGCCCTGCATGGGGCGGCTGCCCGAGGAGAACAGCCAGTCGGGGCGCGAGTCCGTGACCGGCAGGCCGTAGTGGTCGCGCCACTCCGAGGAGGAGTAGATCAGCAGACGACGGCCCCAGGCCTTCTCGACGATCGCCGTGAACGCGTCGACCTCGGCCTGCGCGTCGACCGCGCCGGGCCGCTCCTCGCAGGCGCCGTCGAACTCGAGGTCGAGAGCGGGCGGCAGCGCCGAGTCGTCGGGCGGGGCCGCGGCGAGGAAGTCCTCGGCCTGGTCCGCGCCGGAGGAGCAGAGCGTGAAGTAGTGGTAGGCGCCGGGGACCACCCCGGCGGCCTGCGCGCCGGCCCAGTTCTCCTGGAAGCGGGAGTCGACGAAGCCCGCGCCCTCGGTCGCCTTGATGTACGCGAAGCCGTACCCGTCGGAGGCGACCGCCGCCCAGTCGATCTCCTCTTGGTGGGCGGAGACGTCGATGCCCATCACCTCGTCGGGCGCGAGCGTCGTCTCCGCGGGCAGGTTCTCGAGCGCGGCGGCGTCGGCCGAGGTCGCCGGGACCTCCATCGCCGCGTCGTCGGCGGTGAAGGGCGCCGGATCGCTCTTGGCCGCCTCCTGCCCGCCCCCGCCGAGGCCCCGGATCACCGAGACGGTGCATCCGCCGATGACCAGCACGAGCAGCAGCGCGAGGGAGCCCGCGACGATCTGACGTCGGCGGACCTGCTCAGGCGTGAATCGTGGCACGCACCGGACGCTACCGGAGCAGGCCAGACCGTCGCGGGAGACGTGCCGGGCGGAAGCGGAGGAAGGACAACGCTTCCCGGCTCCCTGACGGGTCAGGGCGTGAGCCGGGTCGGCGCGGGAGCCGGGTCAGCGCGCGTACTTGGTCAACGCGCGTGCCGGGTCAGGGCGTGAGCCGGGTCGGCGCGTGAGCCGGGTCAGGGCGTGAGCCGGGTCGGCGCGTGAGCCGGGTCAGCGTGCGAACAGCTCCGCGAAGGCGCGCAGGAGCCGCGGCGGCTGGTCGGCCTCGACGTGCCGCAGCTCGGCGAAGATCTCCTCCATCTCGTCGGGCGAGAAGTAGCCGTGGTCCCGGTAGGCGCGAGCCCGCTCGATGATCGAGGGAACGTCCAGCTCGGGGTGGAACTGGGTGGCGTACTGCCTGGTCCCGACGCGGAACATCTGCACCGGTGCGGTGCGTCCGCTCGCGAGCGCGGTCGCGTGCGGGGGCAGCGTGTGCACGGCCTCCTTGTGGCCGACGAGCCCGAGGAAGGTGTCCTCGAGCTGCGCGGCGCGGACCAGCGGATCCTCGCGACCGGCCTCGGTGAGGGTGACCTCGACGGCGCCGAGCGGCTCGCCGTGGGCGCGGTCGATGAGGGCGCCCTGGTGGGTGCCGAGGGTGCCGATGCCGTAGCAGGCGCCGAGGAAGGGGACGTCGTGGGCGATGACCTGGTCGAGGACGCGGTCGATCTCCGCCTCGGCCCGCAGCTGCGCCTCGCCTTTGGAGCCGACGGGGTCGGAGACGGTGAAGGGGCTGCCGCACAGGATGATGCCGGAGATGTCGTCCACCGCGAGGTCCGGGAAGGGGTCGCGGTCCAGGCGCGCCCAGAGCAGGTCCTGCTCCTGGAGGCCGGTGAAGTCGAGCACGGCGGAGCGCTCGGTGGCGGCGACGTCGTCCTCGGGACGGGTGGCGATCTGCACGAACGGTTTCACCAGCGCATCGTATCCACTGGTGCGCGGTGCTCCCGGCCGCCGGCGCTGGCCCCTGCATCGCCGATGATCGACCGCTCTGCGGACGTGCCGTCGGACCGTGCCACGGCGCGCCGGCGCGCTGCGGTCCTGTCGGCGCACCGCGGTCCCGCCTTTCGGGCACCGAGGTCTCGTCGGCGCGCACCGTGGACCCGCCGGTCGTGCCGGCCTCTCCCGTAGTCTGCGGGGCGTCGACGACGCTCATCGAGGAGATCCCGTGACCGCACCCCTTGCTCCTGTTCTCCTGCTGCCGCTCGGGGCCGCCGACGGGGGTGCAGGGACGGCGAGGCTCCGCCCGTTCGACCCGGCCGCGACGGCGCAGATGCCGGCGCCCGTGCTCGAGCGGCCCGCGCGGGAGCTCTCCTCATGAGCTCACCGGCTTCGCGGGTCGCGGGACATCCGCTCCCGGAGGGGCTGCGGGCGGCGCAGGACCCGGCGCTGCGCGCGTGGCTCGCCCGCCTTCCCGCGCTGGTCGACGAGGTGCTGGAGCGGTGGGAGCTGACGGCGCTGCCGCCGTTCCGACCGGGCGGTTCGAGCGCCTGGGTCGCGCCCGCGCGCACCGCCGACGGGGACGAACGGGTGCTGAAGGTGGCGTGGGCGCATGATGAGTCCCGCGACGAGGCGGCGGGGATGCGGGCGTGGCAGGGGCGCGGGGCGGCGCAGCTGCTGCGCAGCGAGCGGCGCGGCGACACGGCGGCTCTCCTGATGGAGCACGTTCGGCCCGGGGTGCCGCTCGCGCGCTGCCTGACCTGGCCCGAGCGGGACGAGGTGGCCGCGGCGGTGCTGCGTCGGCTCCGCGTCCCGGTCGACGAGCTGCTCGGTGCGGACGACGATCCGGCCGCCGACTCCACCCTCCCCGCCCCGTCCTCGTTCCGGCCGCTCGCCCACATGTGCACGTGGTGGGCCGACAGCGCCGCCCGGCGGCATGCCGAGGCCGTCCCGTCGCTGCTGCCGTCGGGGCTCGTCGAGCACGGCCTCGGACTGTTCCGCGAGCTGCCTCGGGAGTGGGACGGGGAGCAGATCCTGCTGGTCACGGACCTGAACCCGGGCAACATCCTCACCCATGACGGGCCGGATCGGTGGCTGATGATCGATCCGAAGCCGTACATCGGCGATCCGCACTACGAGGTGCTGCAGCACATGCTCAACGACGGGCAGCGCCTGGTCGCGGATCCGGGGGCGTTCGCCGATCGGATGGCTGACCTCGCGGGGCTGGATCGTCGACGGACCCGACGGTGGCTGCTGGCCCGTTGCGTGCAGGAGGCCGCGGAGTTCGGCGACGCCACATCGGCGGCGCTCCGTCTCGCGGCCGACGG
The DNA here is from genome assembly GCF_001613775.1 of Brachybacterium sp. sponge. NCBI lineage: Bacteria > Bacillati > Actinomycetota > Actinomycetes > Micrococcales > Dermabacteraceae > Brachybacterium > Brachybacterium sp. sponge. The sequence goes on along the minus strand of NZ_LRMP01000001.1, from coordinate 863,470 downwards.
GGTCGAGTGACGTTCCGGGGTTCTTGCGGCCGACTGGGTCGAGTGGCTTCTGAGGGCCGCTGCTCCTCACTGTTCGGTCCGTCGTCGGGCCCGTCGCTCAGCCTGAACTGCCGGCCTACCCCGGTCCGACTATGTGTCCATGCCTGGCGGCGCGTCTCGGCCTGACGGTGACTCGCCTCCTCCCGACGCTCCGTCGGGGTCCGACGATTCTTCGCTGCCCGGCCTATCCCCGACCGACAGCCCCCGCAGCGGCGTCGGCCCGGTCTCCCGCGCCGCGCCGGAGTGCCCGGTCCAGCGCACCCGGTGCCCGGGCAGGGCAGAGTTCTCGACCCGTTCGACGCGGGCGGCGAGCTGCTCCTTCTTGTTGCAGTGGGCGCAGAGCCCCTGACCGTTGTCGAGGCTGGTGGGGCCTCCGCGGGAGACGGGGACGATGTGGTCGTACTGGCGGATCTGCGCATTGCAGAACGGTCCGCGGCAGGTGGTGTCGCGGCGGCTGAGGAAGCGCCGCATCACGGGAGGGAAGGGGCGCGAGGCGGCGTCCATCGCGACGAGCTCGCCGGCAGTGGGATGGGCGTAGAGACGTCGCAGCGTCGCCCGCACGGCCTCGCCGTCGGGGCCGAAGGGGTCGCGCTCCCCCTCAGCGGGCGGGGTCGTGCAGGCCAGGAGCTGCTCGCGCACCGCCTCGGCCGGCACGGCGCCGTAGCCCTCGAGGTGGGCGACGTCGCCCGCCTCCGGAGAGAACAGGGCACGGTCGGTGATGATCACGCCGACCTCGAGCGTGACCGGCGGCGCCCCCTCCTCGGGGCGCAGCACCGCGTCGACCAACGCGTCCGCCATCACGGCGGAGTGGCCGCTGCGGTCCCCGGCGGCGCGGCGTCGCTCCGCCTCGCGGCTGAGGCGGCGGTGGATCTGCTGGGCGTCGAGAGCGGAGAGCCGCGCCGTGAGGGTCGCCATCCCGTGCTGACCGGGGGTCATCGTGACGTGGCGGTCCCTGCGCGCCCGGCGGTGGCGCAGCGCCGCGCCCTCCGGGTCGAGCTCCCCGGCGACGGTCGCGACCGCGTCCCGCCATCTGCGGGTGCCTGCACCGTCGAGCTCGGGGAGCCGCTCGCCGAGGATCCGGTCGACCTCGCGGGCGAGGTCCGGCTCCAGCACGGCGGAGGCATCGGCGACGGTGTAGGCGGCATCCCCGGCGATCTGCCCCGCGGCCAGCGCCGACATGATCCGCGGGAGTGTCTCGACGAGACGCCGGGCGGAGGCGAGGGTGCGGCCGGCCATGTGCGGGGAGCGGCGGGTGATCAGGGAGATGTCGGTGACGGTGGAGCCGTCGGCCTCCTTCTCGATGCGGCTGCGTGAGGGGGTGGCGGCGTCCTCGTGGGCGGCGTCGTCGCGCGCCTGCTCCCAGCGCTCGCGGCGCGTGGTCTCCTGCAGGGCGATCACGGCGCGGGCCTCGAGGGAGTCGAGCGCCCCGCGGGAGGCCTGGATCGCGCCGAGCAGGTCGGAGAACTCGCGGCGCGCACGGTCCTCGGTCGTGAACAGGTCTGTGGGGTCGCCGGCGAGCCCCTGGAGGAGGAACGCCAGATCACCGAGGTGCTGGGCGAGGCCGACGGGGTCCGTGCGGCGCAGCGCGGCGAGGGTCTCCTCGGGGGTGTCCTCCCCCGAGGTGCCCGGGAACCACGGTGCGCTCGTCATTCCTCCATGCTTGCGGCGCCCGCACGAGAGGGCCAGGCCGAACCCGGAAGTGGGGACGGCGGGGCGGTGTGGAGGAACGGTCGGCGGCAGGGGTGGCGGCAGGGGTGCGGACGAGGGCGGGGTGCGGAGCGGAGCAACGGTCCAGCGCCCCGGCGACGCTGGCCTCGCCCACCGCCCAGCCACGGGTCCCACAATGGAGGCATGACGACTCTCGCAGACTTCACCGCCACCACCCTCTCCGGGACCGAGCAGGACCTCGGCGAGCACCTCGGCTCCGTCGTGCTCGTGGTCAACACCGCCAGCAAGTGCGGGCTCACCCCGCAGTACGAGGGGCTGCAGGCCCTCCACGAGCGCTTCGCCGACCGCGGGCTCACCGTGCTGGGCTTCCCCTGCGACCAGTTCAACAACCAGGAGCCCGGCACCGACGACGAGATCTCCGAGTTCTGCCAGGTCAACTACGGAGTCACCTTCCCGATGTTCTCGAAGATCGAGGTCAACGGCGAGGGCGCGCACCCGCTGTACCAGTGGCTGACCGGCGAGCACGAGGTCGAGGGCGGGCTGAAGATCCCCGCCGGGGACATCGAGTGGAACTTCGGCAAGTTCCTGCTGGACCGGGACGGACAGGTGCTGCGTCGCTGGTCGCCGCAGACCACCCCCGAGGAGATCGCGGACGACATCGAGGCCGCGCTCGGCGCCTGAGCGCCTGAGCGCCCGACGGCCGGCCGGGCTGCCGGGCCGGACTGCCGGGTCCGGACGATCCGGGCCGGACTGCCGGGTCCGGACGATCCGGGCGGGACTGCCGGGTCCGGACGATCCGGGCGGGACGGCTCAGAGCGCGACGACTCAGTGCGCGACGACCTCGGGCTCGTGCCCCACGGCCTCGCCCCTGGGCCGTCGGCCCGGCGCCGCCGGCCTCACCCGGGAAGCGACCACCCGTCGGCGACGACGGCGTCCCGGTCGCCCGGCCGATCGGTGTCCACGAGCACCCGCCTCCGGTCCAGGACCCGCAGCCGGCCCACCCAGGCGCCGAGGCCGCGGGTGGAGCCGTCGGTGGTCAGGGCGAGCCGCACCTGCACCTCGCCCGAGAGCGGGCCCGACGCGTCCACCAGCGGGAACGTCCCCGTCCACGCCACGCGCCGGCCCCAGCCGGTGATCGTCCCGTCGGGGATCTCGACCGGCTCCTGGTGGCGGGCGGTGAGGCGACCCGGCAGGGGCGTCCAGCTCTCTCCCCCGTCGGCCGAGACCTCGAGGACCAGCAGGTCGTAGGCGGTCTCGAGGTGCGCGAACAGCTCCGCCTCGAGCACGGGCTCGCGGCCGGGCAGGTCCGCGGAGATCTCCAGGGTCGCCGTGGCGGCGTCGCGGACCCCGGCGCGCCAGCCCGACCGCACGCTCTCAGGGACGATCCCGAGCGCATGGGCCACGCAGGTGGAGACCTCGCGACGGGTGACCGAGGTGGTGGACCATTCGCGGGTGGGGTGCACCGAGTTGGTCAGCAGCACCACGACGGTCTCCGTGAGCGGGTCGATGACCAGCGAGGTGCCGGTGAACCCGGTGTGCACACCGCTGTAGGGGCTGGTCAGGCCCGCATGGTAGAACCAGGCCTCGAGCTCCGGGCCGAGACCGCGCCGTGCGCCGCCGACGCCGGTGATCTCGGCGATGCGGTCGGTGAACATCGACTCGACGGTGTCGGGCTGGAGGATGCGGGCCCCGCCGTAGATCCCGCCGTGCAGGAACATCTGCGCGAACACGGCGAGGTCGCGGGCGGTGGAGAACACCCCGGCGTGCCCGGCGACGCCGCCGAGGGAGTAGGCGTTCTCGTCGTGGACGTGGCCGTGGACGAGCCGGCCGTAGTACTCCACGTACTCGGTCGCGGCGATGCGGTCCTTCAGCTCCGCGGGCGGGTTGTACATCGTCTCGTCCATGCCGAGCGGGCCGGTGATGTGCTCGCGCACGTACGCGTCGAGGCTCTGCCCGGAGAGCTTCTCGACGATGAGCCCGAGCGTGATCAGGCCCAGGTCGGAGTAGACGTACTTCGTGCCGGGCGGGGTGCTCGGCGCGACGGTGAGCACCGCGTCGATCCGCGAGGGGATGTCCGGGAAAGCGGAGTAGAGGTTGATGAAGGCGGGCAGCCCGCCGACATGGGTGAGCAGGTGCTGGACCGTGACCTCGCCCTTCCCGTTCTCGGCGAAGCGCGGGAGGTGGTCGGCGACGCGGTCCTCGAGCGAGAGCAGTCCCGCCTCGACGTGCTGCATGACGGCGGTGGCGGTGAAGATCTTCGAGATCGAGGCGAGGTCGTAGATCGTGTCCGTCCGGGCGGGGATCCGCTCCGCCTCGGGCAGCTCGGTGCTCGCGTCCTGCCAGCGCAGCGCGTACCCGTCGGCGTGCTCGTAGGCGATGCCGCGCTGCGAGGCGACCAGCAGCGTCGCACCGGAGAAGCGGGGCGGGTCGTTGTCGAGGCCGGCACGGAGGATGCCGGGCAGCTGGGCGAGCACCTCCGCATCGAGGCCGACGTCGGCGGGGTCGACGTCCTCGAGCGTCCTCGAGGAGCCGCGCCGGTTCCAGGGGTGGGGGTGGGGCCCGCCGGGCCGCCATCCGGGAGCGGAGGCGGCGGCCTGCTTCTCGGGGCGCTCCTTGCGCGGTGCGGGATCGCCCATGGCGTGGGCGGCGGTGGTGAGGCCGACGGCTCCGGTGCAGGCGGCGAGCGCCCCGGCGGCGAGGCCGACGCGACGGGTGATGCCGGGCTGGTCGGGGCCGGACTGGTCATCGCGGGGCTGGTCGGTGCCGGGGTGGTCCATGGGGCTCCTTCGCTTCGGGTCCGTCGCGCGGCCGGGGGCGTCCTCGATGACGCCGCACGTCCGTCTCCGCTGGTCGGACCGGGTGGCACGCAGGCTCCGCTCCCCCTGGTCGGGAGCCTCGCGCACCGCCGACCAACCTAGCCCCGCACCTCCGCTGTGGCAACCGTCGCACGCCGGGCGCGGGGCGGTCGCGTGGTCATCTCCGGCCCCGGAGGTCAGCGGCTGCCGACGGGCCCGCTCCCTCTCCGAGCCGCCCGCACCTCGCGCAGGCCGAGCACCAGCAGGACGATCGAGGCGGCCCGCAGCCCCGCCACCACCAGGTCCCCGAGGATCTCGAGGATTCGGGCGACGAGCACGACGCCGTCGGGGAATCGGTCCAGGTCGCCGGAGACGTCGATGCCGAAGAGCAGACCAAGCAGGACCGGGGCGATGGCGAGCACCCCGCCGATCCAGAGCCGGCTCCCGCGACGGGCATGCACGATCACGATGATCGACAGCACCAGCGCCGCGACCCAGAGGGCCAGGCTTCCGAGCGCCAGAAGTGCAACGACGGCCCCGAACGTGGCCCGACCGCCGGGATCGGCCAGCAGCCCGGTCCACGTCTCGAGGGGCCGACCCGCCATGAGCAGCTCCAGGAGCAGGCGCACGAGGCCGCTGAGCACCATCACGGCCATCACCGCGATCAGGGCGTACGCCGTGCGGACCGGAGGTTCGGACAGCGCGGGCGGGACCGGTCCGCGCGGCGGCCACGACTCGCTGCCGGGCGGGGGCACCGGTGCAGGACCGCCCGGATTCTGCCCGCCTGCTCCCGGCCCGTAGGCCCGGTGCCCCTGGGCTCCCGGACCGACCGGTCCCGGCCAGCCCGGTCCCGGCCCCTGCGCGCCCGACGCTCCCGGCCCTGGCGGGGGAGCTCCCGGCCCGTAGGCCTGGTGCCCGTCGCCGCTCGTGCTCGGATCCGTCATCGTCTCCCCCGCCCCCTGCTCCCGGTCACCGCACCCTCAGTTGCTCTCCAGCGCGAGCACGGGCACGCAGGCCGGGCTGAAGCCCAGCACCTGCCCGTAGAAGGACAGCGACGACTCGATCGCCGTCACGATCGTCTCCGCCTTCCGGAAGCCGTGCTGCTCGCCCTCGAACAGCAGATAAGCGTGCGGGATGCCCTTGGCGGCGAGCGCGTCGCGGAAGGCCTCGGACTGGCTGGGCGGGACGATCCGGTCCTCGTCGCCCTGCAGCAGCAGCACCGGCACCTCGAGCTCGTCGACGTGGCTGAGCGGGGCGCGCTCGACGTACAGGTCCCGCCGCTCGGGATAGGGGCCGACGAGCCCGTCGATGTAGCGGGACTCGAAGTCGTGGGTGTCCAGGCGGAACTGCTCGAGCTCGGCGACGCCGAAGCTGGAGACCCCGGCCGCGAAGGCGTCCGTGCGGGTCAGGCACGCCAGCGTGGTCCAGCCGCCGGCGCTGCCGCCCTCGATCGCGAGCCGCTCCCCGTCGGCGATCCCCTCGGCGACCAGGTGCTCCATCACCGCGACGGTGTCAGCGACGTCGACCACGCCCCACTGGCCCTTGAGCCGGTCGCGGTAGGCACGGCCGTAGCCGCTGGAGCCGCCGTAGTTCACGACCACCACGCCGAGCCCGCGGGAGGTGTAGTAGGCGACGGGCAGCGAGAGCACCGGCGGGACGTGCGCGGTGGGGCCGCCGTGGACCTGCGCGATGAACGGCGGCAGCTCGCCCTCGCGCCCGGCGAGGCCCTCCTGACGAGGGCGGTGCACGATCGCGTGGACCACCCCGCCGTCCGCCAGCGGCACCTCGATGCTCTCCGCCTCGGGCAGGAGCCCGGGGTCGGGGGCGTCGTCGCGGGAGGAGCGCAGCAGGGTGAGCGCAGAGAGGGACGGTGCGGCCGACGGGGTCGGTCCGGCCGACGGCGCGCCACCGGTCGAGGCGGCCGCGGGGGCGGCATAGGTCGGTGCGGCCGCGGGGGCGGCGTCGGTCGATGCGGCCGACGGGCCGGACAGGCCAGGCGCGTCGTCGAGCCGCAGCTCGGCGAGGTGGATCGCGCCGAACGCGGTCGGGGAGGCGCCGGCGAGGACGAGCAGCCCGTCCTCGCGGCGCTGCATGCCGCCGACCTCGGTGAGCGGGCAGTCCAGCGGGGCGAGCTCGCCGGTGCTGATCCGCAGCACCGACAGCGAGGTCGCGGCGCGGCCGTGCTGGACGAGGGCCCGGTCGGCGTCGAGCACCTGGCACCAGGTGGTGCCCAGCGCCCACATCGGCCCCGCGAACTCCTCCTCGCGCTCGAGGACCTGACGGGCGCCGTCGGCCGACGACCACGTCCAGGGGTTCCACCAGCCGGTGGTGTCGGAGAGGAACAGGAGGCGCTCGTCGTCGAGCCACTCGGGCTGGAGCACCGAGACGTCGGTGCCGCCGGCGATGATCTCGCCCTCTCCGGCGCTGCCGTCGAGCAGCGGTGCGACGTGCAGCTCGGTGCCGTCCCAGGGCATCTGCGGGTGCTCCCAGCTGATCCAGGCCAGGCGCGTGCCGTCGGGGCTGAGGCGCGGGTGGGCGACGAAGCGGGAGGCGGGGGTGATGCGGCGCAGGGCGGCGGGATCCTCCGCGGCGGAGCCGTCGAGCGGGACCGCGACGATGCTGCGCTCGATGTGCGGGGCGCCGTCGGCGTCGGCGGGCGGGGTGACGTCGGAGTCGGTGGGCGGGGTGCCGCCGTCAGGGCGCGGGGCGCCGCCGTCGGGGCTCGGGCCGTCGGCCCCGGCGGTGCGGCCGACGAGGCCGGCGTGGTCCTCGCACACCCACCACACCTCTGTCGTGCCGTCCACGAGGGTGACGACGGTGGGGTCCGCCCAGCGCAGCGAGGGTCCGTGTGCGGACTCGACCTCGGGGCCGACGGGGGTGAGCGGGCGGGGCTGCTCCCCCTCGCGCAGCGCGTAGGCGCGCTGGTCGGCGAAGTTCACGAAGACGACCAGCGGCGGCTGTCCGTCCGGGCCCGGCGCGGGGACGACGCTCCAGCTCGACCCGCCGTACTCGTGCACGCGCGAGCGGGCGTTGTAGGGGGCGGGCAGGACGGTGACGCGGTCTGCCGGCACGGACAGGGCGGCCGCCCCCTCGGCCCCCTCGGCCGGCGGGAGCGCGACGGGGCCCGCCGTGCGGACGATCGCCTGGCGACCGCCCTCGGTGGCGATCCCCTCGGTCCACCACACCTCCCGGCCGACGAGGCGCGGGGAGCCCAGGCGGGTGCCGCCGGTCGCGAGGAGGTCGGCGGTCAGGGGCGAGGGCCAGGAGCCGTACGGGAGAGTCGTCACCATGGGACCAGCGTAGGCAGAACGCGGCTCCGGCAGGACGACACTTCGCGGACGGGAGCTGTCCGCCCGACGGCGAAGGATCGAGGCATGGACACCACGCTCTTCACCCCGACCTCTCGCCTCACCGGCGGCTACGGCAGCCTCAACTCCTTCGCGATCGTGAAGGGCCCGGACGGGGCCCGCGGCTTCCACTCCTTCCTCGCCGCCGTGTTCGACGCGGTCGAGACCCTCGAGGCGCATGCCGTGGACACCGACGGGCTCCTGATCCATTCCGAGGCCCGGATCGGCGACGCCTGCCTGATGGTCGTCGACTCGAAGCCCGACTGGCCCTTCACCCCCGCGATGCTGCAGGTCAACGTCGAGGACCCGGAGGAGGTGCTGCGCCGCGCCCGGGAGCGGGGTGCACGCGTCATCACCGAGGTCTCGCCGTTCTACGGCTCGACGATCGCGAGGTTCCAGGACCCGTGGCACAACATCTGGTGGCTGTTCGGCCCGGCCGACGAGGACGCGTCGGAGCTCGAGTGGGATCCGGAGGTCGCGGCCGAGGAGGGCGAGAGCGAGGTGCACGCGAGCATCTGCCGCGCGATGGAGGGGCTCGTGGCTCCCGGGGAGGGGTGACGGGCTCAGGCGCTCAGGCGCTCAGGCGCTCAGGCGCTCAGGCGCTCAGGCGCTCAGGCGCTCAGGCGCTCAGGCCATGATCGTGCCCTCGACAGTGAGCACCGTCGACCCACCGACCCACAGCGTCCCGTCGGCCGCCTGTTCGAGGTGGACCCGGCCCTCGCGGCCGAGCGCCGTCCCCTGCGCGGCGGTCCAGCGCTCGGGCGCCTCTCCGCGAGCGACGAGCCACTGGCCGATCCCGGCGTTGAGGCTGCCGGTGACCGGGTCCTCCACGCCGACGGGCGCGAAGGCCCGCACCTCGTAGAGCGGCGCGGCGTCCGGATCGGGGGACGCATCGCCCAGCGCGTCCCGCTGCCCGCTCCCCCAGCGCCCGATCACGCCGACCTTCCGGTTCCCGAGCGCGGCCACGTCGGGCTCGAGGGAGAGCACCTGCTCGGCGTCCTCGAGCTCGAGCACCTGCCAGCCCGGGCCGTTGTCCGCCCAGGTGTGGCCGCGCACGGCGGCGCGGGGGATGCCGAGGGCCGCGGCGATGCGGCCCACCTCGTCCTCGGCGAGCGGGCCCTCACGAAGCAGCGGCGGGGCGGCGAAGGCGAGGCGCTCCCCCGCCGGCTCCTCGCTCCGATGCACGTCGGACGGCCCTGCCGTGTCGAGCGACCGCACGTCGTCCAGCCCCGCGTCATGCCCCACCTCGCTCCGCCGCACCTCGACCAGGCCGATCGCGCACTCCTGCACGATCCGCTCGCCCGACGGGACGCCGCCCGCGTGCAGCCAGGCCCGGGCGGTGCCGAGAGTGGGGTGGCCGGCGAAGGGCAGCTCGCCCGAGGGAGTCCAGATCCGCACCCGGTAGTCGGCCTCCGCCATGGTGGGCGGCAGCAGGAAGGTGGTCTCGGAGAGGTTCGTCCACTGCGCGATGCGCTGCATGTCCTCGTCGGCCAGGTCCTCCGCCTCGAGCACCACGGCGAGGGGATTGCCGCGCTGGGGCGCGTCGGCGAAGACGTCGAGCTGGAGGAAGGGGCGGCGGCGGGGCAGGACGGGCGCGGCGGTCATGGCCCCATCCTCCCCCGGCGACGACGCAGTCCTCCCCGGCGGCGACGCAGGCAGAGGCCCGGCCCCGCATTCGTGGATCCGGGGCCGGGCCTCTGCGACGGGCGCCGGCGATCAGCGGCCGGGTGAGCGGGTCGGGTGCGGTCGCACTCCCCCTGTCCCTCCGGCGCCGTGGCTCAGCGGCCGCAGGCGTCCATCTTGGCGTCCTCCTCCTGGATCGCCTCGAGGCCGTAGTCCTCGGGCTCGGACTCCGGGATCTCGGTGCCGTGCAGGGACGCGCCCGCCGTCTCCTTGAGGAACAGCAGCGCCACCATGCCGACGGCGCAGCCGAGCATCACGTACACGGCCGGGAACTCGAGGAACCCGGTCGACTCCACGACCGCCTCGTTCAGCGGCGCGGCGGTGCCGCCGAAGATCGAGGTGAACACGTTGTAGGTCACCGCGAAGCCCGCGAAGCGCACATGGGCGGGGAACATCGCCGGGAAGGTCGCGGAGATGGTGGACAGCTGCGGGATGTACAGCAGGCCCAGCACCGCGAAGCCGACGATCGCCAGGCCGAAGCTCTGCCCCATCAGCATGTACATCGGCACGGCCATGACGAACAGGCCGATCATCGAGAACCACCACATCCTCTTGCGGCCCACCCGGTCCGAGAGCGCACCGCAGAAGGGGATCACCGCCATCATCGCGACCTCGCCGATCAGGATCACCATCAGCGACTCGTTCGCGGAGAGGTTGATCTTGGTCTCGAGATAGCCCGGCATGTAGGTCAGCAGCGTGTAGTTCGCGATGTTCAGCGGGATCACGAGCCCCGACATCACCAGGATCGGACGCCAGTAGCGCACGATCAGGTCGCGCAGGCCGCCGGTGGCGCTCTCGACCGCCTCGTCGGCGTCCTCGAGCTCCTGGAAGACCGGGGTCTCGTCGAGGCGCGAGCGCAGGTACAGGCCGATCAGGCCCAGCGGCGCCGCGACGAAGAAGGGCACGCGCCAGCCCCAGGCGGCCATCGCGTCCTCGCCGATGATCAGCTGCAGCACGAGCACCACCACGGTGCCGAGCGCGAAGCCGCCCAGGGTGCCGAACTCGAGGAAGCTGCCGTACAGGCCGCGGCGCTTGTCCGGCGCGTACTCGGCCATGAAGGTCGCCGCGCCGCCGTACTCGCCGCCGGTGGAGAAGCCCTGCACCAGGCGCAGCACGGCCAGCAGGATCGGGGCGAGGATGCCCACCTGCTCGTAGGTGGGCAGCACGCCGATCAGGAAGGTCGCCGCGGACATCAGAATGATCGTCAGCGCGAGAACCTGCTTGCGGCCCAGGCGGTCCCCGAGCGGACCCCAGACGAAGCCGCCGAAAGGCCGGGCGAGGAAGGAGATCGCGAGGAACGCGTAGGTCCAGAACAGCCCCTCGGAGCCCGAGGGGAAGAAGTGGGCCGCGATGTAGGTCGCGACGACCGCATAGGCGCCGTAGTCGTACCACTCGGTCGCGTTGCCCATCGCGGAGGCGGCCACGGCCTGCTTGATGGTCCGCCGGGGAGGGAGGTCCTCGAAGGAGATCTCGCCCGAGGTGGTCGCCGGCTCGGGACCGGGTCCGGGGGAGGAGGTGGTGGTGGATGTCGTCACAGACTGGTCATCCGTTCTTCGCGCACGTGCCGCAGCACGCTGTGGCGGCGTTCCCCGCCGGCAGGAGCCGGTGCCCGACGAGCGGGAAGCGGCCGATGACAGGTGGTCACCGGACGGAGCAGGGCGCAGGCCCCGGCCGCGTGCCGGCACTGCGCCCCATCAGCAAAACGCCGCCACGATAGCGAGCAGGGCACGAAGTTTCCAGCCGGTAGCCACGCGGGGCAGCGCGTCAACAGATCAAGGAGACGAAGAGGAGGGGACGGGGTGCTGTGCCCAGAAGGCGGCGCCGCCGGGATCGTCTGCGCGAACCCAGAGCTCGCCTCCCTCCGCCGTCCGGCTGGAGACCGTCAGTCCCCGGCACCCGGCCCGGAGGCCCCCCCGTCGTCGCTGTGCGGCTCCTGCTCCCCCTCGCCCGGCGCCCGGGCGAGGTCCTGCGGGGCCGTGCGCGGATCCACCGGCGAGCCGGAGAGGTAGGCGGCTCGCGCCAGCACGTTCGAGGCGATCGAGGAGACGATGATCAGTGCCAGCACGGTGAGCAGCGTCTTCACCAGCACGACGGGGTCCAGCCCGCCGGTGCGGGTGTGCTGCAGGAAGGCGCCGATCACGATCATCGGCAGACCCAGGCCGGTGGCCGGGGAGAGCACGTTGATGCGGCTGAACGAGTCGCGGGCGTGGAACATCGACAGCGCGGCGGTGAGCATCCAGAACGCGCCGCCGATCAGCAGCACGCCGATCAGCACGGTGAGGGCGAGGTCGAGCACGGGGTTCATCGGCGCCCCTTTGTGAGGATGCGGGCCAGGGCCACGGTGGCGAGGATCCCCAGCACGGAGGCGATCAGCGCGGCGTCCACCGCCGCGGCGGAGGAGTTCACCAGGCCGATCAGCACGATCACCCCGATGCCGGAGAAGAACACCAGATCGCCCACCACGGCGCGGCTGGCCGGGTCCGGTGCCGTCGCCACCCGGAACAGGCCCACCAGGATCGCGGCGCCCAGCAGCACCACGGTGGTCCACAGGATGATGGTCATCGCTCGTCCTCCTCCTGCTCGCGGGGCTGCTCGTGCGAGGACCCGCCCGCTCCGGCGTGCCCGCCGGGACCCGTCCGATGGCCCGCGGCGCGGATCCGACGCACGGCGCGCCCGTCCGCGAAGCGCTCGTCGGCCGCACTGCGCGACCGGCGCGGGAGCAGCGCCGCCTCGGCCCCGCCCGGCCCGCGGGAGGCGCGCAGCAGGCGCTGCTCCATCTCGCGCAGGTCCTCGACCACCTGCTCGCGCGACGCGGCGAACAGCACATGCACGAACAGGCTCGGGCCCTCCTCGAGGGTGCCGTGGGCGGTGCCCACCACCAGCGTGCCCGGGGTGATCGTGATCGAGGAGGCCATCGCGATGATCTCGAGGTCCGTGGCGGCCCGCAGCGGGTACTCCACGATCGCGGGCGAGCTGCGGGTGCGGGGGCTGTACACCCCGCCGGCCACCGCGAAGGAGCCCTTCACGATCTCGCCGATGATCCACAGCACATAGGTGAACGTGTACCAGGCGCGCATCAGCCGATCACCGCCTCGACGTAGGCCTCGACATCCAGCAGGTCCGTGGCGGCCACGTCGATGCTGGGCAGCACGACGCCGATCCCCGCGAACAGCGCCATCGACAGCGCGATCATGGCCGCCCCCGGGGCCAGCAGCCGCCGCGGCACCCGCACCTCGTCGGGCAGCGGCTGCTCCTCGCCGCGGCCGGTGGTGGGATCGTCCGGCCGGTAGGTGGTCATGTCCTCACCCCAGGCCAGGCGGCGCCACACCCGCTGCAGGCCCAGCAGGGAGCCCACGGAGGCGATCACCACGGCGAGCAGCGCCGCCCAGCCCAGCACGGCGTCCCCGCCGGTGATCTGCTCGGAGGGGGCCTGCAGCAGGCCCACCTTGCCCCACAGGCCGGAGGTGGGCGGCAGGCCCACCAGGCTGAACATGCCCAGCGCCATCACGGCCATCACCCACGGCTCGCGCCGGGCCAGGCCGCTGAGGCGGTCCAGGCGGCCCGAGCCGTAGGTGTGCTCGAGCGCGCCGGTGGTGAGCAGCAGGGAGGACATCGAGATCACGTGGTGGACCAGGTAGAGGATGCCCGCGGTCACGGAGAGCTGGGTGAGCAGCACCAGGCCCAGCAGGATGTGGCCCACGCCGGTGACCATCTGATGGCCCATCGCGGTGCGCACCCGGGTGGCGGCGGCGGTGGAGAACGCGCCCACCAGGATCGTGGCCAGCACCAGCACCGCGAACACGGTGAGGAACGGAAGCTCGTCGCCGAAGGCGACCGCGACGATGCGGTAGATCGCGTACAGCGCCACCTTGGTGTGCAGGGCGGAGAACAGCGCCATGATCCCGGCCGACGTCGCGGGGTAGGCGCGCGGCAGCCAGGAGTGCACCGGCACCATGCCGCCCTTGACGGCCAGGGCCAGCAGCACCACGGTCAGGGCCGCGGCGGTGACCGGGTTCTCGCCGCCGGCACCGGCCAGCGCGGCGAGGTTCACGGTGCCGGCGGTGCCGTACACGAACCCCACGCCGATCAGCAGCACCGTCGAGGTGAGCAGGTTGACCAGCACGAACAGTCGGCCGATGCCGAGGCGACGCCAGGTGCCCGTCAGCGCGATCAGCGCGTAGGAGGGCATCAGCATCACCTCCACCCACACGAACAGGTTGAACAGGTCGCCGGTGATGAGCGCGCCGTTCACGCCGGCGCTCAGCAGCAGCACCAGCGGCGGCACGAAGCGGTACCGCGCCTCCCCCGTGAGCACGAGGAACACGCTGGCGGCGAGCGTGGACAGCGCCGTCACCAGCAGCATCACGGCGCTGAGGGTGTCGGAGACGAAGGGGATCGCCAGCACGTCGGAGAAGCCGCCGACGGCGTGGGAGAGCACCGGCACGGTGCGGTGGAAGGCCATCAGCCACAGCGCGCCGAGCGCCACCAGCAGCGGGGCGCCCAGCATCACCGCGACCTCCACGGGGCGGCGGCGCACCACCACCAGCGCGGCGGCGCCCAGCAGAGGCACCACCACGAACAGCGGCAGCAGGGCGGGGTTCACGGCGGGGATCATCAGTCGTGGGTCTCCCCGGTGTCGGGATGGGCGGTCATGTCGTCGTCCCGGCCGATCACCGCGAGGGTGAGCATGAAGATCGTGACCGCCATCGTGATCACGATCGCGGTGAGCACGAACGCCTGGGGCAGCGGATCGGCCATGTCGGCGCGGGAGGAGAGGTCGGTGAGCGGCTCGGCCCGCCAGCCGGGCACGCCGGTGGCCAGCAGGGCGAAGTTCGCGGCGTGGCTGAGCAGGGTCATCCCGAACACGGCGCGCACCATGCTGCGCTGCAGCAGCAGGTACACACCGCCGGTGACGAGCACGGCCACGGTCAGGGCGAGGATCATCGGCGTCCGGCCTCCCTCGGCTTCGTTCCGGCGGTCAGGTGCGCGGTGCCCACCCCGACCCGTCGGCGGCGCGCGGGCTCGCCGCGGGTGGTGTCCAGCGGGCCGGGCAGCTCGCCCTCCACCGCCTCGTCCGTGCGCTCACGGGTGCCCTCGCCGGACTTCTCGCCCGTGGTGGCGCCGGCCCCCAGCAGGTTCACGGCCACCATCACCAGGCCCAGCACCGCCAGGTACACGCCCAGGTCGAAGATCATCGAGGTGGAGACGTGCTGGCCCAGCAGGTAGCCGTGCAGCGGCTCGAGGAAGCCCTCGTGGAGGAAGCCCAACGCCCCGGAGCCGAGCGCCACCAGCACGCCCCCGCCGATCAGCAGCAGCGGCAGGCGCGGCGGGCCGATCTGGCGGTCCCGCGAGGTGGACAGGTACAGCAGCGCCACGATCGCGGAGCCCACCAGGGCGGCGATGAAGCCGCCGCCGGGGGCGTTGTGGCCGCGCAGGAACAGCATCAGCGACAGCAGCGCGAGGATCGGGCCCACCACGCGCACCATCAGCTGCAGCGCGGCGGCGTTGCCCCAGGCCGAGGAGATGGCCCGGTGCGCGGAGGTGCCCTCCTCGCGCAGGTGCGGGGCGTCGACCTGCTCGTCGGCGCGGGCGGGGTCGATGAACATGTGGCGCACGCTGGAGAGCACGGCCACGATCGCCACGCCCGCCATGCCCAGCACGGAGAGCTCGCCGAGCGTGTCCAGCGCACGGAACTCCACCAGGATCACGTTGACGATGTTGTGGCCGCCGGTGATCTCCTCGGCATGATCGATGTAGTACTCGGCGACCTCGCTGCGGCCGCGCCGGCCCATGAACAGGAACACGCCGGCACCGGCGGCGAGACCCACCGGGACCGCGACCAGCAGCGCGCCCGCCCGGCGGGAGCGGCGGGGGGCGCCGTCCCGCTCCGGGGCCTCGAAGCGCTGCGGCAGCCGCTGCAGCACCAGCATGATCACGATGATCGTCAGCGACTCCACCAGCAGCTGGGTGAGGGCGACGTCCGGGGCGCCCAGCGCCAGGATCTGCACGGTGGCGAGGATGCCGACGGCGGAGAGCGCCACCGCCGCGCCCAGCCGGTCCCGCCGCGTGCACACCACGATCACCGCGGCGGTGACCAGCACCAGCAGGATCACGTCGATTCCGCGGTTCATGCCCTGCTGCAGCGGGGCGAGGTCCCCCCACAGCACCGCGAGGGAGCCCAGCACCACCGCGGCGAAGGCCAGCAGGATCGCGCCCAGGTGGCGCATCGGGTCATCGGTGGCGATGGGGCGCACCAGCCACGCTGCGACGCGCTCGGCGAGGCGGTCCACCGCCGTGAGCACGCGGGCGCCGTCCACGGGGAAGGGCCGCGCCTCCAGGGCGGGCAGCACCCGCTTCCGCGCCAGCGCGATCGCCACGCCCAGCGCGATGATGGCGACGGTGAGGCCCAGCTCCGGGGTGATCCCGTGCCAGAAGGCCAGGTGGGGGTGGAACTCGCCGCCCAGGGCGGCGTCCATCGCGCGGCCGACGGGGGTGTCCAGCACCCCCACCACCAGCGCGAGCGGCAGGCCCACCAGGATCGGCAGCGCGGCCGGGCCGAGGAACAGCAGGCCGGGGGCGTGGGCGTCCTCGGCGCGCACCAGCGCGCCGGTGGCGTCGTGCGCGTCGGGGGCCGACGGCGCCCGCTCGCCGTCGACGCGTGCCAGGAGCTCCTCGTCGCGGCCGTCCACGAAGGCGCCCAGCACGATCTTGGCGCAGTAGGCGAAGGTGAGCACGCTGGCGCCGGCGATGCCGAGCGCCACCGCCCAGGGCGCCCAGGCTGGTCCGCCGGTCTCGAGCGCGCCGGTGAGCAGCGACTCCTTGGAGACGAAGCCGAGCATCGGCGGCAGGCCCGCCATCGACATGCAGCCCAGCACGGTCACGGCGAAGGAGCCGGGCATGGTGCGCCACAGCGCCGGCATGCGCCGCAGCTCGCGGGTGTGCACGGCGTGGTCCACCACGCCGACCATCATGAACAGCCCGGACTTGAACAGGGCGTGCGCGATGGTGTGCAGCACGGCGGCGAGGATCGCGTACTCGGTGCCCACGCCGATGAGGGTGACGATGAGACCCAGCTGGCTCACCGTCGAGTAGGCCATCAGCTTCTTCAGATCGCCCTGCTGCAGGGCCAGGAAGCCGCCCACGAAGGCGGTGGCGATCCCCGCCACGATCAGCAGCACGTTCCAGGCGGGGACGTCGTGGAAGGCGGGGCTGAAGCGCAGCAGCAGGAAGATGCCGGCCTTCACCACGGCGGCGGCGTGCAGGTAGGCGGAGACCGGGGTGATCGCGGCCATCGCATCAGGCAGCCACACGTGGAACGGGAACTGGGCGGACTTCGTGCACGCCGCGACCGCGACCAGGAGGGCGACCAGCGTGGTGAACGCCGGGTCCTGCTGCCAGATCCCGTCGGCCAGCACCTCGCTGAGGGAGGTGGTGCCCAGGCGCAGCACCATCAGCGCGACGGCGCTGAGCAGGGCCAGGCCGCCCAGGAAGGTGATCAGCAGGGTGCGCATCGAGGCGGCCTGCCCGGCCGCGCCGGAGCGGGCGATCAGAAGGAACGACGCGATCGAGGTGAGCTCCCAGGCGATGAACAGCAGCACCAGGTCGTCGGCGAGCACCAGGGTCACCATCGACAGGGTGAACAGCGCCATCACCAGGGAGAAGCTGAGATTGCGGCCCACCGGGAGGTACCGGGCCGAGTACGCGAGCACCACCGCACCGATCACCAGCGCGATCATCGAGAAGACGATGCCGATCCCGTCGGCCCGCAGTGCGAACTCCACGCCCCACTGCGGCGCCCACGGGACGGCGAAGGTGGTGGCCGGGTCACCGGCCCCGCCCGCCATCACGGCGGCGGTGGCGGGCAGCAGCGCCGCGGCGGCGGCCAGGTAGAGGGCGGCGAGGACCCAGCAGGCGGCGCGGCCCATCAGCCGGTCCAGCACCGGGGTGACGGCGACGGTCGCGGCGAGGAGCAGCAGGGTCCACAGCACTGACACCGTCAGCACCCCGGGCGTGCGTGGGCGGCGGCGTCACGGCGGGTCATGGCGGGGAGTCTAGCGAGTGACCCTGAGCCGCTCCACCGCGTGCGGTCGGGGTGGCGGAGCGCGCGCCTCGCGCGCGCGTGCGAGAGGAAACTCGTCTCCGTCGCTCCTCGCACCGGCGCGGCAGGCCGACAGAGGTGAGGAGAGTCACGCCGTCGCGGCGGCGCGGCGGCGCGACGACTCGACGGCTCGACGGCGCGTGCGGGACCGGGGACTGACCCTGGGGCTGCCGTGGGGGCGCGGACGCCCGCCGTCCTGCACGGAGCAGGTCGGCGGGCGTCCGCGCCCCCTCGTGGGGTCCGGCTCGACGGGGCCCGTCCCGTCGTCAGCGCGTGCCGCGCAGGATCTGCACGACCGTGGGCTTCGGGCCCTGGCCGTCGTAGTCAGGGAAGTACGAGCGCTGCGCGCCGAACTCGCCGTCCTCGCCCGGGTGCTGGACGGAGACGAACGCCGAGCGGTCCTCGTCGCGCACGATCGGGCCGCAGGTCTCGGCGTCGATCGGGACGGAGAGGAACTGCTCGACGCGGCCGCGGGCCTCGCCCTCCAGGGTGACGCGGAACAGGCCGTCGTTGTAGCCGATGCCGGAGGGGGCGCCGTCGGTGGAGATCCAGAGGTTGCCCACCGAGTCGAAGGCGAGGTTGTCCGGGCAGGAGATCGGGGAGACCTTCTCGACCGGGAAGCCGGAGAAGTAGGTCTGATCGCCCTGCGCGGGGTCGCCGGCCACCAGCAGCAGGTTCCACGCGAACGTGGTCGAGGTCTGGTCGCCCTGCTCGTCGATCTCCACGACGTGGCCGTCGCGGTTCTGGGAGCGGGGGTTGGCCTCGTCGGCCGCGGCCTTGCCCTCGGTGCCGCGGCCGGAGTTGTTGGTGCAGGCCACGTACACGCGGCGGCTGTGCAGTGAGGGCTCGACGTCCTCGCAGCGGTCCATCTTGGTGGGGCCGACGGCGTCCGCCGCGAGGCGGGTGTGCACGAGGACCTCCTCGACGGTGAAGCCGGGGACCTGGGACTCGCCGTCGACCACGAGCGGCAGCCACTCGCCGGTGCCGTCGAAGGCGCCGTCGGCGGGGACCTCGCCGGAGCCGTCGATCTCGGCCTCGGGCGAGTTGCCGGTGAACCTCGCGACGTAGAGGTCGCCGTTCTCCAGCAGGGTCATGTTGTGCTCGCGGTCGCCCTCGACGTAGCGGTCGCGGGAGACGAACTTGTACAGGTAGTCGAAGACCTCGTCGTCGCCGGAGTAGGCGACCGCGCGCCCGTCCTCGGCGATGATGATGTTCGCGCCCTCGTGCTTGAAGCGGCCCAGCGAGGTGTGCTTGCGCGGGGTGGAGGTGGGATCGAACGGGTCGACCTCGACGATGTAGCCGAAGCGGTTGACCTCGTTCTCGTAGCCCTCGTTACGGGCGTCGTAGCGGTCGTACACGTTCTCCCAGCCGCGGGCGGTGGCGGCATCGCGCAGGCCGTAGCGCTTCTCCGCCTCGGAGGTGCCGGCGGAGCGGAAGTAGCCGTGGAAGTTCTCCTCGCCGGAGACGAGGGTGCCCCACGGGGTGAGGCCGCCGGCGCAGTTGCCGAGGGTGCCCAGGACCGTGCGTCCCTCGGGGTCCTCCACGGTCCTGACCAGGTCGGAGCCGGCGGCGGGGCCGGTCAGCGCGAACTCGTCGTCCAGCAGGATGCGACGGTTCAGCTCCGCGCCCTGCACGTAGCGGTAGGGGAAGTTCTTGTTCTTGCGCTCGAGCTCGACGACGGTGAGGCCGTGAGCGGCGCGGCCGATCTCGATCGCCTCCTCGGCGCCGGTGTCGGCCGGCAGCATGATGTTCTCGTTGGTGTACTCGTGGTTCACGAACATCACCGCGCGCTTGCCGGCGGAGCCCGGGATCTCCTGGATCTCGGTGTAGTCGTTGTTGTAGCCGAACTGGCGCTTCTGCGCCTCGGCGCTCTGGGCGTTCCAATCGAACTCGGGCGCGTCGTCGAACAGCGGGTCGCCCCAGCGGATGATCGGGTGCCAGGCGAAGCCCCGGGGCACGGTGAACTCGTCGACGGCCGCGTCGACCGGCTCGATCGGCGTGAAGGTGAGCTTGGTGCCGTTCGGGGGACGGTGGCCGGCGCCGCCCTTGCCGTTGCCCTGCCCCTTGCCCTTCCCGCTGCCGGGGTCGGCGAGCGCGCCCTGCGTACCGGCCAGGCCGATCGCGAGCGCCGCGGTGGAGCCGCCGATCACCGCACGACGGGACAGCGCGCCGGAGGCGATGTCGCGGAAGGTCGGGTTGTCCGAGTGGTTGCACTGGCCGAAGGCGCACTGGCTGGCGCACTTGAGCTGGCAGGTCACCGCGGACCGCTTGCCGCGCACCGCGTCCTTCATGAGCAGGGGCAGGTCGATCAGGGCCATGGATGACGTCCTTCGCTGGTGTGCTCGTCTCCCGCGATTCAGCTGCACGGGACCAGATGACGGTGCGTCACGAAAGTAAGACGCGCCCGGCACGCGGGAGACGCCCAGGTGAACACCGGGCGAAGGAACGCCTCCGAGCCGGGAGGAATCGGACGGACACGGCGCCGCCGCCCCGGACGCCGGACGGCGGCGGTGCCGCACAGGGCACCGCCGCCGTCTCCCGGGCGAGGAGCAGGGCCGACGGGCCCCGCTCAGGGTCTCCTCAGAGCCTCGCCGGCGCGACGAAGCCCTCGGGCTTGACCATCACCACCGGCACGGGCGACTCGATCGCGACCCGCTGCGAGGTCGAGCCCAGCAGGATCTTCCCGATCGGGGTGCGCTTGCGGATGCCGAGGATCACGAGATCGACATCGTCGTGCTCGACGGCGTCGAGGATGTCGTCGGCCGGATCATCGCGCTTGGGGACCGTGCGCAGCTCGAAGGCGAGGCCGGTCTCCTCCAGACGCTCCTGGAGGGGGCGATGGTCCGTGACGCCGCGCGCCTTGCGCGGGTCGGGGGCGCGCTCGGAGGCGAGCACGAGCAGCGAGGCGTCGCGGCGCTCGGCCTCCTCGACCGCGAAGTCGAACGCGGCCTCGCTGGTGGCGCTGGGGACGTAGGCCAGCAGGATCTTCGACATGGGTTCTCCCTCGGGGTGCGGGTCTCAGGGAACGGGGCGGGACGGCAGGCCGACGGCGGAGTCAGTCCTTGCCGAGGTCGTCGGGGTGGCGGAATCGGGTGCGGCGTGCCCGCACGGCGCTGTTGTAGAACCAGGTGATCACGTACAGCAAGAGCCCGACCACGAGCAGGCCGCCGCCGATCACGTAGTTCTCCCGCGGCTGCGCGATCGGCGAGACCAGCGCGAAGGACGTGATCGCACCGATGATCGGCAGCACCGTCGGGGTGCGGAAGTGGCGCACGTCCACCTTGTCCTTGCGCAGCACCAGCACCGAGATGTTCACCAGGCCGAAGACCGTCAGCAGCAGCAGGGCGGTGGTACCGCCGAGCGCCGAGATGGTCTCCTCGGCGAGCACGTAGCGCACCGAGAGCACCAGCGCGAAGGCCAGCACGGTGGAGAAGACGATGCCGGCCCACGGGGTGCGCTGCTTCTGCAGCACGCCGCGCAGGAAGCCCGGCAGCACGCCCTGCTTCGCCATGCCGTAGAGCAGGCGGGAGGCCATCATCATGTTGATCAGCACCGTGTTCGCGACCGCGAAGATCGAGATGAACGCGAAGATCGTGTCGATCGGGATCGCCGGGGCGCCCTCCTTGACCACCTCGAGCAGCGGGGTGGTCGACTCGGTGAGCTGACCGATCGGGACCACCGCGACGGCGAGGATCGAGATCAGCACGTAGATCACGCCCGTGACCGACAGGCCCGCGATGAGGGCACGGGGGAAGTTCTTGACCGGGTCGACGGTCTCCTCGGCCATGTTCACCGAGTCCTCGAAGCCGACCATCGAGAAGAACGCGAGCGCGGTCGCGCCGATCACGGCCATGAAGATGCTCTTGTCGTCCTGGGTCTCGAAGAGGACCACGCGCGAGAGGTCCGCCTTGCCCTGGCCGACGGCGAAGAAGCCGACGACGATCACGAGCGCCAGACCGGTCAGCTCGATGCAGGTCAGGACCACGTTCGCCTTGACCGACTCGGAGACTCCGCGCAGGTTGATCAGGGCCACCAGGGCCAGGAACACCAGCGCGATGGTGGTGGCGACGGCTCCGGCGGAATCGCCCAGCGGCTCCTCGAGCGCGAAGGCCTTCAGCACGTTCTCCGAGAGGAAGATCGCGCTGGTGGAGGCCGAGGTGATGCCGGAGGAGAGCACCGCGAAGGTGACCATGAAGGTCAGGAAGTGGATGCCGAAGGCCTTGTGAACGTAGAGGGCGGCACCCGCGGCCTGCGGGTACTTCGTGACCATCTCGACGTAGGACAGGGCCGAGACCATCGCGACGGCGAAGGCGATGAGGATCGGCAGCCAACCGGCGCCGCCGACCTCGCCGGCGACCTTGCCGGTCAGCGAGTAGACGCCGGTCCCGAGGATGTCGCCGACGATGAACAGCAGCAGGAGCTTGGGCGTGATCGCCTTCTTGAGCTCGGGCTGGTCGGAGCCGTGTTCGGGGCCGACGGCGCCGGGGTCGCCGGCGTTCGCCGGGGCGGTCTCGTGGGACTCGCTCATGGGGATTCCTCCCGGGGAAGACAGGGACAGGGACCGCCGACGACAGCAGGGCGAGCACGAGGTCGGTGCACGCCAGTGCGGGGATCACCGGACGGCGGTGCACGCACTCTACTCTCCGGTGACCGCCCTCACAGCGCGGGCGCCGCCTCGCGCTCCTCCTCCGGGTCCTCGTCGGCCCGGCGCTCGCGGGGGTCCAGGCGCAGGGTCTGGACCCACTGGCGGGAGGCGTCGGAGCTGATCGCCATCACGCCCAGCGCGGAGGCTCCGGCGCCCACCAGCAGCGAATGGGCGACGTCCCCGGTCATCGAGGTCGCCACGGCCAGGCGGGCGAAGGCGTCGGCCGTGAACAGCGCCATCAGCGCGATGCGCGCCCAGCGGCTGCGGCGCAGCACCCCGATCTGGAGCAGCAGCAGCGCGACGGCAAACGCGGTGGCGCCCCAGATCGTGCCCTGCTCGGGCAGGATCAGCGACGCGTCGGGGAAGCGCTCGGTGAGGTCGACACCGGAGCCGAGCGTGAACCACTGGATCGCCACGATCGCCGACTGCAGCAGCGCGAGGAAGCCGGTGAAGATGACCGAGGGCGGCGGGAGGTGGTGGTCCGCGGCGCGGGCGAGCACCTCGTGGAAGTCCCCGACCGTGCCGTGCCACTGCGCGGTCAGCTCGTCGGCCACCTCGGTGCGGCGTCCGCCGAAGCGGGTCGCGCTCAGCGCCGTCTGCGTCGCCGCGCGGGCGCGGGACTTCATCACCGAGCTGCCGGTGGGGCGGTGTCGCGGCAGCATGATCGCGCTCGCCCCGTCGGAGCGGGAGGCCGCGCCGGTCACGTCGATCACCGGCAGGTCGCCGTCGGTGCGGAACCGGTCGCCCTGCCCGTTGCGGTCGTGGTACGAGGTGGAGAACTCCTCGATGACCTCGACCTCCACCTCCGGATCCGCGAAGCGGACCGTGTCCACGAGGTAGTCCCGCTCCACGTCGATGTTCTCGTCGATGCGATGGGTGATCTGCAGGGTGAAGAAGGAGAAGCCGACGGCGCGGTCGTAGGTGCCCGCCGCGAGCCAGTCCGAGCGGTACCCGCCCGGCAGAACGAAGTCGGGCGGCATCCGCCAGAAGCGCACGTGATGGCGCTTGGTCGTGGTGCCGCCGACCTCCTGCTGATAGGTGAAGTCGTGGCGGCGCCCCATCAGGTACAGGTCCGAGACGGGGGCCGACGGGTAGGAGCGTCGCAGCAGCGTCGAGCGCACCATCGACCAGGCCGAGGAGAGCGTCCGCTCCTCCGCGAGCACCCAGCCGGCCCGCCGCAGCGCCACGTGGAGGTCCCGCTCGGGGCCGTCCAGGGCGATGTTGATCGGGTCCGAGAGCACGCCCTCGGTGGTGCGGGTGCGGCCGAAGAAGTAGTCCGGCAGGTAGATCCAGGTCATCAGCTGGTGCAGTCGCGGCAGCGTGATGTAGGTGAGCAGGATCCAGAAGCCCAGCAGGTACAGCAGCCGCACCGGCGTCAGCGAGAAGCCCTCGACCAGGTACAGCAGCGCGAGCCAGATCGCGACGACCACGCCCGCGGCGATGAAGAGGTTGTCCAGCAGCGCGTAGAGCTCGAACCGTCGGCCGCGCGGGGTGTGCCCGCGGGAGTGGTCGTAGCCCGGCGGCTCCGCGGGCACCGGACGGTCCAGCGGCACCAGTCGGGCGGACCGCGCCGGGGTCACCTCCGGCGTCCCGTGCTCGGCGACGTCATGCCCCCAATCGTAGAGGGGCGGGCTGGGAGGGCCGAGGGCCGGTTCGTCGTCTCCGGGCGTGGGCGGGTCTGGCGGGCCCGGTGATTCCAGGGCAGGCGGCCTGGCGGAGCCGGTGGGCCCTCCCCGTCAGGCCGGCCCTGCCCGGCATGCCGCCCCCTCCCGGCAGGCCGGCCCCTTCCCGTCGGCCGTAGGCTGGAGCGAGTCCGCCCCGAGGAGAGGAACTCCATGACCGTATCCCAGAACGCAGAGCACCCCGCCGTCCCGGCGCTCGAGATCCGCGGCGCCGCCCCGATCCCCCAGCTCGGCTACGGCGTGTTCAAGGTCGACCCGGACATCGCGGCCGACGTGACCGCCCAGGCCCTCGCCGCCGGCTACCGCCACATCGACACCGCGAAGATCTACGGCAACGAGGAGGGCGTCGGCCGGGCGATCGCCGAGTCCGGGATCCCGCGCGAGGAGCTGTTCGTGACCACGAAGCTGTGGGACGACGCCCACGCCTTCGACGACGCGATCGCCGCCTGCGAGGCCTCCCTCGAGCGGCTCGGCCTGGACTACGTGGATCTCTACCTCATCCACTGGGCGGTGCCCTCGCAGGGCCAGCACGTCGAGGCGTGGAAGGCCCTGGTCGCCCTGCAGGAGCGCGGCCTGGTCCGCGCCATCGGCGTCTCCAACTTCCCGAAGGAGCAGCTGGCCGAGGTCATCGAGGCCACCGGCGTGGTCCCCGCGATCCACCAGATCGAGCTGCACCCCTACTTCCAGCAGCGGGAGCTGCGCGCGATCCACGCCGAGCACGACATCCTCACCGAGGCGTGGGGGCCGCTGGGCCAGGGCAAGTCCGACCTGCTGGAGAACCCGGCCGTCACTGCGATCGCCGAGACCCACGGCGCCTCCCCCGCCCAGGTGGTCCTCGCCTGGCATCTCGCGCACGGCATCGTGACGATCCCGAAGTCCGTCACGCCCTCGCGGATCGTCGAGAACCTCGCCGCCGTCGAGCTCTCCCTCACGGCCGAGGAGGTCGCCGCGATCGACGCCCTGGACCGCGAGGACGGCCGTGGCGGGACGGACCCCGCCACCAAGTGACCCGCTGAGGGCAGGCGACCCGCCGCCCGGTGCCCAGCTGCCCGCGCTGCCTGCTGCCTGGGTGACCGCCGCCCAGGCGCCCCACCGCCGGCCGAGTGCTGCATCTGGACCGCCGCTGCGCCCCGGTGACGGCACACATGCAGTTCTCGGCGCCGGGTCCCGCGCACAGACGGTGCGGCCCCTCCCCGCACAGATCGAGTGGCGGATTTCGACCGCTATGGACGTGCCATACCGGTCGAGATCCGCCACTCGATGTCGTCGAGGCCGGGGTCGGGGCCGAGAGGACGGCCGGGCCGGGCGGTCGGGCCGGGCGGCCGACGGGGCCGCTCAGTAGTAGACCGCGAGCGGGCCCGTCGGCCCGTCGACCACCTGCACCGGGGTGTCGAAGACGCGGGTGAGCACCTCGCCGTCCATGATCCGCGCGACGGGCCCGGCCTCGACGACCTCGCCCTCCTTCATCGCGATGATGTGGTCGGCGTAGTGGGCGGCGAAGTTGATGTCGTGCAGCACCACCACGACCGTGCGACCCAGCTCGCGGGCCGCATCGCGCAGGCGCCCCATCATCTGGACGCTGTGGCGCATGTCGAGGTTGTTCAGCGGCTCGTCCAGCAGCACGTACTCGGTGTCCTGGGCCAGGACCATCGCCACGTACGCGCGCTGGCGCTGCCCGCCGGAGAGCTGGTCGAGATAGCGGTCCTCGAGGTCGTCGAGGTTCAGGAAGTCGATCGCCTCGGAGATCTTCTGCTCGTCGAGCCGGGTCAGGCGCCCCTTCGAGTAGGGGAAGCGGCCGAAGCCGACCAGCTGGCGCACCGTGAGCCGGGTGATGAAGTGGTTCTCCTGGCGCAGCACCGAGAGGATCTTGGCGAGATCCTTCGAGGCGGTGGAGGCGATGTCGTAGCCCGCCACCTCGATCGCGCCCTCGTCGATGCCCAGCAGGCGCCCCACCATGGTCAGCAGCGTCGACTTGCCGGCGCCGTTCGGGCCCACCAGCGCCGTCACCCCGCCGGAGGGGATGTCGGTGGTGACCGGCCCGATCCGCACCGTCCCGGTCGCGGACCGGTACTCCTTCCGCACCTTGTCGATGGTGATCACAGGCGCCCCTTCCGCATGATGACGACGAGGAACACGGTCCCGCCGACGAGCTCGATGATGATGGAGACGACGCCCTGCGCGTAGAACACGTGGTTCATGACGAAGTAGGCGCCGGCGAGGACCACGAAGCCGGTGAGCGCCCCGAGGGGCAGCAGGCGGCGGTGGTCGTGGGTCCCGGCGAGCTGGTAGGTCAGCGTCGCGACGAGGAAGCCGAAGAAGGTCATGGGGCCGACGAGCGCGGTGGAGACCGCCATCAGCACCGAGACCAGGACGAGGGAGTAGATGGTCTGGCGGCCGTGGTCCACGCCCACGTTGATGCACACGTCCCGGCCCATCGCGATGACGTTCAGCGTGCGGGCGTTGAGCCAGATCAGCGTCGTCGCCACGATCACCAGCGGGATCGCGAAGGGCAGGTACTCGGCGCTCGCATTGGTCACCGAGCCGAACAGTCGGGCGCTGAGCACGTCGAACTCGCTGGGCGAGAGGAGGCGCTGCATGAAGGTCGAGACCGCGCCGAGCCCGCCGCCCATGATGATGCCCACCAGGAGCATGACCTGGATGTTCGCGTAGCGGCCGCGCAGCAGCCAGCCGTACAGCAGCACCGAGAGCCCCACCATCGCCGCGACCTGCGCGAGGAACTGGCCGGGACCCTGCAGGGCGACGACCCCGGCCACGCCGAGGGTGTACACCGCGGCCGTCTGGATGACGGTGTACAGCGACTCGAAGCCCATGATCGAGGGGGTGATGATGCGGTTGTTGGTGACGGTCTGGAAGGTGATCGTGGCGACCGCCTGGCAGATCGCCACGACCGCCATCACCACCAGGGAGGTCACGCGCATCTCGGCGATCAGCCAGAAGCCGCGCGAGCCCACCGGCATGGGGTTCCCGATCGCGAGCAGCCCGAGCGCCGCGCCCGCGGCGAGGACCACGAGGACGGCCAGCACGATCCAGTAGCGGCGCTGGGAGGCGGCGTCGGGGAAGGCGCCGGAGCGGGCGCGCACGCGCCGCGGGGCGGAGAGGACGCCGAGCTCGCCTGCGGCGTCGGCCGGGGCGGTGGAGAGCTCGACCGGGGCGGCCTCGTCGGCGACCGCCTCGAGGCGGCGCCTGTCGTGGGTCGTCGTGCGCTCAGCCATGTCGGCGCTGCCTCAGCAGGAGCGCGATGAACACGGCCGCGCCCACGATCCCCAGGATCAGGGAGACCGGCACCTCGAAGGGCATGATGATCGTGCGGCCGATCAGGTCGCAGATCGTGACGATCGCGATGCCGAGCAGGCACACCCAGGGCAGGTTCGAGCGCAGGTCGTCGCCCCGGATCATCGAGACGACGTTCGGGACGATCAGGCCCAGGAAGGGCAGGTTCCCGACCACGACGGTGACCACGCCGGTCGCGATCGCGACCAGGCCCGTGCCCAGCAGCACCACGCGGCGGTAGTTCACGCCGACGTTGGTGGCGATGTCCTCGCCGAGGCCCGCGACGGTGAGGCGGTCGGCGACGACGAACACGGCCACGCCCACGGCGAGCACGATCCACAGCACCTCGTAGCTTCCGCGCAGCACGGAGGTGAAGGAGCCGGCGAACCAGACCCCGAGGTTCTGCAGCGCGTCGAACTGGAGGGCGACGAAGGTGGAGACGGAGCCGACGACGGCCCCGAGCATGATCCCGATGATCGGCACGATCAGGGAGCTGCGCAGCGTGACCCGGCGCAGGAACAGGAAGAACACCATCGTGCCGACGAAGGAGAAGACGATCGCCACGCCCATCTTCGTCAGCAGCCCCGCCGACGGGAGCAGCACCATCACCAGGATCAGGCCGAGCCCCGCCCACTCGGTGGTGCCGGTGGTGGACGGCTCGACGAAGCGGTTCTGCGTCATCAGCTGCATGATCAGGCCCGACATCGACATCGCGGCGCCGGCGAGGACCAGCGCGATGGTGCGGGGGATGCGGGTGATGGCGAACATCTCGCCACCGCCCTCGGCGCCGAGCACGTCGTAGACGCCGGTGAACAGGGAGACGACCAGCAGCAGCGCGACCGCGCCGATGCCGATCAGGAGCTTGCCGTCGACGAGGCGCTCGCGCCCGCGGGTGCGGGGCGGGGGCGCCTCGGAGGTGAGCTGGGGGGCGGTCATTCAGGACTCCTGGAAGGGGCGGTGGTCGCGTCGGCGCACGGCCGCCGGAGCCGGTGCGACGCACGGGGCCGACGGATGCTCCGACGACACGACGCACGGCGGGCGGGGCGCGCAGGCCCTGCCCGCCGTGCGGCGGTCAGCGATGACGGACGTGGCTCAGGCCTTGCCCTCGAGCGCATCGGCGAAGGTGTTGAAGAACTCCGTGTAGGTCTGGATGCCCTCGTTGGTGTAGGTGTCCGCGGGCATGTAGACGATGTTGCCCTCGGCCACGGCGGTCACGCCGGCGAGCGCCTCGGAGGAGTCCAGCAGCTCGTTGGCGGGCGTGTACTCGGGGTCGTCGGCGGAGACGGCCGCGTCGCGGTCCATCACCAGGATCCAGGCGGGGTTCGAGTCGGCGATCGCCTCGACGGAGATGTCGTCGCCCTCGTGGTCGTCGCTGGCGCCCTCGACCTCGAGCGCGGGCACCAGGCCGAGCGCCTCGAAGGTCCAGCCCAGGGCGCGCCCCTGACCGGGGGCGATGTAGCCGATCTCGCCGCCGGAGGTGTTCACGGCCATGACGGTGGAGGAGCCGTCGTAGGCGGCCTTGACGCGCTCCATCGCGGCGTCGAGGTCGGCGCCGAGGGTCTCGGCCTCGGTCTGCTTGCCGAAGATCTCGCCGAGCACGGAGACCTGGCGCTTGAGCTCGTCGGCGAAGGGCTGGTCCTCGCGCGGGTCGAGCTCGAGGATGGTGGCCTCGGGCGCGTACTTCACGAAGTCGTCGTGGTACTGGGCGAAGCGCTGGCCGTTGATGATCAGGGTCGGCTCGGCGGCGACGACGGCCTCGAGGTCGGGCTCGCGGTGGTTGCCGAGGTCGATGATCGACTCGTCCTCCTTGAGCGGGTTCGTCGAGGGCATCAGGGTGCGCGCCGCGGCGGTGAGGGTGACGCCCCAGTCGGCGAGGGTCTCGAAGGTGCGGTTGTCGGTCGCGACCACGGAGACCGGCGGGGTCTGCACGGTCTGCGGGCCGTTGTTGTCCTCGACCTCGACGGTGCCCGCCTCGGCGCCGCCCGCGTCGGAGGCGCCGGCGCCCGTCGCGGCGTCCTCGCCGGAGCCGCCGCAGGCGGTGAGGGCCAGGCCGAGGACACCGGCGGCGGAGAGGGCGCCGAAGCTGCGGCGGGTGAAGGAGGTCATGGGAAGTCTTTCTCTCGACGGGGTCCAGGGGTGCGCGGCGATGTTCCGACCTGCGACAGAACTGAGGCTAGCCTCACCTGCCCGGTTAATGCCACTCGTCGCTTGCTTTATTCACCTTGTGGACGTGTGATCGCGGCTACATTCGCTGACCTGCGGGGACCTTCGGCCCGGCGACAGGCGGAGGTCGGCGCCGGTGGGCGGGCGGACGGACGGAAGGGAAGGGCCGTCGGCGACGGGCCGGCAGAGCGCACGGGGCCCACCACAGAGCACAGCGCCCGGCAGGGAGCGCGGGGACTGAGCAGCGGCCCGCTAGGGTGGCCCCGGTCGCCGGGGGGCGGCGGCCGGGGACGAGGGGACGAGCGATGAACGACCACAGGGGCGGTCCGGGGCCGCAGCTGCCGGACTTCTCCGCGCCCGGCGGCGAGCAGAGCGGTGCCGGCGGACACGGGCTCGGAGCGCAGGGCACAGACGGGTACGGCGCCGGCGCACAGCGCCCCGACGGGCAGAGCTCCGGCGGGCAGAGCATCGGCGGGTACGGCGCGACCGGCGGCGCCGGGGGCGCCTCCCTCCCGGACTTCTCCGGCGGCCCCTCGGACAGCCCCGCCGAGCCGGGCGGGTCCGGTGCCGTCGGCCCGGGCGTTCCCGTCGGCCCCGGGTCGCCCGGCGGATCGGGTGGCGGCCGCGGCCCGATGCTCGCGCTGCTGGGCGGGGGCGGGTGCCTGGTCGTGATCCTCGCCGTGATCGCGCTGGTGCTCTCGCAGACCGTGCTGAGCGGCGGCGGGGAGGAGCCCGCCGACGATCCGACCCCGAGCGCGTCGGGCCCCACGGACGGGACGGGCCCGTCCGACGACGGGGGCGCGTCGGACGGCGGCTCGGGCGGCGCGCCGACGCCAACGGACCAGGAGCCCGCGACCGAGGCCGCGGCCTCGGGCACCGCCTGCACCATGCACGGGGACGGGGCCGTGACCGAGCAGGTCGAGGGCGAGGTGCGCGGCGGCGGCCTCGCGTTCTCTCAGCCCGAGGGCTGGGAGGTGGGCACCGGCTGGGGCTCGCAGAGCGCCTACGTCACCGACCAGCATCACGCCGACCAGCCCGTGGAGGCGGGCTGGTACACGCTCGCGGGCGTCGGGAAGGTCGAGTTCCCCGAGGAGGAAGGCGGCTATCCCGGCGCCGAGGAGGCCGCGCGCGCGATCTTCCTGTGCGCGCTCGAGCCCGAGCAGGGCGAGGAGCTCTACGGCGATCCGGCCATGCTGCGCGACTTCCGCTCCGAGGCCACCACGGTCGACGGGCACGACGCCTGGATCGTCTCCGCCGACGTGGCGATCTCCGATCTGGCACTGCTCCACTCGACCGATGCCTGGCGTCGCGTGGTGATCGTGGTGGACACCCCGGACGGCCCGGCGGTCTTCGACGGCGGTGCGGCGCTCGGCCACGACCAGCAGGTCGCGGACCTCGAGGCGATGGTCGAGGGGCTCACGGTCCTCTGAGCGGGTCCGCCCCGGGGCTTCTCGGCCGGCCAGGTCGGTGCCGGGGGCGAGGGGGGACTCGCGCTGCTCGAGTTCGGTGGCGACGAGGGCGAGCGGTGCGGTCTTGAGCGCCGGCCCGAGAACGCCCGCGCCTGGTGGGGCGCGGGCGCCGGCGGGCGGGGTCGGCGCGTCGGCCAGGCCGAGGAGCGGCCGGCCGGGCCGGCTGACCGGCGCGGCCGGGGCTCAGGCCCTGTCGGCCTTGGGCTTCTTCACGGACTCGCCGCCGGCGACGATCAGCGCCGCGGCGATCGCGAGCAGCCAGGTGTCCTTCGCGACGGCGGTGCCCTCCTGGGTGGGGCGCACGCCGTCCTCCTCGGTCATGCCGGGGGTGCGCAGGTACATCGAGACCAGCGAGCCGGAGAAGCCGGCGAGCGCGAGGCCCGCGACCTTCGAGGGGACGAAGGGCAGAAGCAGTGAGGTGCCCACGGCGATCTCGCCGTAGCTGAGGAACTTCGCGAACTGCTCGGGGGTGAGCTTGCCGAGCACCGGCACGCCCTGGGCGGCCATGCCGCGCAGGTGCTCCGCGGTGCCGGCGTCCATGCCGAGCTTGCCGATGCCGGAGTTGAGGATGAACGCGCCGGGGACGGCGCGGAGGATGGCGGTGCTGAGGCTCATGGGGACTCCCGGTTCAGATCGTTGCGCTTTCAATCAAAACTGTACGCGCCCGGAGGGGTGCCTGTCGAGAGGGTACGGCGAGGACGCGTCCCACGCGATGGCCCGAGGGGCCCGCGCGGATTCGGACAGCCGAGATGCGTCCACCGCTCGGCGTGCCGCGGCCGACCGACCGACAGACCGTTCTCAGACCCGGGCGAGGATCTCGCCGTGCAGCAGGCTGAACCAGCCGTCGGGATCCTCCGACCAGGCGCGGAAGGCCGCGGCGATCTCCTCCCGCTCGGCGGCGTCGGCCCAGCCCCCGCGCTCGAGCTGGTCGGCGAAGGGTGCGGAGGTGATCCGGCCCGACCAGGTGTGCGCCCAGGCCGCGCGGCTCTCGGGCGTGGCGTGCAGCCAGGTGGAGCTGCCGGGGACGACGTCCTCCAGCCCCGCCTCGTGCGCCCAGGCGAGCAGGCGTCGGCCCGCGTCGGGGGTGCCGCCGTTGGCGCGTGCGGCGCGGAGATAGAGCTCGAGCCAGCGGTCGAAGGCGGGCGTCTCCGGCCACCAGCGGAAGCCCTCGTAGTCGCTGTCCCGCACCGCGACCAGCCCGCCGGGGCTCGCGATGCGCCGCATCTCGGCGAGGACCTGCACCGGCGCGTGGACGTGCTGGAGCACCTGATGGGCGTGGACCACATCGAAGGCGTCGGCCTCGAACGGCGTCGCGTGCGCATCGCCGACCAGCACTCGCACCCCCTCGAGCCCCTGGCGGGCGAGCTCGGCGCGGGTGAGGTCCGCGGACTCCTCGGCCACCTCGAGCGCCGTGACGTTCTCGGGGCCGACGATCCTCGCGAGGTCCGCGGTGATCGTGCCGGCGCCGCTGCCCACGTCCAGCAGGCGCTGCCCGGGGCGAAGGTGCGGCAGGAGATGCGCGGCGGAGTTCGCGGCGGTGCGGGCGCGGTGGCTGCCGAGCACCGCGTCGCCGTAGCCGTGGGTGTACGGGTTCCGATCGCTCATGGGCCGACGGTACGTCCGGCGGCACGGGGAGGCCCTGCCGGGTCACGGTGCAGGACGGGGTCGTCCTGGACGGGCGCCCTGGACGGCCTGCCCGGCAGGCGGGGCCCTCAGCGGGGCGGGCCCGCTCAGAGGGGCGGAGCTCCCCCGTCGGCGAGGTGCTGAAGCAGGGCCGCGACCGCCGCGGAGCGCGTCCGCTCGTTCACCCGGAAGGAGATGTCCTTCCCCTGATGGAGTCGTACCCGGATCCGTCCCGACAGCAGCCTGGCCTCGAGCTCGGCGCCGGCGATCTGGGCGGCGGGCACCTCTCGCTGGATCTTCCAGCGCTTCCAGGGAAGATCCTTCGTCACGAGCACCCGACGGTCGGTGACGATCAGCAGCGGGAAGGTGTCATCGCTCTGGCCGCCCACCGCGACGTCGTAGACGGTCTCGTCGGCGGTGAGGATCCGCTCGGGAAGGTCGATGTCGTGCAGGCCGCCGCCGATCCCGGCGTTGCGCGCCATCGCTGCGCGATAGGTCTGCGCGCTGCGCGTCGACCCGGACTGAGCCCACTGCTGCGCCATCACCGCGTCGTAGTCGTCGCCGTGCTCGTCCTTCAGCTGTCGCTGCAGCTCGGCGGCCTGCTTCAGGGTCTCGCGTCGTCCTCGCGCCATGGCGCCCACCCTAGCGGCGTCGTCCGTGCACAGCGCTCACCTCGTCGTGGCCGGTCCGCGGCGCCGCATGGGGAGTCCTCCCCATCGCCTTCTCCGTCGGCCGCCTCTAGGGTGACGGTGGTCGCGCGCCCGAGGGGCGTCCGCGGCCTGCTGTCGGGGTGCAGGAGCGATGAGGGGACGATCATGACGGGATTCCAGGGGGCGGACACCGACCAGCTGCGCGACCACGGACGGCTCCTGCGCGACCGTGCGCAGACGCTGACCGAGCTCCGCGAGCGGCTCGAGCCCCTCGTGCTCGACGAGAGCGCCTGGCGCGGCCCCGACGCCGACGCGTTCCGCGCGAGCTGGTCCTCCCGCACCGCTCCCCTGTTCTCCTCGGTCGACGAGGACGCACGACGCCGTTCGGACGAGCTCGAGCAGCACGCCGACGAGCAGGACCAGGCCTCCGGCGAGGACGGCGGATCGTCAGGATCCGGCTCCGGCGGTGAGGAGTCCCCTTCGCTGTGGGATCGGATCCTGGGCGGCCTCGACGTCTACAACACGCTCCAGAACGCCTTCGCCAAGGCCAAGAAGATCTGGGACACGGTGACGGATGTCCGCACGATGACCCGCTTCCTCAACGGTGCCGACAACATCGTCGAGCTCCTCGGCGGCACATGGATGTACGGCAAGAAGATGACCGAGGCTGCCTTCGCCACCTCGAAGGAGTACAGCGGCCTCGCCGCCAAGCTGCTGGGCAAGCTCGGTGTGCCCACCGGCTTCGGGACCAAGAAGTTCTTCGGCTGGGTCGACGACCTCGCCGGATGGGCCGGCGAGACGATGCCCTTCCTCTCCAAGGCCGCCCCCTGGGTCGGCAAGGCCCTGCCCGCCCTCGACGTCGGCTTCGGACTGAAGCAGATGGTCGACGGGATCAACAGCGGCGACACCTACTCGGCCATCACCGGCGGAGCGAACGCCCTGGGCGGCGGGCTCATGCTCGCCGGGGGCGCGCTGTCGACCACCGGCGTCGGCGCGGTCGTCGGCGGGCCGATGGTCGCCGCCGGCGCGGTCATCTCCGGCGGGGCCGCGCTGGCCGACGTCGGCAAGATGGTCTACGACAACTGGCCCGCCATCACCGAGACCGCATCGAACGCCTGGGACTCGGTGAGCTCCGGCTGGGACGGCCTGACCGGCGCTCTCGGCTTCTGAGAACCTGGCCCCGATCCCGTCTCCGACCGAGACCCGACCCAGCCCCCGAGGGAGCCCGCCCATGAGCGAGACCGCACCGCCCACCACCGAGCCCACCCTCACCGAGCGGGACATGCTCGGCGCGATGGAGGTGCTCTCGACCACCTCTGACCAGGCGGCAGTGCTCGTCGTCCTCACGGACGAGGAGATCATGGCGCTGGACGGGGCCTCGTCGCTCGAACTGCTGGGCAGCCCGTACCTCTCGCAGGAGGCCATCGAGACGGAGAGCGCCGCCGCCTCCGCGCTGCGCTCGCTGGTCGCGCGGGACCTCGTGCGCCCCGGTAGCGAAGGGCGCGAGGAAGAGGGCGAGGTGGTCACCGGCTCCGGCGATCCCGCCCGGCGGCCCGTCCAGCTCGATCGCCGCCTCGCCGGCGTGATCGCGCTGCGCAGGATCCCCGAGGCGATGGTGACCGCCCAGCGGACCCTCGCCGGAGGCACCACGACCCTCGCCCACTACTTCTTCCCCCGCGAGGGAGTGCTCGAGGAGTACGTGACGATCGACGGCTTCCACCACTTCGCCGTGCCCGCCCTGCCCTCGGTCGCCGAGCGGCTCCGTGCCTTCGTCGACCCCTTCGAGGCCGCAGGCGAGGACGGCGAGCCGGTCGCCATGTCGCTGCAGGACGCGGTCGCCTCCCTCGAGGGCGAGGACACCCGGTCGCTCTCCGTGGTCACCACCATCGCCGAAGGGCAGGGGCGCCGCGCGACGGTCTCCGCCGACTCGGGTTCGGTGCGGGTCCTGGACAACGGCCCGCTCGAGCAGGAGGCCGAGCGGACCGACGAGGTCCATGTCTCCACCGTCTCTTCGGAGCGGCTGCGGGAGGTGCTGGACCTGATGCTGCCCCGCGAGGTCGAGGACCCGTCGGCCGCAGACGGCGAGGGCTGACCGAGGAGCAGCCCGACCGGAATGCCGCCCGGGAGGCATCGCCGTCTCGAGCACGCGGGCCTCGAGCATCGGGCCGGCGGGCTGGGGATGGCCCAGCTGCACCATCAGCAGCGCGAGCGGCGTGATGAACAGCAGCGCGATCGAGTAGTTGCGCAGGATGAACATCTCGGCGAGGAACTGCAGCAGCACCACCCAGACCACCAGCTGCCAGGGCTCGACCGGGAAGGACAGCAGGAACGCGGTCACGCCCACGCCGAGGATAGTACCGACGAGGCGGTGGACGCCCTTCTCGATCCGTGCCCCGTGGCCCGGCGAGGCCAGCGGCGCGACGGCCGCGACCTGGGCCCAGTACGGGAAGGGCAGCCCGGAGGCGAGGCCGATCGCGCCCGCGACCAGCGCGGCGACGAAGTAGCGGGTGAACTCGGCGCCGAGCTCGGCGCGGGTGACGTCCTCGTGGTCACGGCCGAGCACCACGTCCGGATGCCGCTCCCCCGCCCAGTGCCCCAGCAGTCCCAGCAGCACGCACAGGACGACCACGGAGGCCGCGATCAGCCCCGCCGTCCAGAACGGGGCGACCGACGGTGCGGAGGCGACCGCCGCGGTCGCGAAGAGAGGGAAGATTGCCCCGCCCGGCTTCAGCCCGTGCGAGGTGACGTAGGTCGCCGACCCGCCCGCGACCAGCGCGCCGACGATGATCACGACCCAGGAGGAGAGCGCCTCGGGCATCCTCGGCGCGAGCTGCGCGACGGCCGCGCCGATCGTCACGCAGACGGTGAGCATGGCGCCGGCCAGCAGCTGGCGGCGGAAGCGCGCCCGGGTCGGCTCGTAGCGGGAGTAGATGCCGGTGAACGCCCCGAAGCCGACGTACATCGCGAACTCGATGCGGTCGGTGAGCAGCAGCACCGCCATCGGGATCGCGAGGCCCACCGCGATGCGGAAGGCGGGGATGTGGTCGACGCGGGCGGGGGCGATCGTGAGCAGTCCGCGCACTCGCGCGAGGGGGGACGCGGTCCGGGGCACGCGACTCCTTCCAGGAGAGGGGCGCGACCGCGGTCTGGGCGCACGAGGAGGAGGCACGACCGGGGTCGTCGTCGAACGGGGACCCGGCCGGGGCGGGCGGCGACGGAGCGCGCGGGCCGGGGCAGGGGAGGTCGGGGTCAGGGTATCGCCGCCCGGCATCGGCCGCCACGAGGTGGGGACCACCCCCGCGGAGCTGTGACGTGCGAGACTCTGCCCATGTCCACCTCCCCCGCCGCGCCCGAGGGCGCCCGCACCGCGCCGCTCGTCGAGACGACGGGCATCGAGATCATCGCCGAGTCGGAGCGCACCGCACGGCCGCGCGACCTGTTCTGGCCCTGGTTCGCCGCGAACGTGTCCGTGTTCGGGATGAGCTACGGCTCCTACCTGCTCGGCTTCGGGATCAGCTTCTGGCAGGCGACCGTCGTCGCCGTCGTCGGCATCATCATCAGCTTCGCGCTGTGCGGGCTGGTCGCGATCGCCGGCAAGCGCGGCTCCGCGCCGACGATGGTGCTCTCGCGCGCCGCCTTCGGCGTGCACGGCCAGAAGGTGCCGGGCATCATCTCGTGGCTGACCTCGATCGGCTGGGAGACCTCGCTGGCGATCTCCGCGGTGCTCGCCACCGCCACGGTCTTCGAGATCCTCGGGATCGGGGCGGGCAGCGCAGTCACCGTCATCGCGGCGCTCGCGATCGCGGCCCTGATCGTCGGCGCCTCCGTGCTCGGCTATCACACGATCATGAAGCTGCAGTCGATCCTGACCTGGGCGACCGGCGCGATGACGATCGTCTTCATGATCCTCACGATCCCCCACATCGACCTCGCCGCGGTGATGTCGGCCCCGTCGGGCCCGCCGCAGGCGATGATCGGGGCGCTGGTGATGGTGATGACCGGCTTCGGCCTGGGCTGGATCAACATCTCCGCGGACTGGTCGCGCTACCAGAAGCGCTCGGCGTCCGACGGGTCCATCATCCTGTGGAACACGATCGGCGGCGCGGCCGCCCCGGTGGTGCTGGTGATCTTCGGGCTGCTGCTGGCCGGCTCCGACCCCGCGCTGAACACGGCGATCGAGTCCGACCCGATCGGCGCGCTGATCACGATCCTGCCGCTGTGGGCGCTGGTGCCCTTCTGGATCGTGGCGGTGCTGACCCTGGTCTCCGGCGCGGTGCTCGGCATCTACTCCTCGGGCCTGACCCTGATCAGCCTCGGCATCAGGATCCCCCGCCCGGCCGCCGCCGCGGTCGACGGCGTGATCCTCACGGCCGGCACGATCTGGGTGGCGTTCTTCGCGCAGAACTTCATCGGCCCCTTCCAGAGCTTCCTGATCACCCTCGGCGTCCCGATCGCCGCCTGGGCCGGGATCCTCATCGCCGACGTGCTCTCCCGCCGCGCCGACTACGACGAGCAGGCGCTGTTCGATCCGAAGGGTCGCTACGGCTCGATCGACTGCATCTCGGTGGGCACCATGGTCGTCGCCTCCGTGATCGGCTGGGGCCTGGTGGTGAACTCCTTCGCGGAGGACGCCCCGTGGAACAACTGGCAGGGCTACCTGCTCGAGCCGCTGGGCCTGGGCACCTTCGTGGAGGACCCCGCCGGGGCGTACTGGGACGGGAACTGGGCGTACGCGAACGTCGGCGTGCTCTTCGCCCTGGTGTTCGGCTTCGCCGTCACCTGGTTCGCGCGCCGCGGCCGGATCCGCGCGCAGGAGCGGTCGGCATGAGCGCGCCCCGCCTGCTGATCGTCGACCCGCAGCGGATCTTCGCCGATCCCGGCTCGGACTGGGCCTCCCCGTCCTGGGACGAGGCCTGGGAGCGGATCCGTGCGCTCGCCGCGCACGTCGGCCCCGAGCGCACGCTGGTCAGCCGCTGGCTGCCGACGGCGGACCGCGAGACCTCCTGGGGCGAGTACTTCCGGACCTGGCCGTTCGCCGATGTGCCTGCCTCCGATCCGCTCTACGACCTGGTCGACGGCGCGGCGGAGCTCACCGCCCACCCCACGATCGACGAGCCGACCTTCGGCAAGTGGGGGCCGCAGCTGCGTGCGAGCCTCGGCGAGGCGGCGACGGGTGCGCCGCTGCTGATCGCCGGGGTCTCGACCGACTGCTGCGTGATCGCGACCGTGCTCGCCGCCGCCGACGCGGGCGCGCACCTGACGGTGGTGACCGACGCCTGCGCCGCCTCGGACGAGGCGAACGGGGCGGCGGCCCTGCACACGATGAGCCTGTTCGGACCGCAGGTCACGCTCGCCGGCACCGCCGAGGTCCTCGCGGGCGCCGAAGAGCCGCGCTGATCGACGGCCCCGCGACCGAGTCTCCACGCAGCGGCACCGCCCTCACGCCGTGACCCGCCCGGCGGCGTGGCACCCGAGGCGCACGCGCCGAGACCGGGACAGGGAAACCGCTGGCCATGGCGAGGCCCGCCTCCGTAGTCTGCGCTCATGCACCGCCGCACCCCTGCCCTTCCCCGCACCGCCCTGCTCACCGGCGTCGGCCGACGTCGCGGGATCGGCGCCGCGATCGCGCGCGGCCTCGCCGAGGACGGTTACGACCTCGCGCTCTCCTTCCACGGCGAGTACGACCGGCGCGTGCTCGGCGAGGACGCCGACGTCGAGCTGCTGGCCGAGGAGCTGCGCGGCCTGGGCCGACGCGTCGTGCTGCTGCCCGGCGATCTCGCCGATCCCGCCGTCCCCGCCCGGCTGGTCGATGCCGCCCGTGAGGCGCTCGGCCCTCTCGGCGCACTGGTGATGAGCCACTGCGAGTCGGTGGACTCCTCGATCCTGGACACCACGGTGGAGAGCTTCGACCGCCACTACGCGGTCAACGTGCGGGCGAGCTGGCTGCTGCTCCGCGTCTTCGCCGAGCAGGTCCCCGTCGGCCCCGACTCCCCCGGCGGCGCGGTGATCGCGCTGACCAGCGACCACACCGCCCACAACCTGCCCTACGGGGCGACGAAGGGGGCGCTGGACCGCCTGGTGCTGGCCGGCACCCACGAGCTCGCCGACCGCGGGATCCGCACCAACGTGATCAACCCCGGCCCGATCGACACCGGATGGATGGACGACGAGATCCGCGCCGCCGGCGCGGCGCAGACGCCCGGCGGGGAGCTCGGCACCCCGGGCACCGTCGCGGACCTGGTGCACTTCCTGCTCTCGCCGCAGGGCGGGTGGATCCGCGGTCAGCTGCTGCTGTCCAACGGGGGCTTCGCGACGCCCGCGGTCTGACCGCCGCCGGCGCCGCCCCCGCCCTGCTCCCGCACGGCCCCGCAGCGCCAGCAGGGCACCGTCGCGTCCTGCGCCCCCGCCCCCTCCGGCACGGCTCCGCACTCCGGGCACAGCTGCCCGAGCCAGCAGGCGTCGTCCCCCGCCGGCTCCTCGGTCACCGGCACGATCCGGTCCGCGGCGCGATCCTCGTCCCTCATCCCTCCCCCTCGAGCACGCCGACCGTGCGCCACGCCTCCGCGACGGCCGCACGCTCGGCCGAGTCCGCGCCGTGGCGGGCCTCGGCGGCGGCGAGAGTCGCGGCGGCGAAGGTCGCGAAGTCCGCGTCCCGGGGCAGGCCGCTGGTGAGCGCGTCGTACCAGAGCAGCCCCGCCCCCTCCTCCGTGCGCCCGCCGATCCCGGTCGCGGCCAGGTAGAACGCCCGGTTGGGATTGCCGGAGTTGATGTGCACCCCGCCGTTGTCGTTCTCGGCGTCGTGCGGGAGGTCGGCGTAGTG
The DNA here is from genome assembly GCF_001613775.1 of Brachybacterium sp. sponge. NCBI lineage: Bacteria > Bacillati > Actinomycetota > Actinomycetes > Micrococcales > Dermabacteraceae > Brachybacterium > Brachybacterium sp. sponge. The sequence goes on along the minus strand of NZ_LRMP01000001.1, from coordinate 823,497 downwards.
CGCCATCGAGTTCGGCTGCGGGTCCTTCCCCAGCACCGGGTCGTCGTAGGCGGTGCCGGGCGCCTTCATCGAGCGCAGCGCCACCCCCTGCACGGCGTCGGTGAACAGGCCTGCGCCGATCAGCCAGTCCGCCTCCTCTGCTCTCTGGCCCCGCAGGTGCTGCGCGGTCATCGCGCCGAAGCAGTCCGCGATGGACTCGTGCAGGGCCCCGGGCTGGGCGAGGTAGATCAGGCCCGCCGTGTGCTGGACGACGCCGTGGGTGAGCTCGTGGCCGATCACGTCCACCGCGCCGGTGAACGAGGTGAAGTAGACCCCGTCGCCGTCGCCGAAGACCATCTGCTCGCCGTTCCAGTAGGCGTTGGCGAAGTCCTGGCCGTAGTGGACGCTCGCCACGAGCTCCATCCCCGCGCCGTCGAGCGAGTCGCGGCCGAACGCCCGCGCGTACAGCTCCCAGGTCGCGCCGAGCCCGTCGTAGGCCTCGTCGGCCGACGGATCACCGGTCGGGTCCGCGCCCTCGGCGCGCACGAGCCGGCCGGGCAGAGCGGTGCCGCCCGCGGCGTCGTGGATGCTGCGGCGCGGACTCGGCTCCGCCTCCGGCACGGCCGACGTCGCCGCCCCCGGAGCGATCGACGGCGTCGACCCCGCCCCGCTCGCGCGTCCGTCCGACGGTGCCGCCGGACGCGCGGCGGAGTCCGGGCGAGGGAGCCGCTGCGCGATATGCGGCGGCAGCAGGCCCGCCGGGGCGCTCGACGCGTCCGGCGAGGACTGCGGCCGGGGGCCCGTCGGGGCGTCCGTCCGTCCGGTCCGAGCGGCCCGCACCTCCCTGGTCGAGGTCGTGCGGGCGCCGAGGGTGAGGGAACGTCGCGCCGCGTCCGCGCTCGGCCCCGTCGGCCCGTCGGCGATCCTGCGCAGCAGGTGCGGGGGCACGATCCCGTGCACGGGTCCCGGGACGGGGACGCGTGCCGCCGACCGCGGCAGGTGGCGCCCCGCCCCCTGCCGAGGCGGGGGCGGGAGAGGATCCTGCGGGGCCGGGCTCATGCCCCCATCCTCGCCCCGCACCCCGACGAAGGGAAGCGCCCCCGAGGCCCGGCGTGGGACCTCGGGGGCGCAGTGCGGGAGCGGTGCCCGGGCAGTGCCCGTCGGGCGGCGCAGGGCGGGAGCCGCCCCGGCGGGATCACTTGGAGGTGATCTCCTCGCCCTCCTTCTTCCGGGCGGCCACGAGCGAGGCGATGATCGCCACGCCCATCGCGACCACGATGAAGCTCAGCGAGAGCCAGATCGGCACCTCGGGGATCTTCGCGAGGGTGTCGAAGCCGGGGATGAAGCCCAGCGGCGCCTCGTGGATCGCGTGGATCAGCAGCTTCACGCCGATGAAGCCGAGGATCGCGGCGATGCCGTAGTGCAGGTAGGCCAGGCGGTCCAGCATGCCGCCGAGCAGGAAGTACAGCTGGCGCAGGCCCATCAGCGCGAAGATGTTCGCGGTGAACACCAGGAACGGGTTGCGGGTCACGCCGAAGATCGCGGGGATCGAGTCCAGCGCGAACATGACGTCGGTGATGCCGAGCGTGATGAACACCAGCAGCATCGGGGTGAACACCTTCTTGCCGTCCACGACCGTGCGGATCTTGTTGCCGTCGTACTCCTCGGAGACCGGGATGACCCGGCGCACCAGGCGCATGATCGGCGACTCCGCGTCGTCGTCCTCGTCGCCGAAGGCCTGCTTCCAGGCCGTGTACAGCAGGAACAGGCCGAAGAGGTAGAAGACGCCGACGAAGTGCTCGATGATCACGGAGCCCGCAAGGATGAACAGGCCGCGCGCGATGAGCGCGATGATGATGCCCACCATCAGCGCTTCCTGCTGATACTTCCGCGGCACCCCGAACTTCGCCATGATCAGGATGAAGACGAAGAGGTTGTCGATGCTCAGCGAGTACTCGAGCAGCCAGCCGGTGAGGAACTCCGAGGACGGCTTCGAGCCGCCCACGAAGAAGAGCACCACCGCGAAGACGAGCGCGAGGCCGACGTAGAAGCCGATCCAGCCTGCGCACTCCTTCATCGAGGGCAGGTGGGGCCGCTTGATCACGAGCAGGAGGTCGGCGAGCAGGATCGCGCAGAGCACGACCAGCGCGACGATCTCGAAGCCGAGGTGCAGTTCTCCCATGGGACTTCTTTCAGGGGGCGCCGGAGGCAGGGATCCGGGCGGTGGACGGGGAAAGGGCGACCGTCCCCGGCTCCCATGGGGGCCGGACGGCGTGCCTCAGGCTACCGCTCCCCCGCCTGCTGCGACCGCTCCGGCCGGGGTGAAGATCGTCATCGCAGGTCGCCGACGACGCCCTCCACCGCGGCGAGCAGCGTCCCGTCGGCCAGGCGCGCCTCCGCCTCGGCGATGTCGGGGGCGAGGAAGCGGTCCGGGCCGGGCCCCTCGACGCTCTCCCGCAGCACGGCGATCGCGGCGGCGCTGCCGGCCGACGGGGTCAGCGGCGCCCGCAGGTCGATCGCGCGGGCGGCGGTGAGCAGCTCGATCGCGAGGACCCTGCGGAGGTTCTCTACGGAGGTGCGGAGCTTGCGGGCGGCGTGCCAGCCCATCGAGACGTGGTCCTCCTGCATGGCGGAGGAGGGGATCGAGTCCACGCTCGCCGGCACCGCGAGGCGCTTCATCTCGGAGACGAGGCCGGCCTGGGTGTACTGGGCGATCATGAACCCGGAGTCCACGCCGGGGTCGTCGGCGAGGAAGGGCGGCAAGCCGTGGGAGCGGGACTTGTCGAGCATCCGGTCGGTGCGGCGCTCCGCGATCGAGGCGAGGTCCGCGGAGACGACGGCGAGGAAGTCCAGCACGTACGCGACCGGGGCGCCGTGGAAGTTGCCGTTGGAGGTGACGGTGCCGTCCTCGAGCACGACGGGGTTGTCGATCGCGGCGGCGAGCTCGCGCTCGGCGACGGTGCGGGCGTGCGCGATCGTGTCCCGCACGCCGCCCGCGACCTGCGGAGCGCAGCGCAGCGAATAGGCGTCCTGCACACGGGATCCCTCGGCGGCGACGTCGGCGATGATCCCGGAGCCCTCGAGCAGGGCGAGGATGTTCGCGGCCGACGCCTCCTGGCCGGGATGGGGGCGCAGCGGGGCGTGCAGCTCGGGGCGGAAGACGGTGTCACGGCCGCGCAGGGCCTGCACGGACAGGGCCGTGGTGACGTCGGCGGTGCGCACCAGCTCGTCGAGGTCGCCGAGCGCCATCAGCAGCATCCCGAGCATGCCGTCGGTGCCGTTGATGAGGGCCAGGCCCTCCTTCTCCTCGAGCAGCACGGGCTCGATCCCCGCCCCGGCGAGCAGCTCGGGCACGGGACGCTCCACGCCATCGCGGTCGCGGGCGCGCCCCTCCCCCATCAGCACGATCGCGCAGTGGGAGAGCGGGGCGAGGTCGCCGGAGCAGCCGAGGGAGCCGTACTCGTGGACGATCGGGGTGATGTGGGCGTTCAGCAGCGCGAGCATCGTGTCGACGACGACGGGGCGCACGCCGGTGCGGCCGGAGGCGAGGGTGCGGGCGCGCAGCAGCATCAGGGCGCGCACCACCTCGGTCTCGACCTCCGGGCCCGCGCCCGCGGCGTGGGAGCGGATCAGGGAGCGCTGCAGGGCGTGGCGCATCGAGGGCGGGATGGAGGTGTCGGCCAGCGCCCCGAAGCCGGTGGAGACGCCGTAGACGGGGGTCTCGCCGGCGGCGAGGGCGTCGATGTGGGCGCGGACGGAGGCGACCTGCTCGCGGGCGGCGGGGTCGAGCTCGACGCGGGCCCCGCGGCGGGCGACGGCGAGCACGTCGGCGGCGGTGATGCCGGCGGTGGAGAGGGTGACGGTGTCGGTCATGGGGTCCTTTCGGAGACGGAACGTGGAGGCGGCCCCGGGTCAGAGCAGCATGTGCGCGAGCGGGGCGGTGATCAGGATCGTCAGCACCACCCGCACGAACCACAGCACCACCAGCTGGCCCACGTTCACGGGGATGCGGGTGGCCAGGACCGAAGGGACCAGCGCCGAGAAGAACACGATCTGGGAGACGGCGGTGACGCCGACGGTGAAGCGCAGCACCTCGGACTCGTGCCCGGCGACCACGGTGGCGGGCAGGAACATCTCGGCGATGCCGACGGAGACGGCCTTGCCGGCCAGCGCCGGGTCCGGCAGCTGCACGAGCCAGGCGAAGGGCACGAACAGCCAGCCCAGCAGGTCGAAGACCGGGGTGTACGTGGCCAGCAGCAGCCCGGCGAGCCCGACGGAGAGGATCGAGGGGACGATCGCGGCGGCCATCAGCACGCCGTCCTTGACGGTGTCCCAGGTGCCGCGGACCACGCCCGGCGCGCCGTGGAGGGCGCGCATCGCCTCGTCCCAGGCCTGGCGCAGCCGGTTCCCGGAGGAGGCGGGCTCGGGCTGGTGCGCGACGCCCTCGAAGGGCGCGTCGGGCACGCGGCTCAGCGGCGGGATCCGCACCGTGATCGCGGTGACCGCGAAGGTGACCACGAGGGTGAGGAAGAAGTACAGGGTCCAGTGGTGCATGATCTCGAGCGTGCTCGCGACGATGACCATGAAGGTCGCCGAGACGGTCGAGAAGCCGGTGGCGATGATCGCGGCCTCGCGGCCGGTGTAGCGGCCCTCGCGGTAGACCCGGTCGGTGATCAGCAGGGCGAGGGAGTAGGAGCCGACGAAGGAGGCGACGGCGTCGACCGCGGCGCGGCCGGGCACCTTCCACAGCGGGCGCATGATCGGCTGGACCAGCACGCCGATGAACTCCATCAGCCCGTAGTTGATCAGCAGGGCGAGGAACACGGCGCCGACGGGCACGATGAGGCCGACGGGGATGCCGAGCTTCTCCCACAGGAAGGGGCCGATGTCGGGGTTGCCGAGCGGTCCCGGGTAGTAGCCGAGCGCCGCGCAGACCGCGACGACCAGGCCCACCACGTTCGCGACCGCGAAGACGGTGCGCAGCGCGCCGCGGCGCCAGGAGCCGGTGACGAAGGGGCGCACGGTGCCCAGCAGCACCAGCGCCACCACCACCCACGGCACGGCCGGGCCCAGCACCCAGCGCACGAAGGTGAGGGCGTGGTCGACGAGGATCGTGGACTTCCCGCCGATCTCGACCGACACGAAGAACATCACCAGCCCGATCGCGCTGTACACGAAGAAGCGCCAGCGCCGGTGCGGGACGGGCCGCTCAGTGCCGTCGGCGCAGGTCACGGACCGGGCGATGGCGGCGGCGGAGCGGTCGAAGGGCTCATGGGCAGGGCCGCGGCGCGGACCGGGAACGGCGTCGGACGAGGTCATCATCGAAGTCGTCCTTTCGTGGGGTGAGGAGGGGCGGGAGGGCGGGCTGTGGGAGGGCGGGCCATGCGTTCACTGGCGGTATGGGCGGATCCTCGGTCCTATGGCGGAACCGTCCCCACATTCCGCCGGTGAACGCGTCCGGCGAGGCAGGAAGACGGGGTGACGGAGCATCGGGGCGGTGGGACGGGGACGGGGTCAGGCGATCCGCTCCCCGCGGCGGCGCACCTGGTGGGTCAGCGGCATGCCGGGGCGGTAGGCGAGGTGGATCGCGGCGGGGGCGTCGAGCACGTGCAGGTCGGCGCGGGCGCCGATCCCGAGGTGGCCGACATCGCTGCGGCGCAGGGCGAGGGCCCCGCCGCGGGTCGCGGCGCGCACGGCCTCGGCGAGGGAGAGGTGCATCTGCAGCACGGCGGTCGCGACGCAGAAGCTCATCGCGCTCGTATAGCTGGTGCCGGGGTTGCAGTTGCTGGCGATCGCGAGGGTGGCGCCGGCGTCGAGCAGCTCCCGGGCCGGGGCGAGCGGGGCGCGGGTGGAGAGGTCGCAGGCGGGCAGCACGGTCGCGACCGTCGGCCCCGTGTCGACGGCGAGGAGGCCGGGGGCGACTCCGCCCGGCGCGCGCCCGGCATCAGCCCCCGCGCTGTCGGCCGCGGTCCCGGCGGCGGGCTGCGGAGCGACGGGCCGCGCCGCGGTCGCGGCGAGCGCCTCGATGTCGGCGGGCGAGAGGTGGTTGAGATGGTCGACGCTCGCGGCGCCGAGCTCGGCGGCGAGCGCGACCCCGCCGCTGCGGCCCAGCTGGTTGCCGTGGACGCGCAGGCCCAGGCCTGCCGCGGCGCCGGCGCGCAGCACTCGCTCGGACTGGGAGGGGTCGAAGGCGCCCTCCTCGCAGAACACGTCGATCCAGCGCACGTGCTCCGCGACCGCCTCGAGCATCTCCCCCGCGACGAGGTCGACGTACTGCTCGGCCCCGGGTCGGCCGTCCTTCCCGTCGTACTCGGAGGGGACGAGGTGCGCGCCGAGGAAGGTGACCTCGTCGAGCTCCCCGTCGGCCGCGAGGGCGGCGAGCAGGCGGGCGGCGCGGGCCTCGTCGGCGACGGTGAGGCCATAGCCGGTCTTGGTCTCCATCGTGGTGGTGCCGCCGGCTGCGGCCTCCGCGAGCCGGGCACGGACGAGGGCGCGCAGGCGCTCGTCGGACGCCTCCCGGGTCGCCGAGGTGGTCACGCCGATGCCGCCTGCGGCATAGGCCTGTCCGGCCATCCGGGCCTCGAACTCGGCGGCGCGGTCGCCGTCGAAGACGAGGTGGGAGTGGGAGTCGACCCAGCCGGGAAGCACGGCCCGTCCTCCCAGGTCCTCGCTCTCGTCGGCCGACGGGGCCTGCGCGGCGGGGCCGGTCCAGGCCACGCGGCCGTCCTCGATCACGAGGGCGGCCTCGCGCAGCACCTGCTCCTCGGTGACCTGCCCGGGACGGGCCGGGTCGTCGAGGGCGGGGTCGAGGGTCCAGAGCTCGGAGATGCCGGTGAGCAGGGTCGAGGTCATGAGAGGGCCTCCTGCGGCGTGGGGTGGACGGGCGGGCCCGGTGCGGCGTCGACGGGCGGGCCGCACCGGGAGCGATCAGTCCCGGCGCACCGGGGTCATCGGGATGCGGACCCCGCGCTCGTGGGCGACCTGGTCGGCGCGGGAGTAGCCGGCGTCGACGTGGCGGATCACGCCCATGGCGGGGTCGTTGGTGAGCAGGCGCTCGAGCTTGCGGCGGGCGAGCTCGGTGCCGTCGGCGACGCCGACCTGGCCGGCGTGGATCGAGCGGCCGATGCCGACACCGCCGCCGTGGTGGATCGAGACCCAGGTCGCGCCGGAGCTGGTGGCGGTCAGGGCGTTCAGCAGCGGCCAGTCGGCGATCGCGTCGGAGCCGTCGAGCATCGACTCGGTCTCCCGGTAGGGGGAGGCGACGGAGCCGGAGTCGAGGTGGTCGCGGCCGATGACGATCGGGGCCTTGACCTTCCCGTCGCGCACGAGGTCGTTGAAGAGCATCCCGGCCTTGTGCCGGTCGCCGTAGCCGAGCCAGCAGATGCGGGCGGGCAGGCCCTCGAACTCGACGAACTCGTCGGCGGCGTCGAGCCAGCGGTGCAGGTGCTCGTTCTCGGGGAACAGCTCCTTCAGCACCGCGTCGGTGACCTTGATGTCCTCGGGGTCGCCGGACAGCGCCACCCAGCGGAACGGGCCGAGGCCCTCGCAGAACAGGGGACGGATGTAGGCGGGGACGAAGCCGGGGACCTCGAAGGCGCGGTCGTAGCCGGCGTGGCGGGCCTCGTCGCGGATGGAGTTGCCGTAGTCGAACACCTCGGCGCCGGCGTCCTGGAACTCGACCATGGCCTGGACCTGGCGGGCCATCGCCTCGCGGGCCTTCTTGGTGAAGCCCTCCTCGTCGGCGGCGGCCTCGCGCTGCCAGTCCTCGACCGCGACCTCGGTGGGGAGGTAGCTCAGCGGGTCGTGGGCGGAGGTCTGGTCGGTGACCACGTCGATCTGCAGGTCACCGGCCCGGTGGCGCTCGAGCAGGGCGGGGAAGACCTCGGCCGCGTTGCCGACGATGCCGATGGACAGGCCCCGCTTCTCGGCCTTGGCCGCGTTCGCGCGGGCGATCGCGTCGTCGAGGTCGTCGGCGATCTCGTGGCAGTAGCGCTTGGCGACGCGGCGCTCGAGGCGCGTGCGGTCCACGTCCACGATCAGGCAGACGCCGTCGTTGAGGGTGACGGCCAGCGGCTGCGCGCCGCCCATGCCGCCGCAGCCGCCGGTGAGGGTGATGGTGCCGGCCAGCGTGCCGCCGAAGCGCTTCCGGGCGACGGCCGCGAAGGTCTCGAAGGTGCCCTGGAGGATGCCCTGGGTGGCGATGTAGATCCAGGACCCGGCGGTCATCTGGCCGTACATCATCAGGCCCTCGGCCTCGAGCCGGCGGAACTCGGGCCAGGTCGCCCAGTCGCCGACGAGGTTGGAGTTCGCCAGCAGCACGCGCGGCGCCCACTCGTTCGTGCGCAGCACGCCGACGGGCTTGCCGGACTGGACCAGCAGGGTCTCGTCGTCCTCGAGGTCCTTGAGGGTGTCGACGATCGCGTCGAAGGCCTCCCAGGAGCGGGCGGCGCGGCCGGTGCCGCCGTAGACGACGAGGTCGTCGGGCCGCTCGGCGACCTCCGGGTCGAGGTTGTTCATGAGCATGCGCAGCGGCGCCTCGGTCTGCCAGGACCTGGCGGTGAGGTCGGTGCCGCGGTCGGCGCGGACGGGACGGGCTCCGGGGAGGGACATCGTCGGCTCCTTCGTCGAGTGGTGTCTCGGGGTTCCCCACAGGACACCACCGGCACAGGGTCGGGTCGAGAGGCGGGACCGGAGTGATGTCCGGAATACCGGACGCCCAGAGCCGCTCGTCAGCTCCGCGCGCTCGCGGTGGCCACGATCTCCGCGAGGATCTCCCGGACCCGCTCGGGCTGCTCGACCCACGGCAGGTGCCCTGCCTCGGGGACGACCCTCTTGCGGGGAGCGCGGGCATGGGCGGCCAGCGAGACCACGGGACCGACGGGGCGGGGGTCCTGCATGCCGTGGAGGAACGTGATCGGGCAGCGGACCGCGGTCGCCCAGGTGATCTGATCCATGTCGTCGAAGCGCATCAGCGTCCGATTGACCTGGTGGGCGATCGCGTGCGGAGAGGTCGCCATCGGTTCGGCGAGGTCGTAGCCGGACCGGGGATCGGCGTAGTCCGTCGCCCAGCTGAGACGTCGCCACTCCACCTCCTCCGCGGCGGTGCGCTCCCGTCCGTCCAGCGCGGCGAAGCGCTCCGCCCAAGGCGCGAGGCGGCGTGCCCGCTCGGCGCGGTACGGGGTGCGCCAGTCACCCACCCCCACCCCGTCCACGTACCCGAGGGCGGAGACCCGGTCGGGATGGGTGCCGGCGTGCGCGAGGGCGAGGGTCGCCCCGAAGGAGTGGCCGACGAGGGCGACCCGCTCGTGCCCGAAGGCCCGGCGCAGCTCCTCGATGTCCTCGACGAAGCGCGCGATGGTGAGGTCGGCGGGCGGGTCGACAGGGGCTCCCGGTGCCCCGCCGCTCCCGTCGGGACCCGTCGAGTGCCCGCAGCGCCGCTGGTCGTAGCGGTGCACGGTCGCGCGGCCCGCCAGCAGTCCGGCGAGCGGGGCGAGGTAGTCCCAGAGCCCCGGGCCGCCGTGGACCAGGATCACCGCCGGGGCGTCGGCCGGCCCCGGGTCGGTCCACGTCGCCAGGCGGGCGCCGTCGCTCATCGTCACGAAGTCCATGCCCGCACGCTACGGCCCGGCGATCGCCCGGTCACCTTCCGGTCAGGGACGTCCCCGCCGTCTCCGCCCGCCCGCCGAGTCGCCGGGTGATCTCCTCCGCGCCGCTCCGGACGGCGGCGGCGAAGCGCTCGCGCTCCTGGGGGCCGACGCGGGCCTCGACGAAGGTCAGGGCGACGGCGGCGGCGGGCCAGCCGGCGTGATCACGCACCACGGCGGCGACCGAGCCCATCTCGTCGCTGACCTCGCCGGACTCGCTCGCGATCCCCTCGGCGCGCACGGCTGTCAGCAGCTCCCGCAGCGCCTTCGGGGTGGCGGGGCCGGGTGCGTCGGTGCGGGCGGCGAAGTCGGCGGCGGTGCCGTAGAGCGCTCGCAGCTGCGGGGCGGGGAGGTGGGCGAGCAGCGCGCGGCCGCTCGCGGTGAGATGGGCGGGGATCCGCACGCCGACGTCGGTGACGAGGCTCGGCCGGTTCCGGGCGCGCTCCTCGACCACGTAGAGCACGTCACGGCCGTGCAGCACCGCGAGATGGCCGCTCTCCCCCACCGCGTCGACCATCTGCTCGATGACGCGCCGGCCGATCCGGGCCAGCGGCTCCTGACGCACGTACGCGCCGGAGAGCTCATGGGCCGACGGCCCCAGCCCGTACAGCCGCTCCTGGTCAAGGTGCAGGACGTAGCCGTGCTCGACGAGGGTCGCCAGCAGGTCGTAGGTGCGGGAGCGCGGCAGGTCCAGCTCCTCGGCGATGCGCGCGGCGGCGACGGGGGCGCGGCGCGAGGCGAGGAAGGTCAGCAGACGCAGCGTCGCGTCGGCCGCCGGGACTTTCGGGGTGGCCATGGCCGAAGCATGCCACCGACGCCCCCGAGGCGCAGCGGGACGGGCCGGCCCTCAGCGCGTCGGCGCCGGCTCTGCCCCGTCCTCCCCGCCGACGGACCGCAGGCTCTGCGCCTCCCGCTCGGCCCGCACCAGCTCCCAGGTGCGCACGAGCCGGGGCAGGGTGAGGATCACCAGGCCGCCGACCATGTTCAGCGGGATCACCCACGCGCACCAGACCAGCCACTGGAGGTAGGTGGTCTCGGCGCCAGCGTGCATGGCCGCGAAGATCACCGAGGAGCTCAGCGCGCCGTGGAACATGCCCAGCCCCACCACCAGCAGCCCGGAGATGAGAGAGTTCGCGAGAGTCGCGATGCCCTCGCTGGAGCCCTGGCTCATCCTCGTCACCAGCGTGATCGTGAAGCCGGCCAGGATCGCGAGGGCGGCCGTCTCGAGTGTGAGGCCCGGCTCCATGTACTGCGCGGTCGACTCCAGCAGCACGTCCTCGAAGCGAGGGAACGCCGCGACGACAAGCCAGGCCAGCGCCCAGCCGCCGACGAGGTTGGTCACCAGCGTCACGCTCCACAGCCGCAGCAGCTGCCACCAGGTGCCGTGCCCGGCCACGATGGCGTTGATCGGAACCAGGAACTCCTCGGTGAACAGCTCCGAGTGCGCCAGCCGCAGCGCGTACAGCCCCACGCCGAAGGCGAGCCCGCCCAGCAGCTTCGAGCCGGTCGCGTCCATCACCGCGAGCATCGCCAGCAGACCCAGCCCCACGTCGATCCCGCCGAAGAGGCCGGTCACCACGAGGGCACGCCAGGTGCGGTTCAGACGGTTCGCGCCCTCGGTGACGGTGTTCTCGAACTCCTGGACCAGGGCGTCCTCGACCGCGTGGTCGCTCGCGCCGAGACGTCGGCGCTCCTCGGTCTGGCCCGGACGGTCGCTGCGTGCCATCGTGACTCCTCGTCGTGCGGGTGCCGGTCTCGTCGTGCGGTTCTCGATCGTCCCACGTGCGCGGATCCGGCTTCGACCTGCCCGGACACCGCCTCTCGCCGTCAGGGCCGCAGCGTCCGGTGCGCCGGACGCCCGTGGTTCCGGCGCCGGATCGGCGGCGGGCCCACGGTGCCATGATGGGTGGAACCTATCCCCTTGGAGAGCCGACGAGGAGCCTTCGATGACGACCTCTTCCACCCCTGCCTCCGCGTGGACCGGACGGCACGACGGCGACGGCCCTGGGCACGCCCGATGGCACCAGGCGGTGCAGGTCGTGCGCCGCGGAGAGGCCGACGGCGACGGCCCGTCGGGAGCGGTCGCGGAGGCAGGTGCCGCCGTCCCGGACCCGGCCGCGGACCACGTCGCGCTGCTCGGATTCCGCTCCGACGAGGGGGTGCGGCGCAACCGCGGTCGCGTCGGCGCGGCCGACGGTCCCGCGGCCCTGCGCCGCGCGCTCGCACCGCTCGCCCTGCACGGGCCGCTCGCGCACGGCGAGGTCCAGCTGCACGACCTAGGCGATGCGGAGACCATCGGCGAGGACCTCGAGGCGGGGCAGGCCGCGGCCGCGGCGCTGACCGCGCACGGCCTGGACCGGGCCGGATCACGCCTGACCGTGGTGCTCGGCGGCGGGCACGAGACCGCCTGGTCCTCGTACCTGGGGCTGATGGGCTCCGGCTTCGGCCCGCGGGCCGGGCAGCGCTGGGGCGTGCTGAACCTCGATGCGCACTTCGACCTGCGCCAGGAGCCGCGCCCCACCTCCGGCACACCCTTCGCGCAGATGGCCGCGGCGGAGCACGCCGCGGGCCGGGAGCTGCGCTATGCGGTGCTCGGGATCGCGGAGCCCTCGAACACCGGCGCGCTGTTCGAGAGGGCGCGAGGGCTGGGCGTCACCTGGTGGACCGACGAGCAGTGCCTCGCCGCCGGCGCCGAGGGGATCACCCGCTTCGTGGAGCAGTTCGCCGCGGAGCTCGACGTCCTCTACCTGACGATCGACCTGGACGTGCTCCCGGCCGCTGTCGCGCCGGGCGTCTCGGCGCCGGCCGCGCACGGGGTGCCGCTGCCGCTGATCGCCGCGGCCGTCCGCACCGCGGCAGGCTCCGGGAAGCTGGCGCTGCTGGACGTGGTGGAGCTGAACCCGTCCCTCGACATCGACTCCCGCACGGCGCGCACGGCCGCGCGGCTCATCGACGACGCGGTGCGCACGGTGACCGGCGCGAGCGCCTGACCTCCCTGCCCCTCGCCCGCCCCAGCTCCCCAGCTCATGGTCGCCCGATGGCGCAGGGCGTACCAGTACGCCTATATAGGCGTAGCGGTACGCCACACGCCATCAGTCGACCACAGCCTCCGCCGAACGCCGGATGAGGGCCCCGGGGACGCACCCGACGCGGCCCCCGGGACGCACCGGACGGCGCCTTCCCCGGGCGCTCACAACCCACCGACGACGCGGTGCGCACGGTGACCGGCGCGAGCGCCTGACCTCCCCGACGCTCCGCGGGTCGGCGCGACGGGCGGCCGCGGCGCGCCGCGTCGGCCCTGCACTCAGCGCAGCCGCTCGAAGGAGCGCAGCCCGGGGTCGTGATCGTGGGCCTCCACGAAGCCGAGCACCTCGTAGAACGCGCGCTGACCCGGTTCCGCGTCGGTGAGCAGCACCTGCTGACGCACCGTGTCGAAGGGGGCCAGGGCCTCCTCGACGAGGCGGCGCCCGATGCCCCGGCCCTGCGCCTCGGGGCGCACCAGCACGTCCTGCAGATAGGCGATGACGGCGCCGTCGCCGACCACGCGGGCGAGGCCGAGCAGCACCCCGTCCCGTCGGGCGGTGACGACGTGCCGGCTGCCGGCGAGCGCCTGCTCGAGGATCGCCGGCTCCTGGGTGTAGGCGCCCCAGCCCACGGCGTCGTACAGGGCCAGCGCCTCGGCGAGCGCCGGCACCTCGGCGCGGACCACCACGACGGCCTCGCTCACTCCCCGGTCCTCCCGTCGATCGCCTCGCGCAGCAGGTCGAGGTGGCCTGCGTGCCGGGCGTACTCCTCGATCAGGTGAGTGAGGATCCAGCGGAGGTTCAGCTCGCGACGTCCAAGGAGCCCGTGCACGGGAGAGTCGAGATCGGTCCAGCCCGCCTGCGCGGCGCGGGCCGAGGCGACCCGCTCCCGGTAGACGGCGACGTCGGCGAGCGCGGTCTCCGGGGTGCCGTCCAGCAGGTCGCCGTCGGGGTTCTCCGGCGAGCAGTACGGGTCGGGACGCTCCTCGCCGAGCAGCACCTCCCCCAGCCAGTACTCCTCGACGACGCCGAGGTGGCGCACGATGCCCAGCGGGCTGAGGGTCGAGGGCGGCACGGAGCGGCGGCACAGCTGCTCGGCGTCCAGCCCCTCGATCTTCTGCAGCACGGTCGCGCGGTGGAACTCGAGCCAGGCGTCGAGGGACTCGCGCTCGGCGGCGAGGAGGGGCGGCTCGATGCGGGCGTCGCCGGGAGTGTCCGTCATGGGCGCACCCTCTCACGGCGCCCCGTCGGACGACGCGCCTGACGACGCAGCGCCCTCCGCTCCGGGCGAGGCGGTCGGGCCGGGACCTCAGCCCCGACAGCGGCACCGCCGGCACGGCCTCAGAGCAGCAGCGTCTCGACCAGCGTCACCGCGGCGACGCCCGCGAGCAGCGCCGCGAACAGCAGGGTCAGCGTCGAGGGGCGCGCCTTCGCCGAGAGCGGCCCGCCGAGCACGCCGCCGACGGCGGAGCCGGCCGCGAAGACCAGGGTGGTCGCCCAGTCGACCTGCACGTCCGTGCCGAGGCGGGCCAGCAGGCTCACAGTCGTCGCGATGATCATGACCAGCAGGCTCGTGCCGGAGGCGCGACGCATCGCGAGCCCCAGCGCGATCACCAGCATGGGCACGACGATGAACCCGCCGCCCACGCCGAAGAAGCCGGTGAGGAAGCCGGTGAGCGAGGCGGCGGCGATCACGGCTCCCAGCCGCGGGGACGGCGGCGCGGCCGGGGAGAACGGCAGGTCGGGCTCGCCGTGATGGTGCTGGAGCCCGTCGGCCGTCTCGACCGTGTCGGGGCCGGGCTGGTCCAGGACCGGGTCGTCGTGGGAGGCGATGGGGGCGTCCCCGTCGGCGAGCGGGACGGTGCCCAGCGCCGCGGCCTCCGCGTCCTCCGTCCGACGGGTGCGCAGACCGCGGCGCAGCATCGCCGCGGCGACGACCGCGAGCATGAGCCCGAACAGGGTCAGCAGCACATCGGGCGGGACCAGGGCCGACAGCCGCGAGCCGAGGACGGCGCCGACGACCGACACCCCCGCGAACACGAGTCCCGCCCGCCATTCGACGTTCCGCTGCCGTGCATGGTGGGGCAGGCTCGCCAGCGCCGTGATCAGCACGATCACGAGGCTCGAGGCGGTCGCGGCATGCGGCGGCATGCCCAGCAGGAACACCAGCACCGGCACCGCGAGGATCCCCCCGCCCGCACCGAGCGCCCCGACCACGATCCCGACCCCGAGGCCGACGCCGATCGCGAGCAGGACGAGCTCCATCGGGGGTCTCCTTCGGGCGGGGGCGCGGGCCAGCTCATCGTATCCGCGGGGAGGGGCAGGTCGCGGGCCTGCGGCGATAGACTCGCACCACCCCTCGGAGAGGAGCGGACATGATCCCGGATCCGCGCACCGGCACCCCGGCGCCGCTGGACCCCGCCTCGCCCGCGATGGGCGAGCGGATCGTGGAGGCGTGGCGGCGCGGCGCGCTCGTGCTCCCGCTCGGCGAGGACGACGCCACTCCCCTGCGCCTGCCCGGCCTGCACAAGTCCGCCCTGCCGCCCTCCCTCTCGGGACAGGCGCGGGTGTCGCTGGCCGGGGTGGGCGAGCGCTTCGCCGCCTGGCGCGTGACCCCGCAGGAGAACGCTCCGGTCATCGTGCGGATCGCGCATGTCGCCCCCGAGGAGCTGCACCAGGACCTGGGCCATGAGATCGCGGCGCTGACCCTGATCCCTCCGGAGGCCGGCCCCGATCCGATCGCCGTGCACGACGACGCCGCGACCAGCCCGCTCGGCAACCCCTGCGTCGTCACCACCGAGATCCCGGGCGTGGCCGCCGCGCCCGAGGCCTGGACGGGTGCGCACCTGCGCTCCCATGCCCGCCTCCTCGCCCGTCTCCACGCCGTGCCCGCCCCGGGCCGCGGACCGGTGAGCTTCGGGGAGGACCCGTGGGCGGCGGTCCCCGTCGGCCCCCAGGCGCTGCTGCCCGAGGTGGCGGCCGAGGTCGGATCCTGGCGCGCCCGGCACGGCGCGCTGCTCGCCGAGCACGGGCTCGAGCCCTTCCTCGAGGCGGCGCTCGCACGGGTGGCCGGCATCGAGGACCAGATCGCGCAGCTGGACGGCTTCGCGCTCTGCCACGGCGACCTGTGCTCGACGAACATCCTGTGGGACGGCATCGACCCGTCGACCGGCCTGCCGCGCGTGCAGTACATCGACTACGAGTGGGCGCAGGGCGACGACCCCGCCCGGGATCTCGCGATCATCGGCGGTCCCGTGCACGGCGGGCCCTGGTACGTGCCACTCGCGGAGGAGCAGGTCGCGGCCTTCGTCGACGAGTACGTGCGGGCGCGCGGCGAGCTCGGCGAGGTGCCCGCGGGGATCGCCGACGTCGGTGCGCTGCGCGAGCGGATGCGGGCGTGGACCGCCTACGAGCGCACCGCGATGCTCGTGCACGTCGCCTCGCGCGCCGCGACCCGCGCCTCCCACCGCCAGGTGCTGCCGGTGCTGCAGGGCACACTCGCCGCGGAGCTCGGGCTGGACGGCTGACTGTCCTCCCCACCACATCGCCCACCTGCACAGTGGCGCGATCACGTCACCCTCTGCTTACGGTGGGCCCATGAGCGACTTCGTGAAGAACGCATCGAACGCCCCCAAGGGGCACATCGCGGCCGAGGCCGCGGGGCTGCGCTGGCTCGCCGAGCCCGGTGCCGTCCCCGTGGTCGAGGTGCTCGAGGAGGAGAAGGACTCCCTGCGCCTGGCGCGCCTGGAGCCCGTCGGACCGACCCCCGAGGCGGCCCGCGAGTTCGGCCGACGCCTCGCCCGCCTGCACGACGCCGGCGCACCCGGCTTCGGCTGGTCCCCCGCCGACCCCGCCTTCTTCGGCCCGCTCGAGAACCCCTTCCCCGTCTCGACCCGCGTCGAGGAGGAGTTCGCGGTGTACTGGGCCGAGGAGCGGCTGCGCCCCCTGGCAGACAAGGTCACCCGCACCCTCGGCGCCGACGGGCACGACACCGTCGACGAGGCGATCGACGTGATCGCCGACGGCGCCTACGACGGCATCAGCGGACAGGGCGCGGAGGAGCCGAGCCGCGTGCACGGCGACCTGTGGTCCGGGAACCTGATGTGGACGGCCGACGGGGTGACCCTCATCGACCCCTCCGCGCACGGCGGCCACCGCCTCGAGGACCTCGCGATGCTCTCCCTCTTCGACGCCCCGCATCTCGAGGAGATCTTCGAGGGCTACACCGAGGAGCACCCGCTGCCCGGCGACTGGGAGCAGGACCTGCCCGCGCACCTCTTCTTCGGCCTGCTCGCCCACGTGCACCTCTTCGGCGAGGCGTACGTGGACCAGGCGATCTCCACCGCCGAGGCGATCATCGCCCGCGCGGACGAGCTGGGGTTCTGAGCCTCACCCCTCGCGCCATCGCCGGGCGAGCTCTCCGGGCGTCGACCCTGTCGCGGTGCGGACGTCGTGGGTGAAGTGGGACTGATCGGCGTAGCCGAGCCGTGCCGCGAGCGCGGCGAGGTCCTCGTCGCCGCGCAGCCCGTCGGCCGCCTCGTGCAGCCGCCGTCGGCGGATCAGCCACGCGGGCGTGAGGCCGAGCCGCCTGGCGGTGAGTCGCTGCAGCGCCCGCTCCCCGAGCCCGAAGCGTTCGCACAGCTGCCCGACCTCGCACAGAGCCGGGTCGTTCTCGACCTCCTCGACGATCGCGTCGATCAGGAGGTCCTCCTTCCCGGGAGGGCCGAGCCCGGCGATGCGCTCCTCCACGAGCGCGCAGCACGCCGCATGGACCTCGTCCTCGTCGGGCCCCTGCGCCATCAGCTCCCGCAGCGGCGCCGTGAGGCCGGCGAGCGCCGTGACCCCCTCGAGCTCGCGATGGCTTCCTGCGAGCTCGCGGAGCCCTCCCCCGTGCAGCACGGCGCCCGCGGCCGGGGCGAACATGACGCCGAATCCCCAGGAGCGGCCCTCGAGCACCGTGGTGGAGAGCCCGGGGTTCGGGCCGACGAATCGTGAGTAGGCGGGGGTCGTGATCGCGAGGCAGACGGGGAACTGCAGCACCCGCTGCTCGGCCCGCTCTCCTTCCGGCACGTCCCAGACCGGGATCCAGTAGCGGCGCAGCCAGGGGCGCAGCGAGGCGGGCGGGAGCCGGCGGTGGATGGTGAAGCTGCGGTCGGCCGGGTCGCGCAGATGCGCCCGCTCGATGTCGTCCGACGCGCGTGAGGCCATGCCCGCACAGTAGTCGTGTCCGGCGGCGCCGCCCCGGACCCGTCGGCACGGGCCGCGCCCGTCGGCGGCGGTGTCGGGAATCCACAAGACCGCCCGGCGGGTGCTCCGTAGCGTCGGCCTCGCCCGCCCGGGACGTCCGGGACGGCGACGAAGGAGGAGACATGAGCACCACTGCACGACCCGCCGCCGGCCCCGACGCCGCGACCCGCTGGCGCGAGCGGTCCACGCCGTTCACCGCGGAGGTGGAGGCGGTCGCCGACTGGGAGGCGCCGAGCCCTTGCGAGGGCTGGACCGCCCGTGACGTGCTCACCCATGTCATCGACACCGAGCGGGAGTTCCTGGCCCGGGTCGATCTCGCCGCGGAGGAGACCGCCGGGGCGGGCGCGGACCCGGCCGCGCGCTGGGCCGAGCACCTCGCCGAGGTCGTCGCGCTCCTCGCCGATCCTGCGGTGGCGGCGCGTCCCCACGACGGGGCCTTCGGGCCGACGACCGTCGGCGACGTGCTGCTGGACTTCTACGGCTTCGACCTGATCGTCCATCGCTGGGACCTGGCCAGGTCACAGGGCCGCGATGCCCGCCTCACCGAGGCCGAGCTCGCGCTGGTCGACGCCGCCGTGGACGGCTGGGGCGAGCATGCCTACGCCCCCGGCATCTTCGGCGCACCCGTGGACGTGCCCGCCGGGGCCGACGGGCAGACCCGCGTGCTCGCGAGGACCGGCCGCCGCGGCTGATCCGCACCGGCCGGCCCTGCCCGCCCTCACACCGCGTGGTGCATCGGGACCGCTATGACCTGGGCATGACGGTCCGGATGCACCACTCGGCGTCGGAGGCGGGCACCGACGCGATCGAGACGTGGCCCTGTGTCGGAATGAGTCGTCATTCCAGCACAGGGCCACGTCTCGATGATGGTCCGGGGGGCGGCCCCGGCCCCGTGGTCGCTGTTCAGCGGCGTGGGCTCAGTGGTCGTGGCCCTCGTGGCCGTCCTCGGCGCCGCCAGCATCGCTGGCGCCGTCGTCATGGCCGTCCTCGTCGGCGTGGTCGTGGCCCTCGTGGCCCTCCTCGCCCTCCGACTCGCTCGCGCCCGGGGAGACCTCGTACTCGCCGGAGGCGGTGCCGGTGGTCACCTGGATCTCGTGCGGGACGACGGGCAGGTCGAGCTCGCGGTAGACCTCGCCGCTGGCGACGTCGACCATGCTGAGCTTCTTCGCCTCGGGGTCGACGACGAAGGCGGTGCCGTCGGCGACCGAGAGCATCGGGCCGGCCTCCTGCCAGTTCTCGCCCTCCTCCCACTCACCGGTCACGGGGACCTCGTGGAGGATCTCGCCGCTCTCGGGGTCCAGGATGTTCAGCTCCCCGTCGTAGGTGAGCACGAGCGCCTCGCCGTCGGGGCCGCGGTCGAGGCTGCGGAACCAGTACGGGGAGCCGAGGTCGACGAGCTGCTGGGTCGCGTCGCGGGTGTCGATCAGCGCGATCTCGGTGGGGCGCTCGATGCCACCGGCGGGCTCGGCCTCGACCTTGTGGTCCGCGAGCACGATCGGGGAGTCCTCGTGGCCCTTCTGGTTGCCGGAGCGCTGGTAGTCGCCGTCGATCGCGACCTTGTGGAACTCGCCGTCGCGGTAGACCACCGAGCCGTTCTCACAGCCCAGCGAGATGACGTCGCCGGACTCGGTGGGCTGGGCGGCGGCCTCGCCGTGCACGCCGGGGCAGTCGTCGGTCTCGGCGACGACCTTGCCGTCGGCGTCGAGGACCTGGACGGTGCTGCGCGCGTCCTCGGTGCCCTGCGTGGTGAGCAGCCCGCCGTCGGACAGCGGCACGGCGACTCCGTGGTGCGGATCCTCGGTCGCGGTCTCCTCGAGCACGGACAGCTCGCCGTCGCCGAGGGTGGAGGGGTCGATCAGGGTGATGTCGCCGGTGCCGTCGGCGAAGATCGCGGTGCGGTCGCCGTGGGGGACGACGTGACCGGGGTGAGGGGCCTCGACGGAGAGGTCGGTGAGCGCCGGGTCCTGGACGTAGTAGTGGAAGTGGTCGCCGTGCCCCTGGGCGAGCAGGCCGGTGTCGTACATGGTCACGGCGTCGGACGCGCTGACCGCGACGTGGCGGCCGTCGCCGGCGGGGTTCAGGCGGACGTAGCCCTCGAGCGGGGTGTCGTTCAGCACGGAGCCGTCGGCCGAGTCGAGGGTGACGACGCCGCCCTCATGGGCGAGGACGATCCGGGGGCTGAGCGCGCCGACCTCGGTGCGGTCCGAGGACGGGGACTCGGCGGCCCCGGCCCCGTCGCCCCCGCCGTCGGAGCCGGAGCCGCAGGCGGCCAGCGCGAGCACGCCCGCCCCGAGCAGGGCGACGGCTCGCCGCTTCATGACAATGTTTCTCATCAGGTGCATGCCAGGAAGCTATCAGCGAATGAGAATCTTTCGCAATTGGGGGGCGGTGACCTGAGTCACGACAGTCGTGAGGGGCCGACAGTACCGGGTGCTGCATGGAGCCGGGAGGCCCCCGCACGACGACGCCCGTCCCGCGGGATGCGGGACGGGCGTCGTGGCCGGAGCGGGCTCGGCTCAGATGACGCCGAAGGCGATCATCGCGTCGGCCACCTTGCGGAAGCCGGCGACGTTCGCGCCGAGCACGTAGTCGCCGGGGCGACCCATGTCCTCGGCGGTCTCGAGGCAGGTGGTGTGGATGTTCTTCATGATCTGCGTGAGGCGCTCCTCGGTGTGCTCGAAGCTCCACGCATCGCGGCTCGCGTTCTGCTGCATCTCGAGCGCGCTGGTCGCGACGCCGCCGGCGTTCGCGGCCTTGCCGGGGCCGAAGGCGACCTCGGCCTCGCGGAACACGGTGACGGCCTCGGGGGTGCAGGGCATGTTCGCGCCCTCGGAGACGGCGAGCACGCCGTTCTTCACGAGGGTCCGAGCGGCGTCCGCGTCGAGCTCGTTCTGGGTGGCGCTGGGCAGGGCGATGTCGGCCGGGACGTCCCAGACGCTGCCGCCCTTGACGAAGCGGGCGCCCTCGCCGCGACGGTCGGCGTACTCGTGGATGCGACCGCGCTCGACCTCCTTGATCTGCTGGAGCAGCTCGAGGTCGATCCCGTTCTCGTCGACGACGTAGCCGGAGGAGTCGGAGGCGGTGATCGGGAGGCCGCCGAGCTGGCGGGACTTCTCGATCGCGTAGAGGGCGACGTTGCCGGAGCCGGAGACGGCGACGCGGCGGCCCTCGAAGGACTTGCCGCGGGCCTTGAGCATCTCGTCGGCGAAGATGGCCGCGCCGTAGCCGGTGGCCTCCTTGCGCACGAGCGAGCCGCCCCAGTCCAGGCCCTTGCCGGTGAGCACGCCGGCCTCGTACCGGTTGGTCAGGCGCTTGTACTGGCCGAAGAGGTAGCCGATCTCGCGGGCGCCCACGCCGATGTCGCCGGCGGGGACGTCGGTGTACTCGCCCATGTGGCGGTGCAGCTCGGTCATGAACGACTGGCAGAAGCGCATGACCTCGCCGTCGCTGCGGCCGTGCGGGTCGAAGTCGGAGCCGCCCTTGCCGCCGCCGATGGGCAGGCCGGTCAGGGAGTTCTTGAAGATCTGCTCGAAGCCGAGGAACTTCACGATCCCGAGGTTGACGCTCGGGTGGAAGCGCAGGCCGCCCTTGTACGGGCCGAGCGCGGAGTTGTACTCGACGCGGAAGCCGCGGTTGACCTGCACGGTCCCTTCGTCGTCGACCCAGGGGACGCGGAAGATGATCTGGCGCTCGGGCTCGCACAGGCGCATGAGGATCCCGTGGTCCTGGTACTCCGGGTGCCGGGACTGGACGACCTCGAGAGACTCGAACACCTCCCGGACGGCCTGGTGGAACTCGGGCTCGCCGGGGTTGCGGCGGAGCACGCGGTCGAAGGTGTCCTGGAGCGTCGAGTCGAGCATCGCAGTCCTTTCAGGGGCCCGGGGGCCCGATATCGCGGGGCCCTCGGGGTCGGGAGGGCGGAGCGGGGCCAGAGTACGCGTACGGAGCCGGGCGGTCACGGGACGTTCGGTGAGTGAACATGCACGTGCCTGTCTCCCCATACATCGACGAGACGGGGGTCACAGCGGAGCGCCGACGCGGCGGCCGTCGAGCGTCCGGTCGACAGCACCTCCACTCACTACGTACGCTCGTACGCATGCCAGTGACTCCTCCCGCGCCCGTCGTGCGCCGCGCGCGCCTCGCCGTCGGCGCCCTCTTCCTCACCAACGGCGCTCTCCTCGCGAACCTGCTGCCCCGCTATCCGGAGGTCAAGGCGCAGCTGGGGATGGAGAACTCCGTGTACGGGCTCGCGCTGGCCGCCTTCCCGGCCGGGGCGATCCTCGCCGGGCTGGCCGCGGGCGCGCTGATCCGCCGGATCGGCTCGGCCGCGCTCGCGACGCTCGGCACCGTGCTCACCGCGACGGGCCTGCTCGCCGCCGCCTGGGCGCCCGGGGCCCTGTGGTTCGCCCTCGCGTTGCTGGCGGCGGGGGCGTTCGACGCCCTCACCGATGTCGCGCAGAACGCCCACGGCCTGCGGGTCCAGCGCCATCTGGGCCGCTCGGCGATCAACTCATTCCATGCCCTGTGGTCGCTCGGCGCGGTGATCGGCGGGGCGATGGCCGCCGCAGCGATCGCGCTGGAGATGCCGCTGCGCACTCATCTGCTGCTCTCGGGGATCCTCTTCTCCGTGGTCGCGCTGCTCGCGCGTCGTGCCGCGCTGCCGGGCAGGGATGTCGACGACGTCGCCGCGCCTGCGGTCGCGCCGATGGACCCCGCCTCGACCGACGCACCCGCTCCGAACCCGGTCCCGCGCGGCGGACGCACCGCCGCGATCCTGGGCGCGCTCGTGCTCATCGCGATCGCCGGGACCCTGGTCGAGGACGCCGGGAACTCCTGGGCCACCCTCTACCTCGCCCGCGACCTCGGCGCCGCCTCGACGATCGCGGCCACAGGGTTCGTCGCCCTGGTCGGGGCGCAGTTCGTGGGCCGACTGCTCGCGGACCCGCTGGTGGATCGCCTCGGGCAGCGGGCGGTGGCGCGCGGCGGGGGCGCGCTGATCGCGCTCGGCATGGGACTCGCGCTCGCGCTCCCCTCCGTGCCGGGCACCATCGCCGGCTTCGCGCTGACCGGCCTGGGCAGCGCGAGCCTGGTCCCCTCGGCGATGGCGCAGGCCGACGCGCTGCCGGGGCTGCGTCCGGGCACCGGACTGACGGTGGTCTCGTGGCTGATGCGGCTGGGCTTCCTCGCCTCGCCGCCGCTGGTGGGGCTGGTAGCCGATGCGTTCGGGCTGCGCGCGGGGCTGCTGTCGGTGCCGCTGGCGGGCCTCGCGGTGGTGCAGCTGGCCGGGGTGCTCCCCGCCCGACGGCGGAGCGCTCCTGTCCCGGAGCGGGAGCAGAGCACCGTCGGCTGACGGGGTCGCGCCCGGCACCGACGCCCGGCCACGGGCCGACGCCGGGCCCGCACCTCTCAGTCCGCTCGGTGCGGGCGCTCCTGCGCCCCGGCGGCCAGACGGGCCACGCCCTCACGGGCGAGGTCCGGCATCGGGGGCCGGAGGTGGAGGGCCTTCTGGATCACGAGGCCCTCGTTGAGGGCGTCCAGCAGCGCGGCGGTCCCGTCGTCGACGAAGGGCTCGAGGCAGGCGCGCGTGCGGGCCATCCAGGCGCTGGTGATCTCGCGGAACTCGGGGCGCCGCGCGGCGAGGGTGTAGAGCTCGAGGGTGATCACGAGCTCGCCCTGAGTGCCGAAGACGTCCTGGTCGATGTTCGCCTCGAAGCCGGCGACCGCCTCCTGGAGGGTCTCCGCGCGGGCGGTGCGGGCCTCGACCCGGGCGGCGGCCTCCCCGGCGAAGCGGGTGAACGCCTCGCGCAGCAGCTCGTCCATGCCCTCGAAGTGGTAGGTCATCGAGCCCAGCGGCACGTCGGCCGCGGCGGCGACGCGGCGGTGCGAGGTGCCGGCGACCCCGTGCTCGGCGATCACCTCGAGGCAGGCGTCGATGATGCGGTCACGGCGCCCGGGGTCGTGGCGGCGGGTCCGCGGCGACGCGGGAGCAGAGAAGGTGTCGTGCTCGGAGGCGGAGTCGGGCTCGGGGCCTGATCCGGCATCGGGCTCGGGGTCGGACGGCGCGGTCATCCCCCGACGGTAGCCGCTCTCCGGCCGCGGTCCCTCTCCGGCACCGACCGTCGGCCCCGCTCACCGACCGCCGAGCGGCGAGCGTCGGCGTCAGCGCCAGGTGCCGGGCACCGGGCGCCAGGCGTCCGACGTCCGGCGCCCGGCGTCCGGCGTCCGGCGTCCGGCGCTGCAGCCTTCCGGGTCAGCTCTCGTCGAGCGCCTGCTCGTAGGCGGCGAGGGTCTCGTCGTCGAACAGCACCAGGCGCAGCTCCCAGCGCCCGCCGAGCCGCGCCGCGGTCTCGCGCAGGCTCGCGATCGCGATCCGGGCGGCGCGGTCGAGGGGGAAGCGGTAGGCGCCGGTGGAGATCGAGGGGAAGGCGAGGCGGTGCAGGTCCTGCTCGTGCGCGACCTCGAGGCAGCGCTGGTAGCAGGAGGCGAGCTCGGCGTCGCGGCGGGCGCGTCCGGCCTCGTCGGCGTGGGCGGACCAGATGGGGCCGACGGTGTGGAGGACGTGCGGGACGGGCAGGTCGTGCCCGCCGGTGAGCTTCGCGTCCCCGGTCTCGCAGCCGCCCAGGGTGCGGCACTCGGCGAGCAGGCCGGGGCCGGCGGCGCGGTGGATCGCGCCGTCGACCCCGCCGCCGCCGAGCAGGGTGGAGTTCGCGGCGTTGACGATCGCATCGACGTCGTCCACGCGGGTGATGTCGCCGCGGCGAAGGGTGATCAGCGGGGGTCCGTCGGCGGTCGTCATGGCATTCCTCCTCGGTGCGTCCTCGACGTGTCGGGCTCGGCGGCGCCGGCGCCCAGGCCCCGAGTCTCGCCCACCGAGGGCTCGGCAGGCGAGACTCCAGGGCCCAGAGGGTGATCGCGCGGTCCGTCGGCCCGGCCGGGAGACCCGGCGGGCCGACGGGTGTGCGCCGTCGGGCGGGACGCTCAGGCCTTCGGCGGCTCCTCGCCCAGGGCGAATTCCCGCACCTGCACCCACTTCCCGTCCTCGTTCTTCGCGGTCACGCGCAGGCGCGCGACCCGAGTCGCGACGGGGACGTCGAGCGTGACCTCCAGCAGCGGGGAACCATCGGTGCTCGCCACCTCGGTCCAGCTGGCCCCGTCGGCCGACAGCTCGAGCACGCCGTGCTGGATCTGGTCGCCGGCCGTGTCGTCGCTGCGCGCCATCTGGATGCGCGCGAAGGTGATCTCGTGGCTCTCCTCGAGGTCGATGCGGATCTCGTCGCCGACCGCGGGCGCGCCGTCGGACCAGAAGAAGGTCGAGAGGTCGCCGTCGGCCATGCGCTCGGGTGCGTAGTCGCGGTAGGTGCCGAGGGTCGTGGTGGCAGTGGCGGGCAGGCCGCGGAAGGGCAGCGACGGGTCCTCGGGCAGGACCGCGCGCAGCACCTCCCAGGCGCGGGAGGCGAAGGTCTCGAACAGTCCGGCGGCGACGACGGGGACGATCTGGTCCTCCCGGTAGACGCCGTCCTCGCGCTGGTCGGGGACGGTGGCGCGTCCGGCGAGCGCGAACTGATCGACCGCCCGGGCCGCCGCCTCGGAGGCGGCCTCGTGCTCGCCGGCATGGAGCGCGGCCATCATCTCGTGCTGGGCGAGGAGGCCCTCGGCCCACTGGGCGCCCGCGACGATCCAGGGGAGCGTGTCCTGGTAGAAGCCGTCGGAGGCCATGTCGGCGAGGGAGCTCTCGAGCCCTGCGATCCGGGTCAGGCGGTCGACGAGCGCCGTGCCCTCGGCCCCGCCGTCGGCGTCGGCCTCCCAGTACGCCTCGAGGTCTGCCTCGAGCGCGGGGGCGAGCGGGGAGCCGGAGCGGTAGGGCCAGTTCTGGTGGAGGTCCGCGAGGATGCGCAGGTCGGAGCGGGTCTGTTCCTGGGGGCCGGCGAGCTCCTCGACGACCGCGTCCCAGGACTCGGCGGCGTCGTAGACGGGCGGGTTCCAGCAGTAGTCGGCGTAGTTCCCGAGCGAGATCAGGGAGGCGTAGGGCTGGATCATCGGGTTCGCGGTGAAGCCGGCGAGGTGCTCGTGGAGGGTCGGGGCGCGGCCGTCGAGGGGGTTGAGGAAGAGTCGCTCGCGGCGGCCGTCGTTGACCGGGAAGTTGTCCCAGATGTAGAGGTGCTCGGTGTGGTACGACTCGACGGCCTTGATCACGGACTCCTCGGTGATCGAGGGGGAGAACACGCCCTCGCCGGTCCACTGCACGCGCACCTCCGGGTCCAGGCCGGTGCCGAAGGCGGTCTTGTAGTCGGTGGGTCCGGAGCCGGTGTACCCGGTGGGCACGGTCTGCAGCGGGGACAGGTCGTGCGCCCGCACGTACTCCTCCTGGACCCGGTTCAGGTAGTGGACCTGCGCCGCGGGCAGGGAGTCGAACTGTGCGGCGTCCTCCTCGCCGAGCTCCCACGGGATGTCGTCCAGTGCGATGTAGAAGCTGGTCACGCCCAGTTCGCGCAGCTGCTCGAACTTCGTCACGGTCGCCTCGTAGTCGGCGTCGGAGCCGTAGGCGATGTCGTTGCCGGGCGAGAGGGCGTAGGTGAAGTCGACGTGGTGGGCGTTCGCGGTCTCGACCAGCTCGGCGAGCTTCTCGAGGTCCTCGCCCTCGTAGAGCTCGCGCCACTTCGAGCGCAGCAGCAGGTCGTCCTTGGGCGTGTAGATGTAGGTGTTGAGCTTGTGCTCGCCGGAGAAGGCGAAGAGGTCCTGCCGGGCCTGGTGGGACCACGGGATGCCGTAGAAGCCCTCGATCGCGCCGCGGATCTCCATCAGCGGCTCGTCGCGCACCATGACCTCGGGGACCAGGGAGCGGCCGGCGAGGAGGCGGCGGAGGGTCTGGACGGCGTAGAAGGTGCCGCGGGCGTCGCGTCCGGCGAGGGCGAGGGCGGTGCCGCGGTCGCGGCCGGCGGCGAGCACGTAGCCGTCGGCGGCGAGGTCTTCGGGGCCCTCGACACCGAGCGCCTCGAGCACCGGGGTGAGGCTCGGGGTCTCCTCGGGGGTCCCGAGGTGGACGCGGGTGCCGCCGGCGGCGGGGTCGGCGTCCGCGGGGAGCGCCTCGACGGCGCAGCCGGCCGCCTCGAGCACCTCGACCAGGAGTTCGCGGGCCCGCTCGTCGACGCCCTCCCCCGCCTGCAGCTGCACGCGCCGGGTCAGGGGCAGCAGCTTCCCGGAGCCGGTGAGGGACTGCGGGGCGGGGTGGAGGGCGGGGACGGCGTCGCGGGCGCCGCCCTCGGCGTGCGCGGCACCCAGCGGCAGCAGGGCCGCACCGCCGGCGGCGAGGCCGAGGCCGAGCGCGGAGCGGCGGGAGAGGTGGCGCAGCGACGGGGTGGCGGCGCGGTCGGGGGTGGGAGGAGGAACGTCCGCAGAACGATTCACAGCGAGAGCCTTCCGATTCCGCGCACGCGGCGGGCGTGGCGGTGTGGGGGATGCGCGGGGCGCCGACGGGCACTGCGATGTGAGGCGCCCCACAGGGCGACGCCACCGTACCAAGCGGGCGCCGCGGCGTCAGCGGGTCCGGCCCGGCGGCCGACGGGCGCGCCGCGGCGTCAGTCGACGGTGAGGACGATCTTCCCGCGTGCGTGCCCCTCCATGCTCGCACGGAAGGCGTCGGCCGCCTCGGCGAGGGGGAAGGCGCGCTCGACGTCGATGCGGAGGTCCCCGGCCTCGGCGAGCTCGCCGAGCGCGGCGAGGTCCGCGGCGTCGGGCCGCACCCACAGGTACTCGCCGCCGGAGGCGGTGACGGAGTCGTCGGCGACGGAGCCGTGGCGACCGCCGTCCTTGAGCACGGCGAGGGTCTGCTCGAGCACGCCGCCGACGTAGTCGACCACGAGGTCGACGCCCTCCGGGGCGAGCGCGCGGACCCGCTCCTCCAGGCCGTCGCCGTACTCGACGGGCTCGGCGCCGAGGTCGCGCAGCCGCTCGTGGTTGCGCTCGGAGGCGGTGCCGATCACGCGGGCGCCGGCGGCTGCGGCGATCTGCACGGCGAAGGAGCCGACGCCGCCGTTCGCGCCGTGGACCAGCACGGTCCGCCCGGGCTCGAGGCCGAGGCGGTGGAGGGACTGGTGGGCGGTGAGCCCGGCGAGCGGCAGCGCCGCGGCCTGCTCGAAGGTGAGGGAGGCGGGCTTGTGGGCGGCGGCGCGGACGGGGACGGTCATCTTCTCGGCGAAGGAGCCGGCCTGGATCCAGTCCTTGCGGGCGTAGGCCATGACCTCGTCGCCGACGGAGAACTCGGGGACATCGAGGCCGACGGCGGCGACGACACCCGCGACGTCCCAGCCGGGGACGACGGGGAAGGTGGTGGTCATCAGCGGGTCGAGGCCGCCGGACATGACCTTCCAGTCCACGGGGTTCACGCCCGCGGCGCGGACGTCGAGGAGGATCTCGCCGGGGCCGACCTTCGGGTCCTCGAGCTCGGTGAGGGTGAGGACGTCGGGGCCGCCGTAGGTGCTGTAGGTGATTGCCTTCATGGCGGTGGGCAACGCGCGGCGCCCGCCCCGCATTCCTGCGGGACGGACGCTCGGCGTGTCGGGGCGGGATGTCGGGCCGGGAGGGTCGGGCCGGGGCCGGCTCCGGACTCAGGCGTCGGCCTCGGGCTCCCCCGGGTCGAAGACGTCCTCGATGCGGACCTCGAAGAGGCGGGCGATCGCGAAGGCGAGCGGGAGGGAGGGGTCGTACTTGTCGTTCTCGATGGCGATCACGGTCTGGCGGGAGACGCCGAGGGCCTTGCCGAGCTCGGCCTGGGACCAGCGGCGCTCGGCGCGGCGAGCCTTGATGTCGTTGCGCAAGGCGGGCTCCTCTCAGCGGTAGCGGACGGCGGAGACGACGGTGCCCGCAGCCCACGAGATCATCAGGATCGAGAAGGCGAAGATCCAGTTCAGGTGCGGGATCAGGAAGAACTGGAGGACCCCGACGGCGAGGATCAGTCCGGTCGAGACGACGAAGGCGACCATGACGGCCTCGGCGATCTTGCGCTGCTGGAACTCGTCGCCGCTGCGGTACATCCCGATGTTCGCCCAGGCCAGGAGGATCACGGCGGGGATCACGAGGAGCGCGGGGATCCAGGCGGGGAAGCCGGTGCCGTCGACGGCCACGGCGATCCCGAGGCCGATCGCGTAGAGGATCCAGGCGGCGACGGTGCGGAGGACGAAGGCGCGGTTGGCCGTGCGGCGGGCGGTGGTGGTCATGGGAAGGATCCTTCCAGGAGAGCGGTGCGGGGGAACGAGGCGGGCGGGTCGGGTGGTGCGCGGAGCCCCGGGGCCGGGGGCCGACGGCCCGGGCGGCCGACGGCCGACGGGCTCAGAGCAGGGCGAGCGCGAGGGTGGGCAGGCCCAGGAACAGCAGGTCCAGGCCCCAGTGGGCGAGGACGAGAGGCATGAGGCGCTTCATCCACAGCCACAGCCCGCCGAGGATCAGGCCGGCGAAGAGGGTGGTGAGCACCTTGGCGGCGACGTCGGGTCCGGAGGTGAGGGCGAAGCCGATGTGCTGGAGGCCGAAGACGACCGCGACGACGACGAGGGAGCCGATCCGGCCGAGGCCGCGCTCCAGGCGGGGCTGGGCGTAACCGCGGTAGACGGCCTCCTCGGCCAGGGCGATGCTCAGCGGGGCGACGAGGAAGGCCACCAGGCCCACCCAGAGCGGGATCGATGGTGCGGCCCCGGTGGCGGCGGGCGGTGCGCCGCCGAAGACGATCAGGTTCGCGGCGACGTTCGAGACCAGGAAGCCGATCAGCACGATCACGAGCATCAGAGCGCCCCAGGCGAGGTCGAGCCAGCGCCAGGAGCCGAAGAGGTCCCGCAGCCAGCGCCCCTCGAAGCGCATCGCCAGGCCGACGACGGCCAGGGCGATCACGTCGACGACGACCACCAAGGCGTTGGAGTAGACGAGGGAGAGGTTCAGGGCCAGCAGTCCGGCGCCCAGAGCGAGGATCAGGACGGGGCGGAGGGCGAGGACGCCGGCGATGCGGAGCATCGGCGCGACGGAGGCGTCGGCGGAGGGGAGAGCGGACGGGGCGACTGCAGCGGCGGATGCGGAGGAGGTGGGGACCGGGGCGGCGTCTGCGGTGTGCATGCCAGAAATGTAAGGCGTCCTTGACAGTTGAGTCAAGGGTTCTTGACAGATTTGGTCAAGCTTCCTTGACTCCACAGGTCAAGGGACCTTCACGCATCGGGGTCGCGCCCGGTCTCGACTCCCGGACGACGCGGTCATGGTCCCGCCCGTCGGCCGAGCTCGCTCAGCGCCGCCCGGCGACGAGGGCGTTCAGGCTGTCCGCGAAGCGCTGCGCGAGGGCGTCGCCGTCGGAGCGGATCCAGGTGCGGGCCCCGCCGCGGGTGCGCACGATGACGGGCCCCCTGAGGAAGCGACGGCGGAACTCGGCTCCGGCGATCTCCTGCGCGGGGAACTCCCTGATCAGGCGGTACGGCAGCACCGTGCCCCGCCGCAGGTGCAGCACCCTCCGGTCGGTGACCAGCAGGAGCGGATCCCACCAGGTGAGCCCGTTGCCCTCGAGCGCGAGCAGGACCGTCTCGTCCGGTGCGAGGAAGCGCCGGGCCACCGGTGCCCACGCGGCAGCGGGGACGGGCTTCTCCCGCCCGACCTGCAGCGCGGCGAGGAGACTGCCCAGCGGGTCAGGTGCACTCATCACGTCGGCGAGCGCTCGGTCGCCCGCCACCTGCTGCGCGCCCCGTCCCGCGGCGAGGGTCTCGAGCAGTGGGCGCAGTCGGCGCACTGCAGCGCCCGCACGCTGCAGCGCAGCTTCTCGTCGCAGACCGGCCTGAGCTTCAGCGCCTGGCGGACCCGGCTGCGGGTCCGGGCGGCGGTGCCGTTGCTGCGTGAGGGGGTGAGCGTCGCCCGGGCCGCCGAAGCGGTCGGCTTCTCCTCCCCCTCCGCGTTCTCGAGCGCCTGCCGCACGGTCACCGGGCGCACGCCCGGGTGTCTCCGCACGGCGGAGCTCTGAACACTCTGCCTCACTCCCGCACGTCGAGCTCCCGCTGCAGCCAGGCCGGGTCGTCGGTGGTGATCGTGTCGGCGCCGCAGGCGAGCGCGACTTCGAGCTGGGCGGCGCTGTTCACGGTCCAGGGGTTCAGGCGCAGGCCCGCCTCGTGCACCGCGCGCGCGGCCCGCAGGGAGAGTCCGTTAATCGCGGGGCCTATGCCGGCGGCGCCCAGCTCCGCCGCGGTCTTCAGCGCCTCCTCGTCCACGGCGCGCACGAGATAGGAGACGGGCGTGGTCGAGGCGCCGCGGCGGATCTCGGCGAGCGCCTCGGCGTGGAAGGAGATGACGGTAGAGCCGGCGGCCGGGTGGCCGGCGGGCAGCTCCTGCAGCAGCGTCGCCACCGCTGCGGCGGCGGCCGGCGCCTTGACCTCGATGAACAGCGGCACGGTGGTGAGCTCGAGCAGGTCGCGCAGGCTCGGCACCCGCTCGCCGCCCTCGAGCACGACGGTGTCGAGCTGGTCGCCCGTGAGCTCGGCGAGCGCACCGCTGCGCAGGGCCGAGTCCGCGGCGGCGGTGCGGTCGATGGTCTCGTCGTGCATGACGATCACCCGGCCGTCGGCGCTGAGGTGGACGTCGCACTCGAGCAGCTCGGCGCCGTCCTCGATCGCGCGACGGAAGGCGGCCAGGGTGTTCTCCGGGGCGTGGGCGGAGGCGCCGCGATGGCCGACGATCGCGGGACGGGCGGGGTGCTGCGGGGTCATGGTGCTCCTGGGACGGGGATGGTCGGGTCGGGGATGCGGGGGTCAGGACTGCGGGATCAGGACGGCGACGCCGGGGACGGAGGATGGGGCGGACGGGTCGAGCGTGGTGTGAAGCGGCGGGCACGGGGTCGGGTGCAGGGCCGACGCACCGGGCCGTCCGGGCGCGTCGTCGCGGAGATCTGGACCTCCAGCATGCCGCGGGGCACACTTGCACCCCGCGCTCCGACACGGGCCGGGGGCCCGTCCGCAGGGCGGGCAGCGACCGGGAGGGGGAATCCCATGTCCACCGCACGACACCCCATCGCACGACCCGATGCAGCGCGCACCGACTCCTCACCGCCCGATGCCGCGGCGGCCGAGGACGCCGCCGACACGCGCAGGCGCCGCCGCGGGGCGCTGCATCCGCGCGGGGGCCGACGACTGCTCGCACCGCTCGCGGGCCTCGCCGCGACCGCGGCGCTGCTCGCCGGCTGCGGCGGGACCGAGGCGCCCGCCGAGGACACCGCCTCGGCGACCTCCGAGGAGAGCAGCGCGGAGAGCGCCGACGAGGGCGGGGAGGGCTCCGAGACCGCGGAGCAGACCTCCGACGGCGGCGACGCCGCTGACGACACCGCCGGCGCGGACGAGGACGGAGACGACGCCGACGACGGCACCGATGACGACACGACCGACGGGGACGACGCCGACGACTCCACCGACGACGCTGATGACCCCGACTCCACCGACGGCCAGGACGGCACCGACAACACGGGCGGAGGCGGGGAGGTGAACCTCTTCGAGGGCACCTGGGGCATCGGCCACGACGAGAAGGCGCTCGATGCCGAGCAGCTCGCCGACCTGCTCGAGGAGCAGGCCGAGGCCCTCGGACCGTCGGAGATGAGCCTCGACGTGGAGTGCGAGGACGGGGTGGACACGGCCGTGCAGGACTACGAGGCCGCGTGCATCGCGTACGCCGACGAGGGCGTCGAGCACCCGTGGGCGATCACTGCAGGACCCGCCGACGGCGGGCTCGAGATCGAGGTCGCGAACGAGGGCTGAGCCGCACCCGCAGCAGGTGCCCGTCGGCTTGAGGCGCCTGCCCGCCGGCTCGCGGCACCTGCCCGTCGGCCCGCGCTCTCGGCGCCAGCCCGTCGGTTCGCGCCCGCGGCGCCCGCCGCTCGCGCACCCCCGACCGGCTCAGGCCGGGACATGGCCTGCCACCCGCGCCGCCGCCCAGACCGGGTCGTCGACGGTGAGGGTGTCGCAGCCGAGCTCGAGGGCCCGCTCGAGCTCCTCCTCGGTGCGTGCGGTCCACAGGTTCAGGGCGGCGCCGAGCTCGGCCGCGCGCTCGACGTCGGCCTGGCGGGCGTCGGCGATCCGCACGCCGGCGTGGACGACCCCGAGGTCTCGGCATGCCTGCCACCACTCGGGGCTCGTCGCGGTGGTGGTCAGCATCCGCGGGATCCAGGGCGCGACCTGCTGCGCGTGCCGCAGCGGCTCCTGGTGGAAGGAGAGCAGCACGGCCGGGGCGGCCGACGGGTCCGTCCAGGCCTCCGCGCCGCCGTCGCCGAACTCCTCGGCGAGGATCTCGAGCACCCGCTCCACGGCGCCCGGCGCCTTGATCTCCACCAGCAGCGGCACCCGGGTGCCGTCCTCGCGCACGGCCGCCTCGAGCACCTGGGAGAGGGTCGGGATGTGCTCGCCCTCCCCCACCAGCACGCGGTCCAGCTGGGCGCGGGTCAGGTCGGCGACCGCGCCGGTGCGCAGCGGGGAGTCGGCCTGCGCGGTGCGGTCCAGGGTCGCGTCGTGGAGGATCACGTCCTGGCCGTCGGCGCTGAGGTGGACGTCGCACTCGAGCAGCGTCGAGCCCTCGGCGACGCCGCGCCGGAAGGAGCGCACGGTGTTCTCGGGGTCGAGGGCGGCGGCGCCCCGGTGTCCGACGAGGGCGGGCTGCGTGGGAGTCATGATGGGTGGTTCTCCTGGGTGGGATGGTCGGCCAGGCGAGCGGCCGGGGCGGGCCGCGACGCGTACGGGCCGGAGAGGCCGACGGGATCGTGCGGACCGGGTGGTCAGGGGCGGGCCGCCATGGCCCGCCCCCGGGACGGCGGGGTCCCGGCCGCCGCGGCGACCGGGACCCGCTCAGGGCCGGTGGCTCAGTTCCAGCCCTCGAACTCCACGGCCTCGTAGTCCTCGCGGTTGTCGTCGAGGGTCTCCTGGAGGGTGGCCGCGAGCGCGTCGAGCACCTTCTTCGGATCGGCGCCGTCGCCGTAGACCTGCGCCTGCGCGGCGCCGATCTCGGTGACGGAGCCCTGGTCCCAGTTGGTGTAGTCCGCGGTGCGGGCGTTCTCGAGCTGGGCGAGCGCGACGCCGTAGTTCGGGTTCTCCGCGACGAGGTCCTTGACCGTCTGGGTGTCGGCCGCGGCCTTCACGATCGGGACGTAGCCGGTGCCCGCGTGCCACTCGGCGGACTTCTCCGGCTGGGCGAGGAAGCGGAACAGCTCGGCGCAGGCGTCCTGGCGGTCCTGGGAGTCGCTGCGCACGATCGAGAGGCCGGAGCCGCCGGTCGGGACCTGCTTCTCCTGGCCCTCCTTGGAGAGCATGAACGCGGTGCCGACCTCGAAGACGCCCTCGGTGGCGGCGGTGGTGCCGGTCAGCCCGGCGGTCGAGCCGCGCATACCGGCGGTGATGCCGGAGGCGAAGTCGGTGCCCGCGGCCTGCGCCATGTAGCCGAACTTGTCCTCGTGGATGAACTTGCGCTGCCACTCCAGCCACTCCACGCCGGCGTCCTCGTTGATCGTGACCTCGAAGTCCTCGTTCGCGTTCGCGCCGCCGAAGCCCCAGATGTCGGCCTGCGCGTGCCAGGCGTCGTCGGCCCCGACCGCGAGCGCGGCCAGCGGGCGGCCCTCGACCTCGATCTTCGCCAGCTCGGGCGCGAACTCGGCGAGGTCCTCCCAGGTCTCGGGGCCCTCCTCGGGCAGGCCCGCCTCGATGTAGCGGGTCTTGTTGTAGTAGAAGAGCGGGGTGGAGCGGGCGAAGGGCACCACGAAGGTCTCGCCGGCGGCCTTGCCCTCGGCGACGTAGTTGTCGATGTAGACGTCGAGGTTCCACTCGTCGTCGAAGTAGCTGTCCAGCGGGGCGAGCGCGTCGGAGTTGTGGAACTGGAGCCACTGCATCTCGGGGAAGCAGACGATGTCCGGGACCGTGCGGGCCTGGAGGGCCGCGGTGAACTTCTGGTTGAGGTCGGCGTAGCCGCCGACGGACTCGGCGATCGCGACGATCTCGTCCTGGGATTCGTTGAAGGCGGCGAACTGCTTGGCGAGGACCTCGTAGTTCACCCCGGTGAAGGGCGCCCAGAACAGGATCGGGGTGCGGCCCTCGTACTCGGAGGGGACGGTGAGGTCGGCCTGCGAGAAGCCGTCGCGGACGGAGGCGTCGGCGCTGCCGCCGCCCCCGCCGTTCGGGGCGCCGCAGGCGGCAAGGCCGGCGGCGCCGGCGCCCAGGCCGAGGGCCGCCATCATCGTGCGGCGGGAGAGGTTCAGGGGGCTGCGGGACATGTGCATCGCTCCTTGGAGACGGGCCGGACCGGAGGGCTCCGGTGCGGTCGGGCGGGGTCGTCGGGTCGTGCGGGACCGGGCCGGGCGCTCGTGCGCCCGGTCCGGCGGGTTCGGGGGTCGGGCCGGAGGGGCCCGGGACGGTCGGGACGGAGCGGAGCTCGTCCCGTCGGCCTCACTTCATGGCGCCGGCGGCGAGGCCGCCGATGATGCGCTTCTGGGCGAGGAAGAAGAGGATCAGCATCGGCAGGGAGACGAACACGGCGCCGGCCATGATCACGCCCCAGTTGCTGTAGCCCTCCTGGCTGCGCAGGAACAGCAGCCCGATGGGGAGGGTGCGCATGTCCTCGGTCGAGGTGACGATCAGCGGCCACACGTACTCGTTCCACTTCCCGACCATGACGATCAGGGTGGCGGTGAGGATCATGGGGCTCGACAGCGGCACCACGATGGTGAGCATGCGGCGGATGTGGCCGGCGCCGTCGATCTCCGCGGCCTGCAGGATGTCCTTGTCGATCGTGCGCATGTACTGGTAGATCAGGAACATCGCGAAGGCGCTGGCGATGCCGGGCAGGATGATCCCGGCGTAGGTGTTCAGCCAGCCGAGGTTCGCCACGGTGATGTAGTTGACGATCAGCGTCACGTGACCCGGCAGCATCAGCGAGGCGACGATCAGGCCGAACACGATCTTCTTGAACCGGAACTCGACGAACACGAAGGCGTAGGCGCACAGGATCGCGAGCACGATCTCGAGCACGGTGCCGACGCCGGTGGTGATGATCGAGTTCAGGAAGAAGCGATCGAACGCGGCGGCCTCCCAGGCGCCGACGAAGTTCGAGAACGTCAGCTCGGTGGGGATCCACTGCAGCGGCCAGGTGTAGATGTCCTGGTGCGGCTTCATGGCCGAGGAGAACAGCCAGTACAGCGGCACCAGGAACACCGCGATCGTCGCGAGGACGCCGAGGACCAGCAGACCGGTGACCCACGGCCGACGGCGGGGACCGCGACGGCGACCGGTGTTGCGGGGCACGGGGGCGCCCGCGGGGGCGGCCGTCCCGTCGGGGAGCTGGGCGGAGGGGGCGGAGCTCAGGGTGCTCATGAGTCGTAGTTCACCTTCTTCTCGCCGTAGCGGACCTGCACGTAGGTGATGACCAGGAGGATCGCGAGCAGCACGGTCGCGGCGGCCGAGGCGCTGCCGATGTCGAACTTCTGGAAGGCCTCCTCGTAGACCATCCAGCTCAGCGTGCTGGAGGAGGTCCCGGGGCCGCCGTTGGTCATGATCGAGATGATGTCGAAGGCCTGCGCGGCGGAGATGATGCCCGTGATCGAGAGGAAGAACGTGATCGGGCTGAGCAGCGGCAGGGTCAGGTGGCGGAAGAGCTTCCAGCCGTGCGCGCCGTCGAGGGCCGCGGCCTCGTAGAGGTCCTTCGGCAGGTCGAGGATCGCGGTGTAGCAGATGACCGTGACGAAGCCGAGACGCTGCCAGGTGTAGGCGATGGTGATCGACCACAGCGACCAGTCCGAGGTCGTGGTCCACGCCGGGGAGTCCGCGCCGAACAGCGAGAACGCCCAGCGGGAGAGGCCGTAGTTCGGGTCGAACATGAACAGCCACAGGATGCCGACGGCGGCGCCGGGCAGCATGTGCGGCGCGAACGCCATGGTCTGCGCGAAGCCCGTGAACGGGACCTTCGTGGCCAGCAGGCTGCCCAGCAGCAGGCCGAGCACGAGGGAGCCGATCACGCTGACCCCGGTGAAGATCAGCGTGTTCATCAGGACCTGGCCGAAGCTCGCCGAGGTGAACAGATCGACGTAGTTCGCCGCGCCCACCCACTCGGGGACGGGCTCGACGAAGTCCCACTCGAAGAAGCTCAGCCCGATGTTGTACAGCGCCGGGTAGTACGAGAAGACGATGATCGCGATCAGGTTCGGGGCGATCAGTGCGAGGAAGAGCAGCGCGTCGCGACGGACGCGGCGGCGGCGCTGGGGGGAGCGCCGACGGGCGGGCCGCTGCGCGGCGGGGGTCGCGCCGGCCGGCGCGGACTCGGCGGTCGCCTCGCTCGGCGACGCACCGGCAGCGGCGGCGGCCGTGCGGTCCGGGCCGTGGGTGCGGACGGGGGTTGTCATGGGAGCGCTCCCAGCTTCCTGGTCGGGACAGCTCCGAGGGGGCTGTCGGGGGACGACGGGCTGCGCGACGGACGCGCCCTGCCCGGGGCGGGCGGCCGTCGGCGGACTCGCGGGTCCGCCTCGCCCGCTGCGCAGGACCGGGATCCGGGAGCGGGCACATCGAGGATCCCTGCGGCCGCGGGGCGGGCGCCGGCGTCCTCGACGAGGCCACCGTAGGAAGGTGGGGGACGATCCGCCAAGGAGCCGTCGAGCTCGGTGAACCGACCGTGAACAGCGCCTGACCTCGCAGGTGGGAGCGCTCCCACGCCGTGCTCATCCGGCCTCCGGGTACCCCTGGGCACCGTCGGTCCGCCGCGCGTCCACCGGAAGTTCATCGTCCCGGTGCCGATTGTTCGTCGTCGGCCCGGTCGCGCTCCGGACCCCTTCCCCCGGTCTTCACCTGCAGGTCACCTGGGCGGTCCGCGGCGCCTTTCCGGCCGGGCTATCCTGCCCCGGACCAGCCGCCGACGCGACGCGCACCGGAGCGCACGCGCCGCACCCCGAGGCATCCGGGACGGGAGGAGCCGCCATGCCGCGCCAGCCCACCATGGAGGACGTCGCCCGCGCGGCCGGGGTCTCGCGCTCCACGGTCTCGCGGGTCTTCCAGAACGACGGGGAGCGGGTCTCCCCCGACACCCTCATCGCCGTGCACGAGGCCGCCACGCGCCTGGGCTACGTGCACAACCTCGTCGCCAGCGGACTCGCCATGCGCCACGGCCGCCAGCTGGGCCTGCTGATCCGCGACGGCACGAACCCCGCCTACGGGCATCTGCTCTCCGAGACGAACCGGGCGGTCGAGCGGGCAGGACGCACCCTCATCTCCGTGACCGCCTCCCGCCACGACTACGGCACCGCCGAGGTGGCCGGGCTGCGGCGCCTGCTCGGCCAACGCGTCGCCGGGGTGTTCGTCGGCACCGGCGTGACCGCCGCCGAGGACCTCGTGGAGACCGTGACCTCGGTGCCGCTGATGATCGTCGGCCGCCCCAACGAGCACCCCCGCATCGAGTCCATCAGCTACGACGAGCGCGCCCACGGCCGCGCGGTCGCCGACGAGATCGCCGCGCACGGGCACCGACGGGTCGTCGTGCTCACCGCGCCGCTGCTCTACTCGCGCGTGTTCGACCTGCGGATCCGCAGCCTGGTGGAGCGGTGCGCGGAGCTCGGCATCGCCACCCTCCCCGTGGACCTGCTGCCGGTGGAGCAGGGCGTGGTGCGCGCCCTGGACACCGCACGCGAGGAGCGCGCGAGCTGCATCGCCTGCCCCGTGGACTACGTCGCGCTCGATCTGCTGCGAGCCGCCGCCGAGCGGGGCGTGCGCATCCCCGAGGACGTCAGCACCCTCGGCTTCGACGGGCTCGGCGACGGCCTGGACCTGGTGGGGCTCGCGACGGTGCGCCTGCCCGTCGAGGAGGTCGCCGCCCGGGCGGTCGAGCGGATGGAGGAGCTGCTCGTCGCCGCGCAGGACGACCCCGAGGGCCCGCTCGCCGTCGCCCCGCCGCCGGCGCAGCACACACTCGTCGAGGGGGAGCCCGTGCCCGGACGCACCCTCGGGCCCGTGCCCGCTCACCTGCGGGGCTGAGCCGGCCGCGCACGGTCAGGCAAGCCTGCCCGAAGTGCATCATCGCAGGTCAGGGAAGGCTCACCAGGGGTGACAACGACTGGTCGGAGGACTACCGTCGTGGCCATGAAGATGAGCAACGATCTCGAGAAGAAGTTCCAGGAGCAGATCACCCTGGAGTTCGCCGCATCGATCACCTACCGCCAGCTCGCCATCGAGGCGGACGAGCAGGACCTCTCCGGCATCGCCGCGTGGCTGCGCCACCAGGCCGACGAGGAGATCGTCCACGCCAACAAGTTCATCCAGCACGTCTCGGACCGCGGCAACCACGCCGCGATCGGCGCCCTCTCCGAGCCCGGCGTGAAGCCCGGCCTCTCGGTGCTGGAGATCTTCGAGGCCGCGCTCGCCCACGAGGAGAAGGTCTCCGAGGCGATCCGCGAGCTCTACCGCAGCGCCGACAAGGAGGGCGACTACGACTCCCGCCCGCTGCTGAACTGGTTCGTCGACGAGCAGATCGAGGAGGAGGCCACCGTCTCCGAGATCATCGGCCGCGTGAAGCTGATCGGCGCGGACGGCTCCGGCCTGCTGCGCCTGGACGCCGAGCTGGGCTCCCGTCCCATCGAGTCCACCGAGGCCGACGAGGACTGAGCCTCCCCTCGCGGCCCGGGGCGTGGAAGACTGGCGCACCGGGCCGCGACGTCGCCGCCCGCCGACGAACCCGGAGGTCAGCATGCCGCAGCCGCAGAACTCGCCCTACGTCGCCTTCCCCGGAAACGGCCAGGAGGTCCTCGCCCACTGGCAGGAGCTGTTCGGCGGCGAGCTGGAGATGATGACCTACGACGAGATCCCGGATCTCTCGGGCTTCCCCTTCACCCCGCCCCGCGGCGCGGTCGCCCACGGCACGCTCACCGGCGGCCTGTTCACCGTCTCGGGCGGCGACGCGATCGGCGGGCCGGGTGACGAGCTGCCGCCGCTGGGCTCGGACGTCTACTCCTTCCTCATCGGGCTCGAGGACGTGGAGTCGGCGAAGGACCTCTTCGCACGGCTCGCCGAGGGCGGCGGGAAGGTCGCGATGCCCTTCGAGCTCGCACCCTGGGGCGACCACTACGGCCAGGTCGTCGACCGCTTCGGCGTGATGTTCGCGCTGGTCGTGGGCGGCAGCTCGACGCAGGGCTGAACGCAGGGTGTCGTCGGGCGCTCGACTCGGAGCCGAGCGCGCGGCGCGCTCGAACGGCGGTCGCGGCGCACCGCGGGCGCGCCGGGCACGACGCGCGTCGGCACCTCGCGGTGCCGCCCCTCAGCGCGCGCCCGACCCGCCGCCGCGCAGCCGGCGCACGGCCCGGGCGACGGCCCGCTCGCGCGCAGGGGCGTCGCGGGCGGAGAGCACCGGGTGCAGGACGCTGAAGCGGTTAGTGCGGTTCAGCGCCGCGAAGGCGGCGCGTGCCGCGTCGTCCTCGGCGAGCGCAGCCTCGAGCTGGGGCGGGACCTCGGCGGTGGCCGGGCCGGCATAGGCTGCGTCCCAGCGACCGTCCGCGCGGGCGCGCTCGACCTCTGCGCGACCGCGCTCGCGCATCCTTCCCTCCTCCTCGAGTCGGGCGATGAGCGCGACGTTGCGCTGCGACCAGATCGAGCGCGGCCGGCGCGGCGTGAAGCGCTGGAGGAAGGTCCTCTCGTCCCGGCTGCGCCGCTGGCCGTCGATCCAGCCGCTGCACAGCGCCTCGTCGAGGGCGTCCTGGTAGGACAGGGAGGTCGGCCGGCTGGTCCCCTTCTTCGCGAGCACGAGCCACTCGCCGTCGCTGCGGCCCTCGTGCGCGAGGAGCCAGTCGTGCCAGGCCGACGCGTCGGCCAGGACGAGAGGCTTCTCGGGGGTGCTCGCGGTCATGGCGGCATCCTTCCACCCCCTCTGGTTCTGTTTTCAACTACTTGGTATGGTTGCGGCCATGCGTGCCTTCGGATTCCTCAGCTTCGGCCACTACGGCGGCAGCCCCGCCCAGGGCGGGATCACCGCCCGCCAGATGCTCCACGACGCGATCGACATCGCCGTCGGCGCCGACGAGCTCGGCGTGAACGGCGCCTACTTCCGCGTCCACCACTACGCCCGCCAGTCCGCCGCGCCGATGCCGCTGCTGTCCGCGGTCGCCGCGCGCACGCAGCGGATCGAGGTGGGCACGGGCGTGATCGACATGCGCTACGAGAACCCGCTCTACCTCGCCGAGGAGGCCGCGGCCCTCGACCACATCGCCGACGGCCGCGTGGCGCTGGGCATCTCCCGCGGCGCGCCCGAGGCGGCCGATCGCGGCTGGGAGTCCTTCGGCTACACCGGCTCGACCGACCCGCGCGGCGCGGACATCGCCGCGGCGAAGTTCGAGACCTTCCTGCAGGCCATCCAGGGCCACCCGATGACCCGTGCGGCGGCGCAGCCCTACATGTCCGACGCCGCCCCGCACGCCCCGCTCGCGATCGAGCCGCAGTCCGAGGAGCTCATCCGCCACATCTGGTGGGGCTCGGGCTCCCGCGCGACCGCCGAGCGCACCGGGCAGCAGGGCCTGAACATGATGAGCTCGACCCTGCTCACCGAGGCGAACGGCTCCGCCTTCGGCGACCTCCAGGCCGAGCAGATCGATGTCTTCCGCGAGGCGTTCCGCGAGGCCGGGCACACCCACGTCCCGCGCGTCTCCGTCTCCCGCAGCGTCTTCCCGATCCTCAGCGATCGCGACCGGGTGCTGTTCGGTGCGGGCGGCGGCAGCGGCGGCGACCAGATCGGGATCATCGACGGCACCCGCTCCACCTTCGGCCGCACCTACGTGGGCGAGCCCGACCGGCTGATCGAGCAGCTGAAGGCCGACGCCGCCGTGATGTCCGCCGACACCCTGCTGCTGACGATCCCGAGCCAGGCCGGCGTCGATCTGAACCTCGAGATCCTCGAGAACTTCGCGACGCACGTCGCCCCCGAGCTCGGCTGGAAGCCCAACACCGAGGGCCCCGTCGTCGGCGACCCCGTCACCGCCTGACGAGATGTTCCGGCGACCGGGCAGGCTCGGCGGCCGGTCGTGCGGACGGACAGGCGGGCACGTGACCTGGCGTGGCGCGCGGCCCCGGCGCGGACGGGCGCTCTACGGCACGACGTGGCGATATCGCCACGTCGTGCCGTAGAGCGCCCGCGCAGCCCGGCCGACGACGACGAGACCGACGGAGACGGCACCGCGTAGCCTGCGGGGATGCTCCGCATCGCCTCCGCCAACGTCAACGGGATCCGCGCCGCCCACCGCCGGGGCTTCGGCGACTGGCTCACCACGCGCGGCTGCGACGTGATCGCGCTGCAGG
Source organism: Brachybacterium sp. sponge (assembly GCF_001613775.1). Classification (NCBI taxonomy): domain Bacteria; kingdom Bacillati; phylum Actinomycetota; class Actinomycetes; order Micrococcales; family Dermabacteraceae; genus Brachybacterium; species Brachybacterium sp. sponge. Next base: position 781,308 of record NZ_LRMP01000001.1, on the reverse strand, counting down.
AGGTGCGAGCCCAGGCCTCGAAGCTCCCCGAGGAGGCCTTCGGCGACTTCCACGTCGCCCTCGAGACCGGGACGCTGCCGGGCCGGAACGGGGTCGCGGTGCTGACCCGTCGGCCGCCCGCGGCGGTGCGCACCTGGTCCGGGACGGCGCTGCTCGGCGGCCCGCCGGGGGAGCCCGCCCAGCTCAGCACGCCGACGGGCGAAGTGCTGGCGCTGGATCCCCCGCGGCGGCCGACGGACGACGTCGCCGCCGGCCCCGCGCTCAACCCGATCCCCGCCCCGGACCGGGTGCCGCTCGCCCGCGGACTCTCGCGCTTCGTCGCCGAGGGCCGCTACCTCGAGGTGGACCTCGCGGACGCCCCGGTCACGATCGCCTGCCTCTACCTGCCCAAGGGCGGGCTGCCCGCGCATCTGCAGCGACCCGAGCGGATGCGGGAGGCGCCCGACGGCGGCGCGAAGTACGCGCGGAAGATGCAGTTCATGGACGGCTTCGCCCGCTACCTGACCCGCACGCGCCGCGCCGCCGCGGCCGACGGTCGGGAGTTCCTGCTGATGGGAGACCTGAACATCGCCCACACCCGGCAGGACCTCGCCGCCTGGCGCCGCAACCAGCAGACCGACGGGTTCCTGCCCGAGGAGCGGGAGTGGCTCGGGCAGCAGCTCTCCCCGCGCACGCTCGTGGACGTGGTGCGGCGCCTGCACCCGGACGAGGACGGCCCCTACTCGTGGTGGTCCTGGCTCGGGCAGTCCTTCACCAACGACACCGGGTGGCGGATCGACTATCACCTGGCCACGCCTCGCCTGGCGCGTTCGGCGGTGCGCGCGACCGTGGACCGGGAGCACGACGGCATGCGGCTGTCCGACCACTCCCCCGTCGTCGTCGACTACGACCTGGGCTGACCAGGCGCCCGGCTCGGACGGAGGGCACGCCGCCGGCGTCGCCGACGAGGACGCCTTCCCACGCCCTGCCAGGTCGACCATGACGCTTCCGTGAACCGCCGCGCACGCACGAGTGGCCACTCGATGCACATCTCGCGTGCTCGGGGCGAAGCGACCGCGCACGCCGTCCCGTCCGGTGAGCATGGTCGTCGCCCTCCCCCTCCCGGACAAGGACGACCATGGACCTCTCCTCCGACCTCCGCCCCGCCGAGCCCGCCCCGCCCACCCGCTTCGTCGCCCCCGACCGCGGCGCGAACCTCGCCCGTCGGCGCCGGATGACCCGCCGCCACTTCACCGCCGCCTCGCTGACCACGCTCACCGCGGCCGGGGTGCTCGGCACGGCGCCGGCCCTCGCCGACGACGGGGCCTGGCGCCGCCAGGACCCGTTCACCCTCGGCGTCGCCTCGGGCGATCCGACCTCGAGCTCCGTGGTGCTGTGGACCCGCCTGGCCGTGGACCCGCACGTGCTGGACGGCCGCGGCGGCATGCCCTCGGTGCCGGTCGAGGTGCGCTGGGAGCTGGCCCGCGACGAGCGCTTCCGCGACATCGTGCGCCGCGGCACCGAGATCGCCCTGCCCGAGGAGGGCCACAGCCTGCATGTCGAGCTCGAGGACCTCCCCGCGGACTCCGAGTTCTTCTACCGCTTCCGCACCGGCCGCCACGTCTCCCGCACCGGCCGCACGCTGACCACGCCCGCCGCGGGCAGCAGCCGGAACCTACGCATGGTGCACCTGTCCTGCTCCCACTGGGAGGGCGGCTGGTTCACCGCCTACCGTCGTGCGGCCGAGGACCGCCCCGACCTGGTCTTCGCCCTCGGCGACTACATCTACGAGGGCGGGCCCGGCTCCTCCACGATCCGCAAGCACCCCCACAAGCTGTGCACCACGCTGGAGGACTACCGCCTGCGCTACGCGACCTACAAGACCGATCCCGACCTGCAGGAGCTGCACGCGACCGCGCCGTGGATCGTGACCTGGGACGATCACGAGATCCAGGACAACTGGGCGGGCGTGCACCCGAAGGACGGGGTGCCCACCGACGCCTGGATGGCCCGCCGGATCGCCGCCCAGCAGGCCTACTACGAGAACATGCCGCTGCGGCGCAGCAGCGCCCCCGTCGGCTCCTCCATCCAGCTGTTCCGCCGCCTGCACTGGGGCGACCTGGCGACCTTCCACGTGCTGGACACCCGCCAGTACCGCGACCTCCAGGCCTGCCACGACGGCGGGAAGACCTGGTGGTTCACCGACTGCGCGGAGCAGGAGGACCCCGAGCGCACGATCCTCGGCGCGGACCAGATGCAGTGGCTGCAGGACGGGATGATCGAGGCGGGGACGACCTGGCAGCTGCTCGCCCAGAGCGTCTTCTTCGCCAAGCGAGACAACGCCCCCGGCCCGGAGAGGACGACCCTGAGCTCCGACGGATGGGACGGCTATCGCGCCGACCGCGACCAGATCGTGCGCACCTGGGACGAGCACGAGGTCGCGACCCCGGTCGTGCTCACCGGCGACGTGCACGTCCACTTCGCCAACGAGCTCAAGGCCGACTTCTGGGAGCCGGACTCCTCGACCCTCGGCGTCGAGCTGGTGACCACGGCGGTGACCTCGGGCGGCGACGGCAGCGACAAGGCCAACGGCGAGGACGACGTGTACGCCGAGAACCCGCACATCAAGTACATCAAGAGCCGGCGCGGCTACGTCCTGTCCGAGTACTCGACCGAGGAGCTGAAGGTCGAGTACAAGACCCTCGACGCGGTGACCCGCCCAGGCGCCGAGATCCAGGTGGACCGCACCTACGTGGTGCCCGCCGGGGCGCCGGCGCTGCACCAGGCGTGAGAGGCGGGCCGAGCCCCGTCGGCCGCTCGCCGAATGACCGCGGTGATCTGCACCAGCACCCCTTCCGCGGAGGTTCCCGTCGAGTAAGCTGGGCGCCGTGAGCGTCGGTGGGGCGCTCGCCCCACACACCAGCACGGAGGACCGTGATGCCGCAGCATGCCGCCGCCCCGGCCGCGCCTGCTGCACCCTTCTCCCCGTCCTCGGCCCTGACCGGCACCGAGGCCTCGCGCCGACTGCTGCATCCGGAGTCCGAGGCCCCTGCGCTGACGCTGTGGGGCTCCTCCTCGATGAGCTCCGAGGGCGGCGACGAGGCGACCGCCGTGCCGGTGCGCATCCACGAGCACCTCGCGCTCGCGGCGGCCCCCGCTCCCGTGCACCCCTTCGGCGTGGGCGCGTCCTGGTCCCGGCACACCCTGCTCCAGCGCGGCCTGGACACCCCGACGCTGATCGGCCGGGGCGACCCCGAGCCGGGCACCTCCCGCCTCGAGGTCACGCTCGACTCCGACCTCGCCCCGTCCGGCCCGATCCGGGTGCCGGGCCGGGTCGACGGGATCGACGGGGTCCTCGACGGCAGCTCGGGGACCTGGTACTTCACCCCGTCGGACCCCGCGGACGCGGTCACCGGCGGCGTGTTCGTCTCCTCGCTCGCCGAGATCGCGGAGGGATCGCGGCAGGTGCTGTGGATGGGAAAGAACAACATCCGCGACGTCGAGGGGGTGCTCGAGCACACCGCCCGGATGGCCAAGGCCGCCGCGCCCGGGGACACGCTCGTCCTCGGCCACTGGTGCACGGAGCACGACGAGGCCGGCTCGGCGACGGGAGCGGCCGTCGCTGAGGTCAACGCCGGGCTCGCGGAAGCTCATCGCGATCACTTCCTGGACGTGCAGCACCTGCTGACCGGGGAGGAGGGCCTGGCCAGCTCCCCGCTCGCGCCGCTGCAGCTGCTCGAGCAGGGCACCACCCACGACGCCCTCGCCCGGGCCGTGGTGCCGCCGCTGCTGATCGCCTCCGACGGCATTCACCTCAACGGCTGGGGGAACCTGGTGCTGAGCTGGGCGATCGTGCGACGGATGCAGGAGCTGCGGTGGCTCTGAGACGACCTGCGGCGCCGCGCGTGCGCCCCGACCGGCCCGGCGCCCCGGCCCCGGCCGCCACCCGCGCCGTGCTCGTGACCCCTGCGGCCTCCGCACCGGAGCCGGTCGCTGCGGCACCCGTCGACGAGCCGACGGCCGTGGAGCCGACCGCCCTCGCCGCCGCACCGGCCCTGCCGGAGGTGCAGCCTGCCCCCTTCGAGGCCGCGCCGCAGACCGTCGCGCCGGCGCCGGAGCAGCGCCCCGTCGGCCCCGCCCCTGCCCGCCCCGCGCCGCCGCGCCGCACCCTGCTGCTCGCAGGGGCCGCGGCCGCCGCCGTGGTCGGCGCGGTCTCCGCCGGGGTCGTGCTCCCGCGCGTGCTCGGTCCTGCCACCAGCCCGTTCTCCGATGTGGCCGACGGCGATGCCGGGCTCGAGGCGATGGTCTGGGCGGACGTCACCGGCGTGCTGCCCGCGGCCGGCGGCGCCTTCTCGCCGGAGGCGGTCGTGACCCGGGGCGAGGTCGCCGCGGCCCTGCACCGCTTCGCAGGCACCCCGGCGGTGCCGCTCGAGGACGTGCCGGTGCTCATCGTCGACCTCGGCGAGGACCCGGAGCAGGCCTCCGCCCTGCTGTGGCTGCACGGCCGCGGTGCGCTCTGGGGCGATGCCGAGCTGAAGGTCCATCCCGACGACCCCGCGACCCGCGAGGGGGCCTCGGGGATGCTCGCCGCGCTGCTGCGTCCCGCCCTCGCGGGGATCGGCGCGGTCTGGCCCGCGGGCGGGGCCGACGGGCCCGGCGCGGCCGAAGGGAAGGACATCCCCGGGGGAATCTCGCCGGACGCGGCCTGGCTGACCAGCGCCGGGATGGCTCCCGACGGGTCGACGCACTGGCAGGGCGAGCAGGCGGTGACCCGCGCCGAGCTCGCGGCCGTGCTGCACCGCGCCGACGGCGTCATCGCGGACGCGCTCGGCTGAGCGACCCACCCGCGCCGCGATCGCTCCTCACCGCGGCCGCCCCGCCGGTCGCCGGTGCCCGTCGGCCCGTCGGACCATCGGCCCCGTCGACCCGGCTGCCCCGTCGACCCCGTCGGCCCGGCCGCCCCACCGACCCGGCTGCCCCACCGGCCCGTCGGCCCCGAGGCATAGGGTGGAAACCATGCCGACGACGCCTGCTCATGCCGCCTATCTCCGCCACCCCGACGTCCGGGGCGATCTGATCACCTTCACTGCCGCGAACGACGTGTGGCTCGCCCCGCTCGAGGGAGGCCGCGCCTGGCGCCTCACCGACGAGGGCGCCCCCGTCTCCCACCCGCGCTTCTCCCCCGACGGCGCCCACATCGCCTTCACCTCTCGCACCTCGGGCGGGCCGGAGGTGTGGGTCGCGGACGTCGCCGGCGAGTCCGCACCGCGCCGCCTGACCTTCTGGGGCCGCCCCGCCACGAAGGTCGTCGGCTGGCTGCCCGACGGCCGCATCGTCGCGACCACCAGCTACGCCGCGCCGGTCGCGCGCGATGCCCAGCTGTGGGCCGTCGACCTCGAGGGCACCACCACGCTGCTGCCGCTGGGCCGCAGCGGCGAGGTCGCGATCCACCCCTCCGGCACCACCGTCGTCGCGACGCCGTGGCGCCGCGACCAGGCCTCCTGGAAGCACTACCAGGGCGGCACGGCCGTGAAGCTGTGGCTCTCGCGCGAGGACGTCCCGCTGGACGCGCCCGCCGAGACGCATGCGGCCCGCACCTGGGAGCCGCTGCTCGACGAGATCCTCGCCTCCAAGCTGCGGATCGCCTGGTACGGGGATCGGCTGCTGTTCGCCTCCGACACCCCCGGCCCCGGCGCGGCCCTCACCGATCGCGCCTCGGCGAACCTGTGGTCCGTCGCCGCCGACGGCACGGACCTGCGCTCCCACACCTCCCTCACCTCCGAGGAGGGCTACCTGCGCGAGCCCGCGACCGACGGAAGCGCGATCGTGTTCAGCTCCCGCGGGCGCCTGTTCGCGATGGACTCCCTCGAGGCCGCGCCGCGGGAGATCGAGGTGCTCGCCTCCGGCGTCGGCGCCGCCCGGCTGCCGCGCCCCGCCTCGGCGAGCGAGAACCTGCTGGCCATGCGGCCGCTGCACGACGCGCGCGCGAGCGTCGTCGAGTGGCGCGGCTCCGCGCACGCCCTCACCCATCGCGGCGGTCCGGCGCGGCTGCTCGCCGGGGCCTGCGGTCTGCGACTGCGGGAGGTGCGGCCGCTCGGCCGCTCCCCCTTCGCCCTGTTCGTCTCCGATGCGGAGGCCCTCTCCGATCGTGAGCAGGGCGGCGTCGGCTCCGACGTGCTGGCGCTGGCGCGGCTGGACGGCGGCGGCGAGGAGATCCGGCTGGCCGTGGGCGAGGTGGGCCGGATCCTGCACGCGATCCCCTCGCCCGACGGCTCCCGCATCGCGATCGTCAGCCACGACAACGTGGTGCGCCTGGTGACCCTGCGCGGCCTCGAGGACCCCGCCAAGGAGACGCACGGGAAGGGCGCGCAGGCCGCGACGGCCGCGGACGCCGGCTGGGAGGCCGACGCCGACCGCTCCGTCGCGGCGCCGCGCCTGGACCACGTGCGCGAGATCGGCCGCAGCAGCGGCGGCGAGGTCAGCGACCTGGCCTGGTCGCCGGACGGCCGCTGGCTGGTGTGGGCGGAGCCGAACTCCTGGCAGCTCTCGCGCCTGATGATCTCGGACACCGAGGCCCAGGAGCCGACGGGCCGCGCGCTGACCTCCGGGAAGTTCCAGGACTCCGCCCCCGCGTTCAGCGCCGACGGCAAGCACCTGGCGCTGCTGAGCCTGCGCACCTTCGAGACGGTTTACGACGACATGGTCTTCGACCTCGGGTTCGTCAACGCCGAGCGGCCCTTCCTGCTGCCGCTCGAGCGCACCACCCCCGACCCCTTCGGCCCGCACCCCGACGGCTGGGGCCCCGCCCCGGAGAAGCCCGCGGCCGACGGCGCCTCCGGCTCCGCGGACGACGGCACCGGTCACGGCCCGGCGGGCGGCGCGGGATCGGGGACCCCGTCGGGGGCGGCCTCCGACCCGTCGGCGAGCGCCGCCGCGACCGCCGCGGCCGAGGCCTCCTCCCGCCCCGCGACCTCGCACTCCGCCGCCGGGGCGGAGGACGCGCACCGCCCGCCGGCCACCCGCATCGACCTCGAGCAGGTCGAGTCGCGCCTGGTGCCCTTCCCCGTCGTTTCCGGCTACTACTCGCATCTCACCGCCGTGACCGGCGGCTTCGTCTGGCTGCGCCACCCCCAGCAGGGGGTGCTGGGCTCGGCCCGAGCCGGTGTCGAGGGCGAGGCCCCCTCACCGACCCTCGAGCACTGGTCGCTCACGGACCGGAAGCTCACCGTCCTCGCCGAGGACGTCACCGACCTGGCCGTCTCCGGCGACGGCGAGACCCTGGTGATCCGGCAGGGCGAGAACTGGGTGCAGGTCCCCGCGACCCGCAAGGCCGAGGACGAGGACCCCGCCCGGATCGTCATCGACACGGGGCGCCTGCGCCTGACCGTCGACCCGGTCAAGGAGCGGCGCGGCATGCTCTGGGACAACTACCGGATCATGGCCCAGCAGTACTGGCGCGCGGACATGGACGGCATGGACTGGCACGCGATGACCTCCTGGTACGACCCGGTCATCGAGCGCCTGGTCACCGAGGACGACTTCCAGGACATGATGTGGGAGGTCCAGGGCGAGCTCGGCACCTCGCACGCCTACGTGCAGGGCGGGGTGTACAAGGCCGATCCGCCGATGCTGCCGGCCCATCTCGGCGCGGACCTCGAACGCCAGGGCGGGCGCTGGGTGATCACCCGGATCCTGCCGGGCGACTCCTCCGACCCGGACGCCCGCTCGCCGCTGCTCGCCCCCGGCGTCGATGCCCGCGTGGGCGATGCGGTGCTGCGCGTGGACGGCCGGGACGTCGGCCCCGAGGGGATCGAGGCAGCGCTCGTCGGCTCCGCCGGGAAGGCGACCGAGCTGGTCCTCGGGCGCGACGGCGCCGAGCACCGGGTGGCGGTCACGCCGCTGGGCGACGACTCGGAGCTGCGCTACCAGGCGTGGGTCGAGTCGCGTCGCGCCCTGGTCGCGGAGCTCTCCGGCGGCCGGCTCGGCTATCTGCACATCCCCGACATGGTCTCCTCCGGCTGGGCGCAGATGCACCGCGACCTGCGCGAGGCGACGACGAAGGAGGGCCTGGTCGTGGACGTGCGCTACAACAGCGGCGGCCACACCTCGCAGCTGGTCACCGACCGGATCGCGCGTCGGGTGCTGTCCTGGGACTACCCGCGCCACGAGCGGCCGGGCACCTACCCCGCCTTCGCGCCGCGCGGCGCCGTGGTGCTGGTGACGAACCAGGAGGCCGGCTCCGACGGCGACATCGTGAACGCCGTCTCCCGCGCCCTGGAGGTCGGTCCGATCATCGGCACCCGCACCTGGGGCGGCGTGATCGGGATCGACGGCCGCTACGACCTGGTCGACGGCACCGGCGTGACCCAGCCGAAGTACGCCAGCTGGTTCGAGGGCGAGGACTGGGCGATCGAGAACTACGGCGTCGAGCCCGACATCGAGGTGCCGCTTCCGCCCAGCGCCTGGGTGGCGGGCGAGGATCCGCAGCTCGCCCGCGGCGTGACGGAGGCGCTCGCACTGCTGGAGCAGACGCCCGCCGCGGTCCCGCCGCCTCTGCCCGCCCCGCGCTTCGGCACGCCGAGGGGCTGAGCCTCCCGGCGGTCGCTCCGCCGCGTCTCGCCCGGCCGCGCGCATCAGCGGTCGGGCGAGGTGCGTCCGGGACGAGGTCTGGGCGCGCCCGGGGCAAGGCCAGGGACCTCGGCCCTGGCCGCGCAGGCCGGACGGTCGTACCCTCGGAGGTACCGACGGCGGGCTCGACCGATGGGGGCATCCCGTCGACGGTCGCGCCGCGCCCCCGGAACGGAGGCCCCGATGCCCGCCGACGACAGCTCCACTCCCCTGCTCTTCGATCCCGAGTCCCGTCCGGTCGGGGTGCTCGTCGGATACGACGGCTCCGACCAGGCGATCCAGGCCCTCCACTACGCGGCGACGATGGCGCTGGGGATCGGCTGCCGGCTCACGGTGGTCTCCGCGTTCACGGTGCCCGTGATGGTCTACCCGAACATGGCCTCGCTGCCGCCGGTGCCCGAGGATGAGGCCCGTGCGGCCGCGTCCCGGCAGGTCGCCGCGGGCGCCCTCCCGCACCTGGAGGGCTATCCGGGCGAGGTCGCGCTCGAGTCCGTCCAGGGCGATGCGGCCGGCGTGCTCGTCGAGCTCTCCGCGCTCGCCCGCCTCGCCGTGGTCGGCTCTCGCGGCCGGGGCGGCTTCCTGGGGCGCCTGCTGGGCTCGGTCTCCGAGGCGCTGCCCGCCCATGCGCACTGCCCGACGGTGGTGGTCCCCTCCAGCTACGTGGTGCCCGAGACCACCGGTCGCGAGCGCTTCACCCAGGTGCCGGGCACGGAGCCCGTGGTGGTGGGGCTGGACGGCAGCGAGGACAGCACGCTGACCACCCTCGCGCAGCGGGCGGCGGCGGCTGCCGGGGCGCCGCTGCACCTGCTGCAGGCGATCCCGCCGCTGGACACCTGGTCCGCCTCCGCGCTCGCCGCGGTGCCCGACCAGCAGTTCCTGGACCGACAGCGGGAGGAGCTCCTCGCCCTGCTCGAGGGCGAGGCCCGGGCGCTGCGCGACCGGAACCCCGAGGTGGCGGTCACCGCCTCGGTCGAGGTCGGCGATCCCGTCGCCCTGCTCGTGGAGCGCTCGCGCGACGCGCGGCTGACGGTGGTGGGGACCCGTGGACGGGGCCGCATGATGAGCGCCCTGCTCGGCTCGGTCTCCCGCGGCCTGCTGGAGCGGGCGCAGGGCCCGGTGATGGTGGTGCCGGACCTGGACATCTCGCGGATCGGCCACGACCGGCGACGCCCCCGCTGAGTCGGGCCGTGCCCGGCGCCCCACCCGCTCAGCGCAGCGAGTGGGCGGCGATCTCCGGGAAGCGCACGGCGAGGTCCTGCCGCGGCTCCCGCCCGGGCTCCGCGGCGGCCCCGTCCGTGCGCTCGGCGGTGCGAGCGACCGGATGGGTCCCGTCGGGCCGGAGCTCGCGGGCGATGAGCGCGTTCCCGCGCGCGATCCGCTCGGCGACGGAGAGGCGCTCGTGCTCCTCGCGCGGGGTGACGATCCGGGCGGCGAGCAGGCGGGTGAGGGATCCGAGGGCGACGGCGAGGAGGGCGATGAGGACGATGAACAGGAGTCCGAGGAGTGCTGCGGTCATGGCTCGATCCTTCGCCCGCACACTCTTCAGCACAAGCGATGATCTGCACCCCTCTGTTCAGTCGGACTGAACAGAGGTAGGGTCGCGGCATGCTCGATCCGCTCAAGCTCCGCGTCCTCCGCTCCGTCGTCGAGACCGGCAGCATCCGCGCGAGCGCGGAGGCGCTGGGCTACACCCCGTCGGCCGTGAGCCAGCACCTGTCCAGCCTGCGGCGCGAGACGGGTCTGGAGCTCGTGGAGCGCTCGGGCCGCGGGATCGTGGTCACGGCGCACGGGAGGGCGCTGGCCGAGCAGGCCGGCCCCGCCCTCGAGGCGCTCGCCGCACTCGACCGCACCGTGCAGGACCTGCGCTCCGGGCGCACCGGCACGCTCCGGCTCGGATATGCGGGCTCCTTCGCCGCCACCTGGATCCCGCAGCTCACCCTCGACGTGCGTCGGCACTTCCCCGAGCTGGGCCTCGACTTCCGCGTGCGCGAGTGCACCGATGCGGATGCGGGCGCGGACGGCTTCGACATCGTCGTCGGCGAGGGGCTCCCCCTGGAGAGGGCCGAGGAGTGGGAGTGCCAGGACCTGCTCGAGGAGGGGTACGTCGTCATCGTCGGCCTCGACCACCCGCTCGCGTCGCGCTCCGAGGTGACGCTCAAGGAGCTGGCCGACGAGCCCTGGGCGACCGACGACCCGCTGGACTCCTCCTGGTTCGAGCGCATCGCGGCGGCCTGCCGCGCGGCCGGGTTCAGCCCCGCCGTCGCGGTGAACCCGCGGGACTTCCCCACCGTGCTCGGCTTCGTCGCGACCGGGGACTACGTGACCGTCCAGCCCTCGCTGATCGCGGAGGACCTGCGCCCGGACGTGGTCGCGGTGCCCCTCGCCGGACCGGGCCCGCGTCGCCGGCTGCGCGTGCAGGTGCGCTGCGCGGTCTCCCGCAGCCCGGCGTCGCAGTTCATCCTCGACCGCCTCCACGACCGGGCCGAGCACAGGGCGCGCACCATCCCGGGCGCGGTGCACCTGGGCTCGGGCGCTCGCCCCGCGGTCCCGACGGGCGGCCGCTCCGGCACGACGGGCGACTCGTTCGGCGCGACGAGCGGCCCCTCCGGCGCGACGGACGACTCGTCCGACGCGACGAGCGGCCCCTCCGGCGCGACGGACGGCCACGTCGACGCCGATGCGGGTATTCCCGCCGCCATGCTCTGACACCCCCGCCCGCCCCGGCCCGCACGACACCGACACCGACACCGACACCGACACCGACACCGACACCGACACCGACACCGACACCGACACCGAGGAGGATCCATGACCGCCGAGCACCCCGACCCCGCTGAGAACCCCACCATCGCCGGGAATCCCGACATCGACGCCCGCATCCGCGATCTGCCCGTGCGCGCCGAGCTCGCCGACGGCACCCTGGTGATGGAGGTCGACCTCGCCGGCACCGCCGCGCAGCTGTGGCAGGCGCTCACCGACCCCGCCCAGCTCGCACGCTGGTCACCGGTCGTGCCGGACCGCGCCCTGACCTCGCCGGGCCCGGCCCTCTCGCGTGAGAACCCCGAGGAGGACCCGGTCACCGCCGACGTGCTCGCGATCGCCGGCGAGCATGCGCTCACCCATCGCTGGGGCGAGGCGACACTCGGCTGGATGGTCGACGAGGGGCAGCTCGACCTGCAGGTCACCCTGCCGGACCCGCAGCAGGCGCAGTACTTCGCGGCAGGGTGGCATGTGTGCCTGGCGGTGCTCGACGCCCGGCTCGAGGGTCTGGACCAAGAGCGGATCGTGGGGATGGACGCCCTCGACCACGGCTGGGAGGAGCTGCGGGCCCGTTACGCCGACGAGTTCGGCCACCCGCACGGCCCCACCCCCGGCCAGGACGCCTGACCCGGCGCGCTCAGCGCTCCTCGATGTGGAGGGCGACCTCGATCTCGTCGCCCACCTCGACCCCCTCGGCGCGCTGCACCGCGACCTTCACCGGCACCAGATAGCCGCCCTCCCGCGGGAACAGCGAGGTGGTGAAGTCGGTGTCGCCGATCCGGGCCTCGACCGCGATGCAGCCCCACCCGTAGCTGGCGCTGCTCGAGATCGCGGCGATCGCGTCGGCCTCCTCCTCCGGCACGCGCGCGAAGACGAACGGGGCGGGGCCGCGCCATTCGATCGTCGGTGCCCGGAAGCGGAGGTCCATGCGGGGAGCGTAGACCGGCCCTCTTCCCGCCCCCAGGGGTTACCGAGAAGTCATGCCCCAGCGGGCCACTTGTCAGTCGTCCCGGGCTCCGACGAGCCGGGGTCAGTGGCCTCCGCCGGTGTAGAGCTCGGGCTCGGGCAGGCCGTGCTCCCGGCGCACGCGTCGCGACAGCTTCTCGAGGGCGGTGAGCGCGGCCAGGACGTCGTCGGCCGTCACCGGGAAGGGCATCGAGTGGATCGTCTCGCCCTCCACCGTCGCGGCCTCGGCGACTGCGCGGAGCTCCTTCCGGTTTTCGGGGGTCAGTCCGATCTCGGTGAGGGTGTTCGGCAGACCCACCTTCGTCGTGAACACGATGAAGTCCTCGATCTCCTGGGCGGGAGCGCCCTCGAGGACGAGCTGGGCGAGGGAGCCGATGTTGACCTTCTGGCCATGGGTGAGCCCGTGCGTCTGCGGGGCGGCGGTCAGCCCGTTGTGAATCGCGTGCGCGGCGGCGAGGCCTCCGGACTCGAACCCCAGCCCGGACAGCAGCGTGTTCGCCTCGACCACGGCCTCCAGGGCGGGGGTGACCACGCGCGCGGCGACCGCATCGAGCGCCGGCAGCGCGTTCTCCCACAGGATGTCCCAGCTCAGCTCGGCCAGCGCGGTGCCGGCGAGGGTGGGGCGACCGCCGGCCATCGCCGTGCCGGTGCCGCGGCGGGTGGCACGCGCCTCGAGCCAGGTGGCCAGCGCGTCGCCGATCCCGGCGGCGAGGAAGCGCACCGGCGCCTCGGCCACGACCTGGGTGTCGATGAGGACGAGGTCCGGGTTGCGGGGGAAGAAGCGGTACTCGTGGAACTCGCCCTCGGCCGTGTAGATCACCGCGAGCGCGGAGGTCGGCGCATCGGAGGAGGCCGCCGTGGGCACGCTCGCCCAGCGGATCCCGGCGAGGTGCCCGGCCGCCTTCGCGGCGTCGATGCTCGATCCGCCGCCGAAGCCCACGACCACGTCATGGCCGCCGGCGGCGATCGCGACGACCAGCGCGTCGACGGCATCGGGCGTCGCGAAGCGCTCGAAGCCGACGCGCACGACGGGCAGGCCCGCTGCGGCGAAGGAGGCGGTGACCTGATCGGAGAAGAGGCCCCAGACGGTGTCGTCGGCGACGAGCAGCGGGCTGCTCCCGAGGGCGGAGAGGTGGGTGCCGAGCGCGTCGAGCGCGCCCTTCCCCTGGACGTAGCGGCTCGGGCTGGCGAGGACGGTGAGCTCGGACATGGCGTGGCGCTCCTTCGGGCCGACGGTCGGGCCCGCGACCACGAGCCCGCGCCCCACCCTCGTCCCGTCCCGGGTGCGCGGCAACGAGGCTTCTCGTCGGCCGAGAAGTCCGGCCGCCCCTCCCCGGAGGCGGACCCGAAGATGCCCGACCGCGGCGCTCGCCCCCGCCGCGGGACCTCTGCCCCGCGCGGGCGGGTCCGGCCGCGACTAGGATCGACGGACCGGCGGAGGAGACCCACGGGGGCGGCCCCGTCGGCCCAGGGAGCCCCCGGCCCAGGAGGTCGAGATGCCCGACGACGACGTCACCGCCCAGCCCGCCCGGACCAGCCCCGCCGAGACCGCCGCACCGACCGACGACGCCCCGGCGTCCGTCGCCTCCGACGCGCCCGGCACCTCGCCGGACGGGGACCGGCCGCTCGGCGTGCTGATCGGCTACGACGGCTCCGAGCAGGCCGTCCAGGCACTGCACTACGCCGCCCGCGCCGCGCTGCGCCAGGATCTGCCGCTCACCGTGGTCACCGCCTACACCGTGCCGACCATGGCCTACGCCGAGGCGGCCCTCACCCCGGTCGTCCCGGCCGAGGTCGCGCGGTTGAACGCCGCCCGCGAGCTGCTCGACGAGGCGCGGGAGCACCTGCGCGACTACAGCGGAGCCTTCGACCTGCGCGCCGAGTGGGGCGATGCCGCGGGCGTGCTCGTGAAGCTGTCGGCCCAGGCCGCTGTGGCCGTCGTCGGCGCGCGCGGACGCGGCGGCTTCCTCGGCCGGCTGCTCGGCTCGGTCTCCGCCGCGCTGCCCGCCCATGCGCACTGTCCCACCGTCGTGGTGCATCGCGGCTACGAGCTCGGCGAGGGCGCGCACCGCTTCCAGCCCATCGAGGAGGACGCCCCCGTGACCGTGGGCACCGACGGCTCCGCCCGGGCCGAGGCGGCGCTGGACGTGGCCGCGCAGGCGGCGCTGTCCCGCGGCACCTCGCTGCGCGTGCTCATGGTGATCCCGTCCCTGGAGGACTGGGGCGGCTCCTATGCGGCCTGGCTCCCCGATCCCGACGTGGTCGAGACCCATCGCTCCCGGGCCGCGACCGGGCTCGAACAGGGCCTGGAGCAGCGTCGCAGGGAGCACCCCGAGCTCACGATCACCAGCGAGGTACTGGTCGGCGACCCCGTACGGCTGCTGATCGCGGAGTCGGCGGATGCGCAGCTCACCGTCGTGGGCACCCGCGGGCACGGGCGCGTGACCAGCACCCTGCTCGGCTCGGTCTCCCGCGGCCTGCTCCAGCACGCCGAGGGGCCGGTGATGGTGGTGCCGTCCCACGCGACGTAGTACGCCCGGGACGCCGGCCGGTCGCGCCGACGAGGACATCTCGCGCCGCGCTGCCCGGCCCGACCGGGCAGAATAGGGGCATGTCCGCCTCCCGCTCTCCGCTGCGCCTGCTGCGCGGAGGGACCGCCGCCTCGATCGCGACCGCCGTCGCGCTCGGCGGCCACCTCGCGGGTGGCGGGGCGATGCCGGCCTGGCTCGGAATCCTCGTGCCCTGGTGGCTCGCGGTCGCCGTGTGCACGCTGCTGGCGGGCACGCGCTTCTCCCTGGCCCGGATGGGCGTCGCGGTGCTGGCCAGCCAGGCGCTGTTCCACGGACTGTTCAGCGCGGGCACGCCCGGTGACCCAGGGCGGGCCTTGGTGGACCCGCCGGGCTCCCATCTGGGCCACGGCGCGGGCTACGCAGGGCACGGCGCCGGGAGCGTCGCCGGGCACGGCGCCCACGGCGGCGGCGAGGGCGTCGCGTCGGTCGCCGACCACGCCCTGCACGGCAGCCATTCCGATCTGCGGATGCTCCTGCTGCACGTGCTCGCCGCGATGCTGACCGCGGTGCTGCTGCAGCACGGCGAGTCGGTGCTGATGCGCTGCGCGCGCCTGGCCCTCGCGGTCCTCGCGGTGCTCGCGCATCCACCGCTGCTGCTGCTGATCACGCTGCTGGTGCCCGAGCGGCCGGCCCGGCCCCTGCCCGCGGCACCCCATCTCCTGCACGCCCAGCGTGCCGTCCTCACCCCGCAGCTGCGCCGGGGCCCTCCGGTGGTCCTCGCGGCCTGAGCAGGGACGACGCCCCTCGTCGTCCGGCAGCACCCGGCGCCCCGTGCCCGGGACCTCGCCGCCGCGCGGCACGATGCCCGGCGCCCCCGCGCCCGGCGGCACGGCGCCCGACGCCGACCGCCCCGCGCGTGACGACCGCGCACCGACGCGCCCGCTCAGGCCCTCCCCGATCGACCATCACCCGTCCGGTCTCCCTGCCGCACGGGTCCGCGCCGACCGCTGCCCGCGCGCCCTGCGCCGCGGACCGTCGGCCCTTCGAGAGGACCTTCCATGTCTCAGCTTTCCCTGTCCCAGCATTCCCTCCTGCCCTCCCTCGCCCGTCCCACCCGCCGGGCCGCCCTGGCCGCGGCGCTGCTCCTGCCGCTCGCGGCCTGCAGCTCCGACCCCTCCGACAGCTCCGGGACGGGCGGCGCCTCGGACGGCAGCGGCACGAGCGCCGAGGGGCTCACCCTCGTCGACCCGTGGGTGAAGGCCGCCGAGGAAGGCATGACCTCCGCCTTCGGCACCCTCACCAACGACACCGGCCGTGATCTGCAGCTGATCTCGGCGAGCACCCCGTCGGCCGGGATGGTCGAGCTGCACGAGACCATGGGCGACGGCTCCGGCGGCATGAGCATGCAGGAGAAGGAGGGCGGATTCCCCGTCCCCGACGGCGGCGAGCTCGTGCTCGAGCCCGGCGGGAACCACCTCATGCTCATGGACCTCGCCGCCCCGCTGCAGCCCGGCGACGAGGTGGAGCTGACGCTGCAGTGCGAGGACGGCACCGAGCTGGTCGTCACCGCCACGGTGAAGGACTTCGCCGGCGCCCAGGAGCACTACGAGCCCGAGGGCTCGGCCGGCTCCGGCGCCTCCGACGGCGGCGGCGAGCACGACGGGCACGCCGACGGACACGGCGATCACGGCGGCCACAGCGCCGACGAGCCCGCGGAGGGCTCCGAGGCCGAGGGCGGTGCCGAGTGACCTCCCGCGACGACCGCGCTCCGGCCCGCCCCGGCCGGCGCCACCTGCTGCGGGCCGGCACCCTCGGCGCCGGAGCGCTCGGCATCGGCGCCGCGGGGGTCGGGCTCGGCCGCTCCCTCGGCGACCCCGCCGCCCCTGCCGACTCCGCGGAGGAGGCTTCGACCCACCAGGCGCCCTACGGCGGGCCGACCGTCCCCTTCCACGGCGTGCACCAGGCCGGGATCGAGACGCCCGCCCCTGCGTCGGCGACGCTCCTGGCCCTGGACCTGCGCGAGGACGTGGACCGCGACGGGGTGCTGCGGATGCTGCGGCTGCTCACGGACGACGCCGCCCGACTCACTCGGGGCGAGCCCGCGCTCGCGGACACCGAGCCGGAGCTCGCGACGGAGCCCGCCTCCCTCACCGTCACCGCCGGCTTCGGCCCGGGGCTGATGTCCCGGGCCGAGCGCCCGGCGCCGGACTGGCTCGCACCGCTGCCCGCCTTCGGCATCGACGAGCTCGAGGAGCAGTGGTCGGGCGGGGACCTGCTGCTGCAGGTCGCGGCCGACGATCCGCTGACGGTCTCCCACGCCGCACGGATGCTGCTGAAGGACGCCCGCGCCTTCACGACCCTCCGATGGGGGCAGACGGGCTTTCGCCGCTCCCCCGGCGTCGTGAGGCCAGGCAGCACCCTGCGGAACCTGTTCGGCCAGCTCGACGGGACCGCGAACCCCGCCCCGGGCAGCGGGCACTTCGCGAAGGTGGTCTGGATCGAGGACGGTCCCTTCGCGGGCGGCACCTCGATGGTGGTGCGTCGGATCCGCATGGACCTCGACGGCTGGGACGAGGCCGACCGCGGGGCGAGGGACGCCGCGACCGGCACCCGGCAGGACGACGGCGCGCCGCTGTCGGGCGGGGACGACAGCACCCCGCCGGACTTCGAGAAGGTCTCCGCGAACGGCTTCCCGGTGATCGGGGAGTTCTCGCACATGCGTCGGGCCCGCGGGGTCGACGACGGCGAGCACCAGGAGATCTACCGCCGGCCGTACAACTACGAGCACGCGCCGGCGCCCGGCTCGGGGCTGCTGTCCGAGGCGGGGCAGGTGTTCGTGTCCTTCCAGGCCGATCCGCTCGCGCAGTTCCTGCCGATCCAGCGCCGCCTGGACGAGCTGGACCTGCTGAACCAGTGGACCACCCCGATCGGCTCGGCCGTCTTCGCGATCCCGCCCGGCTGCGCCGAGGGCGAGTTCCTGGGGCAGAGCGTGCTGGAGTAGCCGAGCCGCCGCCGTCCCGTCCGGCCGCGACCGAGCGCCGTCTGCACAGAAGGGACTCCAGCGGCACGGTGCGGAGCTGAGCCCCTCGCCGTGCCGCTGGAGTCCCCTTTCTGCCGGGCCCTCCGCGACGAACCGACGAGGCGAGCGGCGAGGGCGGGAGATCGACAGCCGCCAGGTGGCAACCCGTGGCGAGCCCGTCGGCCTTGTGCGAGGTCCTCGTATGCTGGCCGGAACCCCCTGCGCCCCGGCACGACCGCCCGGACCGTCGTGCTCGCACGCGCAGGCCCCGACGACTGCAGGAGATCATCCATGCCCCGCTTCAACATCCCGGCCGAGGACGCCCAGGGACCCCTGGTCGTCGGGATCGACATCGGCTCGGGCGGCACCCGCGCCGCCGTGTACGACGTCTCGGGCCGCGAGGTCGGCAAGCTCCAGCACAAGGAGATCCACGCCTTCACGGTCGACGACGACGGCACCAGCACGATCGACGCCGACCAGATCGTCGCGGAGATCCGCTCCGCGCTCTCCGCCGTGCTCGGCCACGGCGAGCTGCCCGGCGACGTGCGCGCGATCGGCTTCGACACCTTCGCCTCCTCGCTGATCGCGGTCGACACGGCCGGCAACGCGCTGACCCCGTGCATCACCTACGCGGACACCCGCTGCCACGCCCAGGTGGGCGAGCTCGCCTCCCGGATCGACGTCGAGGACCTGCACGAGCGCACCGGCGCCCGCCTCCACTCCTCCTACACCGCGCCGCGGCTGCTGTGGCTGCGCAAGGAGCATCCCGAGGTCTTCGCCCGCACCAAGCGGTTCATGGCGCTCGGCGAGTACGTCGCCTTCAAGCTGCTGGGCACCCCCGCGCTCGGCACCGCCTCCGCAGCCTGGTCCGGCATGATCGACAGGCGCACCGGGCAGTACGTGCCCGAGCTGCTCGACGCCGTCGGCGTGGACGAGTCGACGATGGGCCCCGCGATCGACCCCGACGACGCCCTTCCCGTCGGCGGCACCCCGCTGGCCGCCGAGTTCCCGCAGCTCGCCGACGCCGTGTGGCTGCCCGTGATCGGCGACGGCCTCGCCGCGAACCTCGGCATCGGCGCGCTCGGCACCGGCACCTGGGGCATCTCCACGGCGACCTCCGGCGCGATCCGCCAGCTCCTGGACACCGACATCCCCGCCCTCCCCTCCGGGCTGTGGGCATACCGCGTGGACCAGCGCCGCACCCTCGTCGGCTCCGCGATGAGCGACTGCGGGCGCGTGCTGGACTGGTGCCGCAACGAGCTCGCGATGCCCTTCGACATCGACGCGACCGACACCGCGACCCTCTTCTCCGGCCCGCCCTCGGCCGGCACCCCGCTGGTGATCCCGTTCTTCTCCGGAGAGCGCGGCACGAAGTGGCGCGGCTCCTCCCGGGCGGTGTTCGCGAACGTCGGCGCCTCCACCACCTGGAAGGACATGCTGCTCGGCGCGATGGAGGGCGTGGCTCTGTCGTTCCTGCGCATCGCCGACCAGATGCGCGAGGCCGGCGGCGAGCCCGAGCGGATCGTGCTCTCGGGCGGCATGACCGGGGCGATCCCCGGCTGGCTGCACCTGCTCTCCGACGCGCTCGCCATGCCGATCGACCACGTGGCCGTCTCGCGCTCGACCATGCGCGGCGCGGCCGTGATGGCCCTCGAGCAGGCCGCACCCGAGATCCCCGTCGCCGAGGCGCCGGTGCTCGCCCGGGTCGAGCCCGTCCTCGCCCACCAGGACTACTACCGCGAGCGCCTCGAGCGCTTCGAGAAGCTCGCCGACCTGGCCTGAGGCGGACCGGCTCGCTTGCACCGGCACTGTACGCGCTGACCGCGGTACATGGTCTGCAGATGGCGCATGGCGTTCCACTATGCCTATATAGGCGTAATGGAACGCCATGCGCCATCACCGCCCACCCCGGGCACGGCGTGGACCAGAGCAGGGACGTGGAAAGGCCCTTGTGCCGGTGAGAGCCCGGCCGCGGACAGGACCTGGTGCACCCAGGCTCAGGTGCACCGCACGGACAGCACGACGCCCCGCGGAACAGATCCGCGGGGCGTCGTGTCGAGTCCGGCCGGAGCCGGGGCACCGGGCCTCAGGGGCGGGGCAGGCGCTGCTCCTCGGCGACGACCGCCGCGACCAGCGGGTCGCCGGCGGCCACGTCGAGCAGGGCGAGCAGGGCGGTGATCCGCTCGGTCGCGTCCTGGATCCCTGCAGCCTCGGCGATCTCGGCGCTCTTCGGGTCCTGCACCTCGTGGCCGCCCCGCACGCGGTCGGTGACCCAGGCGGTCCAGGCGGCGACGGCCGCGACCTCGCCGGGGGCCTTGTCCGGGCCGCCGAGCTCGGCGATCACGGGCAGCGCGCGCACGGGCAGCTTCGCGGTGCCGTCGGCGGCGATGCGGATCAGGTTGTCCGCGAGACGCGGGTTGCGGAAGCGCTCCTCGAGGGCGGCGGTGTAGGCGTCGAGCTCGTCGGCCGGCAGGGGCAGCGTCTCCCGCGCCTCGCTCCAGAGCTGCTCGACCAGGGCCCGCACCTCGCGGTGGCCGATCGCCTCGTCCACGCGCTCCACACCGGCGACCTGGCCGGCGTAGGCCATGAGAGTGTGGGCGCCGTTGAGCAGGCGCAGCTTGCGGCGCTCGTGCACCTCTATGTCGTCGGTGAACTGCACCCCGGCCTTCTCCCACTCGGGGCGGCGGCCGCGGAACCGGTCCTCGATGACCCACTCGGTGAAGGGCTCGGTGACCACCGGGACGGCGTCGGCGAAGCCGGTCTGCTCGCGCACCGTGTCCGCGGCACCGTCGTCGGCCGAGGGGGTGATGCGGTCGACCATCGAGGAGATGACGTCGACGTGGTCCTCGAACCAGGCGGCGGTCTCCTCGTCGAGCTCGGCGCGAACGGCCTTCCCCAGCACCTCGCCGTTGCCGGTGAGGTTGTCGCAGGAGACCAGCGCGATCGGCTCGTCGACGCCGGCCTCGCGGCGGGCCTTCAGACCCAGCGCGAGACGGGCGGGGGCGGAGGTCGCCGGATCCGACCCGGCGGCGTAGCCCTTCTCGGTGATGGTCAGGGTGACCACGGCGGTGAAGGGATCGGCGAGCATCTGCACCAGGGCATCGACGTCGGCGGCGGGGTGGACCTCGTCGATCACGTCCAGCACGCTGACCTCGTCGGCCTCGGGGCCGCGCACGATCAGGCCGTACCTGCCGCCCTGGGCGTTCAGCGCATCCGCCATCGCGGCGGAGCGGCCGGTGAAGGCGACGACGGACCAGCCGCCGGCCACGGCGGTGGCCTGCAGGGTGTGGGCTCGGGCGAAGTTGCCGATGCCGAGGTGGACCAGACGGCCGACGTCGGAGGGGGCAGGAGCGTTCATCAGATCGGTTCCTCTCACGCGGACTCGCCGAGGCGGAAGACCTCGCGAGGCTGCTGGGTGGGCAGGGTGGCGACGAGCTCGACGGCGTCCTCGAGACGCATGCGGTGCTCGGCGACGAGGCCGGCCAGGTGAGTCGCGTCGATGCGGCGCGACATGTCGTGGCGCGCCGGGATTGAGCAGAAGGCGCGGGTGTCGTCGATGAAGCCGCTGGTGCGCGTGTAGCCGAGGGTCTCGGAGACGGCGCGGCGGAAGCGCAGGATCGCATCGGGCGAATCGATGAACCACCACGGCGCCCCTGCGTAGACCGACGGATACACGCCGGCCAGCGGCGCGATCTCGCGGGAGAACACGGTCTCGTCGATCGTGAACAGCACGGTGCGGAAGTTCTCCGCGTGGCCCACGTCGTTGAGCATGGGGCGCAGGTGGTGGACGTAGTCGACCGCGACGGGGATGTCGAAGCCGACGTCCGCGCCGAATTTCTCGAACATCGCGTCGGAGTGGTTGCGGGAGACGGCCGGGTGGAGAGTCATCACGAGCCCGTCCTCGGCGGCCAGGCGGGCCTGGTCGGCGAGCAGGTGGCGGCGCAGCGCCACGGCCTCGTCGGCCCCGATCGTGCCCTCGAGCGCTGCGGAGTAGAGGCGGCGGGCGTCCTCGATCTCGAGCCGCTCGGTGCCGGGGTCGATGTGGGCGTGGTCGGAGGAGACGGCGCCGTGGTCACGGAAGTAGAGGCGGCGGGTGCGCATGGCCTCGAGGTGGCCGTCGTAGGTGCCGGTGTCGACGCCGGCGGACTCGCCGAGGGCGGCGACCAGCTCGGGGAAGTCGGCGCGGGCGGGCTCGAGGTACTTGTCGGGCCGGAAGGTGGGGATCACGCGGCCGGTGAAGGAGGCGTCGGCGGCGAGCGCGTCGTGGGGGGCGAGGTCGTCGACCGGGTCGTCCGTGGTCGCCATGACCTCGATCCTGAACTGGTCGAACAGGGCACGGGGACGGAACTCGGGGCGGGTGAGCTTGTCCGCGATCTCTTCGTACATCGCGTCGGCCGTGCGCAGGTTCAGCACGGTCTCCAGGCCGAACACCTCGGAGAACTCGTGCTCCATCCAGTAGCGGGAGGGGGTGCCGGCGTAGGCGTGCCAGTGCTCGGCCAGCAGGTGCCAGGCCCTGCGGGAGGCCTTCTCGTCCAGCGGTCCCTGGCCCACGCCGAGGTCGGCGAGGTCCACGCCGCGGGCGTGCATCAGGCGGTTGACGTAGTGGTCCGGGGTGATGAACAGCGAGGTCGGGTCGCGGAAGGGCTCGTCGTCGAGCAGGAGGCGAGGATCGACGTGCCCGTGGGGCGAGACGATCGGCTGGTCCTTCTCGAGCTCGTAGAGGCTGCGCGCGACCTCGCGGACGGCGGGGTCCGCGGGCAGGAGTCGGTCGGGGTGCGGGACGAAGGCGTCGTTGCTCATGCGGCCATCCTCGCAACCTTTCGCGAGAGCGTCGGACGGTTGTCACGGGTTGCCGGGGAAAGCGCCCTCCATCAGACTGATCGACGCCCCAGCAAGCGGCCGGGGACCGCGACGGGCGCGCCGCCTCAGGGGGTCTCGCGCGGTCCCGTGCTGCCTCGGGGCACGAGCCGCACGGGCAGCGAGCCCTCGACCGGGGTGCGGTGGGCGGAAGGGTTCTCGATGCGGCGGATGAGGCGCTCGACGGCGGCACGGCCCTGGGCGCGCTTGGGGCTGACGATGGTGGTGAGCCCGCCGCCGACGAGCCGGGAGAGCTGGATGTCATCGTGCCCCATCACCGACAGCTCCTCGGGCACGCGGATGCCGGCGCGCAGGGCGGAGACCAGGAAGCCGAAGGCGACCAGGTCGTTGTAGCAGATCACCGCATGGGGCAGGGAGTCGCGCATCTCCTCGAAGGCCTGCTCGCCGCCCGCGATGGTGGGGGCGAAGGGGCCGTGGCGCTGGATCTGCAGCCCGTGCCGGCGGGCGGCGACGCGGACGGCGCGCCAGCGCTCCCCGTCCGACCACGAGTTCACGGGCCCGGCGACGTAGGTGACGGTGCGCAGGCCGTTCTCGGCCAGGTGGGCGATCGCCTGGCCCATGCCGTGCTCGAACTCGGGGGTGACGGAATCCAGCCCTGCCACGCGCCGGTTCATCACGACGACGGGGATGCGCTTCGACAGGTGGTTGAGCATCGCGTCGGACTGCCGGGTGCCCGAGAGCACGATCCCGTCCACGACGTCGACGGCGCTCTCGAGGCTCGCGCGCTCGCGCGCCTCGTCCTCGACGGCGTCCAGCAGGAGCAGCAGGAAGCCCTGCTCCTGGGCGGCCTCCTGCATGCCGGAGACGAGCTCGGCGAAGTAGGGGTTGGTGAGGTCCGGGACCTCGATGCCGAGGCGCTGGTGGCGGTGGCCGCGCTCCTGCGAGGGCGGGGCGGAGGTGCGGTAGTCCAGGACCTTCGCGGCCGCCATGACCTTCGCATGGGTCGCGGCGCTGACCCGGCCGGGGCGGGAGAAGGCGCGCGAGACGGTGGAGGGGGCGACACCCGCCTCCTTGGCGACGTCGTAGATCGTCACGCGCGCGTCCGCCACTCGGCCGGCTCCGTCCCGCACCCACCGGGCGCTGTCCTCGCGGGCGCTGCGCGCCCGCTGTCCTCGGCAGAGCTTACCCCGAGCCGAAGGCAACCGGCGGCAACCGTCCGCCCGTCACGCGGAGGGGTCCAGCTGCTTGATCACGGTCGCGGGGACGCCGCCGACGACGCAGTGGTCGGGGACGTCCTTGGTGACGACGGCGCCGGCGGCGATGACGACGTCGCTGCCGATCGTGACGCCGGGCAGGATCGTGCAGTGCGCACCGATCCACACGTCATCGCCCAGGGTGACGGGCTCGCCGAGCCCGAGGTGGGCGCGTCGGCCGGCGGCGGTCAGCGGGTGGCCGACGGTGGAGATCACGGTGCCGGGACCGATCATGCAGTGGTCGCCGATGCGCACGGGGGCGATGTCGAGGATGGTCACGTCGTAGTTCGCCAGGAAGTTCTCGCCGACGTGGATGTTCGCGCCGTGGTCGCAGCGGAACCCGGGCTGGACGTCGACGACCTCGCCGCAGGAGCCGAGCAGGGTGCGCAGCGCCGCAGCGCGCGCCTCGGCATCGCGCGGGTCGATCGCGTCGAGCTCGCGGCAGGCCAGCAGCGCGGCCTGCTTGCGGGCCGCGACCTCCGGGTCGTCGAAGCAGTACTCGAGCCCGGCGTCGAGCTTCTCGAGCTCGGTCATCGCCGGGGCGGCGTCATCCGGGGTGCGAGTCATGGGGACCAGTCTCCCAGGCCCGCGGGCCGGGAGCCGCACACCGTCAGTGCACCCCTCCGTCAGTGCACCCCGCCGAGCTCGACGAGCAGGACGCCCACGACGATCAGCCCCATGCCGCCGAGCATCATCGGCGTGAGCGGCTCGCGGAACAGGATCCGGGAGAGCACGGCGGTCAGGACGATGCCGACCGCCACCCAGACGCCGTAGGCGACGCCGAGGGGCATGCCGAGCGAGAGAGCGCCGGAGATCAGGAAGAAGGCGAGCACGTAGCCGAGCACGAGCGGCACGTACCAGCGGCGGTCGCCGCCGGTCGAGGCCATCCGGAGGGACAGCGTCCCGCCGACCTCGGCGAGGACGGCTCCGGCGAGCAGCAGCCAGGTCATCGGGACTCCTCTCCGGTGGCGGGGACGGCGTCGGCGCCCGTCGCGGTGACGGGCGTGGCCGCGTCGGCGGAGGCCTGGTGGGCGCGCTGAGAGCCGATCTCGACGACCACGACCCCGGCGGCGACCAGCACGAAGCCGACGATCTTGAGGACGGTGAGCACCTCCCCGAACAGGATCGCGGAGCCGGCGGCGGCGAGGACCACGCCGGAGGCGCCCCAGATGCCGTAGGCGACGCCGAGGGACATGCCTCGCCGCAGCACCTGGCCCAGCAGGGTGAAGGCGAGGACGTACCCGGCAACGACCAGCACGTACAGCGCAGGGTTGTCGAGCGCTCCGCGCAGGGAGAGCGTGGCGGTGACCTCGCTGAGGATCGCGCCGATGAGCAGCAGCCAGGTCGTCATGCGTCACCTCCGAGCAGGTCGCGGGCGAGCTCGCGCGTCTGGTCCAGCTGCTCCTCGGAGCCGACGTCGAGTCCGCTGGCGCGGTCGAACCAGAGCCCGTCGGCCATCAGGCGCACGGCCAGGAGGCGGGCGCCGCGGCCGGCGTCGACCCCGGAGGGGATGCCGAGCCAGCGGGAGAGCTGGTCCTCCCAGCGCTCGGTGAGGGCGACGCGAAGGTGGGGGTCCGCGAAGATCACCAGATCGGCGGCGTCGATCGAGCCGGTGCAGGCCCAGTCGAGATAGGCGAGCACGCGGTGCTCGGCGGGCGCCTCGGCGAAGTCCTCGATCTCGGCGCCGTGGCGCGCGGCGACCAGGGCGAGCATCTCGCGCTCGTAGCGCGCGGCCATCCGGTCGAGGATCGCGCCGAGCAGCTGCTCCTTGGTGGAGAAGTGGTACATCAGCCCCGGCTTGGTGACGCCGGCGGCGCGGGCGGCGGAGTCGAGGGTGAGCGTGCCGCCCTCGCCGAGATGGGCCTCGGCGGCGTCGAGCATCGCCTCGCGGGCCGAGGGGCGGTGCGCGGGGCGTGCGGGCGGTGTGGAGCGTGCGGGTGGCATGGGACCTCCGATTCCGAGGGGAACACCCGTTACTTTACCCACCGGATGGCCAAGTAACGCAAGCCTGAGTCGCCTCCTGCGTGAGCCGCTTCTCCCCCTGCTACTCCCCCGGCGCAGGGGCCCAGCGGGCGATCTGCGCGGCGAGGTGCCCGGCGCCGTAGCCGTTGTCGATGTTGACCACGCCGATGCCCGGCGCGCAGGCGGAGAGCATCGTCATGAGCGCGGCCTGGCCGCCGGCGGCGATGCCGTAGCCGACGGAGGTGGGCAGCGCGACGACGGGCGCGGGGATCTGTCCCGCGATCACGGTGGGCAGCGCCCCGTCCATCCCGGCGGCGACGACCACGCAGGCCGCCTCACGCAGCTCGGGCAGTCGGGACTGCAGGCGGTGCAGGCCCGCGATGCCGATGTCGGCGATGAGCTTCGTGGGCCGGCCGAGGTGGCGGGCGGTGAGCTCGGCCTCGCGCGCGACGGGCAGGTCGCTCGTGCCGGCGCAGGCCACGATCACAAGGCCCCCGCTCGGCGCGGGCGGCTCGGCCGGCCAGGCGAGGAGGCGGGCCGAGGGGTCATGGGAGGCGTCCGGCAGGGCCTCCAGGATCGCGCTCGCGCGGGCCTCGTCGGCCCGGGTGAACAGCACCGGGCCGAGATCCTCGCGACCCTCGGCGGCGAGGCGCCCATAGGTCCGGGCGATCTCGCGCACCTGCTCGACGGACTTCGCGTCGCAGAGCACCGCCTCGGGCGCCCCGCGGCGGGAAGCGCGGTCGAGGTCCAGGTCGAGGAAGCCCTCGATCCGCCCGGCCCCGTCGGCCGCGCCCGTCCCGTCGGCCAGCGCCTCAGCCACGGCCGCCCTTGCCGACGATCTGCAGCGAGAACAGGCCCGAGCGGATCCCGTCGAGGTCGATCGTGACGTGCTGGAAGCCGGTCTCCTTGCCCGCGGCGACGAGCGCCTCGCGGATCTCGGGCTCCATCGCGCGCGCCAGCTCGTCGGTGGGCAGCTCGATGCGGCCGACGCTCCCGTGGTGGCGGACCCGGCAGTCGCTGAAGCCCTGCTCGTAGACGGCGTCCTCGAGGTCGTCGATCTGGCGCAGCTTCTCGGGGGTGACCTCCTGCCCGAAGGGGATGCGGGAGGCGAGGCAGGGCGCGGCGGGCTTGTCCGCGACGGGCAGGGACAGCTGCCGCGCCACCTCGCGGACCTGCGACTTCGTCATGCCCGCAACGGACAGCGGCCGCAGCACCCGGTGCCGGGTCGCGGCGCCGGCGCCGGGGCGGTCGTGGCGGGTCGCGTCGTCGGCGTTCTCGCCGTAGGCGACCGCGTCGAGCTGCTGTTCGCCGACGACGTCCTCGCCGATTCGGGTGAACAGCTCGTCCTTGCAATGAAAACACCTAGCAGCGTCATTCTTCTGGTAGTCGGGGTTCTCGCCCTCGTGGGTGGGGACCTCGAGCACCTCCGCGCCGATCACGCGCGCGACCTGGTGGGCGAGGCGCCGCTCGCGCCGGGCGAGGGACGGGGAGACGCCCAGCAGCGCGACCACGTTCTCGGCGCCGAGCGCGCGCACGGCGAGCGCGAGCAGGGTCGCGGAGTCGACGCCGCCGGAGTAGGCGACGCCGAGCTTCCTCACGCCCGCGAGCTCGGCGCAGACCGCGTCGGCGAGCTCGAGCGCCTCGCCGGTCAGGGCCTCCGGGGTCATCTCCTCGGCCTCGAAGCCGGGATGGCCGGGCGCGAACAGCGAGGTGGGGGCCGAGGGGGCGGTGCCGAGGGTGAGCGGGACGGGCTGGCGGACGGAGGTCACTTGCTCTGCTCCGCGGTGCCGTCGCGCTCGGAGGCGAGGCGGAAGAGGACCTCGCCCGCGTGGTCGATCACGAGGGTGTCGGGGTCGTCGCGCAGCGCGTCGATGTCGAGGGAGGCGGGGTCCATGTACAGCACGTTGTACGCCTCGGTCTCCTCCTTGGAGATGGAGGTGGCGAAGTAGCGGTTCACGCGCTGCTTCTCCTCGCCGGTCTCGGGGTCGTAGGTGCCCAGGCCCGTGACGTGCGTGGAGTGGGCGAGCTCCCCCCAGGGGTGGTCCTTGAACCGATCCCACTGCTTCGTGAAGTACTCGATGTTGTGGTACCCGATCTCGCGGATGCCGGGGTGCATCTCGGCGACCGCGGTGATGTGCGGGGCGTAGATGATCACGTCGCCGCCGTCGGCGCAGACGGGCTCGGACTTGTAGAAGCCCTTCGCGCCGGTCCACATGTCCTCGTACATCTCCGGGACGAGGGCGACGATCCGCTTGTAGGGCTTCTCGACGTAGGTGATGTGGGTCTGCGCGGAGATCTTCGCCATCGCGGCCCAGGCGGCCTGCGGGTCGCCGAAGGCGATCGCGCCCAGGTCCGCCCCACCCTCGGCGACGTCCATGGTGAAGGCGAGCTTCTCGGAGGGGATCAGCTCGCTCGCGGCGTCGATCAGCTGGCGCACGGGGGTGATGCCGAGGGTGCCGATGATGCGGCTGGCGGTGATCAGCGCACCCACCCAGTGGGAGATGTCGATGACGTCGTGCACCGAGCAGCCGGGGAAGAAGTACTTGTTGCCGCCGGAGAAGCCGACGACCTCGTGGGGGAAGACGGGGCCGACGATCAGGTTCACGTCGGACTCGACGCAGAGCCTGTTGATCTGCACGTTCATGGGGATGTCGGTGAGCAGTCCGCCGGTGAGCTCGGCGATCTGCTCGGCGGGGATGACGCCGAGGTCCGCGATCTGGGAGGGATCGTCCCAGGCATGGTTCAGGACCGTCCACTCCGGGTAGGTCGCCTTCGCGCCGCGCTCGGTGGAGCCGAGCAGCTGGTCGATGGCCTGCTCGCTCATCGCGGCGTGGGTGCCGAGCGCGATCAGCACGGTCACGGAGGAGGCGCGGCCGGCGAGCGCGTCGTGGATCGCGGGCAGCACCTTGGGGAGGGGGACCGAGCGGGTGCCGTCGGGGATGATCAGGCAGACGCTCTTGCCGTCGAGGTCCTGGTCGGCGAGCTGCTCGGTGACGAAGCCGGCGATCTGCTCGTCGGTGAGGATCCCTTCGGCGCCGCCGAGGAGGGCGGCCCGTTCGGCGAGGCCCTCGGGGATCGGGTGGATCGTGGGCTGCTGGGTCGCCGTGGTCTCGCTCATGGCTCCATCATCCCCTCCCTGCTCGCACGGCACCAGGAGATGACGCCGGTTGCCGCGGGGTCCCCAGGTCCTCGGGCGATCGGGCCTCAGTCCCTGCGACCCCTAGGCCGGTGACGATGGCGTCATCCGGCGGTCGCGACCGCGTCAGCCCGCGGGACCAGACGTCGCCCGCGTGTGCTTCGTCCACGGTCGAGGACGGCGAAGCCGATCTGGGCTGCATCGGCCTGGTGCGCCTCGAGGACCTCGAGGACCCCACTCCCCTGTTCGACCTGCGCCTGGCCGAGGAGTACTGCGGCAAGGGGCTGGGCGTCGAGGAGCTCCGCGCGGTCACGCGCCACGTCTTCGAGCACTTCGGCGAGGTGACGCGCTTCGAGGGCCAGACCCGGGAGGACAACCTCGCGATGCGCCGCACCTTTGTGCGCTGCGGCTGGGTGAAGGAGGCCCACTACCGCGAGTCCTGGCCCGTCGAGGGCGGTGCACCGCTGGCGTCCGTCGCCTACGCGACCCTGCGTCGCGACTGGGAGAGCGGCACGACGACGCCGGTGCCCTGGGAGGAGCCCGGGCTCTGAACCGTCCGGCTCGAAGCGCACGCAGGCCCGTGGTCGATCACCCAGCTGGCCACCGATCCGGAGGCCACCGCGTTCTGGCGCCGAGCGATCCCGGTCCCGTTCGAGGAGATGGTGCAGGCCGACTGGGTCGTGGAGCAGAGGTTCACGATTGACCGGCCGTAACCGCGTCGCCCCTGGCCGGAGGCCTCCTCGGGGATCTCGATCGTGCCCTCAACGGAGACGGGGAAGGGCGGGGCATAGGCCGTCTCCCACAGATGCCCGCCGGGGTCGGCGAAGTAGCCGGCGTCGAGCAGCTCCCCAGCGGGCAGATCGGCGAGCAGTCGTGCGGCGGCGCCGTCGCAGAGGGTCGCGAAGGACCGGTCGTAGGCCTCGGCGGCGGCGGTCCAGTCCCTCATGCCTCCAGTGAACCGCACTGCGGCCGCAGGGACGACCGACGCTCGCGAACGGCCCCGCACGGCCCATCTCGACCCCGCGACGGAGCACCGCATCTCGGCCTGGCCTTGCATCCATTGATGCATGCATTAGGATCGCCCCCATGCATTCCCCCACCCTCCCCTGGCTCGATGACCGCGAGAACCGTCCGATCGCGACGCAGATCGCCGCGAGGACGGCCCGACAGATCGCCACCGGCGATATCGAGCCGGGCGCCCTGCTGCGTGAGGTCGACGTCGCCGAGGAGCACGGCGCGAGCCGCACCCCGGCGCGCGAGGCGATGCTGCAGCTGGAGACCTGGGGGCTGGTGCGCCTCCTGCCGAAGAAGGGCGCCCAGGTCACGACCCCGACCGCCCGGGAGCGGGAGGAGCTGCTCTCTGTCCGCGCGATGCTCGAGGGGCACGCCGTCTCCCGCATCGCGCCCGACGAGACCCGTCGCACCTCCCTCGTCGAGGCGCTCGCGCCGGTGCTCGCGGCGCAGGAGGCCGCGACCGGCCGACCCGCGGACTTCGCCGTCCACGACTACGCCTTCCACCTCACCCTCGCCTCCCACGACGACAACCGCGTGGTCGAGGAGGTGCTGCGCGCGCTCGGACCGCGACTGTTCCGCCTCACGCATCTGGCAGTCCTCTCCCCCGCCGCGGACCTGCCCGCCCTGCACCGCGAGCACATCGAGCTCACCGATGCGGTGGCGCGCGGGGACGTCGCCGGCTTCCGCGAGATGATCGAGGGCCACCTGCACACCGGCCACGATGCCTACTCGGTGGTGTCCGAGTGATGCGCGCACGGATCCCGGCCTGGCTGGCCGTCGCCCCGACGGGCTTCCTCCTCGCCTGGGGCGGCAACCACTTCACGCCGCTGCTGCACGTGTACGAGACCGTCGGCGGCTATGCGCCCTGGCAGGCGAACCTGCTGCTGGGGATGTACGTCGCCGGTCTCGTCCCGGGGATGCTGCTGGCCGCGGGGCTCTCCGACCGTCACGGCCGTCGGCCGATCGCGATCGCGGGGCTGCTCGCCGCGGCGCTCGGCAGCGTGGTGCTCGCGGCGAGCATGTCGAGCTTCGTGCTGCTGTGCGCCGGCCGCGTCCTCGCCGGGATCGGCGTGGGTGTCGGCATGTCGGTCTGCTCGACCTGGATCAAGGAGCTCTCCTGCGCCCCGCACGACCCGGGCGCGACGCCGACCGCCGGGGCCCGACGCTCCTCGATGATCCTCACCCTCGGCTTCGCGCTCGGCGCGGGCGTGACGGGCTCGCTCGCCCAGTGGGCGCCGTTGCCGGGGCAGCTGCCCTTCCTCGTCCATCTCGGGCTGTGCCTTCTGGCCGGGATCGCGCTGCTCGCGGCGCCGGAGAGCCTGCCACGCGAACTGCGGGCCCGCGGCGCGCTGCGCGATGACCTGAGGGTCTCCTCGGTGAAGCATCCCGTCTTCGCGCGGATCGTGCTGCCGGCCGCGCCGTGGGTGTTCGCCGCCGCCGGGGTCGCCTACGCCATCCTGCCTGCGACGGTCGAGGCGCAGATCGGGGACTCCGCGACGATCTACGCGACGGGCCTGACGGTGCTCACCCTGGGCGTCGGCGCGATCGCCCAGGGCACCGTGGGCCTGATCGACCGCCTCACCCGCGGCCGCGCGCTGGTCGTGGGCCTGAGCGGCATGAGCGCGGGGATGATCCTCGCCGCCGTCGCCGCGGATCTGCGCCGCCCGGTGCTGGTGGTGGGCGTCGCGGCGCTGCTCGGCGCGTCCTACGGGGTGTGCGTGGTGGCGGGCCTCGTCATCACGCAGTCCCTCGCCTCCCCGCGGGAGCTCGCCGGGATGACCGGCGTATACTACTCCCTCGCCTATCTCGGGTTCCTGCTGCCGACGATCCTCGCCGCCCTCACCCCGGTCCTGCCCTACACGGGAGGCCTCGTGATCGTCGCGGCGGTGTGCGTGCTGTGCCTCGCGGCCGTCGCCTGGGGTCTGCGCCGCCCGCTCCCGACGCCGACGGCCGACGCGGTGGAGGACGAGCTCGTCGACCCCGAGGTCGCCTCGGTCGCCGCCTCCTGAGCAGTCCTCACCGCATGGTCGCGGCGAGCTCCGCCTCGCTCAGCGCGCGGTCCGCGAACACCAGGCGCACGGCCGACGGATCCGGGTTTCCGGCGTCGGGACCGCGATGGCGCAGCGCGAGCCCGACCTTCCGGGCGACTGCGGCGGAGGCGGGGCTGTTCTCGAGCAGGTAGGCGACCACCGGCAGCTCCGGGCGGCGCTCGCGGGCGGCGCTCGCGGGCGGCGTCGACGGCGGCGCGGGCCAGCCCGGTCGCGAACCCGCGCCCCTGCGCCTCGGGCGCGAAGCGGTACCCGAGGTTCCAGAACGCGTCCTGCCGCACCGCGCAGCCTCCGTGCCCCACCCGACTCGCCGCGGTGGCGCTCCCGTCGGCCGGACCCGCGCTCCGCCGGACGTGGCCGGACACACGTGGCCGCGCGCCACCCCGCCCCGTACCGTGTCAGGTGCACAAGAAGTGCCTGCGGCGTCCGCGCCGCCTCCCTCCCCTCCTCGGAGCCACCCCGCGATGAGCACGTCCACGCAGCCGACCGACACCCCCGCGACCACGCGTCGCCGTCCCGGCCTCTCGGCGCGACACCTGCACTTCATCGCCCTCGGCTCCGCGATCGGGACCGGGCTGTTCTACGGCTCGGCCGGCGCGATCCAGGCCGCGGGCCCCTCCGTGCTGCTGGTGTACCTGCTCGGCGGCGCGGTCGTGTACTTCATGCTCCGCGCACTGGGCGAGATGGCGGTGCGGATGCCGATCTCGGGCTCCTTCGCCGAGTACACGCGACGCTTCCTGGGCCCCTGGGCCGGGTACATCACCGGCTGGATGTTCGCCTTCGAGATGCTGATCGTGTGCCTCGCGGACCTCACCGCGATCGCGATCTACATGCGCTTCTGGTTCCCGGACACGGCCCAGTGGATCTGGGTGGCCCTCACGCTGCTGATCGTGGGCGCCGCGAATCTCGCGAGCGTGCGCTGGTTCGGGGAGCTGGAGTTCGCCTTCACGATCGTGAAGGTCGCGGCGGTGGTCGCGATGATCGCGGGCGGCGTGGCGATCCTCGCCTTCGGGCTCGGGGATCCCGCGACGCCGACGGGCCTTGCGAACCTCACGGCCGACGGAGGCTTCTTCCCGAACGGGCCCGGCGGGATGATCAGCGCGTTCATCCTGGTGCTCTTCGCCTTCGGCGGCACGGAGATCATCGGCGTGGCCGGCACCGAGGCGGAGGATCCCGCCACGGCGATCCCGAAGGCCGTGAACACGGTCCCGGTGCGGATCCTGCTGTTCTACGTCCTCGCGATCGGCGTGATCCTGCTGCTCACCCCGTGGCAGCAGATCACCGGCGAGGAGTCCCCGTTCGTGCAGATCTTCGACACCCTCGGCGTGAACTGGGCGGCGGCGCTGCTGAACATCGTGGTGATCACCGCGGCGCTCTCCGCGATCAACGCGGACCTCTTCGGCGCGGGCCGCGTCGTCGCCGGCATGGCCCGTCAGCGCCTGGCACCGGCGGCCCTGTCCCGCACCGTGCGCGGGGTGCCGGTGGTGACCACGCTCGCGATGCTGGGCGTGCTCGTCGTCGGCGTGGTGCTGAACCGGATGCTGCCGGACGAGGTGTTCACGATCGTCGCGTCGCTGGCGACCTTCGCGACCGTGTTCGTGTGGCTGATGATCCTGCTGGCGCAGGTCGCCTCCCGCCGCGGGATGAGCCGGCAGGAGCGGGCAGCGCTGCAGTTCCCGGTCCCCTTCTGGCCCTACGGGCAGGCGTTCGCGATCGCGTTCATCCTGTTCACCTTCGGGATCATGGTGTGGCAGTCCGAATACCACACGGCCCTCGCCGTGGGTGCGGGCTTCACCGTGCTGATGACGCTGCTCTTTGCCCTGACCGGCCGGCGGGCCCAGCGCGTCTGACCGCCTCCCGGGTGGGTCACTGCGGGAGCGGGAGCTTCACGCTCCGGCCCCCGTCGAGCACGATCGCCTCGCCGGTGAGGAAGCCGGAGCGGTCGCCGGCGAGGAAGACCGCCAGGTCGCCGACGTCCTCTGCACGGCCCAGCCGGCCGACGGGGTGCAGCCGCTCGAGCCGCTCCCGTGCGGTCCCGGGATCCGTGGCGGAGTCCAGGTAGCCGTCGCTGAGATCGGAGCTGATCCAGCTCGGGGCGATCGCGTTGCAGCGGATCCCGTGCGCTCGCCGAGGTTGACGGCGAGCGCACGGGCCCGCCTCCTGCCGGTCACGCCCTCGAGGCTATCGCCGCGCGGCTGCTCCTGCCCATGATGCATCCCGTCGCGGGACGCGGAGCCGCCTCATCCCGCGCAGAGGTCGGTGTCCGCCGTCCTGGTGTCGCGGGGAGCCGACGGAACAGCCTCGGGCTCCGACGTCCGCGGGGCGTCGCCCGGTGCGGGCGTGTCCGCACCCCCTCCGTCGTCCGCACCCTCTGCGTCGACCGCGTCCTCTGCGTCGTCCGCGCCCTCCGCCGTCGCCGTCTCGTCGGGCCCGCTGTCCGGGACGTCCGCGTCCTCGTCCTGCGAGACCACCGGCTCGTCGGCCGCGAGCGCCGCGAAGAGCCCGGCGGCCTCCGCGGAGGGCACCACGCGGTTGCGGTCGGTGGGCGCCGGCTCCCACGGCATGGTCGCGAAGGTGATGTGCGAGGGGTCGACGCGCGAGGCGCGCGTCGCGAGGCCCGCGAGGTCCGCGGCCCGGCTCAGGCCCGGATCCACCGTGAGAGAGGACGAGGTGGCGTCGAGGAAGGCGTAGAGCCTGTCGGGCCGGGAGATGACGCGGGAGCTGGTCGCCTCCTGCACCACCGCCGACATCACCATCTGCTGGTCGCCGAGGCGGGCGATGTCGCTGCCGTCCCCCACCGCGTGGCGGGTGCGCGCGAGCGCCAGTGCGTCCGTCCCGCCGACCACCTGCTCGCCAGCCGGGAGATCGAGGTCGGCGGCGGGGTCCTCGAGCGCCTCCGGGAGGCAGACCTGGACGCCGTCCAGCGCGTCGACGATCGCGATGAATCCCTCGAAGTCGAGCTCCATGAAGTGGTCGATCTGCACCCCGGTCAGCTCCTCGACCGCCGCGACCGTGCAGGCCGGGCCGAAGTTCAGGGCGGAGTTGAGCATGCCGCGGCCTCCCCGGGAGGCGCCGCTGCCGGTGTCGGGGCAGGCCGGCAGGTCCATGAGGGTGTCGCGCGGGAGCTGGACCGCGTCGATCCGGTCGTCCTCGGCGGAGAGGTGCACCAGCACGAGGGCGTCGCTGCGGCGCGACCCGTCGCCCTGGCCGTAGGACGCCTGCTGGAGGTCACGGCTGTCCGAGCCGATCAGCAGCACGTCCATCGCCCCGTCGATCTCGCGCGGGACGGGGGTCCCGTCGGCGCGCAGCGGGGCGGTGGCGAGGTTCCCCTCCAGATGGGACACGGTGCCCAGCAGGCCGCCCGCCACGACGAGGGGCGCCGCGAGCGCGAGGATCGCGAGGGCGCCGACCGTCCTCCGTCGGCGACGTACGGTCTCCGGCTGTGCCCTGCGCCGACGGTGCGCGGGTCCGCGGCGTGCGGGTCGGTTCGCCCTCAGAGGCTCCATGGATGTGCCGCCCTCCCGCTGCCCGGTCTCGTCCTGCTCGGTCCGCGGGTCAGAGGACCACGGCGGGCGCCGCCTCCGCCAATAGCCGCCGCGGTCGGATCCATACGAGCGGCGCATGGGTGGCCGGACCTCGCTGGTCAGACGGTGGGAAGGGCCGGCCGACGGCAGAGGTGAAGACTCCGTGCAGGTTGAGCGACCGGACGGGTCAGACGTCGCCGGCGCCGACGTCGGCGGCCCGCACGAGCGCGAGGAATCCCGCGAGCGCCGGGTTCGGCAGCTCGTCCGGGCGGTGGACGATGCCGATCGACCGCTGCACCGCCTCGCGCAGCGGCACGACCCGACCGCCGAAGGCGGGGGCGGTGCGGGCGAGGGCCGCCGGGACGATGGTCAGGCCGTCCACGGCGACCGCGAGCGGGACGAGGCTGTCGCGCTGGGTGGTGGTGATGCGCTGCGCCGGGCGGGCGTCCAGGCTCTGCAGGGCGGCATCGGCGAGCTGGCGCATCGAGGTGCCGCGGGGCAGGGTGACGAAGGACCGCGCCGCGACGTCCTCGCCGGTCAGCGGCTCGTCGTCCCCGTCGGCGCGGGAGTCCTCGGCGAGCACGGCGGCGAACTCCTGGGCGGGCAGCGGGATCGCCGCGAGATCCTCCGGCACGCGGTCGATGACGCCGACGGCGGCGTCGACCCGTCCCACGCGGACCGCCTCCACCAGCGCGTCCGCGTCCTCGACGGTGGAGACCTCGAGCCGCACCCCGGGGTGCGCGCGGTGGAAGCGGCCGAGGTGCGCGGGCAGCTCGGTCGCGACCAGCGAGGGCAGTCCGCCGACGCGCAGCGATCCCGAGGTCAGGGCTCGGGCGGACCCGACCAGCGCCTCGATCGATCCCATCTCCGCCAGGGCGCGACGGCCCGCCGCGACGACCCCGCGGCCCGCGTCGGTGAGCTCGGTCCTGCGGCCGACGGGGACGAGCAGCCTCGTGCCGAGCGCCTTCTCGAGCGAGTGGATGCGACGCGAGAGGGAGGGCTGGGAGATCCGCAGGACGTCGGCCGCGGCGGTGTGGGTGCCGTGGTCGGTCACCGCGATCAGCGCCTCGAGCTGGGCGAGGCTCGGCACGATGTGCGACAGGGGCGGCGCACCGTCCGTCGCGTTCCGCCTCGGTTCGCGGTCCGCCTGCACCATCTGGGTCAGCCTCCGACATCGTCCCGGACGGCTGCCGAGAATCGCTGCACCGAGGATACCCACGCGGCACCGCCCGGGCCCCTCTGCAGGGTCCCGGGCGGTGCGGTGCGGCCGATGCCCTCCACCGCTCAGCGGCGGCTCACTTGCGCAGCGCGCACCCGCCGGTCCAGCCGGTGACCTCGCGCGCGGCGAGGGTCATCTGCAGGAAGCCGACGGTCTCCATCTCACCCGCGAGAGACTGCGCACCTATCTCCGCACCACTCCGCCGCACACCGAGCTCGCGCGCGACACGATCCTCGGGGACCTCTCCGACGAGGAGCTCACCACCCTGGCCGGACTGCTCGAACGGGTCACTGGCCGGCTCGACGCCCGCTGAGGGACGCGGTCGCCGCGGGGGGGTGCGGCACAATGACGGCAGACACCGTCGTCGCCGCCGGGAGGCACCCCATGTCCGAGATCGTCATCGTCGCCGCCGCCCGCACCGCGCAGGGCCGGCTCCAGGGGGCGCTGTCCTGCTTCTCCGCCCCGAAGCTCGGCTCCGCCGCGATCGCCGGGGCGCTCGAGCGCGGAGGCGTGGAACCCGCCGCGGTCGACGCCGTGGTCATGGGGCAGGTGCTGCCGGCCGGCTCCGGCCAGAACCCCGCCCGACAGGCCGCGCTCGGCGCGGGCATCCCGTGGTCCACCCCCGCCAGCAGCGTGAACAAGGTGTGCCTCTCGGGCCTGACCGCCGTGATCGACGCGGCGCGGATGATCGCGTCCGGGGACGCGGAGGTCGTGGTGGCCGGCGGCATGGAGTCGATGTCCCAGGCGCCGCACCTGCTGATGGGCTCCCGCGCCGGCTGGAAGTACGGGGCGGTCGAGGCGCTGGACCATATGGCGCACGACGGCCTCACCGACGCCCACGACCAGGTGAGCATGGGCGAGTCCACCGAGCGGCACAACCCGCGCTTCGAGGTCACGCGCGAGGACCAGGACCGGGTCGCGGCGCTGTCCCATCAGCGCGCGGCCGCCGCGGCCGAGCTGCTGGCAGAGGAGATCGTGCCGGTCTCGGTGCCGCAGCGCCGCGGGGAGCCGATCGAGGTCACGGCCGACGAGGGCATCCGCCCCGACACCACCGCCGAGTCCCTCGCCCGCCTGCGCCCCGCCTTCGCGAAGGACGGCACGATCACGGCCGGGAGCTCCTCCCAGATCTCCGACGGCGCCGCCGCGCTCGTGCTCACCACCTCCGCCCGCGCCGACGCGGAGGGCTGGCAGGTCATGGCCCGGATCGGCGCGAACGGGCAGACCGCGGGACCGGACAGCTCCCTGCAGGCCCAGCCGGCCGACGCGATCGCCCGGGCTCTCACGAAGCAGGGGATCACCGCCGCGGACCTCGACCTGGTCGAGATCAACGAGGCCTTCGGCGCCGTCGTCGCCCATTCGCAGCGCGCGCTCGGCGTCTCCGAGGAGATCGTCAACGTGCACGGCGGCGGGATCGCGCTCGGGCACCCGATCGGCGCCTCCGGCGCCCGGCTCGTGGTGCACATGGCACATGAGCTGGCCCGACGCGGCACCGGCACGGCCGCCGTGGGCCTCTGCGGCGGAGGCGGGCAGGGCGAGGCGCTCGTGCTGCTGCGGTGACCGGGCCGAGGGGGCGAGGGCCGATGCACCCGGGCCAGCTCGTGCTCGCCGCGCAGGACGCGATCCGGCAGATCACGGACCTGCTGCCCGGACTCGAACCCGACGATGGCCGAGCTGGGCCGCTCGACCTGTCAGCGGCTGCTGGAGGACCCGTCGGCGGCGGCGGGAGCCTGATCGAGCACGAGCTGGAGGAAGGCCAGGTCGAGCCAGCGCCCGAACTTGGTCCCCACCTGCGGCAGCACGCCCACGCGGTCGAAGCCGAAGCGCTCGTGCAGGCGCACCGAGCCTTCGTTCGCCGCATCGATGCCGGCGACCATGACGTGCAGGCCCTGTGCCCGGGCGCGCTCGATCAGCGCGGACAGCAGCGCCGATCCGGTCCCGCGGCCGCGCAGTCCCTCGCGCACGTAGAGGGAGTGCTCGACGGTGTGGCGGTAGCCGTCGTGCGGACGCCACGGCCCGTAGGTCGCATAGCCGATCACGGTCCCACCGTCCTCGAGCGCGACGAGGACGGGGAAGCCATCCGCCTGCCGCTCGGCGATCCACTCGGCGCGATCGGCCGCGTCGACGAGGCGCTCGTTCCAGATCGCGGTGGTGTGCTCGACGGCATGGTTGTAGATCTCGGCGATGCCGCGGGCATGCTGCGCGGTCGCGTCGAGGATCTGCATCGGGGCCTCCCAGGGCGTCGTGGACCCGCAGAGCATAGTCCTCCGCACCCCGACCCGCTGGCCGTACCGTGCCTCCATGGACATCGCCCCCTTGGACGACCTCCGCGTGCCGACCGCCCTCGCACTCCTCGCCGAGCTCGGCCTGCCCGTGGTACCCCTCGCGGAGCGCGTCGGGCACGCGCTGGACCTGCAGCGGGACCCTGCGCGCACCCCGTCGCTCGCCCCCGCTCACGCCGAGGCTGCCGCACACCATCCGGGCCACGACCCGGCGCTGCTCGAGGAGTGCCGCACCCTCTCGCTGACGCTCGCGACGACCTGGCGCTGGGGACCGGGAGGACACCTCGCCGGACGGCCGAGCGATCGGCGTGGCGTGGCTGGCCGAGGTGCGGGCGCGCGCCGAGGGATGAGGCCGCGGGGCCGCGGTCCCAGCTCGCACATACCCTGCCCGGGTATCCTCGGGGGTCCTCGCCATCGTCCCGAAGGATCCTCCGATGACTGTCGCCCTGCCGCGTCGCACCCTGCTCGCCGCCCTCGCCGCGACCCCGCTGGTGCTCGCCGGCTGCTCCGCCGGCCCGTCGGCCGCGGAGGAGCTGCTGTCCGCCCACGACCTTCCCGCCGGCACGGCCCGCGAGGTGATCGACGCGCTCGAGGCGCTGCCGCTCGACGAGCGGCCCTCGGAGCTGCTCGCCTCCGTCGGCACCGACGTGCTCACCCTCTCCGACGCCGCCGGGCGGGAGGCGACCCTCAAGCTGCCCACGGAGGAGCTGTACGTCTCGGTCGCGCCGTTCGTGTCCGGCACCCATGAGTGCTTCCTCCACAGCCTCACCACGTGCCTCGGCGAGCTGGGGGAGGAGGAGCTCGCGGTGCGGGGCGAGGACGCCTCCGGGGCGGTGCTGATCGACGAGGAGCGCACCACCGCGCCGAACGGCTTCCTGGGCCTGTGGCTGCCCCGGGACGCGGAGCTCACGCTCACCCTGGCCGGAGAGGCCGGTGAGGCCACGACGACGCTGCGCACCGACGCCAAGGCCCCCACCTGCATCACCACGATGCAGCTGGGGGCCTGAGCAAGGCAGGGCATCAGCGCCGGACGGCGACCGCCTCGGGGCGCAGGTCCAGGCGGCGCAGCAGCTGCGCGTTCAGCGCCACCACGACGGTCGAGGCGCTCATCAGCAGCGCGCCGACGCTCATCGGCATGACGAACCCGATCGGGGCGAGCACCCCGGCCGCCAGCGGCACGGAGAGCAGGTTGTACCCGGCTGCCCACCAGAGGTTCTGCCGCATCTTCCGGTAGGCGGCGCGGGACAGCTCGATCACCGAGAGCACCGAGCGCGGGTCCGAGGAGGCGAGCACCACCCCGGCGGAGCCGATCGCGACGTCGGTGCCGGCGCCGATCGCGAGGCCGACGTCGGCCCGGGCGAGGGCGGGCGCGTCGTTGACGCCGTCGCCGACCATCGCGACCGTGCGGCCCTCGTCCTGGAGCGCGGCGACGCGGCTCGCCTTGTCCTCGGGGCGCACCCCGGCGAAGATCCGGTCGATGCCGAGCTCGGCACCGACGTGCTCGGCGACGTTCTGCGCATCGCCGGTGATCATGACGACCTGGATGTCGCGGGCGTGGAGCGCGTCGATCGCCTCGCGGGACTCCTGGCGCACCGCGTCGGCGAGCTTGAGGGCGCCGACGGCCTCGCCGTCGCGCAGCACGTGCAGCACGATCGCGCCCTCCTCGCGCCAGGCGGGGGTCTCCTCGAGCTCGGCGGCACCGGTCTCCTCGAGGAGGCGCGGCCCGCCGACGCGGATCTCGTGCCCGTCGACCTGCGCGCTCACGCCGAGCGCGGGGGCGGAGGCGACCTCGGAGGCGGCGGGGGCGGAGACCCCGTCGGCCGCGGCGCGCTCGCGGATCGCGCCGGCGAGCGGGTGCTCGCTCTCGGACTCGGCCGCGGCGGCCAGGCCCAGGAGCGTCGGCGCGTCGAGCCCGCTGCCGGGGGCGACGGCGATCTCGGAGAGCTCGGGCTCGCCGCGGGTGAGGGTGCCGGTCTTGTCGAACAGGACGGTGTCCACGGTGCGCATGCCCTCGAGGGCGAGCCGGTCGGTGACGAGCACGCCGGCGCGGGCGGCGCGCTCGGTGGCGAGCGAGACGACCAGCGGGATCGCGAGGCCCAGAGCGTGCGGGCAGGCGATGACCAGCACGGTCACGGTGCGGATGACGGCCTCGTCGGGCATGCCCAGCAGCGCCCAGACGAGCGCGGTGATGACGGCGGCGCCGAGCGCGAACCAGAACAGCCAGGCGGCGGCGCGGTCCGCGATGCGCTGGGCGCGGGAGGAGGAGCTCTGCGCCTCGGAGACCAGGCGCTGGATGCCGGCGAGCGCGGTGCCCTCCCCGGTCTCGGTGACCTCGATGCGCAGGTTCGAGTCGGTCGCGACGGTGCCGGCGACGACGCGGTCCCCCGTCGTGCGCTCGACAGCCCGGGATTCGCCGGTGATCATCGATTCGTCGACGTCGGCCCGACCGTCGACGACGGTGCCGTCGGCCGGGATCGAGGCGCCGGGGCGGACCAGCACGACATCCCCCTCGCGCAGGTCATCGGGGCTGACGGTGACGATCTCGTCCCCCTCGATCCGCTCGGCCTCATCCGGCAGCAGCGCGGCGAGGGAGTCCAGCGCCGAGGAGGTCTGCGCGAGGGAGCGCATCTCGATCCAGTGCCCGAGCAGCATGATCACGATCAGCAGCGCGAGCTCCCACCAGAACTCGAGCTCGTGGTGGAGCAGGCCCAGGGTCGCGCCCCAGGAGGACAGGAACGCGACGGTGATGCCGAGACTGATCAGCAGCATCATCCCCGGTGCGCGGGAGCGGAGCTCGGAGAGCCCGCCGCTGAGGAACGGCTTCCCGCCCCAGACGTACATGACGGTGCCGAGGATCGGGGCGATCCAGCCGAGGCCCGACACGTCCGGGATCGTGTAGCCGATCAGGTCCGCGAACATCGGCGAGAGCCCGACGACCGGCACCGCGAACACCAGCATGATCCAGAACATCCGACGGAACTGCGCGACGTGATCGCCGTGCCCGCCATGTCCCCCGTGCCCGTGGTGCCCGGCGTGCGCGCCGTGACCGGCATGCATGTCGTGGCCGCCGTGATCGTGGTGAGCCCCGCTCCCGTGGTGCCCGGCATCCATGTCGCGCCCGACGTGCGCGTCGTGACCGGTGTGCATGTCGTGGCCCTCGTGGCCGTCGTGCTGGTGCGTGCCCCGATCGCCGCCCTCGACGCCGAGAGCGACGTGGGAGTCCTGTCGTCCGTGTCCCTCGTGCTGCGTGCTCATACTGCGACCCTATACCCCTAGGGGGTATAAGCCAAGGGCGTGGGCCCGACGTCACCCACCGCTCCCCGCCGAACCCCGACCGCCCGCCTCCGAGCCGAGGAGTCGTCGAAGAAATCCACGTACATCACGCACATGAAGCACATGACGTCCACGGAAGTCGCCACGAGAACCCCCGCCACGCACCCCTCCCATTCATCGCCATTCATCGATATGATCGCCGCATGGCGATGCCGATGGAATCCTCTCCCCCGCTCTTCGACGTGGACGAGTCCCAGGCCGCGCTCTTCCACGCACTGGCCGAGCCGACCCGGCTCACCCTGCTCCAGCACCTCTCCACCGGCGAGCACCGGGTGCGGGATCTCGTCGACCACCTGCACCTGGCCCAGTCCACGGTCAGCAAGCACCTCGCCTGCCTGCGGGACTGCGGGCTGATCCGCTCCCGCAGCGAGGGCCGTGCCTCCTGGTTCTCCCTGTCGGACCCGGAGCAGCTGCGCTCCCTGCTCGCCATGGCCGCGACGATGCTCTCCGGCGCGGGCGCGGCGCCGACGATCCACGAGCACCTGCACGACCCGCGCGTCGGCGGCGGTCCGGCCGAGGACGACTCCCCCCGTGGCGAGGACAGCCCGTCATGACCGCCTCGCACACCCACGGCCACGGCCACAGCCATGCCTCCCCGACGACCGGCCGCACCCGCCTCGCGAT
Source organism: Brachybacterium sp. sponge (assembly GCF_001613775.1). Taxonomy (NCBI): domain Bacteria; kingdom Bacillati; phylum Actinomycetota; class Actinomycetes; order Micrococcales; family Dermabacteraceae; genus Brachybacterium; species Brachybacterium sp. sponge. The sequence continues at coordinate 738,236 of NZ_LRMP01000001.1, read as the reverse complement.
CGCCTTCGGGCTGACGGCGCTGATCGTCCTCGCGCAGGCGGTCGGCAGCGTGGTCACAGGCTCCCTCGCCCTGCTCACCGACACCGCGCACGCACTCGTGGACGCCTCCGGCCTGCTGGTCGCCCTGATCGCGGCGACGATGCTGCTGCGCCCCGCGAGCCCCACCCGCACCTGGGGCTTCGCCCGGATCGAGGTGCTCGCGGCGCTGGCTCAGGCGACGCTGCTGATCGTAGTCGGCACCTACACCGCGGTCGAGGGGCTGCGCCGCCTCGCCTCCCCGCCCGAGATCGCCTCGACCGAGCTGCTCGTCTTCGGCGCGGTCGGGCTCGCGGTGAACCTGGTGGCGATCCTCGTGCTCGCCGGCGGCAAGGACGCGAGCCTGAACATGAAGGCGGCCTTCCTCGAGGTCGCGAACGATGCGCTCGGCTCCCTCGGCGTGATCGTCGCGGCGCTCGTCATCCGCTTCACCGGCTTCCAGCAGGCCGACGCGCTCGCAGGCCTGTTCATCGCGGCGCTGATCGTGCCGCGCGCGGTGCGGATCCTGCGCGACACCCTGCGGATCCTCATGGAGTACACCCCCGAGGGCGTGGACCTCGACGAGGTGCGCGAGCACCTGCTGGCCCTCGAGCACGTCCAGGACGTCCATGACCTGCACGCCTCCTCCGTCGGCAGCAGCCTGCCGATCCTCTCCGCGCACGTGGTGGTGGCCGAGGAGTGCTTCGGCTCGTCGCACGCGATGGAGATCCTCGAGGAAGTCCACGAGTGCGTGCGCACGCACTTCCCCGTCGCCTTCGAGCACGCGACGATCCAGATGGAGAGCCCCGACGTGCACGCCCGCGAGGCGGCCCGCACCCTGCACGCCTGAGGCCGACGCGGCCCCGAGCCGTCAGTCGAGCACGCGCCGGACGATCTCCTGCATCTGCGCGAGGCGCCCCCACTCGTCGTCGTCACGGCCCGCATAGACGAGGGAGAGCCGGCCGGCGTACCCGGCCTCGTCGAGCACCTCCAAGGACTGCTCGAGGTCGGCCTCGTCGAGCACTCCGGGGGCGGATTCCCGCGCCTTGACCTGGGAGCACTCCGCCTGGCCGGCGACCGCCGCGATCTGGCGGTACTTGTCCTCGCCGTCCCAGTTGCCGGTGTCGATGAGCAGGCCCACCTCGCCGTCGAGCAGGTCCAGCAGGCGTGTGGTCGCGGCCGCGTCCACGAGCAGGCCGCGCCAGTTCTCGGTGAGCACGCGCAGGTCCGGGTGCTCAGCCGCGAGCTCCCGCAGCCGCGCGGCGCTGAGGGCGAGGGTGTCCTCGCTCGGGAGCTGGTCACCGGCGGGCACCCGCACCCGCGGCGCCCCGAGCTGCTCGACGACGTCGAGCCAGGTGGCCAGCCAGCGCTGCTGCTCACGGCCGTGCTCGGGATGGACCACGTCCCCGTCGTCCACCAGCAGCACCTCGAGGTCGACGCCCGCCGCGTCGAAGGCGGCGCGCAGCTCCGCGAGATAGGACGCCTCGGTGGTGGGGAGGTAGAAGTGGCACAGCTGGGCGCTCGCGAACCCGTGCGCCGCGAGCTGCGCCGGCAGTTCGAGCAGCGGCAGGCCCCCGCCGTCGGTGTTCTCCGCGAGCGCTCCGGAGGGCGCCGATCCGGGGGCGACGTAGCGGCCCATCGTGCGGAACAGCGACCAGGTGTGCACAGCATGCGTGGGGTCGAGGGTGAGGGCCATGGGATCTCCAGCGATCGGCGTCGGGCGGATCCGCCCATCATGGCGCACGGAGCGACGCCGCGCAGGGCGGGAGCCGACGCTGCGGCCGACGGGTGTGCACCGCCCGAGCGCGACGCGCCGACGACCCTTGACCGCTCGTCCCGGGTGGAGTGTCCTGGCCCCATGACTTCGCTGAGCGCACGCGCCGAGACCCTCCTCGCCCTCCATCACCGCTCCACTCCGGTGGTGCTCCCCACCGTGTGGGACGCCTGGTCCGCCCGTGCCGCCGTCGAGGCCGGCTTCGAGGCGCTGACCATCGGCAGCCACCCTCTCGCCGACTCGCTGGGCTCCGGCGACGGCGAGCAGATCAGCCTCGACGAGGCCCTCGCCGGCATCGCCCGCATCACCGGGGCCGTGGACGTTCCCGTTTCGGCGGACATGGAGTCCGGCTACAACACCGCCCCGGCCGAGCTGGTCGAGCGGGTGCTGGAGGCGGGAGCCGTCGGCGTGAACATCGAGGACACCGTGCACTCCGAAGGCCGGCTGCGCGGAGCGCAGGAGCACGCCGACTACATCGCGGGGATCCGCCGGGCGGCCGACGAGGCCGGGGTGCACCTGGTGATCAACGCCCGCACCGACGTGTTCAAGACCGAGGAGCAGATCCCGGACCGGCTCGCCGAGGCGATCACGCGGCTGAACCTGCTCGAGAAGGCGGGGGCGGACTCGCTGTACCCGGTGGGCGTGCCGGACACCGCGGCGCTCGAGGTGCTGCTCGCCGCCGTGCGCACGCCGCTGAACGTCACCGCCCACCCGTCGAAGGGCGCCATCCCCGACGGCCTGGGCCTCGACCGACTCACAGAGCTCGGCGTGCGCCGCGTCAGCTTCGGCCCGCTGCTGCAGGCCGCCCTGGGCTCGCACCTCGACGAGGTCACCGCGGCCTGGCGCTGAGCGGCCCTCCACGGACCGGGCGGCCCTGGTCCTCCACCACCCTCCGGGAATAGGGTTTCCCGCGGCGGATCCTGCTCGCGATCGCGACGCCGCCCACCCTCGAGGAGTGATCAGCGATGCAGTACTCCCAGCTCGGCCGCACCGGAGCCACCGTCTCCCGTCTCGTGCTCGGCACCATGAACTTCGGCCCGCACACCTCGGAGGGGGACTCCTTCGCGATCCTGGACCGCGCCCTCGAGCAGGGCGTGACCTTCGTCGACACCGCCAACGTGTACGGCGGGAAGGACCATAAGGGCCGCACCGAGGAGATCGTCGGCCGCTGGCTCCAGCGCTCCGGGAAGCGCGAGGAGATCGTGCTGGCCACCAAGGTGTTCGGCGAGATGGGCCCCGGGGCGAACGACCGCGGTCTCTCCGCGCTGAACATCCGCCGGGCGGTCGACGCGTCCCTGCGCCGCCTGCAGACCGACCACATCGACCTCTACCAGATGCACCACGTGGACCGCTCCGCGCCCTGGGAGGAGATCTGGCAGGCGATGGACCTGCTGGTCGCGCAGGGGAAGATCAGCTACGTCGGCTCCTCGAACTTCGCCGGCTGGCATCTGGCCCAGGCGAACGAGGCCGCGGCCCGCCGCGGCTCGCTGGGGCTGGTCTCCGAGCAGTCGCTGTACAACCTCCTCTCCCGCGAGATCGAGCTGGAGGTGCTGCCGGCGGCCGAGCACTACGGCCTCGGGGTGATCCCCTGGTCCCCGCTGTCGGGAGGGAAGCTGGGCGGGCGGCGGGAGGACGGGGTGCGGCGCCGGGCCGCCGACCGTCGCCACGACCCCGCCGACCTCACCGCGCAGCTGGATCGCTGGGAGGCGTTCTGCCACGAGCGGGACCTGGCGCCCGGGCAGGTCGCCCTCGCCTGGCTGCTGCACCGCCCGGGCGTGCTGGGCCCGATCATCGGCCCGCGCACCATGGAGCAGCTGGACTCCGCGATCGAGGCGATCGACATCGCGCTGTCCGAGGACGACCTCGCAGCGCTCGACGAGATCTTTCCCGGCCCGGGCGGTCCGGCCCCGGAGGCCTACGCGTGGTGAACAGCATCGACGCCCTCCGCGCCGCCGCGGACGTCGGCTGGAAGGACATCGACGAAGGCCGCTGCCACGACGTGCAGCCTGCTGAGCTGGAGGCCTTCATCCACTCGCTCGGCGCCCATTCCCCCGAGGGCGCGACGCACGAGCGATGAGGCGGATTCGGCTCTCCGACTCTGCACAGCAGGACATCTCCGACCTTCTCGGGCACTACGAAGCGACAATCGGACCGAGGGCTCGAGATCGACCGCTGAGCGCCGCGGTCACCCCACCAGCAGGCAGAACGGGTGGCCCTCCGGGTCGGCGAGGACGTAGAGCGGCTCCTCCGGCACCTGCGTGCGGTCCATGAGCACGCGCGCGCCGAGGGCCTCGGCCCGTTCGCGCTGCAGCTCGAGCTCGGCGGCGTCGGGGACGCGGAAGTCCATGTGCAGCTGCATCGGCACGTCCTCGCTCGGCCAGGTGGAGGAGCGCAGCTCGGCCTTGCCCTGGACGGCGAGGACGCGCCGGTCGCGGAAGTCCAGGAGCACGAGCCAGTCCGCGTCGTCGGGCGCGGGCGGGGCGGGCGGCTCGTCGCCGGGCCGGTAGTGCAGCCCGAGCAGCTCGCGGTAGAACTCGGCGAGGGCGCGCGGGTCGCGGGCGTCGATCGCGGTGTGGAGCAGCTCGGGGTGGGTCATCGCGGCCTCCTGGTCGGTCCCGTCACGGTATTCCGACCGCGCCGCGACGACCAGGGCCCTCGCGGAGATCAGACCGCAGGAGGACCCTTCGCCATCCCGCGGTCCGATCCGTCGGCCCCCGCCCCGTTCCTACGCTGGCGATCACGCTCAGGGATCTGGGCGCGCATCGACCACGAGGAGGGCGTTCCCATGACCGCCACGTACGCACCCGCCGTCCACCACGGCACCGGCAAGGGCACCGCGAGCCTGCTGCTCGGGATCTGCTCGCTGCTGGCGGGATGGACGCTGATCGCCCCGGTCCTCGGGCTGGTCCTCGGGTTCATGTCCCGCGGCGACGAGCCCTTCGCCCGCGGCCGCGCCGGCTGGGGGATCCTCCTGAACCTGCTGGCCATGCTGGGCTGGATCCTCGCAGGCCTGCTCCTCCTGGCCACCAGTGCCGGATGGATCGTCTCGGAGGTCGACCTCAGCGGGCTGTTCGGGGGCTGAGGCGAGCTCGCGACAGTACAGGTATTCCTGTACTGTCGCGGCATGCTGGAGACCGTGACCCTCAGCCACACCGCGGCCCTCGCACGCCTCGGCCACGCCCTGTCCGACGACACCAGGGCGCGCGTGCTGCTGGCGCTGCGCGAGGCGCCGGCCCTCCCCTCCGAGCTCGCCGACACCCTCGGCGTCTCCCGTCAGAAGCTCTCGAACCACCTCGCCTGCCTGCGCGGATGCGGGCTCGTGACGGCCGAGCGGGACGGCCGCACCGCCCGCTACCGATTGAGCGACCCCCTGCTGGGCGAGGCGCTCGGCGACCTCATGCGTCTGACCCTCGTGGTCGATCCGGAGTGCTGCACGGGCGAGGAGTGCCGATGCCTCTGACCTCCGCCCTCGCCTCGGACCGCCGACGGGTCCTCCAGCGCCGCATCCGCCTGATCGTCGCCGCGACGATCACCTACAACGTGATCGAGGCGGTCATCGCCCTGATCGCGGGCCGTGCCGCGTCCTCCGCGGCGCTGATCGGATTCGGCCTCGACTCGCTCGTCGAGGTGCTCTCCGCCGCGGCCGTCGCCTGGCAGTTCGCGGGCCCCGATCCGCACCGTCGCGAGCGCGTGGCGCTGAAGATCATCGCCCTCTCGTTCTTCGGCCTCGCCGCCGTCGTCACCGTCGATGCGCTGCGCTCCCTGCTGGGCGGGGAGGCGGCCGGTCATTCCCCCGTCGGCATCGCCCTGGCCGCAGTGAGCGTGGCGATCATGCCGGCGTTCTCCTGGTTCGAGCGCCGCACCGGGCGCGAGCTCGGCTCGGCCAGCGCCGTGGCCGACTCGAAGCAGACCCTGATCTGCTCCTACCTCTCCGGGGCGGTGCTGCTGGGTCTGCTCGCGAACAGCGTGCTGGGCTGGGCCTGGGCCGATTCGGTCGCCGCTCTTGTCATCGCCGCCTTCGCGGTGAGGGAAGGGCTCGAGGCGTGGAGCGGCGAGGCCTGCGCACAGCCCGTCTCGGCCCTGGTGGGCGACCGCAACGGCGGGAGCGACTGCTGCTGACCTCCGCCGGATCGCCGAACATCCCCGAAGGCATGAGGGCCACGCGCCCGCGCACGCTGCCGACGGCCGGGCCCCTCACGGCTCCGGCACGGACTCCAGCTGCTCCTCCGCCGTCGGCCGACGGGACGCGGTGGCGGGGCTGAGCGCCGCCGCGAGGAGCGCGACCGCAAGCGGCACCACCAGTGCGCCGCGCAGCCCGATCTCCTCGCCGAGGAACCCGAGCGTCGGCGGGCCGACGAGGAAGGCGAGATAGCCGATCACCGAGGCGAGGGCGACGCGCGCGGCGGAGTCCGGCCCGGAGTCCCCGGCGGCGGAGAGCGCGAGCGGGAAGCCGAGGGAGGCGCCGAGCCCCCAGAGCACGACGGCGACGACGGCCACGATCTGACTGTCCACGTAGGCGATGAGTGCGAGGCCGGTCGCGGCGAACAGGGCGCTGACCAGGAGCACGCGGGAGCGGCCGACGCGCTCCACGATCGGCCCGCCGGCGAAGCGGCCGACGGTCATCGAGGCCGCGAACAGCGCGAACACGAGCGATCCCATCGTCGCGTCGAAGCCGTGCCCATCGACCATGATCAGCGGCAGCCAGTCGTTGGCGGTGCCCTCGGCGAGCGCCATCGCGAGCACGACCCCACCGATGCACACCAGCCGCAGGTCCTTCCAGATCGCGGGCCGCGGCGTCGCCGCCTGCGCGGCGCGATCGTCGGCGGTGACCTTCCCGGTCCCGACGGGGATCGCGCGCATGGCCCAGAGCAGCAGCCCCGCGCCGACGGCGGCGGTCGCCACCAGATGCGGCACCACCGGGAAGCCTGCGCCGTTGGCGAGGATGCCGAGCACCGCGCCGATCACGGTGCCGAGGCTGAAGCAACCGTGCAGGGAGGGGAGGAAGGAGTGCCCGCCGAGTCTCTCGACGTCCGCGCCCTCGACGTTCATGGCGACCTCGCCGCCGCCCATCCCGCCGCCGAACAGCGCGAGGCCGAAGGCGGTGAGGAGCGGCTGTCCCGTCGAGGCGCCGAGCGCGATGGTCGGCAGCGCGACGACCACGAGCGTCGAGCCCGCGAGCACGACGGGCCGGGTGCCGAGCCGCATCACGAGCGGACCGGAGGAGAGGATCCCCAGCATCGACCCGATCGAGAGGCCGAAGAGCACCAGCCCCATCTGCGCGGTGGAGGCGTCCAGCAGGTCACGCACCGCGGGGGTGCGGGTGACCCACGCGGACATGCTCAGCCCCGGCAGCAGGAACAGGGCGTAGAGCGCGAAGCGGCGTCGGCGCAGGGAGATCGGGGGCGAGGAGGTCACGCGGACGAGCGTACGCAGGAGGCGACCGCAGGTCACGGGCTGTCCGTCGCATCGCCCCTGGTGGACTGTCGGCCCCTGTGCCTACGCTCTCCCCGGGCGCCCGGCACCGAGCCGGCGCCGACACCGAGGAGGACGTCCGCCATGCCCGCCGCACTGCACCCCTACCTCAACTTCGACGGCAACGCCCGCGAGGCGTTCGAGTTCTACGGCGAGGCACTCGGGGCCACGCCCCAGTTCGCCACCTTCGGGGAGTTCCAGGCCGTTCCCGAGGGTGACCCCGCGTCCGACAAGATCATGCACGGCTCCCTCGAGGTCACCGACCTGATCCGCCTGTACGTCTCCGACGTGATCGAGGGGATGGGCGGGTACACCCGCGGCACCAACGTCACCCTCTCCCTGATGGGGGATGACGAGGCGGTGCTGCGCAGCGCCTACGAGAAGCTGTCCGTGGGCGGCGAGATCACGATGCCGCTCGAGAAGCAGATGTGGGGCGATGTCTACGGCGCCTTCACCGACCGCTTCGGCATCGTGTGGCAGGTCAACATCTCCGGCAGCGAGGGCTGAGTGGTCTCCGACGACCTCCGCGGCCTGCTCGAGGCCGAACGCACCCGCACCCACGAGCGGATCGAGGCGCTCCGCCGCGACCACGCCGCGATCCTCGACGGGATGGCGCTGACCTCGACCGACGACGAGCACGACCCCGAGGGGCAGACCACCGCCGTGGACCGCTCCCGCACCGAGGCGCTGCTGGCCGGTGCCGAGCAGCACCTCGTCGATCTCGACGCCGCCGAGCAGCGGCTCGAGGACGGCAGCTACGGCATCTGCGAGGTGTGCGGGCGGCCGATCCCGCGCGCCCGCCTCGAGGTCCGGCCGACGGCGAGGACCTGCGTGGACCACGCCGCCTGACCGTAGGCTTCCCGTCATGACCGCTGCGACCGCCTCCTCGCCCGACGGCACGATCGTCGTCGTCGGCTCCGTGAACGTCGACCTCCTCGCGCAGGTGCAGCGCCATCCCCGGCCCGGGGAGACGCTGCACGGCACGGGCGGGCAGATGCTGCCCGGCGGCAAGGGAGCGAACCAGGCCGTCGCCGCCGCGCGCCTCGGCGCACGGGTCGCGATGGTGGGTGCCGTCGGCTCCGACGTCCAGGCGGAGGCGGCGCTGTCCGCGCTGCGCGAGGCCGGCGTCGACCTCGGCCATGTCGCGGAGATCGAGGGACCGACGGGACTGGCGATCGTGACGGTCGCGGAGGACGGCGAGAACTCGATCGTCGTCATCGCGGGAGCGAACGACGCCATGGACGCCGCCCGCGTCCGGGCCGCGGCCGAGGCCATCTCCGCAGCGCGCATCGTCGTGTGCCAGGGGGAGATCCCGCGGGACGGCATCGAGGCGCTGCCCGCGCTGGTCACGGGGAGATTCCTCCACAACCCCGCACCGGTGATGGAGCTGGATCCGGCAGTGCTGCGCGCCTCGGACCCGCTGGTCGTGAACCAGCACGAGGCCGGGCTCGTCCTCGCCCAGCTCGCCCCCGGCCAGGAGGCGCCCGAGGATCCCGAGGCCGTCGTAGGCGCCCTGCGCGAGGCGGGCATCCCCTCAGCCGTCCTCACCCTCGGCGCCGACGGCTCGCTGGTCGCCGACCAGGGCGGCGCGCGCCGCATCCCGCCCGCCCCGGTCGAGGCGGTGGACACCACCGGCTCCGGCGACGCCTTCATCGGCGCGCTCGCGCTTGGGCTCGCCCGCGGCGACGATCTCGCCACGGCCGCCCGCCTCGCCTCCCGCGTCGGCGCCTTCGCCGCGACCGGCGAGGGCGCCCAGCCCAGCTATCCCACCGCGGCCGACGCGCTCCCGCCGCTGCAAGAGGCCTGAGGCGACGCCCTCACGGCGGACGCCACGGAGCCGGAGCGGACGCGGGAGTATCCTGCGGCGGGGCGTGAGCCCGCGAGGTCGCGCCCCTGCGCCGAGCGGACCCGCCCGGCGGACCCCACCACGAAGGATCGCCCCCATGACTACTCCCCGCGTCACCGTCCAGCAGGCCTGGGATGCCCTCGCCGAGGGGAACGAGAGGTTCATGGCCGGGGAGCTGCGCCACCCGCAGCAGAACGCGGCCCGTCGCTCCGAGCTGACCGGGGCGCAGGCGCCGAACGCGGCGTTCCTGGGCTGCTCCGACTCGCGCGTCGCGGCGGAGATCCTCTTCGACTGCGGCCTGGGCGATCTCTTCGTGGTGCGCAACATCGGCCAGATCGCGAACGAGAACACGGTCGCGACCATGGAGTTCGCGGTCGCGGAGCTCGGCGTCGCCGTCATCGTGGTGCTCGCCCACGGCTCCTGCGGCGCGGTGAAGGCCGCGATCGACCAGACCACCGCGAACCCCAGCGAGGTCACCCCCGCGATCCGCAAGGAGCTCGAGGAGATCCGCCCGGCCGTGCAGCAGGAGTGGTTCGCGACCCAGCAGGTCAGCCCCTACGTCGAGCCGACGCTGATCGATGTGGACGCCGTGGGCCGTCGCCACCTCGACGAGACGGTCAACGCTCTCATGCGCCAGTCCACCGTCATCTCCGACGCGGTCGCCGAGGGGCGGCTCGGGATCGTCGGCTGCCAGTACCAGCTCGAGGAGGGCCGGGTCTCCCCGATCTCCTGGGTCGGTCAGCTCGACGTCGCGCGCTGAGCAGGGCGTTCAGCCGCCGAGCTGCGCCTCGAGGTCGTCGGTGGTGACGTTCGCGCCCGAGGCCGGCTCGACCACGTCGGCCGCGAGCACCCGCAGGGCGGCATCGCCCTCGGGATGCGCCTCGATCCGCACGAAGGCCCGTCGCACCCCGGGCTGCTCGCGGTAGGTCCGGGAGACGGTTCCCAGCACCGTGCGCAGGGACTGCTCGACGCCGGCCCGGTCCTCGCCCGCCAGCACGAGCACCCCGCCGATCGTGGTGCCGGCGTTGGTGGAGTCCTGGAATTGCACGAGGCCGCCGCGGTGCTCGGGCAGCGCCTCCACGTCGGTGCGCAGCGCGTCCTGCACGGCGCCGACGTCGCTGCGCCCGCCGAAGCCGCACGCGGCGAGCAGGCTTCCCACGATCCCCACCAGCACTCCTCTGCGGCCGACGCCTCCCATCGGCCCATCATCCCCCACCGTCACCTCGCGACGCCTCAGTTCTCGCGGTGCACGCCCGAGCGGTAGTGCTGCACGTTGCCGGGGTCGCCGGTGAGGAAGGGGGCGAGGCTCGGGTCCTGGCTGTACTGGGAGAGCGGCGAGTTCGGGTCCTGCAGCTGGGTCTGGACGGAGTTCTGGTACTCGCCGCCGCTGTGGTTGGTCAGCGGGTTCCAGCTCGGGCTGTCGAGGGTGATGTTCGTGGCCCCGTCGCTTCCGCCGCCGCCCGGGCCCAGGGCGAGCCCGCCGAGGTCGATCCTGGGCACCGCGTCCCCGCCGTGCTGGAGGTTCAGCTGGTTCACGGAGGAGGGGACCGAGTAGTTGTCCACCGGCGAGCCGTAGGTCATGACGTTGGTGAGGTTGTACTGCGAGGCGAAGTCCTCGTTCGCGGCGAGGCTCGAGGCGATCATTCCGCCCTGCGAGTGACCGTTGAGCATCAGCGGGGTGCCGGGCGGGATGTCGTTGTCCGCATAGAGCTGCGCGATCGCGTCGGCCGTCGCCTGGGAGCCGGCGGACCAGCCGCCCGAGCCGGCCTGTTCGGCGTTCCCGGTGAGGTCCATCGGATTGTCCCCGGCGCCCGGCCCCCACTTCTCGGTGCCGGGGATGTTCACGATCACGCCGGTGGGAGGGTTGCCGACGACGGACATCGAGACCTCCCCGGTCTCCTTGTCGCCATAGGTGGTGTTGGTGTTCGCGATGATCTGGGAGAGGTCGCTCGGGGGCACGAGGCCGGACTCCTCACCGGTGACGGGGACCGGCGCGTCCGCGTAGCCGGTGCCGTCGTCGGCGAGCTTCAGGTCGATCCCGGTGAGAGCCTCGATGGCATCGCCCGTGCCGCGGATGAGCCCGGTCGCTCCGTCGACCAGCAGTTCCGTGACCCGCGGCCATTCGAAGTCCCGCACGGCGTCGATCGCGGTGCTGACCAGGTCCTTCCCGTCCTGGACGCGATCCCCCAGCCAGTCCAGGCCCTCGCCGATCCGGTCGCCGACCCAGTCCGCACCGTCGCCGATCCAGTCGCCCAGCCAGTCCATGCCGTCGCCGATCACGTCGACGACGTCGCCGGCGGTGTCGCCCAGCCAGTCCATCATGTCGCCGAACCAGCCGCCGTCGCCGTCCTCGGAGGCGCGGTCCTGCTCCTCGACGTGCTGCTGCAGCTCGCGGGAGCGGTCCTCGAGCCCGGGCATCACGAGCGACTCGCCCTCGCGACGGGTGCTCCCCCACTGCTCGCGGAAGGCGTCGGCGTCGGGGCCGACCCAGGCGACCGACCGGACGCTGCCGTCGAGTTCGCCGAGCAGTCCCTCGAGGCGCTGCGCCGCCCGGGCGAGCGCCTCGGACTGTCCCGTGACCTGCTCGGTGTCCATGCCCTGGAAGCTCATCAGGCGGCCCTCCCCGCGGCGTGGGCGGTGACATGGTCGATCGCGCCGATCACCTTCGCGCACAGCGCATCGGCGAGGGAGCCGGGTGCGGCTTCGCGCACCTCGGCGCCGTCCTCGCCGGGGACCAGCAGGGCGAGCTGCTCGCCGTGCTGCCCGAGCGCGTACCAGGAGCCGCCGCCGACGGTGGTCTCCTCCGGGGTCGGGGAGGAGACGACGACCATCTGCACCTGCGCGATCGACGGGGCGTCGGCGAGGTGCTCCGGGGCGGGGGCGGGCTCCGCGTCGGTGAAGGCGGGGCGCTGCGGGACCAGGGCCCGCACGAGCGCGCCGAGGTGCTCGATGGTTGCCAGGCCCAGCAGCACGGCGTTCGAGCGTCGGCCGAGCCGCATCGTCGTGTCGTCGGCGCTGACCTCGTGCTCCTGGTCGATGACCAGCACGAATCGTCCGGCGATCCGCAGCGTGGTGGTCCAGCCGCGGTCCCCGTCGACGCAGACGAGCTCGGCGCCGACCGGCGAGCGCAGCCCGCTGCGCAGCAGCTGCTCCCAGTGCTGGTCGAGGACGAGCGCGTCCTCGTCGTCCGGGGAGTCGACGAGGAGCCCGGCGAGCTCGAGCTCGACGACCTGCTCCTCGGTGAGCTCAGGCGCGGGCTCCTCCCCGAGCGCGAGCGCACGCACCCGGTCGAAGGCCCCCTCGCTGATCCGCACCAGGCGCGAGGGTCCGGGCAGCGCGGTCACCCGCGGCCCCGTCCCCGGCGGCCCCGCCTGCTGTGACTCGTCCTGACTCCCCATGACCGTCCCCTCGTCCGCCGTCGCACCACTCCTGCGGGCAACCTACGGGCGGCCGACGGGGGTGGGAATGGGGAGGACTCCCCATGGACAGGCGGCGGGCAGTCGTCCGACGGACCAGCCGCCCACGCGGCGAGCGGCCTGCGCCCGGCCGCGGCGCACCGGTCGCCGCCGGCCCGGCCCGTCTCAGCCCTCCGCCAGCACCGCCCGCCGCCACCCGCGTGCGGAGCTGATGACCGCGATCTCCTCCGCCCGTCGCAGATCCTCCACCGTCAGCTCCCGCTCCACGAGCTCCCCGGCCTCGAGCGCGAGGCGCCGCCCCACCCCGTCGAGGCAGCCGTCCCCGAGCGGCGGGGTGCACCAGGTGCCGTCCAGGCGCAGGGCGAGGCTCGCGATGGTGGTCTCGACCAGCCGGCCGTGACCCCCGCGGAGGATGACGTCATCGGCCTCCGGGTGACGTTCACGCGCCGCGTCGAAGTGATCGCGCACCGTCGTCTTGTGGGCGCTGAGCCCGTCGGGGAAGACCGTCGGACCGGTGTCGACCGCGAGCCGCACCGGCTCCGGCGCGGGAGTGAGCGGGCGGGGCTCGACGGAGACGCTCCCGTCGCGCCGCAGCCGCAGCCGCACCAGCTGCTCGCCCTCGAACGCGGCGACCTGCCCCAGCGCGGCCTGCAGCGCCTCCTCGTCGATCCCGATCCCGAAGTGCTCGGCCGAGCCGCGCAGTCGCTCGAGATGGATCTCGAGGTGCTGCGCACGGCCGTCCCTCACGGCGAAGGTCTCCAGCAGTGCGAAGGGCTCCCGCTCGCCGCTCGGCAGCACGGCGGCCTTGACCAGCAGCTCGTCGTACTCCCCGTCCGCCGTGGATCCCCAGGTCACGCCGCCGCCCGCGCCGTAGACGGCGGCGCCGCCGGCCTCGTGGTCGATGACGACGGTGCGGATCGCGACGGAGAGGCTCGCCCGCGGGTGCTCCCCCTCGCGGCCCGGGGCGATGACGCCGATCGCGCCGCAGTACACGCCGCGCGGGGTGTCCTCGAGGCGGGTGATCAGCTCCATGGTGGAGAGCTTCGGGGCGCCTGTGATCGAGCCGCAGGGGAACATAGCGCCGAGCACGCCCGCGAGGCCGGTGCCGGGCAGGGGCCGGGAGCGCAGGCGGGAGACGAGCTGGAACAGCGTCGGGTACTCCTCGACGCCGAGCAGCTCGGTGACCTCGACGCTGCCGGGCTCGCTGATCCGGGCCATGTCGTTGCGCAGCAGGTCCACGATCATGACGTTCTCGGCGCGGTCCTTCTCCCCCGTCGTGAGCGTCTCCCGCGCCGCCTCGTCCGTCGCGGGATCCCCGGTGCGCGGGGCGGTGCCCTTCATCGGCGCGGTGGTGATCTCGTTCCCGTCCCAGGTCAGGAAGGCCTCGGGGCTCGCCGAGACGACCGTGTGGCGGCCGATCTCGAGATAGGCGTGGTGGGCGCCGCGCTGACGGTGGGCGAGGTCGCCGTAGAGGCCGTAGGGGTCGCCGACGAGGCGCGAGCGGAGCCGGGTGGTGAGGTTGACCTGGTAGGTGTCGCCCTCGGCGATCGCCGCCCGCACGGCCGCGATCGCCTCGGCGTGCTCGGCCCGGGTCCAGTCCGGCTGCCAGGCCTCGAGCGCGTACCCGCCCGCGGGGGTGAGCGGGGCGGGGTCGGCGTCCGGGGCCTCCGCGATCCCCGCCCACACCAGCGGCAGACCGTCCTGACCGGCATGGACCTGTGCGTCGGGGTCGAGCCCGGCGGCGGCCTCGTAGGCGATCATCACCACCGCCCAGGCGCCGTCGGCGACGGCCTGCTCGGTCTCGGCGAGCGCGGGCCGCACCTCCTCGGGCCGCTCCGCCCGGATCTCCCGCGCGAAGTGGCCGAACTGCAGCGTCGTGCCCGCGACGAGGTCGTCGAGCCGGGCACGCGGCGCAGGGGCGGAAGCGGAGGTCATCCCCGCATTCTGCCCGATCCTCGGCCCGTCGTCGGTGCCGTCCTCGGAGGCGGTGCCGATACGATCCGGTCATGGATCCCGCCACGCCCCGCACCGCCTTCGTCGACGCCACCGCCGGGATCGCCGGCGACATGCTGCTGGCCGCGCTCGTCGACGCCGGCGCGGACCTCGCGGGCGTCCAGCGCGTGCTCGACGCCCTGGTCCCGGACTCGGTGCGCTTCGTCCGCTCCGCCGTGGACCGCGGCGGGCAGCGCGCGGTGAAGGTCGACGTGGAGGTGCTGGTCGACGACCCACCGCACCGCACCTGGGCCTCGATCCGGGACCTGCTCGAGCAGGCGCGCGGCCGCGCCGACGTCCCGGGCCGCACGATCGACCTGGCCCTCGCCGTCTTCGGCCGCCTCGCCGACGCGGAGGGCGCGACCCACGGGGTCCCGGCCGATGAGGTCCACTTCCACGAGGTCGGGGCGCTGGACTCCCTGGCCGACGTGATCGGGGCGTGCGAGGCGTGGCGGCAGCTCGGCATCGAGGAGGCCACCGGCAGCGTCCTCGCCGTCGGCTCGGGCCGGATCCGCGCCGCGCACGGCGACATCCCCGTCCCGGTCCCGGCGGTCGCCCGCCTCGCGCTCGGCTGGCCGACGGTCGCCGGGGAGATCCTCCCCCCGCGCGGGCATGCGCACTCCCACAGCCACGACCACGCGCACGACCATCCCCATTCCCACGACCCGGTCCCCGTCCCCGACTCGGACGCAGCGCTGCCCGCCCACGCCCAGGGCGGTCCGCACGAGCACGGCGGCCGGCGCGTCCCCTCCGACGTCGCCCCCGGCATCGGCGAGCTCGCCACCCCCACCGGCGTCGCGCTCCTGCGCGGCCTCGCCTCCTCCGCCGGGCCGCAGCCGATCCAGGTCACCGAGGCAATCGGCGTCGGCGCCGGCACGAAGGACACCCCGGGCCGCCCGAACGTCGTCCGCGTCCTCGTCGGCCGCGCGTTCACCGCCGAGCCGCACGCCGCCGGGCGGCCTTCCATCGCGCCCCCGACGACCGCACCCCGGTCCACGACGCCGCGGGCGACCGATCCCGGCTCGGCCGATCCCGCCTCGGACGCTCCCGCGGCATCAGACCGCGCCCCCGCCCCCAGCACCCTCGCCGCGAACGAGCTGTCTGCCGACGATCTCCCGCCCGACGCCCACGCCACCCCCACCGTCGCCCTCCAGCTCGAGGCGAACGTCGACGACCTCGACCCTCGTCTCTGGCCTCGCGTCCTCGAGGAGCTGCTGGACGCGGGCGCTCTGGACGCCTGGCTCGTCCCGATCTCGATGAAGCACGGCCGCCCTGCGGTGACCATCCACGCCCTGGTCCGCGAGGGCTCCGAGGGCCCCGCCGCGTCCCTGCTCATGGACCGCACCGGCACCCTCGGCGTGCGGATGCACCGGGTCGAGCGGATCATCCGCACCCGCGAGTTCACCGAGATCGAGGTGCGTGGCCAGCGCATCGCCGTGAAGATCGCCCGCGACCAGGACGGCGCCGTCGTGCGCCGCGAGCCCGAGTTCCGCGACGTCGCCGCGGCGGCCCGCGTGCTCGGCATCAGCGAGCGCACCATGCTCGACCTCGCCAAGGAAGCCGCCTCCGGCCTCTCGACCAGCTGACACGGCCCGTGCCGACGCTCTCCCGGTCCTCACGCGACGACAACGGCACCGGCGACCGCAGCGACCAGCAGGGCTGCTGCAGAAAAGCACGTACATCACGTACATCACGTACGCCGATTTCTTCGACAGCACCGCTGCTCGCCCCCGGTTCACCGTTCCGCCGACGACCACGACCACTGGTCCTCCGTCCGCGCCCCGCCGCCGTCCCGCAGCCCCCGACTTCCCCCGTTCCACAGCGCCCCCGCACGCCCGGGGCGATACTGGGAAGGGACCGACGCCGCTCCCGAGGAGGAGGACCTCATGCCTGCCCTGCCCGACGCGATCACCAAGGCCATGACCATGGCCCGCACCGCCGAGAACGGACGCCACGCGGAGGTCCTGGTGAGCGACGGCCCGCTGCGCCAGAGCGTCATCGCGCTGCGCCGCGGCGTGCGCCTGCCCGAGCACAACTCCCCGCCCGCCGCGTCGATCCAGGTGGTGCGCGGCAGCGTGCGCGTGACCGGTCAGGAGGAGGCGGAGCTGCGCGCCGGCGACCTCGACGCGCTCACCCACTTCCGCCACGCCGTCGAGGCGCTCGAGGACTGCGCCTTCCTGCTCACCACCGTCACCTCGCAGCCCAGCGGCGGCAGCCACGCCACCCGCACCGGCGAGATGCCGGTGATGAAGGACGAGGACCGAGCCTGACGGAGCGGCCTGACGGAGCAGGGCCCGACCGCGCCCGGCAACGCTCCTAGCCCACCATGCCGCGAGCTCCCCTCGCGACGGATCGCCGGGGAGCTCGCGACGCGTCAGAGCGTCAGCCCACCTCGCCGCCGCCCTGCCCGCCGCTCAGCTTCGCGAGCCGCAGCCACGTGTCCACCACCGTGTCCGGGTTCAGGGACATCGAGGCGATGCCCTGCTCGAGCAGCCATTCGGCGAGATCCGGGTGGTCCGACGGACCCTGCCCGCAGATGCCGACGTACTTCCCCGCCGCCCGGCACGCCTCGATCGCACGCCCCAGCATGAACTTCACCGCCGGGTCCCGCTCGTCGAAGGCGTCCGCGACCAGCGCCGAGTCGCGGTCCAGGCCCAGCGTCAGCTGCGTCATGTCGTTCGAGCCGATCGAGAAGCCGTCGAAGTGCTCGAGGAACAGCTCCGGCACCGCGGCGTTCGAGGGGATCTCGCACATCATGATCACCTCGAGCCCGTTCTCCCCGCGCACCAGCCCGTGGCTCGCGAGCAGGTCGATCACGCCCTTGCCCTCGGCGGGGGTGCGCACGAAGGGGATCATGAGCTTCACGTTGGTCAGCCCCATGTCCTCGCGCACGTAGCGCAGCGCCTCGCACTCCATCGCGAAGCAGTCGGCGAAGTCCTCCGAGAGGTACCGGGAGGCGCCGCGGTAGCCGATCATCGGGTTCTCCTCCTCCGGCTCGAACAGCGTGCCGGCCAGGAGGTTCGCGTACTCGTTGGACTTGAAGTCGCTCATCCGCACGATCACCGGCTCCGGATGGAAGGCCGCGGCGATGGTCGCCACGCCCTCGGCGACGCGCTGGACGAAGAACTCGCGCGGGCCCTCGTAGGCGCTGATCCGCTCCGTCACCTGCGCAGCGACCTCCGGCTCGTCCTTCTCCAGACGCTCCAGCTCGAGCAGGGCGCGCGGGTGGATGCCGATCTGTCGGTTCACGATGAACTCCAGCCGCGCCAGGCCCACCCCTGCGTTCGGCAGGCGGGAGAAGGAGAACGCCTGCTCGGGGTTGCCGACGTTCATCATGATCTTCGTGGGCAGCGCCGGCATCGAGTCGACCTCGGAGGAGGAGACCGAGTAGTCGAGGATCCCCTCGTACACGTAGCCGGTGTCGCCCTCGGCGGCGGAGACGGTCACCTCGTCCCCGTCGGCCAGGTCGCGGGAGGCGGTGCCGGTGCCGACCACGGCCGGGATCCCCAGCTCGCGGGCGATGATCGCGGCGTGGCAGGTGCGGCCGCCGCGATCGGTGACGATGGCGCTGGCGCGCTTCATGATCGGCTCCCAGTCGGGGTCGGTCATGTCGGCGACGAGCACCTCGCCGGGCTGGAACTCGTGCATGCGGTCGATCGTGTCGAGCACCCTGACGGGGCCGGCGCCGATCCGGGCGCCGATCGCGCGGCCCTCGACCCGGACGGGGCCGCGGGAGGCCAGGAGGTACTTCTCCACGGTGTTCCCGGCGCGGGACTGCACGGTCTCGGGGCGGGCCTGGAGGATGTACAGCTTCCCGTCGGCCCCGTCGAGGCCCCATTCGATGTCCATCGCTCGGCCGTAGTGCTCCTCGATGACCAGCGCCTGGGTCGCGAGCTCGGTGACCTGCTCGTCCGTCAGGGACAGCCGCACCCGCTCGGCGGGGTCCACCTCGACGAAGGCGGTGGTGCGGCCGACGGCCGTGTCGGTCGTGTAGATCATCTTGGTGGCCTTCTCGCCCACCTGCCGCTTGAGGATCGCGGGCCGGCCCTCGCGCAGCCCGGGCTTGTGGACGTAGAACTCGTCGGGGTTGACAGCGCCCTGGACCACGCCCTCGCCGAGCCCGAAGGCGGAGGTGATGAACACGGCCTGGTCGAAGCCGGACTCGGTGTCGACGGTGAACATGACGCCGGAGGAGCCGATGTCGGAGCGGACCATCTTCTGCACGCCGGCGCTGAGCGCGACCGCGGCGTGCTCGAAGTCGTGGTGGACGCGGTAGGCGATCGCCCGGTCGTTGTAGAGCGAGGCGAACACCTCCCGGATCGCGAGCAGCACGTCGTCGATGCCGCGCACGTTCAGGAAGGTCTCCTGCTGCCCGGCGAAGGACGCATCCGGCAGGTCCTCGGCGGTCGCGGAGGAGCGCACCGCGAAGGACGCCTCCTCGCCGCTGCCGGCGGCGAGCTGCTCGTAGGCGCCCCGGATCCCCTCCTCGAGACCGGCCGGGAAGGGCTGCTCGATGACCAGCGCCCGGATCTCGCGGCCCGCCTCGGCGAGCGCGATCGTGTCGTCGGTGTCCAGGCCCTGCAATCGCTGATCGATCCGCTCCGCCAGGCCCGTCGCGCCGAGGAATTCGCGATAGGCGTCGGCGGTGGTCGCGAAGCCGTCGGGCACCGCGACGCCGAGGGCGGAGAGGTTCGAGACCATCTCGCCCAGGGAGGCGTTCTTGCCTCCGACCTGCTCGAGATCGGCCATGCCGAGCTCGGAGAACCAACGGATGCTCTGCGTCATTGCTGCTCCTTCGGGGTGGGGACGCTCACCGGGCGGTGGTGCCGCGGCGAGCCAGGGACTGGAGGATCAGGGTGGACATCTCCTCGACCGACTTGCTGGAGGAGTCGACGAAGTCGATGCCGTGCGTGTCGTACACGCGGCGTGCCCTCGACAGCTCCCAGCGGGTCTGCTCGAGGGAGGCGTAGCGGGAGGAGGCACGGCGCTCGGAGCGCACGGCGGTCAGCCTCTCCGGCGAGGTCAGCAGGCCGAAGCAGCGGTCCGCGACGGCGGAGATCGAGCCGGGCAGCACCTCGCCGGCGAGGTCCTCGTCCACCAGCGGGTAGTTCGCCACGAAGATCCCGTGCATCAGCGCGAGATACATCGACGTCGGCGTCTTCCCGCAGCGGGACGGCGCGATGAGGATGACGTCGGCCTTCTCGATCGCGCGCACGGACTGCCCGTCGTCGTGCTCGATCGCGAACTCGACGGCCTGCATGCGGCGGTTGTAGCGGCGGGAGTCGCCGACCCCGTGGAGCCGGGCTGGGGCGTGGTCGCCGGTGACGCCGAGCTGCGCCTCGAGCTGGGCGAGGTGGCCGCTGACGAAGTCGATCACGGGTGCGCGGGTGCGCAGCAGCTCCTCGCGCACCGACTCGTCGACGACGGTGAGGAACACCAGCGGCGCGATCTCGCCGTCCATCGCCGCGTCGAGGTCCTCGCGCACCTCCCGCGCCTCCTCGACGGTGCGGAGGAAGGGGATCAGCCGACGTTCGAAGGGGACCGACGGGAACTGCAGCAGCAGCGCGTTGCCCATGGTCTCGGCGCTGATGCCGGTGGAGTCGGAGATGAAGAAGACGGGCACCGCCTCGGCCGCGGGCCGGTCGTCGGCGGGGCGCGGCCGGCGGCTCGCAGGCGCCGTCCGCGCGGCGGGCAGCGGCGGGGGGATCGGAAGCGATGCGTTCATTCGGCGCCCCTTGCGGTGGGCCCGGCCGGGGCCGGGGACACGTCGGTGTGCTGGCCTCACCGTAGCGGCGAGTGCCGTCATCGCGTGCACTCGACCACGAAGGTGGCGCGGCTCACCTCCCGGCTGCGCGAGATCGCCGAGGTGAGCGCACACCCGAGCGCGATCGAGCACGACCGGGGGCGCTCACTCCTGCGAAGCCGGAGCCGCAGGAGCGCGCATCGGCCAGCGCCGCACCAGCTCGTCCCGCAGCCGCTGCTCGCGGAGGTCCAGCACCGCCGCGAGCAGGATCCCCGCGGCGAGCACCACGAGGGCGCCGAGCAGCACCGCCGGGGCGAGCGCGGCGAGGGCGCGCAGCGTCGGCCCGGCGGAGGAAAAGATCTCCCAGGAGGGGCCGTCCTCCCCGATCGGCACCACCCACAGCCCGAGGCCGATCGCGGCGAGGGCCCCGGCGAGGGAGTGCATCGCGAGCAGCAGGCGGGGCGCGCCGGCGGCGAACAGGCTCTGCAGGAGCTCGATGGCGGGCGGGGGCGCCGCGGGGTCGGCGAGGGCGGTGCGCACCGCCCGCATCTCGGCGCGGCGGGCCAGCACCTCGCAGGCCAGGGTGAGGAGCAGGCACAGCAGCACGAGCGCCCCGCACACCCCCACGCCCGCCACGACCAGGTCCACCAGCTGCTCGCCGCGGGGGTCGAGCTCGGCCCGCTCCCCCGCCCGCCCGCCGGACCAGTGCTCGCGGTCGGGATAGGCGAGGGCGAACATCAGCTGGAGGGCGAGGAGGCCGACGGCGGCGCTCGCGCCGAGCACGCCGAGCGCCGCCCCGCCCAGCCGCCGCGCTCCGGCGCCGGGGAGCACCTCGGGCCCGTCGACGCCGCGCGCCGCGGCCACGTCCTCGGCGGTGAGCGCGCGGCCCGCGGCGATGATGCGATGCGGTTCGGTCCAGTGGGCGCGCAGCCGCTGCGCCGTGCGCTCCTGCCGGGGGTCCAGCACCTTCCCGAACAGCGGGATGCCGGCGCCGATCAGGCCCAGCACCAGCAGGCCCGTCCCGATGATCGCGAGGCCCACGGCGTCGAGCCCCGTCTCGAACACGGCGAAGACGGCGATGAGGTAGAGCGGCCCGAGCACGCACAGCAGCACGATCGCGATGATCCGGTACGCGCGGCCGCTGAGCTCCGTCGCCGCCGCCCACTGGCCGGGGGCCGGCACGTCGGAGGAGGGGACGCCCTCGTCGAGCCGACGGGCGAGGGCCCGGGCCATGAGGGGGCCCTCGAGCGCGCCGAGCACGCCGAGCGCCAGGAACGCGAGCGCCAGCAGGATCAGCATCCCCGCGAGAGAGGCTCGGCCCGCCAGGTCGATCGTCGACCCCGCTTCCGAGTCGGACAGCAGCTCCTCGGACACGATCCCGGCGACGACCACGGTCCCGAAGAGCACCCCGAGGCCCACCATCACGTGGACTGAGGCCCGGAGTGCCTGGCGCTGCAGCGCCGGTCCGAGGCCGACGGGCAGCACCCGCCAGCGCGACTCCGCGATCGGTGCGGGCTCACCCATGCTGGAGCACCCCCACCAGGAAGTCGTCCGCGGCGGGGCGGAGGTCCCAGGTGGAGAAACGCTGGGAGAGCTCGAGCCCGGCCGCGGCGGCGTCGGCCGTGAAGTCCTCGATCGCGTATCCGCGGTCGAGCCCGAAGCCGACCACCAGGCGCCCCTCCGGCGCGAGATGCGCGGCGAGCGCCGCGAGCGCCGGCCGGCGCTCCGTCCCCGCGAGGAAGGTCAGCACGTTCCCCGCGCACACCGCGAGGTCGAACAGCTCGCGCTCCCCCTCGCCATCGACCAGGTCGAGTTCCGCGAGGTTCCCCACCTCCCAGCGCCCGGCCGGCTGCTCGGCCCGCGCCACCTCGATCAGCTCCGCATCCAGATCCACACCGACGACCTCATGCCCGGCCCGCGCCAGGCGCCCGCCGACCCGCCCCGTGCCGCACCCGGCATCGAGGATGCGAGAGCCGCGCTGCGCCATGGCGTCGATCAGCCGCGCCTCGCCGTCCAGGTCCTGTCCGGCCGCGGCGAGGCGCTTCCAGCGTGCGGCGTAGCCGGCCGCATGCTCAGGATTGCGCCGCACCGCGGCCGTCCACAGGTTCTCGTCAGGGCCGATGCCAGGGGTCGTCATGACCTCATTGTCGGGCCTGTCCTCAGGCGTACGCGCGCGAGTCGTCCCGGATCTGGCCCACGAGCTCCTCGAGCATGTCCTCGAGGGTGACCACGCCGATCACCTCGCCGCCGGGACCGGTCGCCGCGCCGAGGTGCGCGCCGGAGCCCTGCATCTCGGCGAGCGCGTCTCGCAGCGGCTGGTCGCCGCCGATCCGGGGCAGCGCCCGGATCCGCTCCGCGGGGATCGGCTCGTCGCGCGTGGCCTGGACCGCGTCGAGCAGGTCCTTGATGTGGACGTAGCCGGTCAGGCGCCCGTCGGCCGCCTTCACGGGGAAGCGCGAGTAGCCCTCGACGGCCGCGGCCTCCGCCTGCGCGGCGGTGACGCCCTCGGGCAGGGTCGAGACCTGCTCGAGCGGGATGACCAGGTTCGCGACCGAGCGCGCCTCGAAGCGCAGGGCGCCCAGCAGCAGCGCCTCGTCGTTGTCCTCGAGCAGCCCGCCCTCGCGGGACTCGCTCACCATCGCCGCGACCTCGTTGCGGGTGAAGGCGCTGGTGACCTCGTCCTTCGGCTCGATGCCCATCATCCGCAGCACGAGGTTGCCGATGGAGTTCAGCAGCCACAGCAGCGGCCGCAGCACGGTGACGATGCCCATCAGCACCGGCGCCAGGATCAGCGCCATCCGCTCGGGGCCGGCGAGCGCGATGTTCTTGGGCACCATCTCGCCGAAGACGACGTGGAGGTAGGTGACCAGGGACAGCGCGATCACGAAGCTGATCGGGTGGGTCAGCGCGCCCGGCACGCCGATCGCCTCGAAGGGACCCTCGAGCAGGTGCGCGATCGCGGGCTCGCTGATCGCGCCGAGCGCGAGGGAGCAGACGGTGATGCCCATCTGGGCGCCCGCCATCATCAGCGAGACCTGCTCCATCGCGGAGATCGTGACCTTCGCGGCCCAGTTCCCCTCGAGCGCCTTCGGCTCGATGACGGAGCGCCTCGCGGAGATCAGCGCGAACTCCGCGCCGACGAAAAAGGCGTTCAGGAGCAGCAGGACGAGGGTGGCCAGCAGGCCGACGTAGTCGCTCATCGGGCCACCTCCTCGTCCTCGGCCCGCACATCCGTCTCGTCGGGCACCGCCTCGACGATCACGTGCACGGTCTCGATCCGCATCCCGTCGATCTCGACGACGACGATCCGCAGGCGCGCCGGCTCCTCGCCGGGCGCCGGGTCGGTGTCCACGACGATCTCGTCGCCGACCTCGGCCAGGCGGCCGAGCTCCATCGTGACCAGGCCGCCGAGGGTGTCGTAGTCCTCGTGCTCGGGCACGGTGACGCCGAGCCGTTCGGTCGCCTCGTCGGGACGCATGCGCGCGTCGAGGTCCCAGGAGCCGTCGGGCTCGGGGGTGTCGTCCATCTCCTCGTCGTGCTCGTCGCGGACCTCGCCGACGATCTCCTCGACGAGGTCCTCGAGGGTGATGAGGCCGGCGTGGTCGCCGAACTCGTCGACGACGACGGCCATCTGCAGGCCGCCGGCGCGGAGGGTGTCCATCAGGTCGTCCAGCGGCACCGTGTCCGGCACGAACGTCGCCGGTCCCATCACGGCGTCGACCCTCGTGGTGGGCCGCTCGTCGAAGGGGACGGCGAGGCCGTGGCGGATGTGCGCGACGCCCGCGATCTCGTTCTCGTCGTCCTGCACGGGGAAGCGGGAGTGCCCGGTCTCGCGGGCGAGCTCCAGCAGGTCGGCGACGGTCTGGTCGACCTCGAGGGAGTCGACCCGGCCGCGGGGCACCATCGCGTCGTGCGCGCGCCGGTCGCCGAAGGCGAGGGTGCGCTGCACCAGCGAGGCGGTCTCCTCGGCGAGGGCGCCCTCGTCGGCCGAGCGCTTGACCAGCACGGACAGCTCATCGGCGCTGCGGGCGGAGCTCAGCTCCTCCTGCGGCTCGACGCCGAGCGCCCGCACGACCGCGTTCGCGTTACCGTTGAACAGGCGGATCGGGAGGCCGAAGATCGTGCTGAACAGGCGCTGGAAGCCGACGACCAGCTTCGCGGTGCGCAACGGCTGCGCGATCGCCATGTTCTTGGGGACCAGCTCGCCGAAGATCATGGTCATGCCGGTGGCGAGGACCAGGGCGAGGGCGACGGACGCGGAGCGGGCCGCGACCTCGCTGAGCCCGGCGTCCACGAGCGGCGGGCCGACGAGGGCCGCGATCGCGGGCTCGGCGAGGAAGCCGATGCCGAGGTTGGTGACCGTGATCCCCAGCTGCGCTCCGGAGAGCTGCGTGGAGAGGGTCTTCATGCCCCGCAGGACGCCGCCGGCGCGCTTGTCGCCGCTCTCGGCGGCGGCCTCCACGTCATTGCGGTTGACCGTGATCAGGGAGAACTCCGCGGCGACGAAGGCGCCGCAGGCCAGCACGAGCAGGAGCCCGATCGCCAGCGAGACGAGGGGACCGATCAGATCCATGGACGGATCCCCCCGCGGGAAGTGAATGAGTGCAGGCCCGAAGGCCTGGGACTGTCACTGGGGGCGTCGCTGGCGGCGCTCATGATCTCCTGGTGCTCCTAGGGAACCCCGCCGTCTCTCAGCGGGGAATGCAGGAATGCTACAGCCCGCCCCCTGGACGGCGGGAGGGGATGCGGGGGAGCGCTCAGCGCCCGTCCGCGTCGGCGGCCCGACGCTGCAGGAAGGCGGCGACGGCCCGGAGCTCGATCTCGTCGACCGCGTGCCCGAGCTGCGGGCGGCGCTCCTCCTCGAGCGCAGTGTGCGCGCTCATGAACTCGCGGACCGCCTGCTCCCGCTCGGGGTCGTAGAGGGGGTCGATCCCACCGTGGCCCCACAGCGCGGGCGGACGCACCTCGGCGAGCGCGGCATCGCCCTCCATCGCGGCGGGGAACGGGAAGCCGGAGAGGTTCACGACGAACCGGAGCGCATGCGGATCGCGGCGCAGCAGCTGCAGGGCGACCGCACCGCCCTGGGAGAACCCGATCGCGCCGAGGACGGGGCGGTCCTGCGCGTCGATCCACTCCTCGACGGCCGCGGCCGAGGCCTCGATCGCCACGGGCCGATCCAGGTCCAGGGGCATGTCGAACCAAGCGAAGCCCTGCACGTACCGGAAGATCCCGCGCACGGAGACGTACTCGAAGACGGGCGGGAGGAAGGGCACGAGGCCCGCGAGGTCGCGCTCGTCGCTGCCGAGCCCGTGCATCAGCAGCACGATCGGCGCGTCCTGCGCGCCGCCGCGCACCACGGCGCTCTGGTCGAGGTGCGGGGAGATCAGTTCCACGGGGCCGTACTGGGGCGAGGTCGTCATGGCACGAGGCTATCGACCCGCAGGCGTCGGGGCAGGGAAGAACCCCCAGGTCGCGCGGTGCGCTGGTCGGAAGGACGAGGTCCGACCCCTGGGGGTCCCGGCAGCTCGGTGGTATTCGCTGCGCGTCCGGATGAACGGTCGCCTCAGCGGCGAGCCACCTCACATGTCCGATAAGAAATCACTTCTCGGATCACCTCCTTCCCTGTGTGCTCATACCGTAGGCCCGTCGTCACCCGAGAGCAACGGATTAAACGGGGACGGCGTCGCCGCAGGTCAGGGCAGGGGCGGTTCCTGCTCGGGGAGGATCTCGTCCAGTCCGCCGTCCTCGCGGGCGAGCTGGTCGAGCTGCTCGTCGTCGACGTCGGCCTCCATGCGGTCCTCGTCGCGGTTGCCCTGCTCGGCGGCGGCGGACTCGTCGGCTCCGCGCGCGACGTCCTCGTCGAAGCCGTACCCATCAGCGTTGCGGGAGTCGCGCCCCTCGGTGACGACCCGGTCCGTCTCCAGGGCGTCGTCGATGCTCGTCTCGTCGGGCTCGGCGGCGATCGGATCGAAGCTCTCGGTCATGGACTTCCTCCTAGGCGGTGAGCGCGTCGATGATCGCGGCGTTGAAGGCGTCGAGATCATCAGGGGTGCGCGAGGTGATCAGGCGATAGCCACCCGCCTCGTCGACGACGACCTCCTGATCGGTCCAGTTCGCGCCGGCGTTGACGAGGTCGTTGCGGATCGTGGGCACCGAGGTGAGGTCGCGACCCGCGGCGAGGCCGGCGTCCACGAGCAGCCAGGGGGCGTGGCAGATCGCGGCGACGGGCTTGGCGTCCGCGGCGAAGGCCCGCGTGACCTGCTGGACGGTCTCGTCGGCGCGCAGCTGGTCGCCGTTGAGGGTGCCGCCGGGGAGCACGAGGGCGTCGAAGTCGGAGGCCTTCACCTGGTCGTAGGTGGTATCCACCGGGACCTCGGGGCCGGGGTCCCGATCACCGGCGAGCGTCTTCACGACGCCGGGCTCCGTCGCCGCGACCGTCACGGTCGCTCCCGCCTCCCGCAGCGCGGCGATCGGCTTCGTCAGCTCATCGGACTCCGCGCCGAAGTTGGTGGTCATCACGAGGATGCGTCGATCGTTCAGGGCAGCCATGGGGCTCTCCTTCCATCGGGAACACCGTCGACGCTAGCACCGCCGGGCAGTCGGAGCCCCCCGCTCGACCGACCGTTCGGGGGTGCCCCTCAGGTGCCGCAGAAGGTCATGAAGGCATCGCCCCCGTCGCCCGGCCCCTCGAGATCCTCGAGCCCCTCTCGCCGCTCGAAGGGCGAGCCCACGGCGTCGAGCATCCTCAGCGCCGGTGCCATGTCCCCCAGGTGCGCGGCCCGCAGCGCCGCCTCGAGATGGACGTTGCGCGGGACGTACCGGGGATTCGCGCGGCACATCGCCGCACGGGCCTCGTCGGCCGACCCCCCGTCGCCCCGCAGCGCTTCCCAGCGCCGCCACCAGTCCTCGAACGGTGCCGGCTCCGCGAACAGCCCCGCTGCCGCGCCCCCGCCGAGCTCCCGGAAGAACCCCGTGTGGTCCACCCGCTGCTCCTCGAGCAGGGTGAACAGCGCCTCCCCGAGCTCCCGCACCTCGCCCCGCTCCCCGCGGACACCGAGTTTCGCCGCGAGCCCGTCGGCGTACGCGTCGAGATACCGGCTCTCGAACCCCTCGAGCACCGTCGTCGCCCTGGCCACCGCGGCATTCGGCTCCTCATCGATCACCGGCAGCAGCGCCTCGGCGAAGCGGGAGAGGTTCCACAGCGCGATGCCGGGCTGGTTGCCGTAGGCGTAGCGGCCGCCGCGGTCGATCGAGCTGAACACGGCGCCACGGCGGTGCACGTCCAGCACGGCGCAGGGCCCGTAGTCGATGCCCTCGCCGGACAGCGCCATGTTGTCGGTGTTCATCACCCCGTGCACGAAGCCGAGCAGCATCCACTGCGCCACCAGCTCCGCCTGCGCCTCGGACACGGCCTGCAGCAGTCCCAGCGGCCCGTCGGCCGACGGGTGGTGCCGGGCGATCGCGTGGTCGACGAGCCGCCCCGTCACCTCGGGCCCCAGGTGCCAGGAGGCGTACTCGACGGTCCCCACCCGCAGGTGGCTGGCGGCGACCCGCACCAGCAGCGCGCCCGGCTCGTCGGTGACGCCCTGGCGCGGCGCGATCCGCTCCCCGGTGGTGAGCACGGCGAGGGCGCGCGTGGTGGGGACGCCGCAGGCGTGCAGCCAGCGCCCGATCACGGCCTCGCGCAGCATCGGGCCGAGCGGCGCCTTCCCGTCCCCGCCCCGCGCGAAGGGCGTCCTGCCCGCTCCCTTCAGGTGCAGGTCCCGTCTCCTGCCTCGGGCGTCGACGATCTCCCCCAGCAGCACCGCCCGCCCGTCGCCGAGCTGCGGGTTCGCGGTGCCGAACTGGTGGCCGGCGTAGGCCTGCGCGACGGTGCCCTCGATCTGCCCGGTCAGCAGCGCCATCCCGTCCTCGCCCCGCAGCCAGTCGGGGTCGAATCCCAGCTCGCGCGCCAGTTCCTCGTCGAGCCAGACGAGCTCGGGGCGCGGCGGGACGTCGGCCCGCCACGGCGTCGAGAGCTCGGGCAGCGCGGCGGCGCAGGTCTGGTGGAGTGCGGGGCGGTGCGATGCGGTGCTCTCCATGCCTCGAGTCTCCCATTCGCGCTGTGCAATGTCACAGTTGACATAGTGATCGGCGTCGCCCTACTGTCGTCCGCATCACACCTCCTGCCCCCAACGACGTGAGGCGGACTCCCGCAATGGCATTCCTCGGCACCCTCAACGACTGGATCTGGAACCCGATGGCGTACTTCGCGCTCGCCGTCGGGCTCTTCTTCACCGTGATCACCGGCGCGGTGCAGTTCCGACGGATCCCGGACATGCTCCGCCAGATCGTGGCCAAGCCCCAGGACGACGAGGGCGTCGCCCCGCTCCAGGCACTCCTGCTCACGCTCGCCAGCCGTGTCGGGGTCGGCAACATCGCGGGAGTCGCGACCGCGATCGCCGCCGGCGGCCCCGGCGCTCTCTTCTGGATGGTGGTCACCGCGCTGGTCGGCTCAGCGAGCTCGTTCGCCGAGACCGTCCTGTCGCAGGTGTTCAAGCGCCGCATCGACGGGGAGCACCGCGGCGGCGCGCCGTTCTACGTCGAGTTCGGCCTGAAGCTCAAGTGGCTCGCCGTCGGCCTCGCCGTCGCCTACATGGTCTGCTACGGCTTCGTGTTCTCCGGCGTGCAGTCCAACAACATCGCCGGCTCGCTCGAGGTCGCCTTCGGCATGCCCACCTGGCTGTCGGCGATCCTCCTCACCGGCCTGCTGGGCTTCACCATCATCGGCGGGACCAAGCGCATCATCGGCGCCGCGCAGCTCATGGTCCCGGTGATGGCGGTCGGCTACATCATCTTCACCGTCGTGATCATCCTGATGAACCTGGACCAGGTCCTGCCCTCGATCCAGCTGGTGCTCACCTCCGCCTTCGGCAGGGACCAGATCTTCGGGGGCATGGCCGGTGCCGCGATCGCCTGGGGCGTGCGCCGCGCCGTGTTCTCGAACGTCGCCGGCGTCGGCGAGGGCACCTTCGGCTCCGCCGCCGCCTCGACGAACCACCCCGCCAAGCAGGGCCTCGTCCAGGCGTTCTCGATCTTCATCGACACCGTGATCGTCTGCAACGCGACCGGCATCATGATCATCATCACCGGTTCCTACAACGTCTTCGACGGAGAGAGGGCCGTGGTCGAGAACGTCCCCGGCGTCGAAGCCGGCGTCGCCTACACGCAGACCGCGATCGACTCCGCCATCGGCGGCTTCGGTCCCGTGTTCGTGGCGATCGCCCTGTTCTTCTTCGCCTACACCACGATGATCGCCTTCTACTACATCGCCGAGACCAACCTCGGCTACCTCCGCGGCACCACGGGCGGCTGGCCCAGCGCAGTGCTCAAGATCGGCGCCATGGCGATCACGGCCTTCGGCGCGCTGATCTCGGCGGACGCCATGTGGATGATCGGCGACATCGGCTACGGTCTGCTCGGCTGGGTCAACATGCTGGTGATCCTCGCGCTGAGCCCCGTGGTCCTGAAGGTCATCCGCGACTACGACCGCCAGCGGAAGCAGGGCCTCGACCCGACCTTCGACCCCGCACCGCTGGGCATCGAGGGTGCGGACTTCTGGACGACCTCCCGCGCCCCGGCTGTCGACGCCGACGATCTCCCGGCCCGCTGACATCTCGAAGGAGAGAACCTCATGCGCACCACGCACGTCTACCACGCCGTCGATTCGCACACGGAGGGCATGCCCACCCGCGTGATCACGGGCGGAGTGCCCCCGATCCCCGGGGCGACCATGGCGGAGAAGCGGCTGTGGTTCATGGAGCACCGCGACGGCCTGCGGAAGCTCCTGATGCGGGAGCCTCGCGGCCACGGCGCGATGAGCGGTGTCATCCTGCAGCCACCCACCCGGACCGACGCCGACTGGGGAGTCCTCTACATCGAGGTCTCCGGGCTGCTGCCGATGTGCGGCCACGGCACGATCGGCGCGGCGACCGTGCTCGTGGAGACCGGCATGGTGGAGGTCGTCGAACCCGTGACCACCATCCGTCTGGACACCCCCGCCGGTCTCGTCATCGCGGAGGTGGCGGTCCGGGACGGCCACGCCGAGTCGGTGACGCTGCGCAACGTGCCCTCCTTTCTCCTGCGGCAGGCGGCGGAGGTGGAGGTGCCGGACCTCGGCACCGTCCGCTACGACCTCGGCTTCGGCGGGAACTTCTACGCGATCGTCGAGCTCGAGGAGCTCGGCCTCCCGTTCGAGCGGCAGGCCAAGGACCGCCTGCTCGCCGCGGGCCTGGCGATCATGGACGCGATCAACACCGCCGACGAGCCCGTCCATCCCGAGCGCGAGGACATCCGCGGGGTCCACCACGTCTACCTCGCCGCCCCCGGCTCCGACGCGGTCCACTCCCGCCACGCGATGGCGATCCACCCCGGGTGGTTCGATCGCTCTCCCTGCGGCACCGGGACCAGCGCCCGCATGGCGCAGCTGCACGCCCGCGGCGAGCTCGCCCTGGACACCGACTTCCTCAACGAGTCCTTCATCGGCTCGCGCTTCACCGGCCGCCTCGTCGGCACCGCGACCGTCGGCGACCACGAGGCCGTCCTCCCCACGATCACCGGACGCGCCTGGGTGACCGGCACCGCGCAGTACATGCTCGATCCGACGGATCCGTACCCGGAGGGCTTCGAGCTGTGACCTCGTCGCCGACCATTACCGTGGGTTCGCACGAGCCGGCCCGACAGGAGCACGCGATGACGACCAGCCCCCTCCCGCTGGGAGAGATCCAGCAGAACAAGAGCCTGCGCGCCTCGGTCACCGACGCCCTGCGCAGCGCGATCATCCTCGGCGACCTGGAGGAGGGCAGGCTGTACTCGGCCCCGGCGCTCGCCGCCGCGCTCGGCGTCTCCGCGACTCCGGTGCGCGAGGCGATGATGGATCTCGCCGGCGAGGGCCTGGTGACCACGATGAAGAACAAGGGCTTCCGGATCACGGAGATGACCGGGGCCGATCTCGAGGAGCAGACCCAGATCCGACAGCTCCTCGAGGGCCCCGCGATGCGCGCCATCGCCGGGCATCTCCCGGAGGAGGACCTCCCCGCCCTGCGCACCCTCGCCGAGGAGATCGTCGAGGGCGCCCGCCAGGGGGATCTGCACGCCTACCTCCGCGGCGACCGGGTCTTCCATGCCCGTCTGCTCGAGCACACCGGGAACCGGCGCCTGGTGGACCTCACCACCCGCCTGCGCGGTCAGACGCGTCTGCGCGCGCTGCGCACGCTGGCCGACAGCGGCCGCCTCGTGCACTCCGCCCAGGAGCACCACGATCTCCTCGACCACCTCGTCGCCGGCGACGGGGAGGCAGCCCATGAGCTCATCGTGCGACACCTCGGCCACACCTCCCGCCTCTGGTCCACCGGCGAGGAGGAGGACGGGACGGCCCCCGCCCCCCTCCTAGACCTGGTCTCCCCTCGATGACGCGCGGCACCGACGTCCTGGTCATCGGGGCCGGCGCGATCGGCGCCGCGATCGCCTACTACTCCAGCCTGCTCGGCCTGAGCGTGCGCGTGGTGGACCGGGGCGCCCCCGGCGGCGGGACCAGCTCACGCTGCGAGGGCAACATCCTCGTCTCCGACAAGGAGCGCGGCCCCGAGCTCGATCTCGCCAACTACTCGCTGGGACTGTGGCACGGCGAGCTCGCCGAGCACGGTCGCCGCTGGGAGTTCGAGCAGAAGGGCGGCATCATCGTCGCCTCGCAGGAGTCGAGCATGGTGTCCCTGCGCCGTGCCCTCACCGCACAGCGCGCGCACGGCATCGCCGTCCAGGAGCTCGAGGCCGACGACCTGCTCGCGCTCGAGCCCCATGTCTCGCCCGGCGCCGTCGGGGCGGCCCTCTACCCCGACGACTCCCAGGTCATGCCGATGCAGGTGGTCGCCCATCTCCTCGCCCTCGCGCGCGATCGCGGCGCCGAGGTGCTCCCCCACTGCCCGGTGACCGGCCTCCTGCGGAGGGGCGATCAGGTCGTCGGCGCGCGCACCACTCACGGCGACCTCCCCGCGGGCGCGGTCGTCAACGCGACCGGGCCCTGGGCCGCCCAGCTCGCCGC
Source organism: Brachybacterium sp. sponge (assembly GCF_001613775.1). Lineage (NCBI taxonomy): Bacteria > Bacillati > Actinomycetota > Actinomycetes > Micrococcales > Dermabacteraceae > Brachybacterium > Brachybacterium sp. sponge. Next base: position 705,899 of record NZ_LRMP01000001.1, on the reverse strand, counting down.
GCTCGCGGACGTCCACCTCCCCATCGCCCCCCGACGCGGCTACGTGATGGTCACCGAGCCGATGCCGCCCCGGGTGTTCCACAAGGTGTACGCGGCGGAGTACATCGACGACGTCGGCACCTCCGACGCCTCCCTGCAGGCCTCGCCCGTCGTGGAGAGCACCCCGGCCGGAAGCATCCTGCTGGGCTCCTCCCGAGAGCAGGTCGGCTTCAGCGATCGACTCAGCCGCGAGGCCCTGCGGCGCATCGCCCGCAACGCAGCACAGCTGTTCCCCTTCCTCGCCGACGCCCGGGTGCTGCGCCACTACCACGGCTTCCGCCCGTACTCGCCGGACCACGTGCCTGCCATCGGTGCCGACTCGAGAGCGCCGGGCCTGTGGCACGCGACCGGCCACGAGGGAGCCGGCATCGGGCTGAGCGTCGGGACGGGGAAGCTCATGGCCCAGGCCCTCGCCGGACACCGACCGGATCTCGACCTCTCCCCCTTCGACCCGTCCCGCTTCACCGCAGGAGGCACCCCGTGAGCAGCTCCCCCGAGGACACCGTGCACCTCACCGTCGACGGCGCACCCCTTGCCGTCCCAGCGCACCGCACCGTCGCCGCGGCGCTCCAGCTCGAGGGCGAGGCGGCAGGCTGGCGCACCACCCGCCGCGAGGGCGATCGACGTGGCCTCTTCTGCGGCATCGGGGTCTGCTACGACTGCCTCGCGACGGTGGACGGTCGGCGCGGGGTGCGCACCTGCCTCGTCGAGGTCACCGACGGCATGGACGTGCGGACGGGAGCCGGCGATGCGTGAGGCGGACGCCCAGGTCGTCGTGATCGGCGGAGGGCCGGCCGGATTGGCCGCCGCGGTCGAGGCCGCCCGTCGTGCCGACTCGGTCGTGCTCGTGGACGCCGGGCCGCGGCTCGGTGGTCAGTTCTGGCGGCACGGCGCGAAGGACGAGCTGCCGGGTGCCCCCGCGCCCCGCTGGCACCACGGCTGGTCCACGTTCCAGGAGCTGCACGACGGCGTGCGGGAGGCCGCGACAGCGGGGGTGCTCCGCATCCTGCCCTCCACGCACGTCGCCGCCGTCGACGCCCTCGAGGAGGGAGGCTTCGCCCTCCGCCTCGCCCCGACCCCCGAGGCCGACCCGAGCGCACCGGCTCCGCGCACTCTCCGCGCTCAGACCGTCGTGCTCTGCCCGGGGGCGTACGACCGTCAGCTGCCCGTCCCGGGATGGACGCTGCCGGGAGTGATGGCGGCGGGCGGCGTGCAGGCCTTCGTCAAGGTCCAGGAACGCTCCCCCGGGGACCGGGTGCTGCTCGCCGGGACCGGCCCGTTCCTCCTGGCAGCGGCCGCGTCGGTTCTCCAGGCGGGGGCGCAGGTCGTGGCGGTGGTCGAGTCCGGGGACCTCACCGGCTGGGTGCCCCGCGGCGTCACTGGCGCCCTCGTCCCCGGCAAGGGCGTCGAGGGCGCACACTACGCGGCGCTGCTGGCGAAGCACCGGGTCCCGTACCTGCGCAAGCAGGTCGTCTCGAGGATCCTGGGCGAGGGCCGGGTCAGCGCCGTCGAGATCTCGCAGGCCGATCGACGAGGCGCTCGCCTGCCCGGCACCGCACGACGTCTCGAGGACGTCGACGTGGTCGGTCTCGGGTGGGGCTTCGTGCCGCAGGCCGAGCTGCTCGTGCAGACCGGCGCCGCGACCCGGCTCGACGTGGACGGCTCCCTCGTCGGCCTGGTCGATGGCGAGCAGGCCTCCACGGTGCCGGGGCTCTTCCTCGCCGGGGAGATCACGGGCGTCACCGGCGCCGTCGGAGCGGTGGCCGAGGGCCGGCTCGCCGGTCGCGCCGCTGCGGCCCGATGCACCGGGCGTCCCGCGGACGCCTCCCGGCAGGATCGGCTCGCCCGCGCCCGCCATCGCCTGTTCGCCCAGGCCATGCATCATGCGCACCCGGCACCGGAGGGATGGGTCGAGGGAGCCGACGACAGCACTGTGGTGTGCCGATGCGAGGAGGTCACGCTCGGGGAGATCACCGCGGCCCGCGACAGCCTGCAGGCCGAGGACCCCCGCTCGCTCAAGGGGGTCACCCGAGCGGGCATGGGCATGTGCCAGGGACGCATCTGCGGGGCGGCGATGGTGTGCCTGGGCAGCGAGGGCGGCGGTCGCCTGGAGGCCGCCCGCGCCGTCGCGAAGCGCCCGCTGGCCCTCCCCCTGACGGTGGGGCAGCTGTCCGAGGACGAGGAATCCTCTCCCTGACCTCCCCTTCCGCTTGTGCCATTGCACATGGTACCGTCGGAGGCAGGACCGCCCAGTCCGGGCACTCGACGACGAGAGGACCTCCCGTGACCGCCACGCTCCCCGAGCCCGTCCGCACCCTCGCCTTTCTCGACGGGGCCTTCGTCCCCGCCGCGTCAGGGGCGACCTTCGAGAGCATCGACCCTGCGACCGGGACGAAGCTCGCCGACATCGCCGCCTGCGACGCCGAGGACGTCGATCGGGCCGTCGCCTCCGCCCGGACCGCCTTCGAGTCGGGGGCATGGAGCCGCAAGCACCCCTCCGAGCGTCGCGAGGTGCTGCTGAAGCTGGTCGCGCTCCTCGAGGAGAACCTCGAGGACCTCGCGCTGACAGAGGCGATCGACGCCGGCAAGCCGATCACCGACTGCCGCGAGTTCGACCTTCCGGACACGATCAACTCCATCCGCTGGTACGCCGAGGCGGCCGACAAGCTGTTCGGCAAGACCACGCCCGCCGGGGACGGCGCCGTGGGCATGATCGTCCACGAGCCGATCGGCGTCGTCGGCGCCGTGCTCCCGTGGAACTTCCCGCTGGCGATGCTGGCCTGGAAGCTCGGGCCCGCCCTCGCCTCCGGGAACTCGGTCGTGGTCAAGCCCCCGGAGCTGACCACTCTGACGACACTGCGCTTCGCGGAGCTCGCGACCGAGGCGGGTCTGCCCGACGGGGTCCTGAACGTGGTCCCCGGCCTCGGCCATGTCACCGGGAAGGCGCTCGGCCAGCACGGCGACGTCGACGCGATCTCCTTCACCGGCTCGAACGAGGTCGGTCGCGAATTCTTGCGCTACTCCGCCGAGTCGAACCTCAAGAAGGTCGTCCTGGAGCTGGGCGGCAAGGCGCCGCAGATCGTCACCGCCGACAACGCGGACCGGCTCGAGCTGGTCGCCGAGGACCTCGCCGAGGCCGCCTTCGGCAACATGGGCCAGAACTGCACGGCGGGATCACGGATCCTGGTCGACGCCTCGATCCTGGACGACTTCGTGGACGCACTGGTCGCTGCGACGGAGAAGGCCGTGGTCGGCGATCCCCTCGACCCGGCGACCACCATCGGCGCGCTCGTCGAGGAGTCCGCGCTGCACCGCGTCGCACGCTACGTCGACGAGGCCGTCGCCGACGGCGCCACCGTCCGCACCGGCGGCGAGCAGGTCCTCGAGGAGACCGGCGGCTGGTTCTACCCGCCCACTGTGGTCACCGACGTCCGCGAGGACATGGCCATCGCGCGCGAGGAGATCTTCGGCCCGGTCGTGGTGGTGCTCCCCTTCACCGATCTCGAGGACGCGATCCGGATCGCGAACGACACCCCCTACGGTCTCGCCGCGACCGTCTGGTCCCGCGACATCGACGACGCGCTGACCGCAGCCCGTTCCGTGCGGGCCGGCACCGTGGCCGTCAACGGGTACAGCGAGGGCGACATCACCACGCCCTTCGGCGGCTACAAGGCGTCCGGCTTCGGCGGCCGCGACAACGGCCTCGAGGCGTTCGCCCAGTACACCGAGACCAAGACCATCTGGATCACCCTGCGCTGACCCGCGCCCCGTCCCGAAAGGACTCTTCCATGACCGCTACCCCGATGCGGGGCGTCTTCGCCGTCTCGACCACCCCCTTCTCCTCCGACGGCACCCAGGACCTCGACATGTACGGCCGGAGCGTCGAGCGGGTGCTCGAGGCGGGCGTCGACGGCCTCCTCGCCCTCGGCGCGACCGGGGAGGCCCTCGCCCTCGACGAGGCCGAGCGCGAGGCACAGATCCGACACCTGGTGGAGGTCGTCGACGGTCGCGTGCCCGTGGTCGTCGGCTGCATGGCCTACCGCCCCGAGGACATGTCCGCGATGATCTCGAGCTCCGCCCGATGGGGCGCCTCTGCCGCCATGGTCACCCCGTCGTTCTACGGCGGACTCGGCGCCGGCGACGCGGTCGCGGCGCTCACGCCCGTCCTGGAGCGCTCGGAGCTGCCGGTGCTGGTCTACAACAACCCGCACTCGACCGGCACCGACCTCCTTCCCGAGGATCTCGTCGCCCTTCTCGAGCACGACTCGATGTGGGCGGTGAAGGAGACCTCGGGCGAGGCGACCCGCGTGCGCGAGCTGCGCGCGGCGCTCGGCACCGACGTGCAGATCTTCGTCGGGGCCGACGGCCTCGCCCTCGAGGGCTTCACCCAGGGCGCGAGCGGCTGGGTCGCCGCGTCGGCCTGGCTCACCCCCGCACGCTGCGTCGATCTCTGGGCGGCGGCGGCATCCGGCGACTGGAGCCGAGCCGTCTCCCTCTGGGACGGTCTCGCCGGCCCCCTCGGGCAGATCGAGTCCGACCCGGCCTTCATCTCGCTGATCAAGAGGGCTCTCGGCGAGCTCGGGCTGCCCCAGGGCCCCGTGCGCACCCCGCTGCCCACGGCCACCGACGAGGCGGTCAGCGCTCTGGTGGACACCCTGAAGAGTCTCGGCGACCGCCACTGACCTGCCCTCCCCCAGCGCCCCGCCGGAGCTCCGGCGGGGCGCAGTCGTACGTGGGACTGCATCGCGGAGACCTCCCAGGTCCCAGCGCTTTCCGCGCCACCCCTTGACTTCCCGACACATCCTCCCGGAGGCTTCGAGGAGTCGGCCCGCGAAGGCGGGCCGCGTGAAGGCAAGGAGGCCTCCATGTCCAGCAACCGCGCGATCGCCTACCAGGGCCCGGGGAAGGTCGACGTCGTCGACATCGACTACCCGACCTTCGAGCTGAAGGACGGTCCCGGGGTGAACCCCGCGAACGTCGGCCGCAAGCTCCCCCATGCGGCGATCCTGAAGGTCGTCACCACCAACATCTGCGGATCGGACCAGCACATGGTCCGCGGCCGCACCACCGCCCCCGAGGGCCTCGTGCTCGGCCACGAGATCACCGGCGAGGTCGTCGAGACCGGGCCCGGCGTGGAGTTCATCAAGGAGGGGGACCTCGTCTCGGTCCCCTTCAACATCTCCTGCGGCCGCTGCGAGATGTGCAAGACGGGCCGCACCGAGATCTGCCTGAACGTGAACCCGGACCGTCCCGGCAGCGCCTACGGCTATGTCGACATGGGCGGCTGGGTGGGCGGCCAGGCCGAGTACGTCGTGGTCCCCTATGCCGACTGGAACCTGCTGAGGTTCCCGGACAAGGACCAGGCCATGGAGAAGATCCTGGACCTGACCATGCTCTCGGACATCTTCCCCACCGGCTTCCACGGCGCGGTCTCCGCGGGCGTCGGCCCGGGGAAGTCGGTGTACATCGCGGGCGCGGGCCCCGTCGGCACCGCCGCCGCGGTGGGCGCGCAGCTGCTCGGCGCGTCGGTCGTGATCATGGCCGACATGAACGCGGACCGCCTCGCGAACGCGGCGAAGTTCGGCTGCGAGACGATCGACGTCTCGAAGGAGGACCCGCGTGAGGGCATCGCCAGGATCCTCGGCCGCGAGGAGGTCGACGCGGGCGTGGACGCCGTGGGCTTCGAGGCCCGCGGGCACGGCAAGGACGCGGCCGAGGCGCCGGCGACGGTGCTGAACACCCTCATGGACATCACCCGCGCCGGCGGCGCGCTCGGCATCCCGGGCCTGTACGTCACGGGCGACCCGGGCGGCGTCGACGAGGACGCGAAGGTCGGCTCGCTCTCGATGCGGCTCGGGCTCGGCTGGGCGAAGGCGCTCAGCTTCACCACCGGCCAGTGCCCGGTGATGCGCTACCACCGCCAGCTCATGGAGGCGATCCTCCACGACCGGGTCCAGATCGCCGACGCCGTCAACGCCACCGCGATCTCCCTGGACAACGCTCCGAAGGGCTACGCGGAGTTCGACTCCGGCGTCGCCAAGAAGTACGTCATCGACCCGCACGGCGTGACCGGCAAGGTCCAGGCCGTCTGACCTGGCACGATACCTGACATCGGTGTGAGGGCCGCCAGCCCTCACACCGATGTCAGGTCACCCGACGTTCACCCCGACACCACCCAGGTGTCTCCCAGGTCACATACGGTGCTCGAGGCCCTCCCCTCCAGCGAGCAGGATCCTCGATGCACTCCGCGCCCCGCACCCCCGTCCTCACGCAGACCCGCTGGCTCGCGCTCCTCGCGGCCTTCGCCCTCCTCCTCCCCGCGCTCCCGGTCGCGCCCGCCGCGGCGGAGGTCACCGACGAGCAGCTCGCCGCGGGCGGGGTGCTTCGCGACTCGCAGGACTACCGCGTCGCGCCGGGCCTGGACCTCACCACCTTCTCCCGCCTCGAGGAGGGCGGCTGGAAGGAGGGCAGCGTCCTCACCGCCGACCTCACCGAGTCGACCCTCTCGGTCGACGTCACCGACGACGGCACCGTCACGGGCCGCTCCCCGCTGAGCGACGTGATGCACGCCGGCGAGCGCGGCGACCGCGCCGTCGCCGCGGTCAACGGCACCTTCTTCGACATCAACCACTCCGATGCGCCGCTGCGCACCTCGATGAGCTCCGCCGGCGTGCGCATGGGCACCTCCCAGGCGATGCCCGCCCTCACGCTCGCCGACGGGAAGGCCGCGATCCAGGCGCTCTCCGCCTCCGGCGAGCTCACCACGGCCGACGGCGCCGTCCACGAGCTCGAGGGGATCAACAACCCCTCCCTGCCCGAGGACGGGATCGGGGTGTACACCCCGGCGTGGGGCGACTACACCCTGGACCGGCCCGTCGGCGCGCCCGAGGCGATGTCCGAGGAGATCGCGCTGGCGACCGTCGTCGACGGCACGGTCACCGAGGTCACCGACGTGCAGGACACCGCCGGCGACCCGGAGATCCCCGAGGACGGCCAGGTGCTACTGGGCCGCGAGGACGGCGCCGGCATGGTCGCGGACCTCGAGGTGGGCGACGAGGTCGACATCGAGATCGGCCCCGACCAGGACGTCGACCTCGGCATCGCCGGCAGCCATCAGATCCTCGCGGACGGCGAGGTGCCGGACATGGGCGAGGACTCCCTGGTCACGACCTCCCATCCCCGCACCGCCGTGGGCGTCAGCCGCGACGGCAGCGAGCTGTTCGTGCTGGTCCTGGACGGCCGCAGCACCGCGTCCACGGGGATGACCCTGCCGGAGCTGGGGCAGATCCTCGAGGACATGGGCGCGCACAACGCCGTCAACCTCGACGGCGGCGGCTCCTCGGCGCTGGCCGCCCGCACCGCCGGCAGCGAGAGCGAGGCGATCTGGAACAGCCCCTCGGACGGGGTCGTGCGCGAGGTGCCCAATGCGCTGGTGTTCTACTCCGACGCCCCCGCCGAGGAGCTCGCCGACGTGCAGACCTCCCTCGCCGTGGAGGGCGAGGACGCCGTCTTCCCGAACCTCCACCGCTCCCTGGAGGCGACCGGCCTCGCCGCCGACCTCTCCCCGGTGATGGCCGACGGCGCCTTCACCGCGGAGGGCGCGGTGGAGCTCGAACAGTCCGACCAGGCCGGCGCCGTCGTGCGCGGCACAGGTCCCGGCGGCGGCGCCGTCACGTTCACCGCCGCGGGCCATGAGGCACGGCAGGAGCTGCGCGTGCTCGGCGAGCCCGTCGGCCTGCAGGCCTCGGAGCGCTCGCTGAACTTCCCGGACGCCGAGACCCCCCGCACCGTGGCCCTGACCGGCTACGACGCCGACGGCCGTCGGGCCCGGATCGAGACGGCGGACGTGGAGGCCACGGCCTCCGACGGCTTCGAGGTCACCGACAACGGCCTCGGCAGCTGGGGCGTGCGCGCGACCGGCGAGGCCGCCACCGGCACGCTCACCCTCCGCGCCGCGGGCCTGGAGACCACGGTCGCGCTCATCCACGGCACCGAGGAGCAGCAGGTCCTCGACTTCTCGGACCTCTCCGCCTTCAGCGACGACGCGGCTCGGGCGACCGGCTCCTTCGAGGCGGCCGAGGGGCCGGTCGGCGAGGACGGCGAGCCGACGCCCGGCGTGCGCATGACCTACGACTTCACCACCTCCTCGGCCACCCGCGGCTACTACCTCATCGCCGACGAGCCGGCCCGGATCGAGGGCTCCACGCAGGCGCTGACGATGGACGTGCTCTCCGACGGCAGCGGAGCCTGGCCCCGGCTGCAGGTGCGCGACGGCGAGGGCACGGTGACGAACCTCGACGGCGAGAACCTGCACGGCGTGGGCTGGCAGAGCGTGCGCTTCACGGTGCCGGAGGGTCTGCCGCAGCCGCTGACCGTCGAGCGCCTGCGGATCATGGAGACCCGCCCGGAGGCGCAGTACACGGGCGACATCACGGTCGCGAACCTCCGCGCGACCACCACCCCGCAGACCGAGCTGCCGGAGGAGCCGCGGATCCATGACGCGGCGCTGCTGGCGAACGGCGACGTCTCGGACCGTCCGCAGCGGATCGCGGTGATGAGCGATGCCCAGTTCGTCGCCGCCTCCCCGGACTCGGACGCCGTCGAGGGCGCGCGCCGCACCCTGCGGGAGATCCGGGAGGCGTCCCCGGACCTGCTGGTCATCAACGGCGACCTGGTCGACGAGGCCTCGCCGGAGGACTTCGCCCTGGCCCAGCGGATCCTCGAGGAGGAGTGGACGAGCGACATCCCGTACGTCTACGTGCCCGGCAACCACGAGGTGATGGGCGGGGACATCGCGAACTTCGAGGAGGCGTTCGGGCCGACGTCGACCGCGCAGGATCTCGGCGCGACGAAGGTCATCACGATGAACAGCGCCCCCGGCACCCTCGCCGGGGACGGCCTGGGCCAGCTCGAGATGCTCGAGGAGCAGCTGGGCGCCGTGGCGGAGTCCGATGCGCTGACCGGCGTGGTCGTGTTCTTCCACCACCCGACCGACGATCCGCTGCCGAGCGAGTCGAGCCAGCTGTCCGACCAGCGGGAGGCCCGGGCGATCGAGGAGCAGCTCGCCGACTTCCGGCGCACGACGGGCAAGTCCGTCGCGCTGGTGAACGCCCATGCGGGCGTGTTCCACGGCGGCGCGGTCGAGGGCGTGACCACGCTGGTGAACGGCAACTCGGGCAAGTCCCCGGCGGGGACGCCGGCGACGGGCGGGTTCACGGGATGGACGATGCTGGGCATCGATCCGGCCTCGGGCGTGGTGGGCCGGAATCCCGCCACGCAGGACCGGGTCGACTGGCTCGCGGCGGAGACCCGGCCGTGGGTCGACTCCCTCGCGGTCGAGGGCCGGGACCAGCTGGCGGTGGGCGAGGTCGGGGAGGTCTCGGCGACGCTCACGCAGGACGGCCGGGAGGTGCCGGTCGCGTGGCCGGTCACCGCCCAGTGGGGCGGCACCGGGGTGCATGTCGCGACCGGCGGAGCGGGCGACGAGCAGCCGGACCGGCGTGACGTCGTCCGGGTCGATCCGCGCACCGGGGAGATGACGGGACTGCGCCGCGGCGCCGCGACCGTGACCGTCACAGTCAATGGCGAGACGGCGCGGATGACGGTGAAGGTCGCCGGCGAGGGCCGGTGAGCTAGAAAGGCGGGTCGCCGAGCGCGGCGATCGCGTCGGGGTCCGGGGCCCGGAGTCGGCTGCGCAGGTGGGGGTGGGGGTGGGCGATGGCCATCGCCTCGCGACGCTGCTCGTCGACCCGTTCTCGTCGTGGCCTGGCCCGCTCGGCGGCGGCGAGCCGCTCTGCGTCGGCGTGGAGTCGCTGGTGGATCCGCCAGGCGGCTTCGAGTGCCTCGGCGGTGACCGGGGTGACGAGGTCGGTGTGTTCGACGGTGCGGGCACGGATTCCGCCGTCGATCTCCCAGTCGGTGGCGACCGGTCCGGGTGAGCCGCCGAGCTCGCGGCTGGGGTCGGGAACGCGGGTGGGGTCGAGGAGCCCGGCGGTCTTGAGCTGGTGGTGGCGCCAGCAGAGCCGGTGCAGGTTCGCGAGCGAGGTCGGGCCGCCCTCGTCGGGGTTGTCGTGGTCGTATTCGAGGATGTGGTCGTCCTCCGCGGCGAGCCGGGTGGGCCTCCCACATCCAGGCACGGCGCAGACGGGGTGGCGCATCCGCAGCTGGAGCCTCATCTGTGCGGTCGGCGCATAGGTCTCGGCGACCGCATCGCAGGGCGCCCCGATGATCCGGTCGGTGAGGATCCGCAGCCAGGTCGACTCCCCGGCGGCGAGATCGCGGGCGAGCTCGGCGGGGATCGGGGTGAGCCCGTCGAGCATCGCGGGGGTGTTCTCCAGCCCCATGAGCGTCGTGACCGGCACGGTGACGAGGATCTTGTAGGGGCTGCAGGTCTCCTGGACCGGGTCGATGTCCAGCACGGAGTGGGTGAGGATCGCGTAGCGCAGCGTCGCGAGGGAGAGGGCGCGGCCCCGCTCGGCGAGGTCGCCGTCGATGTCGAAGGGCAGCGGCCCCTCCTCGCCGTCGCGCAGGGCGGCGCGCTGGGCCTTCTGCACGGTCCGCGCCGCGACGTCGAGCCGATGCGCGAGCCCCTGGATCTCGAGGATCGGTCCGGTGACGTAGAGCGAGGCGGTGCCGGCCCTCGTGTCGACGTCGAGCAGCTCGACGGAGCGGGATGCCCGCGGCGGCTCGGGGACCGTGCCCGCGGTCGCGAGCCGCACGGCGAGGCGGACCTGCGCCTCGAAGGTGGCCTTGGAGACCGCGGGGATCTCCACCCCGGCGAGGTGGCGGTCCACGGCCTCCTTCTGCTCGTCGTCCAGCCTCCGCACCTGTCGCAGCAGGTAGCGGTGGAAGTCCTCGGGCATGTCGCCGCGCGCGAGGTGGACGAAGGTCGCCGGCATGAGATCCACGGAGGTGCGCGCGTCCAGCACCATTGACCAGGCGCGGGCGGCGGAGGTGCGCAGGCCCACGGCGACCTTCACGCCGGTCATATCCGCGTTCTCGGGGATGCCGCCGGCCTCGGGATCCTCGCGGAAGAACACCGCGAGCTGCCGCAGCTGGTGGGCGTAGAGGCGGGCCCTGGTCTGCATCGTGCGGTGCAGAGCGAGCACCCGCGACGCCTCGATCGTGCCGGGCTCCACCTCGGCGAGCAGCTGCTCCTGGTCCAACGGCCGACGGGCCCGCACTCGCCAGCGTGGGGCGGTGGGCTCCGTCGCGTCGTCGGTCACGGCGGGTGTCTCGGATGTGGCGATGCTGCCCTGGGAGGCTTCGTCGGCGGTCGCCGGGTCAGCAACGCTGCCGGCGCCGGTTCCCGTGCCGGCGTCGGACTCGGACTCGCACGCGGACTCGAGCGGGGCCTCCGGCCCCTCGTCGAACTCCCCCATCACGCCCTCCTTCCCCGATCCGTGGACGGGACGGCCTCGGTGCCGTCCGCTGTCGAGACAGAGAATCTCTTTCAAGATTCCCGACACCTCATACAATACCGCCGAAACGGACATTTCAGAAGGGCTCAGGCGCAATGGGGATGAATTTGTGGATAACCCACCTGTGGGGAGGAGAGGTCGCGGTCGGCGCGTTATGCGACGGTCACTCGGGGGCGGGGGCAGGGCGCTGCGGAGGTGGGAGCGGAGGCAGGGACCAAAGCATCGCGCTGTGGGGGTGGGATCAGGGGCAGGGATGGGAGCAGGGTGTTCCTAGGGCGGGAGGGGGGCGCGAGCAGGGGTGCTGCGGGGACGGGAGCACGTGCCCGACGGGAACGGACGCCGAACGAATCCCGAACGGTGACGAAACCGGAGAGGACAGGTGCAGGACAAGGCAGTCCTCGTGAACACCGAGATCGTCGCCATCCCCGCCCGTCGTGAATTGTCAACACCATCCCCAAGAATGTGGAAAAGCGCGCCTGGGGAGGAGCCGTCGGAATTGATTCTCGGGTCGACGGCGGCGTCAGTGCGGAGCTCATCGGCGCACGCGGCAGGCGCTCGCACGCACCACCCGCACCGGCGACCGCACGCCCGGCACCGAGTAGTGTCATCCCCATGACCGAACGCACCACGTATCTCCTGGTGGACGGCGAGAACATCGACGCCACCCTCGGCGTCTCGGTGCTCGGCCGACGACCCCAGTCCGACGAGCGCCCCCGCTGGAACAAGCTGCTCCAGCACGCCGAGCACGCCTGGCGCCAGCCGGTGCGGGGCCTGTTCTTCCTCGCCGTCGGCGACAGCTTGCCCTCCGGGTTCGTGCAGGCCCTGATCGCGCTGGGGTACAAGGCGATCCCGCTGCGCGGCGAGGGCAAGGTCGTGGACATCGCGATCCAGCGCACCGCCGAGGCGCTGCAGGACCGCCCGGCGGACGTCATGCTGGTCAGCCACGACAAGGACTTCGTTCCGCAGATGACGGACCTCGCGGTGACCCCGGACCGGCGTACGGCGCTGGTCGGCTTCCGCGAGTTCATGGCCACCGACCTGCAGGACATCCCCGGGATCGAGTTCCACGACCTCGAGTACGACGTGCACGCCTTCACGAGCCGTCTGCCGCGCGTGCGGATCATCGACATCGACGAGTTCGACCCGCTGGAGTTCATCCTCTGACAGATCGACGACCGATCGGTCCTCGGACTGTACACACCACGGGGTGGGGCCTGAGGGTGGGGGCATGGCTGGATACACCACGACCAACCCGACCACGGGACGCACCGACAAGCAGTTCCCTGCTCTGGACTCCGCGGGCGTGGAGGACGTGCTCCGACGGACGCACGCCGCCTTCCCAGACTGGCGGGGGACGCCCCCGGAGCGACGCGCCGAGATCCTCGAGCGCGTCGCCGACGCCTACGACTCCCGCTCGGAGGAGCTGGGACGACTGATCGCCACTGAGATGGGCAAGCCCCTGGCGCAGGGGATCGGCGAGGCCGAGCTGGCCGGATCGATCTACCGGTGGTACGCGACGCACGGCCCCGAGCTGCTCCAGGACGAGCTGCTGGACCCGCAGGGAGCACAGGAGTCGCTCGTGCAGACCGAGCCGATCGGCCCGCTGGTCGGCGTGATGCCCTGGAACTATCCGTACTACCAGGTGGCCCGCTTCGTGGCCCCCAACCTGATGACCGGCAACACGATCATCCTCAAGCACGCGGAGATCTGCGCCGGCTCCGCCGAGGTGATGGCCGGGATCCTGCACGACGCCGGGGTCCCCGACGACGCCTACGTCAATGTCTTCGCCGATCACGACCAGATCGCCGAGATGATCGCCGATCCGCGCGTGCGCGGCGTGTCCCTCACCGGCAGCGAGCGAGCAGGGGCCGCCGTCGCCCGGACCGCGGCGGAGCACCTCAAGAAGTCCGTGCTGGAGCTGGGCGGCTCGGACCCGCTGATCGTGCTCGAGGACGCCGACATCGCCCGGGTCGCCCGCGCGGCGGCCACCGCGCGGCTGTCGAACGCGGGCCAGGCCTGCAACTCCCCCAAGCGCATGATCGTCCCGAGCGCACGGCTCGACGAGTTCGTCGCGGCGATCGTCGAGGAGTTCGAGGGCGCGACGCTCGGGGATCCTCTGGACGAGAGCGTCGACGTCGGTCCGCTCTCCTCGCTCGGCGCGCGCGACGGCGTCGTCGAGCAGGTCGCCCGCGCCGTCGAGCAGGGAGCGACTCTGCACACGGGAGGCGACGCGCTGGACCGGGAGGGCGCATTCATGCGGCCCGCCGTGCTCACGGGGGTCACCCCCGACATGGACGCCTACTCCGAAGAGATCTTCGGCCCGGTGGCGGTCATCTACGGTGCGGAGTCCGTCGATCACGCCGTGGAGCTGGCGAACGACGTGTCGTTCGGGCTGAGCGGCTCCGTCTGGAGCGAGGACCTGGCCCGGGCGCAGGAGGTCGCCGACCGCCTGGACGTGGGGATGGCGTACGTCAACGAGCACGGGACGACGCTGCCCGGGCTGCCCTTCGGCGGGGTGAAGCGCTCCGGCTACGGCCGTGAGCTCGGCCGCTGGGGCATGGGCGAGTTCGTCAACGTCCGCCTGCGCCGCACCGCCGTGCGCTGAGCGGTGCCGGGGGACGCACTCCGGGGCGGCGATCGTCGGCAAGTGCTCAGCCCGTCGTCACCCGCTGGTCACTTCCCGGTGCTGGGGTGGAGCGCATGCTCCACGCACCCCGGACCCCCGCCCGCCGACACGATTCCTCGCTCGCCCTCCCTCCCCTCGGCCGACGCGCCCTCCTGGTCGGGGCGGGCCTCGCTCTCGGCGGCACCGCCGCCTCGGCCCTCCCCGACCAGCGCGCCTTCGCAGAGGACGCGGGGCTGGACCCCACCGGCACCACCCTTGAGGCCGTCGCGGTGCCCGAGGCCGGGGAGAACGACTCCTACCGTCGTCTCACCGCCGGCCCCGGCTACGCCTTCGAGGTGCGCGAGGACGCGCTGGACCGCGCCCCGCAGGCCTCCCGCGCCGACACCCGCGTGCCGCTGGCGGCCTTCGTCCAGTTCACCGACCTGCACGTGCTCGACGCCCAGTCCCCTATGCGCTTCGAGTTCCTCCACGACATCACCGGCTCGGCGTTCCGCCCGCAGGAGTCGCTGACCACCCAGGGCGCCGTCTCCCTCATCGAGCGGGTCAACGAGCTGCGCCGCGGCCCCCACACCGGGCGCGACCTCGACTGCGTGGTCACCACCGGCGACAACACCGACAACCACGAGCACGTGGAGCTCGACTGGTTCCTCGCCCTCATGAACGGCGGGGAGATCACCGCGAACACCGGGGCCGACGGGACCTGGGAGGGCGTGCAGACGGGCGGCTCGACCCACTACTGGCATCCCGGCGGCGAGGTCGAGGACCGCTACGCCGAAGCCGGTTTCCCGCAGCTGCCCGAGCTGCTCGCGGGCGCCATGACCACCCACACGAGCCCCGGCCTGGACATCCCCTGGTTCAGCGTCTTCGGCAACCACGACGACTCGATCAGCGGAACCCTCCCCACGGACTGGGACGTCCTGCGGGAGATGTACACCGGCTCGTGGAAGTTCACCGGCTTCGCCTCGGAGACCGCGAACCGGCAGCTCGAGGCGCAGGTGCGCACCGCGGAGGCCGGCGGCACCGGCGAGGCGCAGCGCCAGGCGCTCTCCAGCTCCTTCGACCCCGAGCGCCGGTACGAGGTCACGCCCGACGAGCGCCGCGAGCCCTTCACCCCCGAGGAGTACATCCGCGCCCATCTGGGCCAGACACCGCGCGTCGGCACCCCCGGGCACGGTCTCACCGAGGAGAACGCGGTGGAGTCGACCGGCTACTACACTTTCGAGATCGCGCCGGGGGTGGTCGGCATCGCGCTGGACTCCACCAACCGCGCCGGCTTCACGCAGGGCTCCCTGGGCCACGCCCAGTACCGCTGGCTCGAGGAGACCCTCGAGGAGGGCTCCAGCCGCTACTACGACGGGATCGGGCGCCTGCAGCGCACGCAGTCCGAGGACACGTACTTCGTGGTCTTCAGCCACCACAGCCCGGACACGATGAACAACCTGCTGCTCGAGCCGGGCAACGGGGAACTGCGCCATGCCGGCTGGGACGTGGAGAACCTGCTGGGCCGCTTCCCGAACGTGCTCGCCTGGGTCAACGGCCACACGCACACCAACACGATCGCGCTGCACGGCGACGACGTCGCCGAGCGCCGCTACTGGAAGATCACCACCGCCTCGCACGTCGACTTCCCGCAGCAGGCGCGGGTGCTCGAGGTGGTCGACAACCGCGACGGGACGCTCTCGCTGCTCAGCACCCTGATCGAGGCGAAGGCCCCGTACCAGGGCGAGTGCCTGGCGAGCCTGTACCGGGAGCTGTCCTTCAACGACCTCCACGCCGAGCGGGCCCAGGAGGGCGAGGGGAAGGACCGCAACGTCGAGCTGCTGCTGGCGGCGCCCGGGCACTGAGAGCGGGCCGGCCCGGTCCTGCGGGACCGGGCGCTCCGCCCGCCGCCCTGAGACGAAGAATCCCCTCTGACCTGCTGGTCAGAGGGGATGTCTCGCGGTGCGCAAGGGGGGACTTGAACCCCCACGCTGTTGCCAGCACACGGACCTGAACCGTGCGCGTCTACCAATTCCGCCACTTGCGCGTATCTCCGGCACCGGGTCTCGTGGCGCCGAGGCCGAAGGTTCCCTTAGGTTACCCCCGCCGAACCCTGAGCCCAAGCCGACATCCTGCACAGTAACGAACGCCACTCCGAGCCGGTTCAGCGCTCGACGCTCAGCGCATCGACTCGGCCTCCTCGAAGGCGGAGTCGATGTCGGCCGGATCGATGCGGCGTCGGCCCACCACCACGTAGAGGACGGTCGCGACGATCACCGCGGGGATGCCGACCATCGCGGCGACCTGCATGCTGGGCCGCACGAACACGGTCGCGAAGACGGCGGCGAGGCCCACCAGGCCGACGCCCGCGGTGACCACGCCGCCCGGCATGCGGAAGGTGCCGCCCCGCTCGCCGCGTCGGCGGAAGGCGATGTAGGTCGCGAGGATCAGCGCCCACACCATGATCACCGAGAACACCACGAGGCTCATCATGTAGCCGAACACCCCGCCCACGCCGCTGAAGGCCAGCAGCGCCGCGCCGATCAGGCCGATCGAGCTCAGGGCGATGCCGACGGCGGGGACGCGGCGGGCCGTGACGTGCGCGGAGAAGCGCGGCGCGAGCCCGTCGGAGGCGAGGGAGTGCAGGATCCGGCTGCCGGCGTAGAGGTTCGCGTTCGCGGCCGACAGCGCCGCGATCAGCACCAGCAGGTTCGTGATGTGCGCGGCGCCGGGGATGCCGATCCGGTCGAAGACCATCACGAAGGGCGAGGTGGCGACGTCCTCGCCGGTGCCGGCGGCCTGCTGCCACGGCACCAGGCACACCACGATCCCGATGCACAGCACGTAGAAGAAGGCCAGGCGCACGATCGTGGTGCGGGCGGCGGTGCGGATCGAGCGGGCGGGATCCTTCGCCTCCGCGGCGGTGATCGAGAGCAGCTCGATGCCGCCGAAGGAGAACATCACCACCGACAGGGCGACCCACACCGCGGACCAGCCCATCGGGGCGAAGCCCCCGTCGGCCGTGAGCTCGACGAAGCCGGGCGCCTCCTGGCCGGGCATCCCGAAGAGCACCAGGACGGCGCCGATCAGGATGAACACGAACACCGCGATCACCTTGATCGAGGACAGGAAGAACTCGATCACGCCGAAGGAGCCGACGCTGGAGAGGTTGATCGCGATGATCAGCGCCGCGAACAGCAGCATCCCGGCCCAGATCGGCACCGCGGGCACCCAGTAGGCGAGATAGGCGGCGCAGGCGACCAGCTCCGCGCCGGTCACGCAGACGGTGACGATCCAGTACAGCCAGCGGCTGAGATAGCCCCAGAACGGGGAGAGGTAGCGGGCGGCGAGGGTGCCGAAGCCGCCGCGCACGGGGTGGCGGGAGGCCATCTCGCCCATCGCCAGCGCGATCGTCGCGGCGATCATGGCGCCGAGCGCGAAGGAGATGATCACGGCGGGGCCGGCGATGCCGATCGCCTCGCCGGAGCCGAGGAACAGGCCGGTGCCGAGCGCGGAGCCCATGGCGATCATCGCCATCTGGCCGTGGCCGAGCGAGCGGGCGAGCCGCCCGTCGGCGCGCTCGTCGGAGGAGGAGGTCTGGGTGGTCACCCGTCGAGGGTAGCCCCGACCTGCGGCCGGGTCCGGGACCTGTCAGCCCTCGGTGTCGAGGTCGTCGCGCACGGAGGCGCTCAGCCCGACGAGCAGCAGCACGCCGGCCGGGACGAGGACGAGCAGGCCGATGTCGGCGATCTCCGGGACGAGGGTGAGGCCGTAGCCGGCCGAGAGCAGGAGCACGGCGAGGGCGACGAGCCACATCGCGGAGGGTCCGCGGGGGCGAGGAGCACGGGGACGGCGGGTCGGAGAGCGGGTGGGCTTCTGGAAGGTCGTCATGTCCTGACTCTTCCGGATCCCGTCTCCCGGCACATCCTGCGATGGGAGGAGGCGTCGTCGGGGATGGTCGACCCCGGGGCCGACGATGGTCGCAGTCCGCTCAGGCGACGCCGCGGCTGCGGTCGATCGCGTCCTTGGCCTCCTTGAGGCCCGCGCCGGTGTGCTCGCGATACATCTTGATCGCCTCGATGACCTTGCCCTCCGCGACGAGCCGACGGCACTCCTCCGGAACGCGCGGAGCGCCCGACTCCTCACGGAGCCGCTCGAGCTCCGCCTCGCCGACGCCGGCCCGCTCGGCGAGGAGCCCGACGAGACCCTCGAGCCGTGCGTTCTGGGTCTGGAGGTGCTCGATCTGGATCTGCTGCTGCCTGGCGCGTCCGAACATGGCGACAACCTATCCGGCAGGCGGCCCGAGGAGCCTTCGACGAAGGTCTCGGGAACGCAGCAGCGCCCCGCACCGTGGGGTGCGGGGCGCTGCGGGGGGATCGCGCGGAATGTCGATCAGGCGCTGCCTGCTTGCCTGATCTCCTACCGCTCGTACCTCGCAGTACGTCGATCAGGCCTGGGCGGCACCCTTGGCGGCGACGACCTGGACGACGAGGTTCGCGAAGATCTCGTCGTGCAGGCGCACGGTCGCCTTGTGCTCGCCGAGCGAGCGGATCGGGGTGGCGAACTCGACGGTGCGACGGTCGATGTCCTTGTCGAACATCGCCTTGACGCCCTCGGCGACCTCCTTGGAGGAGACCGCACCGAACAGACGGCCGTTCTGGCCGGCGCGCTCGGCGATGACGACGGGCTTCGACTCGAGCGTCGCCTTCAGGGCCTGCGCCTCCTCGATGTTCGCGATGGCGCGCTTGCCGCGGGCCGCACGGATCTGGTCGAGCTGACGCTGACCGCCCTTGGTCCACGGGGTCGCGAGACCGCGGGGCAGGAGGAAGTTACGGGCGTAGCCGTCCTTGACCTCGACGACATCGCCGGCGGCACCGAGGCCGGTGACCTCGTTGGTGAGGATGAGCTTGCTGGTCATGTGCTTCCCTTCCTCGCTCAGCGACCGGAGGTCGAGTACGGCAGCAGGGCGATCTCGCGGGCGTTCTTCACGGCCTTCGCGATCTTGCGCTGCTCCTGGACGGAGACGCCGGTGACCCGACGGGCGCGGATCTTTCCGCGGTCGGAGATGAACTTGCGCAGCAGCGCGGCGTCCTTGTAGTCGACGGTCTCGAGACCGGCGGCCTTCAGCGGGTTCTGCTTCTTCTTCGGCTTGCGAAGAACAGGCTTGGCCATCGTGGTGCTCCTTCTTTCTGAGGGGAGCCCGGGCATGCACCCGGGATGGGGTTGTTCTGAGGGGTTCTCTGCGCGGGGTGCCGGGATCCGGCGCGCCGATCAGAAGGGCGGGTCGTCGTACCCGCCCTGGTTGCCTCCGCCGGCCCACGGGTCGGCGTTGGGAGCGCCCTGGGGCGCGCTGTAGCCGCCCTGACCGCCCTGGTTGCCGTATCCGCCCTGGCCGCCGAAGCCGCCCTGGCCACCGCCCTGCGGGGCTCCGCCGCCGAAACCGCCTCGGCCGCCGCCACCGCCGCCGCGCTGGACCTTGGTGGCCTTCGCGGTCGCGTAGCGGAGGGAGGGGCCGATCTCGTCGACGTCCAGCTCGATGCTGGTGCGGTTATTGCCCTCGCGGTCGGTGAAGGAGCGCTGCTTGAGGCGACCCTGTGCGACCACACGGGAGCCCTTCTCGAGCGACTCGGCCACGTTCTCCGCGGCGTCGCGCCAGATGGAGCAGCGGAGGAACAGCGCCTCGCCGTCCTTCCACTCGTTCGACTGGCGGTCGAAGGTGCGGGGGGTGGACGCGATGGTGAACGACGCGACCGCGACGCCGGACTGCGTGAAGCGCAGCTCGGGGTCCGCGGTGAGGTTGCCGATCACCGTGATGACGGTGTCATTCGCCATGGGTGCTCCTCTGCTCCGGGGGTGTGGTGGATCGTGCGGGGGTCAGAGACGGCAGGTCACTCGGCGTCGAGACGCATGAGCTTGGTGCGCATGACGGACTCGTTGAGCCCGAGCTGACGGTCCAGCTCCTGCGCGGTCGACGACTTCGCGGTGAACTGCAGGACGATGTAGATGCCCTCGGACTTCTTGTCGATCTCGTAGGCGAACTTCCGCTTGCCCCAGACGTCGACGTTGTCGATGGTGCCGCCCTCGGTCGGGACGACCTGGACGAGCTTCTCGAAGGTTCCGGTGACGGTCCGCTCATCGACGGACGGGTCGAGGATCACGACCATTTCGTACTTGCGCATGTTCTGGTACCCACCTCCTGTGGTCTCTGCGGCCACGGTCTCTCCGTGGCAGGAGGGTTCATGCCGCCCGTGCGGGCATCGGCGATGCACGTCACGGACCGCAACATCCTACCCGTGCGCTGGAGCATCGGCCAGGGAGTGCCCGCCGGTGCGCGGCGCATCACAGGGCGTGCCCGAGCGGAGCCGGGCGGCGCGGCACGACCGATCGGTCCGTCCGCACCACCGCGCCCGCCCTACCGTGGGTGGATGACCAGCACCGATGAGCGCCCCACGCTGCGCCGCACCGTCACCACCACCGGGCTCTTCCTGTTCATCCTCGGGGACGTGCTCGGGGCGGGGGTGTACGTGCTGGCCGGGGAGATCGCGGGCATCGCCGGCGGCGCCCTGTGGGTGCCGCTCGTGGTGGCGCTGCTGCTGGCCCTGCTGACCGCCGGCTCCTACGCCGAGCTCGCGACCAAGTACCCCCGTGCGGGAGGCTCCTCCCATTACGCCACGCGCGTTCGGCCCCTTCGCGGGGTTCCTCGTCGGGTTCTGCATGCTCTCGGCCGGCATCGTGTCCGTCGGCGCGCTCGCGCTGGGCTTCGCCGGTGACTATCTCGGTGCCTTCGTCAGCCTGCCCGCCGTGCTCGTGGTGGTCGTGTTCCTCGCCCTGCTCGCGGCGCTGAACACCCGCGGCATCTCCGAGTCGCTGGGTGCGAACCGCGTGGCCACCCTGATCGAGGTGGGCGGCCTGCTGCTGGTGATCGTGCTGGGCGCGATCGTGATCGGCCGGGGCGAGGGCGACCTGGGCCGGCTCACGGAGCTCGGGACCCCCGAGAACGGACCTTTCGCGGCGGTGCTGGCCGGCAGCGTCCTCGCGTTCTACTCCTACGTCGGCTTCGAGACCAGCGTGAACATCGCCGAGGAGACGAAGGACCCCTCGCGCTCCTACCCCCGCGCCCTTTTCGGTGCGCTGATCGTCACCGGTGTGGTCTATGCGCTGATCGGGGTGGTCGCCTCCGCCGTCGTGCCCACCGAGGAGCTCGCGGGCTCCTCCGCACCGCTGGCCCTCGTGGTCGAGGCGGCGGGCATCGTGCCTCCGGTCGTGTTCAGCGCGATCGCGCTGATCGCGGTGGCGAACGGGGCGCTGCTGACGGGCATCATGAGCTCCCGCCTCGCCTACGGCATGGCGTCCGACGGACTGCTGCCGCGGGTGCTCGCACGGGTCCTGCCCGGGCGCCGCACCCCGTGGGTCGCGATCCTCGTGACCACGGCGCTGTCGATCCTCCTCGCCCTCACCGGGACCATCGACGTGCTCGCGGGCACCATGGTGCTGCTCCTGCTGGTGGTCTTCCTCTCCGTGAACGCGGCCGTGCTGGTGCTGCGCCGCGACCGGCCGGAGCACCGCCACTTCCGCGTCCCGACCGTGCTCCCGGTCGCGGGCCTGGTCTCGTGCCTGCTGCTGATGACGCAGGTCGAGTGGGCGGTGTGGCGACTGGGGCTCCCGTTCCTCGTCGTGGCGGCGCTGCTCGCGGCCCTCGCCGCATGGCGGCGGCGCCGGGCCGGTGAGCTCACCGGCGCCGACGCCGCCTGAGGCTCAGGCGCCCGCGGGGAACCGCTCCCAGACGCGATGGCTCCCGAGCAGGGCGATGATCTCGCCGAGCACGCTCTCGCCGTCCTCGCCGGCGACGAGCCCTGCGCCGCCGGGGGCGGTGCGCGCCTCGAGCGCCTCGCGGCCGGGGCCCCAGGCGCCGATCGCCTTCGCGTGGCGCCAGCACTCGTCGATCAGCTTGCCCACCCGCGGCTCGACCTCGCCGTCCCCGGGCGCGCCGGCCTTCGAGTCCACCGACGGGCGGGAGTCCGGGGCCAGGAGCGGGTTGCCGGCGAGCAGCAGGGCGTCCACCTCGACGGAGGCGGCGGTGCCGAGCGTGCGAGCCACCGGCACTCCGGCGACCTCGCCGCCGCGCGGCGCGATGACCAGCGGGGTCATCGAGGCGGCGACGATCGCCTCGTGCAGATCCAGCAGGCCCGCGTTGTCCGCCTCGGGGTCGACGACGATGCCGATCTTCCTGCCGTCGACGGGCCAGCTGCCGCCGAGCTGGGACAGCGGTGCGCTGGTGGCCGGCCCCTCCTCGGACCCGTCTGCCGGGACCGTCGGCTCCGGGGCGGGCAGGCCGAGGGCCGAAGCGACCCGCGCGCAGAGCTCGCCGTCGATGTTCGCCAGGCTCTGCAGCTGGCGCTCCTTGATCGTGTTCTCGTAGCACTTGCCGAGCTCGAAGGAGTACGCGTCGACGATGTGGTCCTTCTCGACCGGCGTCATGCTGCGCCAGAAGAGGCGGGCCTGGCTGAAGTGGTCCTCGAAGGTGGCCGAGAGCTCCCGCTCCTTCACCCCCTCGGGCACCCGGACCGGCAGATCCTCGAAGGCGTCGTCCATCTCGCCCGCCATGAACGGGCAGCCGCCGTCCAGGGAGTTCGGCTGATAGGGCGCGACACCGGCGTGGTCGCCCTGCTGACCGTAGCCGTCCCGGAGCATGTCGTTGACCGGGGCGTGCGCACGGTTGATCGGCAGCTGCGCGAAGTTCGGCCCGCCGAGCCGGGTGAGCTGGGTGTCGACGTAGGAGAACAGCCGCACCTGCAGCAGCGGATCATCGGTGACGTCGATGCCCGGCACCAGATGGCCGGGGTTGAAGGCGACCTGCTCGGTCTCGGCGAAGTAGTTGCTGGGGTTGCGGTCCAGGGTGAGCCGGCCGATGGGCTGCACCGGCGCCAGCTCCTCGGGCACGAACTTCGTGGGGTCCAGCAGGTCGATGCCCTCGAAGCTCTGCTCCTCGTTGTCGGGGAACACCTGGATCCCGAGCTCCCAGCCGGGGTGGGCGCCGGACTCGATCGCATCGGCGAGGTCGCGGCGGTGGAAGTCCGGGTCGTTGCCGCCCAGGAGCTGCGCCTCCTCCCAGGTCAGCGAGTGCACGCCGAGCTGAGGCTTCCAATGGAACTTCACCAGCGAGGTCTCCCCGTCGGCGTTCGCGAGCCGGAAGGTGTGGATCCCGAAGCCCTCCATCATCCGGTAGGACCGCGGGATGCCGCGATCGCCCATGAACCACAGGGTGTGGTGCTGAGCCTCGGTGTGCAGGGAGACGAAGTCCCAGAAGGTGTCGTGCGCGCTCTGGGCCTGGGGGATCTCCCGATCGGGATGGGGCTTGGCGGCGTGGACGACGTCGGGGAACTTGATGCCGTCCTGGATGAAGAACACCGGGATGTTGTTGGCGACCAGGTCGAAGGTGCCCTCGTCGGTGTAGAACTTCGTGGCGAAGCCGCGCGTGTCCCGGGCGGTGTCCATCGAGCCGCGCGAGCCGACGACGGTGGAGAAGCGGGTGAACACCTCGGTGCGCTTCCCCTTGGCAAGGAATCCGGCGCGGCACACGGGTTCCGCGGTGCCGTACCCCTCGAAGACCCCATGGGCGGCGGCGCCGCGAGCATGGACTACCCGTTCGGGGATCCGCTCGTGGTCGAAGTGGGTGATCTTCTCGCGCAGGTGGTGGTCCTGCAGCAGCACGGGGCCGCGTCTTCCCGCCTTCAGCGAGTGGTCGGTGTCGCGCAGCCGCGCTCCCTGCGAGGTGGTCAGAAAGGCACCCTGCTGGGCGTTCGTGCTGTGCTCCGGTCCCGGCTCGGCACCGGTGGGCGTGCGCGGCTGCGCACCCTGCTGATCGGGCTTCGGCGGGAGGGGCCCGTCCGGTGTGGTCGGCTCCTCGAGCTGGGGCGGACGGCTGCCGGGCCGGCCGGGAGCGGGGGTGGGGGTCTTCTTTGGAGGGGTCATGACGTGTCTCCTCGGGGGCTCGCGCGGGTCATCGCTGACGCAGGTCACGGTAGGCGTGTACGCGGCGGACCGACAGTCGCCCGGGCGTTCGTGCAGGGCAGTGCGCAGAACGATCGGTCCGTGCGGCCGGGCCGATCGGTCCGAGGAGATCAGCAGGCGCCTGCCCGGCCGACCTCGCGATCAGCCCTTCGACCGGTTCCCGCGCATGGCGCGCTTGGCGCGGGCGAACCAGCCTCCGGTGGAGATCGCGTTCGGGACGCCGCCGCCGGCCATGAAGCCGGCGGTCTGCCCCATCAGGCGGGTGTGGCAGCTCTCGCACAGTCGGCGTCCCGTGATCGAGCGGTGCACCCTCCCGCGGATCCGGTTGCGGCACTGCTCGCAGCGGGCGGCCACGGTCAGTCCCCTTCTCGGCTGCCGCCGCGGCCCTCGCGGCCGCCGCCGAGCCCCTGGCCCTCGCCGGGCAGCAGGTCCTCGACCTCGGGGAGGCCAGCCTCGGCCTCCTCGTCGCCACCCTGCTCGTCGGCCGGCGGCTCCTCGGTGGGCTGGTCCGCAGGGGGCTCCTCGTCCGCGGGCGGCTCCTCCGACGGGGGCTGCTCGGTGGGCTCGGGCTCCTCCGTCGTCGGCTCCTCCGTGGTCGGCTCCTCGGTGGTGGGCTCCTCCGTGGTCGGCTCCTCGGTGGTGGGCTCCTCCGTCGTCGGCTCCTCGCTGGGCTCCTCCTGCGTCGGCTCCGGGGCCTGGGTCGGCTCGGGCTCCTGCGTGGGCGGCGGGACGTAGCTGCGCTCCTGCGTCTCGTTGTCCAGCTGCACCTCCTCGGGGAACTCGAGGTACTCCTCGCCCTCCAGGGAGGTCGACATGATGTCGCCCCAGATCTGGGTGGGGAAGGTGCCGCCGGTGATGTTGTCCTCGCCGCCGAAGGGGGTCAGGGTCTCCTCGGAGGTGCCGTCGGCCGAGGGCTGGAACATGCCCACGGCGGTGACCAGCTGCGGGGTGAAGCCCACGAACCAGGCCGAGCGGAAGCTCTCCGAGGTGCCGGTCTTGCCGGCGACCGGGCGGCCGTCCATGACGTTCTGCAGGTCGCGGGCGGAGCCCTGGGTGGGCGGGCCCTGCAGGGCGACGGTCGCGTTGATCGCGACCTCCTCGTCCATGCCCTGGGTGTCGGTGGTCTCGTGCTCGTAGCGCGAGGAGCCGTCGGGCCGGGACACGGACTGCACGACGTAGCTGTCGCGGTGCACGCCGCCGGAGGCGATCGAGCCGTACACCTCGGCCATCTCCGCGACCGTCGGGGAGGCGGAGCCGAGCACGTTCGAGGACTCCGCGTTCAGGCCCGGGGTGTCCTCCGGCAGGCCCAGGGAGATCGCGGTCTCCTGGGTGCGCTCGGGGCCGATCTCGAGGTTCGCCTCCGCGTAGGCGGTGTTGATCGAGTTGGTGGTCGCCTTCTCGAGGGTCACCCGCCCGTAGTCGACGTCGTTGAAGTTCTTCACCGTCCAGCCGCCGCGGAAGGTCTTCGGCGAGTTGCCGTCCCAGCGGGAGTCCAGCGGGTAGCCGTCCTCGAGCGCGGCGATGAGGGTGAAGGTCTTGAAGATCGAGCCGGCCTGCATCCGGGACTGGGTCGCGTCGTTCTGCGCCTGGGTGACGTAGTCGGCGCCGCCGTACATGCCGCGGATCGCACCGGTGGAGGGGTCCATCGTCACGGTGCCCACGCGGTTGTTCTCGGGCCGGTCCTCGGGCAGGTTCTCGACGGCCTGCACGGTGTTCTCCTGGATCGCGGGGTCGATCGTGGAGACGATGGTGAAGCCGCCGGTGTTGATCTCGTCCTCGGTGAAGCCCTCGGCGATCAGCTCGTTGCGCACCTGCGACAGGAGATAGCCGTTGGTGCCGCCGAGGGAGTTCTCGGAGTTCGGCTCGATCGTCTCGGGGAACTCGAGGGCGTCCGCCTCGGCGGGGGTCATCTGCTCCTCGGCGACCTGACGGGTGATTACCCGGTCCCACAGCTGCGTGGACTTCTCCGGATCGTTCGCCGGATCGTAGGTCGAGGGGCTCGGGATCACGGCGACCAGCAGCGCGGCCTCCGCGTCGGTGAGCTCGGAGGCGTCCTTGCCGAAGTAGGCCTGGGAGGCCTCCTGCACGCCGTACGCGCCGCGGCCGAAGTAGATGGTGTTGAGGTAGCGGGAGAGGATCTCGTCCTTGGAGAGCTCCTGGTCCGCCTTCAGCGCCATGATCGCCTCCTTCGCCTTGCCGACGTAGGAGGTCTCGGTGCCGGTGTAGTACCGCTCCACGTACTGCATGGTGATGGTGGAGCCGCCCTGGCGGGCCCCGCCCTGGAGGTTGTTGACGAAGGCGCGGACGATGCCGCGCGGGGAGACGCCGCGGTTCTCGTAGAAGCTCGAGTCCTCGCTCGCGACGACGGCCTGCTTGACGTTGTCGGGGACCTCGTCTGCCGGGAGCTCGGTGCGATTGATCTCGCTGAACTTGCCCATCTCGGTCTCGCCGTCGGCGAAGTAGACGCGAGAGGTCTGGGCGAGCGCGAAGTCGGAGGGCTCGGGCACCTCGGTGTCGTTGTACAGCCACACCGCGAAGCCGAGGCCGGCCAGCACGAACAGCGCCATGGCGCCGACGATCATGCGCAGCGAGGGAATCCAGCGCCAGGGGTTCTTCCTCCCGGCGCGGGGGTAGTTCAGGAAGTTCGTCGCCGCGACCTTCTTGCCGCGGCCCTTCCCCGCGCCCTTCGGGGCGGCGCCGGCGTGGCGGGCGCTCACGGAGGTGCGGGAGGTGGGGCGCTTCGCGGAGCTCGCGGAGGCGGCCGACGTGGCGCCGGCGGCGCCGGCCTTCGCGCCGGAGGTCCCCTTCGACGACGAGGTGCGGCTGGTGCCCTTGGCGCTGCCGGTGCTCTTCGAGGAGCCGCTGCGGCTGCTGCCCTTGGCGGCGCCGCCCTTCGCGGACTTCCCGGAGGGCGTGCGGCGCACACCCGCGGCGCGACGGTTGCCGCCGCCGTTCGACGGGCGTCGGGACTCGCTCATGGCTGCTCCTGGTCCTTCGGGGGCACGGACGGATGAGGGCGCGGCAGCGTCCAGCTCCCCAGTATGGGCACGACCCGGTCCCGACGGAACGATCCGGCGGCGAAACACACAGGGTGTGCACGAGCCGTGCGGCCTCGCTCACACCGCCCCGCACCCGGGGGCGGGAGGGCCCTACCCCTCGGTCCGGGCCTCCCACCAGGCACGCAGCTCCTGCTCGGCGCGCTCGGCGCCGAGCGGGCCGTGCTCCATCCGCAGCTCGAGCAGATGCTTGTACGCCTCGCCCACCTCGCGGCCGGGCGGCAGGTCGAGGATCTCCATGATCCGGTTGCCGTCGAGGTCGGGACGGATCCGCCCGATCTCCTCCTGCTCGGCGAGATGGTCGATGCGGGCCTCGAGCTCGTCGTAGGCGCGGGCGAGGGTGCGGGCCTTGCGCCGGTTGCGCGTGGTGACGTCGGCGCGCGTGAGGCGGTGGAGGTGCTGCAGCAGGTCGCCGGCGTCGGTGACGTAGCGGCGCACCGCCGAGTCGGTCCACGGCGAGTCGACGTAGCCGTGGAAGCGCAGATGCAGCTCCACCAGGCGCGCCACCTTCTTGGTGGTGTCCTTGTCGAAGGTCAGGGCCTTCATCCGCTTCGCGGTCATCTTCGCGCCGACGGTCTCGTGGAAGCGGAAGGTCACCGCGCCCCCCTCCTCGAAGCGGCGCGTGGCGGGCTTGCCCACGTCGTGCATCAGCGCGGCAAGGCGCAGCACCAGGTCGGGGCCCTCGCAGGGCCCTCCCGAGCCGGCCGGGCTCTCGAGGTCGATGGCCTGGTCGAGCACGGTGAGGGTGTGCTCGTAGACGTCCTTGTGGTGGTGGTGCTCGTCGATCTCGAGCTGCAGGGCCGGCAGCTCGGGCAGCACGTGCGCGGCCAGGCCCAGCTCGGTCATCAGCTCGAGGCCGCCGCGGGGATGGGCGCCGAGCATGAGCTTGACCAGCTCCTCCCGCACCCGCTCGGCGGAGACGATCGTGATCCGCTCCGCGAGCTGCTCGATCGCGTCGGCCGTGGCGTCCTCGATCCGGAAGCCGAGCTGGGCGACGAAGCGGACCGCACGCATCATCCGCAGCGGGTCGTCGTCGAAGGACTGCACGGGCGCGACCGGGGTGCGCAGCAGGGTACGGGCGAGGTCGGCGAGCCCGTCGAAGGGGTCGACCAGCTCGAGGGAGGGCAGGCGCACCGCCATCGCGTTGACGGTGAAGTCGCGGCGGGAGAGATCGCCCTCGAGGGTGTCGCCGTACTCGACCTGCGGCTTGCGGGAGGCCGGGTCGTAGGACTCGGTGCGATAGGTCGTGATCTCGACCTTCACCCCGTCACGCACCCCGCCGAGGGTGCCGAAGTCGCGCCCCATGTCCCAGATCGCCCCGTCCCGCGTCCAGGAGCGGAGGATCGCCTCGGTCTGCTCGGGCCGGGCGGAGGTGGTGAAGTCGAGGTCGGCGCTCGAGCGGCCCAGCACCGCGTCCCGCACCGGCCCACCCACCAGGGCGAGCTCGTGGCCGGCGGCCTCGAACAGCCTCCCCAGCTCGTGGACCTCCTCGGGCAGGGCCCGGAACATCGAGGCGGCACGGGTGCGGGCGGTCGCGAGGCGCTCGGCGGTCTCGTCGGCAGGTTCGGTCACGGGCGGTCCTGTCCAGGGGAGGAGGGGATGGAGATGTCGTGGAGGCGGGCGCGCCTCCTCGGCGCCTCTACGGTAGCGGCCGCTTACAGTGTCCCCATGCCGTCGTCCCAACCTGCCGTGCGCCCGGTGCTCGCGGCACTGCTGACGGCACTGGTCATCGCCTCATCAGTGCTGGTCAGCGGCCCGGCGACCGCGCTCCCGGCCGCGCCGGCCGCGCCCGCGGCGGGCCCGTCGGCCCCGCCTGTCCCGGACGACGACGCGCCGGTGACCATGGACCTCGTCTCACTGACCCCCACCTCCCTCGCCCCCGGCGGCACGCTCCGTGCCGAGGTCGAGGTGACCAACGCCTCCTCCGCGCCGCTGACGGACCTCGACCTCGAGCTGCGCACCCGCACCTCCCGGGTCACCGACCGGGGGGCCCTCGCGAGCTGGCAGGCCGAGACCGGGCCCGACGTCGAGGGACCGGCGCTGGCCACCGCCTCCGGGACCCCGCCCGCGAGCCTCGCGCCCGGGGAGAGCACCACCCTCGTCGTCGAGGCCACCGCGGAGGAGCTCGGCTACTCGGAGGAGACCTACTACTGGGGGACGCGCCGCGTCTCCCTCACCGCCGTCGCGGACGACGAGCCGCTCGCGGGCCTGCGCACCTTCGCAGTGTGGCGGCCCGACGGCGCCGAGGAGACCATCACCCAGTCCACGCTGCTGCCGGTGTCCGAGGCCGACGCCGCCTCCGCGGTGCTCGCCCCGGAGGAGCACGCGGCCTCCGCCGAGCAGGGGCGGCTCGCCTCCCTGCGGGCCCTCGCCGCCCGCGAGGACGTCGACTGGTGGCTGGATCCCGCGCTGATGGATCCGCCGACCCTGCCCGAGCCCGAGGCCGACGGCGGCGAGGAGGCGGAGGGCTCCTCGGCCGCGCCGTCCCTGCGCCCCGACCCGGCGTCCACCGCGATCGCCGACGAGCTCGACGCCGCCGTCGGCGAGCGCACCGTGCTCGCCGCCCCCTACGCGGGCGCCGATCTGGTGAGCCTGCGGGAGTCCGGGGCGATGCTGCTCGAGGGCGCCGCCCGGGACGCGGCCGACGGGGTGTGGGAGGCCCGCGGCATCTCGCCCCGCGCCCAGGTCCTCGGCGTCCCCGGCGCGGAGGCGGATGCCGAGGCCCTCGAGGACATGATCGAGGTCGGCGCGACCGCCGCCGTGGTGCCCTCCAGCTCGCTGCGCCCCGACCCGAGCTCCTCGGTGACCCCGAGCTCGGTGGGCGTGTACGAGTCCTCCCGCACCGAGGGCGCGCAGCTGTCCGTGCTCGCCCCCGATCCCGTGCTCTCCGAGGAGTTCTCGCAGCTGACCGGGGACTCGGACGCGGAGCAGACCCGTCAGCGGCTGCTCGCCGAGACCGCCACGATCGCCTCCGAGTACTCCCGCGCGCCCCGCCACCTGCTGATCTCCCCGTCGGCCGGGGCGGACCTGGACCCCGCGTCCGCCGGGGCGGTGCTCGACGCCTTCGCCGAGGCGCCCTGGATCGAGTCGGGCCGCACCTCGACGCTGCTGGACACCGCGGACCAGCAGGCCTGGACCACCGACCCGGGCGCCGACGGCGAGGAGCCGTACGCGCTCGGCCGGCTGCAGGCCGAGGACGTGCACCCCTCCGGCCCGTCCGACGGGAGCTGGCGGGTGCTCGAGGAGACGACCGAGGCGCAGCTGCTGGACCCGGCGGTGCTCGAGGACCTCGAGGGCACGTGGCGCCGGCTCGACGCGCTCAGCGCGGCGATGGAGGACGACGCCCCGCTGGACGCGGCGCGCCGCGAGATCCTCTCCGCGACCTCCCTCGCCTGGCGCGGGGATCCCGGGACCCCGGCCGCCCGGGCGCAGGACGCCGCCGAGCGGGCCGACGCCCTGCAGGACCGGATCCAGGTGGTCCCCGCCTCCGGCTACAACGTCGTCTCCGACACCGCCGCCGTGCCCATCACGATCACCAACGGCCTGGACACCCCGATCACCGTGAAGGTCACGGTCACCTCCGACCGGCCCCTGGTCCAGGTCGGGGAGCCGGCCGTGGTCACCGTCCCGGCGCACGGCCAGACCAACGCGAGCGTGGACGTGGAGGCGGTCGCCAACGGCTCCGTCACCCTCACCACCACCCTCACGACCGAGGACGACCGGCAGCTGACCGACCCCGTCGACGTGCCGCTGACGGTGAACCCGTCGTGGGAGAACTGGACCACGCTCCTGCTCGTCATCGCGATGGGCCTGCTGGTCGTCGTCGGCGTCGCCCGCGCGCGCCGCACCGGCTCCAGCACCCGCGCCCCCGCGATCCGCGGCCCCGAGGACCCGGAGGAGCTCGCCCGCACGGGCCGCACCACGCTGGACACCTCGGTGCCGGAGCGGACCTGGATCGAGCGGGCGAGGCACCGCGACGGGGACCCCGCAGGCAGGCCCGACGAGAGGCCCGAGACCGCGCCCGACCCCGACGATGCCCCTGACCACGACCCCGACGACGCCCCCGAGGAGGACCCCCGATGAGCACCACCCGCCGGGTCCGCAGGGTTCATCACATACCCCGCCACCGCCGCCACGGCAGCCCCTCCAGCCGCTCGAGGCTGCTGCAGGCGAGCGTGCTCATGGCCTCGGGGTCGATGGTCTCCCGCCTGCTCGGCTTCGTGCGGAACTTCCTGTTCGGCGCGATCCTCGGCGGCTCCATGTCCTCGGCGGCCAACGCCTTCTCCGCCGCGAACACCCTGCCCAACACCATCTGGCTGCTGGTCGGCGGCGGCACCCTGAACGCGATCCTGGTGCCCGCGATCGTGCGCGCCGTGAAACGGCCCGATCGCGGCAGCGACTACATCTCGCGCCTGATGACCCTGGTCGCGGCGCTGTCCCTCGGCGTGACCGTCGTGTGCATGGTGGCGGTGCCGCTGCTGCTCACCCTCACCAGCGGCGTGCTGCCGCCGGCGACCTATGCGCTCGCGGTCCAGCTGGGCTACTGGATGATGCCGCAGATCTTCTTCTCGGCCCTGTACGTGATGTG
This sequence comes from Brachybacterium sp. sponge, assembly GCF_001613775.1. Lineage (NCBI taxonomy): Bacteria > Bacillati > Actinomycetota > Actinomycetes > Micrococcales > Dermabacteraceae > Brachybacterium > Brachybacterium sp. sponge. Next base: position 674,180 of record NZ_LRMP01000001.1, on the reverse strand, counting down.
CGGGCAGCTGCTGAACGCCCACGACTCCTTCGGCCCGTACCAGTGGGCGCCGGTGCTCAACAACCTCGTCGGCATCCTCGGGGCGGCGCTGTTCCTGGGCCTGTGGGGCACCGTCGGCGATCCCGCGCAGTGGACGACCCCGATGATCGCGGCGATGGCGCTGATCAACGTCGGCGGCTCCGCGGCGCAGGTCGTGTTCCTGTTCTGGTATGTCAAGAAACTCGACCTGCGCCTGCGCCCGAAGTGGGGGCTGCGCGGCCTCGGGCTCGGCAAGCTCTCCCGGATCGGGCTGTGGTCGCTGGCGATGCTGGGCCTCGGGCAGCTGGGCATCTGGGCGTCTCGCTGGGCGACCGGCGGCGCGGTGCGGATGACCGAGCAGCTGCAGGGGCAGCCCGAGCTCGCGGCCCGCTATCCGGCGCTGCTGACCCTGGAATGGGCGTATCTCGCGTTCATGATCCCGCAGGGCATCATCGCGGTCACCCTGGTCACCGCCGCGTTCCCGTCCATCTCCCGCAGCGCCGCCGCGGAGGACCATGCCGGGGCGCTGGCCCGCTACACGGACACCAACCGGATGCTGTCGGTGCCGATGGTGCTGTGCACGGCGGTGTTCGTCGCGCTGTCCGGGCCGATCATGTGGGTGATCGGCGGCGGCACCGGCGAGATCGGCGCGCGTGCCAACGGCAGCGTGCTGGTGGCCTACATGCTGGGCCTGATGCCCTTCGCGTCCCTGTACCTGATCAAGCGGCTGTTCTACGCCTACGAGGACGCGCGCACCCCGTTCCTCGCGCAGATCCCGATCGCCGCGGTCACGCTGATCTCCGTGCCGGTGATCCTCACGCTCGTGGACCCGCGGTACGCGGCGATGAGCGCGGCGGGCGCGACCAGCCTCGGCAACCTGCTGGCCTGGCTGTTCGGGCTGTGGCAGCTGCGACGTCATGCCGCACGGCACGAGGTGGCGCCGCCGAGCCTGCGCGCCGAGGCGCTGCTGCTCGGGAAGCTGATCGCCGCCGGCGCGGTGAGCTGGGCGGCCGGCACGGGCCTCGTGGCCCTGCTCGACGGCCTGATCTGGCAGCACCGCGCGCTCGCGGTGGTGCTCGGCATGGTGATCGGCGCGGTGATGATCGTGGTGTTCACGGCGGCAGGGCACGTGCTGCGCGTGCCGGAGGTGCGCCAGCTGGTCGGTGCGACGCGACGCCTGGTCCTGAGGCTGCGCCGTCGCGGAGCGGGGGCGACCTCGTAGCATGGTCGACGCAGATGACGGGCATCGACCCGCCGGACGAGGAGAGGGAGGGTCCGTGAGCACGAACCCCGAGCAGGATGCACTGCACGCGAGGTGGACCCTCGAGGGCAGGATCCCGCTGTCCGGTGTGGCCGACGGCGCCGTCTGGCGCCGCGCCCGCTCCGTCGCGACCGGCGAGTCCGTGGTGCTGTTCATCGTCCGCGGCGAGGCCGCGCTCGAGGCGGCCGATGCGGTGCGCCGCGCCTATCTCGTCGAGGAGCCCCGTCTGCTGCCCGTCCGGGAGATCGTCGTGCTCGACGACCCCCGGGAGGAGTCCGACACCACCTCGACCGGTGCGCCCGAGGACGGGCCGACGACGGTCGTGGAGTACCCGATGCCTCCCGCCCCGCCGCTCGCGGCGCTACTGACCGACGGTCCGATGCACCCCGAGACGGCGCGCGCGATCATCGGCGAGGCCGCGACCGGCCTCGAGGCCGCCCGGCGCCGCGGCGTGCGCCATCAGTTCCTCGACTCCAACCGCGTCTTCGTCGACACCCGCTCCGGCGGCGTGCACATCCTCGGCATCGGCGTCGAGGCCGCCTCGCACCCCGGCCTGGACCGCTCCAGGGAGGTCGCCTCCTTCCAGGACACCGCGGCGCTGGTCGCCCTGCTCTACCGGGCGCTCACCGGCCGCACCCCCCAGCACGACGGCACCGGCACCGTGCCGCGGCCCTCGACGCTCGTGGACACAGAGATCCCCGCGGACCTCGACCTGCTGTGCGACCTGGTGCTCAACGAGTCCGCCGACGACATCCCCGAGACCACCCGCGGGCTGATCGAGGCGCTCGAGCCGTGGCAGTCCATCCCGGTGACCTTCGAGGCGTATCCGCGCGGCGCCGCCGGCGGGGCGTCGGGTGCCGGAGCTGCGTCGGGCGACGATGATCGCCCGGAGGCCGCTGCGGAGACCGCAGGGGCGGTCGACGCGGGGTCCGCGACCCGGGACGCGCGGGAGGACGAGGAGAGGGGCGCCGCCGGTCCGGCCGTCGGGGCAGGCGCTGCCGCTGCCGGAGCTGCCGGTGCGGTGACAGGTGCCGCCGTGGTCGCGGGCACGACGTCGGCGCAGGAGCCTTCCGGATCGGGCGCGGACGCGGGAGTGACCGGTGGCGACGCCGGCGAGAGCACTGCGGCCCTTTCGCCCGTCGACGACGCCGCGGAACGCGCAGGCGAGGAGCAGGTCGTCGACGAGCGGTCGGCGGACTCGCGAGCGGACGAGGCGCAGGCCGCGGCGAGCGAGACCGCTCCCGTCTCCGCAGCGAGCGCGGCCACCACGGGCGAGAACGCGCCCACGGACGACGGCGCCTCCGCGGGCCAGGACGCCCCTGCCGGCGAGGAGACCCCGGCGGCGCCGCGGGAGGACCACTCCGCGGCGGCCGCGACCCTCGTGAAGGACCTGCATCTCGACGAGAAGCGGGGCACCAGCCCGTTCCCGGGCCACCTCGACATCACCCAGCCCCGTCGGCCGCAGGCGGAGGCGGCTCAAGCGACCGACGCGGAGCAGGACTCCGCCGCGTCGGGGACCGGTGCGGCGGGAGCCGCAGGCCTCGCCGCAGCCGCCGGCGGGGCCGGAGCCGCAGGCGCCGCCGCAGCGCAGTCCCCGTCCGCCCAGCAGTCACCGTCGGCCGGGCAGTCCCCGTCGGCCGCACCCGAGGCGACGCAGCAGATCCCCTCGCGCACCTCGGGGACGCACTGGCCGCTGAGCCCCGCCGGCTCGCCCGCGGGCAGCGACGGGCGCGCCGAGCAGCCCGGGGCCGGCGCGATCGCGCCGACGGCGGACCACGCCGCCCCCACCCCGTCGGTCGCTCCCCAGCAGTCCAGCGCCGCAGAGCCGAACGCCGCCGCGGGCGAGGACGAGCCCACCGCGGCGATGCCGGCCGTCGGCGCCGCCGCAGGCCCCGCCGCCCACGAGACCGGCCCGATCGTGGTCCAGGGCCGCCGCACCTCCTATCTGGACGAGACCCCCGAGGAGACGACGGTCCCGCACTCGCGCGGCTCCCTGCTGCGCGACGTGGTCGGCGTCGCCGTCGACGCCGACGACCCCGACACCTTCGCCCTCGGTCCCCGGGACCGCGAGAAGCGCTCCCTGCAGTCGCAGTGGATCGTCGTCGGCGGCGTCATCGTGGTCATGCTCGCGCTGGTCTTCGCGGTCACCGCCATCACCCGCGACCTCCGCGAGATCATCGCGGACCCGCTGGCGACCGCCCAGCCCGAGACGACCACGCCCGTCGAGGAGGACACCGGCGAGGCGCCCGCCGAGCCGACCCCCACGGACACGGAGGAGCCGGAGCTGCCCGCCCCCGAGCTCACCGGGGTCGAGGTGTTCACCCAGGGCACCGACCTCGAGCCCGACAACGCCGATCAGCAGGACCGCATGACCGACGGCGACCCGGGGACCTTCTGGTCCACCAAGCACTACCAGAGCGCCGACTACGGCGGTCTCAAGGAGGGCGCGGGCGTGCGGCTGACCTTCGCCGAGCAGTCCACGCTCAGGACCGTCAAGGTCACCACCGCACGCAACACCGGCGGGCTGATCGAGCTGCGGGCCGTGCACGACGACGGCTCCCTCGGCGACGTGCTCGCCAGCGGCGAGCTCGCCGGTGACGGCGAGGTGCTGCTGGAGACCCCGGAGCCCGTCGAGGCCGACGAGGTCGCACTGTGGATCCCGGAGCTGCCGCCGGACAGCAACGAGCAGGGCCGCTATCGCGCCCGCATCGCGGAGATCCAGGTCGGATGACCCCCCGCACTGTGCGCCGGGGCCCTGCACAACGTGGGGGCACCGGCAGGCCGCGCATCCGCTCGGTGCTCGGCATCCCGCTGCCGATGATGATCATCGCCCTGGTCATCGCGGCACTGCTCGGCCTGCAGCTCGCCACCGCCCTGGAGAAGTCCACCACCAGCGCCTCCCACATGGCCGGGGCCTCCGTCGACTCCGCCTCGGGCACCGGGAAGAATTCGACCGGTCTGACCGTTGTCACTGAGGCGACCCTCGGCACCGAGGTCCAACGGCTCGTCGACACCGGCACGATCCAGCCGATGACCAGCTTCGATGCCGCGCAGTGCCTGCAGGAGCAGGGCATCACCGAGTCGATCCTGATCATGGAGGAGGTCTCATGGGGCGGGGAGGACACCACCGGCTGGCTGCTCGTCCACGGTCCTGTGGACCGCGACACCCTGCGCGCCAACGGCGGCATCATCTCCGCGACGGTCGTGCTTCCCACCTGCGGGACCGGCGCGAACGACGAGGACCCCGGCCAGGACCGACTCTGGGCCGGCCATGTGATGATCGGCCCGCTCTGACCCCGTCGGCCCCGCCCGAGCCCCCATACTGGACAGCGGTCCTCCCGCCGACCGCCTCCGCCCCATTCCACGGAAGGACACCCGCATGACCCAGCCGATCCAGGCCCTCAACATCCTCGGCGGCCCCGCACCGGCCGCGCAGCCGCTCGTGCAGCCCGTCGCCAACGACGACGGCACCGTGCACGAGGTCGTCATCGTCGGCTCCGGTCCGGCCGGCTACACCGCCGCGATCTACACGGCGCGCGCCGAGATGAAGCCGATCGTCATCGCGGGCGCCCTCGACGCGGGCGGTGCGCTCATGACCACCACCGACGTCGAGAACTTCCCCGGCTTCCCCGAGGGCGTGCAGGGTCCCGAGCTGATGGCCTCCTTCCAGGAGCAGGCCGAGCGCTTCGGCGCCGAGGTCGTCTACGAGGACGCCGTGGATCTGCAGCTCGACGGCGACGTGAAGAAGGTGACCCTCGAGGACGGCACCGTGTACCGCGCGAAGTCGCTGATCATCACGACCGGCTCCGCCTATCGCAAGCTCGGCATCGACGGCGAGGCAGACCTCTCCGGCAAGGGCGTCAGCTGGTGCGCGACCTGCGACGGCTTCTTCTTCAAGGACCAGGACATCGTCGTGGTCGGCGGCGGCGACAGCGCCGTCGAGGAGGCCACCTTCCTCACCCGCTTCGGCAAGTCGGTCACCCTCGTGCACCGCCGCGACGAGCTGCGCGCCTCGAAGATCATGGCGCGCCGCGCCGAGGCTGATCCGAAGCTCACCTTCGCGTGGAACAGCGAGCTCGTGCGGATCAACGGCCGCGACAAGGTCGAGTCCGTGACCCTGCGCGACACCGTCACCGGGGAGGAGCGCGATCTCGTGACCTCCGCCGTGTTCGAGGCGATCGGGCACCTGCCCCGCACGGACCTGGTGCGCGGCAAGCTCGAGCTCGACGACGAGGGCTACATCGTCTGCCAGGGACGCAGCACGTACACCTCCGTGCCCGGCGTCTTCGCCGCCGGCGACGTCGTGGACCACACCTACCGCCAGGCCATCACCGCCGCCGGCACCGGCTGCCAGGCCGCCCTGGACGCCGAGCGCTGGCTCGCCGACCGCGCCGCCGGGATCGACGCCGCGGCCGACGCCGAGCAGCCCGTGGCGGAGGCCGTCTCGCAGTGACCGTCCCGGCGGTGCCCGAGCCGGCAGTGCCCGAGCCGGAGTCCCCCGTCCGCCCTCCTCGCGTCCCCTCCCGGGGGAGCGCGGGGAGGGCGGATCGCGTCCTGCCCGCGGGGCAGCGCGACCACCCCGACGGCTCGCGCGACCCGTCCCTGGGCGCGGAGCTGGGCGCGGAGCGGGTACCGGTGCTCGTGCTGGTGAGCGCGGACTGGGCGGCGCCGTCCCGGCCCGCCCCCACGCTGCTCAGGGAGCTCTCACGGCGCTGGGGGACCTCCATGCAGTGCCTCCTCGTCGAGGACCCTGCGGACGCTGTCCTGGACCGCTGGGAGATCCAGCACCTGCCCACCTGGCTCCGCTTCGTCGCCGACGACGAGGACGGGGAGGAGATCGCGCTGCACGGCCTCACCCCCGGGGGAGAGGAGCTCGCTCTGGACGGTCCGTGGCGGCTCACGCACCGACGCAGCGGAGCGCTGCCCAAGCACGTCGTGGACGCACAGCTCGGACCCGAGGCCGGCTGAGCGGAGTCTCTGAGGCCGTGAGATCGCCGGCGGCTGCACCGCCGTCTCGAGGCCGCGTCGTCCCTCCCGGGGCGGGACGAGCTCAGCGGCCACGCCGTGTTCACGTTCCGGTCGTGGTCGACGCGCCCGCGCGAAGGACGAGACCTCGGGGCGACATCCTGACTCCGTGCCGCCGTGGCCGTATCCCGCACCGTCCTTGCGGGGTCATCACCGCGGCCGACGAGACGGACTCGCGCTGCGCCCGACCGAGCGGGTCATGCGAGGCGTTGTCCACGTCGTGTCAACCTAGGTGCAACCGCCCGCTCTGACGTGCACCGACAGCGCATCCACATCGCTGTCCACAGCGGTATCCACAGAGCTGTCCTCGTTTTTCCACAAGGTTGTCCACAGTCGGGTGTGGATAACGGTGGAACCTCTCTGACCACGACCTTCGTCACATAAGCTGCCCTGACCTGCAGGTTCATTGAATCCATCGGTCCGGCTGACGTCGGCCCGGGGATGTGCTACTGGACCGGTTGTATCTCAGGTCACATTCTGGACGGTTGGCCTGAAGCGGTTGTCCACAGGGTTCTGCACACTGTGAATGACCGTCGATGGTGCACGTGAATCACAAGGCAGGCGGCGGGGAGAGGGCGCTCCTCACCGCTCCGCTCCCGTGGGCGTCCGCCTTCATCGTGCAGCCCTCCAGACGGCCCGCAACAGCTCCGAGCTCCGTGCCCCACTCCTTCCGCCCTGAAGGTCGCTGACTCGCCCGGTGCACGGGAAGCAGCGCGCTGTGCCCGATCCACAGGGCCGCGCCAACCGGAAGATCACAGCGGTTGGCGGTGGGAGGAGCGTGAGCACGTCACGTGTGACTCGCTCAGCCAGGCTCCGCTGGGCCTTCGACCATCACGGCGCCATGTTCTCCGTGAAACCCTCCTGATCGGTTGAGTCAGGCCTCTGCCGACCGCGACGGCGTCCGCTCAGCGATCCGCTGAAGGCGCGTGCACTTCTCAAGGGGTTTCACGAGGAACTGTGCCTCGCCGGAGACACGCTCCCTTGGACAGGCTGCGCATGCGCTCAGAGCTGACTGAGGAGGCCGCCACGTCACGTGGTCAGCACGTCAGTCGTTGGTCATGAGGTACCGGAGTTGCCGCCGCGCCGCTGACTTCCTCCACGCCGCTGGGAGATTAACACAGCCGTTCCACGTGCAACGAGAAGGTCCAAGAGTGCACAGATTTCAGTACAAGTTCGGCGTGACGCATCGTCCACCATGTCAGCGGAGCAGCCCCTTCTGGCGGGACGGAGCCACACGCTTGGCAGCACGGGATGGGATAGTGAAGCAAAGCTTCGCAACTGACGACCTGCAGAGCCCCCGCCGCGCGCCGTTTCACGGGAAACTGACGGGCGTTCTGCGAGTGTACGGGGGCCGCCACGGCGCCCTGCCGCTGTGCGGGTTTCACGTGAAGCAGGCTCAGTACGGGAGACAGCGGATCGCGCAACTCTAGGCTGCGGCACACGATGCGGGAGTCGTTGCTTAACAGCGTTTCACGGGGAACTCATCCACCTCCCCAGTGGTGGCGAGTCGCGGCACGAAATCGTCAGGTCCTTCTTGGCCTCGCGCGGCCCGACGTAGATCCGCAGGGGAAGCGGTCCTCACAGAACCATCCGGGAAGTCGCGCACCATGTTTCACGGCAAACACTGCCGAAAGAGCGACGGTTGCGAGCTGGCTTGCCCAAGCATGCACCCGGCAACATCGTATGCACGCACGAAGCATCGGTCCCAGGACTAGGCGCTTCATCGAGGGACTATGCAGCTGGAAGCGGAGTGATGCGGCGCCAACGTCACGTACTGCAGTTCCACGCGAAACCTCAAGGGCCGGAGTACGGCAGCGCACATGCAGTCGCTCGGATGTAGACGGGGGACTCGCCGCACGGTCGTCGCCAGCGGCTTCGCCCGCCAAACCGAAGTTTCACGCGAAACGAGTATCAGGGCCACTGCCCGTCCGCATCTGATGCGCGTCGCGCCACGCACTCACTGCGAGCGGGAGAGTGCTTGCGTCCCACCCGGCTCGGTCTCGATTCAGCTGCACGCACAGGTGAAGGGCCGCATCGGCTCGCTTCACGTGAATCTCTTAGTTAACGATGCATTCGCGCCGCCGACTAGGGTGTCCGCTGGGAAGGAGTCACTCATGCCCAGACGCGTGCGTTTCACGGGAAACGTAGGCGGCCTGAAGGTGGTGCGGTCCTCCAGGACAGGCTTTCCCCCGCTGCGTGTATGTCGATTGAAGTCCATGGAGAGAGCGCTGTTGACATTCCGGGGGCGCGACTCAGTAACGGTTCACGTGGAGCCACTCCTCACCACGGCTTCGATCACACATCCGACACCGGAACTCTACCTATGACCCGTCCGGTGTCGCGCGAAGTCACGGAAGACCGATCTGAAAGCCTCACTCGTCGGACTTTGGCCAGCGTTTCGCGTGAAACAGTGCAGTGGGCACGGTGCATGACGGGATCACTGCGACAGATACGGCATTAGTCCCTACGACAGCCAGCTTCCACGTGGGTGCCACAGGCACGGCAGGGGCGGCGCAGCCCGTCCCCCGGAAGCGGAGGACTCTCCTCTTTCGAGGATCATGCACCACGAGCTCTGGAATGCACGTCCAAGGACCGGGCGACTCGGTTTCCCGTGGAACTCCCCCAGGGGAGTGAGTCAGGGCTGCATGAATGGCATCAGATGCTCGCGCAGGCACCCTCAGGAGAGCGGAGCATCTCAGCGCCGACTGCTGAGGCCGCTCACGATCTGCAGCGGGCTGCCACATGTTTCCCGCGAAACCACGACGGACAGAGGCACGTACGGACTCCGCTTCCACAGGGGTGCACACAACTGTGGACAGCCATTCTCCGATGGACGAACGCAGTCCACAGAGTTGTGCACAACGGTGGACAAGCTCCGTTCAGCACTCTGGCCTGCACCGATGGCACGGAAGCATCCTCGTGCGAGGGTGACGCGGGGCTGCGGAGGGAAGCGGAGGACACGTGCGTCCACACCACGTGCACCGAACGGAGATGACACACAGAGCACCTATGGCAGATCCGAAAGCACTGTGAGGCCGCTCACACGCGAGAGGGGGCCCATCCTCTGATGGGCCCCCTCGGGGTGCTGGTGCTCCGCGCGGGCGGACGCGGAGTTCGGTCGGCAGGGTACGGGACGAGCACGCTCCCATCGGTCAGGAGAGGAGCGCGCTCTTCATCGGAGCGACGACATGGTGCACGTTTCACGCCGCGGCGCTTCAGCGCCGCAGCGAGCGGGTGCGGAACGGACCCCGCACTCCCTGGGTCACTCCGGGGCCGGGAGCTCCAGGCCCATGTTCTCGATGAGGCGCTCGAGGTCCTCGAGGTTCGTGAACTCGAGGGTGATCTTGCCCTTGCGCTTGCCCACATCGATGCGCACGGGCGCCTCGAGGCGGTTCGACAGCCGGCTGGTCAGGTCCACGACGTGAGGATCGTAGGTGCCGCGGCGCACGGTGCGGGGAGCCTGCTGCTGACCGCCGCGCGCCACCAGACGCTCCACGGCGCGCACGGAGAGCCCCTCGCTCACGATCCGTTGGGCGAGCTCCTCCATGAGGGTCGGATCGTCCAGGGACAGCAGCGCACGGGCGTGGCCGGCGCTGATCGCTCCGCTGGCGAGACGGCGCTGCACGAGGGCCGGGAGCCGCAGCAGACGGAGCGTGTTGGTGATCTGGGGACGGGAGCGCCCGATGCGCTCTCCCAGCTCGTCCTGAGTGCATCCGAAGTCGTCGAGCAGCTGCTGGTAGGCGTTGGCCTCCTCCAGCGGGTTCAGCTGGGTGCGGTGCAGGTTCTCGAGGAGCGCGTCGCGCAGGAGGTCGTCGTCGCTCGTCTCGCGGATGATCGCGGGGATGGCGGTGAGACCGGCACGGCGGGCGGCGCGCCAGCGGCGCTCGCCCATGACGAGCTCGAAGGACTCCCCGTCCTCGGTGACCGGGATCGGGCGCACCACGACGGGCTGCAGCACGCCGACCTCGCGCAGCGAGTACGCGAGCTCGTCGAGCTCCTCCTCGTCGAACATGGTGCGCGGGTTGCGGGGGTTCTCCCGGACCTCGTGGATCGGGATCTCCGCGAACTCCGCGCCCGGGACGCTGACGAGGCCCTGGCTCTCGAGAGGAGCTCGCTCCGAGCCGGCGTCGGACTGTCGGACAGCGTCGGAAGGCGCTTCCGCGGAGTCGTCGTGCGCATCCTCCTCGGGAGCGACCGCAGCTGCGGGCTCGGCGTCCGTCTCAGAGGACTCATCGGTCACGGAGGGCTCGTCGGCCGGCGCGGAGCCGTTCTCGGGAGCAGGGGCTTTCTGAGGGGTGGCAGCAGGCTGCTCGGTCGTGGAGGACTCGGCAGGAGCTGCCGGCTCGGCGTCCTCCGACGCGGCCGTGTCGCGCACTCGGGTGTACTCGACCGCTTCGACATCGACGACCGGGCTGTCCTCGCCGCGCGCGGGGGCCTCCGACTCCGCAGAGCCGGTCTGCGGGGCCTCCTCGGGCGCGTCATCGGTCTCGGGCTGCGCATCCTGCGCGCTCGACGCCGGGGCCGTCGCCTCGTTCTCCGCGGCGTCAGGAGCGGACTGCGAAGGAGCCTGCTCCTGCTCGACGGGCGAGGAGGCGGCGGTCGGGACCTCGTCGGTCCTGGCCGGAGCGGTCTCGTCGCCTGCTCCGCCTGTCGCGGGGGCGGAGGCGGGGGCCGTCGGCGTCGAGGTGGCCTGAGCGGTCGTGCTCGCATCCTTCGAGGCGGCGGTGCCGTCCGCGGTGCCGGTCGAGTCAGCGGCAGCCGTGGGCGCGGCCGTGCTCTTCTCGCCGGCCGAGCTCGTCGAGCCGGTGGATCCCTTCGTCGGGGAGGAGGTGCTCTTCGGGGAGGGGGCGCTCTTCGCGGGCGAGGAGGTCCTGGTTGAGGAGGTGCTCTTGGCAGACCCGGTGCTCTTCGCGGTCTTCGCCGGCGCGGACGTCCCCGAGGCGCTCTTCGAGTCAGTGCTCTTCGAGGCAGCGCTCTTCGTCGTCGTGCTCTTCGAGGCCGTGCTCCTCGCCCCGGTGCTCTTCGACGTGGTGCCCTTCGAGGCAGTGCTCTTGGACGCGGTGTTCTTGGATGCGGTGGTCTTGGACGCGGTCGAACGGGAGCCGGTGCCTGCCGAGCTCGACGTGCCGCGCCTCGCCGCGGTGCCCTTGGAGGTCGTCGAGGCCTCGGTGGCCGTCGCGGCGCCGGAGCCGCTCGCGTCCGCGCCACCGGAGGAGCTCGCAGCGCCGGAGCGCTTCGCGGTCGACGAGCCGCCGGAGCGGCCCGCGGTGCGGCCGCGTCGCTCGGCAGCGGCGCGCGCCATGCCGGTCGCCAGGTCACGGGCGCCGCCCCGCTGGGGGGCGTCCTCGGAGGAGACCTTCTCGCCGGAGAAGAACATGTCCACGGGGCGCGTGCTCGACGCGGCGGAGCCGCCCTCGTCCTGCGGACGGGTGCGCGTGCGCAGCTCCTGCTCAGGAGCGGGCGAGGAGCCTGCCCCCGGGATCAGGGCGCCGAGACCTCTGCCGAGTCCTCGCTTCTGCGTCATGGCCGTTGTCCTTCCGAGAAATGTCGTCACCGTGGGGGTGACCTCCGTGCCGGGCGCGACATCGCGCGGTGAAGGGAGGTCGAGGTCAGGGAGCGGGGCGGGAGTTCAGCTCGAAGGCCGCCGCCCGGTAGGCGAGCGCCCCGCTGGAGCCGGGATCGTAGGTGAGCACGGTCTGGCCGTAGCTCGGCGCCTCGGAGATCCTCACCGATCGCGGGATCGTGGTCTCCAGGGTCTGGTCGGGGAAGTGGTCCCGCACGTCCTGGGCGACCTGTGCGGCGAGGCGCGTGCGCGCGTCGTACATGGTCAGCAGGATCGTGGAGACCACGAGGTCCGGGTTCAGGTGCTGCCGGATCAGGTCGATGTTGTTCAGCAGCAGCGTCAGGCCCTCGAGCGCGTAGTACTCGGCCTGGATCGGGATCATCACCTCACGGGCCGCGACCAGCGCGTTGACCGTGAGCAGGCCGAGGGAGGGCGGGCAGTCGACGAGCACGTAGTCCAGGCGCGGAAGGCCCTGGGCCTCCCGCTCCTCGAGATGCTCACGGATGGCGTTGCGCAGCCGATTCTCGCGGGCGACGAGGGAGACCAGCTCGATCTCGGCGCCGGAGAGGTTGATCGTGGCGGGGGCGCACTGCAGGCGCTCCATGTCCGGGACGTCCTGGACCACCTCGGACAGCGGCGCCGACTCGACCAGCACCTCGTACATGCTGGGCACCTCGGCATGGTGCTCGATGTTCAGCGCCGTGGAGGTGTTGCCCTGCGGGTCGGCGTCGATCACGAGCACGTGCAGGCCGCCCATGGTCAGCGCGGCCGCGAGGTTCACGGTGGTGGAGGTCTTCCCCACCCCGCCCTTCTGGTTCGCGATGGTCACGATCCTGGTGTGCTCGGGGGAGGTGAACTCGACCTCCTCCAGCTGCCGGCGGCGGGCGTGGTCCCGGGTGAGCTCGCGCATCAGCGGGGTGTCGTCCATCGACCCCGCCCCCTGGGAGGAGCCCTCGCGCTTCTCAGCCACGCGCATCTCCCTTCCTGCTCGCCTTCGGCCGGCGACGCACTTGGACCACTGTAGTGGGAACCTCGACCTCTCCCATCCCGTACCGGGTGATGGTGGGGTCGATCCCGCCGAGCTTCGTGAGCACCTTCTCGGCCTTCTCGATCTCGTCGGCGGCCGAGGCGCCCTTCATCGCCAGCAGCAACCCCTCCTCCTGCACCAGCGGGAGGGTCCAGCGGGCCAGCTTGTCCAGCGCCGCGACGGCCCGGGCGGTGACCACCTCGAACTCACGCTCGCCGTGCAGCTCCTCGGCACGGGCGCGGACGACCTCGAGGCCGAGGCCGAGCTCGGCGTCGACCTCCTCGAGCCAGGTCGTGCGACGCTGCATCGTCTCGATCAGCGTCACCTGCAGCTCCGGGCGGGCGATGGCGATCACGACGCCGGGCAGCCCGGCCCCGGAGCCGACGTCGGCCAGGGTCCTGACCGACGGGTCGATGGCGTCGGCCATCAGCGCGCAGTTGAGCAGGTGGCGCTCCCAGAGCCGCTCCACCTCGCGCGGTCCGATCAGGCCGCGCTCGGGACCCTGCTCGGCGAGCAGGGCGGCGAAGCGCTCGGCGAGCTCGAGCCGGTCGCCGAAGAGGCGCCCGGCCAGGGGTCGGAGCGAGGCGGGGAGCGTCGTCACGGCAGGCCTCAGGACGCCGGGTAGATCACGACGTGACGGCCCTTGCCGTCGCCGTCGGACTCGGAGCGCAGCCCCTCGCGCTTGGCGACGTCGTGGACGACCTTGCGCTCGAAGGGGTTCATCGGCCGCAGCGGGACCGGCTGCCCGGACTCCTTCGCCTCGGCGATCGCGGAGGCGGCGAGCTCCTCGAGCCCGCCCTTGTGCTCCGCGCGGAAGCCGCCGATGTCCAGCATCAGGCGCGACCGGGCACCGGTGCGGGTCTGGACAGCGAGGCGCGCGAGCTCCTGCAGCGCGTCCAGCAGCTCGCCCTTGGGACGGTTCAGCTCTGCGAGACGGTCCGCGCCGCGGATCTCCACGGAGGCCCGGTCGCCGTCCACGTCGATGTCGATGTCGCCGTCGAGGTCCGCGATGTCCAGCAGCTCCTCGAGATAGTCGGCGGCGATGTCGCCCTCCTCCTCCAGGCGGCGCAGGCGCTCCTCGTCGGATTCGGCGTCGGATTCGCCGTCGGCCTCTTCCTCGGACTCGCTCTCGCCCGCGTCCTGCGGCTCGGCGGTCTCGTCGGAGCCGGCGGTCTCCGCGGGGGCGGCGGTCTGCGCGGCCTCGGCGGCCGGGGCGTCCGTGCCCTCGTGCGCCTGCTCGGCGGCGGTCTCGTCGGCCGACGACGGATCGGTGATGGTCTCGTTCATTCAGGGTCCTCCGGGAATGCAGGGATGGACGACCCGGGAGCGACCGTGCTCCCGGGTCGTGAGGTCACTTCTTCCGCTTCTTCTTGCCCTTGTCCAGGGGAGAGCTCTTCGGCGGGGGCACCGGGAAGTCGCCGGACTCCTCCTGCGCCCTGCGGCGCTCCTCGGCGGCCTTGGCGCGGGCCTCGCGGGCGCGCTCGAGCTTCTCCTGGTCGGAGAGCTTCTTCCCGCCCTTGTTCTTGGAGGAGGGCTGGACGCGGATGTTCCGCTCGGGCTCCGGATCGGGCTCCGAGACCTTCTTCGGCGGGGTGAAGTCCAGCGGCTCCAGGCCCTTCCGCTCGCGCTTGGCGTTGATGCGCTCCTGGCGCTCCTTCTCCGCGTCGGACCCGGGGGTGGGGGTCGCGCGGATGACGATGTACTGCTGGACGAAGGTCCACACGTTCGTGGTCAGCCAGTAGATGAGCACACCGATCGGCATGCCCGGCCCCGTGATCACGTAGATGAACGGGAGCATGTACAGCATCATCTTCTGAGTGCTGGCCATGGGGCCCTCGAGAGCGGCCTTCGGCATGTTCTTCATGGTCAGCGACTTCTGGGTGAAGAAGGTGACCGCGCACATCGCCGCGATGATGATGCCGGCGACGATCTTGGTGGTGACCCCGCCGTCGCCGGAGTTCAGGAAGCTGTCGGCGATGGTGACGTTGCCGAGGATGGTCGAGTTGCTCGCGCTCTGGGCCAGCGGGGTGGTCAGCGGGCCGAAGGCCTCACCGCCGGCGGCCTCGGGAAGCTTGTTGAACAGCACCCGGAACAGGCCGAAGAAGATCGGCATCTGCAGCAGCACCGGCAGGCAGGAGGAGAACGGGCTGGCGCCGGCCTCCTTGTAGACCGCCATGGTCTCCTCGGCCATCTTCTGCCGGGACTCCTGGTCGGTCTTGCCCTTGTACTTCTTCTGCACGGCCTGCAGCTCGGGCGAGACCATCTGCATCGCCCGCGAGGCGCGGATCTGGCGCACGAACAGCGGGATGATCAGCGTGCGGACCACCGCGGTGAGGCCGACGATGGACAGCACCCAAGTGATGCCCGAGTTCGGATCCATGAACAGCGACAGCACCGCATGGAACTTCACCATGAGCCATGCGACGGCCCACTCGATCGGATACAGGGGATTCATCGGCCTGGTCTTCCTGCCGCACGGATGCGCATGTCGTTCATGCGAGGTGCCGGCTGTGGTCGGGAGTCTCGGTCAAGGGTAGGCCCTAGGGGGCCGGGTGCCGCAGTCGGCGTGGATTGCTCCACATGCCCGGCGCAGGGACCGGATCGAGCCCTCCGCGGGTGAGGGGATTGCAGCGGAGGATCCGCCAGGCGGTCAGCAGCGTCCCCTTCAGGGCTCCGTGCGTGCGCAGGGCGTCCATGCCGTACTGCGAGCAGACGGGGTCGTAGCGGCAGGCGGGCGGGGTGTAGGGCGAGATGCCCACCTGGTAGCCGCGCACCGGCAGCATCAGCAGCCGGCGCGGCAGGCGGCCCAGACGGCGCAGCGCACCCTCGCCGCCTCGCGCGCGCACCGGCGGGCCGGCGTTCACCGCGACCGCTCCTGGCGGCGGGCGAGCTTGCGGGAGGCGGAGGCGAGCGCCGAGTCCACGTCCTCGCGGAGCTCGGCGAAGGCCTGAGCCTCGATGCCCGGCAGCGCCCGCAGCACGATCGCGCTGCCGGCGGGGAGGGTCTCGAGATGCGGGCGCACGATCTCGCGCAGGCGCCGGGTGACGCGGTTGCGCACCACGGCGTTGCCGATCTTCTTGGACACGACGAATCCCACGCGGGGTGCCTCCTCCCCCTGCGTGAGCAGGGTCAGGTGCACGACCACGTGGGATCGAGCGCTGCGCGCGCCACCGCGGGTGACCGCACGGAACTCGTCGCCGCTGTGGAGCCGGCGACTAGACCAGTACACGACGACGTGACGCCTCGGCCCTGGTCACCGTCGTCTCAGGCGGAGAGCTCGGCG
The DNA here is from genome assembly GCF_001613775.1 of Brachybacterium sp. sponge. Lineage (NCBI taxonomy): Bacteria > Bacillati > Actinomycetota > Actinomycetes > Micrococcales > Dermabacteraceae > Brachybacterium > Brachybacterium sp. sponge. The sequence continues at coordinate 658,003 of NZ_LRMP01000001.1, read as the reverse complement.
CGGCCCTTGGCACGGCGGGCGTTCAGGATGCTGCGGCCGGCGCGGGTGCGCATGCGGGCGCGGAAGCCGTGCTTCTTGGCGCGGCGGCGGTTGTTCGGCTGGAACGTGCGCTTGCTCATGGTTCTCCTCGATCGTGGGCACGGGCGTGCCCCTCGCGGTGGCGTGTGGTCTGCTGCGCGAACGGATGTCCGGGCGCACCCGCCGGGGCGGGGCGGCTGCCGTGTCCCACATCGGGACGGTGCCGTCGGGCGGCGCGCAGCGCTGACTGCACGATTTTAGGCGCGGGGGTGCACGGGGTCAACGGAGGAGCCCCGCTGAGGGCCGGTTGTGGCCCGATTCTCACTTCCGGGGGCGTGTCGTGACGGCCCCGGAGGGCCGTCGTGCCCTTCGGCTCCCGCCCCTCCGGCCCGGCGGCGCCTGCCGGGGCGGCGCCGCTCACATCGTCACGGTCGTCCCGGTCACGTCGGAGGCGGATCCCCGACCTGTTGTCCACATCGTCGATCCACAGCGGTGAGGATAATGTGGAAAACTGTGGCGACCCGCGCCCGAGACCTGAGGGGGACACCTGATGCCGGAGGCGAACGCCGACGCGATCTGGGACAGCACGCTGAGCATCCTGCGCCGCGACGACACCGTCTCCCAGCGCGTGATGGCCCTGCTCACCCTCTCCCGCCTGATGGCCGTGGTCGCGGACACCGCCCTGCTCGCCGTGCCCTCCACTTCGGCGAAGGAGCTGATCGAGAACCGGATCGCGGGCTCCCTGAAGGCCGCCCTCAGCGAGGCCACCGGCAAGGACCTCCGCTTCGCCGTGACGGTCGACGAGTCGCTGCTGCTGGAGGGGGACGACGAGGACGAGGCCCCCGCACCGCCGCTGACCTCCTCCTCCACCGCCCGCAGTGCACATCCTGTGGACAACGATGTGGACAGTTCCACGGGGGATGTCCACACCCCGCCCTTCCGTCGTGGACGGGGCTCCGTGCTCCCCTCCGAGCCCGCCTCCGGCCGGCCCGCGCTGCCCTCGAGCAGCACCCCGGACTCGGCCTCCTCCGGCGCCTCGCGCCTCGGCCTCGGGGAGGACGAGTTCCACGGCTCCGCGGCCGACGATCCCAGCGCCTACGCGGGGATGTCGGCGCTCAGCGGCGTCTCCGCCCCCTCCCCGGGGCCGGCGCCGCGCCGCCCCGCCCCCGCCGGCGGCTCGACCCTCGGCGAGGACTCGCGCCTGAACAGCAAGTACACCTTCGACACCTTCGTGATCGGCTCCTCGAACCGCTTCGCGCAGGCGGCCGCGTCGGCCGTGGCGGAGACGCCGGCGAAGGCGTACAACCCGCTGTTCATCTACGGCGGATCCGGTCTGGGCAAGACCCACCTGCTGCACGCGGTGGGCCACTACGCCCAGAGCCTCTACCCCGACGTGGTGGTGCGCTACGTGAACTCCGAGGAGTTCACCAACGAGTTCATCAACTCGGTGCAGTCCGGCCAGTTCGGCAAGGCGCAGGAGTTCCAGCGCCGCTATCGCGACATCGACATCCTGCTGATCGACGACATCCAGTTCCTGCAGCGGGCGCCGGAGACGATGGAGGCGTTCTTCCACACCTTCAACACGCTCTACAACTCGGACAAGCAGATCGTGATCACCTCGGACCTGCCGCCGAAGGAGCTCGGCGGCTTCGAGGACCGGATGCGCTCCCGCTTCGAGATGGGCCTGATGACGGACGTGCAGCCGCCGGACCTCGAGACCCGCATCGCGATCCTGCGCAAGAAGGTCGCCCAGGAGAACACCGGCGAGGTGCCGCACGACGTGCTGGAGTACATCGCCAGCCACATCGCCACGAACATCCGCGAGCTCGAGGGCGCGCTGATCCGCGTGCAGGCGCTGCACTCCCTCTCCCGCCAGCCGATGGACGTCACCCTCGCCGAGTCCGTGCTGAAGGATCTGCTCTCCCACGACGACGGCGCGCAGATCACGGCCTCGACGATCATCGCCCAGACCGCGACCTACTTCGGGCTGTCGGTGGAGGAGATCGTGGGCACCGGTCGCAGCCGGCGCCTGGTCTCCGCGCGGCAGATCGGCATGTACCTGTGCCGGGAGCTGACGGACATGCCGCTGATCCGCATCGGCGAGGAGTTCGGCGGCCGCGACCACACCACCGTCATGCACGCGAACAAGAAGATCAGCGAGCTGATGAAGGAGCGTCGGGCGATCTTCAACCAGGTCACGGAGCTCACGGCGAGGATCAAGAGCTCGAGCTCCTCTGCCCGGCAGTGACGCGGGAATGACACGGCAGTGACGCAGCCGACCGCGTGAGCGCGCCGGAGAATGTCATCCCAGGTCAGCCCGACGTTCTCCCCAATTGTGGATAACTCTGTGGACAGTGTGGAACGACGAGCATCTGCGCAGGAGCCGATGTGCACGGAGGAATGACAAGAATCTGACGGCGGCGGCGATCCGTGCACAGGTCGTGCACGAGCTTCCCGTGATTGTCGACGAGTCGTCCACGTCGACAGTGTCGGCTGTGACCTGCTGAGATGTCGGTTATCCACGAGATCCACAGTCGTGATGATGAGGTCTGTAGTTTCTTGCTCGTCGTGGATGTGGAGGGCGGGGGTCGGCAGCAGCGGCCGAGGAGCACGGAGGAGCAGGGGCGGAAGTCAAGGATCTGCGGCGGTGTGTCGTCGGAGGGCTCCGGGAACCGATACGCTGTCCACCGTTCGATCACGATCCGGCTTTCGACCACTGCGAAGGAGTGGCAACGGTGAAGTTCCACCTCGACCGCGGCGTCCTCGGCGACGCCGTCTCCTGGGCCACCCGCACCCTCCCTGTCCGTCCGGCGATGCCGATCCTGCAGGGCGTGCGCATCGTCGCCGATGCGGGCGGCGAGCTGCAGCTCTCGACCTTCGACTACGAGGTCAGCGCCCAGATCCGTCTCGAGGCGGAGATCGAGCAGCCGGGCGAGGTGCTGGTCCAGGGGCGCATGCTCTCGGACATCGTCCGGGCCCTGCCGAACAAGGACGTCACCGTCGCGCTCGAGGGCACGAAGCTCCAGGTCCGCTGCGGCAGCGCCCGCTTCGCGCTCGCGACCCTCCCGGTCGAGGAGTACCCGCAGCTGCCCACGATGCCCCCGGTCGCCGGCACCGTCGCGGCCGACGTGTTCTCCGAGGCGATCTCGCAGGTCACCGTCGCGGCCTCGAAGGACGACACCCTCCCGCTGCTGACCGGCGTGAAGGTCGAGATCAGCGGCGAGACCATGACCCTGATGGCCACCGACCGCTACCGCCTGGCGCTGCGCGAGCTGACCTGGAACCCCTCGTCGCCCGGCACCGAGCTCACCGCCCTGGTCCGCGGCCGCACCCTCCACGAGGTCGCCCGCTCGCTCGCGACCGGCGGCGGCGTCGAGATCGCGCTGTCCGACGAGGACTCCGCGAACCTGATCGGCTTCGAGGCCGGCGGCCGCCGCACGACCTCCACCCTCGTCGACGGCGACTACCCGCCGGTGCGACGCCTGTTCCCCGAGACCACCGCGATCACCGCCGTCGTCTCCACCGGCGCGCTGATCGACGCGGTCAAGCGCGTCTCCCTGGTCGCCGAGCGGAACACCCCCGTGCGCCTGTCCTTCTCCGAGGGCCAGGTCGCGCTCGAGGCCGGCGCCGGCGACGACGCTCAGGCCAGCGAGGTGCTCGAGGCGCAGCTCGAGGGCGAGGATCTCGTCGTCGGCTTCAACTCGGGCTTCCTGCTCGACGGCCTCGGCGCGCTCGGCAGCGAGTTCGCCCGCCTGACCTTCACCGACTCGATCAAGCCCTCGGTGATGACCGGGCAGGACTCGCTCGAGGGCGAGCCCGACAACTCCTACCGGTACCTCATCATGCCGATGCGGATCTGAGGGAGGGAGAGCTCCCTCCGTGCACCTGACCGCCCTCGAACTCACCGACTTCCGCTCCTACCGGCAGCTGAGCCTGCCCGTCCGTCCCGGCATCACCGTCATGGTGGGCCCGAACGGGCAGGGCAAGACCAACATCGTCGAGGCTCTGTGGTACCTCGCGACGCTCTCGAGCCACCGCGTCCCCCACGACGCGGCGCTCGTGCACCGCGGCGAGTCCACCGCGATCGTCCGCGCGAGCTTCGAACGCGCCGGCCGGCCCCTGCAGATCGACCTCGAGATCACCCCCGGCAAGGCGAACCGCGCCCGGCTCCAGGGGCAGAACGTCTCCCGGCTGCGCGACCTGCTCGGCGAGGTGCGGGCGGTGCTCTTCGCCCCGGAGGACCTGGGACTGGTCAAGGCCGATCCGGAGGGCAGGCGCCGCTTCCTCGACGAGCTCCTGTTCGAGATCGCGCCCCGCTTCGCGTCGATCAAGGCCGACTACGACCGGGTCCTCAAGCAGCGCGGCAACCTGCTCAAGCAGATGCGCTCGATGCGGCGGGGCGGCTCGGGGCGCAGCGTCGGCGGGCTGGACCCGGCCGAGTCCGCGGCCTCCACGCTCGAGGTCTGGGACCAGCAGCTCGCCCGTCACGGCGCCGAGTTGCTGCGTGCCCGGCTCCACCTCGTGAACCGTCTGCGCCCGCACCTGGGGTACTCCTACCTGCGGGTCTCGACCGACGAGGGGGCCGAGCAGGCGCTCGACCTGCCCCCTGACCAGCGCGGCGAGGTGGTCTCCCCGGCGGACGTCCGCTACCGCTCCGACGTGCTCGACGAGCTCGGCGCCGCGCCCGGCGAGCTGCCCGGCACCCGCGAGATCCACGACGCCCTGCTCGCCCTGGTCGCGGCGCGCCACGACGAGGAGATCGACCGCGGCACCAACCTCACCGGCCCGCACCGCGACGACCTCGAGATCCGCCTGCACGACTTCCCCGCGAAGGGCTACGCGAGCCACGGCGAGTCCTGGTCCCTCGCGCTCGCCCTGCGCCTGGCCAGCTACGACCTGCTGCGTCTCGAGGAGGGCGACCTCGGCGACGGCGAGCCGATCCTGATCCTCGACGACGTCTTCAGCGAGCTGGACGTGCACCGCCGCGAGCGGCTCGGCCGGATCGTCACCGACGCTTCGCAGGTGCTGATCACGACCGCGAACGACACCGACATCCCCGCCTCCCTCGACGGCGAGATCCACGTGGTCGACGTGACGCTCGGCGAGGCGGTCCCGCGCAGCGGGGGCGGGCTGCGATGAGCGGCGGTGCTCCGCGCCCGAGGATCGCGAACCCGTATGGGCTCGGCACCTGGAGCGGGGCAGCGGCGGGGTCCGAGGAGCAGGCGGCCTCGCCGACGGCTCCGGCCGCCGCGCCCGCGCGGGGCGGTGCCCGCAGCGGCAACGGTGCCGAGCGGGCCCGCGGCGGAGCGCGGCCGGGCGCCGAGGAGGCTGGTGGGCCCGTCGGGTCCCGCTCCGGGGCACGGACGCCCGTCGGCCCTGGGGATCCCGACCGCGAGGAGCAGGTGCTCTACGATCCGCCGGACCTGCCGGCGCCGGCGGATCCCTTCGAGCTCGCCCGCCGCACCGTCAACCGCTCCCGTGCTGCCGCCCGTGACCGCGGCCTCTTCCCGATCTCCGCGAAGACGCAGGCCAGGGACGTGCGCGACCGATCCGGCCGGGCGCCGGGCTACTCCGGCTCGCGTCCGGATCCGCGGGACCCGCAGGGCATCGAGCTGGTGCTGAAGAAGGTGCTGGGGAACCTCGGCTGGAACGCCGGGATGAGCACCGGACGGGTGCTGGACGAATGGGATCAGATCGTCGGCGAGAGGCTCGCGACGCACTGCCGCCCGGTCTCCTTCGAGGACGGGGTGCTCGTGGTCAGCGCCTCCTCCTCGGCGTGGGCGGCGCAGCTGCGGATGCTCACCCCGCAGCTGATCACCACCATCGAGGAGCACGTCGGCTCCCACGTCGTCTCGGAGCTGAAGGTCACCGGGCCCGCCGCCGCGGAGCGCAGCTGGAAGAAGGGCCGACGGACGGTGACCTGGCGCGGTCCCCGGGATACCTACGGGTAGAGCGCCCGGCGGCGTTCATCCGCCGTCATCCTCCCGGCCGACCCTGCTACGGTGTGCTCTCGACGAGCTGATGATGCTCGCGTGCACTGGGGTCGGTGAAATTCCGAGCCGGCGGTGACAGTCCGCGACCCGAGGGCCCATGGCCCGAGGCTGACCAGGTGGAACTCCTGGACCGACGGTGAGAGTCCGGATGGGAAGCGCACGCGGTCGACGTCGCCTGGCGTACCTGCCGACCCTCCGGGCCCGGCCGGCGCCCCCGGTGACGTCGTCCCCTCTCTTCCCCTCCCTCCGGGACCGCGAGCTGCGGACGGAGGAGAGGCCATGGACCCCGGCACCACGCAGGACGCCCCCCGGAGCGACCGCGCAGGGATCACCCCCGCGGAGACCGTCGCGCTGCGCCGCGCGCTCGAGATCGCCGCGGACCCCGCCGTGCCGCTCGGCCCGAACCCCCGCGTCGGCTGCGTGCTCCTGGCCGCCGACGGGACCGTCCTCGCCGAGGGCCGTCACCGCGGGGCCGGCACCGCCCACGCCGAGGCCGACGCCCTCGCCCGTGCCCGGGAGTTGCCCGGAGCCGCGGCCCTGCGCGGCGCGACGGCGGTGGTCACCCTTGAGCCCTGCGACCACACCGGCCGCACCGGCCCCTGCACCCAGGCGCTCCTCGAGGCCGGGATCGCCCGCGTCGTCGTCGCGAGGCGCGACCCGAACCCGCAGGCCGCGGGCGGCATCGACCGCCTGCGCGCCGCCGGGGTCGAGGTCGTGGACGAGGTCCCCGCCGAGCTCGCCGCGGCCGCCGCGGCCCTGAACCGCGGTTGGGAGCACGGCCTCGGCGCGTCCCGGCCGCTGGTCACCGCGAAGATCGCGCTCACCCTCGACGGGCGCGCCGCCGCGGCCGACGGCACCAGCCGGTGGATCACCGGCGCCGCCGCCCGCGAGGAGGTCCACCGGCTGCGCACCACCTGCGACGCCGTCCTCGTCGGCACCGGCACCGCCCGCAGCGACCGCCCCACGCTCACGGCCCGTCGCCCGGACGGGACCCTCCACCCCCGCCAGCCGCTGCGCGTCGTGGTGGGAACCTCCGACGTCCCGGACCTGCCCGCGATCGACGGCGCCGGGGAGGCGATGCACCTGCCCACCCGCGACCCGTCGGCCGCGCTCGCGACGCTCTTCGACCGCGGGATCCGGCACGTGCTGCTCGAGGGAGGACCCACCCTCGCCGCCGCCTTCCTCCGCGCCGGGCTGGTCGACGAGCTGATCGTGCACGTGGCCCCCACCCTGCTCGGCGCCGGCCGCCCCGGCGTCGCCGAGCTCGGGATCACCACCCTCGCCCAGCGGCTCGACCTCGAGCTCACGGACGTCGCCTCGCTGCCCACGCCGGGCGGCGCGAGGGACCTCCGCCTCACCCTCCGTCCCCGCACCACCCCCACCCCGGCCTGACCAGGAAGGACACCACCATGTTCACCGGAATCATCGAGGAGCTCGGCACCGTCGAGGCGCTCGACCTCGGCGCCGACCCCGCCGCCCTGCGGATCCGCTCCCCGCGCGTGCTCGAGGGCATCGCGCTCGGCGACTCGATCGCCGTCAACGGCTGCTGCCTCACCGTCACCGCCGTCGTCGGCGAGACGTGGAGCGCCGACGTCATCGCCACCACCCTCGCCGCGACCACGCTCGGCACGCTCCGCCCCGGCGACCGCGTGAACCTCGAGCGCTGCGTGCGGGCCGACGGCCGCCTGGACGGGCACATCGTGCAGGGCCACGTGGACGGCGTCGGCGAGATCCTCTCCCGCGACGAGCAGGACGGCACCACCCTGCTGCGCCTGCGCCTGCCGGGCGGCCTCGTCCGCTACGTGGTGCCCAAGGGCTCCCTCGCCGTGGACGGGGTCAGCCTCACCGTCGCCGCGATCGACGGCGACGAGGTCACCATCGGCCTGATCCCCGAGACCCTCGAGCGCACCACGCTGGGCACCCGCGCCGTCGGCGAGGGCGTGGACCTCGAGGTCGACGTGCTCGCGAAGTACGTCGAGAAGCTCACCGCCGGTCTGTTGCCCGCGCGCGCCCCGGAGGCCGTGACCGGGACGGAGCAGGGACGATGACCGGCCTGCGCCTGGATCCCGTGCCCGCCGCGATCGCGGAGATCGCCGCCGGCCGGCCCGTCGTGGTGGTGGACGACGAGGACCGCGAGAACGAGGGCGACCTGATCCTCGCCGCCGCGACCGCCACCCCCGAGCAGGTCGCCTTCGCGGTCCGGCACTCGAGCGGGCTGCTGTGCGCACCGATGAGCGCCGAGCGGGCCGACGCCCTCGATCTGCCGCTGATGGTCGCCGCCAACGCGGACCCCTTCCGCACGGCGTACACGATCACGGTCGATGCGGCGGAGGGGGTCACCACCGGCATCTCCGCCGCGGACCGGGCCCGCACGCTCACCGTCCTCGCCGATCCCGGGTCCGTCCCGAGCGACCTGATCCGGCCCGGGCACGTGCTGCCGCTGCGGGCGAGGGCCGGCGGGGTGCTCGAGCGGCGCGGCCACACCGAGGCCGCCGTGGACCTCACACGGATGGCAGGTCTGCCCGCGATCGGGATGATCGTCGAGCTCGTCCACGACGACGGCACCATGCAGCGCGGGCCTGCGCTGCGCGCCTTCGCCGACGAGCACGGCCTGGCGATGATCTCCATCGAGGACCTCGCCGCGCACCGGCGGGAGATCGGGGAGGCGGTGGCGCCGCTCGCGTCGGCAGTGCCGTCCGCCGCACCGGCCGACCCGTCGTCGGCCGCGTCGGCCGGGCCGGTCCCCGCCCTGCTCGAGTTCACCGAGGCTGTGCCGCTGCCCTCGGCCCACGGCGCCTTCCGCGCCCTCGCGGTGCGGGAGGGCACGGCGGAGCACCTGGTGCTGGTGGCCGGGGACGTCACCGGGGAAGAGCCAGTGCTCACACGGGTCCACTCCGAGTGCGTGACCGGCGACGTGATCGGCTCGCTGCGCTGCGACTGCGGCCCCCAACTGCAGGAGTCTCTCGCCCGGATCTCCGCCGCCGGGCGCGGCGTGCTGGTGCTGCTGCGCGGGCACGAGGGCCGCGGCATCGGCCTGGTCCAGAAGCTGCGGGCCTACGCCCTGCAGGACGCGGGCCGCGACACCGTCGAGGCGAACCTCGACCTCGGACTGCCCGTGGACGAGCGCAGCTTCGCCGCGGTCCCACGGATCCTCGAGCACCTCGGCGTCACCGCGATCGACCTGCTCACCCACAACCCCGAGAAGGCCGACGCCCTGCGCGCCGGCGGCACGCGCGTGCACCGGGTCCTCGACCTCGAGGCCCACCCCACCTCCGAGAACCTCGCGTATCTCACCACCAAGCGGGACCGGCTGGGCCACCACCTGACCGGGCTTCCCGCGCTCGACCTCGCCACCACCCCAATCACGACCCCCGGAGGAACCTCATGAGCGGCCACGGCGCCCCCACCCCGCAGATCACCGCCCGTCCCGATGCCCGCGTCGCGATCGTCGCCGCGTCCTGGCACGAGGAGGTGATGGACGGTCTGGTCGCCGGCGCCCTGCGCGCCTGCGCCGAGGCCGGCATCGACGCACCCACTTTGGTGCGCGTGCCCGGCTCCTTCGAGCTGCCCGTGGTCGCGGACCGCCTCGCCCGCAGCCACGAGGCCGTGATCGCCCTCGGCGTCGTCATCCGCGGCGGCACTCCGCACTTCGACTACGTCTGCTCCGCGGCGACCGACGGGCTGAATCGGGTGTCCCTCGACCACGGCGTCCCCGTCGGCTTCGGGCTCCTGACCTGCGACACCGATGAGCAGGCTCGGGATCGGGCCGGCCTGCCCGGCTCCGTGGAGGACAAGGGGCACGAGGCGGCCGCGGCGGCGCTCGCCACCGCGGAGGTGCTCGCGGGGCTCCCGGACGCCGCCCGCTGAGCCCCGACGCGGGTACGCCCGAGAGCGGACATCCCAGGCGCGTCTGTGCCGCCTCCGGACCCCCTCGGGCGTACCCGCCCCCATCCGAGGCTCCCGGAGCGCGTTGAAGAGGCCGTCACGGAGCGTCTGGGACGCATCCAGCGTCGCGTCGTCCACAGGAACGGGGCGTCGAATAGGCCCAGCACCCGTTCTCCGATAGAATGACGGTGGTTCGGCCGACGTCGACCGGGGTCGAAGCAGCCCGGTCACCTCGATGCCGTCGGCCCGATCGCCGAGGCCTGCGGGTGCCGCTCGCGCGCGTGCGCGAGGAGCTCCTGCGGATCCCGCACGCGTCGGGCCGCAGGGACACCGCCGCACGGTGTCGCCGGACCACCCTCGGTCCGTCCGACCGAGGGACGACCGGACTGCGAGGAGCCACATCAGGTGAGCGACAGCGACCGCCCCATGCCCGACCAGGACCTGCCCGAGGGCACCTCGGACCCGTCACCGGGAGCGGACGGCGCAGCACCGGCCCCCGAGGCGGCGACGGCCCCCGCGGCCCCGGCGCCGACCACCGCGGGCGAGAAGGCGGCCCGTGCGCCCGAGCACTACGAGGCCTCGGACATCACCGTCCTCGAGGGCCTCGAGGCAGTCCGCAAGCGTCCCGGCATGTACATCGGCTCCACCGGTGAGCGCGGCCTGCACCACATGGTCCAGGAGATCGTCGACAACTCCGTGGACGAGGCGATGGCCGGCCACGGCGACACCATCGAGGTCACCCTCCTCGCCGACGGCGGAGTGCGCGTCGTCGACCACGCCCGCGGCATCCCCGTGGACATGCACCCCACCGAGAACAAGCCCGCCGTCGAGCTGGTGCTCACCGTGCTGCACGCCGGCGGCAAGTTCGGCGGCGGCGGCTACGCCGTCTCCGGCGGCCTGCACGGCGTCGGCTCCTCCGTGGTCAACGCGCTCTCCATCCGCATGGAGGTCGAGATCCGCCGCCAGGGCCACGTCTGGCGCCAGGCCTACGCCCGCGGCGTCCCCGTCGCCCCGCTCGAGAAGGGCGAGGAGACCGACGAGACCGGCACCACCATCACCTTCTGGGCCGACGGCGAGATCTTCGACTCGACCGTGTACGACTTCGAGACGCTGCGCAAGCGGTTCCAGCAGATGGCCTTCCTCAACAAGGGACTGCGCATCACGCTGACCGACGAGCGCGCCGACGAGGCCCCGGAGGACGAGGAGGTCGACGTCGAGCTCGAGGCCGAGAAGGCCGAGCAGGGCGAGTCCTCCGGCGGCCCCCGCACGGTCTCCTACCTCTACGAGCGCGGTCTGCAGGACTTCGTCGAGTTCATCAACTCGGCCAAGCGCGCCGAGGTGATCCACCCCGACATCATCTCCTTCGAGTCCGAGGACACGGACGCGAAGATCTCCGTCGAGGTCGCGATGCAGTGGACCGGCGCCTATACCGACTCCGTCCACACCTACGCCAACACGATCAACACCCATGAGGGCGGCACCCACGAGGAGGGCTTCCGCTCCTCGCTCACCTCGATCGTGAACCGCTACGGCCGCGCCCAGGGCCTGCTCAAGGAGAAGGACGCCAACCTCACCGGCGAGGACATCCGCGAGGGCCTCACCGCGGTGATCTCCGTGAAGCTCGGCGAGCCGCAGTTCGAGGGCCAGACCAAGACCAAGCTCGGCAACACCATCGCCCGCACCTTCATGGTCAAGGTGATGACCGACCAGCTCACCGACTGGTTCGAGTCCCACCCGAACGAGGCCAAGGCGATCGTGCTGAAGGGCCAGGCCGCGGCGATGGCCCGCGAGGCGGCCCGCAAGGCCCGCGACGCGACCCGTCGGAAGTCCCCGCTGGAGACCGGCGGCATGCCCGGCAAGCTGCGCGACTGCTCCTCGCGCAACCCCGCCGAGTCCGAGATCTTCATCGTCGAGGGCGACTCCGCCGGCGGCTCCGCCGTGCAGGGCCGCGACCCGCGCACCCAGGCGATCCTGCCCATCCGCGGCAAGATCCTGAACGTGGAGAAGGCGCGGCTGGACCGGGCGCTGGACAACCAGGAGGTCCGCTCGCTGATCACCGCCTTCGGCACCGGCATCGGCGAGGACTTCGACGCGACCAAGCTGCGGTACCACAAGATCATCCTGATGGCCGACGCGGACGTCGACGGCCAGCACATCTGCACCCTTCTGCTGACGCTGCTGTTCCGCTACATGCGCCCGCTGATCGAGCTGGGCCACGTGTTCATCGCGATGCCGCCGCTGTACCGCCTGAAGTGGTCCAACGCCCCTCACGAGTACGTCTTCAGCGACGAGGAGCGCGACGAGCGCCTCGCCGCCGGGCAGTCCGCCGGGCGCCGCATCCCCAAGGACAACGGCATCCAGCGCTACAAGGGCCTCGGCGAGATGGACTGGAAGGAGCTGCAGTCCACCACCATGGACCCCGCCACCCGCACCCTCAAGCAGGTCACGGTCGACGAGGCCGCCGACGCCGACACCATCTTCTCCGTCCTGATGGGCGACGACGTCGAGTCCCGGCGCCGCTTCATCCAGGAGAACGCCAAGGACGTCCGCTTCCTCGACATCTGAGCGGGCCCCGGGGCGGCGCCGATCCCTCTCGCGCGCCCCCGGGGACCCCCACGACCCACCGGCCCCACCCGAAAGGCCCTCCCCGCCATGAGCGACACCCCGAACGACCCCACCGGCCCCGAGGACGACCAGCCGTCGGCCGAGACCCCGACCCCCGCCGAGAGCGCCGGGATCGGCGGCCAGGAGATGCCCGAGGGCTCCAGCGAGCTCTCGGCCGACGAGGCCGCCTCCCGCACCGTCACGCTCGTCGACCCCCTCGACGAGGACGAGGTCGACCGCATCACCCAGGTCGACCTCAACCAGGAGATGCAGCGCTCCTATCTCGACTACGCGATGAGCGTCATCGTCTCGCGCGCCCTCCCGGACGTGCGCGACGGCCTCAAGCCCGTCCACCGCCGCATCGTCTACGCCATGTACGACGGCGGCTACCGCCCCGACCGCTCCTTCTCCAAGTGCGCGAAGGTCGTCGGCGAGGTCATGGGCAACTACCACCCCCACGGCGACTCCGCGATCTACGACGCGATGGTCCGCCTGGTCCAGCCCTGGAACATGCGCTACCCGCTGATCCTGGGCCAGGGCAACTTCGGCTCCGCCGGCGACGACGGCGCGGCCGCCCCCCGGTACACCGAGTGCAAGATGGCGCCGCTGGCCCTCGAGCTGGTCCGCGACATCGAGCAGGACACCGTGGACATGCAGGGCAACTACGACAACACCGTCGACGAGCCCTCCGTCCTCCCCGCCCGCTTCCCGAACCTGCTGGTCAACGGCTCCGCCGGCATCGCCGTCGGCATGGCCACGAACATCCCGCCGCACAACCTGCGCGAGGTGGCCGACGCCGTCCAGTGGCTGCTGACGAACCACGAGGCGACCAAGCCCGAGCTGCTCGAAGCGTGCATGAAGTTCATCAAGGGCCCCGACTTCCCCTCCGGTGCCACGATCGTCGGCACCGACGGGATCGAGGACGCCTACCGCACCGGCCGCGGCTCCATCACCCAGCGCGCCGTCGTCTCCACCGAGGAGATAGGCGGGCGCATGGCGCTCGTCGTCACCGAGCTGCCCTACCAGGTCAATCCCGACAACCTCGCCCGCAAGATCGCGGAGATGGTCAAGCTCGGCAAGATCCAGGGCATCGCCGACATCACCGACGAGACCTCCGGCCGCACCGGCCAGCGCCTGGTCATCACCCTCAAGCGCGACGCCGTGGCCAAGGTGGTGCTGAACAACCTCTACAAGCACACCCAGCTGCAGGAGAACTTCTCCGCGAACATGCTCGCCCTCTCCGGCGGCGTGCCCCGCACCCTCTCGATCGACTCCTTCGTGCGCGAGTGGACGAAGCACCAGATCGACGTCATCGTGCGCCGCACCAAGTTCCGCCTGAAGAAGGCCGAGGAGCAGATCCACATCTACCGCGGCTACCTCAAGGCGCTGGACGCGCTGGACGAGGTCATCGCGCTGATCCGCCGCTCCCCGGACGTCGACGAGGCCCGCACCGGGCTGATCGACCTGCTCGAGATCGACGAGATCCAGGCCAACGCCATCCTCGCGATGCAGCTGCGGCGCCTGGCCGCCCTGGAGCGCCAGAAGATCATCGAGGAGCACGACCGGCTCCAGGCCCTCATCGAGGAGTACACCGCGATCCTCGCCGACCCGGCGCGGCAGCGGCAGATCGTCTCCGAGGAGCTCGGCGAGCTGGTCGACAAGTACGGCGACGACCGTCGGACCCAGATCCTCCCCTTCCACGGCGACATGTCGATGGAGGACCTCATCCCCGAGGAGGACGTGGTCGTCACGATCACGCGCGGCGGCTACGTCAAGCGCACCCGCGAGGACCAGTACCGCGCCCAGAAGCGCGGCGGCAAGGGCGTGCGCGGCGCGTCCCTGCGCGAGGACGACGTGGTCGAGCACTTCTTCACCACGACCACCCACCGCTGGCTGCTGTTCTTCACCAACCAGGGCCGGGTCTACCGCGCCAAGGGCTACGAGCTGCCCGAGGCGCCGCGGGACGCGAAGGGCCAGCACGTCGCGAACCTTATGGCCTTCCAGCCCGACGAGCACATCGCCTCCGTCCTCGCGATCGACTCCTACGAGGACGCCGAGTACCTGGTGCTCGCCACCGAGTCCGGCCTGGTCAAGAAGACGGCGATGACCGCCTTCGACTCCAACCGCACCGGCGGCATCATCGCGATCAACCTGCGCGACGTCGACGGCATCGACGGCACCCGCCCCGACCGCGTCATCGCCGCCCGCGCCGTGAACGGCGACGACGAGCTGCTGCTCGTCTCCCGCAACGGCCAGAGCGTGCGCATGCCCGCCGCAGACGACGTGCTGCGCCCGACGGGCCGCGCCACCAGCGGCGTCACCGGCATGAAGTTCCGCCACGACGACCAGCTGCTGGCGATGGACGTGGTGCGCCCCGGCACCTTCGTGGTCACCGTGACCGACGGCGGCTTCGCCAAGCGCACCAGCATCGACGAGTACCGCCTCCAGGGCCGCGGCGGCCTCGGCATCCGCGTCGCGAAGCTGCCCGACGACCGCGGCCACCTCGCCGGCGCCGCCGTCGTCGAGGAGACCGACGAGCTGCTGGTCGTGATGGAGCGCGGCCGCGTGGTCCGCTCGAAGGTCTCCGAGGTGCCGCCGAAGGGCCGCACCACCATGGGCGTCACCTTCGCCAAGCCCGACAAGGGCGACCGCATCCTGCTGGTCACCACCGGCCCGGAGAGCGAGCTCGACGAGGACGAGGCCGAGACGCCGGTCCTCGAGGACGCCGGCGACGGCGGTGAGGGCTCCGCGGACAGCGCGGCGAGCCCCGCCTCGGCCGACGAGGCCGGAGGCGAGGAGGATGTGGAGATCTCCGACATCGCCGCCTCCGCGACCGAGGACGGGCAGGGCGATGCTCTAGGCTCTGACGAGTCCGAGACCTCGCCCGACGACGCAGACCAGAACGAGGAGTGACCCGTGAGCACCAGTGACTCCAGGACCGGCACCGGGAAGACCGACGCCGCCGAGTCCACCTCGAAGCTCCCGGCCTTCGACAGCGCCTCCTCGCCGTCGGAGCAGGGGCTCGGCTCCGGCAAGGGCTCCGCGGCCCGCGGCGCGAGCCGCAGCCCGAAGAAGTCGGCACCGGCCGGCGGGGCGGAGAAGGAGCGCCGCGGCCCGCGCCGGGTGCGCCTGACGCTGGCCCGCCTGGACCCGTTCTCGGTGATGAAGCTGTCCTTCCTCGTCGCGATCGCCGTCGGCATCGCGACCGTGATCGCGGTCGTGCTGCTGTGGAACCTCGTCGAGGCGATCGGCCTGTGGGGCAAGATCGACCAGCTGGGCCGCGACCTGAACGGCGGCAACCCGCTGCCCTTCATGGAGTTCTTCAGCTTCTCGAAGATGACCAGCTACGGGACCATCGTCGCGGTGGTTAACGTCGTGATCATCACCGCGCTCGGCACCCTGGGCGCCTTCCTCTACAACCTCGTCGCCGCGCTGCTGGGCGGGCTGAAGATGACCTTCACCGACGAGTGAGCCCGAGCGGGGTCACCCGCTCCCGCCGCCGCGGACACCCCGACGCCGCCGCGCCTCCCCGAGGCCGGCGGCGTCGTCGTGTCCGGGCTGCGGAACATCTCGGGGCCGCGCGACCTTTTGTGACCGCTAGGACTCATGCGGGCTCCGACATGAGTCGCCAGGGCGGCAAAACCTCACCGGCAGCCCGGGGTCAGGGCTGCTGGAGCTCGGTGACGTCGGCGACCTGGGCGTCGAGGCGCGCGAGGGTCTCCTCGGCGGGGACGGTCGCGGCGACGCCGTGCGCGCCGGCGCCCATCGAGATCCGCCGCTCGGGATCCCCGGCCAGGGACACGTCGGCCACCACCGGCCAGGCCGTGGTCGCGCCGAAGGGCGTGATCGTGCCGCGCTCGTAGCCGGTGACCTCCTTCGCGACCTCCTTGTCCGGCATCGACAGGCGGTTCACGCCCAGCAGCGCGCGCAGCTTCGGCCATGAGATCTCCCGGTCCCCGGGCACCAGCACGAAGAGGTAGTCCCCCTCGCCGCGGCGCACCACGAGGGTCTTGACGATGTCCCGGGGTTCGACGCCACGGGCCGCGGCCGCCTCGGCGAGGGAGCCGACCCTCCCGTGCCGGGTGATCTCGTGGGGCAGGCCCAGGGCCTCCAGGGCGTCGGTCGCACGCTGCTCGCTCATGAGGCCAGCGTAGGCCCCGAGCCCGGGCCCGCAGTCTCCGGGAGCGCAGTCACCGGGAGCGCAGCTCCATCCAGTCGTCGGGCCCTCGAGCGGCGTCCAGCCAGCCCGCTCGTACGGCGGCCTGCCCGCCTCGGACGCCCTCAGCACGATCCGCTTCGCCCCCTCGGCTCCAGGTCCTCGAGGATGCGGTCGACCAGGGCGGCGCCCAGTCGTCGTCCCCTGTGCGCGGGAGCCACGATCGACCCGGCGAGCCGGGCGAAGGAGACGCCGTCGGCGGCAAACGTGAGCGCGGTCGCGCTGACCTGGGGAGCTCGCGGGCTCCGCGCTACGGTCGAGGGATGTCTGTCGCGCGTACCGATTCCCTGCCGAGCACTGTCGCCCCTGAGGAGTACCCGTGGCTCGGTCCGTCGGCGACCTCTGCCCTGCTGCTGGCCGACGGGGTGGTGGGTCTCGAACCAGGCGCGGACGGCGGCGGAGCGGCCCGCGACGGCCTGCAGCACGCCGGTCGGGAGGCCGACCGCGTCGCCCGGGAGCGTCCGGCCGAGGACCAGGATCACCCGGTCGTGGACCGCCGGGTGATCGAGCAGGCCCTCGCCGCCGCGGGCGCCGCGCCGCTGGCCGAGCGGACCCTGGTCCTCGCCGTCGGCTCCAACCAGACTCCCCGGACCATCGCGCGGAAGTACCGACGTGCTGGGCGCGAGCTCGACGTGACCACGCCCTTCGTGCGCTGCACCGTGCACGGCCTCGCCGTCGGGCACGTGCCCCGGGCCGCCGCCCCCGGCTATGTGCCGGCCGCCCCGTACCGCGCCGAGGGGGAGCGGATGGAGCTGGTCGCGACCTGGTTCGACGAGGAGCAGCTGGCGGTGGTCGACCAGACCGAGCCGAACTACGACCGGCTGCGGCTCGGCGCGGCGGACGTCCCGCTCGTGCTCGCCACGGGAGAGCGGCCGGAGCACGTGGACGTCTACGCCTCGCGCTGGGGCGTGCTGGCCCGCGACGGGGTGCCGATCCCGCTGCGGCACCGGCAGCAGGAGCTGTTCGACGAGCTCCAGGGGCTCACCGGCGAGACCCGGCTGATCGGCGACGCGGCGGAGGTCTGCGGCCGGCTCGCCGCGCAGCCCGACCTGGTGCACGACCTCGCCCGCGAGGACCGCCTCGTGGTCACCGACGGGCTGCCGAGGCCCTGAGCTCCGCACGAGCCCGGGCGGTCAGGGCACAGGGGGCGGGGGATGTTTCACGGCGGTCATTCGCTAGCTAGGCTACGCAATGACGGGGCCCTCGCCCACCCGTGATCCGTCGAGGATAGGAGCACCTCCGATGACCGCTCTCTGGTGGGTGCGCGACGACCTGCGCCTGCACGACAATCCCGCGCTCGCCGCCGCCGCGGAGGACGGCGACGTGATCGCCGTGCACGTCGAAGAGCGCATCGAGGGCGTGCGGGAACTGGGCGGGGCGACCCTGTGGTGGCTGCACCACTCGCTGGCGCGCCTCGGTGCTGCGCTGCGCGCACGGGGCGTCCCGCTGGTGCTCGTCAGCGGGGATCCCGAGGAGCTGATCCCCCAGCTGGTGCGCGACAGCGGCGCCGACTCCGTGCTGTGGAACCGCCGGTACCACGCCCCTCGCAGGGCCGTGGATGCTCGGCTGAAGAGCACGCTGCGCGAGCAGGGCCTGCGGGCGGAGAGCTTCGACGGCTATCTGCTGCATGAGCCCTGGACGATCACCACGCAGTCCGGCGACCCGTACAAGGTGTACTCGGCCTTCGCCCGCGCCTGCGGTGAAGCGGGCCCGCCCCGCGCCGCCGACGGTCTCCCGCCGCGTCTGAGCGGACCGCCCGACGCTGTGCGCGCCGGCGGGCACGAGATGCGCACCTGGCTCCGCGAGGAGCACCTCGAGCGGGTCCTCGACCGTCGCGGCTGGCTGCCGACGTCACCGGACTGGGCGGGCGGGCTGCGCGAGGCCTGGTCCCCGGGGGAGCAGGGCGCCCGGCAGCGCCTCGAGGACCTCGACGGGGTGCTGGGCGCGTACGCGGAGGACCGGGAACGGCCCGCCACGGAGGGGACCACCCGCCTGTCCCCGCATCTGCGCTTCGGCGAGGTCTCGCCCCACGAGGTGTGGCATCGGAGCGTGGAGTGCGGCCGCGGGAGGGGCCCGGAGTCCTTCCGCAGGGAGCTGCTGTGGCGGGAGTTCGCCTGGCACCGGCTGTTCCACCTG
Source organism: Brachybacterium sp. sponge (assembly GCF_001613775.1). Taxonomy (NCBI): domain Bacteria; kingdom Bacillati; phylum Actinomycetota; class Actinomycetes; order Micrococcales; family Dermabacteraceae; genus Brachybacterium; species Brachybacterium sp. sponge. Next base: position 639,151 of record NZ_LRMP01000001.1, on the reverse strand, counting down.
CCGGATCTCGCGACACGCAACGTCCGTCGACAGTTCGACCGCTTCGACTGGCGGGAGGACTCGAAGGACCTCCGCGCCTGGCAGCGGGGACGCACCGGCATCGACCTCGTCGACGCCGGGATGCGACAGCTCTGGGAGACCGGGTGGATGCACAACCGGGTGCGGCTCGTGACCGGCTCCTTCCTCACCAAGAATCTCCGGCAGCACTGGCGGCGCGGGGAGGAGTGGTTCTGGGACACGCTGGTGGATGCCGACGAGGCCTCGAACCCGTTCAACTGGCAGTGGGTGGCGGGGAGCGGGGACGACGCCGCGCCGTACTTCCGCGTGTTCAACCCCGCCCGGCAGCAGGAGCGCTTCGACCCCGACGGCGACTACGTGCGACGGTGGGTGCCCGAGATCGGCACCGAGCGTCGGGACGACCCGATCGTGGACCTGCGCGCCTCGCGGCGAGAAGCGCTGGCCGCCTACGAGGAGGTCAAGGGCGCGCCGGCATCCTGAGCATCACACCACGGTGAACTGCACGGTGTGCCAGCCGCTCGCACCGTTCGGGGCCGGATCCGCCCGCTCCTCGGTCTGTACCTCGCCCTCGCCGTCGGTGGCCCGCACCGAGACCGAGTGGTCGCCGGGCTCCGCGTCCTCCCAGCGCAGTGACCACTGGGTCCAGGTGTCGGTGGAGACCTCGGCGCCGAGGTCGGCCTCCCGCCAGTCGCCGTCGTCGATCCGCACCTCGATCGCCGCGATGCCGCGCTGCTGCGCCCAGGCGGTGCCCCCGAGCGTGACGGCGCCCTCCGCGTCGGGGGAGAGCTCGGCGAAGGAGCGGGGCACGTCGATGCGGGAGGCGATCTTGATCGGGCCGCGCTCCGACCAGCCGCGGGTGGTCCAGTAGGCGGTGTCGTCGGCGAAGCGGGTGACCTTCAGCTCCGTGAGCCACTTCGTCGCCGAGACGTAGCCGTACAGACCCGGGACCACCATCCGCACCGGATAGCCGTGCTCGGCCGGCAGAGGCTGCCCGTTCATGCCGACCGCGAGCAGGGAGTCGCGGGAGTCGGTGAGCGCCTCGAGCGGGGTGGAGGCGGTGAAGCCGTCGATCGAGCGGGAGAGGACCATGTCCGCGCCGTCCTGCACCCCTGCCCGCTCCAGCAGGGTCCGCACGGGCACGCCGAGCCAGGTCGCGTTCCCGGCGAGGTCACCGCCGACGGTGTTGGAGACGCAGGTCAGCGTCACATGGGTCTCGGTCATCGGCTCCTCGAGCAGTGCGGCGAAGTCCAGCTCGAGCTCCTCGTCGACCAGGCCGTGGATCCGCAGCGTCCACGTGCCGGGGTCCACGTTCGGCACCGCGAGGGCGGTGTCGATCCGGTAGAAGTCGTCGTTCGGGGTGACGAAGGGCGGCATGCCCTCGAGGTCCACCTGGGCGCCGGCGGGGATCGGGGCGGCGAACTCCCGCGGCGCGGGCAGCACGAAGCGGGCGACCTGGCGGGCCCGTTCGCGGCCGGCGTTCACCCCGCGCGCCCCGGCGGCAACGACCACGGCGAGCACGCCCACCAGGCCGACGCCGACCAGCGAACGGCGGCGCAGCCATGCGGCGTCCGGCGCGCCCGTCGGCTCCGACGAGGCCGTCGGCTCCGCCCCGGTCGTGCCGCGCACGGCCCGTCTCAGGAGCAGCAGGGTCGGCACGGCGACGAGGGTGCCGAGCAGGGTGGGGAGCACGTCGAGCGGGGTGTTCTGGGCCCGCGTGAGCACGACGGCCATCGCGAACAGGCCGAGGCCCCCGAGCGCCGCGGCGGCGGGCACGGGGCGGGAGCTCGCCAGCTGCCCGATCATCGCCGTGATGAGGGCGTACACCACGAACATCGAGGCGAACAGGATGAGCTTGTCCCAGGTGCCGAACAGCCCGATGACGAGGTCCTTCACCGCCGGCGGGACGATGTCCACGAAGCCTCCGCCGACGGCGACGAAGGGGGCGGAGGAGGAGCCGAAGGCCAGGGAGGCGAGCTCCGCGACGGCGACCAGCACGAGCCCGGCGACCACGCCGACCAGCGCCGACCGGCGGCCCGGGGCACGCTCCGGGCGGTGCACAGGCGCTGGACCCGACCCTCTCCGAGGCCCGGCCGTACCGTCCTCGCGCTCCCCGTCGGTCGCCGGGGCCCCGCGCCCGCTCATGTCAGCTCTCCCTGCGCCATCGGGGCCATGGTGGGCTGGTCCGAGCCGCCGGCGGGCTCCACGGTCAGGCCGACGACGACGCCCTCCGGGATCGCGCCGGGATGCATCATCGCGGCGGACGGGTCCTCGAGCAGCCCGGCGCTGGTGATCTCGTCACCCTCGATCATCCACACCTGGTAGGTCCGGTCGGCGGGGAGCGCCTCGAGACCGTCGGGCTGGACGATCATCGCCTGCTGCTCGCGGGAGTACATCAGCTCCAGCGAGCCGCCGTCGCCGACGGGGACGGAGAGCCGGGAGGCATCGTCCGCGGCCAGGAGGGTCGAGAGCATCTCCCGCTCCTGCTGCGCCGCGGCCTGCTGCGACTCCATCGCGGTCAGGGTCGCCTGCACCTCCTCCTGCGCGGCGCGCTCGCCGTTCCACAGGCCGATGCCCACGATGGTCGTCAGCAGCAGCGCGGCGGCGGCGACGGCCGTCCACCGGCTGCGTCGCACGCTCGCGCGGTAGCGGTCGAGGGAGACGACCGGCTCCGGTGCGTCCGTGCTCGTCGCCGACCCCTCGGCGGCGGGCGCGCCCGGCGCCGGCGGCGTCGAGGGCTCCGAAGGTGCCGAGGGCGGAGCGGGCTCCGTGCTCGTCGTCGGCCCGGCGACGTCCGCGGCGTCGATGGCCTGCGGGGGATCCTGCTCGACCTGCTCGTCCTCCGGCAGCGGGGAGAGCTGGCGGGTGGTCGCGATGCGCGCCATCACGGCGGATCGCAGCTGCGGGGGCGGGGCCAGCGGGGGCAGACTCGCGGCGAGCTCGCCCGCGGTCTCCTCGAAGGCGCGGGCCTCGGCGGCGGCCTCGGGATCCTCGTCGAGATAGCGGCACATCCGCTCACGCTCGTCGGCGTCCAGGGCGTTCAGCGCCCAGGCGCCGGTCATGGTGTGCTTCTGCTCGTTCACGAGGTCACCCCCAGCCTGTCGCGCAGCACGATCATGCCGTCACGGATCCGAGTCTTCGCCGTCCCGACGGGGATGTCGAGCAGCGCGGCGACCTCCCGATGGGTATAGCCGCCGAAATAGGCGAGGCGGATCGCCTCGGACTGCGCCGTGGTCAGCGCCTTCATCGCACTGCGCACCCGTCCGCTCTCGACCCTCATGATCCCCTCCTCCTGCACATCGACCACCTGCTGCTCGAGCGTGAGCAGACCGTCCTCCGAGTCCCTGCGCCGCGCCGCCTCGCTCGAGCGCACCGTGTCCACCGCGCGACGATGGGCGATCGTGCACAGCCAGCCGCGCGCCGAGCCGCGTCGGGCATCGAAGCGGGTGGCCTGCCGCCAGACCTCCACATACACCTCCTGCAGCACCTCCTCGCTCATCGCCACATCTCGCACCACGCGCCTGATCAGCGCGAACAGCTGCGGTGCGGTCTCGTCGTAGAGGCGGGCGAAGGCGTCCTCGTCCCCGAGCGCGGCGCGGTGCAGCAGCTCGGCGGGGTCGTCCGACGGAGGCCGCATCGCGTGCGGCCCCGGATCGACGGAGGACGCGTCGCCGTGCAGCGGGCGCGGCCCGGCGCTCTCGGGCGGCGGGTGCTCGGGCTCGGAGGGGGTGGGCTCGGGGGGCATGGAGCTCCTTCGGGGAGGGGGCCGAGGGGGCCGGGCCGGGCGATCAGCTCGCCCCGCCCCCTCGGGCCGACAGTGCAGTCTGCTCCGCTCAGTCCTGCTCCGCCATCGACGGCGGCATCAGGACGGTATCGATCAGGTACACGGTCGCGTTCTGGGTCGTGACGCCGCCGCAGATCACGGTCGCGCCGTCCACCATCAGCTCGTCGCCCTCGCCGGTGACCTCGACCTCCTCGCCCTCCACCGTGGTGTGGGTGCCGGCGATCTCGTCGGGCGAGAGCTGTCCGGGCACGACGTGGTAGGTGAGCACGCCGCTCAGCGCGTCGGAGTCCTCGGCCAGGGCGCTGAGGTCCTCCTCGGGGATCGCGGCGAAGGCGTCGTCGACCGGGGCGAAGACGGTGAACTCGTCGCCGTCGAGCGTGTCGGCCAGATCCACCTCGGGGTTCAGCTCACCGGAGACGGCCGAGGTCAGGGTGGTGAGCATCGGGTTGTTCGAGGCGGCGACGCTGACGGGATCCTGCGCCATGCCCTCCACGGAGCCGGCGCCGTCCGGCACCATCGCGGCGTAGTCCGCGCAGCCCGCGCCGACGAGGTCCGCGGCGGGACCGGAGGCCATGTCACCGCCCTCGTCGGAGGCCATTCCGCCGCCGTCGGAGGCCATCCCGCTGTCCGCGGGCTCTTCCTGGCCGGCGGCGGGCTGGCCCTCCGCGGCAGGGGAAGCGTCCTCTCCCATCCCGCCGGAGCAGGCGCTCATCAGGGCGATGGTCGCAGCGAGCGCCCCGAGGCGGGGAAGCATTGTCCGAGTGGTCATGACGATCTCCTTCGTGGTGCTGCGATCGTCCTCGAGGGGTCCGAGGGCGGGACGCCCCGGGAGGGGAATCACGTGAGGAGTTCGGAGCCGCGACCCCGGCGGATGGGAGGAGATCGTCACTGGGCTGCCCAGCCGGTGCGCCGCGCCGCGCCGGGAGGGGTGTGACCTCGCGAACAACCGACCGGACCGGTTGGACTCCGCGGGCAGGCTCGGGGTAGCGTTGTGCGTCGGCGGAGATCCCCGGGAGTCCTCCCGAGATCGCCCTGCACGGGCCTATAGCTCAGTCGGTTAGAGCGCTGTCCTGATAAGACAGAGGTCGCTGGTTCAAGTCCAGCTAGGCCCACTTCGAGGATCGGAGGAACTCATGAAGAAGTTCATCACGACCACCGCTGTCGTGCTCACCACGGCAGTCGCGGGGATCCTCACCTGGCGGAAGGTCGAGTCCGACCGGATCCGCAACGATCTGTGGAACGAGGCGGAGCGCGTCTCCGTCGAGCAGGACATGGCGGCGCACAAGCAGGCGCAGCACTCCTGATCCGCACCGGTGCTGCAGCGAGTACGATCGGCACCACCCACGGGGACTTAGCTCAGTTGGTAGAGCGGTAGCTTTGCAAGCTTCAGGTCAGGGGTTCGACCCCCCTAGTCTCCACCAGGCACGACAGGCGAAGGCCCCCTCCTCCGGGAAGGGGCCTCTTCCTATGTCTGCGCAGGTCAGACGGGTACTCGGGGGTATGGTGGCGACGAGGCGCACCTCCGACTGTGGTAGCGATACGGTAGCATGTGGGTAGTAGTTCGTGATGAGCCAGGTGCGCCCTGTGCGCCCCGAGGGCGACTCTCTGACCAGGGACGATGCAGGCGGCTCTGCGCGGTGCGCCCCGTGCGCCCCGGCTCACGCGATAGCGTCAGGGTGGAGGAGGTGCCCATGGCGAGCAACCTGATCCGCGGGCTGGCAAAGCGGCTATCGAGCACCTCGGTGCCGAAGCAGCGGCGCTCGGGCTATCGCGCAACGAGTACCTCCGGCGGAGGCTGGAGCGGGAAGCCTCAGCTCTCTCCGCTGCGCCGATCACGGCGGAGGACTGGAGTCGATCGGCGGCGACCTTCGGGGATCTCGCTGGCCCCGGCGTGATCGATGCCGCGTAGCGGTGAGGTGCCGGCGGCGTCATCGTCGTCGCGACCTCCTGACGTCCTTCATCGCTCGGTCGGAGTAGTCGTAGTAGTAGTCCGATAGTCGTGACCGTCGGCCTGTCCGACTACCTTGTCCCAGACCTCGCTCGTAGTCGGAGTGAGCGCGCCTGTCGCACCGCTCGGGGCCGGACACCAAGAAGCCTCGCAGCCGATTGACTGCGGGGCTTCTTGGCGTGTGTGGTGTTGTGGGGCAGGATCGACTTGCCGGCAGGGGTGTTTCACGACGAGTCCACTAATTTCGTTCCCGGTCTGACCTGGCGATATGAGCCACTGGAATCGTGAGAAGGGGCTCGCACGTCAGGTTCATTCAATAGGCTAGGGGCATGGCTCTCCAGACCGCTTTGCTCGAGGACCGTCCGCTCGGTGCGCGGGGGTCTCGACGCCGTATCAGCTCCGCGGAGGCCTCTGCGGAGCTCTCGCCCACTGCCTCCGCTGTCTTGGCGGCGCTCCCGTCATGGTGGACCTCGAGGGCACAGGCGGCTGGTCTTAACGGGATATGGCTGGACGTGACCCAGGCCGTCGAGGCGGAGCCGCCGTTCTCGATGTCCGAGCTTCCCCAGCTCGAGGAGGAGTGGGGGGCGCTGACCGGTGAGGAGGTCGGGCAGGCCTACGTCGAGTCGCTCAGCGCGGCGACCCGTTCTCGCCATGGCCGCCATTACACCCCCGCGGAGCTGTCCGGATCGCTCTGGTCGCAGGTACGCGAGACCCTGGGGCAGGGCGGAGCGACGCCGAAACCGTTGCCTGGCCTGGTACGAGACCCCGCCTGCGGTGGCGGCGCGCTATTGCTCCCTGCCCTGCGTGAGCATCTTCGTGCCAGTACTGCCGTCAGCCCACGACTGGTCCTGGCGGGGCTGCCGAGCTTGATCGAAGGCATCGACAACGACCCTGCCGCCGTGTGGGTCGCGAACCTCGTGCTCGCCGCCGAGATGCTGCCCACCCTGGCTCGCATCCCGGAGAAGAGCCGTAGGCCCCTGCCGGCACTCTGTCGTGTCGGCGACGGTCTCGGGCCAGCTGAGCGTCGAGCACGAGCCGTCGTCATGAACCCGCCCTACGGACGCGTGAAGCTGTCCGAGCAGGAGCGCGAGCGGTTCTCCCATGTCATCTACGGCCACGCCAACATCTATGGCCTCTTCATGGCTGCCGCGGCGGAGGGACTGGACGCTCAGGGCGTCCTCGGAGCACTTGTGCCGACATCTTTCCTGGCTGGGCGGTATTTCTCGCCGCTCCGCGAGTTTTTCTCGTCCACGTTCCGGCTCCGAGAGCTCGGATTCGTCGAGAAGCGTTCCGGTGTGTTCTCGACTGTCCTGCAGGAGACCTGCCTCGCCACCTTCACGACGGCGCGCGTTCGCCAGGCCAACATCACGACGCTGAGCGATGACGGTGTCTCCAAGGTCGCGAAGGTCCCCTCGCCGCGTGGCCCTGAGCCGTGGATCCTCCCTCGCCGGACTGACATCGCGGCGGTGTCCGCGGCGGCGTCGCAGATGCCGCTCACACTGGGCAGCGCCGGCTGGAGGGCGTCGACGGGTCCCCTCGTCTGGAATCGGAGACTCGAGGACCTCAACGAGTCCTCAGGCATTCCGGTGATCTGGTCGGCCGACTTCGACGGCGGCACGCTGCACACCGATGCCCGCCGGGGCGCGATGCGGTACTTCGTGGTGCGCTCCGAACAGGACAGACGCACGATGCTCCTCTCCGAGCCAGCCGTCCTCGTCCAGCGCACTACGGCTCCTGAGCAGGCACGTCGCCTGACCAGCGTCCACCTGACGGCCGAACACCTCGAGGAGTTCGGCGGATCTGTGGTCATCGAGAACCACGTCAACGTGCTCAGGCCGACCTCGCCCAAGCCGGCCCTGTCGATGGGTCTCCTGAGCCGCCTCCTCGAGAGTGCCGCGCTGGATGCGGTCGCCCGCTGCATCTCGGGGTCCGTGGCACTGTCGGCCTTCGAGCTGTCCGCGCTGCCGCTACCGGCCGCAGAGACGCTCGCCTCGTGGGAGACGCTCAGCAACAACGAGCTCGCCCACGCCGTCAGCCGGGAGTATCGACTTGGGAGCCGCCCGTGAGGACGGTCATCGATCCCGAGCTCGCCGAGGAACGTCTCGGGTGGATCTTTCCCCGAACCGCTTTCGACACCACGCTCTCCGGCCCGATCGCCGCATGGGCGGTCGCGAGCTTGATCTATATGGATGCCGTCGCACCAGCCGATGAGGATCCGCCGGCCTGGGCACGACCCACGACGATCCTCTGGCAGCAGCAGAACGTGCTCGACGGTCGCACGGAACAAGCTGACCGCGAGGAGTGGAGAACAGCCGCTCTCCGGGGGAGGAAGGCGTACGAGGACCTTCTGGTCGACTGGGAGCTCGAGATCTCACCCCGATACCGTGAGAACAGCCGCGAGACGCTGCGTGACGAGGTCTTCAAGGAGTGGCTCAGCCTCAACGTGATGCGGCAGCGGCCCGGGCTCAGCACGACCAGCAATCTCCCGCGCTGGGCGCTCGAGGGGCATTTTGCCGACCTCTTCGACCCCACGCTCGAGGGTGACGAGCTCACGGAGGCGATTGGCCGCTGGACCGATGACTATCTCGACGCCGGGGCTCGGCTCCGTGCTCACCGTGGACGTGAGTCCGCCTCATCCGAATACGCGGTCACGGTCTCCCTCCCGGATGGGCAGCAGCGTACGCTTGAGCACGGGCAGTCCTCGGAGATCCTCAAGGGCGTCATCGAGGAATGGGCACCGCGTAAGCTGGTCGACCCCGTGGTCCTGACTATCAGCGAGCCGGGAGACAAGGTCTACGTCGGGGACCAGCGAACGCTCGCGGTCCTCGGAGTGCAGATCGATGTCGCAAGCCTGCTTCCCGATGCTGTCCTCGTTGAACTCGGGACAAAGCCCGCCGAGTTCTGGATCGTCGAGGCGGTGTACAGCGACGGCCCGATTCACGAGCGGCGCAAGGCCGAACTGCTCGAGTGGGCCGCTGAACAACGCATCAACCCTGACTCCTGCCGCTTTCTCACGGCGTTCTCCTCGAGGAATGCCTCGCCGGCCAAGCGACGATTGAAGGACATTGCCGCGGGCACGTTCGTCTGGTATCTCGATGAACCTGGCCTTGAGCTCGAGCTGTCCCTGATCGAGGATGGTTCGGAGAAGGTCATCCCGCTGCGACCCTCGGCTCCGTGACGACCGCGATCCCGTTCCCCGCCCCCGTGACCCCTGGCTCGCGCATGGCCCCGGCGGCATGGGCCGAGCCTATGCCGGGAACATGCGCCTGCGGATCCGTCTGCCACATCGTCGGCTGGCACACGTGCCCCTGCGGAAGAGGGCCGCTGCAGGGCGGTCATTGGACCTGGGAATGCTGCTCCTGCAGGCATAATCGCCACATCGGGTGCCGCATCCCCGCTGGCGCTCCTGTGGACGACGCCCGGGTCAGCACCTCCTGGCCAACCCTCGCTCCATGACCGACCCCGAGCCCCTGCGCCGTTTCGTGCCGCTCGAGCACGTCCAGCAGGAACTCTCGATCGCCTACACACAGGCCCTCGCGCTCGTCCGCTCTGGACAGCTGCGCGTGATCAAGGTCGGCGGCCGCGGTCAGTGGCGGGTCTCCCTCGAGACGCTCGAGGAGTACGTGCAGGCGCGCTACGCGGAGACCGCGGCGATGGTCGCTGAGGAGTCCGGTGACGAGCTTCCCGCGCCGGCGTGCGAGTACGGCTACCCGCTGAATCAGCTGATCGACGTCCTCGGCGAGGAGCATCGCGAGCGGCTTCGCGAGTTCTCGATGATGCGCGCGAGCTACTCATGCCCGCAGCACGGGCACGTCATGTACGTCGTCGATGCGGAGCGGTACGTGAGCCTGCGGTCGCGCCGGGGCTGACAGCAGACGCGGCGACGAGCAGCTGGGCGAGCTCCGAGCCGTCAGCTGCGCCGCCGGGCACTCCGCGGCCTCAGGATGGCCTCCTGGAGCCGGTCAGCGGCATCTTCTGAGCCCAGTCTCTGGATCTGGTCCCACAGGACGACCAGGGGGTCGGCGAGGAGCAGGCCCCGGCGGTGCTCCGCGAGCCGCCACAGGGTCGGGTCGCGGGGCTCGCACAGGATCAGGCTCGCCTCCTCGAGCGGGGACGGGACGAAGCCGTGGTGCGCGAGATCGACGGGTCGGTCGATGTACAGCCGAGCCGTGCGGGGGAGCTGCCACGGAGCAAGGAGATCAGCGGCCACGTCGCCGCTCGCCATCGGTGCTGCTCTCGAGTCGTGGGCGACCGCGTACGCGGTCCGCGCTTGTGTGACGGCGTCTTCGAGGCAGTACCAGCCGATCTCGTGGCCGCCTGGTCCCGGGTATTCCTGCAGCCAGAGATCGAGCAGCGCTGCACGATCGCTGACCACAGCGCCCTCACGACTGGTCGCGACCACGTCGCCGAGACTCCGGAGCCCGATGGACACAGCCTGCTGCGTCAGGCCGAGCGAGCCGGCGATGCTCACCTGGCGTGCAGGGGTGTCTGCCAGCACCAGATAGCGCATCACCGCCCAGCGGCCCCACGCGGGACGCCCGGGACGCGCTGCAGGGGGCGGGGTCGGCGTAGCCGGGCCCGCTTCGAGGGTCACGTCGCCGTGAATCAGGCGCGGCGGGTTGCAGATCAAGAGGTCGAGCTCGCCGCGCTCGGCACGGGCGACGACAGCAGGGGTCGCCGAGTCCCCGATGTGCAGCAGCGGGAGTCGACCGCGGTGCCGAGCTGCAGCGAGACGGACCGCCCTCGTGTCGATCCGGGCGACCGGGAGCGCCGGGGACACCTCAAGATCCAGCACGCCCTCGTGGCGCAGACGCCACGTGCCCGGGCCAGCGCCGGCACAGATATGGACGCCAAGCTCGAGCAGGGCGGTGGCAGCGTCGATGGCCATGGTGCCTCTCTACAAGGAAATGGCGACAGCAGGGGATGTTAATTGTGTCCTGAGCGACTCTGGGATGGCAACAGGGTGGTTGCGCGCGGCAACATGAGCTGCTGTTGTTGCGCTGACCTGCCCTGATATGTCGTCGAGAACGGTTGCCAAAGTGTTGATAACTTTATCGAGCTGTGCCCGTCATCCCTCGCCCTCGTCCCCGAGGCCCAGTTCCGTCATGAGCTCGCGGTGCGAGATCGTGCCCGGCTCCTGGCGCGCCTCGGCGACGGCTTCGATGTCGGCAACCAGGGCCCTGTCGGCGTGCAGGTGGCCCGCTCCGGCTGCGGAGTCGTCACGGGCCGGCGGCAGCGTCAGCGGTGAGGGGTGCCTCCGTCCAGAGGTCCCTCCGTGGCAACAGGTTGGTATTGGCTGGCAACTGAATGGACGTGCAGGGCTCTGACCTGCACAAACGATCCGCTGCTGGTCGAATCTCGGGTTGCGGTAACTTGAACGAGCCCCCTAAGGGCGGCCAACTTCTCGTCGCCGTCGGGGTGAGTGATAAGAAACTCGGCCGCCGAGGTGGGGTGGAGGCGGTCGGTGCTATCTTCCGCACGACACGTGTCCACGCACGAGGAGAGCTTGGCGATGAATGAAATCAAGGTTATGTGGCCTGGGGGCTTGAGTCCCGAGGAGTTCGAAGAACGCAAGGGGGAGCCGCTTGATCCAGCACTCATGGAATATGTGCGCGCATATGAATATCTAGGCGAGATGGTGGATCACCCGCTTGTCAGATACTCGGCGTCTATGCCGTGCGTTGCTAATGCCATCTATTCGTCCAAGAAGGCATGGCTTGAACAGGCAATTGCTGCGGGTGATTGGGCTGCAATTGTGGAATTGCATGAGAATCATCATCGTCTCGAGGCATTCCTGCAATACGTCGCTGGGCGCGATGCGCGGCTGATCGATCTTGACATCGAGATGCGCGAACTCGCGACTTTTATCTGGTCCAATTCTGAGAGGATCTGGGAAGAGAGAGGGCTCTGGGAAGGGCTTTTTCGTGGGTGGCGACCTGGTGACGGCCTCCTCCTCGCCGATGGGGAAAGCCGCGATGTCTTTGAGTTGATGCCGGAATCGTTCGTAGTGTTCCGGGGGTCGCGGGGGTCGGAGCTGGAGGGGACGCGCTCATGGACGACGTCTAAAGAGCGAGCACTGTGGTATGCGCAGCGCTTTCCTGGTTCCGCGACATTGATGCGTGGCATGGTCGACAAGGCCGCGGTTGTAGGCTGCATCTCAAGCGAACAGGATCCTGAGTTCATAATCGATACCCGGCATATTCGCAAGTTTAAGTACACCAAGGTATCTCGCACGGTAGACGGCCGCGCATCGGCAACAGAACTCGCTATCGTGGACTCGCTACGGTGAGTGTCCGCTCTCGGCCAGAGTGACCGGAAACGCGTCGAGTTGCTGGCGGTACGCCGGGCACATGCCTTCGACGACCGATTCAACGCGGCAAGATCTGCTGCGCGAATACGGGTCCGATGAGCATCGCGGATCCGATGTCGCAGAGGCCCCGGAGCTCGAAGCGCTCGGCCCGCCAGATCAGGCCGAGCGCCTCGGTGACGTGCGCCTGGCATGCCGGCGGGGTCTGCCGGGGTGGGGGTCTCGGGGCAAGGATGGCTTCGAGGATCTCGACGCCGTGGAACAGCCGCGGCGGGCTGCGGTTCAGGCGTTTGAACTCGCCGTCCCCCGCACGCCGACCACGGCAGGGGCCGCCGGGTCCCTGATGCGCGTCACCCCTCATCCGTCATGAGCTCGCGGTGCGAGATAGCGGCCGGCTCCTGGCGCGCCTCGGCGGCGTTATTCGATGTCGGCGACCTCGTTGGCGTCGTAGATCTCCAGCCAGGTCCGGTACGCGTCCCACAGCGGGTGCTCCGGGCTCACGATACGGCCCGCGATCTCACGGCCGCGCTCGTCCGTGGCGGCGATCTTGGCGCTGATGAGGTCGCCTCGGTGGTCGAGGTGGTAGCGCACCACGATGCACGGCGTTTCGTTGATCTCGACCTCGAAGACCGACTGATGTGCGAGGCCATTCCACATCATGTCGAGCTGGTCCGGAAAGGTATCTGGATCCTTTTTGAATGCCTTCCTGAATCGCGTCAGCTGGGCGGTGATATGAGAATCGAGCGACTGTGCCATGGGGTAATCATTCCATGGGGTGCCCCGAATTGCACGACCCATAGGTGGCCAATTTTAGGCAGAGTGCGAGTGGTTTGTGGCGGCCATGGTGCCAGGTGAGGTAGCAGCGCTCGCGGAGGTCGTGGCTGTGCGCGGATACTGGTCCCATGAGCACCACCGACCACACCTCCGCCTCTGATGTCGACCGTGAGCTGGTCATCGCCCGCGCTCAGGGTCTGGGACGAGGCCGTGATCGAGGACTGGCTGGACGGCAGCAGCGCGTACCTTGGTGGGGCGACGCCGAGGGTGGTGATCCGCCGTGGCCGGAGTGCCGAAGTGCTCGCCGCGATCGCCGACGACGAGGTTGGCGTCTACGGCTGAGGGTGCCCGCGTGACGTGGTCGCGATCGGGACTCGTCGCTGGGGCCCACATCGCCAACCAGACCGATCCCGACGCTTTCGTCTAATCAGTGTCGTCGCAGTAGTTGGGGGAGGTGCTCCATCGATGGGTGATCCTCGATATGAGTGTGTTCGGGTAACTCGCGCGGGCGCTTATTGGAGGGGCGTGAGCGGACGGAAGAGTCTATTGGACAGATCGTGTCCCAATGAAATAGCGCCGGTCGGTCACAGATAGTGGAGATGATACATAAGATCGCTTTGTACCCGCCAGCGTGGTTCGTGTAGGCATTGTGGGCGCATATTCTAATCGCATGCGAAGTGCTTACCGTCTGAATGTATCGTTACGTTTGTTTGCGTTCCCTCGGCCTCTCAACAACTATCGGCTCCTCGAGCCACTCAACCGGATCCGCACCGAGCCGCGCGGCGATGGCCTCCGCGCTGTCGCGCCAGGAGTTGAGTGCGCCGAGGGCGAGATCCGGCCGCCCCCTGCTGAGCGCGGCGCGCGCGGCGGCGACCAGCTCGGCCGTGCAGAGCTCCCGGTCCTCCGGAGAAAGTGCGCTCATCCATGGATACGCCTGGGCGAGCCCTACCTCGAGCGAAGGCGCGTCAAGTGCCGCGGTCACGATCTCCCCCGCGAGACTGAGGAGGGCGTCCTGAGCCTCGAGCTCGTGTTGGCTCATGAGCACCAAGGACTCTCGGTCCTCTCGGAGAAGCGCGACAGGTTGCTGCTCGGCGTCTCGGAGTACCTCCTCGGTGTGCTGGATGAGGTCGGAGACCGGGCGGGTCGATGCAGGGCGCGGGCGGGCTGTGTGAGCCATGAGGTCAGCGTAGGACGCGAGTTCCCTTGCCCTGCCCGGGTACGCGCGGATACTGGGGAGATGGGCAGCGCTCACGAGCCAATCCACCCGGGCGAGATCCTGCGCGAGGAATACTTGCGGCCGATGGGTATCAGTGAAGACCAGGCCGCCGAGACGCTGCAGGTGTCGGGCCAGCAGATCGCTGAGATCCTCGAGGGCTCGCAGCCCATCACATTAGACCTCGATCTCGGGCTCTCCGAGCTGCTCGGGACGAGCTCCGGCTTCTGGGTCGGGCTGCAGGCGGACTACGACCGCGCCATAGGTCGTCAGTCCCGGTAGGCTCCAGCGCCCTTCAGTGCGGTGTACAGCGTCTGTCGGCTCACGCCGAGGTCGCGGGCGACGACTGCCTTCGGCACACCGGTAGCGATTCGCTCCCGCGCCGTGGCGATCTGCTCCGTGGTCAGCGCGGGAGAGCGCTCATAGACCCCGCGCTGCTTCGCGAGCGCGATGCCTTCAGCCTGGCGCTCCCGGATCGTCGCGCGTTCGAGCTCGGCGACGGCCGCGAGGATGGTCAGCATGAAGGTGCCCTGCGGGGTGCCGGTGTTCAGCGCCGGATTGTCGACGAACTCGACGTCTACGCCCTTGCCTTTCATCTGCTCCATGAGCGCCAGCAAGTCGGTGGTGGAGCGGGAGAGCCGATCGGGCGACTTGACTCGGACCAGGTCACCTTCGCGGACGTAGGCGATCAGCTCCTGCAACATCGGGCGGCTACGAACGTCTTTGCCCGACACCCGCTCGGTGAAGAGGCGATCGACGTCGCCGAGAGCCGCGACCTGCCGGCTCTCGTTCTGGTCGATGGAGCTGACCCGCACGTAGCCGACGACCTGTCCCTTGTGTCCAACCACCTCTGACCCCCTCCTCTGATCTGTCCAACCTAACGAATCGTAACCACGCTGGACAGCGTCGCGTGTGGATGTGCACGGTTGATGGCCGCGTTCTTACGGCGCTACTTGGCTCGGTGCGCCCCTTGTCAATCTGCGTCTCCCCGTTGGGGTCGAATGCCATGAGGGTCAGGGGGCGATGCGGCCCCGTTGATACCTCACGACCGTTCCCGAACAGCATTCTCGAGGCGGTAGCCCATGCCGGGCTCGGTGAGGAGGTGCCGCGGGCGGGAGGGATCGTCCTCGAGTTTCTTACGCAGCTGTGAGATGTACAGGCGGAGATATCCCGTGTCCTCGACGTGTTCGGTGCCCCAGATGCGGGTGAGGAGCGTGCGGCGGGAGACGAGCTTGCCGCGGTGGCGGACCAGGGTGTCGATAACCTGCCACTCGGTGGGCGTGAGCCGGATCTGGCGGCGGCCGGAGGGCAGGTTGCGCACCACGCTGCGGGCGGCGAGGTCGATCGTGACCTGACCGAGGCGGACCACCAGCACCTCCTCGTCCTGCGGGACCCGCCGGGTGAGGGCGCGGATGCGGGCCAGCAGCTCCTCGACGGAGAACGGCTTGGTCACGTAGTCGTCGGCGCCCGCGTCGAGCGCCTCGACCTTGTCCGAGGCGCCGGCCCGCCCCGAGACCACCAGGATCGGAGCTTGCGACCACCCCCGCACGGCCTGGATCACCTCGACCCCGTCGAAGCGGGGCATGCCCAGGTCCAGGAGGTAGAGGTCGGGGTGCTCGTCGATCGCCGTGTTCACCGCGTCGGCGCCGTCGGTCGCGGTCACCACGGTGTGTCCCTTCGCCGAGAGCGTGATCCTCAGAGCGCGTAGGATCTGCGGGTCGTCGTCCGCGATGAGGATCTTCATGGGGTCTCCTGTGTCGGGAGCGGAGCGAGGGGGAGCGAGACCACCATCGTCAGGCCGCCGCCGGGGGTGTCCTCCGGGGTGAGCGAGCCGTGCATCGCTTCGACGAAGCCGCGGGACAGGGCAAGTCCGAGGCCGAGGCCGCTGGTGTTGTCGGTGTCGCCGAGGCGCTGGAAGGGGACGAAGACGTCGTCGTGGCGGTCCGGGGGAATGCCCGGCCCGTGGTCGATGATCCGGATCTCCAGTCGGGAGTCGAAGGTGCTGGTCGTGAGGGTCACGGGTCGGTCCGGTGGGGAGTGGCGGGCCGCATTGGCCAGCAGGTTCACCAGCACCCGCTGCAGCAGCACCGGGTCCGCCCCGACGGTGTGCTCGTCATGGGCGAGGGCGAGATGCACCTCGGTGGGGCCGAGACCGAGCTCGTCGAGCGCCGGGGCGATCGCCGAGGAGGGATCCGTGGGGAGGGTCGTGATGGTGAGGACCCCGGCCTGCAGCCGGCTGACGTCGAGCAGGTCGCCCACCAGGGCGGCGAGGGAGTCCAGGCTCTCCTCGGCCGTGAGCAGGAGCTCCCGGGCGTCCTCGGCGGAGAGGTCGCCGTCGGCGGTGCGGAGCCCGCCCACGGCCGTCGCCGCGGCGGCGAGAGGGCGGCGCAGGTCGTGGCTGAGCGCCGAAAGCAGCGCACCGCGCACCTTGTCGGAGGCCGCGATCGGAGCGATCTCTTCCGCGGTCGCAGCGAGCCGGCGGTGCTCGATCGCGGCATCGATCTGCGCGGCGACCACGCTGAGGAGGCGCCGTTCGGAGGCGCGGAGGTCCCCGCCGTGCAGCATGAGGCGGGCGTCCTGGGCGAGCGGGACGGTCGTGGTCCCCGCCTCGGCCCGGGGATCGCCCGAGGTGGAGTGCACGGTGCCGTCCTCCCCGAGGACCTCAACCGCGTCCAGTCGGAAGGCCTCGCGGGTGCGGTCCACGAGGGCCTGGATCGCGTCGTCACCGCGCAGCACGCTGCCGGCGACGGTCTGCAGCAGCTCGGACTCCGCTTCGGCCCGTCGGGCGGCCCGGGTGCGCCGTGCCGCACGGTCCACGACGACGCTCACCAGCACCGCGATCGTCACGTACAGCAGCAGCGCGAGGAGGTGGTGCGGCTCGGCGATCGAGATCGTGTGCAGCGGGTCGATGAAGAAGAAGTCGAGGGTGAGACCGGAGAGCAGCGCGGCGAAGAGAGCGGGCCAGATCCCGCCGGTCAGCGCAACCACTACCACGAGCAGCTGGTAGCTGAGCACGTCGGAGGTGATCGACTCCTCGGTGCGCAGGGCCAGCAGCGCGGCGGTCAGCAGCGGACCGCCCAGCAGCGCGAGGACGAACCCCGCCAGGCGCCGGGCGGGGGTGAGGGCGCCTCCGATCCTGGGCAGGGCGAGGCGCCTGCCCGCGGCGGAGTGGGTCACGATGTGCACGTCGATGTCCCCGGACTCGCGCACCACGGTCGCCCCGATGCCGGGGCCCGTGAGGGCGGCGGCGAGGCGGCCGCGCCGGCTCACCCCGATCACCAGCTGGGTCGCGTCGACGGAGCGGGCGAAGCCGACCAGGGACTCGGGGACATCCTCCCCGACCACCTGGTGATATGTGCCGCCGAGTTCCTCCACCAGGGCACGCTGCCGGGTGAGCGCCCCGGGGCTGCTGCGCAGCAGCCCGTCCTGGCTGGTGACGTGCACGGCGATCAGGTCGCCGCCGGCGGAGCGCGCCGCGACACGGGCGCCGCGGCGCAGCAGAGCCTCCCCCTCGGGCCCGCCGGTCAGCGCCACGACCACCCGTTCGCGGGCCTCCCAGCGGTTGTCGATCGAGTGCTCGGAGCGGTAGTCCTTCAGCGCCTGGTCGACCTCGTCGGCGAGCCACAGCAGGGCCAGCTCGCGCAACGCGGTGAGGTTCCCGAGGCGAAAGTAGTTCGACAGCGCCGCGTCCACCCGCTCGGCAGGGTAGACCAGGCCGCTGCGGAGCCGGTCGCGCAGCGCCTGCGGCGCGAGGTCGATGACCTCGATTTGATCGGCGCGGCGCAGGAATCCGTCCGGGACGGTCTCGCGCTGCGGCACCCCCGTGATCTGCTCGACCACGTCGTGGAGGGACTCGATGTGCTGGATGTTCACCGTGGAGATCACGTCGATCCCGGCGGCGAGCAGTTCGTCCACGTCCTGCCAGCGCTTGGCGTGGGCGGCGCCGGGGGCGTTGGTGTGGGCGAGCTCGTCGACCAGCGCGATGTCGGGTGCGCGCTCGAGCACGGCCTCGAGATCCATCTCCTCGAGGGGCACCCCTCGGTGCTGGTGCCGACGCAGCGGCAGCTTGGCCAGTCCCTCAACCCGTCGTGCGGTGTCCGCGCGGCGGTGGGTCTCGACGATGCCGATGACGACGTCCTGGCCCTCGGCGGCGAGGCGATGGCCCTCCTCGAGCATGGTGCAGGTCTTGCCGACGCCGGGAGCGGCTCCCAGCAGCACCCGGAGCCGCCCCCGTGCCGTCATCGTCAGTCCTCCAGTTCGTCCAGGGCCAGGTTGAGCGCGGCGACGTTCACCGTCGGATCACCGAGGTAGCCGAGATCGCGACCCTCGGTGTATTCAGCCACGAGGTCCTCCACCCGGTCCAGCGACAGGCCTCGCGCCTCGGCGACCCGAGCGGTCTGGAGGGCGGCGTACTCAGGACTGATGTGGGGGTCGAGGCCCGAGCTCGATGCCGTCAGGGCGTCGGCGGGGACCTCCTTCGGGGCCACGTCGTTGAACTCGGCGATCTCGGCGCGACGCTCGGTGATCGCGGCGATCAGCTCGGGGTTCTCCGGTCCGTGGTTGGTGCCGGAGGAGGAGCGGCCGTCGTAGCCGTCGCCGGCCGCGGAGGGACGCGGCTGGAAGTACTCCGGCAGCGGCTCCCCGTCCTGGTCGAGGAAGGACTGGCCGATCAGGGTCGAGCCCACGATCTGTCCGTCGCCGTCGCGCAGGGGCGACCCGTCGGCACGGGCGGGCAGCAGCAGCTGTCCGATGCCGGTGATGAGCAGGGTATAGCCCAGGCCCAGCACGAGCGTGCACAGGAGCAGGGTCCGCACGGCGACGGCGGTGGTCCGCAGGGTGCTGCGGAGGGTGGTGTTCACGGGAGGGTCCTCTCGGAGGTCAGAAGCCGGGGATCAGCCGGACGAGCAGGTCGATGAGCCAGATGCCCGCGAAGGGCGTCACGATCCCGCCGAGGCCGTAGATCGCGAGGTTGCGGCCGAGGATCTTCGAGGCGATCATCGGGCGGTAGGCGACGCCCCGCAGGGCCAGCGGCACCAGGGCGATGATCACGATCGCGTTGAAGATCACCGCGGACAGGACCGCCGAGGCGGGTGAGCTGAGCCCCATGATGTTCAACGCGGACAGGCCGGGGAAGACGCCCATGAAGATCGCGGGGATGATCGCGAAGTACTTCGCGATGTCGTTGGCGATCGAGAAGGTGGTCAGTGCGCCGCGTGTGATGAGCAGCTGTTTCCCGATCGCGACGATGTCGATGAGCTTGGTCGGGTCGGAGTCGAGGTCGACCATGTTCCCGGCCTCCTTCGCGGCGGAGGTGCCAGTGTTCATCGCGACGCCGACGTCGGCCTGGGCGAGCGCCGGGGCGTCGTTCGTGCCGTCACCGGTCATCGCGACGAGCCGCCCGCCCTCCTGCTCCGCGCGGATGTATTCGAGCTTCTGCTCGGGGGTGGCCTCGGCGAGGAAGTCGTCGACCCCTGCCTCCTTCGCGATCGCCGCGGCGGTCAGAGGGTTGTCGCCGGTGACCATCACGGTGCGGATGCCCATGGCGCGCAGCTCGGCGAACCGCGCGGTGAGACCGTCCTTGACGACGTCCTTGAGGTGGATGACGCCGAGGACGGCTCCGTCCCCGTCCCCGGTGAGGCAGGCGACAACCAGGGGGGTGCCGCCCGAGGACGAGATGCGCTCGACGTGCTCCTCGAGGGTCGCCCGGTCGGAGGCCGAGGGCACGACGCCCTCGGTCTCGAGCCAGGCGAGGATCGCAGAGCCCGCGCCCTTGCGGAGGCGGGTGCCGTCGGGCAGGTCCAGGCCCGACATGCGGGTCTGGGCGGTGAACGGCACGACCTCCCCCCGCGGCGCGGTGCCGACGTCGACGCCGCGCTCCCGTGCGAGCTCGAGGACTGAGCTGCCCTCGGGCGTGGGGTCGGCGAGGGAGGACAGCGCGGCCGCCTCCACGAGCTCGTGCATCCCGGCGTCGCCGACGCGGACGAAGTCCGTCGCCCGTCGGTTGCCGTAGGTGATGGTGCCGGTCTTGTCCAGCAGCAGGGTGGTCACGTCGCCCGCCGCCTCCACCGCGCGCCCGGACATCGCCAGCACGTTGCGCTGGACGAGCCGGTCCATCCCGGCGATCCCGATCGCGGACAGCAGGGCGCCGATGGTGGTGGGAATCAGGCAGACCAGCAGCGCCACGAGCACCGTGATCGAGGCCGGGCTCGCCGGGTAGGAGGCGATGGGGTTCAGTGTGATCGCGACCGCGAGGAACACGATGGACAGCGAGGCCAGCAGGATGTTTAGGGCGATCTCGTTGGGGGTGCGCTGCCGGGCGGCCCCCTCGACCAGCGAGATCATCCGGTCCACGAAGGTCTGGCCTGGCGTCGAGGTGATGCGCACGACGATCCGGTCGGACAGCACCCGGGTGCCGCCGGTGACGGCGGAGCGGTCGCCGCCGGACTCGCGCACGACGGGCGCGGATTCGCCGGTGATCGCGGACTCGTCGATGCTCGCGATGCCCTGGATGATGTCGCCGTCGCCGGGGACGAGATCGCCCGCGGTGACCACCACGATGTCGTGCCGGGCGAGGTCCGCCGAGGAGATCTCCTCGGTCGGCACGGTCTCCGCGCCGGGGTCGGCCGTAGCGTCGTACCCGTCGACGAGGCGCGCCAGGGTGCTGGTGCGGGTGCGGCGCAGGGTCGCGGCCTGGGCCTTGCCGCGCCCCTCGGCGACGGACTCGGCGAGGTTCGCGAAGAGCACGGTGATCCACAGCCAGCCGGCGATCGCCGCGGAGAACGTCGCCGGCACCGCAGTGCCGCCGGACGGGGCCGGGCCGTCGCCGATCAGCTCGACGACGGTCATCACGCTGGTCAATAGAGCACCGACCCACACGATCAGCATGACGGGGTTGCGCCACTGGGCGCGGGGGGTCATCCTGCGCAGCGCGCCTGGCAGGGCGGCGCGGAGCTGCGCGAGGGTGAGGGTGCGGCGCGGCGCAGGGGGCTGCGCCGGCGACGACGTGGGCGTCGGCGCGGAGGACGGGTCGGAGTGTTCGGAGTGGATGGTCTTGTCGATGGTCGGCATGGTCACTGCAGCCCTTCAGCGAGCGGTCCCAGGGTGAGGACGGGGAAGAAGACGAGTGCGGTCACGAGCAGCGCCGTGCCGACGGTGAGGCCCACGAACAGCGGGCGGTGGGTGGGCAGGGTGCCGGAGGTCGCCGGGATCCGGTCCTGCGCGGCGAACGAGCCGGCCAGGGCAAGGACCAGGGCGATCGGGAGAAACCTGCCCAGCAGCATCGCCACGCCGATCGCGGTGGTCAGCCACGGCGTGCTGGCGGTCAGCCCCGCGAAGGCGGAGCCGTTGTTGTTCGCGCCCGAGGCAAAGGCATAGAGCACCTCGGACAGGCCGTGCGAGCCGGTGTTGGTCAGCGAGACGTTCTCGATGCTGTGGCGCAGCGGAGGAACCGCGAAGCTGAGGGCGACACCGCCGAGCACCAGCAGCGGCATGACCAGGATGTAGAGGCTTGCGAGCTTCATCTCCCTGGGGCCGATCTTCTTCCCGAGGTACTCGGGGGTGCGACCGACGAGGAGGCCCGCCACGAACACGGCGATGATCGCGATGACGAGCATGCCGTACAGCCCGGCGCCCACGCCGCCGGGGGCGATCTCGCCCAGGAGCATGTTCACCATCGGGACCATTCCGCCCAGCGCCGTGTACGAGTCGTGCATCGAGTTCACGGAGCCGGTCGAGGTGAGGGTGGTGGTCGCCGCGTAGAGCACGGACTGGGGCAGGCCGAAGCGGGTCTCCTTACCCTCCATCGCGGCGCCGGCGAGTTCAGGGGCGGTGCCCTGCCCGGCGAACTCGAAGGCGGCCAGTACGGACACCGAGGCGAGGTACAGGGTCCCCATCGTCGCGGCGATCGCGTAGCCCTGACGGTGATCGCCGACCATCGTCCCGAAGGTCCGCGGAAGGGAGAAGGGGATCAGTAGGATAAGGAAGACCTGGAACAGGCTGGTCCAGCCGGTCGGGTTCTCGAAGGGGTGGGAGGCGTTGGCGTTGTAGAAGCCGCCGCCGTTGGTGCCGATCTCCTTGATCGCCTCCTGCGACGCGACCGGACCGCCCGGGAGTGTCTGGGTGCCGCCCGCGACGGTCGTGACGTCCACGTAGCCCTGGAAGTTCTGCACCACGCCGCCTGCGATCAGCACGACGGCGCTGAGGATCGATACCGGCAGCAACACCAGGAAGGTGCCACGCAGCAGATCGACCCAGAAGTTCCCGATCGTTCCCGTGCGGCGCCGGGCCAGGCCTCGCACCAGCGCGACCGCGACGGCGATGCCGGTGGCGGCCGAGACGAAGTTCTGGACCGCGAGACCGGCGAACTGGACCGTGTAGGAGAGGTCCTCGCCGGAGTACGCCTGCCAGTTGGTGTTCGTCACGAAGGAGATCGCGGTGTTGAACGCGACCCCCGAATCGATCGACTCATTGCCCAGGGAGTAGGGCAACAGCTCCTGGAGCCGCAGGAGACCGAACAGCGCGAGGACGCCCACCAGGGAGAACAGCAGCACGGACCGCAGGTAGGCGGGCCAGGACTGCTCGCGGGAGGAGTCGACGCCGAGGACGGCGAACACGCGCGTCTCCCAGCGCGAGGAGACTGGGGCGGTGAAGACCCAGGCCATGTAGTCGCCCATCGGGCGGTACACGACCGCGAGAGCGGCGACGAGTGTGAGGACGCTCGCGACGAGGTAGAGCCAGTCCATCAGAAACGCTCCGGTGCAAGCAGGGCGATGAACAGGTACACGATCGCGGCGAGACCGAGGAGGAGGGCGAGGATCTCGAGTACGATCACAGCTTCTCCACCGCCCGCGCGATGAGGGCGACGACCGCGAATAGGGCGATCACGCCGACCACGGAGAGGACGTCGAGCACAGCAGGACTCCGTTCTGAGTAGGGGCGGCCGCCGTCCGGCGGTCGCACGCCGAGGTGCGGCGCGATACCGAGCACACACCGTTCACGGCGGCGGGACAGGCGTCCTCACGGAATCCATACGGCTCTCGAGCCGATCCTCATGGACTGCTTACGCCAGTCGTCCCCCGGCTGGGGCTCAGGTCACCGACAGCACTCGGTGCGACACCACACTGGGCTCCCACACACCGGAATCTGCAAAACCGTCACCATTCGCTGTGGGGACGCTAGATAGGGCCTCCAACACAACTCGCAGCGTTCCACGCCACACACTGCCGACGGCCTACCTAGTCGCGTTGCGGAAACCTACAGCTTTACGAGACACACAGCCGAGCGGCGAAGGGATCGTCTCGAGCTGGGTCGATACCGAGCGGCGGTGTCTCGTGAAGTCGTCGCACCGTGTTGCGTCTCAGATCTTCCAGAGCAGCGAGTTTGTGAGGCATCATGTGGTGATGAGGCTTCTGGGGTACACGCGGGTGTCGACGGCGGGGCAGGATCCGGCGCTGCAGCTCGACGCTCTCCATGCGGCGGGGGTGCAGAAGCGGGACGTGTTCTCGGACGTGACGTCCGGGGCGAAGAGTGCGGCGGAGCGTCCGGGCATGAAGAAGCTCCTGGCCTACGCGGAACCTGAGGACACGGTGGTGGTCTGGCGGATCGACCGACTGGGCCGGTCGCTCATCGACGTACTCAACACCGTGAGCCTGCTGCGGGACAGTGGCGTGAAGATCCAGTCGGTCTCCGACGGGATCGATCCCGAGACGTCGTCGGGCCGGCTCATGCTGGGGATGCTGGCAACGCTGGCGGAGTACGAGCGAGAGCTGATCACCGAGCGCGTCAACGCGGGAATCGCAGCAGCCCGGGCCCAGGGCACCAAGTTCGGCCGACCCCCCGTGAACCCGGAGGTCGTGGATCGCAAGCTGGCGATCGCTGCCGAAGAGAGAGCCAAGGGCCGTACCGCTGAGGAGGCGGCGCGCCTGGTGGGGTGGTCACGGGCGACGCTCTACCGCCACCAGCGGGACGCGGCTGCTCGCGAGAGCATCGCGCAGGCGTGACATGGACGGGTCGCAGAAGTGGAAGATTCTGCGGCTCCACGTCGAAGACGGCATCCCGCTGGCGAGTCTCGCACGGGAGACTGGGGTGGGAGAGCGAACGCTCTCGCGCTGGCACAGTCTCTACCGGACAGGTGGCATTTCGGCTCTTGAGCGGGCGCAGCGCGCCGATGCCGGCGTGCGGCGGACCGCGCCTGAGCTGGTGGCTTTCGTGGAGCACCTGGCTCTGACCAAGCCTCGCCCGAGCATCGCGACGCTGCACCGCCTGGCCGTAGCCGAGGCTGCACGAAGAGGCGTGAGTACGCCGAGCTACGCGACGGTGCGGTCGGTCGTGCAGGCATTGGATCCAGGGATGGTGACGCTCGCTCTCGAGGGGCCAGAGTCCTACCGGGACCGCCACGAGCTCGTCTTCCGCCATCGCGCTGAGCGGCCCAATGCCCTGTGGCAGGTCGACCACACCGAGCTCGACATCCTCATCAAGGACCCCAGTGGGAGACCATCCAGGCCCTGGCTGACCACGGTCATGGACGACTATTCGCGGGCGATCTGCGGGTACATGGTCTTCGAGGGCGCACCGTCGGCGATGAACACCGCGCTGGCGCTGCGCCAAGCGATCTGGCCTAAGAGCGACCCCGCCTTGCCGATGTGCGGCATCCCCGACGTCCTTTACGTCGATCACGGCAGCGACTTCACCAGCCGTCACCTCGAGTACACCGCGATCGCGTTGAAGATCCGCATCATCCACTCCGCCGTCGCCCGCCCCCAGGGCAGAGGGAAGATCGAGCGGTTCTTCCACACCGTCAACACCGAGCTGCTCGCGACCCTGCCCGGGCGCCTCACCCCTGGACGCCCACACCCTGTGCCGGTGCTGGACCTTCCTGGTCTCGACCGGGCCGTCGGGGAGTTCGTTGACCAGTACAACCAGCGCGCGCACACCGCGATCCGCACGAGCCCGAAGGCGGCCTGGATCGCTGAGGGATGGTTGCCGCGACTCCCCGAGAGTCTCGAGGAACTCGACGGGCTGCTTCTGCGGGTCTCCAAGCATCGCACCGTCCAGCGCGATGGGATCCGCTTCCAAGGTCAGCGCTACCTCTCGCCCACGCTCGCCTCGTTCGTCGGACGTACGGTCACCATCCGCTACGACCCCCGGGACCTGTCCGAGATCCGTGTGTACGACCACGACACTTTCGTATGCACAGCGATCGATGAAGCTCACCCCAACCAGCGGTACAGCCTCCACGACATCGAAACCGCCCGACGGGCCCGCCGCCGGCAGCTGCGCAAGGACATCAACGACCGTATCCCCACGACTCCACGACCCCCTGCCGACCCTCCCACTCCAGCCACTTCCGTACGCCGGCCCAGGAAGCGCCTGAAGACCTACGAAGAGGACGAGTAGATGAACCGCGACTTCATCGTCACCAAGGAACACCGCCGCTTCACCGAGTTCGCCGGCGCCATCCGCAAGGACGTCACGATCGGCATCTGCCACGGCGAGGCCGGGGTCGGTAAGACGCAGTCCGCCCGCCGGTACGCCCACTGGGACACCCTCGAACCCTTCATCCACGCCTGGGGGCCACGCACCGAGGCCGACCTGAAGCACTACGCCGCCGCCCACCGATCCCGCACCGTGTTCTACACCCCCGAGGTCCTCGCCAAGCACCGCGATCTCATGCGCGACATCGAGTTCTACCGCGGCAAGGTCGGAGTGCTGATCTACGAGCACCTCTGCGCAACCGGGAAGATCACGACCACCGACGTTCCCCGCACCATCGACTTCACCGAACTGATCATCATCGACGAGGCCGAAAGGCTCACGCCGACCTCGCTCGAACTCCTCCGAGACCTCCACGACCGCCACCACGTCGCCCTCATGTTCATCGGCATGCCCGGCATCGACCAACGCTTCCGCCACTACCCCCAGCTCTACAGCCGCCTCGGCTTCTCCCACCGCTACCGCGCCCTCGCACGTGAGGAACTGCTGTTCGTCCTGACCCGCCACTGGAAGCGCCTCGGTCGCACCCTCGACCCCGAAGACTTCACCGACGCCCAGGCCATCGCCGCGATCGAACGCATCACCCGAGGCAACTTCCGCCTCCTCGAACGGCTCTTCCCTCAAATCGGACGCGTCCTGAAGATCAACCAACTCGACACCATCACCGACGACGTCATCGAAGCAGCCGCCAGCACCCTCATCACCAGCTAACGCCACTCACCCCCACCAGAAGCGCGCCATTTACTGATCAGCTTCACAAGCGTCGCGGCCGTAGACGAGCCATGTCCAACAGGGTATGCGTGATTCGACTAGGCGAGGCATCCCTAGGCAGAGGCTCAAGGAGCGCGATATGACCGACTCGACCTACGATCCGATCTCTCGACCGCTCGGCTCTCCCTGAGGGCGGCTCCCTGACTCGTCACGGGCTCATCTCGCGCGGGTGGACCCCCGCACTGATCCGCACTCTGCTCGGCGAGACCCGCTACGCGACTGAGCGCATCATCGCGGCCGAGGCGGACCCGAAGTTCCTGGCGAGGCTGCGCCGGGTCGCGGGTGAGGAGCGGCGGATGGATGTGGATGCACAGTCGTACCGTGAGGCGGCGGCTCGGGTTCGAGACCGGGTCGTCCTCGACGTGCCCGAAGGGGTCACGCGTCGTACGATCGAGCATCAGGCGCTCGAGCAGCGGTATCGCAGCTACTGGCCTGGGGACTACGAGATGGAGCCTGAGCTGCTCGAGGAGCTGCGTGCGGAGGCTGATCCCGAGGATCTCAAGGCGGAGGTGCTGGCGGAGCTGGCCCGCATGGCAGAGGACTCGAGCGTCTACCGCCTGTACCTCGAGGCTTGTCGTGACCTGCCGCCGACGCTGGCCCAGCTCGAGGGGATGTCCCACGACCGCCGGTACCGGTTGGTCCGTGGATGCCGGCGGATCTGCGAGGAGGTCCTTGCTCCTCGCGTCGACGAGGTTGCTCGGGAGGCCCTCGAGGGCCTCCCCTTCACGTCCGCCCGACCGTCCTGCTGAGCTTTCCTCATCATCACCTGAAGCGGGAAGTGCAGCGCCGCGGCACAGTTGATAGCCGAGCTCGATGACTGTCCCTTTCCACACATGGACTGAGCGTGCTCCTCAGGCGACCGATTCGACCTCGTCCGGCGGCACCCCGCGTCGGAACGCTTCCCGCGCTGCCTCGAGGCTGAGCGGCTTCCCGTACAGCAGGCGCGGGATCTCCTCGATCGGGAAGTCCCAGAGCAGGCCGAATCGGGCGAGGTACCAGCCGGCGCGCGTGATGGGCTGCTTCTTCTCGAGCGCGGGCGGCACCGAGAGGACGTACCCCAGCAGCTGGTGAATGTGCTCTCCGGTCAGCAAGGACTGGATCCTGGTGCTGCCGCCGGACTTCACCTCGATCAGCGTCTCGTCCAGCAGCAGGTCAGCCTCGCCGTGTCCGCACAGGGGTCTCGTCATCGACCGTGTCAGCTGCGAGGGGGCCGGGAGACTCTGCGTCGCCAGGTGGAGCATATCGGCGACGGCTGTGACTTCCGCCGGATCCGGGATCTCGAGCATCTCCCCGAGGTTCTCGGTCTTCAGCCGGCTGTGTCGGCGCTCCGGGGTCTGTGCGAGCATCGGCTCCCGGCCTACAGCCGCGTGCAGGCCGAGAAGCATCCCGTGGCGGCCGAGCCCGGTCCTGCGGTGCTCGTCCTCGATCGTGTCCGCGCGCAGGTCGGGGAGCACGCCGCCGAGCATGTGCAGGTAGTGCTTCCACACCTCGTCCCAGGCCTCGAGTTCGGCACGGGTCCTGCTCTTCCCAGTCGCGCGGTCCCTCGGCCCGAACTTCAGTTGGCGCACCTTGTGTCGGCCTGACTCGGCCGTGTCGGTGCACGGATCCTTCGAGTAGCGCAGGGTCAGCAGCTCATCGATGGCGTTGCCGGCCGTAGCGTTCCCGGCGGCCTCGGTCACGAGGCAGGTCAGACCATGAAGGCGCGTGGACGTCGTGAAGACCAGCGGGCCGGTCGACGTCTGCACTGTCGTCGCCGGCTCACCGGTCGGCCGGAACCTCACACCGTCGAGGTTGCTGTAGTGCGCATGCAGGTACCGCTTCCGCGCGTGCCAGTCCCGCATCGGCTTGTCGAACGTGAAGCGAGCGCTCATCCACGCCGGCCCGGGCTTGGGGCAGTCATCCGGGCCTCCTGGGGGCTGTGTGCTGGTCCCGCCCATCTTACCGAGCCGTCTCTCGCTGGACACTGACCGCGAGGGGTCGGCTGACGCCGGTCTCGGCCAGTACTGGTATCTCGCTCGGACCTTCCGGCAGGGCGACCTAGCCCTGTGCTTCCTCGGCCGTCGACCGACCTGTCTACCATAGCCACCCACGACGCCGAAGGAGACCATCATGTGCGGCCGGTACGTGCTCGAGATCGATCTG
Source organism: Brachybacterium sp. sponge (assembly GCF_001613775.1). NCBI lineage: Bacteria > Bacillati > Actinomycetota > Actinomycetes > Micrococcales > Dermabacteraceae > Brachybacterium > Brachybacterium sp. sponge. The sequence continues at coordinate 610,707 of NZ_LRMP01000001.1, read as the reverse complement.
AGTGCGCGAGTGGCGAGGCGCTCCGTTGCGGCAGACCTGCGGACGGGTTCAGGTCTGCCGCGGCACGGTCTGCGCTGAGTGCTTGCCCCGGACCGGAGCGATCTAGGGCAAGCGCGGTACCGCTTCGCGTTCGACAGGTGAGTCTGCGTGTCTAGAAGTCCCAGTCGTCGTCGCTGGTGTGCTCGGCCTTGCCGATGATGTACGACGATCCGCTTCCGCTGAAGAAGTCGTGGTTCTCGTCGGCGCTGGGGGCGAGGGCGGCGAGGATCTCTGGGCTGACTGACGTCTCGTCGGCGGTGAACCGTGCCGGGTACCCGAGGTTCATGAGGGATTTGTTCGCGTTGTAGCGCACGAAGGCGGCGACGTCGCCCATCAGACCGAGGGGTTCGTAGAGCTCTCCGGAGTAGTCGAGCTCGAGTTCGTAGAGCTCTTCGAGCAGGGTGTACGTGAACTCCTTCATCTCGTCGCGGCGGTCGGGGTGAGCCTCGAGGCCGCGCTGGTACTTGTACCCCGAGTAGTAGCCGTGCACGGCCTTGTCGCGCAGGATGAGTCGAATCATGTCGGCGGTGTTGGTCAGGGTGGCGTGCACGGAGAAGTGCAGCGGCAGGTAGAAGCCGGCGTAGAGCAGAAGGCTGGAGAGCAGGGTGGAGGACACCTTCCGCTTCAACGGGTCGGGCCCGTAATAGTGCTGCAGCACCTTCTTGCATCGCTCCTGCAGCAGGTCGTTGCCGATCGCCCAGCGGTAGGCCTCATCGATCTCTCGGGTACTGGTCAGGGTCGAGAACACCGAGGAGTACGAGCGGGCGTGGACGGACTGCATGAAGGCGATGTTGGTGTAGACGGCCTCCTCGTGCTCGGTGCGGGCGTCCTGGATCTGGCAGATCTCCCCGACGGTGGCCTGCACGGTGTCGAGCATGGTGAGGCCCGTGAAGACTCGCATAGTGAGGGTTCGTTCATGGGGCGCGAGTGCTTGCCAGGCCTGGTGGTCGTTGGACAGGGGCACCTTCTCGGGCAGCCAGAAGTTCGCGGTCAGGCGGTTCCAGATCTCGAGGTCCTTCTCGTCGCTCACGCGGTTCCAGTTGATCGGACGCAGCGGTGCGCTGGGGTCGTGTCGGTATGCCGGAGGGGTGATGGAGCCTTCTACGGCTGTTGTGGCGGTCATGCTGTTCTCCTCTGTTCGTTGTTCTTGTCGTTCGTCGTGGCGGTTCGTGCCCAAAAGCGGTCGAGCCCTTCGCTCACGCGCTCAATGTCGCGCTGGGTGCCCAGGAGTTCGAAGCGATAGAGCTCTGGGACGCCGCACTTTCGGGAGATGACTGGGCCGGCGAGGCAGTAGTGCTCGCCGAAGTTGGTGTTGCCCGCAGTGATGACCCCGCGCAGCAGAGCACGATTGGCGGGATCGTTGAGGAAGGCGATGACCTGCTTCGGCACGGCCCCGGCCTGCTCGCCGCCGCCGTAGGTGGGGACCACCAGAACAAAGGGGCGGCACACGCGGATCATCCCCTCGATGCGGGGTCGGAGCGGGATCCGCACCGCAGGCCGCCCCAGCCTCTCCACGAAGCGCAGCGTGTTCTCGGAGACGCTGGAGAAGAACACAAGATCTGCTGACTCCTGTGGTGTCAGGTCACGTGTCCCGAGTCCCGGTGCTGCGCGCTCGATGCCTGCCGTCATCGATCCCTCCTTCGTTGTCGTCCCATCCGACTGACCTCGAACTACTAGATGTTGGGTCCGCACCCCGCGGGGGTGACACATGTAGTGATATCAGGCCTGGCAGCCCTCAAGCGTACGCCACGCCGGGTTTGTAACTTCGGCATACCGAACCTTACGATCTGAGGGTCCAGAAGTGGCCACGCCTGTGGCCGTGAACGAAGAGAGGTCACCGATGCACGTGCGAGGACGATGGAAGGCTGCGCTCGGCGCAGTCGCTGCGAGTGCGGCGCTGGTGCTCACCGGCTGCTCCGGTGGAGCCAGGCCGGATGCTGCCGACGACGGAGAGAAGCCGGTGGTGTTGACGACGTTCACCGTGCTGGAGGACATCGCGGAGAATGTTGCGGGCGACCACCTCGTGGTCGAGTCAATCACGAAGCCTGGCGCGGAGATCCACGGGTACGAGCCGACGCCAGGAGACATCCGGAAGGCCTCGGATGCCGACCTGATCCTGGACAACGGCTTGAACCTGGAGGTGTGGTTCGGCCAGTTCGTCGAGGAAGTCGATGTACCTCATGTCGTGGTCTCGGAGGGGATCGATCCTATCGACATCGCGGGGGACGCCTACGCGGGCAAGCCCAACCCGCACGCCTGGATGAGCCCGAAGAACGTGCAGGTGTACGTCGACAACATGGTCGCAGCGTTCAGCGATCTCGACCCGGAACACGCTGAGGACTACGAGAGGAACGGGGAGACCTACAAGCAGCAGCTCCAGCAGGTGCAGGATGACCTGACGGGCGAGCTCGAAGGCCTTCCGACCAGCCAGAGAGCGCTGGTGACCTGCGAGGGCGCATTCTCCTACCTCGCCCGAGATGCTGGGCTGACCGAGAAGTACATCTGGCCCGTCAACGCCGAGCAGCAGGCCACTCCGCAGCAGATCACATCCGCGATCGAGTTCGTCGACGAGAACGAGGTCCCCGCCGTGTTCTGCGAGTCGACGGTCTCCGACGACCCCATGCAGCAGGTCGTGGGTGCTACGGATGCACGCTTCGGAGGAACGCTGTATGTGGACTCGCTCTCCGAGGAAGGTGGCCCGGTGCCCACGTACCTGGATCTGATCCGCCACGATGCGGACACCATCACTGCGGGACTCACCGGGCAGGACTCATGACGACAGCGGTGATCAATGTCAAAGGTGTCACCGTCCGCTACGGCGATGTGCTCGCCCTCAACGACGTATCTGTTGCGGTGCGGGCGGGTGCGGTGACGGGGTTGATCGGAATGAACGGCTCCGGGAAGTCCACCTTGTTCAAGGCGATCACCGGCATGGTCCGGCCTGATGCAGGCAGCGTCCTGCTGAATGGCGCGCAGCCGGCGCAGGCCAGGCGGCGAGGCCTCGTCGGCTACGTCCCCCAGAGCGAGGACGTCGACTGGGCTTTCCCCGTCTCTGTCCGAGACGTCGTGATGATGGGAAGGTACGGCCACCAGGGCGCCACGCGCCGTGTTCGGCCCGCTGACCGCATCGCTGTGGACGAAGCCTTGGAGAGGGTGGAACTCACGGAGTACGCGAATCGGCAGATCGGCCAGCTCTCCGGCGGGCAGAGAAAGCGCGCCTTCGTCGCCCGCGGGATCGCCCAGGACGCACGGATCATGCTGCTGGATGAGCCCTTCGCCGGCGTGGACAAGCGCAGCGAAGCCACCATCGTCGATCTTCTCCGCGCACTCGCTGACGACGGCCGTACCGTCCTGGTCTCCACCCACGACCTCCATGCTCTGCCGCAGCTGGCCGACGACGCCGTGCTACTGCTGCGAACCATCCTCTTCCACGGCCCGGTGGACGAGGCCCTCACGCCCGAGAGGCTCGCTCTCGCCTTCGGTCTGGACGTTCTGCAGCAGGAGGGTGCCGCATGACCCCGCTCGACTGGCTCCTCGAGCCGCTCTCCTACGACTTCATGACCCGTGCGCTCGTCACGACCGTGATCGCTGCCGTGGTGTGCGCACTGCTGTCGTGCTGGCTGGTGCTCATCGGATGGTCGCTCATGGGGGATGCCGTCTCTCACGCCGTCCTCCCAGGAGTCGTCATCGCTTACATCCTCGGTGTCCCGTTCGCCATCGGCGCGGTCGTCTTCGGGTTCCTGGCGGTCGGCATGATCGGTCTCGTCCGCGGGACGAGCCGCGTGAAGGAGGACGCCGCCATCGGCATCGTCTTCACCACTCTCTTCGCCCTCGGGCTGGTCCTGATCTCGGTCACACCCAGCCAGACCGACCTCAACCACATCATCTTCGGCAACATCCTCGGCGTCTCCCGCGCAGACCTCGTCCAGATCGCGATCCTGGCCACCGTGGCTCTCATCGCCCTGGTGCTCAAACGCCGCGACCTCACGCTCTACGCCTTCGACCCGACACACGCCCACGCGATCGGCCTATCTCCCCGATTCCTCGGCGCGCTGCTGCTGGGCCTTCTGGCGCTGACCGCAGTTGCCGCTCTCCAGGTCGTGGGAGTGGTGCTCGTCGTCGCGATGCTCATCATTCCCGGAGCGACGGCCTATCTGCTCACCGACCGCTTCGGGCGGATGCTCGTGATCGCGCCGGTCCTCTCGTCACTCTGTTCCGTGGTCGGGATCTACATCAGCTACTGGGTCGACGCCTCACCAGGCGGCCTCGTCGTCCTCACCCAGGGATGCGCCTTCGCACTCGTTTACCTCATCAGTCCCAAGCACGGCTTGCTCAGCAGGAAGGTCGGAGCTCGCCGGTATCGACGCGATACGGCTCGCCGGCGTGAGGATCAGGTGGGATCCGCAGAGACGTAGAGGGCATCTGTCGCAGAGCGTCCCAGCAACGTTGGCGAGCCCGCCTCTTCAGCTCGGACTTCCAGCGCATCGGAGAACGGTGCTCCCGCCGCGACCACAAGAGTGGCCCCGACTCCGATGCCCTGGGACTCGAAGAACTGCAGCATCACCGGGTCCGTGTCCGAGATCCGCTCGACCACAAACCTGCCCGCCAATCCGACGTCGGTGAGACGCCGCGCATCAGGCACGGTCACTGTTCCGTCCGCTGCAGGGATCGGATCGCCGTGCGGGTCACGCCGGGGGCGACCCAGAACGTCATCGATCCTCTCCACCATCAGGTCCGAGACGGCGTGCTCGAGCTGCTCGGCCTCCTCGTGGACCTCGTCCCACCGATACCCGAGCGTCTCCACTAGGAACGTCTCGATCAGGCGGTGCCGCCGCACCATCACCAGCGCGTACGATCGACCAACCTCCGTCAACTCGACCGAGCCATACCTCGCATGGGACAGCAGACCCTGCTCGGTCAGCTTCCGCACCGCATCCGAAGCGGACGACAGAGCAACGCCAGCTCGCTGCGCGATGAGCTTCAACGTGACCGGCTCGTCACTCCACTCGGACAACCCCCAGATCGCCTTCAGATAGTTCTGGGCACTCGCAGACAGCTCATCGACGGACATGGCACGACGATAGCCTCGAACCTTCAACTTCACTATCTACAACTCAAAGCTTCGGAGCACGAGGGGCTCACGTAGTAGGCATCGAACCCGAGGCGCGACCCAGAGCCGGGCTCTCGCCTCATCCGGCACTGACGCAGAACCCTGAGAACAATGCTCAGCCGAATGAATCTCTCCCCCGGCAACACCCAGGGACTGCTCCACTCCTACGCCATCGGCTCCGAACCCGCCTTCGACTGGGACCCCGTGTTCTCCATCGCGCCGCGCACCAAGGCTCCGGTCGTGCGCGAGCACGTCGACGACGCCGGTGAGGTGCAGCGCACGCTCGAGCTCGCCCGCTGGGGCTTCAAGCCCGCCTGGGCGAAGGAGAAGGGTCCGCGGCCCATCAACGCCCGCTTCGAGACGGCGCACACGAACGGCATGTTCCGTGCAGGCTTCGCGAGCTCGCGCGCCGTGGTGCCGATGTCCGGCTACTACGAGTGGGTCGAGATGGACGACGGCAAGCAGCCCTACTACGTCCACCCCGAGAACACAGAGCCCGGAGAGGTGCTGCACGCCGCGGGGCTGACCACCGCCGAGCAGAACGACGAGGGCGGCTGGGACGTGTCCTTCACGGTCATCACCCGCGAGGCGCGAGACGCCGCCGGCGACGTCCACGACCGGATGCCGGCGTTCCTCGACGAGGAGACGATGGGGGAGTGGCTCGCCCCGGGCAAGGTGGAGAAGGACGAGCGCGAGCACCTCCACGGCCTGCTCGGCGAGGTGTCCGAGAAGATCGCAGGCTCGCTGGTGACCCACCCGGTCGACCGCGCCGTGAACAACGTGCGGACTCTGGACCGGAAGGACTCCGGGCTCATCGCGCCCGTAGAGCTCGGGTGAGTCAGTCAGTCGGCATCATCATCTCGTCACTTTGGCACCGGGGTCGTTTCAAGTGTCGACCGCACGACCACAAACTCCGTCGACCAGAAGAAGAAGCAGATGAGCAGGACTACCGTCACCGCCACCCGCTGGGAGCACGGATCTCCGCGTGTGACTATCCGCTGACGAAGCTCGCCGCTCCCGCTCCTTACCACCGTGGGCATGGAGAGCGAGAGCGGGGAGTCAGCAGGAGGCGTCGACTCAGCGAGGAGTCGGACCTCCCGAACGCACCGGAGAGTGCTGATGGTCGTGTGCTCCGGCCGCACTCGAGCGTTCGGCTCGACGCTCCACCGCGATGATGGACATCAGGAACCCGAACAACCACGCAAAGGTACTGGCTACCGCCGTCCCCTCCGGGAGGGCGACGATCTCACTGTGGTTAGCCACGATGCTCAAGAGGACCAGGACCGCCGGCGTCACGATGCTCGCCAGGACTCTCTTGCCACCGGCCAGCCCCGAGCCGAAGCTCAAGGCGGCTAGGGCAAGGACCAGTAGAACTCCCGCGGACATGGGTGCCTCCATCGGATTGTATGGGGAGGGCAGGAACTACTTGCACCAGCCTCCAGTGTAGATGGTCGGGACAAGCACCGGAGGAACGGTGGTGCGAAGTGTGAGAACGGCGCACTGATTGTGATTCAGACTTACGCTCCAAGCGGCGGCTGCGGCTGCGCAAATCACTCCCGCGCCGACTCCGGCAAGAGGTGTCCCGACGAGCCCGATTACTGCCGCGACAGACCCGCAGGTAAAGTTGTTCACCGTAGTGAAGTCCTGCGAGTATTTCTTGTTCAGGAAGATGTCGGCCGCTCCGCCGCGGGTCGACGGCACCACAGCCCTCGCACCGCCGACTGTCCACGTGGGATCGGCGACCACCGGGAATGACGCATCGGTGACGTCCACCGTCTGCACGACGGTGTCCCCCTCGACCGAGTACGACGTGGCGAGATCTCTGCCCTCGGCGTCCTTGGCCCACGGTGCTGAGAGCACTGTGACGATCACGTACTCATCCCCGTCCTCCTCGTAGACGAACGGGATTCCCTCGTCGGTCACATCCAACGCCTGGTTGGGTCCGAGATCGAACTCGTACCGGAAGGAGCTCGCGTCATCAGAGTCGTCGATGCTGGTGATGACCCGCTGCTGGTGATCGTTCAGCTGCTGAGCGTAAATCGGAGAGCCCGAGGAGTCCTCTCCGACCGGACTACTGGCATCGGCACTCTCCATGTTCAGTGACGTTGCGTCACCTACTGTGACCGGGACGCTGTACTCACCGGTCGAGTCGCTGAGGATGAGCCCCACTCCGTCACCGTTCTGCGCAGAAGCGTCGTTGCCGCCCGAACGCCTTTCCGGCGTGCTTGGTTCGGCGATGTCGAGTCGCGTCGCCTCGTCCGGTGTGACCGTTTTGACGAGTTCATCGGTCGTTGGTGCTGCCACTGCGACTCCTGGCGTTGCCGCCAGGAGAAGGCCTGTGACCGCGGCTGTTGTCAGGATCCCCATCTTTGAGGCGCGCACTTTGATCCCCATCGTCGTCGGTGCGTGACGCCAATCACGTTACCCGTGGGGAAGTACGTTGTGAAGCGTTTCGGGAAAATTGCCCATTCAACTATTGTTCGTGGCGGCGAAGTTCACGAACAAAGACCATGAGGTAAACGTTATGCATCCTGCGTGTTCGATGCAGGCCGACCCCATGGCGCTCCGGGTGTCGACCACTGCGGCCGCGGAGAGCTAAGCGTCTCGAGAGTCGATACCCACCACCGAATCCGCCGCATCGACGCGCAGTAGATGTTCGAGTCGTCGCGTGATTGCCCCCGACCGCGAGCTGACGGCTCAGGTGGTCGTCCTGGCCTCGTGCGACGCTCGGTACCGCCGAGCTCGCTGCACCTTCGACGTGTGCTTCTTGACCGGCATCTTCTGAGGTGAGTCGCTTCGGGCCACGACCTTAATCTCGAGGTCGAGCGCTGCGAGCACCCTCGTCAGCGTCGACCAGGTCGGATTCCCGTTCTCCGACAGGGCCGTGTACAGCCCGTCGCGGCTCATCCCGACCTCGGACGCAAGCGCGCTCATGTTGCCGCTTTGGGCGATGATGCCGAGCGCGGCCGGCAGAGCGGTCGGATCCTCCGCAGACTCCTCGAGCGCGACATCAAGAAGCGCCCGCTCGTCCCGCTCGTCCCGCAGGTGGTCACCGGCGTCGAAGGGCTCGAAGGTCTCGACGGCGTTGATCTCGTTGCTCATTCGCGTGCACCTCTCCCGTTCTGGTCCCGCCATGCTCGGGCGATGTCGTGGGCCTGCTCGATGTCCCTGTCCTGTGACGACTTGTCCCCGCCGCACAGCAGGATGATCAGTTGGTGGCCGTCGCGGAGGCAGTAGACCCGGTAGCCCGGGCCCGTGTCGATCTTGAGCTCGAAGACGCCGTCCCCGACTCCTCGAGTGACACCAGCTTTGCCCTGCTTCAACCGCTCGAGTCGCATCAGGATCTTCGCCCGGCCTCGACGATCCCTCAGCCCGTCGAGCCACTTCGTGAACGTCGCGGATCGACGGATCGAGACCATGTGTCGATTCTATCCGACACGTCTGTCGTGGTCCATGTCGCCTGCTAGCTCGCAGCGGCATGATTCGCCAGCGGTGTGCTGTGTGGTCTGCGGTGGACTGGATGGGCAGCTCAGGCGAACCCCGAGTGAAGGGAGGGGGCCATGGACCGAGGTGGCATCCACGGAGTGACAGCTGCAGGAGCTTTGACGGCTCTTCCGGGCGTGCCCCGAGGCTCCGCGGAACCGGCCCGGGCACCGCGAGGCGAGCGACGAGGTGGCAGAGTCGTGTGCTGCGCAGGTCGCCGGCGGCGTGCCCATGTAGCCGCTGTCGCTCGCGATCGGACGCGGGGCGACGTGGGTGTAGTGGAAGCTCGGCCAGCATGGTCTGCAACCACCGACCCGGCGCAGCCTAAGCGCAGGGGCTGCACCCCGGACGGCCGACCGGATGCGCCCGTGGGTTAGGTCGTGTCGACGATGGACAGGGGCCCCTCCCGGCCTCATACTTCAGCTCATGCCAGGACACCTGCCGGGCACCGCACAGATGCCTCGGCGGTTGCTCTTCTCGACGCTCATCGCCGGACTCGCCGGCACTTCCCTCTGCGCTCTCCCCGCGCCGTCAGCACACGCTCTTCCCGCGCCCACCAAGGGCGGCGGCGTGCCCAAGTACGTGACCGACCGCAATGCGTTCTGGGCGCTGCCGGTCCTCGAGACGGGCATGGATCTCGGGATTCGCGACGTCTACGGCTTCTACCGTGCGTACGTCCCCCTCACCCTCGACCAGGGACGCGTCCGAGAGGCAGCGATCTCGGCGATCCAGACGCTGCGCCGAGAGCTATTCGCGCGGGAGGACATGCTGTACCAGGGCATGCCGCTGCGCGCGTGGCTGCTCCGGAACGGCAACGTCCGCGACGCCGAGACGTTTGCTGCCCAGGCCCAGTGGGACTCGCGACTCGAGCTGGCCTCCCTGCAGCGTGTCGCCGAGCTCGTCGCCCGCTTCAGCACCACCAGGCCCACCGGTTTCTCGGGATTCTCGATGAAGCAACTGGGGAGCAAGTACGCCCCGATCAGCGTGGAGTACATCGCCAGAGGTGATGCCTCCGCCGTCTACCAGCTGCTCCTGCAGACATGGGGCCGGGACCAAGTGCCCGCCCTGATCGCCAGTGGGGGAAAGAAGGCAGAGGGGTGCAGTGAGCTGTGGTGGATGCTCAACGCCGAATCAGCGCAACTCGGAGTGGCGGTAACCACGGCTGGTGGCAATGTGCACGCCACCTTCAGACGGGGACTTAGCGGTTCCGCCGAGGTGCCGAGCGAGGGCTCCTATCGCGTGCAGATCGGGTTCCAACCCGGGACCGTGAAGGGTCTCGTACTGCACGCGCCGAAGCTCATGATGATCGGCGACACCGCGATGTCGGACCTGCGCACACCGTCCGGCATCCGTCCACTCGTCGACCTCTTCACAACGTGGGGCCCGGAGTACCTGGATACCACCCCCGAAGGCCAGATCAACGCTAACGCTCCCGGCGTCTACGAGGTGAGCAGCGACATCCAGGTCGAGAAGTACCGAGCCTCGATCGAGGTGCGGCGCTTCACCGACGTGCCGGTCAAGAACGTGTTCTTCCGGGAGATCGAGGACGTGGCAATCGTCGGTATCGCCCGCGGCTGGGACGACGGTACGTATCGCCCTGGGGCGACGGTCAGCCGCGACGTCATGGCGGCGTTCCTCTACCGGCTCGCGAAGTCGCCGTCGTTCACCCCGCCGAAGAAGTCGCCGTTTCGCGACGTCTCCCCGCGCCACGTCTTCTACAAGGAGATCTCCTGGCTGGCGCACAAGAAGATCTCGACCGGCTGGCCCGACGGCACCTACCGGCCGGCCCAGGCCGTCACGCGCGAGGAGATGGCCGCGTTCATGTACCGACTGGCCGGTTCCCCGAACCCGAAGAGGCCGGGGGGAGGTGACTTCGTCGATGTCCCCGCAAGCGCTGGCTTCGCTCGACCGATCAGGTTCATGGCTGAGAACGGCATCTCGCGCGGGTGGGGCAAGTGGCCGCGCTTCGAGTACCGGCCGAAGGAGCCGATCCTGCGCGATGCGATGGCGGCATTCCTGTCCCGCTACAAGAGCCGAGCCGAAGGCGACGGGTTCTTCTAGCCGAGTGGTGAGGCGGCGCTGCGCAGAGAACGGCTCTGACTCAATACGTTGCTGTGAGCTCGCATGCGATCGAGCTAGGACTGCCTCCAGAGCAGATGTTCGAGCTCGGGGTGACGATGCGGTGGAGCGAATCCTCTGACTGGCGTCAGAGAGCCGCCGAGATGCAGAGCGCGCCACCGATACAGATCGATGGCGCGCTCTGCATTGGTCACCTTGTGATCAGCACTGGGTGGGGCGGTTCGTTCGGAATCCTGTGACGAACACTGCCTGGTCGTTGTTCACGCCGCTGGTGATCGCCTGTCGTCCCATGTTGTCGTAGCGGATGGTGAACGTCTGGACGGGCCCGGTGAAGGCGATGTCGATCTGTCCGCCAGGGCCGTCCTCGCTCTTGTTGCCCTCGGTGCTGTTCTGCCACGGGCTCGCGGCAGTGCCCGCCCCAGTGACGGTGGATCCGCTCGGGACTGTGGCGGTGAACCGCGAGCTGCTGGTCAGGGAGACTCCGTCGATGAAGTCCCTCGTCGTGGTCGTCCAAGCGCGGTCGATATCGGTGATGGAGAAGCGCAAGTTGCTGACGCTCTCGCTGAACGTGAATCGGATCGTCTGATAGTCGTTAGCGCTGGGCGTCGCGCTTCCCGTCGCCCCGATCTGCTGCCGGACGTAGTAGCCGACCTGACCGATGCCTCCGACGTTGAAGGTCGAGATGGTGCCGTTCGGGGTGGAGCCTCGCGCCTGACCGAAATACGTGTGCACGATCGTGGCCCGGAGCGGCGAGTTGAGGCTCGGATAGGTGCTGTTCGGGGGGTTCGGGTTGAACGTCACGTTGGTCGTGAACGATGAAGTCAGCGACGGAGTCCCCGAATACTGGGCGAAGCCCCAGTTGAGAGTCACGTCCTGGCTCGCGCAGGTGGGGGACACGGCGAGGGCGGGTGCCGAGACGCCGGCGATGGCGACAGGTGCTGCCCACGCAGCTCCGCGCATCACGCTTCGTCGAGTCGGTGAGTGAGAACTTGCGGAGCGCGGCACGTTACCTCCAGGGCTGGGCGTCGAAGGATGCCCCGATGGCCGCGCGAGCGCGCAGCAACCCAGGCCATCGTTGGTTTCGGTCGCACACTACCCGCGGGTTACCTACAACAGATCGAGGAATCTGGACGTGTGATCGAGACGACGGTGAAGCTGGGAATCTCCAGGCAGAATCCTGAAACTGGGATCCCGAGCGGCTCGGATCCCGACGGCTGCTGTCGCCACCATCGCCATGAAGCGAGGAAACGCCCTGGGGATCGAGCCACACTGATTCAGGTCAGCACGTCAACTAACAGTGACGCCGAGGGTGAATATGGCGAGCATGGCCGGCATCAAGACGAGCACGTCAAAGGCCGGGCTTGAGCAGTACAGAATCACCATCCCGGTTCGCGAAGGGTCGACGTAGAGACCGCGACGGAGCGTGCCGGGAGTGACCGACACCAGCGCCCACGGCAGCGCGAGCGGTGCGAGGACGACGTGCGGGGTGGAGCCATGATCCACGTGGCGCGATCGATGCGATAGCTGGGCCGAGGGGGCCGGGCCAGCAGCTTGACAGGATGCTGAGGAGTCCCATCCAATCCGCGGCCGTTGCGGCTCCGAACTTCAATGGGGGACACCCTGTTCCTCGTGTCGCTCGGTCCAATGACGGGCCGACTCCGCACATGTTCCCGCACGTGTCTTCGGTGCCATAATCCTTGCTCGGAGTTCGCAATGATGATTGATCCGCTTGAGCTGTCCGATCGCGACCATGACGCGCTCACCATGCACCACGACGGCTCTGGAGTGTGGGTGACGTGCACCAGTGGCGACCAGGAGGTCACGATCGGGCCGGTCGCCCGTGACGCTATCTCGGAATGGTTGGCTGCCGGCATCACGATCGCCTAGTCGACGCGATCTCGACGCCGAGATCGCGGTATTGCAGGCCGGAGCGCGACGGATCGACCTCGCCGCGCTCGTCGCGGACTCCAGCTCAGCGCTGGAATCGATTGCAGACGCTGTTGCGGACGTGTGACGACAGCTTGACCCCGCCGACAACCGGGCGCACGAGTGCGCTGTGCCCGATGATTGATCCGCGATCAGTCTCCAACGGTCGCACGTACCCGCTACGGTCTGCCTCATGACCACATGGCGACCGAACGACCTCGTAGAGAAGCTCGGCCTGAAAGCGAACGAGCACGTTCGTCGCACTTTGCGTGCGAAGTACCCCGAGCACCCGAGAAACAAGCCCTGGCGACTCACGCGCGAGATGATCGAAGCCGTCACCGAGTGGAACGTCGCCCGCGGGAACGTCACTTCCCAGCGCGCAGAGGAGGTTCTGGCCGAGTTCGACGCCGCTCAGCCCAATGTCCCCGAGGTCGCCTTCGGTCCGATCCTGGGTGAACCCCCTGCATGCGAGGTCATCGACAACGACGGGCCGGTCAGCCGGGAGGCAGAGCGGCTACTCGAGTGCGCTCGCAACGGGGGCTCCGTGCTTACGGATCATGATGTCTGGACGGACGAGAACATCGAGATCCTCGTCGAACGCTTCGTGAAGCACCCGGACGTCTCAGGCAAGGACTTCTTCACCAAGCTGGACCTGCAGTTGGAAGGCGTCGCAGACGACGTCAGGGTGCTGTTCGCGGAAATCTTCCTGCTGCAGATGCTGCCGCTCATGCAGTTCCTCCCGGCCACCAAGATCGCGAACCTCGAGCGGGTGCTGAGGAACGCGAGCGAAGAGTACGAGATCCCTGCTGAGGTCGTCGAAGCGCTCGAGTCGCCGATCTTCCGTGGCGGCGTCTCCTTCAGCATGCGCCGCTTCCAGCAGCTGTCCACGCTGATCGAGTTCGTGCGTCACCTGCGGACGCTCACTGCGGAGGAGCTGGACCGGGGGTTCGAGGAACCGCTCGCGTGGCGCGAGATCGTGAACAGCTCGCCCGGCTCCCCAGAGCTCTCCCTGCGAGGCTCCCTCACCTATATGGGTCACCCCGACTACTTCTTCCCAATCGTCAACGACGCCCACAAGAAGAGGATCGTCGCGGCGTTCTTCCCCGAGGAGACCGGCCGAGCCGCGAGCGGTGATCTCGATGTCGATCTCGCGGCACTTCGGGAGTGGATGTCGCCGTCACCGGGCCCGTTGCCGGAGTTCTACGAGCCCCCGCTGTCCGACTTCTGGATCGACAGCGACGACGAGGAGTCGCTGGATAACGGGGAGATCGACGCAGCGGGCGATGCACCTTACACAGTGGAGTCGATCATCGGGGACGGAGCCTTCCACTCCCCGCAGGAGCTCCGGCGGATCGTCGACCGCTGGCAGTCGACGAAGAACATCGTCCTGCAAGGTGCGCCCGGCACGGGCAAGACCTGGCTCGCACGACGGCTCGCCTACGCGTTGATCGGCTTCGATGACGAGGAGAGCGTCCGGGCGGTGCAGTTCCACCCCGGCACGTCCTACGAGGACTTCGTGCGCGGATGGCGACCGAGCGGTGACGGCACCCTCGAGCTCGTCGACGGTCCACTGCTGCAGCACGCAGAGCTCGCGCGGCAGGACCCCGACATCCCGCACGTGATCATCATCGAGGAGTTCAATCGGGGGAACCCCGCGCAGGCTCTCGGTGAGATGCTGACGCTGCTCGAGCACACCAAGCGCTCCGAGCGTGAGGCTCTCGAGCTGACCTACACCCGGGAGGACGAGGACCGCTTCCACCTGCCGGAGAACCTCCACGTCATCGGCACGATGAACACCGCGGACCGGTCGCTGGCGCTGGTCGACTTCGCCTTGCGCCGGCGCTTCGCGTTCTTCGAGCTCGAGCCGCAGTTCAATGACGCCTGGAAGGCGCATTTGCGGGACCGATTCCGGGCGGCTCCGGCCGAGCACATCGACGAGGTCCAGCGACGAATTACGGTGATGAACGACGAGATCGCGGCGGATCCGAGCCTCGGGAAGTCGTTCCGGATCGGCCACTCTTACTTCACGCCGGAGACCGAGGCGAGCGAGCTGTGGCCGTGGTTCGAGGCCGTCGTCGAGACGTCGGTCGCGCCGCAGCTGAGCGAGTACTGGCACGACGACCCCGAGGCCGTGGAGCGGACGGTTCAGCAGCTGCTCGCGGAGCTCTGAGGTGTTCGTCGCTGGCGAGGGCGCGACCCGCATCGACGTTCGGAGCGTCTGGTTTCTGCTGCTGTACGCCTCGGACCTGCTCGAGAAGCTCACGGGGGAGACGCGAGAGCACCTGCTGCGCGGGGAGCGCGACAACGACCTGCTGGACGCCCTGGCTGATGTGCTCGCTTCGAGGGTCGAGCGGCGAATACGGACGATGCTCGCGCGCGGCTACCGCCGTCGTGTCGAGCCGCTGACCCGTGTCCGGGGCCGGATCGACCACCTCGGCACCGCGCGCGGGCAGCTCATGCAGTCCGGACGGGTGCTGTGCCGCTACGACGAGCAGACCGTCGACCTGCCCCGTTACAGGTCGATGCTGGTGACGCTGCGCCGAGCTTCCCGTCGTGCGGTGTCCGTGGACGTGCGCCGGCGCTGCCTGACCACGGCGCAGATACTCGAGCGCTCCGGCGTGAGCCCGGTGGATCCGACGCCGGCGCAGCTCTCCAAGGAGCAGTTCGGGCACTTCGATGCCGAGGATCGCACGCTCCTGGCCCTGAGCGCCCTGGTGCGGGACATGTGCGCGCCGGAGCACTCACCGGGTGAGGCCGAACTGCCGGCGATCCTGCGGGACGAGCACGCGCTGCGACGACTGTTCGAGCAGGCCGTGCGCGGGTTCTACCGTCACCATCTCGGGCCGAGGGGCTACTCGGTCCGTGCCGAACGGCGACCCTGGCCGGCCACCGGAGATCCGGCCGACCTCGCGTTCCTGCCGAACCTCAACGCCGACGTGGTGATCCGCGGGCACGGCGAGCAGGTCATCCTCGAGTGCAAGTTCGCGCCGATCTTCACCCACCACCAGGGCAAGGCGATGATCAAGCCCGGCTACGTCCGGCAGCTCGTCTCCTATGCTTCCGTCTTCCGCGGTGAGTTCGCGGGGGCGACCCATGCTGTGCTACTGGGTGCTCGCGTCGACAGCTCCCCGGGCCGCGACCTGGACATCGTGATCGACGGAATCCTCTTCGCGGTGCGACAGGTCGATCTGGCCGCGGGCCCCGCGGAGATTCGGACGGCGCTAGCGGCGGCTGCAAGCGTAAGGGCAGACGTGTGACAACAGCCTGAACCTACTGACGACCAGGCGTACTGGTCCACGGCGTCCTGTGCCTGCGGCTTGATCATCAAGACGTTGTGTTTGTGGTGTTTGGCGGTAGAATAGGCGACATGCAGAACGATTGGCTGACCACGGGAGAGACGGCGACGATGCTCGGCGTCTCCCGTCAGCATGTCGTCGACCTCTGCGACCGCGGCGAGCTGAACTTCTCCCGTGCCGGCACCCACCGCCGGATCCGCCGAAGCGACGTCCAGCGGATGCTCGAGCCGCAGCTGACTCGCGAACAGGAGAGGAGCCTCTGGCTCCACCGCGCGCTGCTCGGACCGCTGATGATCGACCCGACCGCCGTCCTGGAGCAGGCCCAAGAGAACATCCGGCGCTGGCTTCCGCGCCATCGCGCGGACGGCATGGCGGCGAGCTACCTCACCCAGTGGCAGAAGCTCCTGGACGGCGGCGTCGACGACGTCGTGGATGTCCTCGTCGGCACCGACGAGCACTCGAGTGAGCTCCGGCAGAACTCGCCCTTCGCGGGCGTGCTCTCGGACGAGGATCGCCGGCACGTGCTCTCGTCCTTTCGGGACCACTGGAACCAGGAGCACGCGGCCGCGTGAAGCGACAGGAGCTCGCGCACCTGCTTCGCGCCGCCTGCAACATCACGGGCGATCGCGAGGTCCTGGTCATCGGGTCGCAGGCGATCCTCGGCACTTTCGACGAGGACGATCTTCCGGCGGCGGCGACGGCGTCCATGGAAGCTGACATCGCCTTCCTCGATGATCCAGGGCGAGTCAAGGCAGACGACGTCGAAGGCGCGATCGGAGAGTGGTCCTCATTCCACAGCACCCACGGCATCTACGCCGAGGGAGTCCATGTCGAGACGGCGACGTTCCTCCCGGACGGCTGGCGGGACCGCCTGATCAGCTGGCAGCTGCGATCGTCCGAGCCTGCTAATCCTCACTTCCTCGAGCCGCACGACTTGGCGATCTCGAAGCTCGGTGCGGCTCGGGAGAAGGACATGGACTTCGTGGACGCACTCATCACCGCGGGTCTCCTCGATGTCGCGACCCTGGTCCAGCGATGTGCACGGCTCGGTGACGAGCATGCCCTTGTGCGAGCTCGCATCGGGGACTTCCTGGCGCGCTACTCCAGCTGACATGCGAGGTCGCCTGACTGCCGCCGAGCGCGAGGAGATCGCCCGCGCCGGCCACGAACGCTACAAGGCAGGGGAGTCCTGGGAGACGATCGCCCGGGACCTCGACCTCCATCCCGGCAGCCTCCGGCGCATCGTCGCACAGCTCGCACCGGTCGAGTACCGCCGCTGGGGCCAACGAGCCGTCGCGGACCCCGCCGAGATCGCCCGCCGGCGCGGTGAGGGCGAGAGCATCCAGTCGATCGCTGAGTCGCTGAAGTGCTCCCGCACCGCGGTGCGGACTGCGCTCGAGAGCGTGAGCGGTCCGTCGGCCACGCGATACCCGCGGCTCTCCACACGCCGCGACCCCACGAGCGATGAGGTGCAAGAGCTTCGCCGGCTCTACGAGGCGTGCCCCGAGGCCCCGCGGAACCGACCCGGACACCGCGAGACCCGCGCCGAGGAAGGCGCAGAGCTCGCAGAGGCGTGCGCGGCCCTCGTCGCAGAAGGTGTGCCGATGCAGACGCTGTCGCTCGCGATGGGACGCGGCGCGACGTGGGTGCACTGGCTGCTCGGCCAGCACGACCTGCGTCCGGTCCAACGGCAGAGCCGCAGCACTCGCACGCGAGTCCCGCTCGGGGCGGGGCGCACTACTCGGCCGGCCGATCCCTCGTGAGCTCGAAGATCGCGAGCTCCACCTGAGTCCGCGTGCGACCGTACGGCGCGCCCCAGGCGTCGAGCAGTTCGAGGTACCGCTCGTAGCTCGGGGTCCTCGTGGTCATCAGCTTCTCGGAGGGCGTGGTGTTCTCTCGGATCCAGCCAATCACGCGCTTGTCGAGGATCGGGGCGACCTCGGGGCCGTCGATCGTGCCGGTCATCGAGGTGAACGCGAGCCACTTCGTGAAGAACGCGCCACCGAGGTGCTTCACGTGCCCCTCGTTGTTCAGGTAGTAGAAGCCGGCCACTGCGCCGTCCTCCTGCAACCGGCGCGCACCCTCGAGGAGGCGGTCCCGGATCGAGTCGTCGACCGGCTCGTCGCGGTTCCCTCGCCGTGCCACCCCGGTCAGCATCGCCCGTGCGAAGAACGCCCGGCGCGGCTGGGGTCCACCCCAGATCAGCATGGGCACGAACGCCCCCAGCACCCAGTCCCGGGTGAGGTTCGCCTGGACGACGTCGCGCACGCACTGCCGGTCGATCCGGTCCGGCAGGTCCCGCAGCGCGTCAGCCGCGTCGGGGACGTCATGGACGACCGGCTCCCAGACCGAGCGATCCCAGGGGAAAGCCCGCTGGGCTGGCGGTTCCTCGCGCAGGCGGGGGACAAGGACGTCGGGGATCTCCGGGGTGCTCATGGTCCATGTCTAGCGCATTGCGCACAGGGTCATTACCGGGCGCACTTCCACATGAGCCTGGTCTGGATCCCACCGCCCGCGGGTTCCCGGATTCGAGCACCGGGGGCCCTTTCATGCGAGCCGCCAGCACGCCCGCTACGAGCCCCCTGCAATGGCCGTGTTGCGGAAGATTCGATCGCTGGCGACGAGTCCGTGGTCTTCGCCTGATGCAGCGCTGTTTGGACCTCACGTTCTTGCGATAGTGCCAATACCTTCGACGGCAGGAGGCGCGCCCTAGTTTTGGTGAAGCAGTGCAGCGATCACGGGCTTGCTGCCGTCGAGATGGCGGGGGCCATACATGTCCATCAAGCTTCCCCCCACTCCGGTAGTTGCGGCTGCAAAGGCTGCAACGCCCGGGCCGCCCGGAATCGCGGAGATCCCTGCAATAAGCGCTAGGCCAAGGTTCTTTGGTGCATTTCGTTTCGGGACATCAGATTTCGACACCGCCTTCCGTACTTCGTCGATTCGCGGCAGCATCCGGTCGCTGACGAGCTGCGGAAGTTCCTTATCGGATAGGCCTACACTCGCCCGCTGTAATTCGCGTAGTTCGATGCGCCAAGAATTGAATGCTTCTTCCGACGCGCGCACCTTGACGGCGGTATCGGGGTCTAGTGTCAGGTCGGGTGCCATTTGATTGAGCACCTCCTCAACAAGTGGCCGACTCGGAGCGGAGGCCTGACTTCCCCGGACGTAACTCGCGCTTTTTGCTTGGAGGAGTGCCAGTTCGTTGGCGCTTGCGGGTGCGTATCGAGCGCCTAAAGAGCCGCTGAACAGCAGTGTTTTCGCGAGATAATAGAACTCGGGCCTCCAGCGTTTGGGATCTGCGGAATTCTGCAGACCTCCAGGCGGAGAGGCGTGAAGGCCGCGGATGTTATCCCATCTAGGAAGGGGCACTCCTTCCTGCCTGGCTGCGATCTCCACCATGGAGTCAGACCGCAAGTCGTTGCGCACGGAGGAGTCCAATGCATGCCACTCCCTTTCGATGACAGGAAACTGGCTCCGCATTACAACTATGCCACTTCGAAGCAGCGGTTCGAAGTGCTCAAGAGTGCTGAAGATGGCTTTAAGGTCGGCCCGAACCGCATTAATGTCATCCTCTCGATTTGCGCGCCTCCCGGAGTTCGCCCAAAGTTTCGCGCCGTGGATCATTTGGATGCCATTGCTTCCCTTCAGGGTCACTTCCGGGAGGATGCTGAAGTCGGAAAAAAAGTATTCAGCGAGCGGGTCGTGAACGAGGAGCCGCGGCTGGTACAAAAGTGAGCAGTTTAGTTCGGGTCGAAAGACTTCATGCTGCCAACCGTTGCCAAGCCATCCGCCCGGATATATCAAGTCACCGATCGGCTCTGCGCTGGGCTTCATCCGTGAGAGCTTCTGTGCCGCGGCGTTGACTCTCGTGCCCAAGTCGTCAACCTGCGCGGCAGTCAGGCTTTCAGCAACGTCGGCATCGGGGAGACCGCCAAAGAAGTCGTCGAGGACATCTAGTGAGGTCACCAGCTCACCTGCGGGGGGGAGTCGTCATGACCTAAGGATGCACGAGATTTATCGATGAAGCGTAGGTGCCCGGTCCCAGCGCATAGTCCGCGTGCAGCGCAGGTGGAGAAGCGCCGGGATGGCGGTGCGCGGGGCAACCTGGCCCGGGAGGCCAGGTTGCGCTCCTGATCGGGTTCGAGAGCGCGTTCGCGTGACGACGTGCTGACAGAGATCATTGCTCGAGTTGCGAAGGACCTGCTGCTCTTCATCGCAGGTTCGCTTAGCGGCGACGGTGCCCGCGGTAGATCAGCGCGAATCGTCGCCGTCGTTGTGAATGCTGGAGCGCATCAGCTCGAGAAGGATGCCGAGGGGGATCTCGAAGACTGGGTCGAGTGGTTGATCCAGAAAGTCGTCGACGGCAGCCATCAGATCTTCATGGCGATCTTCGCGGATCCCCGTGAGTGGAGTCGCGCCGAGGCGCTCGTTCCCGAGGATGAACCAGGCGCGCGCGACGTCGGCCCCCTCCACGTCGCTGATCCGGAAAAAGGTTTCGCGGGCCAGCCGAAGTCGCCGTGCCTCGGCGGGGGAGGGACGCGGACCAGACTCCAGTGCCCACCTTCGGGGGAGCGTCCGGTCGCGTGTGCCGGAGAGAGCCGCGGCTAGCGTCGGTCCGAGGGTGTCGAGAAGATCCTGTGCGACCAGGTGGATGTCGGGCTCGGCGGTGTCCAGGCCGAGCTCGGCCATTAGAGCTCGGTGGGAGATCTGCTCGTCATCGGCTCGCGCAGCGGCGGCCTCTGCGACGTCGAGCTCGTCGTCCTCGCTGTCCTCGTCGTTCTGGTGGATGGGCATCTGTGTCTCCTGTCCGGGAAGGGTGATGGTGGGAACGCGAAGGCAAAGCACCGGCGTTGAGGGGCTATTCGTAACTAGGGTGCCCCGTTCCGAGGACGAACGCGGCGAGGGGCTTGCCCGCGTCCTGACACATTCCGGCGTAGTCCTGCAGCTCGAGCTCCGTGCGCGTGGACGCGATGGTGTCGCTGCCGCCAGGGACGGGACGCAGGGTCCGCTCATCGATCTGCAGCACGGACTCGCTCGATGCAGACCAGCCTACGAGCTCGCCAGGAGCGTCCCCTTCCCAGCGCGCGGTCACTGTCAGGTCGCCGTTGTCGACGAGGGTCGCGTAGACCTCGTGGGTGAGTCCGCCGGCGCAGTTGTACGAGCGGAAGTGCACATCCGCGCCGTCGATCTCCCAGACCTCGAGCTCAGGAGAGAAGGCCTGCATCGGCCGGAGGTACGTCACCGCCGAGTCGGACTCGGGGGCCAGATCCACGGTCACCTCGGGGAGCGGTGCAGGGATCTCGAAGCCGGACTGCTCGCCGCCGCCGCCATCGCTGGGCTCGGGTGCGTCGCTCTCTCCAGCCGAGGGGGTTGCGTGGTCCCCGCCGCCGTCCGAGTCGGCGGGCGAGTCGGCGGGAGTCTCAGGCACGCTCGCGGGCGAGGATGCTGTGGTGACCGCCCCGGGATCGGTCGGCTGCCCCTGAGCCGTCGGCTGCCCGGGGGCAGCAGCGCGGTCGGCCTCCGCTCCCTTGTAGGCACACGCGGCGCTGCTGGTCAGGAGCGCCGCCGCGAAGATGGTGACAGCGAGGCGACGCACGATGTCGATGCCCATCTCAGGCCTCCCGTCGGGTCTGGCTGCGCAGGGCGCGCAGGAGGCCACCGATGAGCGTCGGGAAGCAGATCATCGACGCGATGATGCCGCCGGCCGCCAGAGCGATCCAGATGTTCCCGAAGACGGTCAGTGCATAGCTGATCAGCGTACGGACGAGCACGAAAGTGATCGCGTAGCCGGCAGCGATGAGGGTGAGGCGCAGGAGGGATGAGCGGTCGAGGATCGCCTGGACGAGGCCGGCGATTGCCCGCAGTGCACCGACGCCCTCCGTGATCCGCTGGTCGTCCGACGGGGCGCTCGGCAGGACGATCACGCCGTTGCGGAGCATGAGCTGGACCAGCATGGTCAGAAACGCGGTGACGCCGGTGGCGGCGATGTCGATCAGACCCCACTGGGCGAGGCCGTAGGCGAGCGAGACCATGCCGCCGATCGCAAGGAAGGTCGCCAGGACCCGCCAGATGTGCGCCCCAGCGTCGGCCGCGGCGTTGTGGATGTGGATCTGCGGCGCGGGGCCGGCGTTCGCGGCGCGGTCGTCGATGGTCATCGGTCGTGGTCCTCTCGAGCAGATGCGGCGGCGTCCTCGCAGACCTCCGCCATGGGGTCACGGTCGGGGGAGGGCTCGCCGTACCAGAGCCACGCGGGCTCGAGCTCGCCGCGCAGCGCACGGCGGCGACCGGCGACGTAGCCGGCGGCGGCCGCGACGGTGAGCAGGATCAGCCCGGTGAGCACTGCCCAGAAGCGGTCGTGGGGGTCAGTGGCGGTCATGCCTTGGTCTCCTCGGTCTCTGCGGCGTGTGCGGTAGCCAGCTGGCTGATGAGCTTGGTCGGGTCGGAGGCGACGGCCTTTGGAGACGGTGCCGTCGCGGGTGCTGAGCGGCGCGCGGACGCCAGAGCCTCGCGCTGGCCGCGGCGGACCGCCGGTGCGGTCCAGCCCCAGGCGTAGGTCGACCAGGCGGCGGAGAGGAAGCCGAGAACGACCTGGGTCTCGAGCCAGGAGAGGATCCCGGCGGCGTACCAGCGCGAGAGCGCAGCCGGCGCGAGCAGCCCACCGGAGACGATCTCGAGCTGAGTGGCGATCAGGTAGATGATCGGCAGGTCCAGGCCGAGCCAGCGCACGAGGATCGCGGCGGCGACCACGACGGCGGCTGCAAGGATCAGCGGGGCGAGTCGCGGTCGGTGCCTGCCCCCGACAGAGGCGAGCGCGCCGTACACGGCCGCGCTGATCAGCCAGGTGAGTCCCAGCACGACGACGCGCAGCGCGACCAGTAGCGAGACTGCCGTGACGGCTAGAGCAGCGCCCTGCACATCCTCGGTGCGGCGCGTCCATCGTGCCCACAGCCCCGGAAGGTCGGCCTCGTGTAGTTGTCCCTCGCCGAGCCCGGCGGCCGAACGCTGTCCGCGGCGAGCACGACGGGCGAGGATCTCGGCGCGGCGAGCAGCGCCGGCCTTGTCCAGCCATGGCCTGCCCTTGATCCATGCGGAGCGCTCGAGCTCCCAGGTGTAGCCGTCAGTCACGGATCACCACCGAAGCGGCGACCTGGGTGGCGGCGGGCGACAGGGGAGTGACGGTAGTGCCGACCACGAAGCCGACGAGGAACGCGCTGAGCATGGCGACGGCGATGATGACCAGCACGAACAGCAGCTTGGCCACGGTGATCCCCTCTCGGTAGTCGAAGCCGCGATGATCGACGAGGGCCTCCGGGCCCCTGGTCCTGCGGCATGGCACCATAGTAAAGTAGTAATTACTACGAGGCAACAAGTGGGAGGGGGTCGGTAGCGTAGTGGAGTAGTAGTCACTACCGATCCCTCCGCAGGAGCACCCCATGACCCAGCCGACCCGACGCCACACCCTCGTCCTGGACCTCGAGGCCGACCAGCGCCTCCGGGAGGCTGCCGCCGAACGCGGCACCCGCCCGGGGATCCTGGCCCGCGCGCTCGTCGCCCTCGGCGTGGACGCCCTCGAAAAGGGCGATGTGGCGACGGAGGGAGCGGTGGCCGCGGCGGTGCAGTCCGAGAGAGCGCGACGAGCCGAGATCGGCCGCGCAGCCATGGCCTCACGGTGGGGCCATGAGGAGCGACTACAGGAGGGTCAGGATGGGGCTGCTGGACAAGGCGACGAGATGGGCGGCGTCAGCCGCTGAGCAGGCGACACCCGCCACTGTCGAGAAGGCCGCCGCAGGGGTGCGCGATGAGCGGACGCCGTACTGCGGATTCGAGATGGACCAGCACGGCAACGCGACGGGGCGGGCGGAGAGCGGGCCGCACCTGCTGGTGCTCGCGGGGTCCGGGGCCGGAAAGTCCCGGCGGGTGCTGGTGCCGCAGATCGTGACCTGGGACGGACCTGTCTGCGCCGTCTCGGCGAAGAGCGACCTCGCGGAGATGTCGGCGAAGCTTCGCGGGCGGCGCGGTGGCCCGCTGTACGTCATGGACCTCACCGGCCAGGCCGACTGGGACTCGATCCCCGACCGCGCGATCCCGGTCATCAACGACCCGTGTTCACTGCTGATCCCGGATGCCGACGGGTCCACCGACGATTCCGCGCTCGCCCTCGCGACCCTCCTTCTGCAGGTGGGCTCGCTCGGCATGAGCGCGACCGGCGGAGGCGGCGGCGACTCTGGGTTCTGGGCGACGTTGGCGCTGCGGACCCTCGCTGCGCTGCTGCAGGCCGGCGGTTGGTACCCCGACCCCGAGACGGGGGAGCCGATCTGGGGCGGCGGCATCGGCTGGGTCCTCGAGGCCGCGATCAACTACGGCGAGATCGGGCAGGAGAAGCCGGAGAGCGACGATGACGACGAGGATGAGCCCGTCTTTGACGAGCCGGCCGACCTCGAGACGCCGTCCTGGGACACCGCGGCACTGCGCGGAGCGCTGATCGGCTCCGCGCACGCCATGGAGCTCGGAGCGTCGAAGGCGTTGGATGCCCGCCAGCGGGACTCGATCGGCATCAACCTGCGCGTCGCGCTGTCTCCGTGGCAGCTGAGGACGGTACGCGGCACCGGCGGCGAGGATGCTGTCGCTTTCACCCCGGAGCTGCTCGAGGATCCCGGGGCGATCTTCTATCTGATCTCCCCGTCCTCCGGCAGCGCCGCGGGCGCGGCGACGGCGGTAATTGAGGCGCTCGTGTCCCACTGGACTCTCAACGCGATCCAGAAGGGCCTGCCGAAGATCGCGATGGTGATCGACGAGTGCCCGCAGATCTGTCCGATCCCGCGCCTCAGCGAGCACGTCGGCCTCATGCGCAGTTACGGCTGTCACTTCACTGTCGCCGCCCAGCACAGCAGCCAGTTCGAGCCGCGGTGGGGAGCAGCGGGGATGAAGATCCTGCTCAATGTCTTCCCGGCCGTACTGATCGGCATCGGGGCGATCGAGAAGGATCTGCTCGAGCAAGCCGCTTGGACCGAGCCGCCGACCGAGCGGCAGGTGGCGTCCCGAGATGCTGGCGGCAGGGCGAGCTACTCTGCCGACCGCGTGGAGTCCCTGCACCCGGCCGAGCTGCTTCCGCGACACCAGGGGGAGGGGCGGCTCCTCCTGCGCGGCCGCCAGGGCCGACGGGTGAAGCTCGTCGACTACTCCGAGATGTGACCCGACCCCGACGTCTAGAACCCCCTGGTGGATATCCACCAGGGGGTTCTCGGAGAATGCGGTCAGTCCTCCTTCAGTGCGGGGCACTCCTCGTCATGCTCGATCGGCTCCCACGGCCCGGCGGCCGCGTCGCAGGCGAGACAGATGTCGTACGGACCCGCACCCAGCAGCAGCATCCCGCTCATCACATACCCTGCCCGGCATTCTGAGAAGGCTCGATCCCGCGGGCCTTCATCCGCGCCTGCCGCGTGCGCATGGTGGCCATGCGCTGACGGGCCGCGGCGACCTGCACGGCCCGCGAGTTCTTCGCGCCGGTCTGCTTCTCCTGACCCTCCTGGGCCTTCTTCTTCGTGTCGGTGGTGCTCATGGTGTTCTCCTCCATCATCCGGTGCCGCCGGCCGGCGGCACGCTTCTTGTCCTGCTGCTCCTGCTGCACCGCGCGCCACTCCGAGCTGTCCGTCCCGAAGCGCCGCGCGGCGACGTTCCTGCCCTCGGCCGCGATCGCGGCGCGGACCTTCTGGACCTCGCGCGGGTCCACTTTCTGCTGTGCCATGCCTGCCCCCTTCGTGACGGCCTGACCGGGAGTCACATCTCGAGTCCGTGGTCTTGCTCCTGCCTCCTCTCCCGCTCGCGTGCTTCAGACGCCCGCACGCGGGCCTGCATCGCTCGGAGTCGCTGCTGCGCTGGGGAGCGGTCCGCCGCCGCCTTCGCGTCCGGATGCGGACTCGCCACCTCGTCCAGTGCCTTCGCGAAGGGCAAGACCTGCTCGAGCGCGCGGTCCGACTCTCGGGAATGTTCGACCCGCTGCGCCTTCCGGTCCTGCTGCTCCTGCCGTGCCCCGGGCGTGTCCTTCTCGTAGACGCCCTGACGCATCTCGTCCTTCAGACGCGTGATGGTGGAGCTGAGCTGCTCCACGTGCTGGGCAGCGTCCTGGGCTCGGGGATCTCGGGCCTGTTCAAGGCGGAACCGCTCCTGAACCGCCGCAGTCCGCTGTTCGAAGGTCTCCGTGCGCGCGGCGCGCTTCGCGACCCGCAGCTGCAGCTGCTCGCGGACGCGAGGGTCCATGTGCTCGCCGAACTCCTCGAGGAACCGAGGGCCGATACCGCGCGGCACGAGGGCCTCGTCCAGCCGCTGCCCACTGGCCAAGGCATCGCGGGCGTGGTCCTCTTCGAACGCGGCCAGCGCTGCGACGACGGCGGCCTTTCGGTCGTTCGTCGGGGTGAGGTCTCGCAGCGCGGAGCGCCAGGGTTCCGGGGTGCTCGGGCTGATTGCAGTCTCGTCCTCCTCGATCGTGCGCAACAGCTCATCGAACGACGCGTCGGAGGAGTCGCCGCCCTCGAGCCAGTCCATGCCGGCCAGGGTCTCGTCGAAGAGCTCGTCCTCCCGCGTGCGGGGCCGAGCGGCGGCAGCGGCGCGGCGGGCGGCAGCGTGCTCGCGCTCCCAGCGCTCGTCCTCCTCGAGAGCCCCCGCCCATGCCGAGGCGAGCAGGAGCTGCTGGCCCTCGACGACGAGGGGCTCGATGTCGGCGCGCTGAGCGTCGATCGCCTCACGGGAGCTGTCGATCTGCTGCACCGGCCCTGCAGTGCGGCGCTGGGGCAGCTCCACCTCGAGGCCCTGCGCCTTGCGGTTCAGCTGCTCGTCGACTGCGGCGATCTGGAAGGCAGGTCCGAGCTGGCGGCCGGTGACGCCGCGCTTCATCGGCGCATCACCGTCGGTGAGCCGGTACGTGAGGTCGTGGGTCCGTCCCGGCTTGCCGCGGCGAAGGCCGGTCTCGGTGACCTCCACGCCCCGTTCCATGAGGGCGGCGACGTAGCAGGCGCGGTCCCGGACCTCGTCGTCGGTGAGCGCCTCGGTAGCGAGGCGGCGGATGCGGTCCGATCCCGACTCCTGCCCGCGACGCGCGTCGTGATAGTCCTTCTGAGAGCTGCGGCGCTGGGCCTGCTGGTACTCGGGCGTCCCGACCCGGGGGAGCTCCTGGCGAAGACCACGCTCGGGATGCTCGTCGAGATAGGACTCGAATCGCGATCGGATCGCATGGATGTCGGTGATCCCCTTCGCGACCTTCTGTCCGGCGCGGTAGTCCCGGCCGTCAAGCGAGAAGTCGCTGTAGACCGTGGCGTTGGTGGCGACGTGGATGTGCACGAGCCCGCTCTCGCCGTTGCGCTCCAGCCAGATGGACTCCTGCAGCCCGGGATAGTGCTCCTCGCGCTCGGCGACCACGGCGTCGAAGAATCTGCCGATGCCGTCCATGTCGTCGCGATGGATCAAGTCCGGCCCCGCGGCGTAGATGGTGTGCAGCGCCTCGGACTGCTTGATCGGGGTGCGGTCGTCCGGCTCGACGCGCAGGTGAGTCGGAGTCTCGCCGTCCCGCACCGGGCGGTACCGCCAGCGCTCGCCCCGGCGCTCCCTGATATGCGTCCCGCGTTCCCCGGTGGCGTGCAGACCGGTCTCGGGATCGACGCTCTCGTGGGCGGCGCGAGCGACCCGGGTGGCTCCGTCGGTGCCGTGCAGTTGGCGCACGGCCTTCCACTCGCCAATCTGGGTGGCGAGGTTCTGGGAGCAGTGCCGCGTCGTCATCAGCATCGGCGGCTCCTGGCCGTCCTTGAGGCTGTCGCGGTAGCGCTGCAGCGGGGCGGCGGCGCGGCCAGCGAGGACCTTGATGGTGATGCTCATGCCGTTGCCGTCCCGAGCAGCACGCCCCGCAGGGCATCGACCAGGAAGCGGCTGTCCGCATCGTCCAGCAGCAGCGGCTCCAGACGGTGCTCCAACGCGGTGAGCGCGGCGGTGAGGTCCTGTACGTCCTGAGCGGTGATCTCGGTGGTGCTTCCGTCCACGGCGACGCGCAGGGTGTTGGCGAGCTTCGCGACCTGGTTGGTGTGCGCGCCGATCTTGGCGTGCTGGGTGGCGACCTGACGCCATGCGTGCTCGAGCCCGGCGATGGTGTTCCGGAGATCCGCGACCTGCGCTGCCGCTTCGGTCGCAAGCTGCTGCGCAGCGAGTGCCTGCTCCACTGCCTCGGAGCCGACGTGCGTCCAGACGGTCTTGAGCGCGGTGGCGCGGGGGAGCGGGGTGCCGGTGGTGGAGAGTGCATGGGCCTGCTGGTCCAGGCGCTCGAGCTCCTGCGGCGACAGCGAGACACCGACGGTGGTGCGCGTCGACGGAGTCGACGGTGATGTCATTTGGGTGCCCCTTCCGGATCGCGCTGCAACAGCTGATGCCGTCCAGGAACCCGAGGGCTTGGACAGCGATCGCTCGTGGCGATCCGGATGAGGCTCATTCTATCGAGCGAAGGTCCGACACGTCTATGACCAGCGACGATGTTGAGCACGGTACCGCGGTACCGTGCCCTGACCCGCGGCGATGCTTTCGAAAGTACTCTGATGCGAAGGAGAAGCGGCAAGCAATCCCCCCTGCTAGCGCGTCCCGCTTCGCGGCCCGGGCTTCGCCCGGATGGGGGTTGCTTGTCCCTCACGGTGCACACCGGGTCCTCGCTGACGCTCGTCCCCGCTGTGCACCTCCGGGCGGGAGGGGCTGCCGCCCCTCGCGCTGCGCGCTCACCCTGCAGCGGATGCCGGAGCATCCGGAGGCCCAGCTGAGCGCACAGGGTGCGCCGACATGGCGACACCCTCTGCACCATCGGGTGCAGAGGGTGTCGCATAGGAGTGAGGGCGCTCAGGCCGTGATGAGCTCGTCCTCCTCGACGTCGGGAAGCAGAACCTCGTCGGTGTTCATGAGCGCGGAGGTCGCGGCAGGGACCTCGCGGGGTGCAGGCCGGCGCTCCTCCCGGCCGGCCTCGTCCTCGAGCTGCAGCTGCTCGAGCAGCTCGGGGTTCGAGGCGGCGAAGGCGGCGACGATGCGGTAGAGCCGCTGAGTACGCACGACCTCGGAGCGGTCGACCGCGACCTTGGTGAGACGGCCGCGGGTGATGCGGGAGCCCGGGTGCTCAGGGTCGACGCCGAGCAGGTCATAGAGGGCGAGGACGAGGCCGACGTGCGCGTCGGCGGCGTGCCGCTTGGCCTTGTCGACGGCGGCGCGCAGAGAGGCCTCGTCAGCCTCCTTGGCAGCCTCGGCCGCCTCGAGCTTGGCGCGCAGGGCAGCGATGGTCTCGTCGTGGGAGGTGGTGGTGAACATGATCAAGCCCTTTCGGTAGATACGGCGGATGTTGCGGCCTCATCTCGTGGCCGCACTGTGGTCAGGGAAAGGGCGGCTGGGGTCGCCTTCGGCCCGGAACTGACCACGATCAGGCCAGTGCTAAGTGCGGTCCGGTGTTGCTGGCCCGTTCGTGGTCCGTCTGTGGTCACGGTCTGGTCGGGGGAGGTGACTTCGTGGGCGGGATTGGACCGCGAACGGCCCGGCGGAGACCATCCAGGAGTGCTGGCCTCTTCGTGGTCAGAACTTGGTCGGTGACGGGCAACCCGTGACCACGGTTCGATCGATGCTGGCCAGGATCGGGCCAGTGATCGACCACGATGAGGCCAGGAGCGGTGAACGGTATCGAGGCGGTACCTTTCGGGCCGCCCACGGGCCGAAGCTGACCGAGATAAGGCCACGGACAGTCAACGAGTGGGCCACGCACCTGCGAGGAGCGGACGATCCGGAGCCTTCAGCGCTGGCGGCGATCAGGGTGGTGGCTGAGAAAGAAGCCGACGATCGCACGGGTGAGGGTGTCCTCGAAGAGGGGCGGGTCGGTGAACCCCTTCGGCGACGGCGAGGGGAGGATGCTGTCCAGAAGGACGAATACCTCTTCCGGCGCGGTAGCGAGGAACTCCTTGACTTCTGCGGGGGTCGCCGGCTCCGAGTTGATCGCCCCCTGGAAGATGAACTCCTTGACGTCCTCCCGACGCATGTAACTGTTGAGCACATCCTGCCGGGGGCGACGGTACTTGCGGTTGCGGACGGTCATGCTGCGATCTCCTCAGTGGTGTTGTTGGTGTGCCAGGTGCAGTCGCGGTAGGTGCAGTTCGGCTGGTCGCGGTGTGCGCGGGCGACTTCGGGCCAACCGGGCTTCTCGGAGCGGTAGCAGTCAGCCCAGTCCGCACCGCGGTCGCCCTTCTCGGCGAGGATCGGCACGGATAGTGCATCTGGGGTGATCCGGTACTCGAACTGGAGCGCACCGAGGATGGCTTCCTCTGCCTCGTCCGCACGGTCGATGGGGACGGACAGCACGATCTCGTCGTGGACGATGGCGCGGAGACCGGGGAGCAGCCACTCCGGCAACCGCAGGATCCCCTCCATCATCAGATCCCTTGCGGTCCCCTGTCCCATAAAGGCAGGAGCCTGTGTGTACTCCTTGCCGGGCTGCACCCTGACCCAGCGCCCGAAGGCGGTCCTCAGGACCTGGGCCGCCGCCTGGCGTCGGATGACGGCCTTGAAGGCCGCGAGGTATGGGTAGCTCTGGTCCAGGCGTGCGAGGTGCTGCTGGGCCTCTTCGAGGCTGATCCCCGCGGACTCGGAGAGCCTGCGGGCCCCCATCCCGTACGACGTCGCGTGGGTGAGGGCCTTCGCCTCAGAGCGAAGCGGATGATGGCCGACAGCGCGGTTCCAACCGTCCTCCCCGAACACCGCGGCGGCCATCTCGCTGTGAAGATCCATCCCTGGCTCGAACGCCTGGAGATAATCGGGGTCCTGCGAGTGGGCGGCCATTGCGCGCGCGTCGATCTGACTGAGATCGGCACAGAGGAGGACATGTCCCGGGTCGGGGAGGAGGAGCGCACGTTCGAGGATGTTCTCCCGGTCCCTCTTCCCAAGAACGGTGAGTCCCGGCTTGGTGATCGAGATGCGACCGGTGGCCTGGCGAGCATCTACGTCGGGATGAATGCGACCATCGGGAGCCGTGTGGTCCAGGAGCATCTGCGCCGTCGATCGCTCCCCGTTCAGGGCACGCAGGACGCTGCAGAGCTCGAGGAGCTCGGACTTGTCCGGGTGCTGCTCCGCGAAGGCGCTGAGCGCCTCCTTGCCGGTTGCGATCGCGCCCTTCGAGGTCCGCGGGGGCTCCACACCGAGCGACTGAAATGCCAGCTCGAGCGCAACCTTCCCCGCCGAGGTCGTGTGCGGCCTCGCCCCACAGAGAGGGAGACCGAACCGCTCGTGAAGGAGGGCCTTCCAGCGGCCGACGCGCTCCTGCTGCTCCGAGACGATGCGCCGTGCGGAATCGACATCCACTCGCCATCCGGAACTCGTGATGTGCCCGAGCCGCCACATGATCTGGTGCTCGCGCGCGGCGTAGTGGTCGACCCGAAGGACGCGGGCGAGCCCTCGCACAAGCTCCACGTCCTCCCGGGCGTATGCCCTGTAGGTCGGATCGTCGACGGGGATCCGGTCGTAGCCTCCATGGTCCCGCGCGAGGCGGGCCAGGGCCGACACCCCGGACTCCTCATCGGTGAGCTTCGATCCGATGCCGTAGCGCTTACACATCGCGTCCAGGCCGTAGCGACGCTCATCGCCGCCCCCGGAGAGCGGGGGGTCGGCGAGACGGCCGACGATGTAGGTGTCGATGACGCGGTGGGTCCGGACGAGCTGCGCGAGATCCAGGCCGTGGTACCGGGCAAGGGCCGGGAGATCGTACGCGAGGATATTGTGGCCCACGACGAAGTCGGCCCGCGCGACCTCGGCAACCACAGTCGAGATGTCCGTGGTCACGATGACCTCGGCGTTCCCGATGGCGTAGGCGGCGAGACGAACGAACCCGGGGTCGCCGTACCAGAGCCGATCGGCGCTGCCGGTCTCCGTATCGAGATAGACGATGTGACTCATGCTGCTGCACCTCCGAGCTCTGCAATGGTGGGGCCGCTGATCTCCGGCGTCGCGCGGGGCACGGTCGGGCCCGCGCCGTTCCCGTGGACCGGGATCGTCTCCAGTGCAGGGGTCGCCTCAGAGGGAGCGGTCGGTTCCGCAGGCTCAGCCGACTTCGCTGAGGGTGTCGGGATCGGGGCGGTCGCGGTCTGCGAAGCATGGGCCGTCGGGGCGCTGGCCCGGAACCGCCATCCGACGAGGTACTGCCCCTGCTCGGGCGGCACCTGGAGTCCACCAGCGCCAAGGGGCCGGCTCAGGATCAGAGAGCGACCGCGCTGCGCCGCCAAGGTCGAGATGCGCGTCCGTCCGGTGAACCGAGCGTCTTCGCTCTTGCGCCAGATGCTGTCCTGCAGGCGCTGACGGAACCGTGGCACGCCCATTCGCTTCTGGCCATTGTCGATGAGATGGGTCATCAGCTGGTCGTAGAGGTCGTTCCCCCAGATCACGGCGTCGGGGTCCTTGACGAGGTGGTCGGCGGCAAAGCTCCAGAAGGGGTCGCTCTCTTCGCGCCACCGCCGAGTGTCGTCCGACACCGACGTCGGCGGTTCCGGCATCGTGCAGTCAGCCTTGTACCAGCGCTGAGCACCTGCCACGATCCAGGCCAGCACGGCCTCCTTGACCCGCTCGTCACTCGAGACGCGATCCCGGAGTCGCGGATCGCCGTGGCGGTCCATCGGCCCCTCAAGCGTCTCGTGAGGCTTCCGGTATCGGAACGGGAACGCGATCTTGATGAATCGTCGCCACGAACCGTCATCACCCTCGAGAATCATCAGATCGTGATTGGTCGAGATAAAGAGCGAGTCGGTCGCAGCGAATTCGATGTAATTCCCGTACATCGGACGGGCGCGCCGAACCTTCGTCCCCACCAATTCCTTGACCCGTAGCATGTCGAGAACACCGCCGTCTGCAGCTTCTTCCTTCACCCCAAGACGCAAGCCGCGCAGGGGCATCACGACGGTCGGGTGGACCTCGCCCTTGCTCATAAACAGCTCCCGGGCGAGGGAGCCGGAATAGGATCCGAGCGCGGCCATGACGGCGTTCAGCAGGGTGGACTTCCCGTTCTCGCCGCCGCCCTGAAGGACGGAGATCCTGTCGTCGTCGGGAACGAGGCCGGTCGCGGCCTGGCCGAAGCGGATCTGCAGGTAGTCAGCGACCTCTGGCGGCACCGCGCGGAGAACCTGATCCCAGTCTCGATGCTGGGAACTGGGATCGAACCGAACTGGGGTCATCTTCGTGACCAGCCGGGACGGGTCATGAGGGTAGGTCTTCGAGGTCCGCAGGTCCACGACGCAGTCCGACGTCACAAGGATGTGGGGATCGGTGTCGAAGTGCTCAAGCCGCTCGGCCAGGTGGCCGCGAAGGAGGAACGTAGCCGCTGCGATCGCAGACTTGCCGAGCCGGTTGAGGGCCTTGCGGACCTGCTCAGGGTCGCCGCCACGGGTGACCTCGGCGAACTCCTTCTTCGAGAACTTCTCAGTCTCCAGAGTGATCAGGGCCTCGTCGGTCAGTGGAGCCCAGATGCGACCATCCCAGTGGTGCCAGCCGCTGCCCAGGACGTAGTGCCAGCTGCCGCGGAGCGCGTCTGCGAGGCGGCTCGTAAAATAGGCGTCGGTGAATCGGGCTGCGGCGCTCCTCGTCGGGCTCAGATCGCTGTCCGACCCGCCGTCAGCGCTGCCTGCCCCGCTTCCCGGCTTCCCGGGCGCAGCGGGCGCGGGGTCGACCCGCACGAGATCGGTGAGGTCGAAGCCAGCTTCCAACATGTCGGTGACGTCGGACTTCTCGGGCATCCCGGTCGGCACGTCGAAGAGCTCGACGGTCTCGGCGACCTCCTCGAGGAGCGCGCAGGCGGTGGAGCCGTGCCGACGGCCAGCCTCGTCGTTGTCCTGGATGATCCGGACCTGAGCTCCGCGCAGCTGCTCCGCGTGGGCGGAGGTGAGCTTGCCAGCCCCGCCGGCGTTCGTGGTCGCCACGACGCCAAAGGAGGCAAGAGTGTCGACGTCTTTCTCTCCCTCGACCAGATAGATCGGCTGAAGGTTCTCGATGCCCGCCTTCACGGCGACCGCGTTGTACAGAGTGGTGCGTGCCTGGCTGCTGATCCCCTGGAGGTTCCAGACATGACCGCTAGGCCGGCTGGCGTCGACGACGCGGTTGCGGATCTGCTTCCGACCCTCGTCGTCCACGCCGCGCACCACCTCGAAAAGGTAGGTGCCTTCCGCGTCGCGGTACGGATAGGTCGCGACGACCTCGCCGCCACCGGGCATCCACTCGGGGAGCCCGAGGGCGGACCGGATGCTCTCGGCGGAACACCCCGCGAAGCAGTGGGTGTTCACGGAGCCGTTCGACTTCTCGGTGATCGCGAGGGACGGGGTCGAGTCGTCGTGGGCAGGACAGCAGGCCTTCCACTCCCGGCCATACTGCGTGTCGCGGGGTCCCGTGACCCGGGACAACATGGCGAGGACGTCGTCGATGCGGCTCTTGCGAGGGTGCGGAGAATGTGCAAGACTCATGATGAATCCCTTTCATGGGGTGTCACCCACGCGAGACAAGTTCCCGCTCGATCGCGTGAGGTGCGGTTTCTGTAAAAGGCCCTCGGCTCAGCTGGGGGCCTTTTGCGTTGTCGTTCTCAGTTGGCCTGCTCTTCAGTCACCTCATGGGCGAGCAGCCACTCCATGACGGCGGTCCGCCGGTAGAGCACTCGACTGCCAATCTTGATGTGCGCCGGTCCGACGCCTCGGTAGCGGAGATCGCGCATGCTCCGAAGCGTGCGGTGGATCATCTCTCCGGTCTCGGTCTCAGTCATGAACTGCTCGGTGTCCGCGGCGGCCATCAGTGTCCCCTCCTGTCGCGACATGTCACTTGGCGTACCTCAATGGTAGTAGATGATGGCGAAGTGCACAACATCGAGGCGTGACGCAGGCTGCTCTTCTGGTCGAAACGTATTGCGACTAGGTCTTGTGCAGGACGTGCAGGACGTTTTGGAAGTTCTCCATAGGGCTTCCTCGCGGGGACTTTCCGATCGTCCTGCACATCCTGCACAGGATGCCACTGACCAGGCGTTTCGTTGTTGCAGGGAGTTCTTCGACGGTCCGGCGACCACCTCCGTGGCTCGTCCGAACCGCCCCCGAGCCAGATGCGTCGACTCCCCACACTCCTTGTAGTACTTATCAGTACTGAGTACGCTCGCCTCATGAGTGAGCGCGCGGATCGTCGGCTGGAATTGGGTCTGACGCAGGCGGAAGCGGCACGGCGTGCCGGGCGAAGCCTGGACACCTGGCGGAAGTGGGAGGCGGACCCCGAGTCCGTTGGCGAACGATCGCGTCGGCGATGCGCGGCCGTGCTGCGCATGGATGCGGGTGAGGTCACGGTCGACTCCGCCATCGGTGCCCACTACGCCCGCACCTGGGGTGAGAATCCCGCGATCACCCCGCGGCAGGCCTATGCGATCAGCCTGCAGCTCAGCGTATGGGCAGATATGTACATCGCCGAGTGGCTGCTGAGCCCCGACGGCCCCCTCCATGCGATCTCCCCGTTCGACGATCTCGATCTCCGCGTAATGATGATGGTCGGCGACAATCGCGCCTGGGCTGAGGGTGTTCGTCGTCGATGCCGAGAGATCGCGGGCGAGATCGAGGACGGCGTCCTGCCCTGCGACCGGCCCGGCCCATACATCGACGAGGTGCTTGTCGGTGCCGCGATGTCGTCTGCCGCGACCTGGATGGCGGACGACCCCGACATCGTCGATGGCGTGCCCGCGCGCGAGAGCGTTGTGCCCGCGGATGATGAAGAGGGCTACATCGTCGGCGACTATGACTGGGGCGAGCTCGAAGACGAGTACGACGACCGGTGCCTTTGGGGCGACTGGGATATCCCACTGCTCCCGGGTAGTCCGATGCTCCGCACACTCTTGCAGCAGCGGCACCCGTACACCTGGCTCGATCCGCAGGTTGACGTCGCCCCTAACGCGGAAGGTGGTCTCGATCGGCTCCTCGGGGCAAAGTAGAAGTTCCCGGCGCGTTGAGCCGTTTTCGGCCTCGAGCTGCACGCCGCTTCGCGCGATGATCGCGAGTGCAGCCGCCACGGCCCCGGGCTCCTCGGTCTCGTTCTCGCGGGCGGTTTCGAGCAGGACGCGCGTGTCCTTCGTGGTCCGGACACGATCCGTAGGGCCGAACCCGCTGAGGTTCGCGCTCATGTGTGTCCGCCTTCTTCGACGCTCCCGCCGCCGGAAAGGGCAGGACCCCCTCGGGCGATGCGCTCGAGGGGGTCCTGTGAATGGGGTGGTGGCAAGTTCTCAACTGGCCAGTAGGTCGCGCCTGCGGTTCTCCCGCGATCTGATGTACGCCGCGAGATCCTCGGGGTCGACTCGCCAGCGGGCTGTCTTCTCCGGCCCGCCGACATTGGTCGCACGAAGCTGGCCAGTCCGGATGAGCCGCCTGGTCCACAGGGGCGTGATGCTGAGCAGCTCCGCCACCTCTGTGGTGGTGAGCAGGCGCTGGGTCTGAGCCAGCTGTCGCATCGAGGTAGTAATCAGCATGCCATCAGCGTACCATCGATGGTTGTGGTTGGTGGCGAATCGGGTAGTGTCTGCTCGAGACCAGGTGAGGTCTCTTCGACTGAGAAACGAGGCGATCCAGATGGCCGACGAACCGCACCAAAACTCTGCAGGGGGGGCCGAGGTTCCGGAGACCGCGTACAGGAACGGGGTGGCGATCCCGGCCGAGAGCGGGATCTTGCATAGCGCATATCAACGGTCAGGGCTGACCCATGGCGAGCTCGCTGTCGCGACCGGCATGAGCGTCGGATCGGTGCGGATCGCGCTGGCCGGCTTCCGCCACCGAGCCGGGGAGGCGCAGAGCGTCCGCCCTCCGGACGACACGCTCGCGAAGCTCGCCGCAGTCTTGGGAGTCGAGCCGCGGATTCTGCGCCTCGTCGGCCGCGACAACGCTGCGGGGATGATCGAAGAGGTCGACGTGACCCCGATCGACCTTGATGCCCCCGCAGCGATCGCGGGCCGCCGTGCATTGATGCAACAGGTCCTCGCTGTCTTCTCCACCGAAGAGCTGCGGTCCGAGATCACGCGCCGTGACGCCACCGGGGAGGACCTCGAGCCGTGACGGTGCACGATCTCTGGGCCGGGCTCTCCCGCGCGGAGATCGCGGATCGTCGAGCCCGGAACGCGCCGCGATGGCAGCGGAGATGGCGTGAGGGCGGCGGCCGGGATGGTCGGCAGCGGAAGGCGTCGTACAAGGAGGCGCAGAAGGCGCAGGCGCTTCTGGACGATGCGGCGCAGCTCGAGCAGCCTCGCGCCCGCCGCATCATGCGGGAGTCCGTCACCGTCAGGACACTCATCGACCGGCACCTCGCGACCAAGGCGGATCGGTCCGAGGGCACTCTGCGCGACTACGACGCGCAGGCGCGCCACGTCAACGACGCGTTTGGCGACAGGGTCGCGTCGACCCTCGAGGCGACCGAGGTCGCGACCTGGGCCGCGCGCTCCGGCGTAGCCGCGCGATCACGGAAAAAGCAGGTGGAGCTCCTTCGCGCCGCTTACCGCCGCGGGGCTCGGGACGGCCTTGTCGACGTCGACCCGACCCACGACATCGTCGTGTCCCTCGGATACAAGGAGGTCTCATACCTGTCCTCCGAAGAGCTGGTGGCGGTGCTCGCCGCGGCCCGCGATGACGTCGACCGTGCGCTCCTCGGCGTGATGGGCCGGATGGGCCTGCGGCAGGGTGAAGCGACGTCGCTCCGGGTTCGCGACCTCGCTAACGGTGCACTGAGCGTCACCACCTCCGGAGCGGCCTCCGACCGGACGAAGACTCGGGCGGGCACCCGGGTCCTGCCGGTGTCGGCGTCGCTGCTGCCGCTTCTCGAGAGCCTGGCCCGCGACCGCGACCCGTCCGCCTGGCTGTTCGAGAGCCCGCGCCGACCCGGGCATCCCGTCGGCGAGAGCTACGCAAAGGGTGCGCTGCTGCGCGCGATCACGGCCGCGAACATCGGCCGCGCCCACCCGATCCAGCACCTCACCCCACACGGGCTCCGGCACACTTTCGCGGCCATCGCTCTCGGCGAGCTGCACTACGACCTCGTGACCGTCTCTCGCGCCCTCGGGCACGCCCGCCCGTCAATTACGCTCGATCGCTATGGCCACCTCTCGCGCAGCGGGCTCGGTGACCTCATGTCAGCGATGGATTTGGCGGTTGGGACTGCCGCATCGATAGGTGACATCTGATCTGGCTTGCCCGCTGGGCGGCCTGGAAGAATGTGCACCATGCCCACCCCCTACCCCCAGGAGTTCCGCGACGATGTCGTGCGAGTGGCCCGGTCCCGTGAAGACGGCGTCACCATTGCGCAGATCGCGAAGGACTTCGGCGTCCACGAGATGACGCTGCATAAATGGCTCCGCCAAGCTGACGTCGAGGCAGGAGTCCGCACCGGGACGACCCG
Organism: Brachybacterium sp. sponge; assembly: GCF_001613775.1. Classification (NCBI taxonomy): domain Bacteria; kingdom Bacillati; phylum Actinomycetota; class Actinomycetes; order Micrococcales; family Dermabacteraceae; genus Brachybacterium; species Brachybacterium sp. sponge. The sequence goes on along the minus strand of NZ_LRMP01000001.1, from coordinate 572,346 downwards.
CGAGGAGGCCGCCGAGACACGAGAGCTCAAGCGCCGTGTTCGCCTACTGGAGCAGGAGAACGAGGTCCTCCGCCGTGCTGCGGCTTACCTCTCCCAGGCGAACTTGCCGGGAAGAGGTTCTACCCGCTCGTGAGCGAGCTTGCCGCTGACGGGTTCCCCGTCGCGGTGTCCCTGCGGGTTCTCAAGCTCTCCCGCCAGCCCTACTGCCGCTGGCGAAACCAGCAGGTCACCCGGGCCGAGCTGATCGAGGCATACCGCGCCAACACCCTGGTGGACGCCCATCGCGACGACCCCGACTACGGGTACCGGTTCCTGTCGACGAGGCCGGCGAGGTGATGTGCGAGCGGACCGCGTGGAAGATCTGCCGGGACAACCAGTGGTGGTCCGTGTTCGGGAAGAAGCGGGGCAGGAACGGGAAGCGTCCCGGGCCACCAGTCCACGATGATCTCGTGAAGCGGGATTTCTCCACCGATGACATCAACGAACTGTGGCTGACCGACATCACCGAGCACTGGACCGACGAGGGCAAGCTCCACCCCTGCGCGATCAAGGACGTGTTCTCCGGCCGCATCGTTGGCTACTCGATCAGCGACCGGATGAGGGCCCGTCTCGCGGTGAACGCCCTGGATAACGCGGTGTCTGGTCGTCGCGATGCTGCTGGATGCATAGTGCACTCGGACCGCGGGAGCCAGTTCAGGTCACGGAAGTTCGTGTACGCCCTGAACCGTCATCACCTCATCGGATCGATGGGGAAAGTCGGTGCCGCCGGGGACAACACCGCTATGGAATCCTTCTTCGCACTCCTCCAGAAGAACGTCCTGGATCGCAAGCGCTGGAGAACCAGAGAAAAGCTTCGCATAGTGATCATCACCTGGATCGATAGGACCTATTACCGCCGTCGCCGGCAGGCTCGCCTGGGCAGATTGACCCCCATCGAATACGAGACCATCATGAACCCCGCCGTGGCCCTCGCGGCCTGACACCCCAACTGTCACCTGATCGTGCGGCAGTCCCGCCGTTCTGCCTCGCCGTGGGCCCGCTACGGCTCGCTGATCGACCCCTTCAACCGCGTGGGCGCGGGGTGCGTGCGGGACGCCAGATCGAACGCACAGGCGACGGCCGTGAGTGCTTCGCAGTCCCGGGCCATGAGGAGCTAATCGGAGTTCGCGATCTGCGTGTTGGTGACGCCCGCACTTCATCGGGCAACACGTAGTGCGACGTGGACGCAGAACTCACTGGTCAAGGCAAGGACTCTGTGCCCACCCTCCAGGCCGTCGAGCCGACCAGCTCAGTGTCGCGTCAACCGTCCGCACGCTAGCTCCGGTGTGTTGTCCGCTGAGCAACTCGGCGATGCCTTAGCTGACGTTACCGCATCGTTACCTGCCAGCTACTAGGCGTCCGGCAGATCCAACAGTGCATCGGAGTCCTCCCACAGCGACTTCCCAGGAAAGTGGGTCTTACCTGCGCAAGCCGACCGACGCCAGGCCGCAGTCAAGAGGGGTGGCTCGTAGCAGTCACGTCAGAAGATCCCTCCCTCCCGACGTCGACAAAGCGGACATACGGCGCAACGCTTGGGCGGAGCAGGTTGCCTCACGTCGGCCAGGAATGTACGGTCAATTGACGACAAAATTTCAGCAAAAAGGGGTTTCAATGTTGAACATTGATGTTCGCAACGCGACCGGATTGAAGCTGGGGGGCATGAATCTTTCGCGATTGCCGCTGTTACTTACGCTTGGTGTGGCGGCAATTTTGGCGTTTGGAGTACCGGCCGCCAATGCGGCGAACTACTATTATGCCTCAAATACGAAGACCGCTGAGAACTCGGGGCACGACTCCGGCCTTCGTTCAGTGATCACCGGAGGCTCTGCAAGAGCAGACGACCTGAATGCTGAAGGCGCACAGCCAACGGTTATCATCAAGACGTATCACCCCGCTCCGGGATATTACGAGATTGGGTATTCAACGGGGGGTAGCGGAGCGAACCTGACGCACACCCGCGCAACAAATGTGCATTCTTCATGTGCATGGTACTGGAGCTTCGGGAGCGGAAATATTGGCAGCTTGCCAATGACATGTTCAGCGCGATCCTAGTACCAATACAGGCTGCTAGTGGAATGACGAAATGGAGACGATGATGGAAAAGCTGAGTAAGAAAACTCTACTGGTCCCTGGTGCACTGATCCTGGCCGTTGCATGCACGGCGGTCCCTGCGTACGCGGACGGTGAACATTCGACGTCGGTTGAAACCTTGCTGCCAGAGCTCGGCGAGAGTCAGAGCGCTGAGGATGAAGTCCTCGCAGAAGAGGCTGACCTGGAAGCCTTGGGCGGGATTGATCCGGCGAGCGTGCGTTTCTTGGGTGAGGATGAGCTTGGGGCATACTGGCTTGGACGAGCTGGTAGTTCTGAGGTTTGTCTCGTTGTCCAAGCGCCCGGCCATTATGAAGTTACTTCTTCGAGCTGCGCGGATATCTCCCAGTTTAGTCGAACAGGTCTTTCGTTGCGAACCGGAGAAACCGCAGACAAAGAAAACAACCCGGAGGCGTACCTCATGCCTGCGGACGTCTCGTCGAGTGAACTTGAGCCTTATTCAACGTCGAGTGCTAGTGTTATGAGCCAAACTGCGGAGCCTGGAAGCCGGAGCGGACTTCTAGTTGTTCGAAGCGGAGATGCGCATCGTGACCTCAAGCCAACGGAGATTTCGAGGGGTGACGGCTCGACCTTTGAATTTACCCCCCTTGATAGTGAGGAGTGAACTTAGTCATGAGTGAAAAGCGCGTGTCTGTGGCTCCAGTTTGGAAGAAGATCCTGGTGATTGCCGCCGCGTTGGCAATGTCAGTCCTCATTCTGGGACCTTCCGTATCGGCTCAGGCGGCAACGTATACTTATGCGAATGATGCCCGCCTCGCGTCGGGAGCTGAAATCAATAGCGGCACCCGCCCCACTATTAGTGGAGGGTCAGTGCAAGTTACTCTGGGAATTTCGGTAACTCAGTACATTAAGACATACTACCCGGCTCCTGGCTATGTTGAGATTGGGAAGAATGTTACCGGTGCTGGTCAGGTTGGGAACCTAACGCACGAACGCGTGAAGAACGCCACGAGTGGGTGTGGCTGGTATGATAGCGGTGGGGGAGTTGCGAGTATTACGTGCAAGATGAGGACTTGATGGGAAGGCTCCCATTCGTATTGTATCGGCGAGGCGGTGGCGTGGGATGAGAATGATACTAGGATTCCTTGCAGGGGCAGCAATCGCGATTGTTAACTGCCTTCTCGTTGGAGTCGGCTCGATCCAGGCTTCCGGAAGCAAATCTGGGGCTGTCTATGATCTAAGCAACATGGTCGTAGCGGTAACTGAGCCGCGACTGCCCATCCTTTCCTCATCATCGATCGTGGCTTCAAGTGCGCTGTGTGTTGCGGTGATCGTGATACTTGTTAGTCGCTATAGTCCCGGGGTTCGCGCTTGTGTGCGTCTTGGATACTCGGTGCTTGGTGTGATTGCGATCGTGATGGCGTATTCGATGATGGATGTGCCACCGGAGGGGTTCCTTGAGGGGTGGCGTGGCTGGGTTGTTGAAGGTGGCTCCTTGCCGGTGTTCCAACTCTGCGTGGTCGCTGCCGTTGTCAGTCTGCTTATGGGAGTGGGTAGGCGGGCGAGAACAATTGAGGTTCCGTCTTCTTGAAATGCGGCAGAGGCCGAGGCGAGCATAGGGTAGGAGTGGTCATTCCTGGCTTAGGTGTCGGTTAGTGATCGGCGCTCCTTGCGGAGTCTCGCAATGCAGTGTGAGAGGAAGTGGCGGAACGATTTCGAGCACTCGGCGCGATGCCGCCATGAAGCGCTCTTTGCGCTTCATGGCGGCGTTCCGCGTTTATAGCAATGCCGGCCGCTGTTATCGCCGTGACGCTCGTGACCCATCCGGTGGACCGCCAGGTCAACAACGCCCGGAAGGTCGACCGCACCGACCCCTCGCTGATCGAGCCGATCGAGCTCGACTAAGTCACCCTCCGGTCTGCGGCCGTCAGGGCCTCGCGACGTGCTGAGCGATCAGCGCGGCCGTGCGGGGGCGCTCGACGTGGCTGGGCACGGGCCTTGGACTGGACCTTTTCGAGAGCGTGCTAGCCAGCTCGTGCAGCAGCCGCGCCCCGTCCAGGCTGGGGACTGGTGCATGGGTAGGTGACAGTCCCTACCCATGCACCAGTCCCTTCGCCGAGCTCTCGGATGCCGGAGCCGACCTCGTCACGGTGTCCCGGGCGATCAGCGACGCCCGACCGTCCATCACCCTTGACCTCTACGGCCGCTTCGAGACTGTCGGGGCCGGGCCGCACTCATGGCGAAGATCGACAGCTTCGTCGCTTCGCTGCTCAGGGCCGAGTACTGCGGAGTCCGATCCATCGATCATTGACGCGTCTGCTCCAGTCGCGTAGCCTTCAACCAACACGACAGGCCCGCTTCTCGCGATGAGACGCGGGTCTGTTCTCTTTCTACCCCTTGCCGGGGACGCCAGGATGATGCACACGTGACGACCCCGGACAGCACCTACGCGAAGCCGTTCTTGACGGTGCGCGAGCAGATCCGTCGACTGCGCGAGCGCGGGATGGAGTGTGGCACTCACGCCTACGCCGCCGCCGTCCTGGAGCGCTACGGCTACTACCGGCTGTCGGGATACTGGCACCTTTACCGCGTGCGTCCCGCGCCGCCTGCGCCCGGATTTGATGAGGAAGGCCGCGAGATTCGGCTGGACTCGTTCGTCCCGGGCGTCGAACTCGCGCACGTGGTTTCCCTCTACGAGTTCGACCACGAACTGCGTTCGCGCCTGGGCGACGTCCTCAGCGCCATCGAGATCTCTTTCCGGTTCTTCATAGGCCATCGTCTCGGCAGGGTGGATAAGTTCGCGCACCGGAAGCCGGAGCTGCTGGGCGCGATGCGTGACGCAGATGAGCGCCCTCTCGCTCGCGCCTGGCACGCACTCATCCGGCGACCCGTGGCTCGCCGAGAGACGCCGACCAGGGCCTACCTCGACTGGCTCGATGAGTACGACCGGCACGAGAAGCGTGCGCGGGGAGACTTCGTCCTGCATTTCCGCGACAAGTACGGCCCACATCTGCCGATCTGGGTCGCCACGGAGGTGATGTCCTTCGGCGTCCTGAGCAAACTCTACGGTCTGATGCCCCAAGCGGACCAGGAGGTGCTGGCGGCGCGATTCCAGATCAATGCGGCCGACGGCCGCGGCGATCGCGGGGCCCTGGCGAACTGGCTGAACAGTCTCAGGAACATTCGGAACATCTATGCGCACTACGGTCGTCTGTGGAACCGCACGTTCGACGTTCTGATCGACGCTCCGGGGCGTTCGCGCAAGGACGCCGAGGACCCGCTCCACTCCCTCGCCGGCGAGGGAGTGAACAACAAGCTCTACGGCGTGCTCCTCGTTATGCAGCACTTGCTGCGGAGCATCTCGCCGACCCGAGAGGACGTTGTCGAGATCGTCGACCTCATCGAGGAGCGATCACGGACCGTGGGCTTCAGTACGACTCAACTCGGGTTCCCGTCTGACTGGCGCGACAACCCAATCTGGGATCGCGGCCGCGCGCTCGACGACGCACCCATGCTGGCGGCGAGCCTGCTCGATCGAGTCGATGCCCTCACCGCACCGCAGGCCCGTGCCACGCTGACCGCTGCCGAGCCCGAGCCCAGTGCGGAGCCGAGGACCCCTCGGCAGATGGACGGAGCGAAGAGGGGAGCGCAGAAGTCCCTGCTACGAACCTACCTCCGATACAAGGTGGTCATCGAGATCGAACTCGGCGCGACCAAGTACTACCCTGCGTTCCAGTTCCGCGACGGGAAGATCATCGACGCGCTCGCGGAGATCAACAGGAACTTCGCCTTCAAGTGCCCCGGAGCTTCATCGGCCGAGCTCGCGAAGGCCATGGTGGACTGGTGGCAGGCTCCCCACCCTGATCTCCCGGCTGCTTTGGACGGCTCCGACCAGTCGCCGCTCGACCTCCTTGTAGCGGTGCCCGAGTATGAGTTCGAGGAGACAGTCCGTCGAGCGGATGCCACGAGCAGCTTCGCCGTGCGAGGGAAGGGATGACGCCGATGTCTGCGTGCCGCTCGACACGCGCAGTCGCTTGAAGCGAAAGTGCGCGAATTATGTGGCATACTAAAGTCATGTCCTGGTCGACAGTCGGCTTCGGACGAGATCCCAGGAGGTCCCCCATGGTCCCAGGCTCGCCCGTAGATGCGCTCGGCCCGCACGCCGCCATCGTCCGTGAAGTCGCAGTCGACGTGGTTCGCACCCGGCACGGCTACGCCGCCGACGCCCACCAGGCGGCGCACACGCGGAACGCCCGCGGCTACTCGACTCTCTGGCAGGACCTCCTAGTCGACATGCAGGAGGCGTTCGGGGACCGGAGACATGATCTCCACAGGCTCGCTCCGGCGGGCCACAGAGTTCCGATCGTCAACGGCTGCCTGGTGTACGTGTGGCGTGTCCCCGCCTCAGGCGATCCCGCGCGCTTCGCGACGAGCCCGACGAAGATGAGCTGCTTTGACGCGTCGCCCCCGGACCCGGTTCTATTCGGGCCCGACTTCATAGACGAGCCCGATCCGGTGCGCGAGGTGTCCGCGTCGTCGGGCGACCTCGAGGCAGTGGTGGGCTCGGTGGGGGGCGCGATGCCGGTCGTGCTCGTCATGGTCCACTCGTCGCCGCGGCAGCTGCAGGCAATCAACTGGGCCGTCGCCGAGATCGACCGGGAGAGCGGGAAGGTCAACTTCAACGGGGAAGAGACCATCTGGCAGCTGGAGCCCTCGACGGAAGCCGAGGTCCCCGACGCGGAGTCCTTCGACAGCGGAGCGCCGGTCGTGCCGGCCCTCGAGCCGCAGACGCAGGAGAGGCCGCAGTCCGATGCGTGAGGACTCCCCAGGGCTATTCGATCTGCCCGGGCAGGGGCAAGTGCACGGCCGATTCGAGCCTGCTCGGCTGACCCAGGCGCGGGTGCGGCAGGCGATCAGCAAGACGCAGCTCGCCGGGAAGGTGGGCGTCTCGGCGGCCGCGATCGGCCAGTACGAGGCTGGCGTGAACTCGCCACGGCCGGACGTGCTGGACCGCCTGGCCGACGCCCTGGAGGTTCGCCCGGGCTTCTTCGGCGCGGGACGCCCCCTCGCCCGGCTGGAGACGGTCAGCACGCACTTCCGTAGCTTGCGCTCGGCGCGCGTGAGCGACCGGCAGAAGGCGCTGGCCACGGCGACTCTCGTGTGGGAACTGACGTTCGCCCTGGAGCGCTACGTCAAGCTCCCCGAGGCCGACCTGCCCGTTCTTCCGGCAGGCACTGCGCCCTCGGAGGCGGCCGCGCGCCTCCGTGAGCACTGGGAGCTGCCGGACGGGCCGGTGAAGCACCTGGTCGCGACCGCCGAGTCCCGCGGCATCGTGGTCGCCGTGCGCCCAGAGGGCGAGATCGACGCGGTCGACGCCTTCTCCGCCGTCATCGTGGGCCGCCCGATCCTCATCACGACCCCTCGACGTAGCGGGAAGGTCTTCCCCCACCGGTTCTCTGTGGCGCACGAGATAGGGCACCTCCTGCTGCACGGTGACGCCGAGGAGCACAGTGCGGTGATTGAGAACGAGGCCGACGAGTTTGCCGCGGCGTTCCTCACCCCTGCGTCATCGATGGACGCGCTCCTTCCCCAGCGACTCGACCTCGCGGCGCTGGACAGGCTGGGGCGGACTTGGGGCGTTTCGCCGCACTCGCTCGTGCGGCGGATGGTCGAGCGCGGCCGCACCACCGAGTCCTCCGCACGCAGGGCCTACCAGCGCCTGGCGACGACGGTGGACCCGTCCGCGGACCCGACGACCGCATATCCCGGCGAGTTGCCCACTCTTCTGAAGAAGGCGGCGGAGCTCGCTGAAGACCACGGGGCCGGCATTCCGGCCCTGGCCGAGCTTCTGAAGATCAGCCCCAGGCTGGTTCGCGACCTCCTCGGCGAAGTGGATGAGCGTCCGGTCCTTCGTCTCGTCGGCGGGGGCTGACTGTTGGAGTTTCGGATCCGGTTCCGCATGTCGGCTGTGCTGCTCGGTGTGTACCGCGTCGTGCATGATCGGATTGATCGCCACGAGCCGATCTAGCGTTTGTGATCGAACGACGGAGGTGACGGCATGGAGGCCGTGGCGATGCTCGGCTTCGGCCCGGTGCGCCCGAGGTGCGCCCCGGCTGTTGTAGACGGCCTGTTTGACCAGGCATAAGGAGCCCTGACCCTCTGCTTTGCAAGCTTCAGGTCAGGGGTTCGACCCCCCTAGTCTCCACCAGTGATCACGAGGGCCCCTCCGCACGGAGGGGCCCTCGTCGTCGTTCTCGAGCCGTCCTCACGCGCAGGCTCTTCCCGACCGGTGGACGGTCGGCTAGATTCTCCAGGCATGACACTCGACCCCGTCATCCGCCTCCGACTCTCGACGATGATGTTCCTGGAGTTCTTCGTGTGGGGCGCCTGGTTCGTCACGCTCGGCACGTATCTCGCCGCGGATCTAGGGGCGAGCGGCAGCCAGATCGCGCTGGCCTTCCTCACCCAGTCCCTCGGCGCGATCCTCGCCCCCTTCATCGTGGGCCTGATCGCGGACCGCTGGTTCGCCGCCCAGCGCATCCTCGGCGTGCTGCACCTGTTCAGCGCCGTGATGCTCTTCCTCGCCGGCCGGCAGGGCGAGTTCGGGGCGTTCTTCGTGTTCGCGCTGCTGGCGATGATCTCCTTCATGCCGACGCTCGCTCTGGCGAACTCGATCTCCTTCCGCCGCCTGACCAGCCCGGAGAGGCAGTTCCCGGCGATCCGCGTGTTCGGCACCATCGGCTGGATCGTGGCGGGGCTGCTCATCGGCTGGCTCGGCTGGGAGGCCGGGGGAGCGCTCGAGAACACCTTCGTCATGGCCGCGATCGGCTCGGCGCTGCTGGGCGTCTACGCGTTCACCCTTCCGCACACCCCGCCGGAGACGACGGGCGACCGCGTCACCGTCCGCGACGTGCTGGGACTGGACGCTCTCGCGCTGCTGAAGTCCCGCTCCTACCTGGTCTTCTTCCTCGCCTCGATCCTGATCTGCATCCCGCTGGCGTTCTACTACAACTTCACCAACCTCTATCTCAACGAGATCGGAGTGCAGTCCGCCGCGGCCGTACAGTCCCTCGGCCAGGTCTCCGAGGCGCTGTTCCTGCTGGTCATGCCGCTGATGCTGAGGAAGCTCGGCGTGAAGCGGACGCTGCTGATCGGCATGCTCGCCTGGGCGCTGCGCTATGCCCTGTTCGCCTTCGGGGACGCCGGCTCGCTGCTGTGGCTGGTGATCATCGGCCTCGTGCTGCACGGGGTCTGCTACGACTTCTTCTTCGTCGCCGGGCAGATCTACACCGACCGCTTCGCCCCGAAGCACGTGCGCAGCGCCGCCCAGGGCCTGATCTCCCTGGCCACCTACGGCGTGGGCCTGCTGATCGGCTCCCTGATCTCCGGCCCCATCGTCGACGCCTTCCTCGCGGCCGACGGCACGCACGACTGGCGCACCGTCTGGCTCATCCCGGCCGCGCTCGCCGTCGGCGTCGCGCTGTTCTTCGCCGCGCTCTTCCGGGAGCGGGAGACGGCAGAGGCGGCGGAGGTGTCGCAGGGGGCCTGAGGGCCGCCCTGCACGATCCCCTCCCTACACCGTCCGCAGCGAGCTGAACAGCAGGTTCGTCTGCGTGGTGCGGACGCCCGGGATCGCCCGAACCCGCTCCAGCACGAGGTCGAACTCGGCGAGGTTCCGCGCCCGGATCTGCAGCACCAGGTCCCAGGTGCCGGTGGTGGAGTGGAACTGCTCGAGCTCGGGATAGCCGCGCAGCTCGCGCACGATCTCGGGGCTGCGGCTGTTCTCGGTCGCGACGAGCATCACGCCCTGGACCGAGTCGTGCTCGATGTCGCCGCTGACCCGGATCGTGAACCCCTCGATCACGCCGTTGTCCACGAGGCGGTCGATCCGCGAGGTGACGGTGGAGCGGTTGACCCCGAGCTCGCGGGCGAGGACGGCCACCGGGGTGCGGCTGTTCGCGCGGAGGAGGGCGATGAGGCGGTAGTCGAGATCGTCGAGCACGCAGACAGCCTAATACCGCCCAGCAGACTGCTCGTCATGATGCCGTTCTGCCCGGCATCTCGATCATTGCGACGCCGCATCGCCGCCTCCTAGAGTCACTGTCGGCCCAGGTGAGGGCGTGTTTCCGGGAGCTCCTCCCGCAGTGAGATCAAGGTGGTGAGAAGTGCTCGACGTGTCCGTCCTGCCCGCTTTCCTGCTGGCCGTCACGGTGATCCTCGTGACTCCCGGACCGGACATGGCGTTCATGGTCGCCACCGGCATCAACCAGGGCAGGCGCGCCGCCGTCCAGGGCGCCTTCGGGGTCACCTCGGCGATGACGATCTGGGTGCTGGTCGCGGCGACGGGGCTCGGCGTCGCCCTGACCCAGCTGCCGGCCGCGCTGGACGCGATCCGGCTGGCCGGCGCCGGCTACCTGGCCTTCCTCGCGGTCACCACCTGGCGACGGGCCGGCGCCCCGCTCGCGGAGGCCTCGGTCGTGCCGAACGTCTTCCGCCGCGGCTTCGTCGTCAACATCACCAACCCCAAGATCGCGCTGTTCTTCGTCGCCTTCCTGCCCCAGTTCCTGGGCACGACGGGCGGCTCCGGGGAGAACCCCTTCGCGCAGATCCTCATGCTGGGCCTGCTGCTGCAGCTGACCGGCCTGCTCACCGACCTCGCGATCGGCAGCGCGGCCGGGCTCTTCCGCGACGCCGTGCTCAGCCGGCCGCGCGTGCGCTACCTGCTCGACGGCGCGGCCGGCACCGTCTACGGCGCGCTCGCGGTGCTGCTCGTGCACGGGGTCGTGCACGGCTAGACCCGCGCCGCCGGTCGGCAGCAGACTGGACGCATGACCACCGCCGAACAGCACAGCACCACCCCTCGCACGGCCCTCGTCACCGGCGCGACCAGCGGGATCGGCCGCGAGGTCGCCCTGCAGCTCGCCGAGCTCGACTGGAGGGTGATCGCCGTCGGCCGCGACCGGGAGGCCCTCGCACAGCTCGAAGAGACCTCCGCGCTGATCACCCCGCGCGCCGCGGACCTGCTCACGGGCGACCTCGCCGCGCTCGTGCCCGACCGCGTGGACGCCCTGGTCCACGCCGCCGGGATCTCTCCCTCCACCCGGGTCGAGGACACGGCCGATGCGGACTGGGAGCAGGTCTTCGCCCTCAACGTCACCGCCGGGGCGGCGCTCGTCCGGCACGCTCTGCCCGCGCTGCGCGACGCGCGCGGCACCGTCGTGCTCGTGAACTCGGGCGCCGGCACCGCCGCGCGTCCCCGCAATGCCCCGTACGCCGCGAGCAAGCATGCGCTCCGGGCGCTCGCGAACGGGCTGCGCGCCGAGGAGGAGGGGAACGGGGTGAGGGTCTCGACCGTGTACCCCGGCCCCACGGACACCCCGATGTTCGGCGGGGACGTCGACCGGGGCGAGCTGATCCGCCCCTCCTCCGTCGCGAGGGCGGTGGTCATGGCCATCACCGCGAGCGAGGACGTGCAGCTCACGGACATCCACGTGCGGCCCCGCCGCGAGCTGTCCTGGTGAGCGGGAGACCGGTGGTGCGCAGGCCCGCGTGACCCGAGGGCCGTCCCCTCGGCGGAGGGCGGAGAAGAGACTCCCATCCGATCTCCCGACGGCTCCGAACCCCTCCTGGAACGCCGCCCCCGACGGCCGCAGGGTCGTCCGGCGTCCGACGAAGGAGTCACGATGCGCACGACGACGAAGCGACTGCTCCCCCTCTTCGCGGCCACCGCCGCGCTCGGCATGTTCGGAGCCTCCGGTGCCGCCCTCGCCGAGGGACACGGCGGCCACGAAGCGACCACACTCGAGGCCCACCTCACCGAGCTCAACGACTCCGGTGCCTCCGGTACCGCCTGGGTCACGGTCGAGGGCAACCAGGTGACCGTGAAGATGGAGAACACGGGCCTGCTCGCCGGGTCCCCGCACGCCCAGCACATCCACGTGGGCGGGAAGAACCAGTGCCCGGACCCGGCCATGGAGGGCAGCGGCGAGGACGGGGCCATTCAGGTCTCCGACGCCCATGACGACTACGGCATGATCGTCTCCTCGCTCACCACCGAGGGCGACACCAGCCCCGACAGCGGCCTGGCCGTGGACCGCTTCCCCGTCGGTGACGACGCCTACGAGCGGACCATCGAGGTCAGCGACGAGGTCGCCGCCGACATCGCCGCCGGCGACGGCGTGATCGTCGTCCACGGGGTCGACCACAACGGCAGCGGAGAGTACGACGGCGACGTCGTCTCCGACCTCGACCCGAACCTGCCCTCCGAGGCGACCGACCCGGCGGCCTGCGGCACGCTGGACGTGGCCCAGATGGAGGCCTGGCCCGAGGGCGGCGCCGAGACCGGTGACGGCACCACCGCCGGCATCGAGCAGTCCGGTGCGATGCTCGCCGGCGGTGGCCTGCTGACCGCCGCGGCGGCCGGAGCCTTCGCCCTCCGTCGCCGTCACGCCCAGAAGTGACATGACCCCCCAGGGAGATCCCCGACGGAACGGCGGCCGTCGCACGACGGTCGCCGTTCTGGCGGTCCTGGCCCTCGCGGGCGCGGCGCTCCTGGCCTTCGCCCTGAGCAGCCAGGTCGGCGCGCCCCCGCAGCCCGTGCTGCGCTCGGGCGCCTCCGCCTCGGACGGCGGGGGAGCCCATTCCGCCGAGTCCGACGCCGGCGGCGAGCCGTCGACGGTCCCCGGCCCCGGCGCCGCGGAGCCGTCGGCCCCGCCCACCTCGGAAGCACCCGAAGCTCCCGCCCCCGCGGCGCTCCCGTCGTCCGAGCCGACGAGCCTGCGCATCGACGCGATCGGCGTCGACGAGCAGGTCTTCCCGATCGGACTCGGCCAGGACGGCGAGCTGCTCGCCCCGCGCGGCGAGCAGGCGGACCTCGCGGCATGGTTCGAGGGCTCGCCCACCCCCGGGGAGGTCGGTCCCTCCGTCATCGAGGGTCACGTGACCTGGGGCGGGGACCCGTCGGTCTTCTTCGAGCTCGGCGCGCTCGCCCCGGGGGACAGGGTCCAGGTGGACCGGGAGGACGGCTCCATGGCGACCTTCGAGGTCTATGATTCGGCCCGCTATCCCAAGGACGAGTTCCCCACCGTCGCCGTCTACGGACGGACCGACGGACCGGAGCTGCGCCTGATCACCTGCGCCGGAGACCTCGACGAGGACGGCCACCACCTGGACAACACCGTGGTCTTCGCCCAGCTCGTCGAGAACTGAGATCCGCTCATGACCACCAACCGCCCCACCCAGGGATGGCTCGGCCCGCTGCTGCTGCGCCTGCACTTCTACGCGGCGATCCTCGTCGGCCCGTTCCTGCTGGTCTCCGCCGCGAGCGGCACGCTGTACGCGCTGAGCCCGCAGCTGGAGAAGGCGGTCTACGCCCACGAGCTGACCGCCCCGTCTGACGCTGCGCCGCTGCCGCTGGCCGCACAGGTGGGGGCGGCACAGGCCCACGTCGGCCCGGAGGCGCAGATCGCCGCGGTGCGGCCTGCCCCGGAGCCCGGCGACACGACGCGCGTGATGTACGCCGACGACGCTCTGGGCGAGAGCGAGACCCGCGCGATCTTCCTCGACCCCGCGACCGGGGAGGTGCGTGGCGACCTCACCGTGTACGGCACCAGCGGTGCGCTGCCGCTGCGGGGCTGGATCGACCAGCTCCACCGGAACCTGCACCTCGGGGACGCCGGGCGCCTGTACAGCGAGCTCTCCGCCTCCTGGCTCGGGGTGATCGCCGTGGCGGGGCTCGGCCTGTGGATCCGCCGCGCTCGGCGTGCCCGACGACGGCGTGACCTGCTGCGTCCTGATCTGCGAGCGCGCGGATACCGTCGCACCCTGTCGCTGCACTCCTCCGCCGGGATCTGGGTGCTTCTGGGCGCCCTGTTCCTCGCCGCCACCGGGATCACCTGGTCGCAGTACGGCGGCGGGAACATCGGCACGGTCCGTGAGGCGCTGGGTTTCACCACCGAGGCGGTCGACCCGCGACTCCCCGTCGCCGACGCGAGAGGCGCGGCCGACCCGGCCGCGGGGCACGACGAGCACGGCGAGCACGACGAGCAGGACGGACACGAGGAGCACGCCGAGCACGCTGAACGCGCCGGGCACTCGACCGGCACCGCGGGCGATGCCGCTGCGGACGCCTCCTCCCGCACCGGTCCGGCGGCGATCGATGACGTCCTCGCCGCGGGGCAGGCAGTCAACATCGACACCGGGCTGGTCGAGATCCTCCCGCCGGCCGACGAGGGATCCGCCTGGGTGGTGCAGGAGATCCAGCGCAGCTTCCCGACCGAGGTCGACGCGGTGGCCGTCGACGGCGCCACCCTCGAGGTCGTCGACCGCACCGACTTCGCCGACCAGGACCTCGCCGCGAAGCTCACGCGCTGGGGGATCGACCTGCACATGGGGACGATGTTCGGCCTCGCCAACCAGATCGTGCTGTTCCTGATCGCCTCGACGCTGGTCCTGATGATCCTCTGGGGCTACCGGATGTGGTGGCAGCGCCGCCCCACCCGCGGCGGAGGCGGACCGGGCAGGCCCCCGCAGCGGGGCGCGCTGCGCCGGGCGCCCTGGTGGGGAGTCGGACTGGTGCTGCTCGTCGCGGCGGGCATCGGCGCGGCGCTCCCGCTGTTGGGGGCGAGCCTCGCCGCCTTCGTGCTCGTCGACGCCGTGGTGGGGCGCCTGGGGCCGGCTCGTCCCGCAGACAGGACGTGAGCGTCAGGCGCTCAGCGGTGCTGCCGCAGGCTCAGCGGTCCTCGTCGGCGCTCGTCGTCTCCTCGAGCGCGGCGGCGCGCAGCAGGTCCAGACGGATGCCGCGCGCGGTCTCGAAGTGGCCTCGGGCGGCCGCCCGTGCCGCCTCCTCGTCCCGCTGCGAGATCGCCTCGACCAGACGGGCATGCTCGCCGAGCGCCTCGTCCCAGCGCCCGTCGACGGAGAGCGTCGAGTGCGGTGCGTGCACGAGGTGCCGCGAGAGCTGGGCGAGCAGGTCCTGCAGCACGGGGTTCCGGCTCGCCTCCCACACCGCGCTGTGGAACTCGAGGTTCGCGCGGATCAGGGTCGCGTCGTCCCGCTCGGCGAGGCCCCGGTCCCGCTCCAGCAGCGCCTCGAGCCGCAGCACGTCCTTCATGGTGCGGTTCAGGGCCGCGTCCCCGGCGATCTGCTCCTCGAGCAGGATCCGCGCGTCGTAGACCTGCATGATCGTCTGCGGATCCACGCTCTGCACCTCGAGGCCGCGCTGGGCGCGGGTGAGCAGACCGGCCTGCTCGAGCCGCGAGAGGGCGTCGCGCACCGGGGTGCGGGAGACCTCGAAGCGCTCGGCGAGGGCGACCTCGCGCAGGGGCGTGCCCGGGCCGAGGGTGCCGTCGAGGATCTCCGCGTGAAGCGTGCGGTAGATGCTCTCGCGGTCGTGGCGCGTGCTCATGCGATGCCTCCTCGTCCTTGCGATGTTCCTGCGGTGGTGCTGTGTCGGTGCTGCGGTGGTCGCCCTGCGCAGGGAGCCTAGACCCTGCGCAGGGCGGGGATCAGGCGATCGAGCCGGCGCGACGGCCGAACACGGCGCCCGCCGCGAGGCCGGATCCGCCGGGGTAGTTCGAGGAGAACAGCCCGCCGAGCATCTCGCCGCACACGAGCAGGCCCGGGATCGGCGTGCCGTCCTCGTCGAGCACCCGGCCCTCCACATCGCCCTTCAGCCCGCCGAAGGTGAAGGTGATCCCGCAGGTCACGGGGTAGGCGTAGAAGGGCCCCTCGGCGATCGGGCTCGCCCAGTTCGACTTCGGCGGGGTGACCGCGGAGGCCTTGCCGTCCTTGACCGTCGGGTCCAGCTCCGCATCGTTCGTCGCGGCGTTGAACTCCTCGACGGTCCGCACGAACTCCTCGGCCGGGATCTCCATCAGCGCGGCGAGCTCCTCGAGGGAGTCGGCCTTCAGCTCGGAGACGCCGGGCATCTCGTACTCCTCGGCCCGCAGCAGCGGCCGGGTCGCGGCGTCGAACACCTGGAAGGCGAGGGAGCCGGGCTGCTCGAGGATGACCTTGCCGTACTTGGCGTAGGTAAAGTTGCGGAAGTCGGCGCCCTCGTCGAGGAAGCGGCGGCCCTCGCGGTTCACCAGGATCCCCAGCGGGTAGGACTGGCGGGTGAGGCGGTTGGTCAGCTCGAGGTTCCCCTCGTTCTCGGGGTGGAAGGCGTCCCACTGCACGCTGTGGCAGGAGCCCCAGTCCCCGCCCTTCGCCGCGCCGACGTCGAGGCCCGCGCGGATCATGTCGCCGACGTTGAACGCCGTGCCGCGCACCTTCGCCGCGGCCCAGCGCTCGCCGAGGTGCTCGGCGCGCAGCGCCGCGTCGGACTCGAAGCCGCCCGCGGCCAGGACCACGGACTCGGCGCGCAGGGTCACCCGCTGCCCGTCGTGCTCGGCGACGACGCCGACGACGCGGCCGTCCTCGACCACGAGCTCGAGGGCGCGGTGGCCGTAGCGGACGTCCTCTCCGAGCCTCTCGGCGACCGCGGTGTGGTCGGCGATCAGGCCCTCGCCGCCGCCGACGTTCCCGACGTGCAGGCCGCCCCAGAAGAGGAAGCTGCCGTCGGGGCGGGAGTAGGCCTGCCGCTCGTACATCAGGCGGTACTTCAGCCCCAGCCCCGCCAGCCAGCGCAGGGTGGGCTGCGCCTCGGCGACCAGGACGGCGCTGAGCTCGGGGTCGTTGCGGCCCTCGGTGACGCGCTCGAGATCGTCGAGATAGTCCTGCGGGGTGTAGGGCGGGACGGTCGAGGCGCCGTGGCGCTCGTCGGCCTCGACGAACTCCTGCAGCTGCTCGAGGCCCTCGTGGGCGATGCGGGTGGCGCCGGCGGTGAAGAAGCTGTTGCCGCCGGCCGTCGGCCCCTCGCCGCGCTCGAGCAGGATCACCGAGCGTCCCCGCTCCGCCGCGGCATGGGCCGCGCTGAACCCGGCGTTGCCGCCTCCGACCACGATGACGTCCGCGTCATTGTGCATATCCGACTCCTCCGCTGCTGCGTCGTGTCCGGCCGGCCCGCGTGCCGGCCCGACCATGTCGCCAATACTGTATCCCAATGTATCCACAAGAATACAGAGCGGTACCGACGGTATGAATGGCGGACATGTTGCGCGAGTCACTCCCCCTGTGCATACACTCCCGGGACCCTCCGCGGACCGGTGGGACAACGACGTTTCAGGAGAGTGGAGCATGCAGCGAAGGACGGTCCTGCAGGGCGCGTTCGGCGCCGTCGTGGCCGCGACCACGGGAGCGGCCCTCGTCGGCGCCGCCCGGTCCAGCGGCCGCGCGGAGGCGCGGAGCACCCTGACCCTCATCGCCCCCGCCGCCCCGGGCGGCGGCTGGGACGGGTTCGCGCGCGAGGCCCAGCAGGTGCTGCGCAGCGCCTCGATCGTCAACAACGCCCAGGTCGTCAACATCCCCGGCGCCGGCGGCACGATCGGCCTGAGCCAGTTCGTGGGGATGACCGGCGCGGAGGACACCCTGATGGTCACCGGCGGCGTGATGGTCGGCGCTATCGCGCTCGGCGAGGGCGACGCGAGCTTCGAGGACGTCACCCCCGTCGCCCGGCTCGCCGACGACTTCGCCGCCCTCGTGGTCCCGGCCGACTCCGAGATCCAGGACCTCGACGGCTTCCTCGAGGTCTGGCGCGCGGACCCCCGCGGCACCTCGATCGGCGGCGGCTCCCTCGGCTCGATCGACCACCTCCTCAGCGGCCGCCTCGCGCAGCTCTCGGGCATCGACCCGACGGACCTGAACTACATCGCCTACTCCGGCGGCGGCGAGGCTCTGAACTCGCTGCTCTCGCACACCACGACGGCCGGCTGCTCCGGATACAACGAGGTCAGCGACCAGATCGAGGCCGGCACCCTGCGGGCGCTGGCGATCTCCTCGGAGGAGCGCCTGCCGGGTGTGGACGTGCCCACCTTCAGGGAGCTCGGCGTGGACGTGGCGATGTCGAACTGGCGCGGATTCCTCGCCGCCCCCGGCGTCAACGAGGAGGCGCTCGCCGAGTTCGTCGCGATCGTCACCGAGATGCGCGACAGCGCCGAGTGGCAGGAGACCCTCACGCGCAACGACTGGACCGACTCCTTCCTCACCGGCGAGGAGTTCGAGCAGTACATCGCCGACGAGAGCGCCGTGGCCGAGGACATCGTCGAGGACCTGGGACTGTGAGGAGCACCGTGAGCACATCCACCACCACCCCCTCGCCCGTGCGGCGCGCGCTGAAGCGCCGCAAGGAGCTGATCATGGTGGCGATCCTCGCGATCGTCGGCCTGACCCTCCTGATCGGCGCGCAGACCATGACCGTGCTGGGCGACTCCGTCCCCGGGCCGCAGTTCGTGCCGGTCATCGTCGGCGTGCTCCTGCTCGTCACCGCCGTGGCCGTCGGCCAGGACGTGATCCGCCATCCGGAGGACGAGCGGGCCGAGCCGGGCACGCGCCATGACGTCTCCCGCGACCTGCTCCAGGACCTCTCGGACACCGACACCGCGGAGTTCAAGGCGGTGGGGACCCTGGATCTCGAGGCTGACGGGCCGACGGGCAGGACGGCCGATGGCCCGGCCGCTCCGGCCGGCACCGAGGCCGCGCCGGCTGACCCCGCCGCCGCGGCTTCCACCGTCGCGGCCGACGAGGACGCGCCGTCGGCGCCGGTCGCGAGCGACCTGCGGACCACCGGGTTCGTGCTCGCCACCCTGATCGGCTTCGTCCTGGTCCTGCCCTGGGCCGGGTGGGTGCTCTCCGGCGCCGCCCTGTTCTGGTGCATCGCGCGCGCCCTCGGCTCGCGCAGCACCTGGATGGACGTTGGCGTCGCGCTGCTCATCTCCTCGATCATCCAGCTGATCTTCGGCGGGCTGCTCGGCCTGTCGCTCCCGGTCCTCGGCGGAGGTGCCCTCTGATGGAACAGATCTCCCTCCTCCTCGACGGCTTCGGAGCGGCGCTGACGCCGTACAACCTGCTGTTCGTGCTGATCGGCGCCGTGCTCGGCACCGCCGTCGGCGTGCTGCCCGGGCTCGGCAGCTCGATGGCGGTCGCGCTGCTGCTGCCGATCACCTTCGCGCTCGACCCCACCGCGGCGTTCATCATGTTCGCGGGCGTGTACTTCGGCGGGCTGTTCGGCGACTCGACCGCCGGGATCCTGCTGAACACCCCGGGCCAGTCCTCCGCGATCGCGTCCACCTTCGAGGGCCATCGCATGGCCCGCAACGGCCGCGCCGCCGTGGCGCTGGCGACCGCGGCGATCGGCGCCTTCATCGGCGGCCTCATCTCCACCACGATCGTCGTGTTCTTCTCGCCGGTGCTGGTGCGGATGGCGACCCAGTTCGGGCCCGCGGAGTACTTCGCGCTCGCCGTCTTCGCGTTCCTCGCGATCTCCTCGGTGGTCTCCGAGTCCGTGCTGCGCGGCATCGGCGCGCTGCTGCTCGGCGTGGCGCTCGCGCTGGTCGGGATCGACGGCCCCAGCGGCACCGAGCGCTACTCGTTCGGGATCCCGAACCTCTTCGACGGCATCGACATCGTCGTGGTCACGGTGGGCCTGCTGGCCCTCGGCGAGGTGCTCCACGCTGCCTCCCGCATCCACCGCGACCCCACCTCGATCTCCCTGCCCACCGGCGGGATCGCGAAGATCGGGAAGGCGGACTTCCGCAAGGCGCTGCCCTCCTGGCTGCGCGGCGCGGGCTTCGGCGCCCCCTTCGGCATGATCCCCGCCGGCGGCGCGGAGGTCCCCACCTTCCTCGCCTACGGCACGGAGAAGCGCCTGGCCGACCGGCGCAAGGACCCCGAGTTCGGCACGACCGGCTCGATCAAGGGCCTCGCCGCCCCGGAGGCCGCCGCGAACGCGACCGCCGGCACGGCGCTGGGCACCCTGCTGGCGCTCGGCCTGCCCACCTCGGCGACCGCCGCGATCCTGCTGGCCGCCTTCCAGCAGTACGGCATGCAGCCCGGCCCGCTGCTCTTCCAGCGCTCGGGCGAGCTGGTGTGGACGCTGCTGGCCTCGCTGTTCATCGGCCTGGTGGTGCTGCTCGCGCTGAACATGCTGCTGGCACCGGTGTGGGCGCGGCTGCTGTACATCCCCCAGCACTACCTCTACGCGGGGATCACCGTGCTCGCCATGCTCGGCGTCTACGCGGTCTCCTCCTCCTACGTGGACCTGTACCTGCTGATCGGGCTCGGCGTGCTCGGCTTCCTGATGCGCCGCTTCAACATGCCGCTCGCGCCGCTGATGATCGGCGTGATCCTCGGCCCGCTCGCGGAGACCGAGCTGCGCCGCGCCCTCGCGGTCTCCGAGGGGGATCCCTCGATCCTCGTCTCGAGCCCGATCACGATCGGCGTGTACGTGGTGCTGATCGGCATCGTGGTCGTCTCCGTGGTCCAGCACATGCGCCACGCCCGCGCGGACCGCAGGGAGGCCGCCGCGGCGGCCTGAGCCGCGGGCTCCTCACCTGCTGAGCTCTCCCCGAGGCCGACGGCCCCGGGACCGACGCGCTCTGCGCGGGCCCGGGGCCGTCGTGCGTCGTGGATCCGCCGTCGCGCGCGGAGCGGGGCCTGGTCCCTCCCGCCCGCTCAGCCCCCGTCGGCCGACGGCGCCTGCGGCTGCGCCGGCCCCTGCAGCTCCGCGGGCGCGTGCCGCTCGAGGAACTCGAGCATCGCCACCCGGTCCACCCCGGTGAAGGTGCCCGTCGGCATCGCGGCGAGCAGCGAGGCGTGCAGGCGCGCGACCGGCCAGACCGAGCCGTGCCAGCGCTCGACCAGCTCGGGGGACGGGCGACGGCAGCAGTCCGGGTCGGGACAGCTCGAGGAGTGGCGCACGCTCGTCTCCCGGCCCCGGAACCACTTCGTGTGCGCGAAGTCGGTGCCCACCGAGATGGAGAACTCCCCGCCGGAGCCGGACTCGATGCGGGAGGTGCACCAGTAGGTGCCGCCGGGCTTGTCGGTGTACTGGCTGTACTGCCGCATCCGGTCCTCGGAGCGGAACACCCGCCGCGCGCTCCACCAGCGGCACACCAGCTGCCCCTCCACCGCGCCGAGCGCATCGGTGGGGAAGCGGACGTGGTCGTTCTGGTAGGCCTTCACGATCGTGCCCGAGGAGTGCACCTTGAGGAAGTGCACCGGGATGTCGAGGTGATGGGTGGCGAGGTTCGTGAACCGGTGCGCGGCCAGCTCGTAGGTGACGGCGAACTCGTCGCGCAGATCCTCGACCGACAGCTCGCGCTGCGCCTTCGCCCGCTGCAGGAGCTCGCTCGCCCCTGCCTCCGGCACCAGCATCGCCGCGGCCAGGTAGTTCACCTCCACCCGCTGTCGCAGCAGCTCCCCGTAGTCGGCCGGCTCGTCCATCCCCAGCACGTGCGCGGCCAGGGCCTGCAGCACCGTGGTGCGGGGGTCGGCGGCATCGCGCCCGAGCGGCAGGTAGATCCGCATCGAGGACGCATCGGTGATCGAGCGGGCCGAGTGGGGGAGGTCCGGCACCGAGTGGAGGGAGAAGCCGAGCTCCTCGGCCAGCAGCGAGACCTTGCGGTGCGAGAGCGGGCCGCCGCTGTGCCCGATCCGGGCCAGCAGCTCCCGCGCCGTCTCCTCGAGGGCGGGGTAGTAGTTGCCCGCCTCGGACTGCTCCTGGCGCAGCTGCCCGTTGACGCGCCGCGCCTCCTCCGGGGTCGCCGCCCGCTGCTCGTGCAGGCGCCGCAGCTCCTCGTGCAGGGTCAGGATCGTCTCGATCGCCGCGTCGGAGAGGGTCTTGCGCACGGGCAGGTCCGGCAGGCCGAGCCCCTGGTACAGCGCTCCGGCCTGCGCCTTCTCGAGCGCGATCTCGAGCGCCGCCCGACGCGACGGGGGCTCGGGGTCCAGCAGCTCCTCGACCCCCACCTCGAGCACGCGCGCGATCCGGCGCAGCTCCCCGAGGCGCAGCTCGCGCTTGCCGTTCTCGATCACGGACAGCTGCGAGGGGGCGCGGTCCAGGGCCGCGGCGAGCTCGGCGAGGGAGAGGCCGCGTGCGGTGCGCGCGGCACGGATCCGTCGGCCGATGAGCAGGGGGTCGACCTCGTCGTCGGGATCGGGCACGGGTGCGCCGGGTGCAGGTGCGCCGGGTGCGCGCCCGTCGGCCGCGGGGGAGGGGCGGCCGACGGGCCGGCGCCCGCCCGTGCCGGAGCCGGGGGCGGCGGTGCCGGTGCGGAGGGCGTCGTCGGGACGTCGGCCGGAGGTGCGGGGCTGAGCGGTCATGCGGGCCAGAGTGACACAGGTTACTTCTGAAGAACAGAAATATCGCGGAAGTTCTTCGGTATCGGGCCCTCTGAGCGGGCCCTGGAGCGGCAAGAGTGTGACCACTCGACGAAGTTCGCCGAGGACGACGGCCCCACCGGCCGCCGGAGCAGCCCGACCCGACAGCCCGACCCGACAGTCCGACCCGACGGTCCGACCCGAGAGCCGGACCCCCGCCCCCGACCCTCCGACCCCGAGGAGCCGACGATGACCACCCCGACCCCCTCCGCCCCGCGCAGCACCACCCGCCCCGGGGACCCGACCATGACCGCCGAGGAGCTCGCCCGCGACTGGGAGATCGACCCGCGCTGGGCGGGGGTCCGCCGCGACCACACCGCCGAGGACGTCCTCTCCCTCACCGGCCCCGTCCGCGAGGAGCACACCCTCGCTCGCCGCGGCGCCGAGCGGCTCTGGGAGATGATCCGCGAGAACGACGAGGACCCCGGCTCCTGGATCTCCGCCCTCGGCGCGCTCACCGGCAACCAGGCCGTCCAGCAGGTCCGCGCCGGGCTGAAGGCGATCTACCTCTCCGGCTGGCAGGTCGCCGCCGACGCCAACCTCTCCGGCCAGACCTACCCCGACCAGTCGCTCTACCCCGCCAACTCCGTCCCCTCCGTCGTGCGCCGGATCAACAACGCGCTGCTGCGCGCCGGACAGATCGAGTTCGCCGAGACCGGCACCACCAGCCGCGACTGGCAGGCGCCGATCGTCGCCGACGCCGAGGCCGGCTTCGGCGGCGCCCTGAACGCCTACGAGCTGATGCGCTCGATGATCGAGGCGGGCGCCGCGGGCGTGCACTGGGAGGACCAGCTCGCGAGCGAGAAGAAGTGCGGCCACCTGGGCGGGAAGGTGCTCATCCCGACCTCCCAGCACGTGCGCACCCTGAACGCCGCCCGTCTCGCCGCGGACGTCTCCGGCACCCCGACGGTGATCATCGCCCGCACCGACGCGCTCGCCGCGACCCTGCTGACCAGTGACGTCGACGAGCGCGACCGGCCCTTCCTCACCGGGGGCCGCACCGCGGAGGGCTTCTACGAGGTCACCCCCGGGATCGAGCCGGTCATCGCGCGAGGTCTCGCCTACGCGGAGTACGCGGACCTGCTGTGGGTCGAGTCCTCCACCCCGGACCTCGAGCTCGCCCGCCGCTTCGCCGAGGCGATCCACGCGCGCTTCCCCGACCAGAAGCTCGCCTACAACTGCTCGCCGAGCTTCAACTGGAAGCGGCACCTGGACGATGCGCAGATCGCCCGCTTCCAGCGCGAGCTCGCCGCGATGGGCTACGCCTTCCAGTTCATCACCCTGGCCGGCTTCCACTCCCTGAACCACGCCATGTTCGAGCTGGCCAGCGGCTACCGCGACCGGCAGATGAGCGCCTTCGTCGAGCTGCAGGAGGCCGAGTTCGCCTCCGCCGAGCACGGCTTCACCGCCCATCGCCACCAGGCCGAGGTGGGCACCGGCTACTTCGACCGGGTCGCCACCGCCCTGAATCCCACCTCCTCCACGCTCGCCCTCGCGGGCTCCACCGAGACGGCCCAGTTCCACTGAGCGCCGTCGGCCCCGTCCCCGGGGCCGCGAGCGGAGACCCCGCCGCCCCCGGGCGAAGAACCAGCGTCCACCTGACCCGTCCCCTCGGCCCGCCACCCCGCGCCGGACCCCTACGACCCTCCTGACCAGCCACGTGTCCCGGAAGGACCTCGCCATGACCCTCATCGACTACCGCCGTCCCCTCTCCGAGCAGCGCCCCGCTGCCGGCACCTCGACCGACCCGTCGGCCCCCGACCGCAGCACCCCGCGCGGACGCCTCGAGGTCGTCGGCCCCCTGGGGCCCCGCTTCGAGGAGATCCTCACCCCCGAGGCGCTCGACTTCCTCGCCCTGCTGCACGACCGCTTCGCGAGCCGACGCACCGAGCTGCTCACCGCCCGCACCCTGCGCCGGGAGTCCATCGCGGGCGGGGCCATGTTCGACTTCCTCCCCGCCACCCGTGCGATCCGCGAGGACCGCAGCTGGCGCGTCGCCGGCCCCGGGCCCGGCCTCGAGGACCGACGCGTCGAGATCACCGGCCCCACCGACCGGAAGATGACGATCAACGCCCTGAACTCCGGGGCGAGGGTGTGGCTCGCCGACCACGAGGACGCGCTGAGCCCCACCCGGGACGCGGTCATCGACGGTCAGCTGAACCTGCACGACGCGATCCGTCGGCAGATCGACTTCACCGGGGAGAACGGCAAGGAGTACCGCCTGGCCGAGGAGACGGCGACGATCGTGTTCCGGCCCCGCGGCTGGCACCTGCCCGAGCAGCATCTGCGCTGGGTGCGGGCCGACGGCCGCTCGATGCGGGCCTCCGCCTCGCTGGTCGACGCGGGACTGTACCTCTTCCACAACGCGCGCGAGCTGATCGAGCGCGGCTCCGGCCCCTACCTCTACCTGCCCAAGCTCGAGTCCCATCTCGAGGCGCGGCTGTGGGACGAGGTGTTCACGACCGCCGAGCGGCGGCTCGGGATCGAGCACGGCACGATCCGCGCGACCGTGCTCATCGAGACCCTGCCCGCGGCCTTCGAGATGGAGGAGATCCTCTACGAGCTGCGCGATCACTGCGCGGGGCTGAACGCGGGACGCTGGGACTACCTCTTCTCGATCATCAAGATGTTCCGCGACCGGGGCCGACGCCGCGTGCTCCCGGACCGCTCGCAGCTGACGATGACCGTGCCGTTCATGCGGGCGTACACCGAGCTGCTGGTCGCGACCTGCCACCGCCGCGGCGCGCACGCGATCGGCGGAATGAGCGCCTTCATCCCCGACCGCCGCGACCCGGAGGTGACCCGGCAGGCGCTGGTCATGGTGGCCGAGGACAAGCAGCGCGAGGCGACCGACGGCTTCGACGGCACCTGGGTGGCGCACCCGGACCTCGTGCCCGCCGCGCAGGCCGAGTTCGACGCGGTCCTGGGCGAGCGCCCGCACCAGGTGGACCGGCTGCGCGAGGACGTGCACGTCACCGCCGAGGACCTGCTCGATCTCGAGGTCGAGGGCGGGGCCATCACCGCCCAGGGGATCCGGCAGAACATCCGCGTGTCCCTTCGCTACCTGGACGCGTGGCTGCGCGGCTCGGGCGCCGTCGCGATCGACCACCTGATGGAGGACGCGGCGACCGTGGAGATCTCCCGCTCGCAGCTGTGGCAGTGGATCACCCAGGGGATGCTCACCGACGAGGGCATGCCGGTGACGCGGGAGCGGGTCGAGTACTTCATCGACCGGGCCGTGCTCGAGCTCGACACCGAGCAGGGCAGCCGCATCCCCGAGGCGGCCGAGCTGCTCAAGGAGGCGGTCCTCGGCGAGGAGTTCCCGGCCTTCCTCACGAACGGCGCGTACGAGCGCCACCTGGGGTGATGCTGGGCAGGTGACGGTGCGCCGGGTCGGTGCACGGGTGAGGTCCGGAGGGTGCTCGGTCGAGCGTTCCGGACAGATCGGACACCCGTGCGCCGACCCGGCTATGTTCGGGCCATGCGCATCGGCATCGACATGGGCACCACCCGCACCATCGCGGCGGGCGTGGACCGCGGCAACTATCCCGTCCTCCCGTTCACCGACCCCGACGGGGACGAGCACGGCCACTTCCCCTCCGTGATCGCCGAGGTCGATGGGCAGCTCGTCCACGGCTTCGAGGCGGAGCGCGCCGCCCGCGCCGGCGCCCCTCACCTTCGCTCCTTCAAGCGACTGCTCGGCGACCCGGATACGCACCCCGGCACGACGGTCCGGCTCGGCGGGCGCGAGCACCTGCTGCTGGACCTCGTGACCGCCTATCTCACCGCGGTGCGGGAGGCGCTGCCGGTCCCGGTCGGCCAGGTCGCCGCCTCCGTCCCCGCCCACGCCCACTCCGCCCAGCGGATCATGACGCTCGAGGCCTTCCGACGCGCCGGCATCGACGTGGTCGCCCTGCTCAACGAACCCTCCGCGGCCGGCTTCGAGTACACCCACCACCAGTCCCGCAGCCTCACCGCCCGGCGCACCCGCATCGCGGTCTACGACCTCGGCGGCGGCACCTTCGACAGCTCGCTGGTGGAGGCCGACGGCGGCGGGCACGTCGTGCTCGGCAGCCACGGCGTCAGCCGTCTCGGCGGCGACGACGTCGACCAGGTGCTGCTCGAGCTGGTGCTGGAGCGGGCAGGGCTGACCGTGGAGGAGCTCGGCGCGCCGGCCGTGGATGCGCTGCGCGAGGAGTGCCGGGCCGCGAAGGAGCGCCTGCTGCCGCAGACCCGTCGGATGATGATCGACCTCGGGGAGGAGCACGACCCGGTGATCCTCCCGGTCGAGGACTTCTACGACGCGGCCGCGCCGCTGATCGAGCGGACCCTCGAGGTCATGGCCCCGCTGGTGGGCGAGCTCGACGCCGAGTCCGGCATCGCCGGGATCTACCTCGTCGGCGGCGGGTCCGGTCTGCCGCTGGTGGGGCGGATGCTGCGCGAGCGCTTCGGCAGGCGCGTGCACCGGTCCCCGTACCCGGCGGCCTCGACCGCGATCGGCCTGGCGATCGCCGCGGACCCGGACTCCGGCGTCACCCTCGCCGACCGCCTCTCCCGCGGCATCGGCGTGTTCCGCGAGGTCAGGGCGGGGGAGGGGGTCTCCTTCGACCAGGTGCTCACCCCCGACGCGCCCCTGCCGACCAGCGGCGCCACCACCGTGACCCGGAACTACACCGCCGCGCACGACCTGGGCTGGTTCCGCTTCGTGGAGCATGCGGCGCTGGATGCGAGCGGCGAGCCGCGCGGGGACCTGCTCCCGTTCGCGGACGTGCTCTTCCCCTTCGATCCGGCGCTGCGCTCGCTCGACGAGGCGGCGCTCGCCGAGGTGGAGGTGACGCGCCGCGAGGGCGGGCCCCGCATCGAGGAGCGCTACGAGCTGCACCCCTCCGGCGCGGTGACGCTGCGGATCACGGACCTGGACAGCGGGTTCAGCCGGGAGTACGGCCTCGCCCGACGGGAGTACTGCCTCGCCCGACGGGGGTGACGGCGGCGGGAGGTGTGCGGAACGGTGCTCGGCAGAGTCGCGCTGACCGTCCCTCCACACCGTGGTCCGGGCGTGGCCCCGCGAGTCGGGGCACATCTGCGTCCCGGCCCGGGCGCGCTCAGCGGGCGCCGGGGAACTCCTCGAGCACCTCGTCGAGGATCTCCGCCGTGTCGCGGAGGCGGGCGATCTGTCCCTCGAGCTCGCGGCGGTGGGTGCGCAGTGAGTCGATCGCGTCGGCCGCGCCGTCGGCCCTGCCCAGCAGCGGCGGCAGCAGCGGCGCGATCTCGGTGCTCGTGAGGCCGGCGGCGAAGAGCCGCTGCACGAGCAGCACGCGGTCCACCGCCTCGGCGTCGAAGCGTCGGTGGCCGGCGGCGGTGCGGGCCGGGGTGAGCAGGCCCTGCTCCTCGTAGTAGCGCAGCGACCGTGCGCTCACGCCGGTGCGCGCGGACAGCTCGCCGATGCCGAAGCGTGCGGGAGCACCGGTGCTCGCAGCAGGGTTCACACGGGTGTCAACAGCGGTCATGGCGCCACGGTATGTCCGAGTCGCCGTCGGATCGTGCAGGTCAGGCGCGTGTCGCGATAAATGACATCGATGTGATGCCCTGCTCCGCTGCATGGTGCATCGACTCCGTCGGGAGAGACTGTCCCCATGCTGACCCTGCGCCTCGACGGCCTCCGCGTCCGTGACATCCCCTCGTTCTACGACGAGATCAACAGGGTGTTCATGGCCGGGGAGGACTGGCGGCTCGGGTCGAGTCTCGATGCGTTGGACGACATGCTCCGCGGCGGCTACGGCGCGCTGCATGATGCGGAGGAGGCGCGGGTGATCTGGGCGGAGCACGCCGCGTCCGCGGAGGCGCTCGGCGTGGAGGTCACTCGAGGTGTTCGCGGACCATCCCCGGATCGAGCTCGTCCTCGCCTGAGCTGAGCGGTCTCCGGATCAGTGCGCTGGGGGCTCGGGAGCGTCCGTCGGTCCAGGTGGCTGCGGCGGTCTCGGAGCACTGCCCCTGGCCATGTCGTCCAGCAGGACGAGGACGCCGTCGCTGACAGGGTGGGGCCGGATGATCGGCAGGTCCGTGATCCGCAGCTGCAGGCGGTCGAAGGCGCGGTAGATC
The DNA here is from genome assembly GCF_001613775.1 of Brachybacterium sp. sponge. Classification (NCBI taxonomy): domain Bacteria; kingdom Bacillati; phylum Actinomycetota; class Actinomycetes; order Micrococcales; family Dermabacteraceae; genus Brachybacterium; species Brachybacterium sp. sponge. The sequence goes on along the minus strand of NZ_LRMP01000001.1, from coordinate 543,903 downwards.
GTCGACCATCCCTTCGCCGACGAGCCCTCGTCCAGCGCTGGTACCTCTCCGGTCGCTCCGATTCCGCCGGCCGATGCGGCGGGCGGGGTCGCCGTCTCGAGGGAGCTCTCGATGACGGGTGGAGTCTCGGCGGCGGACAGCGGGACGCCATCGACGGCGGTGGCTGCGGGGAGAGCAGGACGGGCAGAGGTGGGCGAGCCTGCGGCGGGGGGCACCGGCAGGCCTGCGATGCCGGACTCCGCCAGCTGACGACGGCGCTGCCGTCGGTAGGTGCCGACCGGGTCGAAGTTGATACCGCCCCGCCGTGCCTTCTGGCCGTAGCGGGTGGTCCACTCGACCGTGCGCCGCGTCCCGTCCTCGTCGTGGATGACGCGGACGCTCTCCCCGGACTCCTCCTTCTGGTTGTCCCCGCCGCAGATGCCGTTCCCGTTGTCGAGGCTGGTCGCACCGCCCTTCGACCAGGGCACGATGTGGTCCATCTGGCGGATAGGGGCATTGCAGAACGGTGCCCGGCAGGTCTGATGGGCGAGCGTGAGGAAGCGCCTCAGGGAGGCGGGGAAGGCCCTGGATCTCGCCTCGACACCGACGAGCTGGCCCACGTCGAGGTCGGCGTAGAGGTTCCGGATCGTCAGCGCGAGGTCGGTGTCCTCGCCCCCGGAGTCCACGGCCCGCAGCATCGCCTCGCGGACGTGGTCGTAGGGGACCGGCCCGAATCCCTCGATCGTCGCCGCATCGGCGTGCGCCGGGGCGAGCAGGGACCGGTCGGTGATGATGATCCCGATGTCCAGGGTGGTCGGATCGATGCCGTCGCCTCGGCCGACCAGGGCGTCGGCGAACATGTCCGCCATGATCTGCTGGTGGCCGCGCCGGTCGCCGGCGGCGCGGGCTCCCTCCGCGGCGACCGACAGCCCCTTCCGGATCCGGGCGGCGTCGATCGCCGGGATCAGCGCCCGCACGGAGGCCATGCCGTGGTCCTCTCGGGTGATCGTGACGTGCCGGTCCTTCATCGCCCGACGATGGCGCTCCGCCGCTCCTTCCGGATCCAGCGCATGGAGCATCCGCGCGACGTGGTCGGAGATCTCCCGGGTGCCGCAGTCCTGCAGGTCGGGGAGCTGTGCGGTGAGCATCGTGTCGACCATCTCCCGCACGTGCGGCGGCACCGGCCCCATCGCCGAGCCGACGGTGTGCACCGAGCGGGGGTTCAGCGTGCCCTGGGCCAGGGCGGTGAGCATGCCCGGCATGCTCTGGACCAGTCGACGGCAGGTCGCCAGGCTCCGACCGGCCACGGACCGCGACTCCTTGAGCATCCGCGACGCCTCGGAGCGGGCGACCTGCATCGCCTGTCGCGGGCTCTCCTCGCGCTGCAGGCAGTCCTCCTTCACCGCGGCCTCGAGGCGCACCAGTGCACGAGCTCGCACCGCATCCAGAGCAGCTTCGATCCCGACGATGCTCGACAGCAGCGCCTTGGTCTCTGCTACGGACAGGCGGTCGAGCGACGGGGAGCCCTGCACGCCGAGCGTCATGAGGGCTGTCCGGGCCGCTGCGACGTCGACCTCTCCGACGAGGACCGCTCTCTCCTCCACGCGCACGGGTACGTCCACCGGCATCGGCGCGCCCTCAGGGGCACCGTCCGCAGGCGAGACGTCGTGCACCGGATGGTGGCCGTCGTCGGCCTCCCCGGTGTCGTCGCGTCGCTGCGGATCCTCTGTCATGTGACCAGTATCGCATGTCAGTTGGATAGAGGGAAGAGGTCGGTGGAAACCCCTCCACAGCTGTGCACAGAATGTGGAAAAACATGGTGTGTGGAGGAACGGTGGGGAGGGTGGTCCCGTTCAGACGCTGCGGCAGCGGCGGGAGGTGCGTCGGGAGAGCGCGGTCGACGAGCCGCTCCGACGGGCGACGCTTCAGGTATATCGTTCTGTTCGCCTGGGCCGATGTCGAGTGTCGGAGCTGCGGGGGAGTCTTCCCGTGAGACGCAGAGAGAAACGGGGTTCAGGGAGGTCGCACTGCTCACGAAGCAGGAACGGTCGCCGCCGTCGGCTCGGAAAGAATCCGAGATGCGCGTCGGGAAGTTGCTTTTCGTGTTTCGACGACGAGGTCACCCTTGAAACGGTCGAGGCTCCGCGGCGGCTCAATCGCACAGACGTACGAGGTGACGGTGAGTGCTGCGCGAGCATGCCGAACCGGTCCGCGCGAGCGCATCCCACCCGCCCGGCGACTCGCGGGGTGGCCGGAGGTCGGGGCCGTCCCGTCGGCCTCAGGCGGTGTCGTGCGTGGCGATGAGCGAGACCGCCACGAGGAGCAGTGCGATCGCGCCGAGTCCCGCGCCGGCATAGGCGGGCAGGGCGCGGTGCTCGAGACCGCGGTCGTGGCGGCTGACCCCGACATATCCCAGGAAGATGGCGGCGAGGCCCGGCGGCACGGTGAGCACGTCGCCGATGATCGGGATCAGGGCGCAGAGCAGCGCGATCAGGCCGAGGGCGAGGGAGAGGTCCCCGGGGGAGCGCCGCCCGCGTCGGGGCGGACGGGCGTCGTCCATGCTTGCATCGTAGAGGGGAGTGCGCGACGTGGCCCGGGTGTCGCACCTGCTCGCGCTACTGCCGGGCACTGCGCGTGCCCTCGGACCCCCGGAGGTGCGGGAGTCGGTGCTCGCGCTGGCGGGCCATGCTCGCGGCACTCGGGGAGAGCAGTACGCTCCGCGGTGACGAACAGGTGCGCCGCGGCATGCCGGACGCGGGAAGGTCCGACGGCGAGGAGGACACAGGATGAACGCACTGCGACGGGTCGAAGGAGACGAGCCGCGCCGCATCCGTCTCATGTGGGACTACGTCCTGATCTTCGAATGGGCGGACGTCGAGCCGGACGACCTGCCAGACCTCGAAGAGGTGCTCCCGATCGACCTCATCTCACGGATCCACGCGTGGGGCGAGGAGATGGAGGGGGCGTACGGGGAGCTGTACCTCGAAGATCCTCCGCCGGTCGCGTCGGAGCTTGCGGCGCGGCTGGAGTCCGAATACCGAGGGTTCCGTCGCGAAATCCGCGGGCTCGGGTTCGAGCTCGATCGAGAAGCTGATCGCTGGCCGTTCGACGTGCAGTTGTCGAACCGCTTCCACGGCACCGCGCCGGGCACCCCCTGACCTCACTCCAGCGGGTTCTCCTGCGGAGGCAGCGCCGCGACCAGCGGGTGGTCCTTCTCGATGACGCCCATCTTCGCCGCGCCGCCGGGCGCTCCGAGCTCGTCGAAGAACTCGACGTTGGCGTTGTAGTACTCCGCCCATTCGTCCGGGGTGTCGTCCTCGTAGAAGATCGCCTCGACCGGGCAGACCGGTTCGCAGGCGCCGCAGTCCACGCACTCGTCCGGTTGGATGTAGAGCATCCGGCTGCCTTCATAGATGCAGTCGACGGGGCACTCGTCGACGCAGGCGCGGTCCTTCACGTCGACGCAGGGCAGGGCGATCACGTAGGTCATCGGAGTCGGTCCTCCCAGGAGCGGTGGGGCGGTGCGGGCTCTTCCCGCGGTGCTGCGAGCACCGTAGGATCTCAAGTGCACTTGAGGTCAAGGCGAAGGGAGGGGATGCTCGTGAATGCGTCCCACGAGCCCGAGGAGCTCATGACCATCGGCGAGATGGGCCGACGCACCGGCGTCGCCGCGAGCGCCCTGCGCTACTACGAGGACCTGGGGCTCATCGCCTCGGTGCGCACCGCCGGGAACCAGCGCCGCTACGCACGGCACATGCTGCGCCGCATCTCCCTGGTCTCGGTCGCCAAGCGACTCGGGATCCCGCTGGCCGACGTCGGCGCCGCCTTCGGCGACGTCCCCATGGACCGCACGCCCTCCCACGCCGAATGGCAGCGGGCCTCCCGCCGCTGGCGCCGCACCCTCGAGGAGCGTCGACGCGCGATCGAGCGGCTCGAGCACGAGCTGACAGGCTGCATCGGCTGCGGCTGCCTCTCGCTGAGGGCCTGCGCGCTGCTGAACCCCGACGACGCGCTCGCCGCGACCGGCGCCGGGCCCCGCCGGCTCGAGGACGTCATCGAGTACGACGAAGGAGACGACGGCGGCGACGAGCGGGCGTGAGTGCGGAGCGGGCGGCCGACGCCGCGCAGTCGCGCGAGACGGCCGCCGGGTGCTGGGCGTCGGCCGCCGGGCCGTCGCGCGCCAGTCCACAGCCGTCCGCTGATGGCGAAGTATGACGCCCCGGTTTGCCCTCAAGTGGACTTGAGGTTCTATGGTCGAGCTGTTGCTCGTCGGGCGGACCGGCGGGGTTCGACGAAAGGAAGGACTGATCATGGCTGAGTACACGCTTCCCGATCTCGATTACGACTACGGCGCGCTGGATCCCTCGATCTCGGGGAAGATCATGGAGCTGCACCACTCCAAGCACCACGCGACCTATGTCAAGGGTGCGAACACGGCGCTGGAGAAGCTCGCCGCGGCGCGTGAGGCCGGGGACTTCGGGTCGATCAACCAGTTCTCGAAGGATCTCGCCTTCAACCTCGGCGGTCACACGAACCACTCGATCTTCTGGAAGAACCTCTCGCCGGAGGGCGGCGACAAGCCGACCGGCGAGCTCGCGCAGGCGATCGATGAGTACTTCGGCTCGTTCGACTCCTTCCGTGCGCACTTCACGGCGGCGGCGCTGGGGATCCAGGGGTCGGGCTGGGCGGTGCTGGCCTACGAGCCGATCGGCGGGAACCTCGTGATCGAGCAGTTCTACGATCAGCAGAACGGTGTGCCGGTGGCGACGATCCCGCTGTTCCAGCTGGACATGTGGGAGCACGCCTTCTACCTCGATTACCAGAACGTGAAGGCGGACTACGTCAAGGCGATCTGGAACATCGTGAACTGGGCCGACGTGCAGGCCCGCTTCGAGGCCGCGCGCTCGTCCGCGTCCGGTCTCGTCGTGCCCCAGGCCTGATCCCTTGGGCGTCGTGCCCTGAACACAGCTGGCTCCGGCCCGTGTCCCCTGACGCAGGGGGCGCGGGCCGGCGTCATGCCGGGGATCCCTGCACAGCCGCGTCCTGCGTCGCGCGAACGCGCTCGCGCCGCCCCGGCAGGCCGCCGACACCCCGTCCGGACCAGGCCTCCTGCAACCCGTCCGCGGACCCTCCTGACTCCGGGGACGCGCTGGAGTAGGGTCACCGGCACCTCGCCGACGCACGGCGGCCCGGACCCGTCGTGCGTCGGCGTCGGCACGTCCGCGGGGCGGCGGGACCCGCGCGGCGCCGTGACTCAGGCATCCGGCTCCTCCACCCGCCCGTCGCGCAGGGTGATCACATGGTCCGCGTCCTCGGCGAACTCGCGGTCGTGGGTGACCATCACGGTCGCGACCTTCAGCTCGCGGGTGATCCCCACCAGCAGGTCCACGACCTCGCGGGAGCGCTCGTGGTCCAGGGCGCTGGTCGGCTCGTCCACCAGCAGCACCGCCGGATCGGTGAACAGGGCGCGGGCGATGTTGACCCGCTGGCGCTGACCGCCGGAGAGCTCGTGCGGTCGACGGTCCGCGTACTGGCCCATCCCGACGCGCTCGAGCATCGCCTCGGCGCGGTCTCGTTCGGCGCGCAGTCGCCGGCCGCGCACTCCGGCGAGATGCTTCGTGACCAGCAGCTGGTCGCGCACGGTGAGGGCGGGCAGCAGGTTCGGCTGCTGGAACACGACGCTGATCCGATCCCGGCGCATCGCGGTGCGGCGCTTCTCGTCCAGCGCGGTGAGGTCCGTGCCCTCGATCAGGACGCTGCCGGAGCCCGGGACGACGAGCCCCGCGGCGACGCTGAGCAGGGTGGACTTGCCCGAGCCGGAGGGGCCGAGGATCACCGCGAACTCGCCGCGGGCCACGTCCAGGCTCGCCTGGTGCAGCACGGTGTTCAGGCGCTCGCTGCCGTCGGGGTTCCGGCCGTCGGGGTAGGTGACGGTGACGTCCCGGGCCGAGAGCGCGGGCGCGGTCGTCGTGGTGTCGGGGGTGGTGATGGTGGCGGTGGTGGTCATGGGGGTCAGTTCCCTCCGAGGGCGAGCAGCGGATCGACGCGGGTGACGCGCCGGGTGGCGAGGACGGAGCCCATCAGGCCGATCACGAGCACTCCCGCGACGGGCAGCAGCACGGTCACCGCCGAGGACTCGAACGGGGCGACGGTCGCGAGCGCCGCACCGCCGGCCCCGCCGACGATCCCGCCGACCGCCGCGCCGACGGCGAGCAGGATCGCGGCCTGGCCGACGGTGTCGCGCAGGACGTAGCGGGCGGTCGCGCCGAGGGCGCGCAGCACGGCGATGTCACGGGTGCGCTGGATCGTCCAGACGGACAGGAAGGCGATCGTGACCAGGGCGGAGATGCCGTAGAGGAAGCCCTGGATGAGGGTCAGCGAGCCGTTCTCCGAGGAGTAGGAGGGCAGGGCGGCGAGGGAGTCGTCCACGCTCACGGCGCGGGTGCCGGAGTCCTGCGCGGCCTGCTCGACAACGGCGTCGTCCGGTCCGGCGCCGTGGACCAGCAGGGCGGAGCCCGCGGTGTCCTCGGCCTGGTGGGCGAGGTCCTTGAAGGTGGTGACGTCGACGTAGCCGACGGGGGAATGGGAGTACCAGGAGGTCGGGGCGGTGCCGGCGACGGTGAGGTCCTGGCCGTTCACCTGCACGGTGTCCCCGGCCGTGACGCCGAGGTCGGCGGCGACGTCCTCGGGCAGCAGCGCCTCGCCCGGGGCGGGCGCCGAGGGCAGCGCCTGCGCGGCCTCGCCGTCGGGGGCGATGCCGAAGAGGGCCAGCGAGGTCACGGCGTCGCCGGCCTCGATGCGCATCTGGCCGACAGACAGCGGCTCGGCGGTGATCCCGTCGGCCGCCTCCCAGGTCGAGGCCTGATCGGTCGAGACCTGCGAGTCGGACCAGGAGATCTCGTCCCCGAGGGTGGGGGTGAGCACGACCGCGTCGGCCGGGAGAGCCTCGATGGCGGAGATGTTCTGGTGGGCGAGACCGCGGGTGAGGCCGGTCAGCAGCACCAGCAGCAGCGTGAGCAGGGCGATCACCCCGATCATGAGGGTGAAGCGACCCTTGGCGTGGACGATGTCCTTGAGTGCGACGAACATGGTTCCATGCCATCGCGGATCCCGGCCCGCGACATCGCCTGTGCGGGATGGTCCCCGCTGACCCGAAGGACGAGCGCCGAGTCGTCCTTTCGGACGATGCCGTGAGCGGGGGTGCGCGGCGGGCCTGGCCCTAGAGTGTCGAGGGTGAACGCAGAGCCAGTGCCGGAGCAGGAGTCGGGCCGTTCCCGGACCGGGGAGCGCCCCGCGCCGACGGGCGACACCTCCACCGCGCTCGCCGCGACCCTGCGCGGCGCGATGCACATCGCGTTCCTGGTGCTGCCGGTGGTGGGCGCGGTCCGCGCGATCACGGCCGACGGCGTCCCCGCGCCGCTCGCGATCCTGTGCGCCGCCGTGCTCGCCGGGATCTACCTGCTCGGCTCGCAGCGGGCCCTGCGCCGCGGCGACGCCGGACGCGCGGACACCACCGACCTGCTGCTCCCGTCGGCGCCGTGGGTGCTCGCGCTGACCGCCGCCTGGATGGCGACCACCTTCGTCTCCCCGTCGTTCGTGTGGATCGCGTTCACGCTGTTCTTCCTGGTCCTGTTCGCGCTGGGCCCCGTCGGCGGGCCCCTCGCGCTCGCGCTGGTGACCCTGTGGGCGATCGTCTCCCCGGTGCTCGGGCGGGATGAGGCCCTGCTGGGGGTGGGCGAGATCCTCGGACCGCTCATCGGCGCCGTGTTCTCCCTGGTCGCGCACGCCGTCTACCGGCGCCTGCTGCGCGAGACGGACCGCAGCCGGGTGCTGGTCGCGCAGCTCCGCGCCGCCCAGGCCGAGCTCGCCGACTCCGAGAGGAGGAAGGGCGTGGCCGAGGAGCGGCAGCGCCTGGCCAGCGACATCCACGACTCCCTCGCCCAGGGCCTGAACTCGATCGTGATGCTCTCCCGCGCCGCGGGCGCCGCCCACCCGTCGGCCGCCGACGAGTTCTCCCGCATCGAGCGCACCGCCCGCGAGAACCTCGCCGACGCACGCGGCCTGGTCCGCGACCTCGCGGACCGCGCCCCCCGCACCACCCTCGAGCAGGTGCTGCGCGAGGTGATCGCCCGGGCCGAGGCGCTCGGCGGGCCGACCCGCTGGGAGCTGCGGGTCGACGGGACCCCTATCGAGCTCGCCCCCGAGCAGGTCGAGACCCTGCACCGGGCGGCGCAGTCCCTGGTCGCGAACGTGCAGCGGCATGCCGAGGCGCAGCGCTGCGTGCTCACCCTGGCCTGGTGGCCGGACCGGGTGAGCCTCGACGTGGTCGACGACGGGCGCGGCTTCGACCCGTCGGCCGACGCCCTCGCCGCCGGGCCGGCCGTCGGCGCCCCTGCCCCCGATCGCGCCGAGGGCGGCGACGGGCTGCGGCTGCTGCGCGCCCGGATGGACCGGGCCGGAGGTACCGTGACGATCGACTCGACCCCGGGGGAGGGCACCGCCGTCGGGCTGACCCTTCCGCTGCGAGAGCAGGAGGCCCGATCGTGAGCATCCGACTGATGATGGTCGACGACCATCCCGTCGTCCGCGCCGGGCTGCGCGCCCTGCTCGAGGCCGATGCGGAGATCGAGGTCGTCGCCGACGTCGGCTCCGGCGACGAGGCGCTGCAGGCGCTGGACCGGCTGGTGACCACCGGCGAGGGCGTCCCCGACCTGGTGCTGATGGACCTGAACCTCGGCGACGGGATCGGCGGGATCGAGACCACGCGGAGACTCCGCGCCCAGCACCCGGGCGTGCAGGTCCTCGCCGTGACCACCTTCGACGCGGAGGCCGACGTGGTCGGCGCGCTCGAGGCCGGCGCGATCGGCTACGTGCTCAAGGACGCGCCCACCGAGGCGCTGCTGGACGCCGTGCGCGAGGCCGCCGCCGGACGCTCCGTGCTCTCCCCCGAGGTGCAGCAGCTGCTGGTGCGGCGCATGGCCGAACCCCGCACCGCCCTGTCACCGCGGGAGACCGAGATCCTCGAGGTGCTCGCGACCGGTGCGACGAACCGCGAGGCGGCCAAGCGGCTGTTCATCTCCGAGTCGACGGTGAAGACCCACCTCGTCCACCTCTACGAGAAGCTCGGCGTGGAGAGCCGCACCGCGGCGCTGCGGGTGGCGCGGGAGCGTCGGCTGATCCGCTGAGGGGGCGGAGGACGGCAGGGCACACCGGCGGCAGGACACGCGGGACGCAGGGAGTGCCGGCGGATTTTCACCGTCGGACACTACGTCCGTGCAGGTCGCAGCCGTGGACGCCCCGCTCGGCCCCGGGCGCTGCGCCCTATCCTGAGCAGCTGCGCCCGTCCCGGGGCGCCCGTGGACGGAAAGAGGTGGCCCTGTGCGCACCGAGATGACGCGATCGCTGGGAGTGGCCGGCATCGTGCTGATGGTGGTCGCCGCCGCGGCCCCGATCACCGTGGTGGTCGCGAACTTCCCGCTGATCCTGCTGGAGTCCGGGAGCATCGGCGCGCCGCTGATGATCCTCGCGGCCACGCTGATCCTGCTGCTCTTCGCCGTCGGCTTCACCTGGATGACCCCGCACGTGCCGGACGCCGGCGCCTTCTACGCCTACGTCCACCAGGGCCTCGGGCGGCGGGCGGGCCTCGGCACGGCGGCGGTCGCGCTGCTCAGCTACGTGCTGCTGACCGTGTCGATGACCTGCTATCTCGGCGTGCAGTCCGGGAACCTGCTCGCCCTGTGGACCGGGATCGAGCTGCCGTGGTGGCTGATCTCCGCGGTGATGATCGCAGTGGTGGGCGTGCTCGCGCATCGCCGCATCGACCTCTCCGCCGCGGTGCTCGGCGTGGTGCTGGTGCTGGAGATCCTTGCGGTGCTCGCGATCGACCTCGGAGTGCTCGCCTCCGGCCGCGAGCTCACCCCGGTCCCGTTCCGCCCCGCCGAGGCGCTCTCGGGCGCGCCGGGGCTGGGCCTCCTCTTCGCGTTCCTCGGCTTCTTCGGCTTCGAGGCGACCGCCGTGTTCCGCCACGAGGCCCGCGACCCGCTGCGCACCATCCCGCGCGCCACCTACGTCGCGGTGCTGCTGATCGGCGTGCTCTACACCGTCTCCTCGTGGCTGGTGATCTCCGGGCTCGGCGCCGAGGACGCCCTCGACGCCGCCGCGGCGAGCCCCGACTCGGTCGTGGTCGCGCTCGCCGGGGACATGGTCGCGCCGATCATGCGCGACGTGACCCAGGTCCTGGTCGTGACCAGCATGTTCGCCTGCATGCTGGGATTCCACAACATCGTCTCCCGCTACCTCTTCACCCTCGGTCGGCGCGGAGTGCTGCCCTCCGCGCTCGGGCAGGTGCACCCGGTGCACCGCGCCCCCTCCCGCGCCTCGCTCGCCGTCACCGGCATCACCGCCGTGATCGTGCTGGTCTCGGCGCTCGCGCAGCTGGACCCCGTGGTCGAGATCTACACCTGGTACTCGGGCCTCGGCGCGATCGGGGTGATCGCGATGATGGCGCTGACCGCGCTCGCGGTGCTCCGCTTCGGCGGCCGACGGGCAGGCGCGCTCACCCTCGCCGCGACCGGGCTCGGCGGGCTGGGCCTGTTCGTCGTGCTCGGCATCTCGCTGGCGAACTTCCCGCTGATGGTGGGCGGGACCGTCGCGGCGATCGTGTGCGCCGCACTCCTCGTCGGCGCCTTCGTGCTCGGTGCCGTCGCCGGCCCGACGCGCAGCACCGGCGCCCCCGAGGACGGGGACGCCGGAGCGGAGACGACCGTCGGCGGGACGACTGCCGACGACGAGGCGCCGGTGGGCGGCGCGGGCGAGGACCCGGGGCTCACCACCGATGGGCGACGTCGATGACCAGGCGGGACCCGTCGCCGGGGCCGTCGAGCACGAAGGCCCGCATCGGGAGCCGGGCGCGGACGCCGAGCCCGATCAGCGTCTGCCCCTCGAAGCTGCCGGTGAAGGCGACCTGGCGGAAGGTGCGATAGCCGGTCACGTCCACCGCGCGCGACGGGGTGCGCGGCGAGTAGGTCGCCTCGCCGCGGTCGTCGTAGGCCGCGGCCTCGACGAGGACCTGCAGGTCCGCCGCGCCGGAGAGCGGGACGACGTGCCCGGAGCCGAGCTGCTCCACACGGCTCACGTAGGAGACGGAGTACCCGGTGACGGTGCCGTCCAGGTCCACGACGAGCCGGTCGAAGCAGTCGTGGCGGCCGGAGCGGAGGTTCTCGACCTGGGCCGAGGTGGTGGCGGTGACCGACTCGGGGAGCGACCCCCAGCGGATCCCGCAGTACGGTGCGGTCGACGCGGTGGCCGGGGCGACGGCGCCCAGCCCCACCAGCAGCGCGCCCGAGGCGAGGACGGACAGGATTCTCTTCTTCACGGCTGCCTCCTTCAGGAGACGGCGAAGGCCACGGCGGCCAGGGCCGTATGACGGGATTGTCCACTCCCGCGCGAGCGCGATCCAGTGACCGGCAGGTCATGACGACCGAATCGTGATCTTGGGCTGACCTGCGGGAGAGGGGTCGGGGGCGGACGATGCACCGAGGTGCGGGGCAGGCGGCGGCGGACCTCGGTCCCGCATGTCGCGGCCGAGGGGCTGGCACGATGCCTCGTATGACAGCGCTCGTCGCCTATGCGACCCACTCCGGAGCCACCCGCACCCTCGCCGAGACCCTCGCCGACGCCCTGCGCGGGGCAGGTCTCGACTGCGAGCTCGTCGACATCGAGGAGGGCCCCGACCCGTCCGGCTACGACGCCGTCGTGCTCGGCTCGGGCGTGCGCGTCGAGTCCATCGAGAAGAGCGCCGCGTCCTGGGCGAAGCAGCACGCAGACACCCTCTCGAGCAGGCCCTTCGCCTTCTTCTCCTGCTCCGGCTCCGCCTCCGACCCCGCCAAGGGCGGGAAGCAGAAGGCGACCGACGCCTTCCTCGCGACCCTCGACCACACCCCCGTCGCGACGAAGAACTTCCCCGGCTGGGTGCTCATGGACCGCATCCCGCTGCACGAGCGCGTGCTGCTGAAGTCCATGCGCACCCCCACCGGGGACTTCCGCAACCTGCCCGCCGTCGCGGCGTGGGGGAGCGAGATCGCGCCGCTGCTGCGGGGGTGAGGTGCGGCAGCGGGCGTCAGCCCTCCCGCACGACCCGCAGGAACAGCTCATGGAAGCGTGTCTCGCCGGTGGACTCGGGGTGGAAGGCGAGGCCCAGCACCCGTCCCTGCCGCGCCGCGACCGCACGCCCGTCCGGCAGTGCGGCGAGCAGCTCCGCGGCCGGGCCGATCTCCTCGATCAGCGGGGCGCGGATGAACGCGGCCCGCACCGGCGGCCCGTCGGCCCCGGGCCCCTCGAGCGCGGGGACCACGAGATCCGTCTCGAAGGACTCCGTCTGCCGGCCGAAGGCGTTGCGGCGCACGGTCACGTCCAGCCCGCCGAGGGTCTCCTGACCGGGGCCGCCGTCCTGCAGCCGCGCGGCCAGCAGGATCAGCCCCGCGCAGGTGCCCAGCACCGGGAGCCCGCCCGCGATCGCCTCCCGCAGCGGCTCCCGCAGGCCGGTGAGCCGGGCGAGGCGATCGATGACCGTGGACTCCCCGCCGGGGAGCACGAGGCCGTCGACCTCGGCCAGCTCCGTCGGCCGTCGCACCGGCATGACCTGCGCGCCGACGTGCGCGAGCATCCGGGAGTGCTCGTGCACGTCGCCCTGGAGGGCGAGCACCCCGATGCGTGGGCCGACCGCGCCGACGACTGTCGTCGAGTCTCGCGCAGCGGCGGTCGGAGCGACGGCCGACGGGCCCCCGTGCGCCTCCGTGACCGTCGGCCTCCTGCTCACCAGCCGCGCTCGGCGAGGCGGTGCGGGGCGGGGAGGTCGGCGACGTTGATGCCGACCATCGCCTCGCCGAGGCCGCGCGAGACCTCCGCGATCACGGAGGGGTCGTCGTAGGAGGCGGTGGCCCGGACGACGGCGGCGGCGCGCTTCGCCGGCTCGCCGGACTTGAAGATCCCGGAGCCGACGAACACCCCGTCGGCCCCGAGCTGCATCATCATCGCGGCGTCCGCCGGGGTCGCCACCCCGCCCGCGGTGAACATCGGCACGGGCAGCGCGCCCGCCTCCGCGACCTCCTTGACCAGGGCGTACGGGGCCTGGAGCTCCTTCGCGGCGAGGTAGAGCTCGTCCTCCGAGCGGGCGGCCAGCGCCCGGATCTCGGCGCTGATGGTGCGGATGTGCTTCGTCGCCTCGGAGACGTCGCCGGTGCCGGCCTCGCCCTTGGAGCGGATCATCGCCGCGCCCTCGGTGATGCGGCGCAGTGCCTCCCCGAGGTTCGTCGCCCCGCACACGAAGGGCACGGTGAAGCGGTGCTTGTCGATGTGGTGGGCGTAGTCCGCGGGGGAGAGCACCTCGGACTCGTCGATGAAGTCCACGCCGAGCTCCTGCAGCACCTGCGCCTCGACGAAGTGGCCGATCCGCGCCTTGGCCATCACCGGGATCGAGACCGCCTCGACGATCCCGTCGATCATGTCGGGGTCGGACATACGGGAGACGCCGCCCTGGGCGCGGATGTCGGCGGGGACCCGCTCGAGCGCCATGACGGCGACGGCGCCGGCGTCCTCGGCGATCCTTGCCTGTTCGGGGGTGACGACGTCCATGATCACGCCGCCCTTGAGCATCTCGGCGAGGCCGCGCTTGACGGTGCCGGTGCCGGTGGAGGGGGCGGCGCCGGTGGACGGGGTGGGGGCAGGGGCGCTCATAGGAGCTCCTTCTCAGCTCGCGCGGCGCGGGCCGACGGCTCCTGACGCCGCGACCCTCCCTGCACCACTTTGATCTAGGCCAAAACGTAGCACGGGGCCGGGCGGGCGGTTGAATGGAGTCCGCCTCGTGGATCTCCGCCCTAGACTCGGGCGCGTGGAGAACACCTCGGCCGCGCAGATCAGCGGCAGCACCGCCGCGGAGATCGCCGGCAGCGTGCGCGGCCTGGTCGACCGCGGCGAGCTGGTCCCCGGCGACCTGCTCCCGCCGGTGCGCGCCCTCGCCGAGCAGCTCGGGGTCAACCGCAACACCGCCGTCGCCGCGTACCGGAGGCTCGCCCGCGACGGCGCCGTCGTCGCGCAGGGCCGTGCCGGGACCCGTATCGCCGGACCGCAGGCGGTGGCGCAGGAGGGCTATGCCGCCCCGGAAGCGCTCAGGGACCTCACCGGTCGCGCAGGCTCCGCAGGTCCCGGCGGGCTCGCCGGTCCCGAAGCTCCCGGCGGACTAGGCGGCCCCGACGCTCCCGGGGGCCCCGTGGGAGCAGGCCGGGGCCTCGGCGGCGTTCCCGCGGGAACGCTCCGCGACCTCGGCACGGGCAACCCCGATCCCGCCCTCATCCCGGACCTCGCCCCGGCGCTCGCCGGCGCCGTCGGCCGCCCCGTGCTCTACGGCGAACCGGTGATCGACCCCGGCTTCGAGTCCTGGGCACGGGAATGGGTCGCGCCCGACGTGCCCACCGGCGCCGACGCGGATCTGACGCTGACCAGCGGAGCCGTCGACGCGATCGAACGGCTGCTGGCGCAGTCCCTGGTCCGCGACGACGCCGTGGCGCTGGAGAACCCCTGCTTCCTCGCCAGCATCCAGACCGTCCGCCACGCCGGCTACCGGACCCTGCCCGTCCCCGTCGACGCCGAGGGCATGACCCCGGACGGTCTCCGCGCCGCGCTTGAGGCCGGGGCCCGCGCCGTCGTGCTCACGCCCCGCGCCCAGAACCCCACCGGCGCCTCGCTCAGCGCCCGCCGCGCGGAGGAGCTGCGGGCCGTGCTCGACGAGCACCCCTACGTGCTCGTCGTGCTCGACGACTACTACTCGTTCCTCTCCCGTCGGCCCTTCCGCTCGCCGCTGCCGCCCGGGCACCGCCGCTGGGCGCTGGTGCGCTCGGTCTCGAAGTTCCTCGGTCCCGACCTGTGCCTCGCGGTCTGTGCGACCGACCCGGAGACCGCAGGCCGGCTCGCGCTGCGGCTCAGCCCCGGCACCACCTGGGTCAGCCACCTCCTGCAGCGCCTCGCCCACGGGGTCCTCGCCGACGACGCGTCCCGCGCCCTCGTCGAGCGCGCCGGGGAGCACTACGCCGCCCGGAACGCCGAGGTCGCCGCGCTGCTCACGGCGCAGGGCCTGCCCGTCCGTGCGGCCGACGGGATGAGCCTGTGGGTCCCCGTGCCGCGCCCCGCCCGGGAGGTCGCGGCGGAGCTCGCCCGTCGGGGGTGGCGGGTGCGGACCGGGGACGAGTTCCGCCTCGCCCACGGCGGGTCCGGCCTCGAGGCCTCCCGGCACCTGCGCCTGACGGTCCACGACCTCACCGGCGCCGAGTCGCAGCGGTTCGCGACGGACCTCGTCGGTGCGTCCGGCGGAGCGCCTGCGGCGGCCGACAGGGCGTAGGTCGAGCATCAGCGCGGGGGGGGGGAAGGCCTGGTGGCCAGTGGTCCGCGAGGCGTGCCGCCGCCCGATCGTCCTGGCCGGCGGGACGAGAGGGCGGCGCGCCCGGGTCAGTCTCGCTGCAGGACGGCGTAGGTGGTGGCCGAGAGCTGCTCGTTCACGCCCAGGTTCGAGATCCGTGCATCGGTGATCCCGAAGGAGCCCAGCCGCTGAGTGTGCTTGTGGATGTAGCGCTCGGCGGACTCCTCGTCGGCGAACAGAGAGGCGCCGCCCGCCACGGACGTCCGCGGGTCCTCCGTCCAGACCTTCCAGATCAGACCGTCCTCCGCGGCGATGTCGTCGGCCAGCTCCGCGTAGGCGGCAGCGGCCTCCGCGCCGAAGGGGCCGTCGGACGAGAACTCGATGGAGACGAGGCGAGGCATGGGGATCACTCCTGAAGGTCGAGGACGAGCGGATCCCTACCGCATCACGCCATCGGGGCCGCGTCGAGTGATCGCTGCGGATTGCCCGCAGGCCGAGCCCTACCGGTGCTCGTCGATCGTCCCGACGATCGTCTCGCTGATCTCCCGCAGTCGGCGGAGCTGCTCGGGATCGAGCGGGTCGATCGCGAGGTCGAGCACCTCGGCGGCATGGCCCGGCGCGGTCGCCACGACTTTCTCGAATCCCGCGTCGGTGAGCACGGCGAGGGTGGTGCGCCCGTCGGCCGGGTCGGGAAGGCGCTCCACCCAGCCCTTCGCCTCCAGGCGGGTGACCACCTGGGAGAGGCGCTGGAGGCTCGAGTCCGCGCGCGCCGCGAGCTCGCGCAGGCGCAGGCGGCGCTCCGGCTGCTCGGAGAGCTGCGAGAGCACCTGGTAGTCGAAGTGGGTGATCCCGGCATCGCGACGCAGCTGGGCGTCGAGCGCCGCGGGCAGCCGCACGAGCAGGCTCGTCAGCGCCCGCCAGGTCACCTGCTCCTCGGGCGTCAGCCAGCGCGGCTCCTGGTCGGTGGTCATCCGCCAGATCCTACTCACCGCCCCGGCGCGCCCTCGACCGACCGCTCGGACGACGGGGCGCGGGGCGGGGCGGCGGGGCCGCCTGACGGGGCCCGCCTGACGGGGCCCGCATGACGGGACCCGCCTGACGGGGCACGACGGGGTCGGTCCGACGCCGGACGACGATCGAGTGGCAGGTTTCGACCGCTTCAGCTGTCCTGAAGCGGTCGAAACCTGCCACTCGATGCGGGAACGGCCCCGCCCCGGGTCGGCCCCTGAGAGGTCGGGCGCTCGGGGCGGGGCTGTGGGGAGGTGCCCGGCGGGGGCGGCCCCGGCTGGGGTCAGCCGATGAACAGCAGCCCCGGCAGGTACGCGGTCGCGAAGACCACGATCAGCCCCAGCCCGTAGAAGGGCAGCAGCGCCTTGGCGGTCTGCAGGATCGGCACCCGCCCGATCGAGGCGGAGATGAACAGCGTCGTCCCCACCGGCGGGGTGTACAGGCCGATCGCGAGGGTCACCACCATCAGGATGCCGAAGTGGATGATGTCCATCTCGATCGCGTTCGCGACCGGGAGCATCACGGGGGTGAGCAGCAGGATCGCGGGCGAGATGTCCAGGAACATGCCCACGACCAGCAGGATCACGATCATCGCGAGGATCACGAGCCACTCGGCCTGCAGGGTCGAGGTGAGCGTCTCCGCGAGCGCCTGCGGCGCCTCCTGGATGGTCAGCAGCCAGGCCAGCGCCGAGGAGAACATGATCAGCAGCAGCACCACGGCGCTCGCCGAGGCGGAGTCGACCAGGGCCTTGCGCAGCTGGGAGAGGCTCAGGTCGCGGTACAGCAGCACTCGCACGCCGAGGGCGTAGAGCACGGCGAGCACGGAGACCTCGGTGACCGTCGCGATGCCGGTGAACAGCACCACGCGGATCAGGATGATCGGGATCAGGATCGCGGGGGTCGCGAACAGCAGGTCCACCAGCAGGCGCTTGAGGGTGAACCTCGCCTTCACCCGCGGGAAGCCCGCCTTCCAGGCCACCAGCCAGCAGCCGAGCAGCAGCAGGACCGCGGCGAGGATGCCCGGGCCGATGCCC
This sequence comes from Brachybacterium sp. sponge, assembly GCF_001613775.1. Lineage (NCBI taxonomy): Bacteria > Bacillati > Actinomycetota > Actinomycetes > Micrococcales > Dermabacteraceae > Brachybacterium > Brachybacterium sp. sponge. The sequence goes on along the minus strand of NZ_LRMP01000001.1, from coordinate 526,473 downwards.
GCGGTGAACACCGCCGCGACGGACGCGCCGGAGGCGGAGGCGAACAGGATCATCGGGATCGAGGGCGGCAGGATCACGCCGAGCGAGGACGCCGAGGCGTTCACCGCCGTGGCGTAGCCGCCGCTGTACCCGAGGCGCTTCGTCCAGGGGATGACGACCTTGCCGATGCCGGTCGCGTCGGCGACCGCGGAGCCGGAGATGCCGGCGAACACCGCGTTGGTCAGCACGCTGGTCATGCCGACGCCGCCGCGGAGGCGGCCGACGACGCGCGTCGCGAGCCCGATCACCTGCGCGCCGAGCTTCCCGCTGAACAGCAGGTCGGCGGTGAGGATGAAGAAGGGGATCGCGAGGATCGAGTAGTCCCCGAGCGGGCTGAAGGACTGCTGGGCGAGGCCCTCCATGGGCAGGGAGCCCACGGCGAACAGGCCCACCACAGCGCCCGCGAGGATCGCGAAGGCGACGGGGATGCCCAGCAGGAGCAGGACGATGAAGACGGCGACTGCGAGGAGGGCTTCAAGCACCGGGGGTCTCCTTCGACGCGGAGGGGCTCTGGGCGGCGTGCGGCAGGGCGTGGTCGGGTACGCCGTGGCGGGCGTAATGGAGGGTGCGGGCGCCGGCCTGCACCGTCATCACCGCGATCATCACGAGGAAGGCGCCGAAGCTGCCCATCTGCGGCCAGCCCATGATCGGGGTGGACTGGTCGGACATCGGCCCGATCAGGTACACGGCCAGGTAGGTCATGTAGCCCAGCAGCACGGTCGAGAACGCCCAGATGGCGATCTGCGCCTTCCGGTACGCCTCGCCGGACAGCCGGCTGACCAGCACGTCCACAGCGATGTGGCCGCGGCTGCCCTGGGCGACGATCGCGCCGCCGGCGATCAGCCACGGGAACAGGTAGGTGGGGCCCTCGGCCGCGATCGGCAGCGAGGAGTTCAGGAAGTACCGCATGACGACCGCGATGGTCACGAGCACCACGATCACGGCGGTCGCGAGCATCGCGATCCAGCCGCCGATCCGGGCGGTGATCTCGTTGACCCGCTCCTCGGGCCGGGCGTCGTCCGCGTGGCCCTCGGAGGTGTCGAGCGCGGCGAGGTCCTCCTCGGTGATGACCGGGTCGCGGCCGGCGTCACGGCCCGTGCCGCGGCGGGGGTCGCGGCCCGGCTCGTGCGGTGAGGTGGGCGGGGTGCTGCTCATGCTGCGCTCTCCTCGTGCTCGGCGCGGATCTCGTCCGCGGCGGCGGTGATCTGCTCGAAGAAGTCCGGGTGCTCCTGCTGCCAGGTCTCGTACACCGGCGCGGTCGCCTCGCGGAAGACGGCCCGGTCGGGGTGGGTGACCTGCAGGGACTGCTCGAACTCGGTGTAGATCTCGGCGGTCTGCTCGGTCATCAGGCGGCGCTGCTCCGCGAGCGCCTCGACCGCGGCCTCCTGAATCACGGTGCGCACCGCGTCGTCGAGCTTCTCCCAGCGGGTGGTGGACATGACGAACGGGTTCGTCTCGTACTTGTGCCCGGTCACCGCCAGGTGCGCCTGCACCTCGTGGAGGGAGGAGCTGTGGATGTTCACCACGGGGTTCTCCTGCCCGTCGACGGCGCCCTGACGCAGTCCGAGGTACAGCTCGCCGAAGGCCATCGGGGTCGGGTTCGCGCCGAGCTGGTCGAAGATGTCGATCGTCATCGGGTCGTCGGGGGTGCGGATCTTCAGGCCGGCGAGATCCTCCGGGACCTCGATCGGGTGGACCGAGTTGGTGATGTCGCGCATCCCGTTGTCCCAGTAGCCGAGCACGTGGAAGCCCTTCTCCTCGGCGAGCACGGCGATCTCGTCCTGGATCGGGCCGTCGAGCACCTGGTAGGCGTGCTGGGAGGTCTCGAAGAGGAAGGGCAGGCCGATCAGCGCCGCCTCGGGCACGTAGCTGGAGAAGGGGCCCTGGGAGTTGATGGACATGTCCAGGGTGCCCGCGGCGACGGACACCATCATCTCGGTGTCGCTGCCGACGGACTCCTGGCCGAGGATCTGGATCTCGACCTCGCCGTCGGACTTCTCCGCGACCAGGCGCTGGAAGGCCAGCGCGCCCTCGGAGCGGGGGTTCCCGGGGGCGGCGCCGTGGCCGAGGATGATGCGCACCGAGTCGGTGCGGCGAGGGCCGTCGCCGCCGGCGCAGCCGGTCAGGGCCGTCCCGGCGAGTCCCGCGAGCGCGAGGCCGCCCAGCAGGTCGCGGCGGCGCGGCCCACGGGGAGCGGTCAGGGGGCGGGGAGGGGTCATGGTGTCCTCCTGGGGCAGGGCGCGGCATCGCGCCCTGGGTAGGGGTGGTCGCCGACGAGCGGTTGCCGGTCGGCGCAGAGTGGTCGGGGCGGGGCCTGTCGGCCGACGGGAAGGTCGTCGGCCGATGGGCAGGACGCCGGGGAGGGGGTCGGGCCGACGGGTCGTGCGGCCAACGGGTCGTGCGGCCGACGGGCGTGCGGCCGACGGGCGTGCGGCCGGCGCGGCCGCGCGCCCGTCGGGTCAGACGGAGGCGTCCAGCAGCGCCGCGATCTCGGCGTGGCTGCGGGTCACGTCCGCCTCGCGGTCCTCCTCGGCGATGTCGTGGGTCTCGAGCTCGAGGATGTACGTGCCCTCGAAGTGCAGCAGCTCGAGGGTCCCCACGAGCGCGGTGAAGTCGACCTGCCCCGCGCCGAGGGAGAGGTTGAGGTCCCCGGGCACGGCGTCGCGCAGGTGGACCCGCTCGATGCGACCGCCCAGACGGCGGGCCCACTGGAGCGGGTCCTCGTCGGAGGCGACGACGTGGGAGACGTCGAAGAGCACGCCGAAGAGCTCGGCCGGGCGCTGCGCGAGCAGGGCGTCGGCGTCGGCGACGGTGTGCACGAAGCGGCGGTGGTGCAGCACCTCCACCAGCAGGCGCACGCCCCGGGCGGCGCACAGGCGGGAGATCACCGTCAGGCTCGCCGCGATCTGCGCGAGGTCGCTCTCGCGGTCGACGAAGGGCTCGTAGGAGGCGCGGCCGGCCGGGACGATCAGCGCGGCGTCGAGCGCGGCGGCCAGCTCGACGAGCGGGCCGACGACCTCGGTCAGCGCCGCCTCGTCGAGCGCGGGGTCGTTGAGGTCCCCGGGATCGGCGTTGACGGCGCCGGCGCGCAGCCCCGCCGCGGAGATCGCCTCGGCGTACGCGGCCGGATCCCCGGTGAAGGGGACGGGCACGTGGTCGGTGACGTCGGGGATCGCCCCCAGGTCGATCTCCCGCGCCCCGGTCGCCGCGATGAGGCGCAGCGCCTCGGGCAGCGGGCGGTGGCGGAAGGAGATCGTCGAGATGCCCACGCGCACGGACGGCGCGGAGGGGCGGGCAGGAGCGGTCATGAGATGTACGAACCGCCGTTGATCGCCTGGGTGGTGCCGGTGATGTAGCCGGCGTCCTCGCTCGAGAGCCACACGACCAGGGCCGCGATCTCGTCGGCGCTCGCCTGGCGGCCCATCGGGATCGAGGCGGACAGCGCCGCCTCGGCCTCGGCGGTGGTGTTGCCGCGGATGTTGGTGTCGGCGGCGCCGGGGGAGACGGCGTTGACGGTGATGCCCTCGGGCGCCATCTCGCGGGCGAGCGAGCGGGTCAGGCCCAGCACGCCGGCCTTCGCGGCGGAGTACGGGGTCTTGGAGAACACGCCGCCGCCCTGCTGCGCCGAGACGGAGGACATGTTCACGATGCGGCCGTAGCCGCCCTCGAGCATGGCGGGCAGGAACGCGCGGCACGTATAGAAGCTGCCGGTGAGGTTCACGGCGATGATCTTGTCCCACAGCTCGTCGGTGACCTCGAGGAAGGCGACGGGGGAGGGGATTCCGGCGATGTTGGCGAGTGCGCCGACGGGCGGGAGGTCCGAGGCGGCGATCTCGGCGGCGACGGCGTTCACGGCCGTGGAGTCGGTGACGTCGAGCGCGTAGCCGGCGGCGGGGACGCCGAACTCGGCGGTGAGCTCGCCGGCGAGGGTGCGGGCCCCGTCCCCGTCGAGGTCGAGGATCGCGACGGCCCAGCCCTCGCGGGCGAAGCGGGCGGCGGTGGCCCGGCCGATCGAGCGCGGTCCTGCGCCCCCGGTGACGACGGCGGTCCTGGTGGCCTGCGGGCCGGTGTGCTGCATGTACATCTGTGCACTCCCCTCACGGCGGTGTGGGCGGGCCGGTGGGGCCCTGGATGGATCGACGGGAAACCTATGGGCGCCCCGGTGGTCGGACAACTCGAGAGGGCTCCGGCACAGCCGACGGAGAGGCGACGTCCCAGCTCACAGCGGGGATCGTCCCCGGAAATTGGTCGGACCACCTGCTCGACGCGAGACGCCCTCGTCGGATCCCCGTCCCACGAGAGAGGATTGGTCGACCAATCGTAGCGGGTGCGGTGTGGCCGCTGACCTGCGCCGATCCCGCCCTCCGCCCCTGCCGCCCGGCGGGGACGGATTGCCCGCCCAGGAGGTGCGTGCTTGCATCATCACCGCGACGGGGCCTCCCGCCCCGCGACATCCGACGGAGCGACCCGCCCCGTGACATCCGGCGGGGCGACCCGCGACGAGGCGAGGCGCTCCGCGCCCCGGCAGACCGAAGGAGGTCCGATGGACGACGAGACCCTCGCGTTCCTCGACACGCTCGTCGCCGAGGGCACCGAGGTGGAGGACGGGATCCGGATCCCCACCGAGCGGCGCCTGGCCGAGGCGACCGGCATGTCCCGGGCCAGGGTGCGCGAGCGCCTGTCGGGACTGCAGATGCTCGGCATGCTGCAGAAGGTCCAGGGCAGCGGCAACGTCCTGGTCACCCCCACCTTCGACGGAGGCAGCGGGAACGTCTTCGCGCTGATGCTGCGCGCCGGCATGGTGACCGGGTCCCAGCTCGCCGAGGCGCGGGAGATGCTCGAGGTCGCGATCGCGCCGCGGATGGTCGAACGGGTCACCGACGAGCAGATCCACGAGCTCGAGGACCTCGTCTACGCGATGGTCGACGCCTCCTCGAACCGCGACTTCGTCAGCGGGCTCGAGGCCGACCACGCCTTCCATCTCGCGCTGTTCTCGATCCTGGGCAACCCGATCATGAACTACGTCGCCGGGGGTATGAACCGCGCCCTCCACGACCTGCTGCTGGAGCGGCGGCGCGTGGTGATCAGCAAGGAGATCGCCGCCAACGGAGGGGAGATCCCCGAGATGTTCTCCTCCGACGCGGTGCACTTCGAGATCACCCGTGCCCTGCGCTCCCGTCGCCGCGAGGCCGTCGCCGCCGCGATGGCCGAGCACTTCGACCGCTGGCGCCGCATCTCCCGCGGCCCCGCCCCGCGCGCCGGCCGCGCCGAGACGTCGACTCGCGCCGAGATGCCCGGTCGCGGCGACCCCGTCGGCCGCGCCGAGCCGCCGAGCCGTACCGACAGCCCCGGCCGACCCGACCCCGTCGGCCGCCCCGAGACCCCCACCCGAGGAGAAGAATGACCGCCCCCACGGCATCGACGCCGCCCCGCCTCGACCCCGAGCGCCTGCGCCGCCTGCGCGAGGCCGCCTTCCGCATCCGCCAGTACTCCCTCGTCCAGGCCGAGGTGCAGGGCCAGGGCTACATCGGCCAGGCCCTCGACATCGCCGACGTGCTCGCGGTGCTGTTCACCGACCAGCTGCGCCTGGACCCGCAGGACCCGGAGAGCGAGGACCGCGACCGCTTCCAGCTCTCGATCGGCCACTACGCCCTCGCGCTCTACGCCGCGCTCACCGAGGCGAAGTTCTTCCCCGTCGAGGAGCTGCGCACCTACGCGGCCGACGACTCCCGCTTCCCCATGTCCTCGATGCGCACCTACACCCCGGGCGTCGAGATCTCCGGCGGCTCCCTCGGCCACGGCCTCGGCATCGCGAACGGCGTCGCCATGGGCCTGAAGCGCAAGGGCACAGGCCGCGTCGTCTACAACCTGCTCTCCGACGGGGAGCTCGGCGAGGGCTCCACCTGGGAGGCCGCCGCCGTCGCCGCCCACCACGGCCTGGACAACCTCATCGCCATCGTCGACTTCAACGACCAGCAGGCCGACGGGAAGTCCACCCACATGCTCTCGATGGAGCCGGTCACCGACAAGTTCGAGGCCTTCGGCTGGCTCGCCCGCCGCTGCTCCGGCCACGACCTGCCCGCCCTCGTCCAGCACCTCACGGAGCTGCGCGAGATCGAGGGCCCGCGCCCCCGCGTGCTCGTCGTCGACACGACCCTCGGCAAGGGCGTCGACTTCCTCGAGGCGAGGGAGAAGCTGCACTTCATGCGGGTCGCCGAGGAGGAGTGGGAGGCAGCCCACCGCACGCTGGAGAGCAGCCACCGCGCGCTGCTGGAGGAGGACGCACGATGAACAGCAGCACCCCCGCACCCGCCCTGCGCTCCGGCGCGATGAGCGCCGACCTCGCCAAGGATGGCCAGCGCGCCGTCGCCGCCCCGCTCGGCCAGGCGCTGCTCGAGCTCGCCCGCACCGACGAGCGCGTCGTCGGCCTCTCCGCCGACCTCGCGAAGTACACCGACCTGCACATCCTGCGCGATGCGATGCCGGAGCGGTTCTACCAGATCGGCATGGCCGAGCAGGCGCTGCTCGGCGCCGCGACCGGCCTGGCGATGGAGGGCTTCATCCCCTTCGCCTCCACCTACTCCGTCTTCGCCACCCGCCGCGCCTACGACTTCCTGATGCTCGACATCGCCGAGGCGAACCTCAACGCCAACATGGTCTGCGCCCTGCCGGGCCTGACCACCGGCTACGGCCCCTCGCACCAGGCCACCGAGGACGTCTCCATCCTGCGCGGCATGCCGAACCTGACCATCGTCGACCCGTGCGACGCCGTCGACATCCAGCAGGCCGTCCCGCAGCTCGCCGCCGCGGAGGGCCCCACCTACCTGCGCCTCCTGCGCGGCAAGGTGCCCGCGGTGCTCGACGAGTACGGTTACACCTTCGAGCTCGGGAAGGCCAAGCTGCTGCGCGACGGCGCGGACGTGCTCATCGTCTCCAGCGGCCTGATGACCGAGCGGGCGCTCGAGGCGGCCACCGCGCTCGAGGCCGACGGTGTGGGCGTCGCCGTGCTGCACAGCCCCACCCTCAAGCCCTTCGACGAGGAGGCGCTGCTGGCCCAGCTCGGCAAGGGCCGCCTGATGCTCACCGCCGAGAACCACTCGGTGGTCGGCGGGCTGTTCGACATCGTCGCCCGCACCGTCGCCGCGCACGGGCTGGGGGAGAGGATCCACCCGATCGCCCTGCCCGACGCGTTCCTCGACGCCGGCGCGCTGCCGACCCTCGCGGACCGCTACGGGGTCAGCACCGGCGCGATCGTGGAGAAGGTGCGCGGGCTGCTCTGAGCGGGCGGCCGCCAGGACCGACATCGAGTGGCAGGTTTCGACCGCTTCGAGTGAGCTGAAGCGGTCGAAACCTGCCACTCGATGCGGGCACGGCACGCCCGGGCCCGACCCCGCCCGTCCCGGACGCTCCTGGGCCGGATCCGCGGGGGCGGGGTCGGTGGTGGGGCGCCGCTGCCCGTGCACCGTTGGTCCGCACCGCGAGGTCGTGACTAGGATCGACGGCGACCGTGACCGCTCCGACGACGGAGAGCACCCATGTCCCTGCAGGACCCGCCGGCCGCGCTGCGCGTCGGCATCGTCGGCACCGGGGGGATCTCCCGGGCCCATCTGCCCGGCTGGCAGGCGCTCGGCGCCGAGCTGCACTGCACCAGTCCCGAGGGCGCCGAGGCGTTCGCGGCCGAGGCCGGGGCGCGCGTGCACCCGGATCTCGACGCGCTGCTCGCGGCGGTGGACGTCGTGGATGTCTGCACCCCCACCCCCTCGCACCCCGGCATCGTCCGCGCCGCCCTCGACGCGGGAAAGGACGTGCTATGCGAGAAGCCGCTCGCGCTGACCGGCGAGGAGGCGCGAGACCTGGTCGCGCACGCCGAGCGCGTCGGCCGACTGCTGTTCCCCGCGCACGTCGTGCGCTACTTCCCGCAGTACGCCGCCGCGAAGCGCGCCGTGGACACGGGTGCGATCGGCACCCCCGCCGCGCTGCGCTTCGAGCGCACCGGGGCGCTGCCGGACCGGGACTGGTACGCCGACGAGGAGCGCTCCGGCGGCCTCGTGATGGACCAGATGATCCACGACATCGACCAGGCGCTCTGGCTCGCCGGCGACGCGGAGTCGGTCCACGCCCGCCAGCAGGTGGCCGCCACGGACCCGACCGTGCGCACCGCTCATGTGGTCCTCACCCACCGCTCCGGCGCGCTCAGCCACTGCCGCGGCTTCTGGGGCCCCGAGGGCACCCGGTTCCGCTACACCTTCGACCTCGCCGGCGACCGCGGCCGCCTCCGGTACGACAGCGCCGGCGACGCCGGCATCACCTTCGACGACGTCGCCTCCGCCCGGCAGCAGAGCGGCGACGGCTTCCTGCCCGACGTCTCCACCATGGAGGACCCCTACGCCGCCGAGATCGCCGAGTTCGCCCGCGCGGTCACCGTCGGCGGCGCCACCCGCGTCGAAGCGGCCGACGGCGCCCGCGCCGTGGAGGTCTCCCGCGCCGCCCTCGACTCCCTGCGCACCGGACGGAGCATCCCATGCTGAACGCCCCAGGTCAGGACCCCGCGAACGCATCGGCCGACGCCCCGCTGCGCGTGGCGCTGATGAGCTGCGCCCACACCCACGCCTTCTCCTACGCGGCGCTGCTCGAGGCCCGAACCGACGTGGACCTCGTCGTCGCCGACCCCGACGGCTACGGGGACGTGCGCGGCGTGCGGGTCGTCGGCAGCTACCAGGACGCCTGGGAGGCCTGGCCGGAAGGCCCCGACGCCATCGTCGTCACCAGTGCGAACGCCCACCACCGCGAGCTCGTTCTCGAGGCCGCCCGCCGCGGCGTGCACGTGCTGTGCGAGAAGCCGCTGGCGACCACCGTGGCCGACGCCGAGGAGATGGTCGCCGCCTGCCGCGAGGCGGGCGTGGTGCTGATGACCGCCTTCCCCGTCCACTTCTCGCCCGCCGTCCAGGCGCTGCGCGGCGCGGTCGCCGACGGCACCCTCGGCGAGATCGTCGGCCTGACCGGCACGAACAACGGCAAGCTCCCCGCGGGGCGGGACTGGTTCACCGACGTCGAGCTCGCCGGCGGCGGCTCCCTCGTCGACCACACCGTGCACCTCGCCGAGATCCTCGACTCCGCGCTCGGGGAGCCCGAGAGCGTCCACGCCGTCTCCAACCGGATCCTGTACGCCGACCGCGCGGGGGAGGGCGCCGAGACCGGCGGGCTCGTCACCCTCACCTATGCCTCCGGCGTCGTCGCCACCATCGACTGCTCCTGGTCGATGCCGGCCGACGCGCCGACCTGGGGCGGGCTCACCCTCCAGGCCCTCGGCACCGGCGGCCAGCTCCAGATCGACGCCTTCGCCCAGCACGTGGGCGGGCCCGGCCAGTGGCTGCCCTACGGCACCGACCTCGACGCCCTGCTGCTGGACGCCTTCCTCGCCGCGGTCCGCGCGGGCGAGGCCTCCGCCCCGACGGGCGAGGTGGGGCTGCGGACCGTCCGCGTCGTCGCCGCCGCGCAGGAGTCCGTGCGCACCGGGCAGCCGGTGGCGCTCGCGGAGGTCTGAGCAGACCCGCGCGGCGCTCACCGCTCCAGGTCGCGCTCCAGCACCGGGGCGAGGCGGAAGGGGATCAGCTCGCCCATCGCGAGCGAGGTGTCTGTGCGGATCACGCCGTCGCAGCCCAGCACGAGCTTGTTGACCCGGTAGAGGTCCTCGGCGTCCCGGCACACGCAGCGCACCAGGATGTCGTTCAGTCCGGACAGGCCGTGCACCTGCACCACCTCGGGGATGTCCCGCAGCTGCGCGATCACGTGCTCGAGCTTCGGCTGGTCCACCTGCGTCTCCATGAACACGGTCAGCGGATAGCCGAGCGAGGCGGCGTGCAGACGCCTGTCGTAGCCCTGCAGCGCCTGCCCCGCCTCGAGGGCTGCGAGGCGCGCCTGGACCGTGTTCCGGGAGAGCCCCAGCTTCTGCGCGACCGAGACGATCGTGGCCCGCGGATTCTCCGTCATCGCCAGGAGGATGCGGCGGTCGGTGTCATCGACGATGTGCATAGTGCACGATCCTACGGCACCGTAGCCAGGATTGTTGAGCATTGTGCACCCATTCGGGACAAGTGATTGTTCGTCCTGCACATGCGGCGTAGCGTGGATCGGGACGATGACGTCCCCACGGCACCACACCCCGGTGCCCCCTCGGTACTCACGAGGCGCCACGGATCTTGGAGGTCCGCATGTCGACGACGATGTCCGCCGGCTCCACCCGGTCACCCCGGGACGAGCGGCCCAGCACGCAGCATCCCGCCGCGCCCGCGCGCGGCCCGGCCGAGCCCGATCGTGACCCGACCGGTCCGGACCCGGCCGAGCCCGACCACGTCCTGGCCGGCGCTCTCGACCAGCCCCTGCGACTCCTCGCCGAGGACGGCACCCGCCGCCCCGACGCCCAGCTCGACCCCTATCTGCGGGACGTCGACCAGGAGAAGCTCGTCGCGCTGCTGCACGACATGACCGTGATCCGCGCGCTCGACGACGAGGCCGTGGCCCTGCAGCGCCAGGGCGAGCTGGGGCTCTGGCCGCCGCTGCGCGGGCAGGAGGCGGCGCAGATCGGTCTCGCCCGCGCCCTGCCGGAGACCGACTTCTTCTTCACCTCCTACCGCGAGAACGGCATCGCCTGGTGCCGCGGCGTCGAGCCCGCCGAGATGCTCTCCGTCTGGCGCGGCACGACCCTGTCCGGCTGGGACCCCTTCGCCCGCCACATGGCCACCCCGCAGGTCATCATCGGCGCGCAGACCCATCACGCCGTCGGCCACGCGATGGCCACCTCCGCCCGCGGCGAGGACGGGATCTCCGTGGCCTGCTTCGGCGACGGCGCGATGAGCCAGGGCGACGTGAACGAGGCGATGGTCTTCGCCGCCTCCTTCCGCGTCCCCGTGCTGTTCTTCTGCCAGAACAACCACTACGCGATCTCCGAGCCGGTCGCCCTGCAGAGCACCGTGCCGCTCTCCCACCGCCCCGCCGGCTTCGGGATCCCCTCCCTGCGCGTGGACGGCAACGACGTGCTCGCCGTCCACGCCGCGACCCGGCTCGCCGCCGAGCGGATCCGCTCCGGCGCCGGCCCCCTGTTCCTCGAGGCCGTCACCTACCGGATCGGCCCCCACACCACCAGCGACGACCCCACCCGCTACCGCGACGAGGACGAGCTCGCCGCCTGGCGCCGGCGCGATCCGCTCCTGCGTCTGGAGCGGCACCTCGAGCAGCTCGGCGCCCCGGTCGAGGAGCTGCGCGCCGAGGCCGCACGGCGCGGACAGCAGGCGGCCGACGCCCTCCACGCCGCCGTCCCGCAGATCCCGACCCCCTCGCCCGAGTCGCTGTTCGATCACGTACTGCCCACCGAGACCGCGCAGCTCGCCCGCCAGCGGGAGCAGCTCGCCGCGCTCGAGGCCTCCCTCGCCCCCGCGGAGCGTGCGTCATGACCGCGCCGGCCACCAGCCCGTCGGCCTCGACCCCGCAGGCCACGACCACGATGACCATGGCCGCGGCCCTGAACACGGCGCTCGGCGACGCGCTCGCCGCCGACGAGGACGTGCTCCTGATCGGCGAGGACATCGGCACCCTCGGCGGCGTCTTCCGCATCACCGACGGGTTGAAGGACCGCTTCGGCGGCCGGCGCGTGATCGACTCGCCGCTGGCCGAGTCCGGGATCGTCGGCACCGCCGTCGGCATGGCGTACGCCGGGATGCGGCCGGTGTGCGAGATCCAGTTCGACGGCTTCGTGTTCCCCGCCTTCGACCAGCTCGTCGCCCAGGTCGCCCGCCTGCACTACCGCACCGGCGGACGCGTGCGGATGCCGCTCGTCATCCGGATCCCCTTCGGCGGCGGGATCGGCGCCGTCGAGCACCATTCCGAGTCGCCGGAGGCGTACTTCGCCCACACCCCGGGCCTGCGCGTGGTCACCGTCGCCGACCCGCAGGACGCCTACTCCACGATGCGCGCCGCGATCGACTGCGACGACCCCGTCATCCTCCTCGAGCCCAAGCGCCGCTACTGGGGAAAGGGCGAGGTGGACCCCACCGTCACCGCCGACCTCTCCACGGCCCGCGTGCTGCGGCAGGGACGGGACGCGACCCTCGTCGCCTACGGCCCGCTCGTGGTCACCGCGCTCGAGGCGGCCGTGGCCGCGGAGGACGACGGCATCGACCTCGAGGTCATCGACCTGCGCTCCCTCGCGCCGCTGGACCGCGACACGGTCGCCGCGAGCGTGCGCCGCACCGGACGGCTGATCGTCGCCCACGAGGCACCCGGGAACGTCTCGGTCTCCTCCGAGGTGATCACCTCCGTGAACGAGGACTGCTTCGAGCATCTCGAGGCCGCGCCCGAGCGCGTGACCGGCTACGACGTGCCCTACCCGCCGGCGGCGCTCGAGGAGCACCACCTGCCCGGCATCGACCGGATCCTGGACGCGGTGGATCGCACGCTCGGCCGCCGCAGCTCGAGAGAGGCGGCATGATGAGCGACTTCCTGCTCCCGGACCTCGGCGAGGGGCTCACCGAGGCCACGATCGTCGCCTGGCACGTCGAGGTCGGCGACGAGGTCGCGCGCAACCAGGCGCTCGCCGAGGTCGAGACCGCGAAGGCGCTGGTCGAGCTGCCGAGTCCCCGCGCCGGACGGATCACCGCGCTGCACGCCGAGGAGGGGCAGACCCTCGACGTCGGCTCCCCGCTCGTCGGCTTCGCCGAAGCGGGTGCGCCACCGGAGCCCGGGGCCGGCGGGAAACCGGCCGACGGGTCCGTCGCCGACGAGCCCGCCGGTGGGTCTGCGGCCGACGGATCCGCCGGCAGGCCCGCCGTCGACGGGGCTGTGACCAGCGGATCCGTGGCCGAGGAGCCTGCCGCGGTGCCGGTCGGCGTCGGCGCGAGCGTCGACGGCTCTGACGAGGCCGCCGGGGCCGCGGAGCCTGCGGCGCGGCCGCAGCGCCAGCAGGTGCTGGTCGGCTACGGGCCGGTGCTGCCCGGCACCGGACGGCCCCGCCGTCGGCCGCGCAGCTACGCCACCACGCCGTACGCGCGCCCCGCCGGGCCGACCAGGGAGGGGCCGACGCCGCGGGCCATGCCGCCCGTGCGCCGACGCGCCCGCGACCTGGGCGTCGACCTCCGCAGCGTGCACGGCAGCGGTCCGGGCGGGCGGATCCTCCGCGCCGACGTCGAGGCCCGTGCACAGGGGCTGTCCGGTGCAGAGCCCCGCGCGGGCGCGTCGGCCGGCTCGCACACCGTCCCCGTCACCGGGCTGCGGAAGCAGACCGCGCAGGCGATGTCCGCCTCCGCCTTCACCGCCCCGCACGCCTCCGTGCACGTCACCATCGACGTCACCGACACCCTCGAGCTGCTCGGCCGCGGCACCCGGGAGGGCGGACGCACCTCCTTCCTCGCGAGCGTGTGCCGGGCGATCCTGCCCGCCGCCTCCCGCACCCCCGCGGCGAACGCACGCTACGACGCCGAGGCCGGGCAGATCGAGATGTTCGACCAGGTCAGGCTCGGGATCGCGGTCGCCACCGACCGCGGCCTGCTCGTCGCGACCCTCCCCGAGATCGACACCGACGGGCACCAAGCTCCTTCCGGCCCCGCCCTCACCGCCGCGATCGCCGAGACCGCGCAGAGGGCCCGCGACGGGGCGCTCACCCCCGCCGAGGTCACCGGCTCGACCCTCACCGTCACCAACGTGGGCGTGTTCGGCGTCGACGGCGGCACCCCGATCCTCAACCCCGGCCAGTCCACGATCCTCGCGATCGGGGCGCTGCGCCGCCAGCCGTGGGAGCACCGCGGCGAGATCGCGCTGCGCACCGTCGTCACGCTCACCCTCTCCTTCGACCACCGCGTGCTCGACGGCGCCGAGGCCTCCGCGTTTCTGATGGACATCGCCGAGACCCTCGCCGACCCCGCGACCCTGCTGGTGCGGTGAGCGCCATGGAGCAGCTGCGCACCGCCGTCGACCCCGCCTCGCCCGAGGCGACCGCCCGCACCGAGGCGATGGACGCCCTGGTCGCCGAGCTGCGGGAGCGTCTCGCGGCCGCGGCCCGGGGCGGGTCCGAGGCGGCGCGGGAGAAGCACCGCGCCCGCGGCAAGCTCCTCGCCCGCGAGCGGATCGACCAGCTCCTCGATCCCGGCAGCCCTTTCCTCGAGATCGCGCCGCTCGCGGCGGAGGGGATGTACGACGGGGCCGCGCCGGGCGCCGGGGTCGTCGCCGGGATCGGGATGGTCCACGGCCGGCACTGCCTCGTCCTCGCCAACGACGCGACCGTCAAGGGCGGCACCTACTTCCCGATGACGGTGAAGAAGCAGCTGCGCGCCCAGGAGATCGCGCAGGAGAACCGCCTGCCCTGCCTCTATCTCGTCGACTCCGGCGGCGCCTACCTGCCGATGCAGGACGAGGTGTTCCCCGACCGCGACCACTTCGGGCGGATCTTCTACCACCAGGCGCGGATGAGCGGCGAGGGGATCGCGCAGATCTCCGCCGTCATGGGCTCCTCCACCGCGGGCGGCGCCTACGTCCCCGCGATGAGCGACCAGACCGTCATCGTCCGCGACCAGGGCACGATCTTCCTCGGCGGGCCGCCGCTGGTGAAGGCCGCGACCGGCGAGGAGGTCAGCGCCGAGGAGCTCGGCGGCGGGCAGATGCACACCGAGGTCTCCGGCGTCGCCGACCATCTCGCCGAGGACGACGCCCACGCCCTCCAGATCGTGCGGGACATCGTCGAGACCCTGCCGGAGCCCGCGCCGTCGGCCGCCCCGGTGCCGCGCAGCGCGCCGCCGGAGCCCGCCGTCGACCCCTCCACGATGGGAGCGGCCGTCCCCTCGGACCTCGCCACCCCCTACGACGTCCGCGAGGTGATCGCGCGGATCGTCGACGCGGGCGAGTTCTCCGAGTTCAAGCCCTCCTACGGCACCACCCTCGTCACGGGCTTCGCCCGGATCCACGGCCACCGCGTCGGGATCGTCGCGAACAACGGGGTGCTGTTCAGCGAGTCCGCGCTCAAGGGCGCCCACTTCGTCCAGCTCTGCGACCAGCGGGAGATCCCGCTGGTGTTCCTGCAGAACATCGCCGGGTTCATGGTCGGCGCCGAGTTCGAGCGCGGCGGCATCGCCAAGGACGGCGCGAAGATGGTCACCGCCGTCGCCTGCGCCCGCGTCCCCAAGCTCACCGTCGTCATCGGCGGCTCCTTCGGCGCGGGCACCTACTCGATGTGCGGGCGCGCCTACTCGCCCCGCTTCCTGTGGCTGTGGCCGAACGCGCGCGTGTCCGTCATGGGCGGGCCCCAGGCCGCCGCCGTGCTCGCCACCGTGCGCCGCGACCGCATCGAGGCGGGCGGCGGCACCTGGTCCGTCGAGGACGAGGCGGAGTTCCGGCGTCCCATCGAGGAGGACTACGACCGCCAGGGCAGCCCCTACTACTCCACCGCCCGGCTCTGGGACGACGGCGTGATCGAGCCCGCCCAGACCCGCACCGTGCTCGGCCTCGCCCTCGACGTCGTCACCCGCACCCCGCTGCCCGCGATCCGCCGCGGCGTCCTCCGGATGTGAGGGAATCATGAGCCTCCGCACCGTCCTGATCGCCAACCGCGGCGAGATCGCCCTGCGCATCCTGCGCAGCGTCCGCGCGCTGGGCATGGCCGGCATCGCCGTCCACACCGACGAGGACGCCGACTCCCCGCACGTCGCCGCGGCCGACGCCGCCGTGCGCATCGACTCCTATCTCTCCGTCGACGAGGTGCTGCGCGCCGCCCGCACCAGCGGGGCCGACGCGATCCACCCCGGCTACGGCTTCCTCTCCGAACGCGCCGAGCTCGCCGCCGCCTGCGCCGCGGCGGGCATCGCCTTCGTCGGCCCGCCCGCCGCCGCGATCGCGACCATGGGCGACAAGATCACCGCCCGCGAGACCGTCGCCGCCCGCGGCGTGCCCGTCGTGCCGGGCCTGGCCGCGCCCGGACTGGACGACGCCGCGCTGCTCGCCGGCGCCGCCGAGATCGGGGTCCCGCTGCTGGTCAAGCCCGCCGCCGGCGGGGGCGGGAAGGGCATGCACCTCGTGGAGGACCTCGCCGAGCTGCCCGCCGCGCTCGAGACCGCCCGGCGCGAGGCCGCCGGGGCCTTCGGCGACGACACCCTCTTCCTCGAGCGCTGGATCACCGCGCCCCGCCACCTCGAGGTGCAGATCCTCGCCGACACCCACGGCCACGTCATCCACCTGGGGGAGCGCGAGTGCTCCCTCCAGCGCCGCCACCAGAAGGTCATCGAGGAGGCGCCGAGCCCCACCCTCACCCCCGCCCAGCGCGAGCAGCTCGGGCAGATCGCGGTCGAGGCGGCACGGGCGGTGGACTACGTGGGCGCCGGCACCGTCGAGTTCATCGTCGACGCGCACGCCCCCGACGAGCCGTTCTTCCTCGAGATGAACACCCGCCTCCAGGTCGAGCACGCCGTCACCGAGGCCGTCACCGGCATCGACCTCGTCGCCGCGCAGCTCCGCATCGCCGCGGGGGAGAGGCTCGATCTCGCGCAGGAGGACGTGCAGGTCAGCGGCCATGCGATCGAGGCCCGGGTCTACGCCGAGGACCCGGACTCCGGGTTCCTCCCCACCGGCGGGAGGATCCTCGACCTCGCCCTGCCCCGCGGGACGCGGGTGGACCACGCGCTCGCCGAGGGCCTCGAGGTCTCCACCTCCTACGACCCGATGCTCGCCAAGGTCATCACCCACGCCCCGACCCGCGAGGCCGCGCTCGCTGCCCTGGATCGTGCGCTCGCGGGCACGCACCTGCTGGGCGTCGTCACCAACACCGCCTTCCTCCGCGCCCTGCTCTCCCTGCCCGAGGTGGTCGAAGGGCGGCTCGACACGGGACTCATCGAGCGGCACCTTCCGGAGCTGCGACGGGGACCGGTCAGCGACCGCGCCCTCGCCGTCGCCGCGCTCGTGCACCGCGAGCAGCTCGACGCGGCCCGGCCCGACGGGCTCTGGCACCGCCCCTCCGGCTGGCGGCTCGGGGAGCCGGCGCCCTTCCGGGTGCGGTTCGCGGCGGCCGACGGGGGAGCGGTCAGCGTGGCGCTGACCGGGCCGTCCACGCAGGCCAGGGCACAGATCGAGCGTGAGGGCGAGTCCGTCGCGCTGAGACTCGCCCTCCACGGCGATGCCGTCACCGTGGACGGGCTGCGCCTGCCGCTGCGTCACCACGCGAGCGAGGACGCGGTCTGGATCGGCCTGCCCGGCGAGGACCGCGAGCTCGTGCTGCACCGCACCGCCCGTGCCGGCTCCCGTCGCGAGACCGCCCCCACCCTCGACTCCCCGATGCCGGGCGCCGTCACGGCCGTGCTCGTCGCCGACGGGGACCAGGTCCAGGAGGGCCAGGCCGTGCTCGTCGTCGAGGCGATGAAGATGGAGCACACCCTCCACGCCCCGTCGGCCGGCACCGTGCGCCTCCACGTCAGCGCAGGTCAGCGCGTCACCCGCGGGCAGGAGCTCGCGCTGGTGGAGGCGGAGACGGGCAGTGACGAGACCCCCGGACTCACCCTCGAGGAGGCGTCCTGATGACCCCCGACACCGTCGGCCACGACCCAGCCGCCGCCGACGACCGCCCCCGGATCGTGCAGCGCGGCCTCTACGCCGAGGAGCTGCAGATCGGCGCGGTCTACGTCCACCGCCCCGGCCGCACCCTCACCGAGGCGGACAACGTCCTGTTCACCACCATGACCATGAACCCGCAGGCCCTCCACCTCGACGCCGCCTGGGCCGAGGGCACCGAGTTCGGGCAGCGGCTCGTGAACTCGATGCTCACCCTCGCCACCGTCGTCGGCGCCTCGGTCGCCCAGCTCACCCAGGGCACGCTCGTGGCGAACCTCGGCTTCACCGAGATCAGCTTCCCCAGGCCCCTCCACCACGGCGACACCCTCTACTCCGAGACCGAGGTCATCGAGGTGCGCGACTCGCGCTCGAGGCCCGGGCAGTCCGTCGTCTCCCTCGTCCACACCGGCCGTGACCAGCACGGGGACATCGTCGTCCGCGCCGCCCGCACCACCCTCATGCACACCCGGGAGCCCTCATGACCCTCGCCGATCACGCCCTGCACCGCCCCGTCGGCCGCTCCGCCGGAGCCGCCGCGCAGGCAGCCCATGAGCCGCTGCCCGTCGGCCCCGCGCTGCTGTTCTGCCCCGGCGACCGACCCGAACGCTTCGCGAAGGCCGCCGCCCGCGCCGACGCCGTGATCCTCGACCTCGAGGACGCCGTCGCCCCCGACCACAAGCAGGCCGCCCGCGAGGCCGTCGCCGCGCACCAGCTCGATCCCGCCCGCACGATCGTGCGCGTGAACCCGCCCGCCACCTCCGACTTCACCGCCGACGTCACCGCGCTCGCCGCTCTGCGCCCCCGCTGGGTGATGCTCCCCAAGGCCGGCTCCGTCGCCGAGGTGGACCGCCTCGTCGCCGCGATCCCCAGCGCGAAGGTGCTGGTGCTGTGCGAGACCGCGCGCGGGATCCTCGCCGCGCCCGCGCTCGCCGCCCACCCGGACGTGGTCGCGCTGATGTGGGGCGGGGAGGACCTCGTCGCCGACCTCGGCGGCACCTCCTCCCGAGGCGAGGACGGCTCCTATCGCGAAGCGGTCCGCCACGCCCGCTCCGCCGTGCTGCTCGCCGCCCGCGCACACGGCCGCTCCGCGATCGACGCCGTCCACCTCGATCTCCCCGACCACGACGGCCTGCGCGCCGAGGCGGTCGACGCCGCCGCGAGCGGCTTCACCGCGACCGCCTGCCTGCACCCGGACCAGGTCGGCGTGGTCCGCGAGGCGTACGCGCCGTCGGCCGAGGAGGTCGAGCGCGCCCGGGAGCTGCTCGACGCCGCCAAACGCACCGGGAGCGGCGTCTTCGCCCACGACGGGCGGATGGTCGACGGGCCGCTGCTGCGCCACGCCCGCGCCCTGCTCGCCCGCGCCGCGGCGACCGCGCCCGAGGCGGCTCCCGCCGCGTCCACGGGCGGTTCGTCGGCCGAGTCCGCCGCCGAGGGCCCGTCGGCCGCGCCTGCCGCTCCACCCGCCCCCGCCGCCTCACCCGACACCGACGTCCGGCCCGAGAAGGAGACCCTCCGATGAGCGCCCTGCTGACCCCCGCCCCGCCCGCCGGCACCGAGATGCTCCCCGAGGAGCACCAGCGCCTGGCCGCCCAGGTGCGCGCCTTCGCCGACGAGGTCGTCGCCCCCGCCAGCTACGAGTACGACACCGCCCGGCGCCTGCCGATGGAGATCATCGCCGAGATGGGGAGGATGGGCCTGTTCGGCCTGCCCATCCCGCGCGAGTACGACGGGCAGGGCCGCGACTACCTCTCCCTCTGCGTCGCCGTCGAGCAGCTCGCCCGCGTGGACCAGTCCATCGCCGTGACCCTCGAGGCCGGGCTCGGCCTCGGCGCCATGCCGATCCTCTCCTACGGCACCGAGGCGCAGAAGCGCCGCTACCTGCCCGCCCTCGCCCGCGGCGAGCAGCTCGCCGCCTTCGGCCTCACCGAGGCGGAGGCCGGCTCCGACGCGGGCGCCACCCGCACCACCGCGCGGCGCGAGGACGGGCAGTGGGTGATCGACGGGTCCAAGCAGTTCATCACCAACTCCGGCACCCCCATCACCTCGCTGGTCACGATCACCGCCGTCACCGGGCAGAAGAGCACGGCCGACGGGCGCACCGTCCCGGAGCTCTCCAGCATCATCGTCCCCACCGGCACGCCCGGGCTGACCGTGCTGCCGAGCTACGACAAGGTCGGCTGGCACACCTCCGACACCCACCCCCTCCTGCTCGAGGACGTGCGCGTGCCCGAGGAGAACCTGATCGGGCAGCAGGGCCGCGGCTTCGCGAACTTCCTGGCGAGCCTCGACCAGGGGCGCGTCGCGATCGCGGCGCTGTGCGTCGGCGCCGCACAGGGCTGCCTCGAGCAGGCCGTCGAGCGGGCGAGGAGCCGCATCGTCTTCGACAAGCCGCTCGGGGAGCACCAGCACATCGCCTTCACCCTCGCCCGCATGCAGGCCCGCGTCGCCTCCGCCCGCGCCCTCATGCACGAGGCCGCCCGCCGCCTTGACGCCGGGATCCCCTTCTCCCAGGAAGCGTCGATCGCGAAGCTCGTGGGCAGCCACGCCGCCGCGGACAACGCCCGCGACGCCTGCCAGATCTGGGGCGGCTACGGCTTCCTCAACGAGAACGTCGTCTCCCGCCACTACCGCGACAGCCGCGTGCTGCAGGTGGGGGAGGGGACCGACGAGGTCCAGCTCGGGATCATCGCCAAGCACCTCGGGTTCCCGGGGGCGCTCGCGGGGTGAGGCGGCCCCGTCCTGTCGGTCGGACGCCCCGTCAGTGAGAGCTCGTGCGCTGTGAGCTTCGAGACAGTCTCGGACTGACCAAATGACGAATGTGGTCAGGTGGTTCCATCATGGTGACATGACATCGACACCGCGACCCGTCCCGCCGCACTCCACCGTCTCCCACACCTCGACCCTGCCCGCCTCGCCGTCGGCGAACTCGTCCACGTCGGCACCCTCCGCCCCCGCGTCCGCCCCTTCGCGTCGCGCGCTGGTGGTCGGCGCCGGGATCGCCGGCCTCTCGGCCGCCACCGCGCTCCACCGCGCCGGGTGGCACCCGGAGATCGTCGAGCGCTCCGGGCAGCGCCGTCGGGGCGGCTACTTCATCATGATGTTCGGCAGCGGACGCATCGCCGGCGAGCACCTCGGGATCGAGGGCATCCGCCCCCGAAACGCCGAGGACGGCATGAGCTACAGCTTCGATCGGCGAGGGAGCCGCTCCTCGGCCCCGGGCTTCGGCGACCTGCCCGCGAACCCGTGGATGATGCTGCGCGGCGACGTGGAGAAGGCGGCCTACGAGGCGCTGCCCGCCGGTGTTCCGATCCGCTTCTCGACCTCGCCCGTCGCGATCGTCCAGGGCCCTGAGCGCACCAGCGTCACGCTGCGCGACAGCTCCGACGGCAGCGAGCGCACCGAGGACTACGACCTCGTGGTCGGCGCCGACGGCCTCCGCTCCACCGTCCGACGCCTGGTCTGGGGGCCGCACGAGGACTATCTCGAACGCGTCGGCGACATGATCTGCGCCTTCGAGCTCCCGGAGGCGCTCCCCGGAATGCAGTCCCAGGACGGAGGGAGGATCACGGAGCCCGGCCGCTCCTTCACCGTCTTCCCCTTCCGGGACCATGCTCCGACGGTGCTGTTCTCCTACCGGGCCGACGACGTCGACGCCGAGCGCGCCCGGGCCAAGGAGATCGGTGTCGCGGCGCATCTGCGCGAGATCTACGGCCCCGAGCCGCTCGGCGAGATGATGGAGGCGGCGCTCGGCCACCTGGAGTCGACCGACGAGTTCCTCTTCGACTCCGTCGAGCAGGTGCACGTGGACCACTGGCACCACGGCCGCGTGGTGCTGCTCGGCGACGCCGCCTGGTGTCCGAGCCTCTACTCCGGCATGGGCGCCACCTCGAGCCTCAGCGGGGCCGATGCGCTCCGGGTCATGCTCGAGCGACACCCGGAGTCCCTGGAGAAGGCGCTCACCGCCTGGGAGGCGAAGCTGCGCGAACCGATTGAGGAGTTCCAGCTCTCCGCCGCCCCGATGCGCAGCCTCTTCACCGTGGACACCGCGGAGGAGATCGCACGCCGCGGACGCACGCAACCGGTGCAGAGATTCCTGTTCTCCTTCCCGCCGACCAGGGCCGTCATCGCGAACCTGCCCACCTTCCGGAGGCGCGACAGCGACCTCGCCGTCTGAGCGCAGCGCTCCCCGCGCGTCAGGGACGAGTGAGGGATGATGGCCGGGACCCCCGAGGAGAGGAACCCATGACGTCCACCGCCGCCCCGTCGCCGCGGATCCAGCGGATCAGGCAGGCCGCCCGCGACATGGCGCTGCGCGGCGGCCTGCAGGGCATCACCATCGCCGAGATCGCCCGCCGCGCCGGCGTCGGGAAGGGGACGGTGTACCTGTACTGGACGACGAAGGAGGACCTCTTCGCCGACCTCTTCGCCGAGGACTTCCTCGACGCGCTCTCCGAGGTCGAGGCGGCCGTCCGCGAGGACCCCGGGCTCGTCGTCCCGCGACGACTGCTCCCGCTGGTCGGCCGCTCCCTGGACCGTCACCCCTTCGTCGCCGCCGTGCAGTCCTCCGGCGCCGGGCTGCTCGGCGTGATCGCCACGCACCCCGCGATCGTCCAGGTCACTCGTGATGTCGGCCCCGTGGCCGTGCTCGCCCGCGTCCTCCCCGTGCTGCGTGAGCACGGAGTGATCCGCAGCGATCTGGACTCCACGACGCAGGTGCATGCCACGGCGGCCCTGCTCCACGGCCTGCTCGGACTCGACGAGCAGGAGCCCGTGGCCGATCTGCTGCCCGGGAGCGATCCGCAGGAGGTGCTGTCCGCAGCCTGTGCCGCGCTCCTGGAGCCCGCCGAGGCCGTGGACCCCGGTCCTGCTGCGAACGCGGCGCTCACGGAGATGGCGCTCGCTCGTGATGCGGCGCTCGAGGGACTGCGCGGCTTCGGGCTGGGTGCGGGCGGGGCGCACTCGTGAAGATGACGAGCATCGAGCTCGTCCCTCCCCGACGGTGGCCCGTGGGCGTCGGCGCCGCCTGTCATCGATCTGTCATCGAAGGTCCCCACTTCCTATAGGATGCCGCGTGGGCGTGTGCGTCGGACGTGACGCGCCGCCCGTGCGACGATCGACGCCACCGGGACGGGCGAGGAGGCCCGCTCCGGGCAGAGAGGGGAGTGCCGTGATGGCTGTGCGACGGCAGGTGCTGCGCGCCGAGGTCGAGGAGCTGATCCTTCAGCGACTGCTGGAGGCTCGCTGGCCTCCCGGCGCCCGTCTCAGCATCGACGGACTCGCCCGCGACCTCGAGGTCTCCCCGACCCCGGTACGCGAGGCGATGGTGTCCCTCGAGCGCTCCGGGCTGGTGGAGTACGTGGCGCTGCGCGGCTACGTCGTCGCACCGATGCTCGACGCCGAGCAGATGACCGAGCTGCTGGATGCCCGCCGCGTCGTCGAGACCGCGGCGCTCGGTCGCGCCTTCGAGGACGTGGACGCGCTGCTCGCCGCCCTCGAGGAGGCCCACGCCGCCCACGGCGACGTCATCGCCCGTATCGAGGCGGCCGGCGAGGTCAGCATCGAGCTGCTCCAGGAGCACTTCCACGCCGACTGGGCCTTCCATCAGGCCCTCTTCGACCACTCCGGGAACCGCTACCTCTCGACGATGGTCGAGACGGTGCGCGCCCACACCCACCGCATGCGCCAGACCTGGGTGGGCGGACCCGCCGCGCTCGACGTCCACGAGGCCTACACCGAGCACGGCAGGATCCTCGAGAAGGTGCGCCGCCACCATCACGACGGGGCGCTGCAGGCCCTGGACGAGCACCTCGCCGCCGTGCTCGAGCGCTCCCACGCCGTCGCCGAGGCCGAGGAGGCCGGCGGCGCCGCGAAGGGCTGACGGTCCGCGCCGGGCCGTCGGATCACGCCGGGCGGACGGTCACGTCGGAGCGCGGCGGGACCATCGGCGCGGGGCCGTCGCTGAGGGACCGTCGGCTGCGCCGAGGAGCGACCGGCTCAGCGGTCGCCGGCCGGATCTGCCGACGGCTCCGAGAAGCGGGCGCGGAGGAACTCCGAGTGCACGTCGAGGGTGCGCGAGACGCCGGAGACGACCTCGTGCTCGAGCCGGTCCAGGCGCCCGTCCAGCACCGCGAGCTGCTCGTCGATGCGCTGCAGGTTCCCCGCCGCACGGGCACGGGTGTCCTCCGTCGAGCCGGGCGTCAGGAAGCCGACCGTGTCCTCGAGCGCGCCCACCAGCTCGGGGACGTAGCGCTCGGTCATGCCCTCCAGCAGCATCACGTCGGGGTCCGAGGCGCGACGGGACTGCAGCGCCGCCGAGCCCAGCAGCGCGTCGACCCGCAGCAGGAGGGTCTCGGCGCGGTCCAGCAGACGCTTCTCCGTCGGCCCCTGGCTCCGGCGCCGCATCCGATGGATGCGCCGGCGCTGCTGGGTGGAGTCCTTGACGATCTTCTCCAGCATCGCCCGGGTGCCGGAGGAGATCTCCTCCGCGGAGCGGCCCAGGCGCGTCGGCCTCGGTCGACGATTGCGCAGCAGGAAGGCGCTGCCGCCGCCCGCCATCGCGGCGATGCCGAGGCTCGCCAGGAACGGGGTGAGCAGACCGGCGCCGCCCACCAGGGCGCTCACGCCGAGGAGCATGAAGCTGCTGATCCCGAGCACGCCCGCGAGCACCACCGGCACGCCGACGGTCAGCCAGCGCCCGCGCCTGCGGGGCAGCGAGACCGAGCGGGAGCGCGGGGCATGGACCGTGCCCTCGAGGGGCGCGGTGCCGGCGGCCCACGAGCCGGGCGCGGGCGGCGCCGGGGCGCGCAGGCCGGGGTGCGCGCCGGGACCGGGGCGCGAGGGCGTCCCGCCGGGACGTGCCGGGTGCCGGCGGGGCGAGGGGCTCTGGGGGCTCATGGGAACCGCGGACCTCTCTGTGGACGGAGCTGAGGTCTCGACGGTGAGGGCCCTGCGGTCCGGCCTCGGGGCGATCGCGGGAGGCGACCAGCGCGGCCGCGGACCCGGCGCGGGCCCTCGTCGTCGACGGCTCCCAGGCTATCGCGGCACCGTGAGGATCCCCTGGGGGATGTCCCCCTGATCCTGGGAGGGACGCCCCGGAGGTGTCCGTGCGCAGGCGGCGATCGTCGGCCGTGGGAGGCGGCGGGGGCCGTCGGCCGTGCGGGGCGGCCGGGTCCCAGGACCCGGTCCCGTCCTTGACGGAATTAGTGAGCCGCTCCTAATCTCCGTCCACCGGCACGCAGCCCCGAAGTGCCGGCCCGGATGCCATGGACGAAGGAGTCCCTCACATGCGCACCACCCTGCCCCGCCGTTCCCTCCTCACCACCGGAGCCGTCGGCGTCGCCGTCGGCGCGACCGCCCTCCTGCCTGCCGCCGCCCAGGCGGACCCGCCCGGCCGCGGCAGGTACGCGCAGGTCCGATTCGACCTGGGCGCCGAGGTCCTCGACGGCGGCGAGCAGGTCGTCACCCTGACCCTGCGCTCCCGGGCCCTCGCCCCCGTGGCCCGCGAGTCGCTCACCGTGGACACCTTCGCCGTCCACGTCCGGGCGACCAGCCCGCTGGACGGCGCCCTCGCCTACGAGCAGGACCGCGCCGTCACGGCCGTGCGCTGGTCGGGACGGGACGCGGTGCTCGAGCTCGAGCACGGCCAAGACGTCGCGGGCGCGTCGACCCTGCTGTACACCTCGGGCCGCAACGTCCAGCTCGACCTCGAGTACACGATCACCCAGGCAGCTCCCCTGCGGAAGCGCGGCAGCGGGGCCGCGGTCGAGCTCGGCACCTTCGTCCAGGGCGCGCTCGTCTCCCCGGAGGTCGACGCCTTCACCCACCACCAGGTCGACGGCGGCCTCAAGTACCGCCTGTTCACCCCCGCCTCGAAGAGGTCGAAGGGCGCCGGCCGACGGAAGGGCCGGGCGCTGGTGGTGTGGCTCCACGGCGGCGGCGAGGGCGGACTCCTCACCGGCGGCCACGACTACTACGACAACGAGACCACCCTCCGTGCGAACCGCGGCGCCCTCGGCCTCGCGACCGACGAGGCGCAGGAGGCGTTCGGCGGCGCCTACGTCCTCGCCCCGCAGTCGACCTCGGCGTGGATGCAGGACGGCGACGGCTTCGCCCCGCAGATCCAGGCCGTCATCGACGAGGTCGTGGCCCGGGAGGACATCGACGAGGACCGCATCCACGTGCTCGGCTGCTCCAACGGCGGCTACATGACGCTGAAGATGGTCGCCGAGCAGCCCGGACGCTTCGCCTCCCAGGTCCCGATCTGCGGCGCGGTGAGCGGGCCCGAGGGCACGTACCACCTCTCCGACGACACCCTGCGCTCGCTCGCCGAGACCCCGACCTGGCTGGTCGCCGCCGCGAACGACGACACGATCGACGCCGAGGCGAACACCGTGCGCTTCCACGAGCTGATCGAGGACTCGATCCTCAGCCTCTACCCGACCGTCGAGTGGGACGGGGTCGACTACCCCGGCCACTGGTCGTGGATCTACGTGGCCCGCAACGACCCGCAGCACGAAGGCGTGCGGATCTGGGACTGGATGGCGGCCCAGCAGCGCTGAGCGCCACAGCTCAGCGGCCGGCGGCCTTCGCGTGCAGCGCCCGGACCTCGGCGGAGAGCTCCGGGTCCGGTCCGGCGACGTCGATCCCCGGCGCGACCTCCGGGATCCGCAGCGGGGCGACCGGCCCGGCGGGGACGCCGAGCTCGCCCTGCCACTGGAGCAGCTGCTCGGTGCTGGAGGCGTAGACGATCCGGCCCAGTCCCACCCAGGCATGGGCGGCCGCGCACATCGCACAGTGCTCGCCCGAGGTGTACGTCGTCGACTCCCGCCGCTCCTCGGGCGTGAGGTTCGCGGCTGCCCAGCGGGCGATCTCGAACTCGGGATGGCGGGTGTGGTCGCCGCCGGCGACGCGGTTGCGGTCGGCGAAGCGCTCGACGCCGTCGGCATCGACGAGCACCGAGCCGAAGGGCTCGTCACCCGCCGCGAGCGCTTCGGCGGCGAGGTCGACGCAGCGGCGCAGGTGACGACGGTCGTCGGCGGTGAGGGCGGAAGGCGTGTTCATGCCCCCACCACAGCACATCAGGGCGCCGGGCGACAGATCAGGCGGCCGCGTGCGCCTCGGCGATCCGCAGCAGCTCGAGGTAGCCCTCGAGCTTCCACGCGGTGCGGCCGACGAACAGGCCGGTGACGTGCTCGATCCCGAGCAGGTCCGCAGCATTGTCGAGGTTGACCGACCCGCCGTAGAGCAACCCCGTGACCTTCCCCGAGTACTGCCCGCCGAGCGCGGCGAAGGGCTCGACGAGCTCCTCGACCGTCGCGGGACGGCCCTTCTCGCCGATCGCCCAGATCGGCTCGTACGCGATCACCACGCGGGAGAGCTCCTCGGCGGAGAGTCCCTCTAGCGCGCCCGCGGCCTGCTCGAGGATGAACGCGCTGGAGCCGCCCGCCTCCTTCACCTCCGCGCTCTCCCCGATGCACAGCAGCGGGGTGAGGCCGTGACGCAGCGCCGCGGCGACCTTCAGCCGCGTGGTCTCCACCGTCTCCCCGAAGTGCTCGCGCCGCTCCGAGTGCCCGATCTCGACGACCTGGGCGCCGGCGTCCTTCGCCTGCGGCACGGAGACCTCGCCGGTCCACGCGCCCTCGTCCTCCCAGTGCGCGTTCTGCACGCCGAGCAGCACGGGGGAGTCCTCGCCGAGGACGCCCCGCACCGTGGTGGTGGCGGTGAAGGAGGGGATCACGAAGGGCTGCACGCCTGAGGGGGCCTGGCCGCCGTGCTCGCTCGCGAGGTGATCGCGCAGGCTTTCGGCCCAGGCGCGACCCTCGGCGAGAGTCTTGGTCATCTTCCAGCTGGTGCCGATCCAGAGGGGGGACATGCTGCTCCTTGGTCGATGTGTGCCGCTCGCGCGGCGGGTGTCCGACGATCGATTCCTTGCCGGGGAGGAGTTCTTCGACGATTCGTACCAAGAAATGGGAAGAATCGTCGAAGAACTCCGCTCGGCCCGCGCCGGGATCCCCGCAGTGCCGGGTTGATCGACGTCCCGTTCCACGCCGCGGGGGTTGTTCGACGTCCGGTACCAGCTTCTTGGTACGTGACGTCGAACAACTGGTCGGGTCCCGGTAACGGACGTCGATCAGCTGGCCGGTGAGGGGCGCGTGCGGGGTGAGGGGGCGCCGCCGGCCCGGGTGCCGGGGCAGAGCCGGTCAGCCCGAGCCGGGGTGCCGGGCTCGTGCCCGGGGCACCGTGCCGGGGCTCGGGCCCGGCGTCAGCTCACTTCTCGAGGGAGCCGTCGTAGGCGCAGATCGCGTCGACCTTCGCCGCCGAGGAGGACTCCGGGTCGAACTCGAGGTCGAGCCACACCTTCAACAGCTCCTTCGCGAGCTCCAGCCCGATCACGCGCTCGCCCATGCACAGCACCTGCGCGTTGTTCGACAGCACCGAACGCTGCACCGAATACAGGTCGTGCGCGGTCACGGCGCGGATGCCGGAGACCTTGTTCGCCGCGATCGCGACACCCAGACCGGTGCCGCAGATCAGCAGCGCACGATCCGCCTCGCCCGCGGCGATCTTCTCCGCCGCCTCGACCGCGACGTTCGGGTAGTAGGTGCCGTCCTCACGGCCGGTCACGCCCACGTCGAGGACTTTCCCGACGCGGGGGTCCTGCTCGAGCAGCTCCTTGAGCGCGGACTTGTGGCCGTAGCCGGCGTTGTCGGAACCGGTGACGATGGTCAGAGCCATGATGTTCTCCTTCTGGTGATGCGTGACGGATGTGCAGGTGGCGGGTACGGATCGGGCGTCGAGGCGGTGGGTCCCTCGGTCCTGGGTGGTGGGGTCCTTCGTCCCAGCATGCCCGGGACGGGATCGCGGCGTGAACCCGCGGTCGGTGCGAGTCCCGGGGCGAAGCCGCGGCGGGGGAGGGACTCTCCCGTCCGTGGGGGTCCCGGCCGGGAGGGGAGCTGATCACCCTCCCGGCCAGGAAGATCAGGACAGGTGCTGGCCGAGCTCGCGCATGAGGATCGAGAAGGAGATCGCGCCCGGGTCCGGGGTGCCGACCGACTTCTCGCCGAGCACGCGGGCGCGGCCCAGGGTCGCGGTGATCTCGGCGGTCGCGTCGGCCGCCTCGCGGGCCACGTCCGCGGCCTGCAGGATCGCCTCGGCCGCGTTCTCGCCGGTGAAGGCCTTCGCGAGCTCCTCGCGGAAGGGCGCGGCGGCGTCGACCATAGTCTTGTCGCCCACCTGGGCGCCGCCGAGGCGCTGGATCGCGTCGATCCCGGCGTCGACCGCGTCCACGACGGTGCGCGCCTCCGCTCCGGCCTGGTCGTCGTAGACGGCGCCGGCCGCGATGAGGGCCGCGCCCCAGAGCGCGCCGGAGGTGCCGCCGGCGGACTCGGACCAGGCCTCACCGGCACGGACCAGCAGGGTGCGGGCCCCGGCGCCGTCCTCGAGCGCCTGGCGCGCGGCGGCCGCGGCACCCTTGGAGCCGTAGGCCATGCCCTGGCCGTGGTCGCCGTCGCCCGCGATCGCGTCGATCCGGCCGAGCTCGGCCTCCTCCCGCGTGCACACGCCCGCGAACAGGTCCAGCACCCCGGCGACCTTCTCGGCGACCTCGCGGGACTCGCTGCTCGCCGCGGGCGTCTCGTCGGCCCCTGCCTCCCAGAAGGCGGTGCGGCGCGGGCGCTCCGCCGCGCCGGTCATCGCGCCGCGGTGGAAGGCGGGGGTGTCGACCGGGGCGAGCCAGTGCTGCTCGAGCTCCTCGTCGAGGAACACCAGGGTCAGGGACAGGCCGGCCATGTCGAGGCTGGTCACGAGCTCGCCGACCTCGGGGCGGACCGGCGTGATGCCCGCGTCCTCGAGCAGTGCGGCGACCTTCGCGTAGACCACGAAGAGCTCCTCGTACTTCACGGTGCCGAGGCCGTTGACGAGCACCGCGGCGCGGCCCTGGTAGCCGCCCTCGGCGCGCTCGGGCTGCTCGGCGAGCACGCCCTCGACCAGCATCGCCGCGATCTCGTCGGCGGTGCCGATCGGCTCGTCGCGCACGCCGGGCTCGCCGTGGATGCCCAGGCCCACGCCCATCTGGCCCTCGGGCACGTGGAAGAGGGCGCCGGTGGCGCCGGGGAGGGTCGGGCCGTCGAAGGCGACGCCGAAGGAACGCGTCGCGTCGTTGGCCTTCCACGCCAGGCGCTCGGCCGTATCGAGGTCCGCGCCGGCCTCGATCGCGGCGCCGGCGATCTTGAAGACGGGCAGGTCTCCGGCGATGCCGCGGCGGTCGCGGTGGTTCTCCGGCGTGTTGGAGACGATGTCGTCGCTGACCTTGATGATCCGTACGTCGATGCCCTCGGCGCGCAGCTTCTCGGCCGCGGCGCCGAAGTGGAGCACGTCGCCGGCGTAGTTGCCGAAGCCGAGGATCACGCCGCCGCCGTTCTCGGCGTTGCGCGCCACGGAGTACACCTGGGAGGCCGACGGGGAGGCGAACACGTTGCCGCAGGGGGCGCCGTGGCCCATGCCGGGGCCGACCCAGCCGGCGAAGGCGGGGTAGTGGCCGGAGCCGCCGCCGATCACGAGGGCGGGCTGGCCGGCGGGGGTCTCGGTCGCGCGGACCACGCCGCCGTGGACCACGGCCACGTGGTCGGGATGGGACAGGGCCAGGCCCTGGACCGCGTCAGCGGCGAAGGCGGCCGGGTCGTTGAAGAGGTACGTCATCGTGGATTCCTCCGGGTGCTGCCGTGCGGGGTCGACGGCGCGGGGTCGTGGGGGAGCCGGGCGCTCCGCGCCGCAGCAGAATGATCCTATAGGAAATTAGCGGGGTCGGGCAGGGGGCGCCGGTCGATGGGAGCGTCCCGTCGGCCGGAGCCTCCCGGTCGGGCGGGGCGCCCTGCCCGACCCCTGATCATGCGGCGTGGGCCCTCCGGGCGGAAGGCTTCGACGAAATGGTCAGACCACCAGCCACACCAGCGAGAGCAGGAGCATGCTCGTGAAGCCCAGGACCGAGGTCAGCACCGTCCAGGTGCGCAGCCCGTCGGCCACCGAGAGTCCCAGGAACTTCGTGGCGATCCAGAAGCCCGAGTCGTTGATGTGGGAGAGCGAGACCGATCCCAGCCCGATCGCGAGGATGATCAGCACCACCTGCATCGGCGAGTAGTCCCCGGCCATCACGGTGCCCTGGACGATGCCTGCGGCCGAGAGGGTCGCGACGGTGCCGGAGCCCTGGGCGACCTTGAAGGCGAGCGCGACGAGGAAGGCGAGCAGCAGGATCGGCACGCCCGCGTCCAGGAGCAGGCCGGAGACCGCATCGCCGACGCCGGTCTCGGTGAGCACCTTCGCGAAGACGCCGCCGGCGCCGGTGACCAGGATGACGATCGCGGCCGGGCCGAGGGCGCCGTCCATCACCTCGCTGATCTGGGCCCTGCCCCAGCCGTGCATGATGCCCAGCAGGTACATCGCCGCGAGCGTCGCGACCAGGAGCGCGAAGGCAGGAGCCCCGAGGAAGGAGACCACGTGCGCGGCGGTCGAGCCCTCCTCGGCGACGAGTCCGCCGACGGTCCCGAGCGCGATCAGCAGGATCGGCAGCAGGATCAGCGCGGTCACCAGGCCGGCCGACGGGCGACGCCCGGCGAGCTCCCCGTCGGCCGACGACGCGGCGGTCGTCCCGCCGTCGGAGGGGTCGTCGCCCGTGGGGGTGCCCGCGGGGTCGAGGGCGAGGGACGAGGCGGCGACGCCGTGCGAGGAGCCGGAGGCGCCGTCGGCCGCTGAGCCGTCGTTCCCGCCGACGGCGGCGCGGCGACCGCGCCCCGCGCCGCCGAGCTCGGCCGCGCCTGTGCCGGCGTACCTCGCCTCGATCTCCGGGCTGAGCGTGAAGACCTTCGAGGTCACGCGCTTGCCGACGAGGTGGACGAGCAGGCACATCGGGATCGCGAGCACGATGCCGGAGAGGGTCACCAGGCCCATCAGATCCTCACCCAGCAGGGTGGTGGAGCCGACGATGCCGGGGTGCGGCGGGACGGTGTTGTGGATGAACACCATGAACACGGCGACCGGCATGCCGATCGCGACCGGTCCGCGATGCCCCGCCGCCTTCGCGAAGGCGAAGATGATCGGGACCAGGATGATGAAGGCGACGTCGAAGAAGATCGGGATCGCCACCAGGCCGGAGGCGATCAGCAGCGCCTGCGCCAGGCGCTTCTCTCCGAGCGCCTCGGCGGCCGCGTGGGCGATGACCTCGGCGCCGCCGGTGCGCTCGATGATCCCGCCGAGCATCGCGCCGAGCCCCACGAGCAGGGCGACGCTGCCGAGCGTGCCGCCCATGCCCTCGATCATCAGGGGGACGACGTCCTGGACGGGGATGCCGCCGGCCAGCGCGGTGAGCACCGCGACGAGGAGCAGCGCGACGAAGGCCGGCCACTTGAGCTTGATGACCGTGAACAGCAGGATCGCGATCGCGCCGGCGGCGATGCCGACGAGGAGCAGGGGGTCCATCAGGTCCTTCCGGAACGGGCCGGGGCGGTCGTCAGCGACCGCCCCGGCCGGTGGATGTGCTGGTCAGCGCTCGATCTTGTCGAGATTGAGCATCTGGGCGAGCACGGTGTCGAGCTCCTCGTCGTCCCAGACCTTCGTCCAGTCGGGCTTGATGATGGACTCGCGGCCGTAGTCCATCGCGCGCAGGCACGCCTCGGAGAAGGGGTTCGAGCCGCGCAGCGCGTTGGTGAGCGAGATGAAGATGTGGCCGTAGAACAGGGCCTTCACGGCCTTCTCGGGGATGCCGACCTCGTTGATCGCGTGGTCCATCGAGTCCTTGAGGAACTGGCCGATCATGCAGCCGGTGGTCTCCACCAGGGTGGGCTCGAGCTGGGCGAGCTGCTTGATCGTCACCCAGTGCACGTCGATGACGGGGGCGTAGATCGCGCGGATCACCTCGGCGGTGCGTGCCCGGACCTGCTCGTCCCCGCCCTCGTAGGCGGCCACGACCTCCTGCGGCGCGGCGATGCCGCCGAAGGTGTCGGCCCACTCCTCGGGCGTGGTGCGCTCGAGGAAGACCGACGGGTGGGCGGGGTGCGCGCAGGCCTGGTGGACGCCCTCGCGTTCGGCGAGCAGCCCCGCGTAGGCGGCGGCCGGATCCAGGGTCAGCAGGACCGAGCCGTCCTTCATCAGCGGCACGACCTGCTCGGAGATCTTCCCGAGGATCACGTCGGGGACCGCGAGGATCACGACGTCGGCCGCGGTCGCGGCGTCCTCGAGGGAGGAGACCTCGCGGCCGAGCTCGGCCAGGCGCTGCTGGCCGGCCTCGGATGCCTCGACGTAGAGGATCGGGGCGTCGGTGAGGTTGAGGTTGTTCGAGACGCGGGTGCCCATCTTCCCGGCCGCGCCGACGACGGCGACGGTGATCGACGGATCGAGCTCCACGGTCTTGCCGTACAGGGGGTTCAGTTCCTTGCTGCTGGTCATCGGTGACTCCTTCTGGTGGGGCGACGGGTGTCGCTGGGGGTGCGGCGGGGCCGCAGGGCGGTGCGACACGAGGTCGCGGGGTGGGGACCGGCGGGGCCGGTGCTGGTCGGGGCGGGCCGACGGGGTCGTCGTCGGCCGACGGGTCAGGCGTTCGAGAGGCGGTGCGCCTCGCGCCAATCGCGGAGCGCCGCGAGGGTGCGGTCGGTCCAGGCGCGCTCGGCCTCGAGGGTGGTGGCGAGATCGCCCTGCCAGGGCAGCCAGTGCTCGACGATCGCGGACGGGGTGCGGCCGACGGCCGACGTGGCGCGGTCGCCGAAGTAGACGTGGCGCAGCTCGTGGTCGAGGTCGAGCAGGCCCTCGCCGAGCGGGGCGCCGGAGTAGGTGAAGCCCACCCAGCCCTCCTGGCGCGCGAAGGCGAAGTCCTTCACGTGCAGGTTCGCGGTGTGCGGGGCGCAGGCCTCCACCACGTCCTTCGGGTGCTCGAGCGCGGAGACGCAGTTGGCCGGGTCCAGGCAGATCCCCACGTGCGGGGAGTCGAGCTCCTCGACGATGCCGAGCAGCGTGGAGGTGGGGACCTGCTCGTATGTCTCGAGCGCGAGGGAGATACCCGCCGCCTCGAGGCCGGGGAGCGAGGCGCGCAGCTCGGCGACTGCGGCCTCGGGACCGGTGGCGATCTCCTGCGACTGGATCATCGAGCGCAGGGTGCGGGCGTCGAGCGCCTCGGCGATGTCGAGGTACCTGCCCAGGTGCTCGCGCCCGATGGTGCGGGTGCCCAGCTCGAGCTCGACGCCGAGCAGCTCGGCGCGCTCACGCAGGTCGTGCAGGCCGGCGGTGTCGAGCTGCTCGATGCGGGGGTCGTCGCAGATCTGGAAGACCTCGCAGCCGAGCTGTGCGGCGCGGTCGATCATCCCCGGGATGTCGAGCGGGGAGGGGTTGCGGCACTCGAACTCCCAGAACAGGGAGTAGGTGCCGATGCCGATCTTCATTGTCCGGGGGACTCCGTCGTTGGTGTCGGGCAGGTGTGTGGTGGTCACCGTAGACGGAAGAACGGCAACCGGTCAACCGGTTGGACTTGGGAGAGTGGAGGGTGCTCGGGTGGGGGCGCGCGTCGAAGGGGAGGGGCCGAGGACTGCCGAGGCGCCGCAGCGCGAGTGCACCCTGTGAGGCCGGCAGGGGGTGGGCGACGCGCTGCAGGGCGCGTGGGCGCGGAGCTGCGCTGCAGGAAGGGCGGCGGGGCGGTGCCCGCCGCGGTGTGAGCCGGGCGGTCAGATGCTGAAGCGCGGGGGAGCGGCGGCTCGAGAGCCGGGTGTGCTCAGTCCGCGGCCGGCTCCTCGACGGCGCGCAGCAGCCGCGCCCGCGCCGTGGCCATGTGCGCGATCATCGCGGAGGCCGCGCGGTCGCCGTCGTGCGCCTCGAGTGCTTCGAGGATCGCGGCGTGCTCCTCCAGGGCGACGCGCATGTCCTCGACCTCGTGGACAGAGCGGTCGTTGTAGACGCGCAGGAGCTGCCGGCTCACGGCGAGCAGGTCCGTGACGATCGGGTTCTGCGCGGCGGCGCCGAGCACGGCGTGGAAGGCCGCGTCGGCGGTGACGAAGGTGTCGAGGTCCTCGAAGCCCTCGCGCATGCCCTCGATCGACTCGCGCAGGGCGTCGATCTGCTCGGCGGAGATCCGCTCGGCGGCCAGGCGGGCGCTGTAGCTCTCCAGGCCTGCGCGCAGCTCCATCAGCTGGTCGGTGCTGCGCTCGCCGATCATCAGGCCCCAGCTGAGGGTCTGGGGGAGCAGCTCGCTCGCGGTGCCGCGCAGGTAGGTGCCCGAGCCGGGGCGCACGTCGACGATCCCGAGGATCTCGAGCGCCGCGAGCGCCTCGCGGATGGCCGAGCGGCCCACGCCGAGCGCGCTCGCGAGCTGCCGCTCCGGGGGGAGACGCGTGCCCGGCTCCAGGTCCCCGCCGGTGAACAGCTCGAGCATCCGGCCCGCCACGCCGGAGACCGGCGTTCCCGCGGGAACGGCCGACAGCGCCTCGGCGAGGGCGTCGGAGGTGCTGTCGGAGAAGGCGGGCATGCCTGGAAAGGTACCAAGAGGAGGGGCGATGCGGCCGTCGCGCACGCCGCGGCCCTTGACATCCGCGCCCCCGGCCCTAGGATGATCCACGATCCTATTGGATAGTGAGTTTGCAGCGACGCGGTCATGCTGGTCTGCGCCTCCGCTCACGGACCGACGACGGAAGAGGACGATGATGCCCGCCCCCGCCCCCCGCATTGCGATGACCTTCGGCGACTTCTCGGGCATCGGCCCCGAGCTCGCCGTCCGCCTGCTCGCCGAGCCCGGCAACCTCGACAAGGCCCAGGTGCTGGCCCTCGTCTCCCGCGAGGAGTTCGACCGCGCCTGCGCGGCCGCCGGCGTGACGGTGCCTGTCGCGGACTCCCCCACCACGGGCGCGGTGAACCTGGTCGGCTCGCCCCGCCAGGACATCGAGGTCGAGGTCGCGAAGACCTCGGTCGCCGCCGGTGCGCGGGTGATGGAGGATCTCGAGAAGGCGCTGGCCATGTTCAAGGACGGGCAGGTCGACTCGATCATGTTCCTGCCGCTGAACAAGACCTCGCTGCACCTGGCCGGGATGCATGAGGAGGACGAGCTGCGCTGGTTCGCCAAGGAGCTCGGCTTCGACGGCTTCACGAGCGAGCTGAACTTCGTGCCCGGGCTGACGACCTCGCGCGTCACCTCGCACATCCCGATCTCCGAGGTCGCCCAGCACATCAGCGCCGGCCGCGTGCGCCAGGCGATCCAGCTGCTGAACCAGGTCGTGCTCGGCACCGGGGTCGATAAGCCTCGCATCGCCGTCGCGGCCCTCAACCCCCACGCGGGTGAGAACGGCCAGTTCGGCTGCGAGGAGATCGACCACATCGCCCCCGGTGTGGAGCTCGCCCGCGAGGTCGACGGCATCGACGTGAAGGGTCCCTTCCCGAGCGACACCCTGTTCATCAAGGCCCGCGACGGCCAGTTCGACGGGGTCGTGACGATGTACCACGACCAGGGCCAGATCGCCGTGAAGCTCATGGGCTTCGACAAGGGCGTGACGGTCCAGGGCGGCCTCCCCGTGCCGATCGCAACCCCCGCGCACGGCACCGCCTACGAGATCGTCGGCAAGAACGTGGCGCACCTCGGCCCCAGCCAGCGCGCCTTCGACATCTCCGTCGGCCTCGGCGCTCAGACCGCGGAGTCGCGCACCGCCTGACCTCAGGGCAGGGTGCTCCGGAGGACCGGCCGGGCCGCCCTGTGGCCGGCATGCCCTGAGGTGTCGGCGTCCGAACGGATGCCCTGATCGAGGGCCGGAGAGTTCCGAGGCCATCCGGGTCCTGCTCGTCGGTCGTTGCGCGACCGAGACCTCTCACCCCACATTTCCAATAGGATCTTCGGTATCGTCGTCTCCGGACGGCGCTCCGCGGACCGCCACCCCCCCCGGTCGACGATGCGTCGGCCGCCCGTCTCAACGAGGAGATCTGACCATGAAGCGACGCTCCGTACTCACCGCAGGCGCCATCGGCACCGTCGGCCTCGCGCTCTCCGCCTGCTCCGGCGGCTCCGGCGGAGGCAGCTCCGCCGACGGGGAGTTCGACCCCGGCAATCGCGTGACGATGATCGTCCCGTTCTCCGCCGGCGGCGGCTCCGACATCGCCGGACGCGCGATCGCCGCAGGCCTCGAGGAGGTCACCGGCGCGACCATCACCGTGGAGAACCGTGTGGGCGGCTCCGGCGCGGTCGGCTACTCCGGGCTCACCAACGCCGAGGGCGACGGCTCCATGCTCCTCGCGAGCGAGACCGCGCTGATCACCCTCCCGATCGTGCAGGACGTCGACTTCACCTACGAGTCCTTCACCCCGATCATGAAGGCCGGAGAGGACTACAACCTCGTCGTCGTCGCCGCGGACTCGCCCTTCCAGTCGATCACCGACGTCATCGAGGCCGCGAAGACCGAGCAGCTCAACGCCGCCGTCTCCGGCGCGACCGGCCCCGACCACATCGCCTGGAGCCTCATCGAGCAGGAGCAGGGGATCACCCTCGAGCGCGTCACCTTCGAGTCCAGCTCCGAGGTGCTCGCGGCCCTCATGGGCGGCCACGTCCAGGTCGCCGCGTCGAGCCCCGGCGAGCTCACCGGCCAGCTCGAGTCCGGCGACATCCGCGCCCTGTGCGCCCTGGCCCCGGAGCGCTACGAGTATGACCTGCTCGCCGATATCCCCACGGGCTCCGAGGAGGGCGTCGAGGTCACCTTCGCACAGTGGCGCGGCTTCATCGCGCCCGGCGGCATCGACGACGCCGCCAAGGAGTACTGGATCGCGAAGGCCAAGGAGTACGAGCAGAGCGACGCGTACAAGGAGTTCATCGAGTCCAACATGCTGCAGCCGGTCACGGCCTACGGCGACGACTTCGTGGAGTACCTCCACGAGTACGCCGCCGACGTCGAGTCCGTGCTCGGGAACTGACGGGGGGAGCCATGACCGATTCGACGATCGAGACGCCGCGAGCCCGTTCGATGCCGAACACGAGCGACCTCGTCGGCACGGGGATCCTCGCGCTGGTGGGCCTCGTCGCGGTGATGATGGGACTCGGGTACGGGTTCATCGGGGACAACGGCCAGATCGGGCCGGGCTTCATGCCCGTGCTGACCGGCGCGTTCATCCTTGTCGCCTCGCTCGCCGACATCGGTCGGCTCTTCCTGGCACCGAAGGACGGCTCGACAGCCGGGCTCGGCGGAGTGGCCGAAGAGCTCTCCGCCGAGGCTGCTGCCGCGCAGGCGGCGGCCAAGGAGGAGCGCGGCGCCTCGTCCGAGGAGGAGCTGGACACTTTCGGGCGCACCGCGAAGCAGCGCAGCCGCACTGTCCCTCTGATCTTCGGGATCGTCCTGGCTGCGGTGCTGCTCATCCAGGTGCTCGGGATGCTGCTGTCTCTGACGGTGATGATGTTCGCCGTCGTCTTCCTGGTCGAGAGGAAGCCGCTGCTTCCCTCTCTGCTGACGTCCGCCGCCGTGCTCGCCGTCGCCTATCTGATCTTCGTCGTCATGCTCGGGGTGCCGCTGCCCCAGGGCATGCTCGGCATCCTGTGAGGAACTCCCGATGATCGACAACCTGATGCTGGGGCTCGAGACCGCGGTCAGCCCCGAGAACCTCCTGTGGTGCGCGGTCGGCGTGGTCCTGGGCACCGTGATCGGCCTGATGCCCGGTCTCGGCTCCGCCACCGGTGTCGCGATCCTGCTGCCGGTGACCCTCACCATGGAGCCGGTGACCGCGCTGATCATGCTCGCCGGCATCTACTACGGCAGCCAGTACGGCGCCTCGATCAGCTCTATCCTGATCTCCACACCAGGCGACTCCTCCTCTGTGGTGCTGACGCTCGACGGCTACCAGATGGCGCGCAAGGGGCGTGCCGGTGCGGCTCTCGCGATCTCTGCCATCGCCTCGTTCATCGCCGCGATCCTCTCGCTGATCGTGATGCTCGCGATCGCCGCCCCCATCGCGTCATGGGCGTTGAACTTCGGCCCGCCGGAGACCCTCGCGATCATCCTGCTCGGCATGGCCACGATCGTGACCTTCGCCGGCGAGAACATGCTGCGTGGCATCATCATGGCCGCCGTCGGCCTGCTCCTGTCGATGATGGGCATCGCCTCCGGGTTCACCACCGCCAGATTCACCTTCGGCAGTGTCGAGCTGCTCAGCGGGCTCGAGTTCGTCGCGGTGATGATCGGCATCTTCGCCCTCGGCGAGGTGCTCCACCAGATCCAGCGCGGCGGAGAGAAGCCGATCCGCGCCGGGTTCCGCGACCTGCTGCTGAAGAAGGACGAGGCCAAGCGCATCCCGGGCCCCGCACTGCGCGGCACCTTCCTCGGCACCGCACTCGGCGTGCTGCCCGGTGCGGGTGCCACCCTCGCCTCGTTCATGTCCTACGGGCTCGAGGGCCGCGTGGGCAAGCATCGCAAGGAGCTCGGCACCGGCGCCGTCGAGGGTGTCGCCGCCCCGGAGGCGTCGAACAACGCCGCCGCGAACGCGAGCTTCATCCCCACCCTGGCACTCGGCATCCCCGGCTCCGGCACCACCGCGATCCTGCTCGGCGCCTTCGTGATCTTCGGCCTCCAGCCCGGGCCGATGCTCTTCGAGCAGCAGCCCGACCTGGTCTGGGGCCTGCTGGTCTCGTTCTTCTTCGGGAACCTGCTGCTGCTGGTCCTGAACCTGCCGCTCGCACCCGTCTTCGCCCAGGTGCTCCGCGTCCCGTACAGCTACCTGTACCCGATCATCATCGTGCTGAGCCTCGTGGGCGCCTACGCCGTCGGCAACAGCCTGTTCGCCGTGTGGGTCGTGTTCTTCGCCGGTGTGCTCGGCTTCTTCATGAAGAAGTACGACTTCCCGGCGGCGCCGCTCGTGCTGGGCCTGGTGCTCGGCCCGATGCTGGAGCGCACCCTGGTGCAGACCTCGTCCATGGGCCACGGCAACCTGCTGATCGTGTTCGAGCGTCCGCTGTCGGCGTTCTTCATGGTCGTGGCGATCCTCGCCTTCGTCGTCCCGCCGCTGTGGACCGCGATCCAGGGTCGCCGTCAGAGGGCGCA
Source organism: Brachybacterium sp. sponge (assembly GCF_001613775.1). Classification (NCBI taxonomy): domain Bacteria; kingdom Bacillati; phylum Actinomycetota; class Actinomycetes; order Micrococcales; family Dermabacteraceae; genus Brachybacterium; species Brachybacterium sp. sponge. The sequence continues at coordinate 486,826 of NZ_LRMP01000001.1, read as the reverse complement.
GGCGCAGAAGGCGAGCGTCGACGCCTGAGCCCCCCCCCGTCGGCGTCATCGCCGGCCCCACTTCCCCGCAACACCACCAGGATCACCCGGTCCTGCACAGATTCCGGAAGGACCTCCATGTACACCGCTGAGACCTGGCCGATCGGGGCCAACATGCTCTCCTTCGGCAGCGCCGCCTCCGACGGGACACCGCTGAAGGACGCACCCTCGACCGTCTGGGCCTCCCACCTGCGACAGGTGAAGGAGCTCGGTGTCCACCAGGTCGATCCCACCGACGCCTGGCTCCCGCTCGCCGCGCTCAGCGAGGACCGCCTCGAGGAGTTCCGCCGCGTCCTGGACGGTGAGGGGCTGACGCTCTCCTCGATCTCGATGACCCGCAACTCCGTCGTCGACGCGGACAACGGCGAGCAGAACTTGCGCGATGCGCACCGCTACCTGGAGATCGCGCCGAGCTTCGGCGTGACCGTGGTGAACACCGGGTTCATGCAGGCTCTGACCCCCGTGCAGCAGAAGGCGACCTGGTTCTGGCTCGCCGACGGGCACGTCGACGACCCGGCTCGCCGGGACCTCGCGGTCGAGCGGGTCCGGGAGCTCGGCGACGCGGCCCGTGCACAGGGGGTCCAGCTCAGTCTCGAGATGTACGAGGACACCTTCGTGGGCACCGCCGACGACGCCGTCTCCTTCGTGACGGACGTCGACCACGAGGCCGTCGGGCTGAACCCCGACATCGGCAATCTCGTGCGTCTGCACCGCGAGGTCGAGCCGTGGACGGACATCCTCGAGAAGGTTCTTCCCCATGCCAATTTCTGGCACATCAAGAACTACTCCCGGGACCAGGACCCGACCACCGGTGCGTACGCCACCGCCCCGATGCCGCTGAAGTACGGCTACATCAACTACCGCCAGGGGATCCGCCGAGCACTCGAGCTCGGCTACACCGGTCCGTTCTGCTGCGAGCACTACGGATCGGACTCCCTCGGCGTCATCGCGGAGAACGTGCACTACATCCGCCAGGTGCTGACCTCGGCGCTGTCCGATCAGAGCTGAACCCGGCCCGGGCGGTGAGGAGCGGGCGCTGCAGCCGCAGCCTCCGCTCCTCGCCGCCCGGGCATCGATCCCATAGGATCACGAGGAGCCTGACGGAGTGCGGTGCGTGATCAGCGCACCTCGACACGACGGGTCGCAGCGACGGCGTCCGGCGGGACGCCACCGGACGAAGGAGTTCCCCCGAATGACCATCTCGACCGTCACCATCGTCGGCGCCGGATACATGGGCGGCGGCATCGCTCAGGTCCTCGCCATCGCCGGCTTCGACGTGACCATCGCCGACGTCAGCGTCGACACTGCGAACGCCTCCCTCGAGCGCCTGCAGCGCGAGGCGCGCGAGTTCGAGGAGCAGGGCCTGTTCTCGCCCGGCTCCGCGGATCTCGTCGCGAAGAACATCTCCGCCGGCAAGAGCCTCGAGGAGGCCGTCGCGGACGTCGACTTCATCGAGGAGGCCGTCTTCGAGCGCCTCGACGTCAAGCGCGACGTGCTCGGCACGATCTCGCAGCACGCCCGCCCCGACGCGATCATCGGCACCAACACCTCGACCATCCCGGTCAAGGAGCTGGTCAGCGCGGTCAAGAACCCCGAGCGCTTCCTCACCGTCCACTTCTCCAACCCCGCCCCCTTCATCCCCGGCGTCGAGCTCGTCGCCGGCGAGGCCACGACGCCCGAGACCGTCGCCGCGGTCAAGGAGCTGCTGGAGAAGTCGGGGAACGAGGGCGCTCAGGTCGCCGACACCCCTGGCATGGTCCTGAACCGCCTCCAGTACGCGCTGCTGAAGGAGGCGACCTCCATCGTCGAGGAGGGCGTCGCGACCGCCGAGGACGTCGACACCATCGTCCGCACCACCTTCGGCTTCCGCCTGGGCTTCTTCGGCCCCTTCGCGATCGCCGACCAGGCGGGCCTGGACGTCTACGCGAACTGCTTCGTGACCTTCGAGGACGCCTTCGGCGACCGCCTCGCCACCCCGTCGATCCTCACCGACGCCGTCGCGGGGGACCGCAAGGGCGTCAAGAACGGCAAGGGTTTGCTCGGCGACTACGACGAGGCGACTGCCGCCGAGCTCATCGCCTACCGCAACAAGGCCTACGCGAAGATGTCCCAGCTCCTGGCCGAGCTGGGCCCCGCGCCGAAGGCCTCCCCGGGCGCGAGCTGAGCCGTCTCGTCCGCATCGGGAGTCCTTCCCTCGCGCCAGCCTCCTCCCCGTCATCGTCCCCGCGGGACGTCCGCCCCGACCGGAAGGCCCCCGTTGACCGCCACCGCGTCCACCGACCGTCGCCTGCTGATCCTCGACGACGACCCCACCGGCTCGCAGTGCGTCGCCGGGATCGACGTCGCCTTCGACCTCGATCCGGCGATCCCCGTCGGCGTCCTCGAAGGACCCGGCAGCGCCTGCTTCGTGCTGACGAACACGCGCGCGCTGGACGAGGCGGAGGCGGTCGCGCTGAACCGGCGCGTCCTCGCCGGGGTGCTCGACGGGGGAGTGCCCGCCGCCGGGCTCCACGTCGTCTCCCGCTCCGACTCGACCCTGCGCGGACACGTCATCGCCGAACCGGTCGCCATCGCCGACGAGCTCGCCGCACGCGGCATCGACGTCGACGCCTTCGTGCTCTGCCCTGCGATGCTCGAGGCGGGCCGATTCACGGAGGGCGAGGTCCACTACGCCACCGTCGGCGGGGAGTCCGTCGAGGTCGCCGAGACCGACTTCGCCCGCGACGCCACCTTCGGGTTCACCAGCTCCGACCTGCGCGCCTTCCTCGAGGAGCGCTCCGGCGGAGCGGTGCGAGCGGACGACGTCCTCTCCCTCTCCCTCGAGGACATCCGTGCCGGCGCAGGCCGGGTGCGGGAGATCCTCTCCGGCGCCCGCGACCGACGCTGGGTGGTCGTCAACGCCACCGAGTACACCGACCTCGAGGTCGTCGCCGAGGCCATGGCGCTGCTGGAGGCGGAGGGCCGCACCTTCGTCACCCGCTGCGCGCCCTCCTTCGTGCGGCCGCTGGTCGGGCAGCAGGGCGCCCGCGTCGTCGACCCCGCCTCGATCACGATCCCCGAGGGGCGGCTCGACCACGGCCTCGTCGTCGTCGGCTCCCACGTCGGGCTGACCACCACGCAGCTGCGCGCCGTCCAAAGGCGCGGCACCCTCGCCGAGCTCGAGATCCACGTCCCCTCCGTGCTCGACGAGCGCCGCGAGCAGCACCTCGCGGGCGTCGCCGCGCAGGTGAAGGAGACCCTCCGCAGCTCCGACTGCGTCGTCTTCACCAGCCGCGATCTGGTGCGCACCGACGATCCCGCCGAGTCCCTCGCCATCGCCCGCAGCGTCTCCGACGCCGTGGTCGAGGTGGTGCGCCGGGTGCGCGAGGCGAAGCCCGCCTGGGTGGTCGCCAAGGGCGGGATCACCTCCCACGAGGTCGCCGAGAACGGCCTCGGCATCCGTCGCGCCCGCGTCGAGGGGCAGTTCTGGCCCGGGCAGGTCTCGCTGTTCTCTGCCCAGGAGGCGCCCGACGAGGTCCTGGGCGCGCCCTACGTCGTCTTCCCCGGCAACGTCGGCGGCGAGCAGGCGCTTGCCGACGTGATCGACGTGCTCACCGCCGCGGTCGCCGCTCGCTGATGCCGGACGCTGGGCCGAACGCTCCGGCGCTCAGCGAGCCGGCACGTCGACGTGGCAGCAGTTCCTATAGGCGCAATGCCCCGCCGGGCGTCCATATGCTGCCGTGAGCAGGCCCGCGGCGAGCGCCGAGGTGAAGGCAGGAGACGTAGTTGACCTGAGATCTTTCGCGCGGTACTCAGGGGGCGACTCGATGCAGACAAGATCGAGCCGACGGTATAGAGTGCAGAGATCCTATTGGAAATAGTGGTTGCGGGGACGCGACGAGGATCCCCACCACTGCCCGAGCAGAGTGAAGGAGCTCTTCTCATGTCGGCACCTGCACCGAACCCCGGTCGCTCACCGCTGCGGCCCACCCGGGTCCGCCTCGGCATCTTCTTCGTGCTGTGGCTGATCGTCCTGCTGAACTACATCGACCGCACGGCTCTCTCGATCGCGCTGCCGTACATGTCGGAGGACCTCGACCTCGACCCCGCGATGCAGGGCTGGATCCTCTCGCTGTTCTTCTGGACCTACCTGATCTTCCAGATCCCCGGCGGCTGGCTGCTCGACCGCTTCGGCGCGCGCAAGGTCGTCGGCGCCGCAGGTGTGACCTGGGGTCTCGTGCAGACCTCGATCGGGTTCCTGACCTCGGGGATCGGCCTCGGCATCGCCCGACTCGGCCTCGGAGCCTTCGAAGCGCCGACCGCGCCGTCCGGGTCGAAGATCAACAGCGCCTGGATGCCCCCGAGCGAGCGCGCCCGCGGCGCCACGTTCATCGACATGGCCGGGGCCTTCGGAAGCGCCGTCGGCGGCATCATCGTCACCTCGATCATCGGGGTGTTCGGGTCCTGGCGCTGGGCCTTCATCATCACCGGCCTCATGACCGTCGCCGCCGCGATCATCTACTACCTCTACGTGCGCGATACCCCCGAGCAGCACCCCAAGGTCAACAGCGCCGAGCTCGAGCACATCCGCCAGGACTCCCAGACCGACATCGCCGCCGAAGCGGCCGGAGAGGGCTCGGCCGAGGAGGCCGCGGCACTTCCGCGGATCTCGGACTACGCCCGGTCGACCTCCTGGTGGGGACTGTGGCTGGGGCGTCTCGGCTGGGCGACAGTGTGGTGGGGGATCATCTCGTGGACTCCCTCCTACCTCTCCGATGCGCGGGGCTTCGACCTGCTCAGCGTCGGCGGCGCGACCTTCTTCGTCTTCGGCATGGGCGTCGTCGGCCAGCTCGTCGCGGGCTGGCTCGCTGACAAGGGCCGCACGAAGTCGGGCAACTACAACCGCGTGATGAAGGCGCTCCTTGTGGGCTCCGGTCTCGCGATGGTCGCGACCGTCTTCCTGATCCCCGCCGTCCCCAGCGCAGGCGCCTCCCTCGTGATGCTCGCTCTCGCGGTCTTCTTCACCAACTTCGGCGGTCTCTACTGGGCGATCCCGGCCTGGCTCGCTCCCGCGAAGCAGGTCGGCACTGTCGGCTCCGTGATGAATATCGCGTCGAGCCTCGGCGGGGCGCTCGCCCCCGTGATCATGGGGTACGCGATCGGCGCGGCGGGCGGCTCCTACACCGGCGCGTTCGCCTTCCTCGCCGGTGCGGCCGCTCTGTACATGCTCGGCTCTGCCACCATCAACTTCGCCCGCCCGCTCGCGACGCGGCGTGAGAGCGCGGCGGTGGCCCGATGAGCCTCTATGACGGCCCGGTCATCGACGCACACCACCATTTCTGGCAGCCAAGCCTCGGGCGGCAGCCCTGGCTCCGTCCCGGCGTGGACATCGGCTTCCGCTACGGGCCCTACGAGTCGATCAAGCGCGACTACCTGCCCGATGACATCCGGGGGGATGCCGCCGAGGCCGGCATCGATCTCGTCGGCACGGTGACGATGGAGACGGAGTGGGAGGTCGAGGACCCCGTCGGGGAGATGCAGTACACCGCGTCGATCGCCGATGAACATGGTCTGCCCGACGCGGCCGTCGCCCATGCCGTGCTGCGGGACCCCGACGTCGGCAGGACGCTCGAAGCGCTTGCCGAGATCCCCCTGGTGAGAGGGGTGCGGAACAAGCCCGGGCAGGCTCCGGGGCCGACGGAGGCGGCAGCATCCCCGAGTCTCCTGACCGATCCGGACTGGCAGCGGGGGTACGCACAGCTCGCCCAGCACGGACTGAGCTTCGATCTGCAGGTCGCCTGGTGGCACCTCCATGAGGCGGTGCCGCTTCTCGAGGCGCATCCCGGCATCCCCGTGATCATCAACCACGCCGCACTGCCCTCGGATCGCTCCCCCGACGCGCTCGAGGCCTGGTCGCAGGCGCTGGAGCACGTGGCCAGGTTCCCCCACGTCTCGATGAAGGCGAGCGGCATCGGGCTGCGCGGGGTGCCGTGGACCGCGGAGAACAACGGCCCGATCGTGCGGAGACTCATCGAAGCGTTCGGCCCCGACCGCGTCATGTTCGCCTCGAACTTCCCCGTCGACGGGCTCACCGCGACCTATCCGGAGATCTGGAACGGATTCCGTCAGATCGTCTCGGACCTGAGCGGGGAGGAGCAGCGGCAGCTCTTCGCCGGAACGGCGCAGCGCGTGTACCGGCTTCCGGAGCAGCTGCTCGGAGTCTGAGAGGCTTGGAGCGTCCGACGAGCGCCGACGCCGACGGTCGTCGCACAGCCGGCGCACCGACTCGAAGGAGAGCACGACCGCAATGAGCTACCCCTCAACCTGGGATTCCCTCCCGCAGCGACTGCCCGACTGGTTCCGCGACGCGCCGCTCGGCATCTTCATCCACTGGGGACCGTACTCCGTGCCCGCCTGGGCCGAGCCCACCGCAGAACTCGGCGCGGTCCCCGACGACCTCGGCTGGTTCGCCCACAACCCCTACGCCGAGTGGTACTTCAACACGATCCGCATCGAGGGCTCCCCGGCGGCCGAGCACCACCGCGAGGTCCACGGCGACGCGCCCTACGACGACTTCCTGGACCAGTGGGACACCTCCGCCTTCGACCCCGCCGCCTGGGCCGACCTGTTCCGCCGCGCGGGCGCCGACTACGTCGTGCCCACCACCAAGCACCACGACGGGGTGACCCTGTGGGACGCCCCCGGCACCGGGGACCGGAACACCGTGCGCCGCGGCCCGCAGCGGGACCTCGTCGGCGAGATCGCGACCGCCGTGACCGAGGCGGGGATGCGCTTCGGCGTCTACTACTCCGGCGGCCTGGACTGGCACGTCCGGCCGACGGAGCCGCTGGTCAGCGGGGAGGACGTGCACGACCTGAAGCGTCCGCGGGATGACGAGTACGGGAAGTACTGCGCCTCCCACGTCCGCGACCTCATCGACCGCTACTCACCCGACGTCTTCTGGAACGACATCGGCTGGCCCGACGAGAACTTCCACTTCGAGGAGGGCGGGCTCGGCGAGCTGCTCGAGCACTTCTACACCGCCCGTCCCGAGGGCCTGATCAACGACCGCTTCGCCGGCGCGCAGCAGGACTTCGTCACCACCGAGTACCAGTCCGGCGAGATCCCCGACGGGCAGCCCTGGGAGAACTGCCGCGGCGTGGGCCTGTCCTTCGGCTACAACCAGGTCGAGGACGCCTCCCAGTACATGTCCGGCGCGCAGGCCGTGCGCCATGTCGTCGACGCGGTCTCCAAGGGCGGCCGCGTGCTGCTGAACGTCGGCCCCCGCGCCGACGGTTCCCTGCACGAGCTGCAGGTCGTGGCGCTCGAGTCGCTCGGCGAGTTCATGGCCGAGCACAAGGCGCACCTGGCCGGCTCCCGCGGCCTCGGCGAGCTGGCGCTCGACGGGGTCGACTGGGCACGGGCGGTCGAGAAGGACGGGATGTGCCACGTCTTCCTCAGCGGTCCGGCCGGCGCGGTGCGGATCGACGCCTCCGCGCTGCCGGCGGGCTTCGACTGGCCGACGAGCGGGGTCGGGGTGACCCTCGCCGGTGAGGACGCCGCACCGGTCGCGATCTCGGCGGCACGGGCGGGCTGAGGCGACCGGAACGTCGGCGGCGCGCCTGCGCCGAACGGGCCGCCGCCGTTTGGGGGCGCACATTTCGGCGTCCCCGGCGTGACCTCAGCTCGCACAGGGCGGTGAGGTCACGCAGGGGACGCCGAATCGTGCGCTGCACCGAGGGTGGTGCCGGCGTGGGCGGGAGCCGTCGCCCTGGTGTCGTCAGTCCTGGACGACGTCCTCCCAGCTGCGGGAGGCGGCCGAGCGCACGATCGCCTCGCAGATCTCGGCGGCGCTGAGTCCGTCCTCGGCGCTCGGGGCGCGGCGGGTGCCGTCCACGACGTCGGAGAGGAAGGCGGCGCCCTCGATGGTCTTGAGGTCGTCGAAGCTCATGGGGATGCCGGGGCCGGGCTGGAAGTGGTCGTAGTCGCCGTGGCCCGGGCCGGCGAGCACGGTGGTGTAGCCGTGCTCGGTGCCGCCCTCGCCGATCATCACCTCGAACTCGTTCATGCGGGTGAAGGACCAGCGGGCCGAGCCCTCGGTGCCGAACACCTCCAGCGCGTAGTCGCTGCGGTGGCCGCGGGCGACGCGGGAGGACTCCAGCGTCGCGTGCGCCCCGCCGTCGAGCCGGGCGAGCGCGGCGACCCAGTCCTCGTTCTCGACCTCTCCGCGCTCCTCGCCCACCTCGAAGCCGCCGTGGCCCACGCCGAGCTTCGTCGGGATCGGCCGGTCGCGGACGAAGATGTCGGTGGTCGCGGAGACCTCGGCGATCCGCTGCCCGGTGACGTGCTGGACCAGGTCCGCGCCGTGCGAGAGCAGGTCGCCTATCACACCGCTGCCACCCTTGGCGCGGTCGTAGCGCCAGGTCAGAGGCCCCTCGGGGGAGGAGGCGTAGTCGGCGATCAGCCAGCAGCGCACGTTCGTGATCCGCCCCAGCCGCTCACCGCGGACGAGCTCGCGCAGGTGCGCGATCGCGGGGGCATGGCGGTAGTTGAAGCCCACCGCGGTCGCGATGCCGGCGCCGCCCAGGGCCGCCGCCGCGGCGTCGCGGATCTCACGGGACTGCTCGGCGGAGACGCCCATCGGCTTCTCGATCCAGAAGGGCTTGCCCGCCGTGGCCGCCTTCACGGCGAAGTCGCGGTGGAGGAAGTTCGGGGAGCAGATCGAGACGACGTCCACCTCCGGATCGGCGAGGACCTCGTCGATCGAGGCGACGGCCTTCTCGAAGCCGAACTGCTCCACGGCGGCCTGCTGGTTCTCCTCGATCGGGTCCGCCGCGACCACGAGCCGCGGCCGGATGCCGAGCTCCGGGAAGCGGGAGGGGATCCGCTGGTAGGACGCGGAGTGCAGCCGCCCCATCCAGCCGAGGCTCACCACGCCGATGCCGATCTCACGCATGTCGTCTCCTTCAGGAAGTCCGTGGAAAAAGCAGGGCCGACGGGACGCGGGCCCCGTCGGCCTGGGCCGGAGATGCCGTCTCCCGTCGGCCCGGTGGGAGGCCGGGGCGCAGCCGCCCCGTCGGCCCGGAGCCGGGCCCGGAACGCGCGCATCCTGTCGGCCCGGGGCTCAGCCGGCGCCGAGCTCCTTCTGGATCCGCTCGCGCATCCGCACGTTGATCGCGTCGGCCTCCTCCTCCCAGCCGAACACGCACACGGACACGGGCCCGTCGTACTCGCGCTCGCGCAGGTAGGCGAAGGCGGAGTCCCAGTCGATCTCGCCGTTGCCGATCTCGTTGTGCTGGTGGATGCGGGCGTCGACCCCGGGCGGGTTCATGATGTAGCGGTTGCCGACGTTCGCGGTGTGGTCGAAGACGTCCGCGATGTGCAGGTGCTTCAGCCGGTCACCGGCGTAGTCCATCATCTCGCGCGGATCCCGGGCGCCCTGGCCGAGGTGGTAGGCGTGCGGGAAGCAGAACTCGTAGTTCAGCCAATCCCGGTCCACGCCGCGGATGATCTGCACGGCCCGGTCGTTCTCCTCGACGAAGTCGTAGGGGTGCGCCTCGATCGTGCACTCCAGGCCGTACTTCTCGAAGACGGGGATCAGCTCCTCCATCGACTTGTAGAACTGGCCCTCGCTCTGCCGGGGGCGGTTCGGGTCGCCGGAGAACTCGGTCGCGATCAGCGGCACCTCGAGCGCGTCGGCGATCTCCAGCAGCCGCCTCCAGTTGCGCACCTGCGCCTGGCGCTCCTGCTCGTCGGGGCTCGCCCAGTCGAAGACGGGGTTGAAGGTCCAGATCTTCACCCCGGTGTCCTTCATCGCCTGCTTCACCTCGGCGATCTGGTGACGGTCCACCTTGGGGTAGTGGTGCCACTCGTGGAAATCGGCGCGGGGCGAGAGCTCGAGGTACTCGAAGCCGAGCTCGGCGGCCTTCGCGAGCTCCTCCGCGACGCTGAGGTGGGGGTGGTACATGGACGGATCCAGCAGGATCTTCACCATGGGAGGTCTCCTCTCACTTCACGCCCAGGCCGCACTCGGCCAGGAACTCGCGGGTCGCGATGGCGTTGGGCAGCGGGAGCGACGGATCGCAGGGGTAGAGGTCCTGCTCGCAGATCACGTACAGCTCCTTGTCGAGGGTCACCAGCTTCTGGACCAGGTCCTTCATGTCCGGCAGACCCGCCGGCGGCTTCACCGAGGCGCCCTTGGCGACGGCCTCGCCGAAGGGCCAGTCCTTCTCGTGCGCCTCGCGGGTGATGTCCGGGTCGAAGGCCTTGATGTGCACGTAGCCGATCCGCTCGGGGTACTCGTCGATCATCGAGATCGGGTCGCCGCCGCCGTAGACGATGTGGCCGGTGTCCAGGCAGAAGCTGACCAGCTCCGGGTCGGTCGCCTCGAAGACGCGGGCGATCTCCTCAGGGGTCTCGATGTGGGAGTCGCCGTGGGGGTGCAGCACCATCGTCAGGCCGTAGTCCTGCTTCATGATGCGGCCCAGCTCGTTCGCGTTCTCGACGTAGCGCCGCCACGCCTCGCCGGTCAACTCCCGGTCGTCGGTGAACTCCCAGGTCTTCTCGTCGCGGTACATCGGCGGCAGATGCACCATGTACTCCGCGCCGACGGCGGCGTGGGTCTCGGCGATCGCGCGGAAGGTCCTCTCCGTCTCCGGCCAGGCCTCCTCCTTGTGCAGGATGCCCCAGCCGGTCCCGGCCACGACGCGGAAGCCGTGCTCGTCCATCACGGACTGCAGCTCCTTCGCGTCCTTCGGGAAGTAGCCCCACGGCCCGGTCTCCATCACGGAGAAGCCGGCCTCGGCCATCTCGCCGAGCGCGGTGCGCCACGGGATCTGCTTCTCGTCCTCGGGGAACCACACGCCCCACTGGTCGGGGCAGACGCCGATCGTGAGCTTGTCATAGGGCGCTTCGGGATTGCGCGACTTGTCGCCGGCGGCGGGAGAGGGCGAGGTAGTGGTCAAGACTCTGCTCCTTCGGAGGTCATGCGGGGCGTGGGACCGGGGGCGGCGGCCGTGGAACCGGCGGCTGCACGGCTGCTGATGAGGCTTTGCTGTCGCTACGACTCATGCGGGTGCTGCTATGAGTCGTAGCGGACGCAAAACCTGCGGGGCCGGGAACCCGGGGGCCGACGGGACGGGCCATGCGGCTGAAGCGCCGGACTGAGCGGCCAGCGGGACGGTCCAGGCGGCTGACGGGACGGGCCAGGAGGCTGACGGGACGGGTCGGATGGCCGACGGGCCGGGCGGCCGACGGAGGCCGCCCGGCCCCGTCGGCCGCCCGTGCGGCTGCTCAGTCGTGGGTCGGGAAGCTCATCGAGGACTCGACCGACTCGTTCTGCGAGGGCCACCGGGTGGTGACCGCCTTCTGGCGGGTGTAGAAGGAGACGCCCTCGGGGCCGTGAGCGTGGTGCTCGCCGAACAGCGAGTCCTTCCAGCCGCCGAAGGAGTAGTAGCCCACCGGGGTCGGGATCGGCACGTTGATGCCGATCATGCCCACCTGGATCTCGTCCTCGAAGCGGCGCGCGTAGTGGCCGGAGTCGGTGAAGATCGCGGTGCCGTTGCCGAACGGCGAGGCGTTGACCAGGTCGATCGCCTCGTCGAAGTTTTTCACGTGCATCACCACGAGCACCGGGCCGAAGACCTCCTCGGTGTAGGTCGGGTGGTCCGCGGCGAGGTCCGTGATGATCGTCGGCCCCACGAAGTTGCCGTTCTCGTGGCCCTCGACCACGAGCCCGCGGCCGTCGACCACGATCGTGGCGCCGGCAGCCTCGGCCTCGTCGGTCATGCGGATCACGCGCGCCTTCGCGTCGGGCGTGATGACCGGCGGCATGTCGGTCCTCTCGTCATCGCCCGGGCCGACCACCAGCTTCTCGGCCTCGGCCTTGATCGCGGCGAGGAACTCCTCGTGCACATCGCCCACGGTCACCGCGACCGGGACGGCCATGCAGCGCTCGCCGGCGGAGCCGAAGGCGCCCGAGGCGACCTGCGCGGCGGCGAACTCGACGTTCGCATCCGGCATCACCACGGCGTGGTTGTTCGCGCCGCCGAGGGCCTGGACGCGCTTGCCGGCCGCGGAGGCGGTGGCGTGGACGTGCTTGGCGATCGGGGTGGAGCCGACGAAGGAAACGGCTGCGACGCCGTCATGCTCGCACAGTGCGTCGACGACGGTCTTGCCGCCGTGGACCACCTGGAACACGCCGTCGGGCAGGCCGGCCTCCTGGTAGAGGCGGGCGACGATGTTCGATGCGGAGGGGTCACGCTCGGAGGGCTTGAGGATGAAGGCGTTGCCGGTCGCGATCGCGATCGGGTGCATCCAGAAGGGCACCATCGCCGGGAAGTTGAAGGGGGTGATCCCGGCGACGACGCCGAGCGGCTGGCGCAGGGTGTGGCCGTCCACGCCGGTGGAGATGTTCTGGGAGAAGCCGCCCTTGAGGTCCTGCGTGATGGAGGTGGCGAACTCGAGGGTCTCCAGGCCGCGGGCGATCTCGCCCTTCGCGTCGCCGACGGTCTTGCCGTGCTCGCGGGAGATCACGACGGCGATCTCGTCGGTGTTCTCGATCATCAGCTGCCGCATGCGGTAGAGGATCTGGGTGCGCTTGGCGAGCGAGACCTTCGCCCACTCCTTCTGCGCGCGCCGGGCGACCTCGACGGCCTGGTCGACGGTGGAGGCGTCGCCGAGCTGCAGCGTGCCGACCTCGCCGCCGGTGGCGGGGTTCATGATCGGCTGGGTGGAGCCGGCGCCGGCGACCTCGCGGCCGTCGATCCAGTGAGTGATCTCGTATCCCATGGTGTCTCTCCTCGGGGTGGGGTGTCGGGGTGGTCTGCGGTGGGTCAGAGGTAGTGGCGCTGCGGGACGAGGTCCTGCTCGTACTGGGTGCGGGCCTGCTGGGTGGACTCCAGGCGGGAGACGGCGCTGACCGGCACGTCCCACCAGCCGATCCCGGGAGGGTTCGGGCCGTACAGGCTCGTGTTGACCACGATCGCGGTCGCCTCCTCGGACTGCTCCGCGCGGCGGTACGCCTCGCGGAAGGACTCGGTGTCGGAGACCTCCTGCACCTCGAGCCCGTAGGAGCGGATGTTCGCCGGGATGTCGAAGGGCAACTTGTCGCCGTCGAGCATCCCGCTGCTCTCGTCGCGCATGCGGTACTTCGTGCCGAAGCGCTGGCTGCCGTGGGACTCCGAGAGGGATCCGATCGAGGACCAGCCGTGATTCTGCAGGATCACGAGGATGACCTTGAATCGCTCGGCGACGATGGTCGCGATCTCCTGCGGCGCCATCTGGAAGGTGCCGTCGCCGATGATCGCGACGACCTCCGACTCCGGCGCGGCCATCTTCGCGCCGAGCGAGGCCGGCAGCTCGTAGCCCATGCAGGAGTAGCCGTACTCGAGGTGGTACTGCTGCGGGGAGCGGGCCTTCCACAGCGCCTGCAGGTCGCCGGGCATGGAGCCGGCGGCGTTGATGACGATGTCGGTGTCACCCATCAGCTCGTTCAGCGCGCCGAAGATCTCGGGCTGGGCGGGAAGCTCCTGGTCGTGGGGCTGGAAGCAGGGCTCGACGAGCTGCTCCCAGTCGGCGCGGAGCTGCCTGGCCCGCTCGCCGTGCGCGGCGGGGGCCTGCCAGCCGGAGAGCCCGGCCTGCAGGGCGGCGAGGCCCTCGCGGGCGTCGGCCACCAGCATCGTCGCGGCGTGCTTCGCGGCGTCGAAGGCCTTGACGTTGAGGTTCACGAAGCGCACGTCGGGGTTGCGGAAGGCGGTGTGCGAGGCGGTGGTGAAGTCGGTGTAGCGGGTGCCCACGCCGATCACCACATCGGCCTCGGCCGCCAGGGTGTTCGCCGCGTCGTTGCCGGTCGCGCCGATGCCGCCGATGCACAGCGGGTGGTCGGCGCTGAGGGCGCCCTTGCCGGCCTGGGTGTCCAGCACCGGGATGCCGGTCGCGTCGGTGAAGGCCGCGAGCGCCTCGCTCGCCTCGGAGTAGATCGCGCCGCCGCCGGCGATGACGACGGGACGCTGCGCGCCGCGGATCACCTCGAGCGCGCGGTCCAGCGCCGCGGGCTCCGGCACGGGGCGGCCGACGTGCCAGGTGCGCTCGGCGAACAGCTCCACGGGCCAGTCGTGCGCCTCGGCCTGCACGTCCTGGGGGAGGCAGATCGTCACGGCGCCGGTCTCGGCGGGGTCGGTGAGCACGCGCATCGCGGCCAGCAGCGAGGGGATCAGCTGCTCGGGCCGCCAGATGCGGTCGAAGTAGCGCGAGACGGGGCGGAAGGCGTCGTTGACGGTGACGTCCATGGCCCGCTCGTCCTCGAGCTGCTGCAGCACGGGGTCCACGGCGCGGTTGGCGAAGACGTCGCTGGGCAGGATCAGCACGGGGATCCGGTCGATGGTCGCCAGCGCCGCGCCGGTGACCATGTTGGTCGAGCCCGGGCCGATCGAGGCGGTGCACGCCATGGCCTGCAGCCGGTTCTTCGTGCGCGCGTAGGCCACGGCCGTGTGGACCATGTTCTGCTCGTTGCGCGCCTGGTAGTAGGGCATCTGCGCTTCAGCGGGGGCGCCGGCCTCCGCGGGGGCGGGGTCGACGGCGTTCTGCAGGAGCGCCTGGCCGACGCCCGCGACGTTGCCGTGGCCGAAGATGCCGAAGGTGCCGGGGATCAGACGCTGCCGCACGCCGTCGCGCTCGCTGTGCTGGGCGGCGAGGAAGCGCACCAGGGCCTGGGCGACGGTGAGCCGGATCGTGCCGGCGGGGGCCGACGATGTGCCGTCGGCCGGCGCCGCGGCAGGGGCCGAAGGGTTCTCGCTCATGCTGCCTCCGTGATGCAGGCCCGCCGCACGATGGGGCGGGAAGGTCGGACCCGCCGTGCGTCCCGGCGGGAGGTCGTCGTCACTGCCGGTGACCGCGCGGGGTCCACTCAACGGTGAGCTCGTGGGACAAGCATGGCCCGCGAGACCGACCCTGTCAACACTTTGTCATGACAAGATTCCCCGCAGGTGCTTGTGGTAAAGCTCCAGGTAGGCGCGATCTGCGCTCGCTCGCTCGGGTCGAACGACCCTTCCTCGGGTGAGGATCCTGTGTTAGCTTGCCGTCTCGTCAGTGTTGTTCGGTCATTAAGACAGGACAATCAAGCCTCTCCAGCGCTCCTCCGTCCTGACATATCAGAACGCCGCGGATCGACGGGGAGCGACCCCGCACAGCGCGCAGGTGCCCGGCGGCACCGCGCACCGGCGCCCCGGCGTCGGTCTCAGGTTCCAAGGAGGGAACATGAGCCTCACCCCGTCGCAATCCACCGAGAGATTACGCGAGCTGGTCGCGAAGACCCCCGCCTCCGGGAAGAAGCGCTCGATCGGATTCCTCGCCGTCGTCGCCTGCCTCGGCGGCTTCCTCTTCGGCTACGACACAGGCGTGATCTCCGGCGCCCTGCCCTACATGCACCTGCCCTACGAGGCGGGCGGCCTCGCCCTGACCTCCCTCGAGGAGGGTCTGATCGGCGGCTTCCTGCTGTTCGGCTGCGCCGTCGGCGCGATCGTCGGCGGCCGCCTCTCGGACCGCTACGGCCGACGCCACAACATCCTGCTGCTCGCGGTGCTCTTCTTCGTCGGCGCCGTCGGCTGCGCCCTCGCCCCGAACATCGTCCTGATGTACATCGCCCGCTTCGTGCTGGGCCTCGCCGTCGGCGGCGCCTCCACCACCGTGCCGGTCTACCTCTCCGAGTCCGCGCCCAAGGAGCAGCGCGGCATGCTCGTCGCGGTCGACCAGCTCATGATCGTCACCGGCCAGCTCGCCGCCTTCGCCTTCAACGCCGTGATCGCCTCGCTGCAGGGCGGGCCCCAGGCCGTCGTCGAGAACGACCCCTCCGGCACCTACCAGGCAGGGGAGACGGTCTCCTGGGACCTGCTCGCCGGCATCGCCGGGGTCAGCGTCTCCGAGGGCAACGGCCACGCCTGGCGCTACATGCTCGTGCTCTGCTCGGTCCCCGCGATCGCGCTGTGGATCGGGATCCGTCTGATGCCGGAGTCCGCCCGCTGGCACGTCAGCCGCGGCGAGATCAAGGAGGCGATCGGCTCCCTCAAGCGCCTGCGCGTCGAGGGCAAGCACGACGTCCTCACCGAGGTCGCCGAGATGGAGGAGGCTCGTCGCCTCGAGGCCAAGCGGGAGAAGCTCAGCCTGCGCGCCGGCTTCAGGGTCCCGTGGCTGCGCTCGATCATCATCTTCGGCGGCACCTTCGCGATCCTGCAGCAGCTCACCGGCGTGAACACGATGATGTACTACGCCCCGAAGGTGCTGATGGCGGCCGGCTTCGACTCGCAGGCCTCGATCATCCTCAACGTCTTCACCGGCGTCGCCTCCGTGATCGGCTCCGCCGCGGGCCTGCTCGCGCTGCGCCGCTTCGGCCGACGCCAGGTGCTGCTCGTGGGCCAGGTGATCCTCACCCTGTCCCTCATCGCGATGACCGCGATCTTCCTGCTCGGCATCAACCCGTACATCAACCTCGACGGCACCGTGTCGCCGGACATCCCCGGCTTCGTCCCGTATCTCGTCGTGGTCGTGATCGTGCTGTTCATGCTCGGCATGCAGTCGGGCCCCGGCCCGGTCATGTGGGTGATGCTCTCGGAGATCTTCCCGGCCTCGATCCGCGGCGCCGCCAACGGCTTCGCCGTCATGCTCCTGTGGCTCGCGAACATGACGGTCACCGTCGTCTTCCCGGTCCTGATGGACGGTGTCGGCCCGGTGTTCACCTACGGCCTGTTCGCGGCGATCAACATCTTCGCCGTCATCTGGTACTTCCTGCGGGTGCCGGAGACGCGGAAGTTCAGCCTCGAGCGCATCGAGTGGGAGTTCCGCGAGGCCGGCGGCGTCATCCGCCTGCGCTGACGGCGTGCCGGGCCGGCCGCGCGTCGGTCGCGCCCGGCCCGTCGGCCCCACCCGGCAGCGCACCCGCCCCACGAGCCCGGCAGCGCACCTGCCCCACAGTCCCCTGCTCGTCACCCGACCCGCAGGTCCTGCACGTCATCCGTCCCGCCGACCCCGTCGGCCGCTCGATCCGAGAGGACCATCCCATGACCACCGCACCGCTCTCCGTCGCCGTGATCGGAGCCGGCATGGCCGGCAAGACCCACGCCAACGCCTGGCGCCAGGCCGGCACCGTCTACGACCTCGGCCTCCCGCCCGTGCGCCTGGCGACCATCGCCGATGCCCACCTGCCCTTCGCCGAGGACGCCGCGAAGCGCTACGGCTACGAGAGGGCCGTCGGAGACTGGCGCGAGGTCGCAGGCGACGACTCCATCGACATCGTCTCGATCGTGGTGGGCAACGCCCTGCACCGCGAGATCGCCGAGGCCATGGCCGCCGCCGGCAAGCACGTGCTCTGCGAGAAGCCCCTGGCCGGCACCCTCGAGGACGCGAAGGCCATGGCCGAGCTCGAGGCGAAGCACCCCGACCTGGTCCTCGCCACGGGCTACACCTTCCGACGCAACGCCGGCATCGCCATGCTCGCCAAGCTCGCGCAGGAGGGCGCGCTCGGCGAGGTCGCCCACCTCGACGCCCGCTACTGGTGCGACTACGGCGCCGATCCGAACGTGCCCATGGCCTGGCGCTACAAGGGCCCGATGGGCTCCGGCGCGCTCGGCGACGTCGGCTCGCACCTGGTGGACTCCGCCGAGCTGATCATGGGTCCGGTCGTCGAGGTCTCCGGCGCGCAGCTGGTCCGCACCATCGCCGAGCGCCCCGTGGTGACCGGCGCCGTCGCGGGCGGCCGCGGCGTGACCGCGTCGGCCGACGCCCCGAAGGAGGAGGTGGAGAACGACGACGTCGCGACCTTCACCGCCCGCTTCGCCTCCGGCGCGGCCGGCACCTTCTCCGTCTCCCGCGTCGCGCACGGCCTGCCCAACTACAAGAACCTCGCCGTGCTCGGCACCGGCGGCTCCGCCACCTGGTCCCTGGACCGCACCGGCGAGATCCAGCTGGCCGACGCCTCCTCGCCCGCGGGCCTCGGCGGCCTCCGCCAGGTGCTGGTCAACCCCGACTTCCCCTACTTCAAGAACGGCTCCTCCATGGCCTTCGGCGGCGTGGGGCTGAACCAGATCGAGCAGTTCACCTACCAGGCCCACGCCTTCCTCCAGCAGGTCGCAGGCATCGAGGACGGCGCCCTGCCGCGCTGCGCGAGCTTCTCCGCCGGCTACCGCCAGATGCGGATCCTCGGCGCGGTCGCCGAGTCCGCCGAGCGCGGCGGCGCGGCCATCCAGATCGACTGACCCCGTCGGCGGGCCGGGCGGCGTCGGCCGCAGGCGACGCCGCCCGCCCCACGACACCCCGCGAACCCTCCTGAAAGGACCCGTCATGGCCTTCACCTACGGCGCCTACACCGCCTGCCTGCAGGACCGCTCCCTCTCCGAGGCCCTCGACGTGCTCGCCGCGGCGGGCCTGACGGGCGCCGAGCTCAACACCGGCGGCTTCATCCCCTCCCCGCACGCCCACGTCGACGCGCTGCTGGCCAGCGAGAAGGAGCGCGGCGAGCTGCGCGCCCTCTTCACCGACAAAGGCATGGAGCTGACGGGCCTGACCGTCTCCGGCAACCCGCTCTCCCCGCTGCCCACCGAGGGCCTCCCGCACGCCCACGACCTGCGCCGCACCATCGAGCTGGCCGGCAGCCTCGGCGTCCGTGACGTGGTCGCGATGTCCGGCACGCCCGGCACCGACCCCGGCGCCCGCTACCCGGCCTGGATCGTGAACCCCTGGAACGGCATCGACCTGGAGATCCTGGAGCACCAGTGGTCCGTCGAGGTGCCCTTCTGGAAGGAGATCGACGCCCTCGCCCGGGAACGCGACGTGCAGCTCGCCTTCGAGATGCACCCGCGCAACCTCGTCTTCTCCCCGCTCACCTTCGAGCAGTTCCTCGACCGCGTGGAGCCGACGAACATCGGCGTGAACCTCGATCCCTCGCACCTGTTCTGGCAGCAGATGGAGCCGATCGACTGCATCGAGCGGCTCGGCGCGCACATCACCCACGTGCACGCCAAGGACACCTCGGTACTGCCGGGCGCGGCCGTGCGCGGCGTGCTCGACACCGCCTTCGACCCGGTGCCGGAGGATCCCGCCCAGCGCACCCCCACCGGCATCGGCCACTACTGCAGCACCTGGCCAGAGGACCCGGCCTGGCGATTCGTGGCCCTCGGCGAGGGGCACGACGTGGACTACTGGACCCGGTTCCTCACGGCGCTCGCCGCGGTGAACCCGGACCTGGGCGTCAACATCGAGCACGAGGACGCGGCCTTCGGCAAGGTCGAAGGCCTCGAGCGCGGCGCCCGCACCCTGCTCGCCGCCGCCGAGGCCGCCGGGGTCTGAGCGCCGGGCCCTGTCGTCTGCGCTGTCCCGCGATCCGCATTTCCCCGAGCCAGCCGTCCCTCGATCCGCAGTTCCCTGTCCCCAGAAGGAGCACCCCATGCCGCTCGTCCGCATCACCCAGCAGGATGTCCGCACCCCCGAGGAGTCCCGGAAGATGGCCGACATCGTCCAGGACGTCATGCTCGAGCTGTTCGCCGCCCCGCCCGGGGACCGCTACCAGATCCTCGAGACCCTGCCCGTCGGCTCGATCATCGCCGAGGACACCGGTCTCGGCCTCGAGCGCAGCGACGGCGTGGTGATCATCCACATCACCCAGCAGGGCCGGGGCGAGGAGCAGAAGAAGGCGATCTACGCGGCGCTGTCGGAGCGCCTTGCCGCCGCAGATCTCGTGCGCGAGGACGACCTGATCGTCTCCGTCGTGGAGAACGGTCACGAGGACTGGTCCTTCGGCCGGGGCCGCGCGCAGTTCCTCACCGGCGAGCTCTGAGCCCGGGCGCCCTGCAGCCGGGCATCTGCCCTGGGCCTCGGGAGATCAAGTGGCGGATCTCGACCGCTTCGAGAGAGGTGAAGCGGTCGAGATCCGCCACTCGATCCGGCGGGCTGTCGGCCGCCCGACAATCACCTATATTTGTATGGACAAAGACCGTTCCCCATGTGATCATGGGTGGTGACCGGAGGGTCGTGGGGCAGAGCGGCCCGCGACACCGCACCAGGTTCTGACGCAGGGAGGCATGGAGAGCCATGGCATCTGATCTCGACATCATCACGTTCGGCCGCAGCGGCGTGGACATCTACCCCTTGGAGATCGAGAAGGGTCTCGAGGACATCCACAGCTTCGGCAAGTTCCTCGGCGGCAGCCCCACCAACGTCGCCGTCGCGGCGGCCCGCCTCGGGCACACGCCCGCCGTGATCACGGGCGTGGGCGATGACCCCTTCGGCCGCTACGTGGTCAAGGAGATGGAGCGCCTGGGCGTCTCGGGCCGCTACGCGGTGAAGAACGACGAGCTGAACACCCCGATCACGCTGTGCGAGATCTTCCCGCCGGACGACTTCCCGCTGTACTTCTACCGCAAGCCCAGCGCCCCCGACCTGCAGGTCGCGCCCGAGCACCTCGACTTCGCCGCGATCCGCAGGGTGCCGCTGTTCTGGTTCTCCGGCACCGGGCTGTCCGAGGAGCCCAGCCGCTCCGCCCATCACGCGGCGCTCGAGGCCCGCGGCACGGACGGCGGCCCCGAGGGCGGGTTCACCGTCTTCGACCTCGACTACCGACCCATGTTCTGGTCCTCGGTCGAGGAGGCGCGCGAGCAGTACCGCGAGGCGCTGAAGTACACCACGGTCGCCGTCGGCAACAAGGAGGAGTGCGAGGTCGCCGTCGGCGAGACCGAGCCCGAGCGCGCGGCCGACGCTCTGCTCGAAGCCGGCGTCAGGGTCGCGATCGTCAAGCAGGGCCCCAAGGGCGTGCTCGGCAAGACCGCCGACGAGCGCGTGGTCGTCGCCCCGAACATGATCCAGGTGATCAACGGCCTCGGCGCCGGCGACAGCTTCGGCGGCTCGCTCTGCCACGGCCTGCTCACCGGCCAGTCCCTCGAGGAGACGCTGACCCGCTGCAACGCGGCCGGCGCCATCGTGACCTCCCGCCTCGAGTGCTCCACCGCCATGCCCACCACCGAGGAGATCGACCTGCTCATCGCGGGCGGAGACCCCAACCACGGCCAGACGGTTGACGAGATGCTCGGCGCCCTGCGCAACCGCGGCACGGTCGGGGCGGAGCAGCGATGAGCACGAGGGATTCCTTCGTCTCGACCTACGACGAGGTCACGCGCGTGCGGATCGAGGATCCGGGCCGCTTCGCCCGCCTCGCCGCCGCGCGGAAGCGCCGCACCGTCGCCGACACCGACGGCACGATGATGATCATCGCCGCCGACCACCCGGCCCGCGGCGCCCTCGGCGTCGGCTCCCGCGACCAGGCCATGGCCTCCCGCACCGAGCTGCTGGACCGCATGCGCGAGGCGCTGGCCGTGCCCGGGGTGGACGGGGTGCTCGGCACCGCCGACATCCTCGAGGACCTGCTCGTCATGGGCGCGCTCGAGGACAAGGTCGTGTTCGCCTCGATGAACCGCGGCGGACTGCAGGGCGGGTCCTGGGAGATCGAGGACCGCTTCACCGCCTACGACGCCGCCTCGATCAAGCAGGCCGGCTTCGACGGCGGGAAGATGCTCACCCGCATCGACCTCGACGACGACCGCACCTCCTTCATCCTCGAGTCGAGCGCGAACGCCGTCACCGACCTCGCCCGCCACGAGCTGATCGCCATGGTCGAGCCGTTCATGTCCTCCCGCCCCGGCGGGCCGGGCACGAAGGTCGTCAACGACCTCTCCCCGGAGGCGGTCATCAAGTCCATCCACATCGCCCAGGGCCTCGGCGCCACCAGCGCCTACACCTGGCTGAAGCTCCCGGCGGTCGAGGACATGGAGCGGGTCATGGACGCGACCACCATGCCCACCCTGATCCTCGGCGGCGACCCGGTGGACGACGATCCCGAGACGATCCGCGCCTCGTGGGGGAGGGCACTGGCCCGCCCGAACGTGCGCGGCCTCGTCGTCGGCCGGACCCTGCTGTACCCGGCGGGGGACGACGTCACCGCGGCGGTCTCCGCCTCGGTCGACATGATCCGCTCCGCGAGCGCGTCCTGACGATCCCGCCCCCAGCATCGAGAACAGGAGAGCATCCATGAGCACCACCGAGCAGCTCCACCTGCCGGCCGGGTCCACCGGCCGCGGGAACTACGAGACGATCATCGATCCCGGCGCCCGCGAGGGCTGGGTCCACACCGGCCTGCGCGTCCTCGCCCTCGCCCCGGGCGGCAGCGAGCTGGTCACGGCCAACGGTGTCGAGGCGATGGTCGTGCCGCTGAACGGGGCGTGCGACGTCACCGTGGCCGGCGAGACCCACCACCTGCGCGGCCGCGAGGACGTCTTCGCCTCCGCGACCGACGTGCTCTACGTCCCCGTCGGCTCCCAGCTGACGATCTCCTCCGAGCAGGGCGGCCGCTTCGCGCTCGCCACCGCCGTCGCCACCGGCGCCCACCCCGTCGCGCTGATCCGCGCCGAGGACGTGCCCGTCGAGATCCGCGGCGGCGGGAACATGACCCGCAAGGTGCGAAACTTCGGCGCCGTCGGCGCCTTCGACCAGATGGACTCCCTCATCGCCTGCGAGGTCATCACCCCCGGCGGGAACTGGTCCAGCTACCCCGCGCACAAGCACGACGAGACCACCGATACGGAATCGGAGCTCGAGGAGATCTACTACTACGAGATCCAGGACGGCCCGGCCGGACCCGGCTTCGGCTTCCACCAGACCACCTCCAGCGGCGAGGACACGCCGATCGACGTGCTCACCGAGGTGCGCAGCGGCGACACGGTGCTGGTGCCGCACGGCTGGCACGGCCCCTGCGCCGCCGCGCCCGGTCACGACATGTACTACCTCAACGTCATGGCCGGCCCCGAGGCGGAGCGGGCCTGGAACATCACCGACCATCCCGAGCAGGGCTGGGTGCGCGACACCTGGGCCGAGGCCGGGATCGATCCCCGACTCGAAGGAGAGGCCCGATGACCGCAGCGCAGGATGCTCCCGTCCAGCCCGGCCCGCAGTCCGCACCCCCGCAAGACGTCCGCGTCGGCGTGATCGGCGTGGGCCGGATGGGCGCCGACCACGTCGAGCGCATCACCCGGCGCATCAAGGGCGCCCGGGTGAGCGTGCTCAGCGACTACCTGCGCGAGACCGCCGAGAAGATCTCCCAGGCCGCTCCCGGCTCCCGCGTCGTCGACACCTGGCAGGAGGTCGTCGCGGCCGGCGACGTCGACGCCGTGCTCATCGCCAGCCCCGGCGAGTTCCACCGCGAGCAGGTCCTGGCCTGCATCGAGGCGGGCAAGCCGGTGCTCTGCGAGAAGCCGCTGGCGATGAACCCCTCCGACGCCTACGACGTGGTCCGCGCCGAGGCCGAGGCCGGCACCCCGCTGGTCTCCCTCGGCTTCATGCGCCGCTTCGACGTCGGATACGGCGAGCTGAAGGACGCCCTCGAGGCCGGCGAGCTCGGCACGCCGATGCTGCTGAACTGCAAGCACCGCAACGCCTCGGTGCTGCCCGGCTTCACCGACACCCACATGGTCTACGACTCGGCCGTGCACGAGATCGACGCGATCTCCTTCTTCCTCGAGGAGCCGGTGGTCTCGGTGCAGACCGTCATGCCGCGCAGCACCGAGAAGGCGCCCGAGGGGCTGCACGACCCGCTGCTGTTCCTGTTCCGCACCGCCTCCGGCACCGTCGTCACCGACGAGCTGTGGGTCAGCACCGACGCCGGCTACGAGGTGCGCACCGAGCTCGTCGGCTCGAAGGGCGCGGCGACCGTGGGCCAGGAGTCCGGGATGGTCACCACCCAGCAGGCCGGCTCCCGCTGGGGCGGGCAGGTGCCGCTGGACTTCCGCCCCCGCTTCATCGCCGCCTACGACGCGGAGGTGCAGGCCTGGGTCGCCGCGGTGGCCGACGGCAGCAACATCGCGCCCCGCTCGGCGACCGCCTGGGACGGCTACGCCGCCGCCGCGGTGTGCGAGGCGGCGGAGCGGTCGCTCACGGCCGAGGGCGCCGTGGACGTGACCCTGCAGGAGCGCCCCGCCTGAGGCGGCGCGGTCGAGGAGCCCCGCCCGCGGCACCACCGCCCGGCCTGCCCCGTATCCTGCGGGGCGGGCCCGCGCCGCGGCGGGGGAGGACCCGGAACTCGATGGGGAGACCCGGAGGACGAGGAGACAGACGTGGACAGCGAGAGCACGAGCGACGTGGCCGAGAGCGAGGCCGAGCACGCGGCGCCGGGGAACGGCGCGGCGGGCGGCGCCGCGTCGGAGAACGGCGCGATCACCCTGGACCTCACGATCGAGCGCGATACCAGCACCCCGCTGTACCTGCAGCTCGCCGGCGGCATCGAGGACGCGATCCGCTCCGGCGTGCTGCCCCCGGGCAGCCGCCTCGAGAACGAGCTGGCCCTCTCGAAGCGGCTGAAGCTGTCCCGGCCCACGGTGCGCCAGGGCATCCAGGAGCTCGTGGACAAGGGGATGCTGGTGCGCAAGCGCGGCGTCGGCACCCAGGTGGTGCAGGCCCCCGTGAACCGGCAGGTCGCGCTGACCTCGCTGTACGACGACCTGCGCACCGCCGGGAAGGCTCCGCGCACCGAGATCATCGAGTACCGCATCGGCCGGCCCTCCCCGGAGGCGCTGGACCGCCTGCAGCTCTCCCCGGGCGAGCAGGTCCTGGACCTGATCCGCGTCCGCTACGCCGACGGGGAGCCGCTCGCCGTCATGCGCAACACGATCCCCGAGCGGATCGCCCCTTCGCGCGAGGCGCTCGCCGCCTCCGGCCTGTACGCGTGCCTGCGCGAGCGCGGCATCGCCACCGTCCTCGCCCATGAGCGGATCGGCGCGACCGTCGCCGACGAGGAGCACGCCGAGCTGCTCGAGGAAGAGATCGGCGCGCCGCTGCTGACCATGGAGCGCAAGTCCTTCGCGAACGACGGCAGCGTCGTCGAGTTCGGGTACCACGTGTATCGCGCGTCCCGGTACTCCTTCGAGGTCACGCTGGTCGATTCCTGAGCTGCCCGGCGGCCTGGACGCCCCGGTTGCCGGAGCACCCAGGCGGCCCAGGCGCCTCTTCAGAGCCGGCCCCGGTGGCCCAGACGAGGAATGTGCAGTTCTGAGCCACTTCCACGCCGAAAGTGGCTCAGAACTGCACATTCCTCGGTTCTCGCGGGCCTCAGCCCTTCGTCGCGCCCGCGGTGAGGCCGCCGACGATGTACTTCTGCAGCAGCATGTACAGCACCAGGATCGGCACCACCGCGATGAGGATCCCCGCGGCGAGTCCCGTGTAGTTCGTCGCGAACTGACCCTGGAAGTTCAGCAGACCCAGCGGGATCGTGCGGTTCTCCTCCGAGCTCAGCAGCGACAGCGCCAGGAACAGCTCGTTCCACGTCGCGACGCCGTCGAGGATCGCGACCGTGACCAGCGCCGGGACGCTGAGCGGCAGCACCACCCGGGCGAAGATGCGCACGTCCCCGGCCCCATCGATCCGCGCCGCCTCGAGCAGCTCCTCCGGGACCCGGCGGAAGAACGCCTGCAGGATCAGCACCTGCAGCGGGAGGCCGAAGGCGATGTAGGGCGGGATGATCCCCGCGATGCTGTCGGTCATCCCGATCCCGCGCAGCATGGTGAACAGCGGGACGATCGCGATGTAGATCGGGATCGTCATGCCCAGCACGACGGTGAACAGGATGGCGCTCCGGAAGGGGAACTCGAGCTTCGCCAGCGCGTAGGCCAGGAGCGAGGCGACCAGCACGCCCAGCGGCACCTTCACCAGCAGCAGGATCGTGCTGTTGAGATAGGCGGTGCCGAACTGCCCGGCCTCCCACGCCTCGGGGAAGTTCGCGAGCGTCAGCTCCTGCGGCCAGGAGACCGGGCCGTTGCTGAGGAAGTCCGACAGGGGGCGCAGCGCCGAGATCACCAGCAGGATCAGCGGGGAGATCCACACGAGGGCGGCGAGCACGGAGCCGAGGGTGACAGCCCCGCCCTCGAGGCGCCGCCTGGTCCGGAGGCGGGACCCGGGTCGGCCGTCGGTGCGGCCGACGGCGCTGCGGGCGGGGGCGTCGGCCGAGCGGCCGCGCGCGGGAAGGGCGCCGTCGGCGCCGGTGTCGAGGGTCGGGGAGGTCATGAGCTCTTCACCTGCGATCGGACGTAGGGGATGCCGGCGGCGATGGCGACCAGGGTGATGACCACGGCGATCGCGGTGCCGTAGCCGGCCTCGAAGTACTGGAAGACGTTGGCGTACATCCAGGTGCCCATCACCTGCGTGGAGTACCCCGGGCCGCCGTAGGTCATCGCGTAGACCAGGTCGAAGACCTTGAACGACTCGATGAGGGAGAGCGCCAGGACGATGTAGTGGGTGTCCTTGAGGCTCGGGACGGTGATCCGCCAGAACTGCTGCCAGCGGGTCGCGCCGTCCATCGACGCGGCCTCGTACAGCTCGTCCGGGATGGACTGCAGCGCGGCCAGGTACAGCAGCATCGGGAACCCGGTGCGCACCCAGACGGCGGGGATCATGACGGACCACAGCGCGGTGGAGTCCTGGCCGAGCCAGGCCTGCTCGAGCCCGGAGAGCCCGACGGCCCCCAGGATCGTGTTGATCGCGCCGTCGCTCGGGTCGTAGAGCCACGCCCAGATCGAGGCGATCGAGACCAGCGGCAGCACGGCGGGAGCGTAGAAGATCGTGCGGAGCACGGGGGAGGTGTGGCTCTTGCGGTTCAGGACCACGGCCAGCAGCAGACCGAGCGTCATCGGCAGCGCGATGGTCACCAGCGCCCACAGCACGTTGTTCCAGGCCGCGATGCCGACCACCGGGTCCTCGAGCATCGCCGCGTAGTTGCCGAGGCCGATGAAGCTCTGCTGGTCGGAGAGGCCGTCCCAATCGGTGAGGCTGATCCACAGCGCCTGCAGCGCCGGCCAGACCAGGAACCCCAGGTAGAGGAGCAGCGCGGGGGCGGCGAAGGCGAAGGGCAGCAGCCGCAGGCGAGGCGCCGACGGGCGAGCCGTTGCGCCGGAAGCGCCGACGGGTCCCGCGCCGCGAGGTGTGCGGTCGATGGTCTGTGCGCTCATCGCTGGTCCTTCCACTCGGAGACGATCTGCTGCATGTCGCGGGCGGCCTCGGCCGGCGAGGCATCGCCCTGCAGGACCTTGCTCTGGACGGAGAAGTAGCTGTCCGCGACGGCCTTGGGGAAGGCCTGGTCCTGGATCGTGTAGATCTCGCTGGTCTCGCGGATCTCGACCCACTTCGCGCTGAGCGGGAACTGCTCGGCATCGGGCGGGGCGCCGAGCGCCGCGGACTGGGTGTTCTGCAGCGACTTCTGCACCGGCGGGCTGAGCAGGCGGTCGATGAGGGCGGCCGCATCGTCCGGGGCTCCGCTCGTGGAGGAGATCATCAGCCCCTCCACGAAGCCGGAGTGCCGCACCGTCTCGTGCCCGGTGGGCAGCAGGAAGGTGGCGAACTCCTCCTGGGGCTGCCCGGAGGGGAGGATGTACTGCCCCTCGATCCACGGTCCGGAGATCGTGAAGGCGCTGGTGCCCTGCACGAAGCTCTGCTCCGCGTCGGCCGGGGCGACGCCGAGGGCGCCGGGGGTGATCCAGCCGCGGTCGTTCCAGGTGCTGAAGAGGTCGAAGGACTCGACCACGGCGGCCTGGTCCCAGCTCTCCTCGCCCTGCAGCAGGGCGTCGTGCAGATCGGGACCGGCGGTGACCTCGAGGAGGTACTCGTACAGGCGCATGATGTGCCAGCCGTACTTGCCGCCGAAGCCGCCGGGGGTGACGCCGGAGGCGAGGATCGCCTCGTTGGCCGCCTCCAGCTCGTCGTAGGTGGTGGGCACCGCGGCGCCGGCCTCCTCGAAGATCCGGGCGTTGCACCAGGCGCCGAGGGAGGCGACGTTGATCGGGGCGCCGTGGCGCTCGCCGAGGAAGGTCATGCCGTCCACGCCGGCGGGGCTGAGCGTCTCGTCCCAGCCGTACTCGTCGTAGTAGGGGGCGAGGTCCAAGGTGAGCCCGGCCTCGACGAAGGGCTGGCCGATCTGCCCGCCCCAGATCTGCCACACGTCCGGGGCGTTCCCGCCCAGGATGCGGGTGCGGAGCTTGTCCGGGAACTGGGCGGCGCCGGAGCCCGGGACGGTGTCCAGGGTGGTGCGGATCCCGGAGTCGCCGGCGAAGGCGTCGAGCTGCTCGCGCAGGAGCGTGGCGGCGTCGATGTCCTCGTAGTTCAGCAGGGTCAGCCCGTCGGCCGTCGAGGTGGTGTCAACTCCGCTCGCGCAGGACGCGAGGGCGGCCGCGCCGGGGAGCGCGAGCGCCCCGGCGAGCACGGACCGACGGGCGGGCGACGATGCGTGAGCGCGCCGTGAGGTGGTCGTGACCATCGGGATCATCCCCGGGAGGCCGCGAAGCGGCGCAGCTTGGCGAACATGTCCTCGAGCAGGTAGCGGCCGTCGTACAGCTCGCACACCCGCACCGTGCCCCCGGTGCCGGGGAGCAGTCCGCCCTCGGCGCCGAAGGTCGGGGCGGGGACCGTGCGGAACTGCCCGCCCATGGGGTTGAGCATCAGGCCGATGGCGGGGGAGTCGCCGAGGGCGCGGTGCTCGATCGGCTCCCGGTGCCAGGTCGCGTTCCAGTCGATCAACTGGTCGACGAGATAGGCGCCGAGCTCTCCGCAGGGGCGCACCTTCTCCTCGAGCTCGGCGTAGCCCACCGAGGTCATGACGTAGGAGGTGCGGGGCACCTGCCAGATCCGGATGCCGGAGCGGAAGACGACGTTGGCCGCGACGATGTCGTTGCGCAGGTTGAACTCGGAGCGGTCACCCGTCTCGCGCTCGCCGTAGCCTGGGCCGCCGATCCAGATCACGGTGGTGTCGGTCTCGGCGATGCCGGGGTCCAGGAGCAGGGCGGCCGCCATGTCGGTCAGCGGTCCCAGGAACGCGATCTGGAGCGGCCCCTCGCCCTCCCTCCGCGCCTCCTCGACGATGAGCCGTGCGCCGGGGGAGTCCGCGGCGATGGTCTCGTCGGGCAGCGGGTCGGCGGCGCCGTTCTCGACCCTGACGTCGGAGCGGCCGAGGTGCTCCAGCAGCAGGTCGATCTCGGCGCGGCTGTCGAGCATGCTCGTGTCCGATCGCTCGGTCCCGAAGTGGGCGGCGATCAGGCCGCGCACGTCGAGGGTCTCGGAGAGCAGGGCGTGGACGATCGCGAACTGGTCGTCGGCCTCGTTCTTGGCGTCGGTGTCGATGATGACGCGACGGGTGCGGGGTGCGGCGGTCATGGTGCTCCTCGGTGGAGTGGGGGCGGGGTGCCGACGGCGGAGCAGCGGATCGTCGCGAGTCGCGGGGTCCGTCGCTCGTCGTCGAGCGAGGTGGGTGGTGCGCCCGGGGGCGCGGGGCGGTCAGGGAGCGGAGAGCCAGGTGTCGAGCTCGCGCAGCGTGAGGTACATGTCCTCGAACATCAGCCGGGTGTCGACCTGGGTGTAGACCCGCATCGGGCGGGCGTCGGGACAGGCGGTGTAGGTGCCGTCGGCCTCGAGCACGGGGGTCGGCATCACGACGTGGCGGCTCGAGGAGGAGTCGGGCTCGAAGAAGGAGCGCAGCGCGGTCAGGAGTACCAACGGGGAGTCGCCGAGCGCGTAGGTCCCGGGGTGCAGGCTCCCGTGCTCGGTGACCGCCTCGGCGACGGCGACGGTCTCGTCGTACAGGTACCGGCCGACGGGCCCGGTCGCGGCGACGCGGGTGCGCAGCTCGGCGTCGGAGACCAGGCACTGCCGGTACACGTCCCGGGGAACCTGCCAGATCTCGACGGTCGAGTCGGTGAACACGACCTGCCCGGCGAGGACGTCGATGAGCAGGTTGTACTCGATCGGCATGCCGCCCGGGGGTGGGGTCGCGAGGCCCTCGTGCTCGTTGCCGCCGATCCATACCACGGTGATCCGCTCGGCGATGCGCGGCTCGGCGATCAGCGCGGAGGCGAGGTCGGTGAGCCCGCCGCCGGCGACGTAGAACAGCGGCAGGTCGGTGTCCTCCCGCAGCGCCTCGCCGACGATCACGTCGAGGGCGGAGGAGCGCTGCGGCACGGTGCGCTCGGCGAGCGGGGCGTTCGATCCCTCGACGACGAGCCCCGGGGCGTCCAGGCCCATGCGGTCCAGCACGTCGCGAGCGATCGCCGCGGCCTGGGTCGCGGAGTCGCCGTGCGGGTAGAACCCGTCGCCCTCGCGGAGACGGGAGCCGACCACCGCGCGGATCTCGACCGCGGGGGAGAGCAGGTGGTGGACGAGCTGGTAGAGGTCGTCGGGATCGCCGGCGAAGTCGTTGTCGATGATCACCCGGGCGGCCGGCGGACGTGCTGCGCGGGGGGACTGCCACGGGGTCTCGCCGAGGGTCCAGCGCTTCGGAGCCGGGGCGGGGGTGCTGGGGGTGCGCGTCATCGGCGACTCATGCCCTTCGTCAGGATGACCTCTGCGTCATCAACCGGTTGGCCAATTGGGTTATCGATCACAGACCGTAGCATGTGATCGGTAACATGTGGAGGGGTCGATCGGAAGTCGCGGATGACCTGCGGCGGAGGAGGGCGTGGATGGCGACGGTGCGTGCTGGTGCGCGGCCGAGCATGGCGGATGTCGGGCGCGCGGCCGGTGTGTCCGCGCAGACGGTCTCCCGCTACTTCTCCGGGAACGGGTACGTGGGGGAGGAGACCCGCCGCCGGGTCGCCGATGCCGTCGAGTCGCTCGGATACCGCCAGAACCGCGCCGCGGGCAGCCTCCGCGCCCGGCACTCCGGAGTGATCGGCGTGCTCACCGTGGGCGAGCTGGTCCACGGCAGCGCCCAGATCCTCACCGGGCTCAGCCATGCAGCCCGGGACCTCGACCAGATGCTGATGATCTCGCAGGTCGACGTCGGGTTCGAGGGGGACGGCTGGCAGCGGGAGGTGGCGCGTGCGGTCGACCACTTCCTCTCCGCCCCGGTCGACGGGATCATCGTCTCCGCCTCGATCCCCGGGGTCGACGAGGCGCTCGACGCCGCCCGACGGCTGGTCCCGGTCGTGAACCTCTCCGAACGGCCGCGCCAGTCCACGGGCACCGTGAGCACGCATTCGTTCACCGCCGGGCTCGAGGGGACACGGCATCTCCTCGGGCTCGGGCATCGCGCGGTGCTCCATGTCGCCGGCCCCGCCAGCCGCAACGAGGCGGCCGAGCGGGAGCGCGGCTATCGCGCCGCCATGGAGGAGGCCGGGCTTCCCCCCGTGGTCCTCGGCGAGGCGCGCGACTGGTCCTCGATCGGCGGCGCCGCCGCGGCGGAGCGCGTCGAGCCCGGAACCTTCACCGCCGTGTTCGCCTCGAACGACGAGATCGCGCTGGGCTTCCTCAGCGTCATGGAGCGGCGCGGACTCGTCGCGCCGCGGGACTTCTCGATCGTGGGCGTGGACGACATGCCGGTGGCCGCCTTCTTCTCCCCGCCGCTGACCACCATGCGCCTGGACTTCCAGGGCGTCGGGCGCACCACTCTGGAGATGCTCCATGCGATGATCCGCAGCGGCGAGGAGCCGGCCCGGCGGATCATCGAGCCCGAGCTCGTCGTGCGGGAGTCGGCCGCGCCCCGGGCGCAGGGCGGCTGATCAACCCCCGTCGGGCACGGGCGGAGCGGCCCGCCAGGAGACGGGGTCGAGGGCGAGCGGGTCCTGTCGGCCGGGCAGGTGGATGCGGCGCGGGCGGGGCGAGAGGTTCGCGAGCAGGAGCGTGCGGCCGTCGCCGATCGCCCACAGGAGCATGTCCTCGGAACAGGCGGTGACCAGCCCGTCCTCGGACGGAGCGGTGGCCTGGGCGGTCTCCTCGGATCGCTCTGAGGCCGACCCGCGGTCGTCGGAGCGGGAGCGGACGTCGTGGGCCGACGTGCCGGTGCGACGGAGCGCGCGCAGCGCGGCAGGGGCCTGCTCGTACGTCAGCGACGCCACCCCGGGGACGGCCAACGCCGCGGCGCTCGCGATCGTCCATGCCTCGTGCAGCACGGTTCCTGCTCGGGGGTCGACCGGCGGCGCGGGTGCGGGGACGGGCTGAGTCCGAGTGGCGACGTTCGCGAAGCGCGGGCGCAGGGTGATCGGGCCGACGTGCACGGGCAGGTCGGGCGTGCGGGCGGTGAGCTGCTCGACGAGCAGGCGCTGCATCGCGACCGCCTCGATGAGCTGCTCGGTCTCCAGCGTGTGGAACAGCGGCGTGGTCGCGAAGGCGAGAGCCTCCGGCTCCGCGGCGAGGACCGTGTCCCACTCGCGGTTCAGCTCCGTGAAGTGGGAGCGGGCGCCGGCAACGACGGGCAGACCCGCCGGCAGCGCCGAGCGCAGGGCGGCGGCGAGCTCCGGGGTGGTCACGTGCCGGGCGTCGTCGGCGATTCCGACGAAGCGCAGCTGTGCTCCGTGCTCGATCCCTGCGGCGAGGCGTCGCCCCAGCTCCGCGAGCGTCGACGTATCGGCAGGGGAGGGGGAGACGATCCAGAGGGCGAGGCCGGCGCCCGCGTCCGCGAGCGCCGCGTCGAGACGTTCCGGCCAGTCCGGGGCCGCGAGCTCGAGGTCGAGATGGCCGGTGCCGATGAAGGGCACGGTGCCGCCGCGGAACCAGGTGAGCTCCTCTGTCTCGGCCGCGGGAGTCCCGTCGGTCGAGGATGCCGTGCCGGCCGTCGGCGTTGCATCGGCGCCCGTCACCCGGTGGGCCGACGGCGCGGCGCCGGACACCGGCTCTCCGATCTCCGACCGCGCCGCGGCTCCCGCCGCGAGCACGAGGGACTGCCGCACGTGCTGACCGGCGGCGAGCAGATACGGGAACGGCAGGTCCAGCGGCCGCGAGTAGGTCTTGTACGAGGCGTCGGTCCAGTTGCGCTGGTCCTCCATCTCGAACACGTCTCCGTCGAGGTCCAGGCGCAGCGGGAGGCCACCGGCCTCCCAGGCGAGGCCGGCGATGTCCTTCGCCGGCTGGTGCGGGCTGACCTGCACGGGGAAAGCGAGCTCGGAGACGCTCCCGTCCGGATGCGTGACCTGCAGGGGTGTGCTCGCGAGCTGCGGCGGGTGGAGCACCACGAGCCCGATGCGGTTGGTCGAGGAGTCGGTGACCGCCTCGAGGTCGAGGTCGACGACGAGGTGGTCGCCGTCGACGGGGTCGGTGCCGTTCGCGCCGTTCCCTGCTCCGGCGCTGTCGTCCGCCCGCACCCGGAGCGTGCCGGCGAGATCGAGGCCGAGGTCCTGGATCCGCAGGTCGAGGGTGATCCCGTCGTCGTCGGCCGTGACGTCCACCGAGCGCGGCCAGGCCGTCGCCCAGTCGTCGTCCCGAGCGACCGCACGCACGGCACGCAGCACCACGCGGCCGTCGCAGCGGATGTCCGCCAGCTTGTCGCCGCGCACCTCGAGCGACCAGCGGCCGGAGGTCCATGGCCTGCTGGTAGGGGACGCGATCGTGGGGGAGGCGCCCTCCGCGGAGCGCCCAGCGACTGATGCGGCGGGGGCGGGAGCGCCGTCGGCGGCGCTCACAGCGAGGTCATGCCGCCGTCGACGCGGAACAGCGCGCCGGTGGCGAAGGCGGCGTCGTCGCTCGCGAGGAACACCATGATCCCCTCGACGTCGGCCGGGGTGCCGGGGCGGCCCATCGGGATCCGGCCGACGATCGCGGTGCGCTCGGCCGGGTCGTCGGAGATCGTCGTGACCAGCGGGGTCTCGGTGTAGCCGGGGACCACGGCGTTCACGCGGATGCCGTCGGCCGCATAGGCGGCGGCGACGGTGCGGGCGAGTCCGTGGATCCCGGCCTTCGTGGTCGCGTAGGAGGTGAAGTCGTTGCCCTCCCCGGTCAGGCCCGTCGGGGAGCCGGTGAGGATGATCGAGCCGCCGCCGGTGGTCAGCATCGAGCGGACCGCGTGCTTCACGGTGAGCATGGTGCCGGTGAGGTTCACGTCGACGGTGCGCTGCCAGACGGCGAGGTCGAGGTCGGCGATCTTCGCATCCTGCCCGAACAGCTGCACGCCGGCGTTCGCGACCACCACGTCCGGGCTCCAGCCGGCCTCCGCGAGCTCGTCGAATCCGGCCTCGACCGCGGGCTCCGAGGAGATGTCGACGGCGAGGGGGCGGGCCTCGGCGCCGAGGTCGGCGACGATCCCCTCGGCGGCGCGAGCAGCGGCCTCGGCGTCGCGATCGGCGATCACGACCCGGGCGCCCTCGCGGGCGAAGCGGGTGGCCACGGCCAGGCCGATGCCGGAGGCGGCGCCGGTGACGAGGGCGGTGCGGGAAGCGAGACGAGACATCGTTGGATCATCCGTTCAGTCGGTGGTGCACGCAGTCTGCCCAACCGGTTGACCAAAAGGCAAGGGGGTGGTGGAGGCACGGAGGAGCAGCGCCTGCGGCGTCGCGGGGAGCGGAGGGCGCTCGCCACCGTATCGACCTCCGGCCCCCTCCCGCCCGTCGGCCCGCGGCCGTACGCTTCCCCCGAGTCCCCGCACCGGCGCGGGACCGCACCGGAGAGGACCCGCCATGACCGACAACTCCGCACAGGCCGGCACCGCAGGCAGCGCCGACGGCGACACCGCGCAGGGCCAGGACTGGTCGAAGGGCCGCCCCGTCCACTTCGAGATCCAGGCCGCCGATCCGCAGCGCGCCGTCGAGTTCTACACGACCGTGTTCGGGTGGACGACCGAGGACTGGTCCGGCTTCGCCGGCATGCCGTACTTCGGCGTCACCACCGGCACCGGCCCCGGCATCGACGGCGCGATCCTCGGACGCCCGGGCGGGGAGAACGCCGAGGTGGGCGGCCCGGTCATGGGCGCCACCCTGACCATGGGCGTCGCCGACTTCGACGAGGTCGCCGAGCGGATCACCGCCGCGGGCGGCACGGTCGCGCTGCCGAAGTACGCGCTGCCCGGCATGGCCTGGCAGGGTTACTTCCACGACACCGAGAACAACGTCTTCGGCATCCACCAGCCCGACCCCGAGGCGAGATGAGGGGCTGACCCGTGGCGCTCAGCGCCCGAACAGATCGCCGATCCCCAGGTCGGAGAGCTGCTCGCCGAAGCCGGTGAGCTGCTCGCCGAGGTCGGTGATGCCGCCGCCGAGACCGTCGGCCGCGCCGTCGAGGCCCTCGAACCCCTCGAGGCCCTCCATCCCCTCGAACCCCTCGGTGAAGCCCGCGAGCTGGTCGGAGAGGTCGGGGGCGAGGGCGTCGACGTCGATCCCGTCGCCGATCGCGGCCTCGAGCAGCGAGCCGCCGACGGAGCTGAGCACCGCGCCGCCCGCGACCACCGCGAGCAGCCCGCCCGCCGCCGCGCCCGCCGCGCCGAGGCCGACGGCTCCGGCGCCGAGCGCGGCCTTCCCGATCCCGCCGGAGCCTCGCGCTCCTGCGCCGTCCCCGCCCGCGTGGGAGGAGCCGACGCCGCCGGAGCGGCCGAGCAGTCGTGTGAGCCGCCGCGGATCCTGCACCCCGAGACGGGTCGCAGAGCGGGCCAGATCCTGGGGCGCGTCGGAGCGCGGCCGCTCGCCCTCGGGCAGCTCGCTGCGCATCGACGAGTTCAGCTGCTCCCGCTGGGCCGGGGTGAGGCGCTCGAACGCCTCGCGGTGCACGCGCTCGAGCTGGTCCGGCTCCGCGGTGCGCACCAGGTAGTCGTAGCGGGCGATCGCCCGACGGTCCTCCGCGGAGAGCTCCGCCGACGCGGCGCCGCCCCGTCCGCTCCGGCCGGCGGGCCCGCTCGCGCCGGCGTGCGGCGAACGGTCCCCGGCCAACGACGGCATGGACGTCGTCGGGATGCCCACGCCCGCCCGCTGCGCGGAGCTCCCGTCCCGCTGATCACGGCGGGGACTGTCGTCCCAGCGTGACGAGGAGCCGTGCGCGGAGCGCTGCGAGGAGTCGTCCCCGGTGAGGGCGTCGGCGGCGCCGCGCACGAGGGAGCGCCAGTCCGAGCCCCCTCCCGTGCGGGAGCGGCCCGAGCCCTGCTGGTCCAGGGCCTTCTGGGCGGTGCCGATCAGACGGCGGAACGTGCTCATGAGGGTCCTTCCGGTGGGACGCGCCCGGGGCTCCGGGCAGGGGACGAGAGTGACGGCGCCGCCTCCGTGCCCGCCGGGATATCCCTGGACCGCGCCTGGGAGTTCAGTATTGCCGATGCGAAGTGCAAGTTGCACTCACAATGGGCCCTCATATGACGGCTTCATCGCGTGGCGAGTAGTCCTGCTGACCGCCATTCAGGTTTGGCGGTGACGTAATTCAATACGGGCATAAAGATTCGCGACCCTAGTTCAACTTCGATGTCCGCATGGTGTAGTTAATATTAAATGCCAGACGCATGCGTCAGATGCCCATTTGGAGGGCGGTGTCGCGCAGCGTCCTGAGGTTCCCTCGGGGAAGGCGTGGACTGGTGGGAAGGGGGTGCTAGACCGAGCAGTCCAGTGAAGAATCGTCTATTTGGCTGACCCAGCCCTGGATTACCCTCCGGCCCTCTTGCATGGAAAGCAGTCCCCGCTTCATGGTTTTCAGCGGAGCCCGAAGGTCTCGCGACATGGTCTCAATGCTTTGAGTCGCTTCGAGCATAGACTCCAGGCCTTCCAGCGCCTTTTCATAGGAGATCGCCATCTGCTTGATGGATTCAAAAAGCCTGCAGGCTTGCGCTACCCGGTCAGGGTATTCTGCCGCCTCTGCCGGAGTGCGCTCGATCATAATCGCTAGACCCTGATCGACTTCATTTAGCCTCTTTGTGAAAGACTCCCCAGAGTTGGCGATCTCTGAAGCGGGGTCACGAAGATCGCTCGCAAGCTTACGGGCGACCGTCAGTCGCGCGGCAAGCGGCTTGTTGCTTTTGTTGGCGCCCTCCATCTCTGGGGTTGCCGCTGTGAAGAGTTCACCCACACTCTGGACTCCGCGCCCGATTGACTCCAAGGCTTCTTGCCATTCCGGGAGGGCGGCCTCCATTCCGGCCATGCTGTCTAGAATCCCGGGCCCGTCGTCCATGTCGGTGGACTCGAGAAGTTCGACTGGAACCTGGGTTTGATCAGCTGATGCGTTAGCGGCGGCCAGCCTCGAGGCCATACGAGATACCGCGCGGCGGTATTCCGGAGAGTCGGTGGCGCAGAACCTCAACTCGGTCCAGTCCTCCCACTGGAATCGCCGCACGAGCTCGATGGCCTCGTTGCCCGTTGGGTTGTTTTCCAGAGCTGGGAAGTCGATGTACTTGATCGGCATAATTAGTTCGCCGAGACCTAGGGTGTCTGCACGCCGCACAAAATAGTTTAGTTCGCGACGGCACTCGATGCTCTGGAAGTATCGGGGGGTGATGACTGGAATGAAGAATGCCACTGAAGCCAGGGAGGCGTCGATTTTGCCGTGCCAGTCGTCGCCCCAGTGGAGTTCGTCCCGGTCCAGGAAAAGCGAGATGTGTTCACCTGTGATCATCTCGAACTGGGCGACCACGTCTCGGGCCAGTTTGGCGATGCGTCCACTCTCGGCGTCGTCGTCTGCGTGTACGTACGACCAGAAGCCCTTTTGGGTTTGTCATGGCCAGGACCTTAGCCCAGATAGTTGAACGGGCGATTGCGCTCCGCGTAACTACAAGTTCTCGTCGGGATCATGCCGCCGCCGGTCCGCACGTCCGCCCCGGTCGGTGCGGGGATCTCCGGATCGAAGGGGATCATCGGCCGGTCGATCCGGGTGTGACCCAGCCGCAGCAGGTCCTGGTCCACGCCGCCCGGTGTGAGCGCCAGCATCCAGTCCGCGGCGGCCTCGTACTGGTCCGGCTCGAGATAGCCCATCTTCACCGTGACCACGTCGAAGCCGGTCATGGACAGCCCGAGCCGGGCGAACATCCCGCGCGTCGCCCACTGGGAGCGGCGCGCGGTGACCACGACGGTCAGCCCCGTCCACGCCGCATCGGCGAGAGCGGCCGACGGGTCCGCATCCGTCGGCGCTGCGGCCGATACGTCGGCACCCGGCCCGCCGGACCGGAGCCCGTCTGCGGTGCCCGCCCCGCCGTCCAGCACCCGCAGCGCCGCCGCGCGGCCCGTCGGCCCCGAGTCGTCCAGCGCCTCCACCTCCACCGCGAGTGGGACCGGACCCGGGGCGCGGGCATCGATCCGGCCTCCCATCTGCACGTCCAGGCGTCCGCCGACGCCCGCCGACCAGGCGGCGTCGGCCGATCCCGGATCCACGAGCGAAACCATCAGGGCGCTCACCTCGCCGCCGCGGATCTCGGGCCGGGCCGCGAGACGGGCGAGGCAGGGCGTGGTGTCGTCGGCCCCGCCGGCGCCGGGGTTGTCGCCGGAGTCGGAGATCCAGAACGGCCGGGCCGACGAGGCGATCGCCCGGTCCAGGCAGTCGTCGAAGCTGCCGGTCGGGGCGACGAACTCGAACTCGTGCCGCACCTCCCACAGCGCGGTCGCGAGCTCGAGCGCCGCCTGCCGGACCGCTTCCGCGCTGTCCCCGAAGGCGACGATCGCCGCCTTGCAGCGCGGCTGGTCGGCCCAGGCGAAGCCGATCCAGCAGGACACGTCGGTGACGCCGTCGCGGCGGGTCAGCTCCGGGATCCGCGCGTACAGCGAGCGCGCCGGCTCGATGCGGGTGGAGGTCTTCTCGCCGGGCAGCAGGATCGGCACATGGACGAGGGCCTTGTGCGGCCGGGCCCCGCCGTCCCGCACCCGCGCCGCCGCCTCGACGAGGTCGCGCAGGCCGCGCTCGCGGGTCTCCCAGGGGTCGATGTGCGGGGCGTGGCGGTAGCAGGTCATGAGGTCGCAGCCCTCGAACAGGGTTTCCGACACGTTGCCGTGCAGGTCCATCGCGGTGCCGACCACCACGTCCGGACCGATCACGGCGCGGATCGACGTGAGCAGGTCGCCCTCGGCGTCCTCGAGCCCCACCACGCTCATCGCGCCGTGGATGTCGAAGAAGAACCCGTCCAGCGGTGCCTCGGCGTGGGCGGCGGCGAGCCCGCCGGTGATCTCCGCCTTCCAGCCCTCGTAGACCTCGCGCTCGAGCTGCCCGCCGGGCAGGGCGCGGGCGTGGAGGACGCCCACGTACTCCGCCTCCGGCGCCTCGGAGGGATAGCGGTCCAGGATCTCCGCGGTGCCGCGTCGCACCTCGAAGTCCGCCGCGCCCGAGCGGTACGGGGTGAAGGTCGAGGACTCGATCGCGATCCCGGCGATCGCGATCCGGGGCGGCGGGGGAGGGGTCTGCGTCGTCGCAGGCATGGGGGCTCCGATCAGTCGAGCAGCAGCCGCAGCCCGGTCCACAGCGACAGCGCCGCTCCGATGAAGCCGAGCACGATCACGAGCCGGTGGATGCCGAGCTCCCCGAGCTTCCGCTGCAGCGTCTCGCCGAGACCGACCGCGAGGACGAGGGCGCCGAGCATCGCCGCCCACACCCAGACCGGCATCTCCGGCAGCTGGCCGTCGTCCCAGGCCAGCTTGGTGCCGAAGGAGACGAACGAGACCAGGATCCACAGCGGCTGCAGCGTGGCGACCATCGGCAGGGCCGGCCACCGCGAGAGGACCGCGTACACGGTCGCAGCCGGTCCGCCGACCCCGCCCAGCACGGTGCCCAGACCGATCCCGATCCCGGTGCCGAGCTGCACCGGGACACCGTCGACGGTGGTGTGCACGCGGGCGAGGAGCACCGAGATCACCAGGCTCAGCAGCACCAGCGTGGAGACCACCAGGTACAGCGGCGCGGGCGGGGAGATGGAGGACAGCCAGGCGGCGAAGGGCATCACCGCGATCGCCGGCAGCCCCAGCCGCAGCACCTTGCCCCACTCGATCTGCGACCAGATCCGCGGCAGCATCACCACCGGCACAAGCCCGCCGAGCAGGTTCGCGAGCATGATCCCCTCGTGCGCGCCGATCAGCACCACCGCGTAGGGCGCGAAGACGATGCCGAGCCCCATCCCGGCCACGCGCTGGATGATCGCGCAGACCAGGACCAGGGCGATCAGGCTCAGGGACAGGGTGAGGGACACACGGCCACGGTATCGGGAAGCCCCCCGGCTGCCGCCGCCGCGCTCACGGGGCGCCGCTGCGCAGCATGCCCTCATGACGATGCCCGGGACGACGGAGGCGGGCGCCGGGGATCCCGCCCAGATCCGGCTGCGCCCCGTGCGGAGCGCAGACGCGGACCTCTACCTCCGCCTGCGCTGCGATCCCGCGCTGATGGCGGAGCTCGGCGGCGCGCTGCCGGCGGAGCGGGTCCTCGCCAGCCTGCGACGCGAGGTGGAGGAGACCGAGCAGTGTCGCGCCCGTGTGGTCATCGTCGAAATGCGCGATGGGGCGACCTGGCACGGCGCGGGCAGCATCACGCTCGTGCCCGAGGCGCCCGGGGAGAGCGAGATCGGGTGGATGCTGCTCGCCCGATGGCAGGGCGCCGGCCTCATATCCGCGGCGCTGCGGAAGTTCCTGGCCGCACTCGACCGGGACCGCTTCGGGACCGTGAACGCCTACCCCTCGATCACGAACTCCGAGTCGAACCGGCTCTGCGCCGCGCGGGGGTTCACCCTCCGCGGGACCGTCGAGGTCGACTTCGCCGGCAGCACGTTCTCCTGCCACCACTGGACGTGGTGAGCGCAGGCGGCGGCCTACCAGTCGGACGATCGTTGTCGACCCGGAGCCCGCAGTCATAGGCTGGGCCGGCAAACGCATACCGAGGAGGCCCCGTCCATGACCGCTGTTCCCGCTCTGCCCTTCCATGACGGCAACTCCGTCCCTCAGCTCGGCTACGGCGTCTGGCAGGTCGAGGACGAGGTCGCGGCCGACGTCGTCCGCCAGGCGATCGACGCCGGCTACCGGCACATCGACACCGCGGCCGGCTACCAGAACGAAGGCGGCGTAGGCCGCGCCGTGAAGGCCTCGGACGTCCCGCGCGAGGACCTGTTCATCACCACCAAGCTCGCCAACGAGGACCAGGGATTCGACTCCGCGAAGGCGGCTCTCGACGCCTCGCTCGAGAAGCTCGACACGGACTACGTGGACCTCTATCTCATCCACTGGGCCAGCCCCCAGCGCGGGAAGTACCTCGAGTCCTGGAAGGCCCTGATCGAGCTGCAGCAGGAGGGGAAGGCGAAGTCCATCGGCGTCTCGAACTTCCCGATCCCCCAGCTCGAGGAGATCATCGCCGAGACCGGAGTGGTCCCCGTGATGCATCAGATCGAGCTGCACCCGGAGTTCCAGCAGTCCGAGCTGCGCCGCTACCACGCCGAGAAGGGCATCCTCACCGAGGCGTGGTCGCCTCTGGGGCAGGGCGGCGACATCCTGAAGGATCCGGTGATCACCGCGATCGCCGAGACCCACGGCGTCGACGCCGGCCAGGTGATCATCGCCTGGCACCTGGCGATCGGGAACGTCGTGATCCCGAAGACCGTCACGCCCGAGCGGATCGTCTCGAACCTCGCCGCCGCGCAGCTCGTCCTCACCGACGAGGAGGTCGAGCGCATCGACGGCCTGGACCGCGCGGACGGACGGATCGGCGCGGACCCCGCGAACCCCGGGTTCTGACTCGCCCGGTCCCGACCGGCGGGGTCGGAGCCGCCGGGCCGGGCAGCGGGGGTTCGCAGCGGATCGTGTCCGCCGAAGGGACGTGAGGAGCACGTGGGCTGTCATATGCAGGCCGCGTGCCGCTGACGTCCCTTCGGAGGGCACACCGTGCGGAAAGGCCGACGGCGGGGCCACGGCCGGGCACCTGTGAGGGATCGGCCCCCGCCTCAGCGGCCGGAGAACAGCGCCGCGATCTGCGGGTGTCCGGCCTCGTACCCCTCGAGCAGCCTCCGGCCGAGCTCGGGGGAGCTGACCAGCGGATGCGTGGCGAAGCCCTGCCAGGCCGCCTCGCGGGAGCCGGTCGTCGCGGCCTCGAGGATCTTCCGCTCGGCGGCGCGGAGGGTCGACATCATCCCGAGCCTCCCCAGCTCCACCGGGGCGATCGGCAGGGGGTGCACCCCGTCGCCGTCGACCTCGCACAGCACCTCGAGCACGCAGTCCGCGGGCAGCTCGGGCACGATCCGCTCGCTCGCGGGGGCGTCCTCGCGGCCGGCGGCGATGTTGCCGACGTCCAGGATCATCCGCTCGGGACGGCCGGTGGCGAGCGCGGTCATCAGCCGCATCGCGACCTCCTGGTAGCCGCCGCCGGCGACGTCCTCCTCGCGCCGCTCCTCGTCGCGGGACTCGGCCATGTAGGTCGCCTCCCGCTCGTGGAGCGTCTCGCGCCAGAGGTCCAGCGGGGAGGTGCAGCAGGACTCGGCGGCGCGCGCCTCGGGCCTCCGCCCGTCGGCCTCCGCGGCGGCGAGGTAGAAGTCGCCCTGCTGCTTGGCCAGGAACTCCCCGCGCGTGGTCGCGGCGCCGGTGATCCGCTCGATCGCGTCGTCGGTGTGCAGGTAGTAGAAGAGGTACTCGTTGGGCAGCGCGCCGTCGGCCCGCACCCAGTCCTTGCCGATCAGCCGCGCCTCCTCGATCTCCTCGAGGGCGTCGTCGTCGGCGAGCAGGCCGGGCAGGCGCTCGGTCCCCTCCAGCCGCACCGAGCGCAGCCAGCCCAGATGGTTCAGGCCCACGTAGTCGACCTCCGCGCCGCGCTCGCCGGCGACGAGGTCCGCGCCCAGCAGCCGGCCGACGCGACGCACCAGCCCGATCGGGGTGTCGCAGATGCCGACGACGCGGTCGCCGAGCACGGAGCGCATCGCCTCGGTGACGATCCCGGCGGGGTTGGTGAAGTTGATGGTCCACGCCGACGGGGCCAGCTCGGCGATGGTCCGCGCGATCTCGAGGGCGACGGGGATAGTGCGCAGCGCGTAGGCGAGGCCGCCCGGGCCGATCGTCTCCTGGCCCAGCAGGCCGAGGCCGAGCGCGACCCGCTCGTCGATCGTGCGGGCCTCCGCCCCGCCCACGCGCACGGCGCTGAACACGAAGTCCGCGCCGGTCACGGCCTCGCGCAGGTCGGTGGTGGCGATCAGGCGGGGGAGGGCGACGGCCCGCCCCTCGGCGGCCAGGCGCGCGCCCTGCTCCTCGACGACCGCGCTGATGGTCGCCAGGCGCTCGGGGTCGACGTCGTGCAGCGCGATCTCGTCGACGGTGAGGCCGGTGGCGGCGGTGGCGACCGCCTCGTGGACGAGGGGGACGCGGAACCCTCCGCCTCCCAGGATGGTGAGCTTCATGGCAGCAGGACCTCCACGGCCTCCCCCTCGGGGAGGTCGATCTCGATGGGCAGGGGGCGGTCGGTGAGCAGGGCGGTGAAGCGCGGCAGGCGGGCGACCTCGAGGAAGCCGGAGCCGGGGAACTTCTCGTGGTCGGCCAGCAGGTAGGAGCAGGTCGCGACGTCGAGCAGGCCCCGCTTGACGGGGACTTCGCTGGGGGTGGAGTCGAGCACCGCGCCGTCGGCCCGCACCCCGGCGGTGCCGAGGAAGGCGCGGTCCACGCGCAGCTGGCGCAGCGCCGACTCGGTGAGGGTGCCGACGAGGGAGTCGTAGTTGGGGCGCAGCAGCCCGCCGAGCACGACGATGTCGATCGCCGGGGCGCTCGCGAGCGCCCGGACCACGGCGAGGGAGGCGGTGACCACGGTGAGGGATCGCTCGGCCAGCAGCGGGCACATCGCGGCGACGGTGGTGCCGATGTCCAGCGCGATCACCTCGCCGTCGCGGATCTGGGTGCAGGCGAGCGCCGCGATCGCCTGCTTCGCGGCGGGGGCGGAGGCGGCGACGTCCGCGAAGGAGCGCGGATCGGCCTCGGGGCGCACGGATCCGCGCGGATCGGTGGCG
This sequence comes from Brachybacterium sp. sponge, assembly GCF_001613775.1. NCBI lineage: Bacteria > Bacillati > Actinomycetota > Actinomycetes > Micrococcales > Dermabacteraceae > Brachybacterium > Brachybacterium sp. sponge. The sequence goes on along the minus strand of NZ_LRMP01000001.1, from coordinate 443,136 downwards.
CCCCCGCGGACCCGTCGGACCAGGCCCTGATCGGCGAGCACGTCGAGGTCCCGGCGGATCGTCGCCTCGGAGACGTGCAGGTCAGCGCTGAGGGCGGCGACGGTCGCCGCGCCGCCGCGACGGATCGCCGACACGATCGCCCGGTGGCGCTCCTCGCTCAGCATGGCGATACCGTAGCACCGAGCACGCAACTTCACGCAGCTTCGAACAGGAACGTGCAGTCCCGCGCAGATCATGCCATCATGGTGTCGTGCACCACACCCGGGTGCTCGGACGGGCGGACGCGACGGAGCGGCACCGCCGACCCTTCAGGAGGACACCATGCGACGACGTCATTTCCTCGGGACCAGCGCAGCGCTCGGCGGCCTGGGGCTCCTCGCGGCCTGCGCCCCCGGCTCGGACGGCGGCGGCGGGGACGCCTCCGACGGCGGCGGCCCGGCGGCCGGCGAGGTCGAGACCGACATCGCCTCCCTCGGGGACGTGACCCTCACGGTCTGGGACCAGGAGGTCCGCGGCGCGCAGAACGACGCGATCGAAGCGCTGATCACCGCGTTCCAGGAGAAGTACCCCAACGTCACCGTGGACCGGCAGAGCCAGTCCTTCGACGACCTCCAGCAGCAGACCGGCCTGGCCCTGTCCGGCAACGACGTGCCCGACGTCCTCCAGGTCAACAACGCCCGCGGCGACATGGGCGCCTACGTCGCCGACCAGCTGCTCACCGACCTCACCGGCTACGCCGAGGCCTACGGCTGGGAGGACCGCTTCAGCGACAGCGTGCTGGCGAAGATGCGCTACTCGGCCGACGGCGTCACCTTCGGCGAGGGCGCCCTCTACGGCCTCGCCCAGACCGGCGAGATCTGCGGCATCTACTACTCCCAGAAGAAGCTCGACGCGCTCGGCCTCGAGGCGCCCACCACCTGGGACGAGCTCTTCGCCCTGGTCGACGCCGCGAAGGAGGCCGGGGAGCAGCCGATCATGCTCGGCAACCTCGACCAGTGGCCGGCCCTGCACGTCTTCGGCCCGCTGCAGGCGAACTTCGTGCCCGCCGAGGAGATCGTCACCCTCGGCATGGGCAACGCCGGCGCCGACTGGACCACCGAGCAGAACGTCGCCGCCCTCACCCAGCTCGCCGAGTGGGGCACCACCGGCGCGATGGGCGACTCCCCCAACGGCCTCGCCTACGACGACGCCTGGCCGCTGTACACCAAGGGCACCGGCGTGCTCCTCATCGGCGGCTCCTGGCTCGCCCCCGACATGGAGGCCGTGATGGGCGAGGACCTGCGCTTCATGGCCCCGCCGCCCGGGGTCGACGGCACGGTCGCCACCACCGGCGGCACCGGCATCCCCTTCTCCATCCCGGCCGCCGCCGAGAACAGGGACGTCGCCGCCGCCTACATCGACTTTCTCACCAGCGACGAGGCGATGCAGCTCATCGCCGACAACGGCGGCATGCCCGTGAACCGCACCGCCGAGCTCGCGCCCGAGTCCGGGGTGAACAAGGACGTCTACGAGGCCTTCGACGCGGTCTCCACCGACGGCACCCTGCTGCCCTATCTCGACTACGCCACCCCGTCCTTCGCCGACACCGCCGGGGCCACCCTGCAGGAGGTGATCGGCGGGCAGACCGAGCCCGCGGCCGCCGCCGACGCGCTGCAGGAGGACTACGCCGCGTTCACCGAGGGGTCCTGACCACATGGCGTCAGCTCACGGGAGCACGGCCCGGGCAGGCGGCGGGGCCGACGGGGCGGCCGCGCGCGCGTCCGCCGACGGAGCGGCCGTCCGCGCGTCGGGCGACGGGGCGCCCGCCCGCGCGTCGACCGACGGGACGCAGGTGACACGACGTGGCACATATGCCACATCGCGCCGCCCGCGTCCCTCGGCCGTGGCCCGCTCGCGGGCCACGCCGCTGCTGTTCTTGCTGCCCGCCTTCGCGGTCTACGCCGCGTTCGCGCTCTACCCGCTGGGCCGCGCCGCGCAGTTCTCCCTCTTCGAGTGGCGCGGCTTCGGCGCGTCCACCTTCGTGGGCCTCCAGAACTACGTCGACCTCGCCGGGGACGCCGCCTTCCGCGCCGCGATCGGGAACGCCCTGGTCCTGATCGTGTTCTACGCGGTGATCCCGCTGGTCGTCGGCCTCGTGCTCGCCGCGATCCTGCGCCGCGGCCAGGTGCGCGGGATGGGCTTCTTCCGCACCGTGATCTTCCTGCCGCAGGTGATCGCGCTGGTCGTCGTCGCGGTCGCCTGGCGACAGATCTACTCGCCCGTCGGCCCGCTGAACCAGATCCTCGAGGCCGTCGGCCTCGGCGGCCTCACCCGCGGCTGGCTCGGCGACCCGGGCACCGCGCTCGCGTCCGTCGGCTTCATCGGCACCTGGGTCGAGATGGGGCTGGTGATGCTGCTGATGCTGTCCGGGATGAGCCGCATTCCCGCCGAGCTGTTCGAGGCGGCGCGGCTGGACGGCGCCGGCCCCGTGAAGGAGTTCTTCGCGATCACCCTGCCCGCGGTGCGCGGCGAGATCACCGTCGCGCTCGTGCTGACCATCATCGCGGCGCTGAAGACCTTCGACCTCGTCTACATGACCACCTCCGGCGGCCCCGGAAACTCCACCACCGTGCCCAGCTACGAGGTGTACTTCCGCGCCTTCGACCTGCGCGAGGTCGGCTCCGCGAGCGCCGTCGCGATCGTGCTGACTCTGCTGATCTTCGCGATCAACGTGGGCGTCACCCGCATCGGGGAGCGTGAGTCATGAGGGTCTCCCGCGGCGAGGTCGTGATGAACTACGTCCTCCTGATCGCCTTCGCGCTGTTCGCGCTCGCCCCGGTGCTGACGATCCTGATCGGCTCCGTCTCGGCGCCGCTGGGGGAGCCGGCCGGCTTCTACCCCGGCAACTACCTCGAGGCATGGACGGTGGGCGGCTTCGGCAGCTCGCTCGGGAACTCCGTCGTGGTCGCCGCGATCGTGGTGGGCCTGGCGACCGTGCTCTCGATCGGCTCCGGCTACGCGCTGGGCACCATGCGCTTCCCCGGCGCGACGGTGCTCTTCTACCTGTTCCTGCTGGGCATGATGATCCCCGCCGAGGCGACGATCATCCCGCTGTTCTTCGACCTGCGCACCCTGAGCCTGACCGACACCTATCTCGCGATCGCCCTGCCGCAGGTCGCCCAGTCCATCGCCTTCGGCACCTTCTGGCTGCGGGCGCAGTTCCGCTCGATGCCGACGAGCCTGCTCGAGGCCGCCGCGCTCGACGGCGCCGGCCCCCTGCGCGCGCTGCGCAGCATCCTCGTGCCCGCCTCCCGGCCCGCGATCGTGACGCTCGTGGTGCTGGTGTTCATGTGGACGTGGAACGAGTTCCTCATCGCCCTGATCATGACCCCGAGCGGCAGCCGCCGCACCGCCCCGCTGGGCCTGGCGACCTTCCAGGGCCAGTACACCTCCGAGACCGCGCTGCTCGCTGCGGCCGCCGTGATCATCGCCCTGCCCACCGTGATCCTGTTCCTGTTCCTCCAGCGCCACTTCATCCGCGGGATGCTCGAAGGAGTCGCCAAGTGATGACCGAACGCCCCGACGCCCCGACCGACGGGCCCGTCGCCGACGGATCCGCTCCCGACGGAGCGACCGCCGGCCGCATCGCCCCCGCCGACGGGCCCGCCGTCGGCCGCGCCGCCCATGACGCCGCCGGGTCGCACGCCCCGGGCGCCGCGACCCCGGCCCCGCCCGAGGCCGCCGAGCGGCAGGACTGGGACCCGCTGGCCTCGCTGCGCGCCCCGTCGGACCCGCCGCTGGACGTGCTGCTCTCCGGCACCGTGTTCTTCGACATCGTCTTCACCGGCATGGACCGCCTGCCCCAGCCCGGCGAGGAGCTGTGGTCCAAGGGGATGGGCTCGAGCCCCGGAGGGATCGCGAACCTCGCCACCGCCGCCGCCCGGCTCGGCCTGCGCACCGGTCTGGTCGCGGGCTTCGGCGACGACGCCTACGGCGACTGGATGTGGCAGACCCTCGCCGAGGAGGAGGGCATCGACCTGTCCGCCTCGCGACGCTTCGACGACTTCCACTCGGCGCTGACCGTCTCCATCGCCGCCCACGGCGACCGGGCCATGGCCACCCACGGCCACGACCTGCCCGAGCCGCTGTCGGCGATGATCGCCCGCGCCCCCGCGGCCCGCGCCGCCGTCGTGGACCTCGCGGGGGAGACCTCCTGGTGGGCGGAGCTCGCCCGCGGCGGCGCGCTGATCTTCGCCGACATCGGCTTCGACGCGACCGGCCGCTGGGATCCCGCGGACCTCGCCCCGCTCGCCCACTGCCACGCCTTCACCCCCAACGCCCTCGAGGCCACGGCCTACACCCGCACCGACAGCCCCGGCCGCGCCGTGCGGGCGCTCGCCGAGATGGTGCCGCTGGCGGTCGTGACCGACGGGGTCGACGGCGCCTACGCGATCGACGCCTCCACCGGCGAGGAGGCGTTCTGCCCCGCCGTGCCCGTCCACGCCATCGACACCACCGGCGCCGGGGACGTGTTCGCCGCCGGGATGGTGCTGGGCACCCTGGCCGAGTGGCCGCTCGAGCAGCGGCTGCGCTTCGCCTCCCTGTGCTCGGCGCTGGCCGTGCAGCAGTTCGGAGGCTCCCTCGCCGCGCCCGGCTGGGGCGACATCACCGACTGGTGGCGCCACCTCAGCGACGCGTCGGCCGACGGGGATCTCCGCGCCGCCTACACCCGCGGCGGCTACGAGTTCCTCGACGGCATCGTCCCCGACCACCCCGTCCTCGGCCGACGCCGCGCCCAGGGCACCTTCGCGCTCCGCTCCGACGCCGGCCGACACTGACCCCGGCCGGACCCGTACGACCCCGACCCGCCTGGACCCATCCACCGGTGCATCGACGCACCGCCGCACGAGAGAAGTCAGGAACCATGTCGCACCGTCCCCTCCCCGCCCGCCCCGCCGCTTCCGCACCCGTCCCCGATGCCCCCGCCCCGCGCGGGCTCTCCCGCCGTCGCCTCCTGCAGGGCTCGGCCGTGCTCGGCCTCGCCGCCGGCGCCACCGCCCTGGACCTCAGCGGGCTGCCGCCGATGGAGCGCGCCCTCGCCGACGGCGGCGTCGACCTGGACATCCTCTACATCGGCGCCCATCCCGACGACGAGGCCTGGACCCTGGCCGCCTTCGGGCAGTGGAACGAGTACGAGGACCAGACGGCCGGGGTCATCACGATCACCCGCGGCGAGGGCGGCGGGAACGCCGTCGGCCTCGAGGAGGGCCCGGCGCTGGGCCTGATCCGCGAGGGCGAGGAGCGCACCGCCGTCGGCTTCGCCGGGATCGAGCACGTCTTCAACCTCGACGCGGTCGACTTCTTCTACACCCTCTCCGCACCGCTCAGCCACGAGGTGTGGGGCGGACGGGACGTGCTCAGCCGCGTGATCCGCGTCGTGCGCGCGACCCGGCCGGACGTGATCGTGACGATGAACCCCTCGGCCGTGCAGGGCAACCACGGCAACCACCAGCAGGCCGCGATGTTCGCCGTCGAGGCGTACCTCCTCGCCGGCCGCGAGGACGTCTTCCCCGAGCACTTCGAGGAGGGGCTGAAGCCCTTCGCCCCGAAGCGACTGCTGCGCTCCGGCTCCGACGGGCAGGCGCCGACCGGGCCCGACGCCGTCGCGACCGGGTTCACGCCGCTGGTGGCGAGCGACGTCGTGTTCGGGGCGTGGAACGGCACCGAGTCCGAGAAGCACGGCAAGCGCTGGTCGGCCGTGCGCGACGACTCGATCCACGCCTATCGCACCCAGGGCTGGCACGTCTTCCCGCCCACCACCACGGACCCAGCGAAGATCCCCGCCGCCTGGTTCACGCTCATCGACTCCCGCACCCCGTTCCCCGACCCGACCAGCGGCGACACCGCAGCGCTCGGCGGAGCGAGCCTCCCGGTCGAGGGCGGGCTGCCGCTCGGCACCACGCTCGAGCTGCGCAGCGAGCAATTCGCCGTGCAGACCGGCGGCAGCGTCGAGGTCCAGGTGGAGATCGGCTCCCCGGGCAGCGCCCTGCCCGGCGTGCAGGTCGAGCTCGAGGCCCCGGACGGCTGGGACGCCGGGCGGAAGCAGGTCCTCGGCACGATCCCCGCGAAGCAGTCCCGCACCGCGACCTTCACCGTCGAGGTGCCGGAGAGCGCGACCCCCGGCGAGCACGTGCTGCTGCGCGCCCGCGTCACCTCCCGCAAGGGCAGCGGCGAGAACGTGCTCTCGCTGCGCACCGCCGGCGTGGTCGAGGCCGGCATCGCCGACCGCGCCGAGATCGCCGCCTTCCTCGAGTGGACCGAGGAGCTCGGCATGCAGCGCCTCGACGCGCTCGTGCCCACCCGGCGCTCGCTCGGCCAGGGCCGCGCCGAGGAGTTCGAGATCGTGGTGCGCAACCGCTCCGAGCAGGTGCAGGACGCGGAGGTCACCCTCGCCCTGCCCGACGGATTCACGGCCGAGCCCGCCCAGCTGCTGGTGGAGGACGTGCCCGCGCTCGGCGAGTCGACGGCCACGGTGCGGATCGAGAACACCGATGCCTCGCTGCCGACGGCGAACCGCGCCCCGGACGGCGGCGTCTACGCCGTCACGGTCACCGCGTCGGCCGGAGGGGTCGCCGCCGCGACCGCGCAGGGCCTGCACCTCGTGCCGCGGCTGGTCGCCTCTCGCACCGAGGGCGTCGAGGTCGACGCGGTGCGCGGCACCGGGGAGTACCCCGGCGAGCCGATCGACATCGGCACCCTGTGGGAGGGTGCGGCGGTCACCCCCGAGGACGCCTCCGGCTCCACCTGGGTCACCTACGACGACCAGGCGCTGCACGTGTTCGTGCAGGTCATCGACGACGTGATCGGCACGCTGCTGCCGCCGGAGGACAACAAGCAGCGCTTCCGCACCGACTCCGTCGAGATCATGATCGACCCGCGCGGCACCTCCGACCACACCGCCACCACCTTCATCCTCGGGGCGCTGCCCGGCACGGACGACGGTGCGGGCGGGATCGGCGGGCCGGTCGCCGGACGCGACCACGACAACCGCCAGGGCCCGATCGAGGAGGTCGCGCCCTCGGTGCGGATCGCCGCCGAGATCTCCGAGCCCTACCAGGGCTACGTGCTCGAGACGACGATCCCCTTCGCGGAGCTGCCCGACGGCATCGACCCCACCCGCATGGGCTTCAACGTGGTCGTCTACGACTCCGACACCCAGGACCGCACCGGCCAGTCCCGCATCGGCTGGTCCACCTTCCCCGGCGTGCAGGCCGACCCCTTCCGCTGGGGCGTGCTTGAGCTGCCGGACCTGGAGGCCCAGCCGTCGGCGCCGGTCGAGCCGCGGATCCCGAACACCTCGGCCCGCTCCGTCGCCTCGCCCCAGTCGATCCTGCAGTCCGCGGCCGACGGGGTGGGGCTCGGCGGCTCCCCCTCGCTCGGCGCGGACGCGGTGCGGGTGGACAAGGCGACCCGCCGACGCCGCGAGATCAGCGCCGTGGTGCGCACCGCGGCGCCCGGCACCCGACGCGTGTTCGTCTGGGACGGGGAGCGGACCGTCGGCGCGCTCGAGGCCACCGACGTCCGCTCCGCCCGCGAGGTCGTGACGATCCCGCTGGTCGGGGACGTGCCGGCCGATGCGACGCTGACCGTGGCCGTGTCGCTGGAGAACGAGGACGGCGCCGGGGCGGGCGCCGCGGCGGTGCGCTGAGCGGGCGGGCGGCGGCTACTCCGCCGTGACCGCTCGCTCGAGCGCGGCGAGGGACTCCTCGAGGAAGCTCGGCGGGAAGGGCGGCAGGCCGAACTGCTCCTTGAGCGCGGCGGGCACGGCGCTCCAGTCGTAGGTCAGCGTGACCTCGGTGGCTGAGTCCCCGTCGCCCGCGCCGCCTGCCGGGGCGAGGTCGTAGCGCCAGGTCCAGCCGCCGGTGCCGAGCTCGCCGTCCGGGCCGTACTGCCCGGGCTCCCACGCGATCGTCCGGTCCTGCGCGAAGGCGATCACGCGGTTGTGCATGTCGTAGCGGCCGTGGGCGTTCTCGTGGAACATCTCGATGCCGAACACCTGCCCCACCTCCGTCAGCGGCGCCGGATCCTCCTCGAGGGAGCCGCGGACCCAGTCCGTCGGCTCGGTCTCGTGGTGCCGGGCCGGGTCGGCGAGCAGGGCGAACACCGCCTCGGGCGGAGCGGCGATCGTGCGGGTGACGGCGTAGCGGGTGTCGGCGTCCGGGGAGGGGTCGGCGGTGGTCATGAGCGGTCCTTCCGGGAGGTCCAGCGGGTGTAGGTGACGCCGGCGGCGAAGGCGTGGTGCTCGACGAGCTCGAGGCGCTCGCTGTGCCCGTCGGGGAAGAGGCGGCGCCCGCGCCCCTGCACGTACGGGTAGGTCCACAGGCAGTAGCCGTCCACGAGACCGGCCGCGATCAGCGCGTGGCACAGCATGATCGAGCCGGTCAGGGAGATCTCCGCACCCTCCGACTCCTTCAGCGCGCGCACCTGCTCGACGGGGTCGCCGGTGAGGATCGTGGAGTTCTGCCAGGCGGGGTCCGTCATCGTGGAGCTGACCACGTACTTCTGCAGGGCGTTCAGCTCGTCGGAGACGCCGGTGGTGTCCTCGGTCTGCTGCGGCCAGAAGCCGCGGAAGTCCTCGAAGGTCTGCCGGCCCAGCAGGATCGCGTCGCAGGCCGCGCTGTCGCGGGCGACGATCTGGGCCTGGTCGGCGTCCTGGGCCATCGGGTCGAACCAGTCGTCGAGCATCTCGACGCTGCCGTCGGCGGTGATGTTCTGGGTGAGGATCAGGGAGCGCACGGGACCTCCTCCGGTCGGTGCCTCGGAGCGTCCACGCTAGTGGGGCGGGGAGGCGCAGGTGCGTCCGATCCTGCGCAGTCCGGGCCAGTCGCCACGGCCGGCAGAAACGCGCAGTCCGGGGACCGTCGTCGCGGCCGGCAGAAAGGGGCTCCCAGCGGCACGCCGCGGAGCTCAGCTCCACGGCGTGCCGCTCAGAGCCCCATTGTGCAGATCACCTGCCGCCGCAGGCTGATCCGGGAGACGCCGGCCGGTGCCGCCGCAGGTCGACTCCGGCCGTCCCGCCAGGTCAGCGGTCCTCGATCTCCAACAGGCTCGCGGCGCTCTCGATCTCCTCGTGCTCGGGGCGCTCCTTCTGCATCCGCTCCATGTACGGCCGCGCCCGCTCGACCTGCTGCTCCAGGTTCGTCACCGTGGTGAGGAAGTTCTGGTTGGCCTGGGTGCGGAAGGAGTCGATGCCGTCCATCGTGGTGAACAGGTTGTCGAAGGCCTTCTGCAGCGTCTCGGCGGAGACGCCGGAGCTCGCGGCCTGCTGCTGCACCTTCACCGAGTTGTCGGCGAGCATCTTCGAGGTCGAGGAGATGAGGTTGTCGGTGGTGGCGTTGACCGCGTCGATCTGGTCGAGCACGAGCTTCTGGTTCTCGAGCGCCTGCGCGGTGATCACCGCGGTGCGCAGCGCGGTGACGGTGGTGGTGCGGGCCCGCTCCACGCCCTGCTGGAGCTTGGTGTTGTTGTCCTCGATGACGCCCATCGAGAGGTAGGCCTGCACGGTCACCGCGATCTGGGTGGCGACGTCCTGGCGGCGCTGACGCACGGCGAAGAGAACGTCCCGTTCGAGCGCGTCGGCGTCGGCCTGCTTGCCGGAGGCGCGCATCTCCTCGGCCTTGCGCACGGCCCGATCATCCAGCAGCCCCAGCAGGTGGGAGGCCTTCTGGAGGGCGCCGAGGTCCTCCCAGAGGGCGCGGCGCTCCACGGCGAGCTCGGCGTTGTCGCGCTGGAGCCCCTCCTGGCCGCGGGAGAGCGCGCCGAGGACGTGGTCGAGCTGGTCCTGGTTCGACTCGAAGCTGCGGAAGTAGCGCTTGGCGCGGTTGCGGCCGGGCAGGAAGCCGAGCGCCTTGTCGGCGAAGGTCTCCTCCTTCGGCGCGAGCTCCTCCATGGTGGTGCGCAGCTCGGTGAGCGACTTCGCGACGTTCTCCTGGGCGCTGCCCTTCTTGTCCTTCGCGTCCCGCAGCGACTGCTCCATGAAGCGCGAGGAGGTCTGCGAGGTGCGCTCGAAGGTGCGCCGCGCGACCGCGCCGAGGGCGTTGACCTGCGCGGTGAACTCCTGGGAGTGCGGGTTCAGCTGGGAGACCTGGTCGACCCAGGCGTCGGCCCGCTGCTCGAGCTCCTGCTGCTGCTCGGCAGGGAGGTCGGGCAGGACGGAGACCGCGTCGTCGTCGCTGATCTCCTCGACCGGCTCGGCCGGGGTGATCTCCTGGGCGGGGGTGGGCGGCTGGAGCTTGTCCATCGGTGCCTCCTGGGCGGGTCGCGGATGATGGCTGGTGGTCGATGCCGGCGGGGCCGGGCATCTCTCGGGCGGATGGTCGGTGAGTGCGGGTCGGTCGGCGGTGGTGCGGACGGGCGGCGGCGCGGCCGACGGGGCGGGTCAGACGTCGATGATCGGGTCCAGGTGCTGGTCGGCGAAGCGCTGGCGCAGGAACTCGGAGTGCACCTCGAGCGAACGGGAGACGCCGCCGACGAGATCGCTCTCGATCCGCTCGACGCCCTCGCCGAGCACGTCGAGCTGCCGGTCGATCGAGGCGAGGTTCTCCAGCGCCTCCTCGCGGGCGGATCCGGCGAAGGTGCGCAGGAACCCGATGATGTCGGCGGCGGCGTCGACGAGGTCGGGCACGTAGCGGGTGGCGATGCCCTCCAGCATCGTCACCTCTCCCGCGGACGGTCGCATCGCCTGCAGCTGCTCGGCGCCGACGAGCGCGTCGATCCTGGTCAGCAGCGAGTCGACGTCGTCGAGCACCTGCATCGCCGGAGCCGCGGCGGCCTGCGGGCGCAGCTCCCGCACCCGGGCGCGGCTCTTCTCGTCGGCGGCGAGGATCCGCTCGAGCACCTCGCGGGTGCCGCCGGCGACGCTCGCGTCGATCACGGGACGCTCGGCGGATCCCGACCGGGGCCGGTTCACGGCCACGCCGACCCCGCCGAGGGCGACGGCGCCGACGCCGACCGCGGCGCCGAGGGCCAGCACGGGCCCGCCGAGGCCGGTGCCGAGCACGACCAGCAGGGTCGCGAGGCCTGCCAGACCGCCGAGGACGACGGGAGCGCCGAGCCGCACCAGCCAGGAGGGACGCGGCGCGGACACCTCGCGGGAGGCGGGGCCGCGGACCGTGCCCTCGAGCGCAGTCTGCTTCGGTCCCCACAGGTCGCGTCGCTCCGCGGTCGCCTTCCACGGCAGGTCCCGGGCGCCGGGGCCGACGGATGGCCCGTCGGCCGACGGGGTGGGCCGCTGCGCCGGAGAGCCGGACTGGTGGGCCTGCGGAGGCGGCGAGTCGGGCGCGAAGGGGTCCGGGAACCGGCTGCTCCCGCTGCTCGGCCGCTCGGCCGAGGGTGTCTCTTCTGCGCTCACTGCGATTCGCTGTCCTCCCCGGGACGGTGACGAGGCCCGAGCGTCGGCCCGTGCAGGCGGGGGACCGCCTCGAGGGCCGTGCGCACGCCTCGTCCTGGGCGTGCTGGAAGGCTACCGCGAGCAGCTGGACCGCAGGTGGGCGCGGGCTGGATTCGGGGGATGGCCGGGGGAGGGCATGGGGAGTTCTCCCCAGGCAGTTCGCCCCATCGCGCATTCCGGGCGCCCGTCATAGATTTCAGGCACTGGGTGCGGGACTCTCGGGGGAGAGGGATGACGGCCCTCCGCGGGGGCGGAGGCCGGCGCCGGGCCCGTGGCCCAGCGGAGGCGGGAGACGGATCGGGGGATCCGCTCCCGCCTTCATGCCGTCCGCGCCGTGCAGGTCCTCCCACAGCGGCGCTGCCCTTCGGCGGCATCGTCGAGGGCGCCGCGCGGGAAGGGCGCAAGACGGGGCGACGAGCAGTGCGCCCGGGGCGGTGTGATCCCGCTGACGGGTGGTGGACAGCTCTTTCGCGCGCGCCCGCGAGGACCCTAGTCTTGACCGGTGCGCCGAGGCGCACGATTTCCCCGACTGACCTGGCAGGACGCGTCTTGCACCAGGCGCGTCCCACACACCGCTGAAGGAGGCTTCCGGCATGGATCCTCGCCCTGACATCCACCTCGGTCACGAGATGACCCCGACGACCCATACCGGGCCCATCCCGGTCGTGTCCGCGAGCGCGGACGCCGGGCAGCGCGATTCCTCCGCGCGCACCACCGCCGCCGTGATCATCGCGCTCGTGCTCGCCTTCATCGGCATCGTGCTGATGGGGCTCTGAGAGGCAGGTCCCTCCCCGGGAACGGCCCGGGAAGGATCCGCGAGCCCGCGGCGTTGCTCCCTCGCAGCCCGGGGTGTGAGGCCCGCGAGGCACGAGGAGAGGACCCACCCATGATCGATCTGGACCTGACCGGCAGGGCGGCTTTCGTCAGCGGCTCCACGCAGGGCATCGGCCTCGCGATCGCCCAGCGGCTCGCGCTCGCCGGAGCGCGCGTGGCGGTCAACGGCCGCAGCGCAGAGCGGGTGGAGGAGGCGCTCGATGCCCTGGTCGGCGCCGGGGTCGACCCGTCCCGTCTGATCGCGGCGCCCGGCGACGTCACGGCGGAGGACGGGCTCGCCGCCGCGCTCGAGGCCGCCGGCGAGGTGGACGTGCTGGTGAACAACCTCGGCATCTTCGGCGCCGCGCCCGCGCTCGAGATCACCGACGAGCAGTGGCAGCGCTACTGGGACGTGAACGTGATGGCCGCGGTGCGGCTGATCCGCACGACCCTGCCCGGCATGAAGGAGCGCGGCTGGGGGAGGGTGCTGAACATCGCCAGCGACTCCGCGATCGTCACCCCGGCCGAGATGATCCACTACGGCGTCTCCAAGACGGCGCTGCTGGCCGTCTCCCGCGGCTTCGCGAAGGACGCCGCCGGCACCGGCGTCACCGTGAACTCCGTGATCGCCGGGCCCACATACACCGAGGGCGTGCAGGACTTCGTCTACGAGCTGGTGGATCCGTCCCTGCCCTGGGAGGAGGCGGAGGCCGAGTTCATGCGCCTGCACCGCCCGCAGTCGCTGCTGCAGCGCCTGATCCGGCCCGAGGAGATCGCGAACATGGTCGTCTACCTCGCCTCGCCGCTCGCCTCCGCCACGACCGGCGGGGCGCTGCGCGTGGACGGTGGGTACACGGACGCGATCCTGCCGTGAGCGCTGCGGCGTGCGGGAGCGTGCCTCGCAGTTTTTCTGCACAACCGTGTGATGTCGGCGGCATCGGACGAAAGTCCTGCTCATTCGTGGTCGTTGAATCGTAATCTTCAAGGGTCTCTGCTGTGGAAACGCAGGGGACGGGCGACTGCCGCCGACGCCCCGGTCCGTGCCGCGCACGGACATCGATGACGATCACGAAGGATGGGCATGAACGCTCAGAACCCGACTCCGCCGCGCCCGGACGGGAGCCAGAACTGGCCCTCGGCGCCTACGTACGGTCAGAGCCCGCAGGGAGGCCTGCCCTTCGAGCCGGCCACCTCGGCGCGGCAGCCGCAGCGCCCCGTGCAGGCCCCGGCCAAGAGTTTCCCGATCGCCTGGGTGCTCTCGCTGTTCCTGGGGGTGTGTGGAGTGGACCGCTTCTACCTCGGGAAGTGGAAGACCGGTCTGCTGAAGCTCGTCACCACGGGAGGCTTCTTCGTGTGGTGGCTCATAGACCTGGTGCTCCTGACCATGGGGCAGGTGAAGGATTCCAAGGGCCGTCCCCTGCGCGAGTTCGAGACGATGAAGTGGCCCTCGCGCGCAATCTCCGCAGTGGTCACGCTCGGGTTCGTCGGCGTGATGATCCTCGGCGCCACCGCCCCGACGCCTCCGCCCGCGGAGGTGACCGCCGCCGAGTCCGCAGCCCTTGAGGAGGCCTCGGTCCCGTCGGAAGAGCCCACCACGGCGGAGCCGACGGCGGAGGCCCCGACCAGCGAGGCGCCGACCACTCCGGCGCCCACCACCACGGCCACCCCGACGCCCACCACGGCCCCGCAGCCCGTCGCCGCCGAGGGCACTGCGCTCGCAGTCCTCGGGGGACTCGACGAGAAGGGCCGCGCCCCGAAGACCGACTACGACCGCGAGCTGTTCGGCTGGCGCGACGACATGGACCGCAACGGCTGCGACACCCGCAACGACGTCCTGCGCCGCGACCTCACCGCGATCACCCTCAAGGGCGGCACGAACGGCTGCGTGGTCCAGCGCGGCACCCTCGCCTCCCCGTACAGCGGCGACACCGTCGACTTCGACCGGGAGAACAGCACGGTGGATATCGACCACGTCGTCGCGCTCTCCGACGCCTGGCAGACCGGCGCTGCGAGCTGGGACGAGCAGACCCGCCGCGAGTTCGCCAACGACCCGCTGAACCTGCTCGCCGTCGAGTCCAGCCTGAACCGGCAGAAGGGCGACGGCGACGCCGCCACATGGCTCCCGCCGCTGAAGGACTACCGCTGCGATTACGTGGCCCGGCAGATCGCCGTGAAGGATAAGTACGACCTGTGGGTCAAGCCCGCCGAGGCCGACGCCATGGAGCGCGTGCTCAGCAGCTGCGAGGGTTTCCTCGCGGTCGAGGACGACGACCAGTGGCCCGCGACCGGCGAGGGCGACGTCGTCGCGACCGAGGAGGAGCCCGCGCCGGAGCCTGAGCCGGAGCCGGCCCCCGAGCCCGAGCCTGCTCCGGAACCCGAGCCCGAGCCCGCTCCCGCGTACGAGCCTGCCCCGAAGGAGGAGTCGAACGACAGCGGCTCCGGTGGCGGCAGCGCCTATTACAAGAACTGCGACGCCGCGCGCGCGGCCGGTGCGGCCCCCGTGCACGCCGGCGACCCCGGCTACAGCAGGAAGCTGGACCGCGACGGCGACGGGGTCGGCTGCGAGTGAGGCCGACGGCGCGGGCATGACCTGACCGGTCATGCCCGCGCTCCACGAGGGCGTCCCGCTCCTACCCGCTGAGGGCGAGAGGTCGTCAGCGCCGCTGCAGCACCAGCACCGCGTCGAGGTGCTCGCCCTCCGACCCGTCGGGCGCGGTCCCTACGCGCGGCCGCTCCTCGGCGAGCTCGACCTCCCACTCCTCGGCCGAGCCGCCTAGCTGTGCCGCCTCGTCCTGCACGGAGACCATCGTCGCCGGGTGGTCCTTCGCCCAGGAGGGCGGCGCGGCGTGGGAGACGGTGACCAGGCGTCCGCCGGGGCGCAGCGCGGTCATGCCGCGGCGCAGGATCGCGATGCGGTCCAGCGCCACGCTCGACTGGAAGAAGCTCGCAGTGACCAGATCGACCGATGCAGGCTTCGGCTCCCAGGTGTCGAGGTCGACGGCCTCGAAGCTCGCCCCGTCGAGGCCCCGCGCGGCGGCCTCGTCACGGGCCCGGCCGACGGCGGTGGCGGAGATGTCGAGACCGAGTGCGGTCCAGCCCTGCTCGGCGAGCCAGAGCACGTCCCCGCCCTCCCCGCAGCCGAGGTCGATGGCCGTGCCCGGCGACAGCTCGGCGACGACGGAGGCCATGGTCGCGTTGACCTTCCCCGACCAGACCCGCTCGCTGCCGGAGTAGCGCTGCTCCCAGTACTCGGTGGGGGAGAGATCGGTGTCCGGTTCGGCGTGCGCGGGCGCGTGGGCGTGCGAGGCGTGATGGTGTGCGGTCATGGGCTGAGCCTCGCAGACCCTCCCGCAGCGCGAAAGCGCTCTTGCCGGGGACGCCAGAGCGAGCCGGTCCCGCGTGCGGAGTGCGGAGCTCGGGGTAGATTGTCGCCACTTCCAGCGGCTCCGCCGCCGGGTTGAGGGGAGGGGACCCGATGACGAGCACGCGCCCGAGCCGCGCCGAGAAGGTCGACGCCGCGACGCCCGCGAGCCGTAATCGCGTGGTCGACTTCCTGCGCGCCGCCGCGATCACGGTGGTGGTGCTCGGGCACTGGACGATCATCGCCGTCGACCCCGACGGCGGGATCCTCCCGCACGGCGTCCTCGATGGCGCGCGGTGGACCCATCCGCTGACCTGGCTGTTCCAGGTCATGCCGATCTTCTTCCTGGTCGGCGGCTACTCCAACGGCCTCTCCTGGCGCTCCGCGAGGCGCAAGGAGATCGGCTACGCCGAGTGGCTGCGCACGAGGCTCCGGCGCCTCGGCATCCCGCTGATCCCGCTGCTGCTGGCCTGGCTCGTGATCGGCGTGGTCGCGGTCGCGCTCGGCGCCCCGCACGCCACCGTGCAACTCGCCTCGCAGATGGCGCTGATCCCCACCTGGTTCCTCGCCGCGTACCTGATGGTGATCCTCGTGGGCCCGCCGTGCCTGTGGCTGTGGGAGCGCTTCGGCTGGTGGTCCATCGTCGGCGGCATCGCGCTCGCCGGGATCGTCGACACGATCAGCATCGCCGCCGACCAGCCGCTGCTCGGCTACCCGAACTACCTCCTGGTCTGGGCGGCGTTCCACCAGGTCGGCTACGCCTGGCTCGACGGCCGGCTCTCGGGCGTCGGCCGACGGATGCTGCTGGCCGGGATAGGTCTTGTCGGCCTGCTGCTGCTCGTGCTTGTGGGTCCGTATCCGGTCTCGATGATCACCGCGGGGGGAGACGCGATCTCCAACTCGAGCCCGACGCGCGTGACCATGGCGTTCCTCGGCATGCTCCAGGCGGGGCTCGTCCTCTCCCTCGAGAAGCCGCTCGAGGCGCTGCTGCGTCGGCCGAAGCTGTGGTTCGTGACCGTGCTCGTGAACCAGCGGATCATGACCTGGTTCCTGTGGCACCTCACCGTCATGGTGGGCCTCGCCCACCTGCTGCTGGCGCTCGATGCCGGGGTGCTGCTGCCCGAGCCGCTGACGGGGATGTGGTGGGCGACGCGGCCGTTGTGGGTGTTCGTGCTGCTCGCTCTGACGGGCCTCGTGGTGCTGGTGATGGGCCGCTTCGAGACACTGCGGCCCGACGATCGCCCCGCGCCGCCGCTGTGGAAGCCGCTCGCTGCCGCGGTGTGCGTGATCGCGGGGCTCGCGGTGATGGCGAGCGTGGGCGTGGCGGGGGAGGGCGGCGTGACCTGGTGGTGGCCGCTGCTGCCGGTTGCGGGGCTGTGGGGGTTTGGGGTGGTGTCGGTCGGTCGTCGTCGCGGCCTTTAAAACCCGGCCGGTTGGACGTGCCTACGCCACCGACCGAGCTTCCATGAAGAGGTCTGCGGGCATCGTCCTGTCTAGCCGCCAAACGATCTGCATCGGCCGAGACCCCGTCGCTTGCTGGAACTGGGCAGTGCCGAGGCAGGTGTAGGGCTCGGTGCCGATGTCGCCGGTCTTCGCGCGCCGTACAAAGAGGACGACGCTGGAGCCGCGCGATGCGTGGTTGATGTACCGCTGCCCCGTGGGGCTCTCCACGCTCGTCGTGCTCTGGGACTCCCAGTGGAAGAGCTGCTGGTTGATGGCGTAGTCGCGATACATAGTCGTGGGGGAGTAATCCGCTTCGGACTTCTTGAGCGTCACCAGTAGCGCGTCCACGTTCATGCCGGGGAGCCACTTCACGCCTTCGCGGATCGAGCCCGGCGCGCCGGCGTCCAAGGTGCCAAGCCCCAACCCGGCCAGGAGCTCCTCGCGGGAGTAGCTCGCATGCGATCGCAGCGGTGAGTCCGCGACCGAACCAGACAGTGCTTCCGGGCGGACTCGAGAGGACTGCTCCTGGAACGCGAGCAGGTGGAGTAGCTCTTCGACTACCGAGGCGTGTGAACGTAGCTCGTCGAGGCCCGTACGAATGTTCCGCTCCCCGGCGGGCCAGAAGGAGTACACCAGCATCGCGGCGTGCAGATCCTTCTCAATCCCGGTGGGAAGAGTCGGCGCGGTGAGAAGCCGGCGGTACGCCTGGATCCGCTCAGGATCATCGATGTGAGTCAACGTGCCCACGCGGCGCAGGAGGGCTTCGGCCATGTCTGAGAGCGGCTCTCCCCGGTTGGCAGGGAAGGCCCAGTCCACGAGAGTGGACCAGCTCGCTGAGCGCTTTTGGCTGTTCAAGCTGCGCGTCCCCGGACCGTAGATGTCAGCGAGGGACCGTTCTGCCGCGTGCAGGTAGGAGCCCAAGCCGTAGTCACTCGGGGTGGCGCCGGTCGGCTTGTGCTGACGAACGTCTGCCACCAAATCGCGCGTGGAGAGCTTGAGCTGTTTCTTCACGTTCGAGAGCACGATGTCCTGCGCAACGCGGTCGAAGACGATCTGCGTTCCGGGAGGAAGGAACGGGAACCCCTCGCGAATGCTGCGCTCGAGCCGGTTCCGCGAGAGTCCAGTGAGTGCCCGGTACTTCAGATCGAAGCGGAAGTTTGTGTGCTGGAGCCCCACGAAGTCGAGGACCGTCAGCACGGCCTTGTTGTCCGCGCGCCGGAGGCCGCGGCCGAGCTGTTGGAGGAAGATCGTCGCGGACTGTGTGGGGCGCAGCATGAGGACGGTGTCTATCTCGGGGATGTCGAGGCCCTCGTTGAAGAGATCGACTGCGAACAGGCAGACGATGTCGCGCTTCCGCAGCTTTGTGAGCCCTTCTCTTCGCTCGTCGGACCCGGAGGCCCCGCTGAGGGCGAGCGACGGCAGCCCGGCGCGGCTGAACACCTCGGCCATGTAATGGGCGTGCTCGACGCTGACGCAGAATCCAAGCGCTCTCATTCGACTCGGATCAGTGACCTTGGATCGCAGGGCCTGAAGCACCTTGGCGGCTCGAGCATCGTTGCCGGTGTACAAGCTGTTTAGCTGGTCAATGTTGTACGCACCGCGGGTGAATCGCAGCCCGCTGAGGTCCACACCGTCGGCGATCCCGAAGTAGTGGAAAGGCACAAGCAGGTCGGCGCTGAGCGCGTCCCACAGCCGCAGCTCACTCGCCACGCGACCCTCGAAGAACTCCTGAGCCACGTCCACCCCGTCGGCCCTCTCGGGTGTCGCGGTGAGTCCAAGGAGTTCGCTGGGGGTGAAGTAATCGAGGACCTTTCGGTATGTCGCCGCCTCGGCATGATGGAACTCGTCGATGACGATGATGTCGAAGTGGTCGCGCGCCCATCGCTCGAGCTCGCCGGCCTGCTGCAGCGACTGGATCGAGGCGAAGACATGCCGCCGCCGGATGGGCTTCCGCCCGTCGACGAACAGTTCCCCGAACGCGCCGTCCTTCAGAACGTCGCGGTAGGTCCTCAGGGACTGCTCGAGGATCTCCTTGCGGTGCGCGACAAAGAGGATCGCCGGTTGGTCGGAGTCCGATGACCGCAAGCGCTTGTAGTCGAGCGCGGCAACCACGGTCTTGCCCGTGCCAGTTGCCGCGACAAGCAGGTTGTGGCGTCGATCGTGCACCTCCCGCTCGGCGGCGAGGTCATCCAGCATCTCCGTCTGATGCGGGTATGGACGCACGTCGAGATGGCTCATCGACAGGTCTGCCGAGGAGACGCGGCCGCTGTTCTTCGCGAGAAGTGCATCGAGAAACTCGGCGTCGGTGTCTGGGTTGTACGGCGCAAACGCCGCGTCGTCCCAGTAGGTCTCGAAGGTCGACTCAAACTTGTCGACCAGGCTCGGGGTCGCGAGGTGCGAGAGACGGACGTTCCATTCCAGTCCGTCGACGAGCGCTGCCCGGCTCATGTTCGAGCTGCCCACATACGCGGTGGTGTAACCGCTGGACCGATGGAACATCCACGCCTTCGCGTGGAGATGGGTGGACTGCGCGTCGTAGTTGACCCGCACTTCGGCGTTCAGTGAGCGCACGAAGTAGTCCAGCGCCTTCCGGTCCGTGGCACCGATATATGTGGTGGTCAGAACCCGGATGGGCACTCCGCGATCAGCCGCCTCGCGCAAGGCCGATTCCAGCACGCGGATCCCGCTCCACTGCACAAACGCGCACAGCAGGTCAATCCGATCTGCGCTCGCCATCTCGAGGCGCAGTTCCGAGCCGAGCTGCGGGTCCATTCGCGAGTTCGTGAAGAGCGCGACGTCGCTGAGTGGCGTTGATGGGCGGGGCAAGAGCGGTGTCTCCGTTGGCGTCACCGAGGTAAGGAGACGCGGTCCAGGTGACACTTCGGGGTCCGGGGCAGAGGAGGGCAGCGCGGAGAGGAGGCGGTTCGCGAGGGCAATGCGCTCCTCGCGGGGTGCAGTCTTCAGCGCGTGCTCGACGGTCCGTGCGACGTGCTGAGTGAGGACGTGCGCGACATCTGCGTCGTCGACGTCTTCCGTCGGGGTGAGGAAGCCCTGCTCTTCGGTCGACTGGACTGCCTTGGTGAGGCCCGTGGTGAGGAGCAGTTCGTAGAGACCAGGGTCCAGAGCCTGTTGCGCTTCCATCACTCCGCCTCGGACTCGCGGCGAAGAGAGGCAAGCCGCTCTGGCAAACTGTCGAGGAGGGGGACATCGCCCGGCGCCCATTCCAGCAAGGACAGCTCCGCGAGCGGCACCCACTGCATCGCGTCGTGGTCGCTGCTGGCGGTGGGGTCCTCGCCCGTGAACTGCGCGGCGTAGCAGGAGAGCTCTATGCGCGCATTGCCGAGATGGCTCAGGCTCCGGTCGACGAACGGGCCGACGGCGACGTCGACGCCCAGTTCCTCCTGGAGTTCGCGGCGCAGCGCGTCCTCGGCAGTCTCTCCCGCTTCGATCTTCCCGCCGGGGAACTCCCACAGCCCGCCAGCACTGCGCTCGGCGTTGCGTCGGGCGGTGAAGACTGCACCGTCACGTTCGACGATGGCGCCAACGACTCGGATGATTGGACTCTCCACCGCGAATGCTCCTCTGCCTGGGCCGACACCGTCGATCGTACGAAGAGCCGGTGACAGGCGCAGCGAAAGCCGCAGGACGGATGGGAGCTTATGTGGCGAGGGTGAGCTCTCGCTTCGCCCGCACCCCCAGCACCCACGCCCCCACCAGCGCCACGACGATCCCGTTCAGCGGCGCGATCCCGATGCCGTACTCGTTCGACACCCACGCCACCACGCAGCCGAGCACGTACGGCACGAGCGCCTGCCAGCGCACCTTCTCGGTCAGCGTGGACAGGGCCGGCTGTCCGCTCCGCCAGCGGGCGATCCAGTCGCCGAGGAGCACCCCGCCGACCGGCGGGATGAGGATGCCGATGAGGCTGAGGTAGCCCACGATGTGCCCCTCCACGCCGAGCAGCGCCAGCACGGTGCCGATGGCGACGCCGCCGATGATGAAGGGGCCCTTGCGCCTCGCGTTCGCGAGCTCGGCCCCGGCGACGCCGAAGGCGTAGGCGGCGTCGGCGTTGGACTTCCACAGGTTCCCGAACAGGAAGAACAGTCCCCAGCCGATCATCCCCATGCCCAGCAGCAGGGTCGTGAAGTCGCCCTCGCCGAAGGCGAGGGCGGAGACGGCGCCGAAGAACACCATCAGGCCGTTGCCGATCACGAAGCCGAGCCCGCAGGCGATCACGGCGTCGCGGCCGCGTTTCGCGAAGCGGGTCCAGTTCGCGGCCTGCGTGCCGGCGGAGGCGAAGGTGCCCACCACGGTCGTCACGGCCGCGGCCCAGGTCATGGAGGTGGTGGGGGCGATGTCGAACAGGCCCCGCCAGCCGCCCACCTCGGTGAGCGCGAGCGCGGTGATCCAGAAGGCGAGCACCAGGATCAGCGGGGTGGAGATCAGCGAGACCCAGTACATGCCCTCGTAGCCGTACAGCGCCGTGAGCATCATCAGGGCGGAGACGCCGATCATCACCAGCGCCGGCGCCCAGGCGCTCTCCCAGCCGAAGGCCAGCGCGGTCATCTGCCCGATCGAGCCGACCGCCACTCCGTACCAGCCGATCTGCGTGCCGCCCAGCAGTACGGAGACGAGCTTCGACCCGGCGGTGCCGAAGGTAAACCTCGACATCACCACAGTGGTCAGCCCCGTGCGGGCGCCGAGGAAGCCGATCGCGGCGACGTACGCGCCGAGCACCACCGAGCCCACCAGCAGTACCGCCAGGAACTCGCTGAAGCGGAAGGCCGCGCCGATGGAGGCGCCGGCCATGAGCGTCGGCGCGAAGACGGTGAAGCCGATCAGCACCACCGAGATCGAGACGACGCCGCGCCGCGCCGAGGCGGGGACCGGAGTGACCGGGTAATCAGGGTCGACGGGCTCCGTGCCCGCCTCCTCGCGCAGCTCGGCCGCGGTCACCGGCCGGCGCCGTCGATGTCGGAACCCTCGGCGCCGGCAGCGCCCGCGCCGTCGGCAGACGCGCTGAGCTCGTCGGCCTCCACGCCGATGTCCTCGCTCCAGATCTCGGGCCGCTCGGCGATCATCCGCTCCATCAGCGCGATGCAGTCGGGGTCGTCGAGCACGTCCACGACCACACCCCGCTCGCGCAGCAGGTCCTCGGCCATCTCGAAGGTGCGGTTCTCGCCCACCACGATCCGCGGGATCTCGTACAGCAACGCGGTGCCGGAGCACATGATGCACGGCGACAGGGTCGTGTACAGCACCGACTGCCGGTACACGCTCGCGCGCAGGCGTCCGGCCTTCTCGATCGTGTCGGTCTCGCCGTGGAGGATCGCGGAGTCCTTCTGCACGCGCTGGTTGTGACCGGCGGCGAGCACCTGCCCGTCGTGGACCAGCACCGCGCCGATCGGCACCCCGCCCTCTTCCCAGCTCTTCTGCGCCTGCTCGATCGCGAGGGAGAGGAAGCGGCGGTCGTCCTCGGCGGTGGGGGTCCAGGTCATGGCGGTGCTCCTGCGGAACGGGGGAGGGGGCGCAGAGCATCGTAGAGCCGATCCTGCCGCCCCGCGCGCCGGGCCCAGTGGCGAGACCGTGCCGTTCCCTGCCGACACCGCCCAGGGCGTTCCCGCGGGAACGCCCGCGATGCTCTCCGCCGGCTCCGGCCTCCAGGACTCGCGGCCCGGACGCCGCCGTGCTACGCATGGGGCATGGCCCTCACCTGTCCCGCCCGCACCGCCACCGCCCTCGCCGCGCTCGTGCTCTCCCTCGCCGCCTGCACCGGGACCGAGCAGGAACCGGCGCCGAGCAGCGACGGCGGGGGCGCCGAGACGAGCGACTCCGCGCCGGAGGCCTCGGAAGCGCCGTCGGCCGAGGGCGGCGCGCAGCCCGGCCACGAGACCGGCACGCTGACCATCACGCACGACGGCGAGGAGACCGCCTTCACCCCGGAGGTCGTGCGCTGCGAGGGGGAGCCCGGCACGATCCGCCACCTCACGCTCAAGATGGAGGGGGACGAGCTCCCGCTGGTCGAGGTCACGCCCGGCGAGTTCGCGATGGTGAAGCTCGAGCGCGAGGGCGCGCCGGAGAAGAGCACGTCCACCGCGGGGATCACCGCCGAAGACGGTGCGGTCGAGTTCGACGCCGCCGAGATCGGCGACGTCGTGGTCCACGGGACGGTCAACTGCCCCGAGGGAGCGCAGGACTGAGGGGCCGCGCCGGGTGAGACCACGGGGGCAGGATCGCGATCAGCACCGGTGCTGGGCCGGCCTTGCGCATGCCCGCAGCGATCCTCAGCCCATGTACGCCTCCGCCAGCAGCTCCGCGGACCGCAGCCGCTGCTCCACCCGCGGGCCCTGGTGGGCGATGATCAGCTCGTCGGCGCCGGTGGCATCGGCGAACTCGGCGACCTGGTCCCGCACCACGTCCGGCGTGCCGACGGCGCTGTAGGTCGCCATCTGGTGCAGGTGCTGGGCCTGGGGCGCGGCGAGCAGCTCGTCGGCCTGCTCGTCGGTGTACTCGGTGCCCGGGCGCAGCAGCAGCGCCACCCGGCTGCGCATCATCTCGTGCTGCTGGCGCTCGGCATCGGCCCGATCATCGGCGGCGATCACGTTGAAGCCGGCGATGACGTGGGGCTTCTCGAGCTGCTCGGAGGCCTGGAACTCGCGGCGGTAGAGCGCGATCGCCTCATGGAGAGCGCCGGGGGAGAAGTGCGAGGCGAAGGCATAGGGCAGCCCGAGCGCGGCCGCGAGGCCCGCGCCGAACAGCGAGGAGCCGAGGATGAACAGCGGGACGTCGGTGCCCTTGCCCGGATAGGCGTCCACGCCCGGGATCCGCGACCGGCCCTGCAGGTAGCCCTGCAGCTCCATGACGTCCTCGGGGAAGGAGTCGGCGGAGGCGCCGCTGCGACGCAGCGCGCGCATCGTGTTCTGGTCGGTGCCCGGCGCACGGCCGAGACCCAGGTCGATCCGGCCCGGGTGGAGCGTCTCGAGGGTGCCGTACTGCTCCGCGATCACGAGCGGGGAGTGGTTGGGAAGCATGACGCCGCCCGCGCCGAGCCGGATCGTGCTGGTGTGCGCGGCGACGTGGGCGATCAGCACCGAGGTCGCGGAGGACGCGATCGACGCCATGTTGTGGTGCTCGGCGTACCAGACCCGCCTGTACCCGGCCCCCTCCGCCTTCCGGGCCAGGGCGACCGTGCCCTCGAGTGCGTCCGCCGGAGACTGGTCGCGTGCGGCGGTCGCGAGGTCGAGGATCGAGAGCGGGACGGGCATGGGGCACCTTTCGTCGAGTGTGGGTGCCGGCCGGCTCGCCCGGCACCCACGGGGTCAACGCCTCACGTGCCGTTCCTCTTCCCGGGCGCCGGGGACTGCGGGGAGTCCGCGCCCCGCTCGTCCTGGCGGACCGCCTGACCGTCGCCGGCGCCGCGAACGCCTCCTGCTCCACCGGCGCCACCATCCTCCGCCCCGCCCGGGGTCCACCCTGGTGCTGTGCGGGGCGCGCGAGGACGGCTGCGTGAACGCACTGAGGCCGAGGGACGTGTGCTCGGACGTTCCCGTGGGAACGCCCCGCCGCGTCCGCGCCGCCTGAGACTTCGGATCACGAGAAGGTCACGGGCCCCTCCGGGCCTTCGCCGGGGCCGCCGCACCGGACACGATGGCCGCACCCCGCTGCAGGCGCACGGGACATGACCGACCCCGCCCACGCCAGGAGCTGCCATGTCCTACGTCCAGCCCGCCGATCTGGTGGACCGCCTCACCGCCGCCGGCGCCGCGAAGGCCTCCTACTCCACCGGAACCACCCTCCTCCGCGCCGCCATGGGCGGGGCGATCCTGGCGCTGGCCGCCGCCTTCGCCGTCACCGTCTCCACCCAGACCGGCCAGCCGCTGCTCGGCGCACTGCTGTTCCCCGTCGGCTTCATCATGCTGTACCTGATGGGCTTCGACCTGCTCACCGGGGTGTTCACCCTGGTGCCGCTCGCCTGGCTCGCCCGCCGCGACGGCGTCACCTTCCCCGCGATGCTGCGCAACTGGGGTCTGGTGTTCCTGGGGAACCTTCTCGGAGCGATCACGGTCGCCGTGCTGATGGCCATCTACTTCACCTACGGCTTCTCCACCGAGCCCAGCGCTGTGGGGGAGGCGATCTCCGAGATCGGGCACGGCCGCACCGTCGGCTACGCCGAGTACGGAGCGGCCGGGATGCTCACCCTGTTCGTGCGCGGGGTGCTGTGCAACTGGATGGTCTCCACCGGGGTGGTCGGCGCGTTCATGTCCGACAGCATCCTCGGGAAGATCGCCTGCATGTGGATGCCCGTGATGCTCTTCTTCTACATGGGCTTCGAGCACTCCATCGTGAACATGTTCCTGTTCCCCTCGGGCCTGCTGCTCGGCGCGGACTTCACCCTCATGGACTACCTGATCTGGAACGAGATCCCCACCGTGATCGGCAACCTCGTGGGCGGCCTGACCTTCGTGGGCCTGCCGCTCTACCTCGCCCACCGCCGCCGCTCCGCCCCGACGGCCGATACCGCGCCCGTCATCACGGCCGACGCCGCTGCGGTCGCCCCCGCGGCTCCCGCCGATCTCCCCGCGGCCGTCTCGCCCGCCGCCGCCCCGGCCGCCCCGTCGGCCGACGGCCCCACCGAGACCCCCGACCTGGTGGGAGCGACCCGATGAGCCCCCGCATCGTCGTGATCGGCGCCGGGATGGCGGCGCACCGCCTGGTCGACTCCCTGGTCACCCGCGCCGACGGCCGCATCTCCCTCACCGTCCTCGGCGACGAGGACCGCCGCCCCTACGACCGGGTGGGCCTGACCCGCTTCTTCGACGGGGAAGGTCCCGAGGAGCTCACGCTCCCGGACACGATCTTCGCCGACCCCCGCGTCACCCTCCACGAGGACGACGCGGCCACCTCGATCGACCGCGCAGCCCGCACCGTCACCACCGCCTCCGGCGCCGTCCACCCCTACGACCACCTCGTCCTCGCCACCGGCTCGGTCGCCGCCCGGCCCCCGGTCGACGGTGCGGAGCTGCCCGGCTGCTTCGTCTACCGCACCCTCGCCGACGTCGACTCCCTGCAGCGCCACGTGCAGGAACGGGCCGCGGCGCTGGGACGCCCGGTGCGCGGGATCGTCGTCGGCGGCGGACTGCTGGGCCTCGAGGCGGCCGGCGCCCTGCAGGGCATGGACGCCGAGGCGACCGTGCTCCAGTCCAGCGACCGGCTCATGTCCGCGCAGCTGGACCTGCCCGCCGGGACCGTGCTGCGCCGCCTCATCGAGGCCCGCGGCATCGCCGTGCGCACCGACGCCCGCACCACCGCGATCCTGCCCGGGCCCGACGGGGCCGTCGAGGCCGTCGCCCTCCGGGACGGCACCGAGCTGCCCGCGGACCTCGTCGTCCTCACCGTCGGCGTCCGCCCCCGCGATGAGCTCGCCCGCGCGGCGGGCCTTTCCTGCGAGGAGCGCGGCGGGGTGCGGATCGACGCGGCCTGCACCACCTCCGACCCCTCCGTCCACGCCATCGGCGAGGTCGCCTCCTTCGAAGGGCAGTGCGTGGGCCTCGTCGCCCCCGGCTACGCCATGGCCGAGGTGGTCAGCGACCGGATCCTCGGCGGGGACGCGACCTTCGACGGCTACGACCTCTCCACCAAGCTCAAGCTCTCCGGAGTGGACGTCGCCTCCTTCGGCGACGCCTTCGCCACCACCCCCGGCGCCCTCGACGTCGTCTACACCGACCCCGTCTCCGGCGTGCACAAGAAGCTCGTCCTCTCCGACGACGCGAAGACGCTGCTCGGCGGGATGCTCGTGGGCGATGCGAGCGCGTACGGGGCGCTGCGCCCGCTGGTCGGCGGACCCCTCGGCGCCGACCCCGCCGTGCACCTCCTGCCCGCCGGCGGCGCCGCGGCCCCCACCCCCGAGCTGCCCGACGAGGCGATCGTCTGCTCCTGCTCCTCGGTGAGCGCCGGCACCATCCGCCACGCCGTGCGCGAGCAGGGCTGCGCCGACGCCGCCGAGGTCACCGCCTGCACCAAGGCCGGCGCCACCTGCGGCTCCTGCACCGTCATGGTGAAGTCCCTGGTCACCGGCGAGCTCGCGAAGCTCGGCAAGGCCGTCTCCACCGGGCTGTGCGAACACTTCGACCTCACCCGCCGCCAGCTGTTCGACGCCGTGCACGTCTCGGGCCTGACCACCTTCAGCGCCGTCATCGAGCGCTTCGGCCGCGGCCGCGGCTGCGACGTGTGCAAGCCCGTGCTCGCCAGCATCCTCGCCGTCCTCGGCGGGGAGCATGTGCTCGACGGCGAGAACGCGACCCTGCAGGACACCAACGACCACGTCATGGCGAACCTGCAGAAGGACGGCACCTACTCCGTCGTCCCCCGCATGCCCGGCGGCGAGGTCACCCCCGAGGGGCTGATCACCGTGGGGGAGGTCGCGCGCGACTTCGGGCTGTACACGAAGATCACCGGCGGCCAGCGAGTGGACATGTTCGGCGCCCGCCTCGAGCAGCTGCCCCTGATCTGGCAGCGTCTGGTCGACGCCGGCTTCGAGTCCGGCCACGCCTACGGCAAGTCCCTGCGCACCGTGAAGTCCTGCGTCGGCTCCGCCTGGTGCCGCTACGGCGTGCAGGACTCGACCTCCATGGCGGTGCGGCTCGAGCTGCGATACCGGGGCCTGCGCGCCCCGCACAAGTTCAAGCTCGGCGTCTCCGGCTGCGCCCGCGAATGCGCCGAGGCCCGCTCCAAGGACGCCGGCATCATCGCCACCGCCCAGGGCTGGAACCTGTACGTCGGCGGGAACGGCGGCGCGACCCCGCGCCACGCCGAGCTGCTCGCCGAGGGCCTGGACGACGACACGCTCATCCGCACCCTGGACCGGTACTTCATGTACTACATCCGCACCGCGGACAAGCTCCAGCGCACCGCCCCCTGGGTCGAGTCCCTCGACGGCGGGATCGACTCCCTGCGCGAGGTGATCATGGAGGACTCCCTGGGCCTGGCCGCCGACCTCGACGCGGCGATGGCCCGCCACGTCGAGGGCTACCGCGACGAATGGGCCGCGACGCTCGCCGATCCCGCCAAGCTCGCCCGCTTCCGCTCCTTCGTCAACGCCCCCACCACCCCCGACCCCGGCCTCGCCCACGTCCCCGAGCGCGGTCAGATCCGTCCCGCCCGGCCCGAGGAGCGCGGCAGCGACTCCGTCCTGATCGCCGGCACGACCCTGGAGGTACGACGATGACCACGACCCTCACCACCCCCACCCTCGCCCCGCAGCTCGCCGCGAACTGGGAGCGGCTGTGCCCGCTGGCCGATCTCGAGGTGGAGCGCGGACGCGCCGCCCTCCTCGGCGAGGAGCAGGTCGCCCTGTTCCTGCTGCCGGACGGGGACGTGCGCGCCGTCGACAACCACGACCCCTACTCGGGCGCGAACGTCATCTCCCGCGGCATCGTCGGCTCCCGCGCGGGACGCCCCACCGTCGCCTCCCCGATGTACAAGCAGGTCTTCGACCTGCGCTCGGGCACCTGCGTCGACACCCGCGGGAAGTCCGTGGAGCGGCTGCGCGTCTGGCCCGTGCGGACCCTCGACGGGGACCTGTACGTGCTGCGCGGGGGTGCGCGGTGAGCGGCGCCGTCCCCGGCCGCGTCGCCCTCGTCGGCGGCGGGCCCGGGCCGCTGGATCTGCTCACCGTGCGCGCCCTGCGCCTGCTGCGCGCGGCCGACGTGGTGATCGCCGACCGGCTGGGCCCCGCCGCCGAGATCCGCGCGGAGCTGCGTCCCGACGCGCTGCTGGTCGACGTGGGCAAGCGCCCCGGCCACCACCCCGTCCCGCAGGAGCGGATCAGCGCGCTCCTGGTCGAGCACGCCCTCGCCGGACGCACGGTCGTGCGGCTCAAGGGCGGCGACCCCTTCGTGCTCGGCCGCGGCGGGGAGGAGGTGCTCGCCTGCCGGGCGGCGGGGATCGAGGTCGAGGTGGTCCCCGGGATCTCCAGTTCCCTCGCCGTGCCCCAGGCCGCCGGTATCCCCGTCACCCATCGCGGCACCTCGGCAGGCCTGCACGTGGTCAGCGGTCACGACGCCGCCGGGCCGCACGGCCCGTCCCCGGCGACCCTCGCCGCGCTCGCCGACGACAGCATCACCACCGTGGTGCTGATGGGGGTGCGGACCCTGCCCGCCCTCGTCGCCGCCGCCCGCGCTCACGGCGTGCCGGGGGAGAGGCCCGTCGCGATCGTCGAGAACGGGCACACCCCGCTCCAGCGCACCACCCGCACCACCCTCGAGCGCGCCGTGCGCGCGGCGGAGGAGGCGCAGGTGCGCAGCCCGGCCGTGATCGTGATCGGCGAGGTCGCCCGGCCCGGGCTGCTCGGCGAGGAGCCGCCGGCGCTCGACGCGCGCGTCCTCACGGCTGCTCCGTCCGGCTCCTCTCCCGCGCCCCTCGCCCCGCCGATGGAGTCCGCCGGCTCCGCGGCACCGACCGCACGGCCGACCGTCGCGGGACCCGGGGCGTGAGCGCCCCCGCGAGCCTCTCGTCCGCGCTCGAGGGGCGTCGCCTCGTCCTGGCCCTGGACCGACGGGCCGACGAGCTCGCCGCCGCGCTCCGGCGGCACGGCGCCGCGATCCAGCACGCCCCCGCGATGAGCATGATCCCGCACGTCGACGACCCGCTGCTGCTGGAGCGCACCGCCGAGCTCGTCGCCCGGCCGCCGAAGCTCCTGATCGCGACCACGGGGGTGGGGATGCGCGGCTGGTTCGAGGCGGCCGAGGCCGCCGGCATCGCCCCCGCTCTGCGCGCCGCGCTCGCCGGCACCCGCGTCCTCGCCCGCGGCCCGAAGGCCCGCGGCGCCGCCCAGAACGTCGGCCTCGCCGTCGACTGGGTCGCGGCCGACGGCACCTCCGCCGAGATCATCGAGCACCTCGCGGGCCGTGACCTGCACGGGATCCGCGCCGCCGTGCAGCACCACGGCTCCGGCGCCGACGGCCTCGACGAGGCGCTCGAACAGGCCGGCGCCCAGGTCACCGCCCTGACCGTCTATCGCTGGGGGCCGCCCCGCAACCCCGCGGCCGTGCACCGCTCCGCGCTCGCCGCCGCCGCCGGCGAGGTCGATGCGGTGCTGTTCACCGCCGCACCCGGCACCGAGAACTGGCTCGCCGCGGCCGAACGGGCCGGTGCCCTGCCCGGCATCGCCGCGCACGCCCGCGCCGGGCGCCTGCTGATGGCGGCCGTCGGCCCCCTCACCGCCGGGCCGCTCGAGGCGCGCGGCATCCCCGCTCTGCTGCCCGCCCGCAGCCGGATGGGCGCGCTCGTGCGCACCGTCGTCCAGCACTTCGATCCCGCCGACGCCGACGCCCACCATCCCGCCGCCCCTCGGAGCCGCCGGCCCGCCCGTCACCAGGAGGACGCCCCATGACCACCCTGGTCGCCTGCTCCCACGGCACCCGCTCCCCGGCCGGCCGCACCGTCATCGCCCGGATCCGTGCCGCGCTCGCCGTCGCCGTGCCGGACGCCGCGGTGCGGGAGGCCTACGTCGACGTCGAGCAGCCCGAGGTCGCGGAGGTCATCGCCGAGGCCGCGTCGCGCGGACCCGTGGTGGTGCTGCCGCTGCTGCTCTCGACCGGCTTCCACACCTCCGTCGACATCGCCGCCGCGGTCGCCCCGCATCCCGGCGCCGTGGCCGCCGAGCCCCTCGGCCCCGACGGGCACCTGGTGCGGGCCCTGCGCGACCGACTGGCGGCCGTGAGCGGCGGCGATGCCGGGCACCGACCAGGCGATCACGTGGTGCTCGCCGCCGCCGGCTCCACCGACCCGGCGGCCGCCCGCGCCGTGGAGCGGATGCGGGACCTGCTCTCCGCGCGCCTGCCCGCTCCCGTCACGACCGGTTACGGCGCCGGCTGCGCGCCCGGTCTCCCGGAGGCCGTGGCCGCGGCCCGCGCGGCCGGGGCGCGCCGCGTGATCGCCGCGAGCTACGTCCTCGCTCCCGGGCACTTCGCGGGTCTCGTCCACCGGGCCGGCGCGGACCTCGTCTCCGCCCCGCTCGGCGACCACCCGGAGGTGATCGCCGTGGCCGCCCAGCGCTATCGGGAGGCTCGCGCCGCCCTCGCGCTGGCGGTGGGCTGAGGCCGCGGTCCGTGAGCGCCCACGAACGCGGCGCGCGAGGTCGCCTGCCGGTCTGGGAGACTCCTGTCCAGAGCGCCGCCCATCAAGGGGCGGTCCGGAGAACGCGAGGTCGACGATGTCCATGCAGCACCGCACCCCTGCCCGCCTCGGCCGCCCGCTGTCCGTGATCGGCCAGGGATGCTGGCAGATCGGCGCGGACTGGGGCGAGGTCGGCGACGACGCCGCCCAGGAAGTGCTCGCCGCCGCCCTCGAGGCCGGGGTGACCTTCTTCGACACGGCCGACGTCTACGGCGACGGCCGCAGCGAACGGCTCGTCGGCGCGATGCGCGCCCGCGTCGCCGCCGACGCCACCGCTGCCGAGGGCCTCCCGTTCCTCGCCACCAAGGCGTCCCGGCGTGCGGAGCCCTTCGCGCCGGAGTCCTTCACCGAGGAGGCGCTGCGGGGCTGGGTGGAGCGGTCACGGCAGAACCTCGCCATGGACACCCTGGACCTGGTGCAGCTGCACTGCCCGCCGCCGGCGATCTACCGCGACGACCGGGTGTTCGAGGTGCTCGACGCACTGGTCGAGGAGAGGCGGATCGCCGCGTGGGGCGTCAGCGTCGAGACCTGCGAGGAGGCTCTGATCAGCCTCGAGCGCGAGCACCTCGCCTCGCTCCAGATCATCCTCAACCCCTTCCGCCTCAAGCCCCTGGACGAGGCGCTGCCCGTCGCGCGGGCAAAGGGCGTGGCGGTCATCGCCCGGGTCCCGCTGGCCTCCGGGCTGCTCACCGGCAAGTTCTCCGCGACGAGCGAGTTCGCCGAGAACGATCATCGCCGCTTCAACCGTCACGGGGAGGCGTTCGACCAGGGCGAGACCTTCTCCGGCGTCGACTACGCGACGGGCCTGGAGGCCGTCGCCCGGCTCGAGCAGGCGCTCGACGGGGAGATGGCGCTGCCCGAGGCGAGCCTGCGCTGGATCCTCGCGCAGCCCGGGGTCACCACCGTCATCCCCGGCGCGAGCAGCGGCCGGCAGGCCCGTGCGAACGCCGCCGCGGGCTCCGCGCCCTCGACCGCGGAGCAGGACGTCCTGGCCCGGTTCGACGCGGCGGTGCACGAGACGTACGATGCCCTGCTGCGGGACAGCATCCATCCGCGATGGTGATCGCGCGGACCCCGAGCACCACGCCCCCGCCGACGACGGCGGGCGGACCCCGGAGCTAGAGCACCTTCGCCGCTGCGACGACGAGCTAAACAGCCCCGGTTCCTCGCACCGGGCCGACGGCGCAGTGGCCTGCGGCGGCCCTCAGGCCTTCGCGTCGGCCGCGTCGTCGGCGGTCACGTCGTGCTCGGCATCGCGAAGCAGGTGCTCGCCGCCGACGGGGCTGGAGATCCAGTCCTCGACACGCCAGCCCGACGCCGGGTCCCCCACCAGGGTGACCAGGCCCGTGTTGTACAGCGGCCGCTCGGACAGCGAGGCGGCGCCGAGCCCGCCGGCGACCGAGGCGAACACGCGGATCGCGGCGCCGTGGCTGACCACGACGACGGTCGCGTCCTCGGCGTGCTGATCCGCGATGTGCCGCAGCGCCTGGGTCCAGCGGTCCCAGAACTCCCGCCCGGTCTCGCCGCCGGGCAACCCGCCCTCGAGCTCGCCCGCGCTCCAGCGGTGGTGGTTGTCCTGATAGGCGTCGACGGCCTCCGCGTCCTGCCGGCCCTGGTGGATCCCGGCGCGGATCTCCTCGATCCCCTCGGTCAGGCGCGGGCTGAGCCCGCGCGCGGCGGCGAGCGGGGCCGCGGTCTCATGGGTGCGCAGCAGGCGGGAGACGTGGATGGCGGCGATGTCCTCGTGCGCGAGCGCGGCGGGGACCGCACGGGCCTGGGTGTGGCCGAGCGTGGTCAGCCCCGGCCCGGGATAGGCGGCGTCGAGGATCCCCTCGACGTTGGAGGGCGTCTGGCCGTGGCGGAGAAGGAGGAGGCGCATGCTCAGCACCGTACGAGATCCGTCCGGCAAGTGCAGGACCGGTCGCGCCGCGGCGGTGTGCGTCACAGTCCGAGCGTTCCTGACCAGGGGCTCCCAGCCGGCTCCCGGGCACCCTCCCGGCAGATCACGGAAAGCTGACAGCGGCTCTACAGCCTGCGCTTCTAGCTTTCCGGCTCCACACCAGGAGACCGAGAGGACCCGTCATGGACACCACCGACCCCCGCCACGTCGGCCGCCCCTATCCCGAGGCGCGCGAGCACACCGCCGCACAGAACTCCGCCGGATCGGTCCCCTCGGGCACCGCACCGCGCAACAGCTTCGAGGGCCGGCCCCTCCACCACCCGGACGAGGACGTCGAGGACCAGGGCCTCGCCTTCGACGTCGGCACTCTGGTCTCCCGACGCGGCGCGCTCGGCGTGCTCGGTGCGGGCAGCGTCACCGCCGTCCTCTCCGCCTGCACCGGCGGCTCCGCGTCCACCACCGCCGCCGCGAGCGACGGGGGAGGGGCGAGCGATGCCGGCGGCTCCAGCGCCACCTCCGAGCTGACCGAGATGCCCGGCGAGACCGCTGGCCCCTACCCGGGCGACGGCTCCAACGGCGCCGACGTGCTCGAGACCAGCGGTGTGGAGCGCTCCGACATCCGCTCCTCGATCGACGGAGGCACCACCGTCGAGGGCGTCCCCCTCGACATCACCATGACCATCATCGACATGGCCGGCGGCGACGTGCCGATGGAGGGCGCGGCCGTGTACCTGTGGCAGTGCGACGCCGCCGGACAGTACTCGATGTACTCCGAGGGGGTGGAGGAGGAGACCTACCTGCGCGGCGTGCAGATCGCCGACGCGCAGGGCAAGGTCACCTTCACCTCGATCTTCCCCGGCTGCTACACCGGCCGCTGGCCCCACCTCCACTTCGAGGTGTTCCCCGACGCGGAGTCCATCGTCGATGCGACCAACGCGATCCTCACCTCGCAGATCGCGCTGCCCCAGACGGAGGCGGACGGCGTCTACGAGCTCACCGAGTACGCGGGCAGCGCCGAGAACCTCTCCCAGCTCACCCTCGAGACCGACGGGATCTTCTCCGACGGCTACGAGCAGCAGCTCGCGAGCCTCTCCGGCGACCTCGAGGCCGGCTACTCCTTCGCCATCGACGTCCCGATCGACACCACCACCGAGCCCGAGGCCGGCGGGATGGGCGGCGGCGAGGGCGGTGCGGGCGGCCAGCCGCCGGCCGAGGGAGAGGGCGGTCCCGGCGGTGAGGGTGGCACCCCGCCCGAGGGTGCGCCGGGCGAGGGCGGCGAACCCCCGGCGGATGCGCCGTCCGACGGCGGCGGAGACACGCAGAGCTGATCCGGCGCTCTGCGCGGCCCGGCGCTCTGCGCGGCCCGGCGATCGCGCGGCCCGGCGCAGAGCTGACGCGGCATCGGCAGAGCTGATGCGTGCGGGTGGATCCGACGCCGGGAGGGGGATCAGCAGAAAAGGGACTCCAGCGGCACACGGCGGAGCTCAGCTCCTCGCCGTGCCGCTGGAGTCCCCTTTGTGCAGGCACCTCCTCAAGAGGCAGCGCGCCAGGGAAACGGGACGTAGCCGATGATCATCCAGCTGCCGTTGAGGATGATCCCGATGACGGCCAGGAACACCAGGGCGAAGCCGATCCGCATCACCGGGCCCCTCGCGGAGATGCCGCGCCCGTTCCGCGGGGCGATGAAGCGCTCGGGCCGGTCGCGGTCGTGGAGCACGGTCACGCTCATCCCGCTGCGATCCACGGTTCCGATGTCGCTGACCACCGGGTTCGCGCGGACCGTCTGCCCGCGGTCGGTCGTGAACTCGATCGTCTCGACGACGCGGCTGGAGCGGTCCTCCCGGGTGGCGCTGTAGTGCACGTGCGAGGAGATCACCCGCCCCTCGGCCCGCATCCCGCTCGAGGCCAGACGCCGCGCCCGCAGCAGGTCCCGCACGGCCGAGAACATCATCCACAGCGCCACCAGCACCAGCAGCAGCACGACCAGCGCGAAGAGCGTCGCGAACGCGCCGAAGCCCAGGCGCACCCCGTCCATGCTCCCCCCTCGTCCTCACCCGTCGGCCCCCGCCGACGTGTCCCTCCGGCCGAGCGTACCGGGCACGGTGCGGCGCGGGACGGCGGAGGCTAGAGTCGGGATCGAGCATCCGCCCGCGGGAAGGACCCTCATGCGACGCAGCATCGTCAACGACCCCGACCAGCTCGCCCCCGAGGCGCTGGAGGGCTTCGTCCTCAGCCACCCGGGACGCCTCGCCCTCGACGTCGAGCACCGCTTCGTCCGACGCGCCGAGCCCGCAACGGGCAAGGTCGGCCTCGTCTCCGGCGGCGGCTCCGGCCACGAGCCGCTGCACGCCGGCTTCGTCGGGAAGGGCATGCTCGACGTCGCGGTCGCCGGTGCCGTCTTCGCGAGCCCCACCGCCCTGCAGGTCCTCGAGGCCACGAAGGCCGCGGACTCCGGCCGCGGCGTCGTCCAGATCGTCAAGAACTACACCGGCGACGTGCTGAACTTCCGCATCGCCGGGGAGATCAGCGGCGACGACCAGGTCGAGACCGAGATCGTGCTGGTGGACGACGACCTCGCCACCGACACGGCCGACGGGGGCGGCCCGGGCCGCCGCGGCACCGCCGCCACCGTGATCGTCGAGAAGGTGTGCGGCGCCGCCGCCGAGGAGGGCCAGGACCTCGCGGCGGTCGCAGGCGTCGGCCGACGCGTCGCCGCCTCCGCCCGCACCATGAGCCTCGCGCTGACCGCCGGCACC
Source organism: Brachybacterium sp. sponge (assembly GCF_001613775.1). NCBI lineage: Bacteria > Bacillati > Actinomycetota > Actinomycetes > Micrococcales > Dermabacteraceae > Brachybacterium > Brachybacterium sp. sponge. The sequence goes on along the minus strand of NZ_LRMP01000001.1, from coordinate 407,260 downwards.
CACCCCGGCGACGAGGAGCCCCAGTTCGCCCTCGGCGACGACGAGGTCGAGCTCGGCGTCGGCATCCACGGCGAGCGCGCCGCCCGGCGGGCCCCCTTCACCAGCGCCGACGGACTCACCGACCTGCTGCTCGACCCTCTGCTCGAGGAGCTCTCGCTCGAGCGCGGCACCGAGGTGCTCGCGATCGTCAACGGCCTCGGCGGCACCTACCCGCTCGAGCTGAACCTCGTCGCCCGCCGCCTCCACCACCGCCTGGGCGACGCCGGCGTCGCCGTCGGCCGCAGCCTCGTCGGCTCCTACGTGACCAGCCTCGACATGCACGGAATCTCGCTGACCCTGATGCCGCTGGACGACGATCTGCGCCGCCTCTGGGACGCGCCCGTCCAGACCCCTGCCCTGACTTGGTGAGGAGCACCGCGATGACCGACCACGCCCTGCCCGACGACGTCGGACGTCTCGTCGTCACGACCCTTCGCGAGACCCTCGAGGCCGCCGCGCCCGCGCTCGGCGACCTCGACCGCCGCGCCGGGGACGGCGACTTCGGCGACAACGTCCGTACCGCCATGAAGAACCTCGGCCGCGAGCTCGAGGCCGGCGAGCCCGCCGACTACCGCGGCTGGGTCACCGCCATGTCCCGCGCCTGGCTCGGCGTGGGCGGCACCTCCGGCCCCCTGTTCGGCATGTTCTACCGCGACCTCGCCAAGGCCGCCGGCGACGGCGAGGTCCCGGACCTCGCCGCGCTCGCCGAGGCGCTCGAGGCCGGGCAGGCCGTGATCCAGAAGTACGGCGAGGCCGAGGTGGGCGACCGCACCATGGTCGACGCCCTCGCCCCGGCCGTCGCCGCGCTGCGCGAGGCCGCCGGCTCCGGGGCCGATGCCGTGCACGCGCTCGGCGCCGCGGAGAAGGCCGCGATCGACGCCGCGAAGGGCACCGCCGAGCTCACCGCCCGACGCGGCCGCGCCAGCTACGTCGGCGACAGCGCGAAGGGAGTCATGGACCCGGGAGCCTGCGCGATGGCGCTGGTCGTCGGCGCGCTGCGCGCCGCGGTCGGGGCCGACGGGGGAGAGGTCCGCGCCGACTGGATCGGGTAAGGCTCCCTCACGTCTGAGCGGCACCGCGTTCCGGCGGCGACCTGCCTGCGGACGCCCCGCCGATGTCGGGGCATGCGCTGATAGGTTCGCTGATCGTGTCCGACCTCGCCGGCCTGCTCCCCGAACTGAGCACCAGCTCCTGGCTGCTGGTGGTGCTCGGCGCGCTCATCGTCGGATTCTCCAAGACCGCGCTGCCCGGCGCAGGGACCCTCGCCGCGGGCGCGTTCGCGCTGGCCATGCCTGCCAAGGAGTCCACCGCCGCGCTCCTGCTGCTGCTGATCCTCGGCGACATGACCGCGCTGTGGGTGTACCGGCGGGAGCCCGACTGGCGCACCCTCGTGCGCCTGCTGCCCAGCGCCATGGTCGGCGTGATCATCGGCGTGTTCTTCTTCGCCGCGGTCGACGACACGACTGTGCGCGTCACCATCGGCGTGATCCTGCTGGCGCTGGTCACCCTCACCCTCGTGCGCCGCGCCCAGGCCGCGCGGCGCACCGCCGCAGAGGCCGAGTCGTCGGACGGCCCGCCCGCGACCCGCGCCGAGGCCGAGGGCGGCAGCCGCAAGGGCGCCGCCGCGACTGCGCAGGGCGTCGGCTACGGCCTGCTCGGCGGGTTCACCACCATGGTCGCCAATGCCGCCGGGCCCGTCATGTCGCTGTACCTGCTGATGATGCGGATGCCGGTGCTGACCTTCCTGGGCACCTCGGCGTGGTTCTTCGCGGTGATCAACCTGTTCAAGCTGCCCTTCTCCGCGGGGCTGGGCCTGTTCACCGCCGAAACCCTCGCGATGGACGCGCTGCTCGTGCCGGTCGTGCTGCTGGCCGCGTTCGCGGGCGCGAAGGTCGCCCGCCGCATCCCGCAGTCGGTCTTCGACAAGCTGGTGCTGGGGCTGACGGTGCTCGCCGCGATCGGCCTGCTCATCCCCTGACCGGGGCAGCCCGGCCGCTCACCGTGGCCCCGGCCCTCACGGGATCTCGTCGGCCGTCAGGCCGGCGGTGAAGCCCCAGTCCCGCAGGTCCTCGTCGCTCGCCGCGAAGAGCACCTCCCGCACCTCGACCCGCCGCGGTTCCCCGCCGTGCTCCTCGAGCTCCGCCGTCCACACCGGCTCCTCGCGGTCGAAGTAGAGCGTCGCGGTGGTCTGGTCCAGCAGCAGTGCCGAGTCCGCGCCGCAGTGGAGCCAGGACTGCCGGCCCGCGCGGTGCTCGAGGTCGTCGCGCGGCACGGCTCCGCACTGCGTCCCGTCGGCCAGCACCACGACCATCGGGTTCGGCATCTCCGAGGCGGGGGAGGTGAAGCCGACGAGCATCGAGGAGCGGATCCGGGCCGCGGAGCGGGTGAGCGGATCGCGCACGCACAGCGCCTCCCCGGCCTTGCCTCCCTGGACGGCGCGGCAGACCAGCAGGCGCTTGTCCGCGCTGCCGCAGCGGAAGTAGTCCTCGCCGATCGCCCAGTCCGTCGCCCGCGGCAGACTTCCTGCGCAGGCGTTCCCGGGAAGGTCGACGATCTCCCAGGTCGAATCCGGCCAGACCCCGGCCACCCGGGTGCGGGTCAGCGGCGGGGACTCCGCAGTGGGCCTCAGGCTCGCAGCGGGCTCCTCATGCTGCCCGACCGACGCGGTCGTCGGGGACGGGTCGGGGGCGAGCGGCACCTCCTGCGGCGCGTCCTGGCGGACGGCGATCGTCGCCGGGGCGGACGTGGACTCGGTCGCCTCCGGGGCCGCGGGCCCCGCGAGGCACCCTGCGAGCACGGCCCCCAGCAGCAGCGCACCGCTCGGTGCGAGAGCGCGCCCGGCGGAGGCAGGGTGCCCGGGGGCGGCGAGGCGCCGGGGCGCGGCCGGGCGTCGGGGCGCGGCCGGACGTCGGGACGCGGCGGGGGACGGCGAGGAGCGGCGCGGGGTCATGGCGCATCGAGTCCGTTCGGAGGGGTCCGCTCCCTCGGGGAAAGGCGATCCGCTGCCGCCCCCGGGGATCATGACCAGGATAGATCGCGCCCGCCGCAGGACACAGGGGGCCTACCGCTCGGGTACCGGCCCGCTCCCCGTCGGCCCGGTCGCTCCGGGCCCGGCCGACGCCGCCCAGCGGCCGAATCGCCGGATCTCCTCCAGCAGCGCGGGCGGGTCGATGACCTCGACCGGCGCGCCGACCCCGGCCAGGTGCAGCGCCACCCAGGTCAGGTCATCCGCGCCGGCGCGGAGCACGCAGGCGTCCTCCCCGTCGGCCTCGAGCGTGCCGGAGCGCGCCGGGATGTGGGGTGCGATCTCGTCGTAGGGGGCGAGGATCCGCACGGTGCAGGCGGTGGGATAGGCGCTGACGGTGATCGACTCCCGCACCGCGGCCTCGATGTCCGGGACGGGGCGGTCGGCGATCGGCAGGGTCGAGGCGCTCACCTCGTGCATGCGGTCCAGGCGGAAGGTGCGCCAGTCCTCCCGCTCGAGGTCCCAGGCGAAGAGGTACCAGCGCCCCTCCATCGACAGCACCCGGCGAGGTTCGATCCGCCGCTCGAACCGCTCGCCGTCGGCCCGTTCGTAGTCCACCCGCACCCGCACCCCGTCCCGCACCGCGGTGACCAGGGACAGCAGCACCTCCGAGCGAGCGCCGGGAGCGTGGCGGGAGATCACGCCCATCGCCTCGGAGACCGCGCCGACCTCCGCGCGCACGGACGCGGGCAGGATCCGGTCCAGCGCCGCGAGCGCCCGCAGCGCCTCCTCGTCCAGCCCCTCGAGCCCCGAGGAGGCGGCGAGCCGCAGGCCGACGGCGACCGCGACCGCCTCCGGGGAGCTCAGCAGCAGCGGCGGCAGGGCCCGGCCCGCGCCGAGCTGGTAGCCGCCGCCGTGCCCGGCCGAGGTCAGCACCGGGTAGCCCATCTGCCGCAGACGGTCGACGTCGCGGCGCACGGTCCGCGTGGTCACGCGCATCTCGTCGGCCAGCTCGGGACCGGTCCACACCGAGCGGGACTGCAGTAGCGCCAGCAGCCGCAGCGCCCTCGTGGTCACGTCGCTCATCGCGCCTCCTCACCTCGTGGTGCACAGTCTGCCCCGCTTCACGGACAGGATCTGTCCGCATCCCTGTGGAGGGTGGGTCCTGTCAGCATCCGCACCCACGAGGAGCACCCCATGCCATTCCTGACCCCCGAGGCCACCGGCGAGAACGACAGCCTCGCCACCTTCGCCCAGCAGCAGATCGAGCAGGTCGCCACCGCCCTGCACGGGCTCGACCAGGAGCAGCTCGCCCTGGTCCCGAGCGCCTCCGGGATGAGCCTCGGCGCGCTGGCCCGCCACGTGCTGTTCATCGCGGGCGGCGCGGCGCTGTCCATCGCGGCGGCTCCCGGGCCGGGCACCGATCCCGAGCGCACCCCGCAGCAGCTGCAGGCCGAGGGCGGGCTCGCCCCCGACGCCCTGCGCCCCGAGGACACCCCGGCCTCCCTCATCGCGCAGCTGCACCAGGTGGGGGAGGAGCTCGCCGCCGCGATCCGCGCCGCCGACCTCGACATGCTCGCGCCCGTCCCCGACGCGCCCTGGTTCGAGGGCCGCACCCGCTGGAGCCTGCGCTGGTACGCCCTGCACCAGATCGAGGAGAACGCCCGGCACGCCGGCCACGCCGACATCCTGCGCGAGAGCATCGACGGGAAGGGCGCCTACGAGCTCAACGCGCTCGCCGCCGGCCAGGAGTGGCCGCCCGCCGGGTGGTGAACGCCGGGCGCCCCCGCGCTGCACTCCTTGACCCCGCACATGAACCGACCCTGCACACGAGCGACCCCAGGAGGACCGCCATGACCGCCGACGACACCGACCGCACCCCCGCCCCGACGACCCGCGGACGCGACGGCGACCTGCCCACCGTGCTCGTCGACCAGATCGAGTTCCACATGCGCGAGCAGCTGCGCCCGCGCCTCGAGGGGCTCACCGACGAGGAGTACTTCTACGACCCGACCGGCGACGGCGACCTCTGGACCGTCCACCCCCGCACCCCCGGGGGCGGCACGGCGCCGACCTCCATCCAGGGCGGCGCGGGGGAGATGGTCATCGACTTCGAGTTCCCGGAGCCCGACCCCGCCCCGTTCACTTCCATCGCCTGGCGGCTCGGCCACGTCATCGTGGGCGTGCTCGCCGTGCGCAGCCACTCCCACTTCGGCGGCCCGCCCGCGGACTACATGAGCTGGGACTACGCCGCGACCGCCGAGGAGGCGCTCGCCCAGCTCGACCGCGAGTACGCCCGCTGGATCGAGGGCGTGCGCGGCTGGGACGAGGAGGACCTCCAGGTCGCCGTCGGCGAGGCCGAGGGACCGTGGGCCGAGCACTCGCGCGCCACCCTCGTCGCCCACATCCACCGCGAGCTGATCCACCACCTCGCCGAGGTCGCGCTGCTGCGCGACCTGTGGGCCCATCGGGGCTGAGCGGCCGGTGGGCGGCGCCGCCCGGACCGCCCGCACGTGGACCGCCCTGGCCACGGAAAACGCCTGCCCATAGACTCGCGAGGGTGAGCATCCCCGACGCCGAGCAGGCACCGCCGACCCTGACTCGACGCCGCACCGCCGGGGCCCGCATCACGCTCACCCTCGCCGCGCTCGGCATGCTCGGACCGTTCACGATCAACACCGTCTTCCCCGCGTTCGCGCAGATCGGCGAGGAGTTCGGCGCCTCCGACGTCGTCCTCCAGCAGCTGATCAGCGTCTACCTCGCGTCCTTCGCGGTGATGAGCGTGTTCCACGGCCCGCTCTCGGACGCACTGGGCCGCAAGAAGGTCATGCTCACCGGGCTCGCGATCTACATCCTGGCGATGTTCGGGGCGGTGCTCGCCACCGGGCTCGGGGCGCTCATCGCACTGCGGATCCTGCAGGGCGTCAGCGCCGGCGCCGCCACGATCGTCTCCCGCGTCGTGGTGCGGGACCTGTTCGCCGGCGCCGAGGCGCAGCGGCTGATGGCCCGGATCATGATGATCTTCGCGCTCGCCCCCGTGATCGCCCCGATCCTCGGCGGCTGGCTGCTGCTGCTCGGCGACTGGCGCTGGGTGTTCGCCGGCGTCGGCCTCTACGGCGTGCTCGTCCTCGTGCTCACCGCCCTGATGCCCGAGTCGCTGCCGAAGGAGGCCCGGATCCCGCTGCGGCTCGGCGCCGTGCTCGGCTCCCTGTGGGAGGTGGGCCGCTCCCCGGTGATGCTGCGGATCGCACTGGCGACCGCCTTCGGCTTCGCCGCCCACTTCGTGTTCGTCGCCGCCGCGCCGATCATCGTGGTGCGCCTGCTGGGCCTGGGCGAGCAGGACTTCTGGGTGCTCTTCGCCCCGCTGATCATCGGGATGATGGCCGGCTCCCTGGTCGTCGGCCGCGCGGCCGACGTCATGGACCGCAGCCGGCTGATCACGATCGGCTACATCGGCACCCTCGCCACCAGCGTGCTGAACCTCGTGCTCGTGCTCCTGGCGCCCGACCCGGCCGGCGGCCTGGACCTCACGCTGCTGCCCGTCCTCGTCGGCCCCGCGCTGATGTCCTTCACCGCCTCCCTGTTCTTCGCCCCGATGCAGCTGGAGATCCTCGAGCTGTTCCCGCACCAGCGCGGCGCCGCCGCCTCGATGGGCACCTTCTTCACCCTCGTGATGAACGCGCTGCTCTCCGGCGTGATCGCCCCGCTGATCACCGGCAGCCTCACCGTGGTGGCGCTCGCCGCGCTCGGCTATGTGATCGTCGGCGCGCTGCTGTGGGCCTGGCACCTGGCGGATCGCTCCCGGCGGCTGGTCGCCGCCGCATGAGCCGACCGGCCGACGGGCCCGCTCGTCGCCGCGCCGGGATCGACCCCGCCCCGTCCCCGGGCTACGGTGGTGCCGCCACCGCGCCGGCCCGGCCGCGACCGACCTCGGGAGAGCACATGAGCATCACCGGAAGACTCGACGGCAGCGACCTCGTGCTGCGCCGCACCGTCCCCGCCTCGCGGACGCGGATCTGGCAGCACCTCACCGACCCGGACCGCCTCGCCACCTGGTACGGGACCTACTCCGGCGACCCCGCGAGCGGCGTCGTCGAAGTGACCATGACCGCCGAGCCGGGCGAGCCCTCCACCTCCCCGTGGAGCATCCACGCCTGCGAACCCGAGAGCCTGCTCGCCGTCAGCTCCGCCCTGGGGGACCAGGTCTGGAAGCTCTCGCTCGAGCTCGAGGGCGGCTCCGACGGGGCCGGCGGCGCCGCGGGCGACCTCACCCATCTCGCGCTGCGCCACCACGACGCGCCCGCCGACATGGTCGAGCACATCGGCCCCGGCTGGGAGTGGTACCTCGACCGGCTCGTCGGCGCGGTCACCGGCTCGCGGATCCCGGACATGGACGTGTGGGACGCTGAGTACATGAGCCGAGCCCCCGAGTACGCCGCGCTCGCCGGCTGAGGCGCGCCCCTCAGAGGAGCTGGAGGAGACCCCGGCCGAGCGCGATCAGCGCCCCGGCCGCGAGCGCGGTCACCACGATCGCTGGGCGTCGATCAGAAGAAGCGCCCCAGGGCGTCGCGGAGGTCGTCGGCGGTGTGCTTTAGGAATCTGGTCACGACCTCGCGCTCGTCGGCGGTCAGGCTCGCCGCCGCGTGGAATCGCTGCGCCTGAGCCCTGCCCATCGACGCCATGGCCGCGGCCTTCGTCTGCTCGGAGAGTCGAATGGTGCGAGACCTGCGGTCGGTCGGGTGCGCCAGACGTTCGATGTGGCCACCGCGCTCGAGACGGTCGAGCAGCTTCGTCACCGAGGCGTTCGATATCCCCAGGTGCGCGGAGAGGGCGCTCGCCGTGGGCGCCCCGCCCTTGTTCGCGGAGACGATCAGGAACTGGACCGCCTTCATGTCGGTCGTCCCGAGCCGCATGTACTCGCGGCCGGCGAGAGACAGTGCCTCCTCGGCTCGGCGCAGATCAGCCATGGCGCCCATCAGGCGACCGATCTGGACGATGTCCTCACGACTCACGTGGTCGCGGGAGACGAGCTCGGACAGCGGATCGGTCGCGTCGAGGTCGTACAGCCATCGATGCGCCCCGTCGCCCTCGGCGTCGCCGCTCGCTTCTTCGCCGTCCTCCCGATCGCCCATCCGTAAACCGTACACCAGGGCATATGTATGCTGAGCGTATAACTTCCTCGGCTAACTAGTTTCAGGAGCCCCCCTGTGCCACGCTCTCTCGCCCGCTGGCTGCGGGTTCTCGTACCGGCCGTGCTGATCGTCGCCTGGCTTGCCGCGGCCGCCGTGGGCGGGCCCTACTTCGGCCGGGTCGAGGAGGTCTCCTCGAACGATCAGACGACCTTCCTGCCGGAATCGGCGGATGCCACGGTCGTCCAGAGCAGGCTCGATGAGTTCCAGGACAGCGACTCCCTGCCCGCGATCCTCGTCTTCACCTCGGACGAGAAGCTGTCGGAGAGCGCGCTCGGCGAGCTGCAGGAGAGCCTCGACCGGGCCGCCGGCGTCGACGGGGTGCTGGAGGGCGGCTCGCCGGCCATACCCTCCGAGGACGGGCTCGCCGTCCAGGCGATCCTGCCGCTGGACCCGGATGCCGAGACCGGCGAGGTGCTCGCGGAGGTCGAGGACGCGGCCACGGACGGCATGCAGGAGGGGGTTCGCCTCCACATCACCGGCCCTGCGGGATTCTCCGCCGAGTTGAGCGAGGCGTTCGCCGGGATCGACGGCGTGCTGCTGCTGGTCGCACTCGCGGCGGTGCTGGTCATCCTGGTGCTCGTCTACCGCTCGGTGATCCTCCCCATCGCGGTCCTGCTGACCAGCGTCCTCGCGCTCTCCGCCGCGCTGCTCACCATCTGGTGGCTCGCGAAGGCCGGAGTCCTCCTCCTCAGCGGACAGACGCAGGGGATCCTGTTCATCCTCGTCATCGGCGCGGCGACCGACTACTCCCTTCTCTACGTCGCGCGATATCGCGAGGCTCTGCGGGAGAACCGGAGCAAGCGCATCGCCACCGGCGTCGCGCTCCGCGGCACCATCGAGCCGGTGCTGGCCTCCGGCGGCACCGTGATCGCCGGCCTGCTGTGCCTGCTGCTGAGCGACCTGCGGTCGAACAGCACCCTCGGGCCGGTGGCGGCGATCGGCATCGCGTTCGCGATGCTGGCTGCTCTGACGTTCCTCCCGGCAGTCCTCTACGCGCTGGGGAGGGTCGCGTTCTGGCCGCGGCGTCCGCACTACGATCCCGAGCTGTCCGCCTCCGGCACCCAGGCCACCGCACGAGGGGTGTGGGCCGCTGTGGCACGCTTCGTGCGCCGCCACCCCCGACCGATCTGGATCATCACGACCCTGCTGCTGGTCGTCGGCGCATCCGGTCTGACGCAGCTGCGCGCCGACGGCGTCCCGCAGTCGGACCTGGTCCTCGGCGAGTCCCAGGCGCGAGATGGTCAGGTCGCGCTCGGCGAGCACTTCCCCGGAGGATCCGGCTCGCCGGTGTACGTCCTCACGCCCGAAGAGGACATGGAGGAGGTGGCGGGGGTGATCGCCGGGAGCGAGGCGATCGATGGAGTGACGATCACGGTCGACGGCTCCTCGTCCACCACCGCGACCCTGAGCGCTGACGGCGGTATCGAGTCGCTCGTCCCCGGCGAATCGCCGGCGGCGAGGGTCTCCCAGGGCGACGTGCTGATCCAGGCAACCCTGGTGGAAGCGGCGGACTCCGAGCAGGCCGCGGAGGACGTGCGCGCGCTCCGCGGGCCGCTGCACGAGATCTCCGAGCAGGTGTACGTGGGAGGGGTCACGGCCACCGCGGTCGACACGAACGACGCGGCCGTCCACGACCGCGATCTCATCATCCCGCTGGTTCTCGGAGTGATCTTCGTGATCCTCGTGCTCCTGCTGCGCTCCCTGCTCGCTCCGTTCCTCCTGATCCTCACGACCGTGCTCTCCTTCGGGACGGCGCTGGGCGTCTCGGCGATCGTCTTCAACGAGATCCTCGACTTCCCGGGCGCGGACGCGGCCGTGCCGCTGTACGGCTTCGTCTTCCTGGTGGCGCTGGGCATCGACTACAACATCTTCCTGATGACACGGGTCAGGGAGGAGGCCAAGGCGCACGGCACACGGGACGGGATCACGCGAGGTCTCGCCATCACGGGCGGCGTGATCACGTCGGCCGGGGTCGTGCTGGCCGCCACGTTCTCAGCGCTCGCCGTCATCCCGATCCTGTTCCTCGCGCAGCTCGCCTTCATCGTCGCGTTCGGAGTGCTGCTCGACACCTTCGTCGTGCGCTCTCTCCTGGTCCCTGCGCTGGCCGACGACATCGGCAAGAGGATCTGGTGGCCGTCTCGCCTCGCGCGTGCGGACGACTAGGCGCATCGCACACCGCGCTCGAGGGGGAGCGGGGCCTGCCCTGGGCCACGTCGGACACAATGGCTCCGTGACCTCCACCGCCGCTCTCGACACCGTCCTCGACCTCCTGCGCACCGATCCGCAGAGCGAGGCCGAGCTCGAGCACCTCGCCCGAGAGGCGCAGCTCCTGCCCACCGGCGAGCTCGTCTACCTCGTCGGCGCCCGCCCCGCGACCGAGGCCGCCCTGCTCTTCCGCGTGCTGGACAAGGCCCGCGCGCTCGCCGTCTTCGAGGGCCTCAGCTCCGGCCACCAGGCCGAGCTGATCTCCGCCCTGCGCACCCCGCAGGTCGCCGAGATCATCGGAGACCTCGACCCCGACGACCGCGCCTCGCTGTTCGACGAGCTGCCCGCCTCCGTCGCCGAGCGCCTCATGCACGGCCTGGACGCCGACGAGCGGGCGATGACCACCGCGGTGCTCGGCTACCCGCGCCATGCCATCGGGCGCTACATGTCCCCGGAGGTGCTCGCGCTGCGCCCCGAGCAGACCGTCGCCGAGGCGCTCGCCGAGGTGCGCGAGCGCGGCGAGGACGCGGAGACCGTGTACCTCCTGCCCGTCGTGGACTCCTCTCGCGTGCTGCTGGGGGTGGTGGGCCTGCGCCGTCTGCTGCTGACAGATCCGGAGGAGCGCGTGGGCGACCTCGCCCACGAGGCCGTCCGCGCCCTGGCGACCGACGACCGGGAGGAGGCCGCCCGGCGGTTCTTCGCCGCGAAGCTGCTGGCCATGCCGATCGTCGACGCGGAGGAGCGGCTCGTCGGAGTGCTCACCGTCGACGACGCGGTGGACATCATCGAGCGGGAGAACGCCGAGGACTCCGCCCGCACCAGCGGCTCCGAGCCCCTGACCCGCTCCTATCTCGCCACCCCGATCCTGCGCGTGGTCCGCTCCCGCATCGTGTGGCTGCTGGTGCTGGCGGTCTCCGCGATCCTCACCGTGCAGGTGCTGGAGATCTTCGAGGACCGGCTCGATCAGGTGGTCGTGCTCGCGCTGTTCATCCCGCTGCTCACCGGCACGGGAGGCAACACCGGCAACCAGGCCGCGACCACGGTCACGCGCGCGCTCGCCGTGGGGGAGGTGCGCGTGCGGGACCTGCCGCGGGTGGTGTGGAAGGAGCTGCGCGTCGGTGCCGTGCTCGGCGCGGTGCTCGGATCCCTCGGCTTCGTGGTCTCCGGGCTCGTCTACGGCCTGTCGATCGGGCTCGTGATGGGGCTGACGCTGCTGTCCATCTGCATCATGGCCGCGATCGTCGGCGGGCTGATGCCGCTGCTCGCCAAGCGGATCGGTGCGGACCCGGCCGTGTTCTCCAACCCGTTCATCTCGACCTTCTGCGATGCGACGGGGCTGATCATCTACTTCACGATCGCGACGTTGGTGCTGGGGCTGTAGGAGCGGGGCGTCAGCCGAGCGCCGCGACGGTGAATCCCGTCGGCGCGAGCGTCGCCAGCTGCTCCCGCAGTAGCGCTCCGACCTCCTCGCGCCGCGCCGCGTCCATCCGCTCGATCGGACCGGTGACGCTCACCGCGAGTGAGCGCCCGCCCGGCCGCACCAGCGCCACGCCGACGCAGGCGATCCCCGCCTCGTTCTCCTCGACCTCGGAGGCCCAGCCCCGCTGCTCCGCCTCCTCGATGACCTCCTCGAGGTGCGCCGTCGTCACCGTGCGGCCGCCGTCGGCGCACTCGCTCGCCCGGGCGTAGGACTCCAGCCCCGCACCGCGGACCCCGTCGGCCGTGAGGATCGCCCGGCCCATCGCGGTGCGGGCCGCGGGAGCCCGGCTGCCCACCCGCGACCACACCCGCAGGGCGCGCTCGGGCTCGACCTTGTCCAGGTAGAGCACGTGCGGCCCGTCCAGGCGGCCCAGGTGCACCAGCTCCTGCACCTCCTGCGAGATCGCGGCCAGGGCCGGCGCCATGAGGACGGGCAGATTCTCCTCCCGCTCGAAGCGGCTGGCGAGCATCGGGAGCGCGGCCCCCAGGCGGTAGGTCTGGTCCGAGGCGGCCTGCTCGGCGAAGCCCCGATGCATCAGCGCGCGCAGCAGCCGGTGTGCCGAGGCCTTGTTCAGGCCGCTCTCGGCGGAGATGTCGCGCAGTGTCATCCCCTCGGGCCCCGCCTCGGCGAGGACCTCGAGCAGGGACAGCGCCTTGTCGACGCTGCCGACGGGGGAGGGGCCGGGGGAGGGCGTCGTCGTCATGGGGTCCATTCTCTCCGGGGCTGTCCACTGCCGCCCCGACGTCGAGAACCGGTTCCTCGAGAGTCGTTGCCGTCGGCGGCTCGCACAGTCTATGCTTGTAACGCATGATGAAACTAGCGTTTTGAAACACGAAACGCACGCGGTGGAAACTGCTCTGACAACTGCGTCAGGCCGGTGCGAAGCCGTTGCACCCCTGAAGACCGCATCAACTAGCTGTCGGTTCCGGACGTCGTCTCCTGATCGAGGACGCATCTCCTCGATGCTCGGCGAAGCGGATCGCTGACGGGGCCCGTCACGGATGACGTGCCCGCGAAGGAGACACGATGAAGTGCAAGCTGTGGCTGAGCGGCGTGCTCGCTGCTGCGCTCACGACGCTCACCGGATGTGCGCAGTTCACCCCCATCGACGAGAGCGCGATCCTCGAAGGCGGATCGGGCATCGAGGCCGAGACGGTGTATCGCGTGGCCTTCAACCAGCCCGAGAGCCACCCGCAGTACGTGGCTCTCAGCCATCTCGGCGAGCGGATGCGCGACGCGACCGGAGGCGCCTGTGCGCTCGAGGTCTTCCCGAACGAGTCGCTCGGACCGCAGGCCGACACGATCGAGCTCGTCCAGGCGGGGAGCGTCGACTTCTCGATGGTCGCCGGCTCCCTCATGGAGAACTTCAATCCCGACTTCGTCGTCTTCAACCTGCCCTATGTCTTCGACTCCAAGGAGCATCAGCGCCAGGTCCTCGACGACCCGGAGATCACCGGGGAGCTCTTCAGCTCCCTCGAGGACAAGAACATCACCGTCGTCGCGGGATTCCACGGCGGCATCCGGAACGTCTACAACTCCGTGAAGCCCGTGGAGACCCCTGAGGACCTCGCCGGGATGAAGATCCGGGTCATCGAGTCGGACACCAATATCGAGATGCTGCGGCTCATGGGCGGGTCTGGCGCGCCGATGGGGCAGGGCGAGGTCTACACGGCGATCCAGTCCGGGATCCTCGAAGGCGGCGAGAACAACGAGTCCATCTACGCGAACCTCTCGCACGACGAGATCGCGCCGTACTACTCGTACACGCAGCATCTGATGTTCCCCGACTACCTCATCTCCAGCCCGGGGACGCTCGATCGGATGGAGCCGCAGTGCCGCGACTTCCTCGAGCAGGACATCCTCGCCACGACCGAGGAGGAGGGCGAGCTCTGGGTCGAGGAGATCGAGCGATCGCATCAGCTTGCCGAGGAGTCGGGGGCCCAGTTCAACGAGGTGGACCTCGACGTCTTCCGCGAAGCGGTCCAGCCGCTCGTCGACGAGAGCCTCGACAACGACGTGACCCGTCGGCTGTACGACGACGTGCGCGCAGTCGCGGAAGAGGACTGAGAGGACGCCGTCATGAACATGCTCAAGGAGAAGCTCGACAGAGCACTGGAATGGGTCTGCTTCGGCCTGTTCGTCGTGCTGGTCGCCACCGTCGCCTGGCAGGTCTTCACCCGTCAGATCCTCAACAGTCCCAGCGGCTGGTCCGAGGAGCTCGCGAAGTACGTCTTCGTCTGGCTCGGCCTCTTCGGAGCCGCACTGGTCTTCGGGGAGCGAGGGCACATCGCGGTCGACTTCCTCGTCCGGAGGCTCCCGGCCGCGCCGCAGAAGGTCGTCGGGATGCTGAGCCATGTCCTCGTCCTCGCGTTCACGGCGCTCGTGCTCGTCTACGGCGGCAGCTCCATCGCCTCGCTCGCGTGGGGGCAGACCATCCCGGCCCTGCCCGTCTCGGCCGGGCAGATGTATCTCGCGATCCCGGTGTCCGGGGTCCTGACCCTCTTCTACTGCGTCCACCACCTCGTCCAGATCGGGGCGGGGCGCATGGAGCCCCTCGAGGCCGAGCAGGCAGAAGCCCTCTAGGAGACATCGTGGACATCACCACCCTCATTGGCCTGATCCTCCTCGTCGGGATCTTCCTGCTCCTCGCCATCGGCGTGCCCATCGCCGTCGCGGTCGGCATCGCCTCAGCGCTCGCCGCGATCGTCGCCATCGGCCTCGACAACGCCATGCTCACCTCTGCCCAGCAGATGTTCCGGGGAGTCGACTCCTTCGCGCTGCTCGCCATACCGTTCTTCGTGCTCGCGGGCGTCATCATGAACAACGGCGGCATCGCGCTGCGGCTCATCAACGCGGCGAAGGTGCTCGTCGGCTGGGCACCCGGCTCGCTCATGCAGACCAATGTCGCGGCCAACGCCCTGTTCGGCTCGGTCTCCGGCTCCGCGGTCGCCTCGGTGGCGGCGGTCGGATCGACGATGGCGCCGCTGCAGGCGAAAGAGGGGTACGACCGCAACGTCGCGGCGGCGACGAACATCGCCTCGGCCCCGTCGGGGATGATCATCCCCCCGAGCAATCTGATGATCGTGTACTCGCTGGTCTCCGCCACGTCGATCGCCGGCCTCTTCGTCGGCGGCTACATCCCCGGCATCCTCTGGGCGCTCGTGTGCATGTTCATCGTGTACCTCTATGCCAGGAAGCGCCCGGAGCTGCGGGTCCAGGAGAAGGCGTCCTGGGGGCAGCGGGGCAAGGTACTGCTCGACGCGCTGCCCGCGCTCCTGCTGATCGTCATCGTCATCGGCGGCATCCTGGCCGGAGTCTTCACCCCCACCGAGGCGTCCTGCATCGCTGTCCTCTACGCGTTGGTCCTGTCCTTCGTCTACAAGGCGATCAAGATCTCGGACCTCAAGCCGATCTTCCTCGATGCCGCCCGGACCACCTCGGTCGTGCTCTACCTGATCGCCGTCTCGAGCGTCATGAGCTGGGTCATGTCCTACGCCCGGATCCCCGCGCTGGTCGCCGACGGCCTCTTCGCCATCAGCGAGAACCCCTACGTGATCCTCGGGCTCATCATCGCCGGGCTCCTCGTCGTGGGCGCCTTCATGGACGCGACCCCGGCGGTGCTGATCTTCGCCCCGATCCTCCTCCCGGTGGTGACCGCCTTCGGCATGGACCCGCTCCACTTCGGAGTGTTCATGGTGATGGCGTTGTCGATCGGCACGATCACGCCGCCGGTGGGGCCGGTCCTCTTCGTAGGAGTCCGCGTGGCCAATCGCAGGATCGAGGACGTGATCCGCCATCTGGTGCCGTTCTTCATCGCCCTTGTCGTCCTGCTCATCCTGGTCGCCTACACGCCGTCCCTCTCCACCTGGCTGCCCGGGCTGCTGGGCCTCTGACACCCATCCCCACTCATCACAGGAGCAGATACATGGATCTCATCGAACAGCGCTACGCGACGCATCCCGGAGACATCCCTCGGATGGACACGGCGGAGCTGCGCGAGAGATATCTGGTGGAGGACCTCTTCGTCCCCGGTGAGGTGCGCGCGGTCTACACCCATCACGACCGTGTGGTGCTCGTGGGCATCTCGCCCACGGACGAGCCGCTGGCGCTGGAGGGCTTTCCGGAGATCCGCTCGGAGGAGTTCTTCGAGCATCGCGAGGCGGGGATCGTGAACGTCGGAGGAGCGGGCACGGTGGACGTCGACGGGACGACGTACGATCTCGCCCACGGGGCCTGCCTGTACATCGGCCGCGGCGCCTCCACGGTGACCTTCTCCTCCGGGGAGGCGGCCGACGCGCGCTTCTACGTCTTCTCCGCGCCGGCCCATGCATCGCATCCGACCACGCTCGTCGGACCGGGGGAGGGGAACGTTCGCGAGCTGGGAGACCCGCTGACCTCGAACCGCCGCACGCTGAACCAGTACATCCATGAGGGCGGCGTGCAGTCCTGCCAGGTCGTCATGGGGGTGACCACCCTGCATCCCGGATCCATGTGGAACACCATGCCCGCGCACACTCATGACCGCCGCACCGAGTGCTACCTCTACTTCGACCTCCCCGAGGAGGCACGCGTCATCCACCTCCTCGGCCGTCCCGACGAGACGAGGCACATGACCGTCGCCGATCAGCAGGCCGTCATCTCCCCGAGCTGGTCCGTGCACTCCGGAGTGGGGACATCCGCCTATTCGTTCGTCTGGGCGATGGCCGGGGAGAACAAGTCCTTCGACGACATGGACAGCTTCCCGGTGTCGGAGATGCGCTGACCGTCCTCGCAGATCGGGAGGTCCCCGATGCCTGCACATGCCCCGCACGATCCACGAGAGAGGAACCTCCACATGACGAACCGCACGGTGGTCATCACCGAGTGCGACCACGATGCCTTCGAGCCCGAGACCGCGGTGGCCGCCGAACGCGACCTCGAGCTCCGCATCGAGCAGTCGACCCCTGAGACCCTGGTCGGCAACATCCAGGACGCGGACGGGATCCTCGTGCAGTACGCGCAGATCACCGCAGAGGTGATGGACGGTGCCCCGAGTCTTCGCGCCATCGGTCGGTACGGGGTGGGCGTCGACACCGTCGACATCGACGCCGCGACCTCCCGGGGCATCGCCGTCACGAACGTGCCCGACTACGGGACCGAAGCCGTGTCCGACCATGCGATCGGACTCGCGGTCTCGCTGGCCAGGGGCATCCCGCTCCTGGACCGCAGCCTTCGCGCCGGCACCTACGACGTCAACCTGGCCAAGCCGCTGTTCGGCTTCCGGGATCGTGTGTTCGGCGTGCTCGGGCTGGGACGGATCGGGACCGCGACGGCGCGCAAGGCCGCCGGGCTCGGCTACAAGGTCATCGGATACGACAGCGGCACGACCCCAGGGGCTCGGAAGGACGGCATCGAGACGGTGACCTTCGAGGATCTGCTCGAGCAGTCCCAGGTCCTCTCCGTCCACGTCCCGCTGACGGACGAGACCCGAGGCCTGATCGGCACGAAGGAGCTCGGTGCGATGCGGGAGGACGCCGTGATCATCAATACGGCGCGCGGCGGCATCATCGACACCGACGCTCTCGTCGACGCACTGCGGGACGGCGCCCTCCTCGGTGCCGGCATCGACTGCCACGACCAGGAGCCGCTGCCGGCGACGCACCCCATCACCGCGTTCGACAACGTCGTGCTCACGCCCCATGCCGCCTGGTACACGGAGCAGTCCTACACCGAGCTCAAGCGACGCACCCTGGAGGGCGTCGCCGACGTGCTCGCCGGACGCAGCCCCAGGAACCTCGTGAATCCCGAGGTCCTCGAGCATCCGCGCTTCGCGACGGTGGCCGCGCAGAGCTGAGCCCGCCGTCGAGGTGAACGCGCGAAGAGGCGCCCCCGCGGATGTCGCGGAGGCGCCTCTTCCCGTGCGGAGCAGGTCAGACGAGGGAGACGACCCCGTAGATGACCAGGACCAGCACGAACCCGGTGACGGACTCGATGGTCTGCTGCACCGTCCAGGTGCGGAGGGTCGTCTTCACGTCCATCCGAAGGAGCCTAGAGACCAGCCAGAACCCTGAATCGTTGACGTGTCCCGCCAGCACGGAGCCGGCGGCCAGGGCGAGCACGATGCACGCCACCTGCAGCTGACTCAGATCGCTCGCGAGCACTCCGGGCGCGACCAGCGCCGCAGCAGTGGTCAGGGCGACCGTGGCCGACCCCTGAGCGATGCGGATCGCCCCGGCGATGATGTAGGCCGCCAGGATCAGCGGGATGCCGACCGACGCGAGCGAGTCGGCGATCGCGTCACCGATCCCGGTGGCTCGCAGCACGCCGCCGAACATGCCTCCCGCGCCGGTGATGAGGATGACCGAGCAGACCGGACCGAGCGCGTTGTCCAGCGTCCGTTCGATCGCCGTGCCGCTCTCGCCTCGGCGGAACCCGAGCAGGAGCGTCGTGGCGATGACCGCGATCAGCAGGGCCACCGGGGTCT
Organism: Brachybacterium sp. sponge; assembly: GCF_001613775.1. Taxonomy (NCBI): domain Bacteria; kingdom Bacillati; phylum Actinomycetota; class Actinomycetes; order Micrococcales; family Dermabacteraceae; genus Brachybacterium; species Brachybacterium sp. sponge. Next base: position 388,916 of record NZ_LRMP01000001.1, on the reverse strand, counting down.
GGCCGAGCATCCGGAGAGCCTCGACCCAGCCGGCCTCGGCGTCCACCACGCCGGCGGAGCCCAGGGCGTCCAGACCGGTGTTGAGGAGGATCAGGAAGAGCGGGAGCAGCAGGAGGAACACCACGGTCCCCGGTCCCGGGGGATTCTCGATCTCCTCCTCCTCGCCGGTCATCTCGCCGAACACCGCATCCGGGACGTCGACGAAGAAGCGCTGCGCGACGACCTTGCCCCAGAGATGGCCGGAGACCCACCAGATCGGGAAGATGACCAGAAGGCCGAGCAGCAGCACGTACCCGAGGTTCGCCTCGACGAACTCCGTCGCGGCGACGGGGCCCGGGTGCGGCGGCAGGAACACGTGCATGGTGGACAGCGCTGCCGCGACCGGAAGTCCGACGGCGATCAAGTTCATCCCGAGCCGCCGCGCGACGGCGTAGACGATCGGGATCATCAGCACGAAACCCGCATCCATGAAGATGGGGAAGCCGATGAACAGGGAGGCGACGCCGAGGGCGAAGGGGGCGCGGTGCTCGCCGAAGACGTCGATCATCTTTTCGGCGAGGGCTCGTGCGCCCCCCGAGGTCTCCACGAGCGCACCGAGCATCGCGCCGATGGCCACCAGGAGGGCGACGTTCCCGAGCGTGCTCCCGAAGCCGGAGACGAGCGTGTCTACGACGTTGCCGACGGGGATGCCGGCTGCGAGTGCGGTCAGGAGGCTGACGATGATGAGCGCGAGGAAGGCATGCACCTTGAAGCGCATCACCATCAGCAGAAGCAGGAGGACGGCGACGACTGCGACGCCGATGAGGCCGCCGGTGCCGAGCCAGCTCTCCCAGCCGGTCTCTTCTATCCACTCCATCGTGGTTCCTTTCTGTCGGGCAGGGCAGCAGGGCCCGCCCAGGGGGAGGTCGGTCAGGCGATGTGGGAGCCGCCGTTGACGTCGTAGGTCACGCCGGTGAGATAGCCGCCCTCGCGACCGAGGAGGAAGTTGATGACTCCTGCGACGTCGTCGACGGTGCCGACGCGTCCCACGGGGAGCTCCTTCAGGAGGAACTCCTTGCGCTCGTCGGTCAGGCGGCCGCCCATGATGTCGGTGTCGATCGAGCCGGGGGAGACGGTGTTGGCCGTGATCCCGTAGGGGCCGAGCTCCCGCGCGAGGGTCTTGGCGATTCCCATGAGCGCGGCCTTGGAGCCGGAGTACGCCGCCCGGCCGTACACCCCGCCGCCTCGCTGTGCCGAGGCGCTCGCGATGTTCACGATGCGACCGAGGGAGTGCTCCACCATGATCGGAGCGACGGCGCGGGTCACGTAGAAGGTGCCGTTGACATTGATGTCGATGACCCGCTTCCACTCCTCCGAGGTGACCTCGAGGAACGGGACGGGCGATGAGACTCCCGCGTTGTTCACGAGGCCGACGATCTGCGGGAGCTCGGCCTCGATGCGGGCGACGGCCTCCCCCACCGCCTCCTCGTCGCTGATGTCGACGCCGAGGCCGAGGGTGGGGACGCCGTGCTGCTCGGCGACCTCCGTCGCGATGCCCTCGCTGGCCGTCTGGTCGAGATCGATCACCGCGACGGCCCAGCCGTCCTTCGCGAGTCGATGTGCGGTCGCGCGGCCGATGCCGCGCGGGGACGCGGCCCCGGTGACGATCGCCGTGGGGGTGGTCGGGAAGTCGGATGCCGGGTAGGGCGTCAGCGCCATCGGGCTGCCTCCTTGCAGTGGGACGTCTGGTCGGTCCAGATAGTACACAATATATAATCAGGGCAGAAGCCTCCCCGGGGCGATCGATGAAGACGAGGTGTGAACGTCATGGCCAGCACGACAGCGGTCCTCGGACTCGGCCCGATGGGGGCACCGATCGCTCGGAACCTGCTGCGCGCAGGGATCCCGCTCCAGGTGTGGAACCGGACCCGCGGGACCGCTCTGCCGTTCGCGGACGAGGGCGCCGAGGTCCGCGACGAACTGGCCCGGATCGACGCGGCCGTGATCCTGTCGGTCCTTCCCGATGTGCCCCATCTGCGCGGGAACCTCACGGAGGAGGTCCTGGAGGCATGGAGTCGTGTCCGTCCGCTCCTGGTGATCATGTCGACGACGTCGCCCGCGCAGGTGGAGGAGCTCGCCTCCGACCTCGCGCCATGGGGGATCCGCGTGGCCGACGCACCGATGTCCGGCGGGGATCGCGGGGCGCGGAACGCGACCCTGAGCCTGATGGTCGGCGCCGAGGAGCGGGATTTCGTCGAGCTCGAACCCGTCCTGCGACCTCTCGGCCGCACGATCGTCCGTTTCGGGGGTCCCGGCACCGGGTCCCTGGCGAAGCTCGCGAACCAGGTCGTCGTGGCCGGGACTCTGAGCGCGATCGGCGAGGCCATCGCCCTGGCCGAACGGGCGGAGATGGATCCGAAGCTGCTCGTGCAGGTGCTCGAGGGAGGACTCGCCTCCAGCGCAGTACTCTCCCTGAAGAAGGAGAAGCTGCTCGACGGCGACTACAGCCTGGGCGGGAGCGCCGCCAACCAGCTCAAGGATCTCGTCTACGCGTCCGACGCCGCCGAGCGGCTCGCAGCACATGCTCCGCTGACACGAATGCTGCGGGAGATCTTCGACGAGATCGTGCGCTCCGGAGAAGGGGAGCAGGACCACAGCGTCGTGCTCGAGCACTTCCGCCGAGGCGCCGGCCGGCGCAGCGGGGCATCAGCTGCTGCCGGGGACGAGGAGAATCATGGCCGATGAGACAGTCGCACGGGTTCCGCTGACCGATGCGGTCCACGATCGACTCCTGGAGATGATCATGGACGGGTCCCTCGCCCCCGGGGCACCGCTTCGCGTCCAGGCCCTGGCGGCACGGCTCGGCGTGAGCCAGACCCCGGTCAGGGAATCCCTCGGGCGACTGGCCGGATCCCAGCTGGTGGTCCGGGCGCCGATGCGCGGGTACACCGTCGCGCCCCTCCTCTCCGACAAGGAGGTCGTCGAGCTCATGCATGCGCGGCTGCTCCTCGAATCGGAGATCGCCGCCCAGGCCGCCGGCGCGGAGGGGCTCGACGACGCCCTTCGGGAGAACCTGGAGCGGTCGCGCCGAGTGGAGGTCGGACCGGCCTACGAGCACTATCGCGAGTACCTGGAGCTGAGCGCCGAGTTCCACACCCTCATCGGGCAGGCGTGCGAGAACAGGTTCCTCCGCTCCGCGCTGGATTCGCTGCCCGTCCATGTGCAGCGCTTCCGTCTCTTCGGCTCCGAGGGTGTCGATGACGTCGAGGTATCCCTCGCCGAGCATGACGCGGTGCGGCGCGCGCTCGCCACCGGCGACCCGGAGAGTGCCCGGCGCGCGGTGGAGGAGCACATCCGAGGAGTCGAGGCGAGGTCGAGGCGCTCCCTCGAGCGCTGACCGGCGCACAGGATCCGGCGTGGAGTCCTCGCGCCGCCCCGCTCACCGCGAGACCGGATCCGCCTCCCCGCCGTGCAGGAACGCCTCCAGCGCCGCGCCGTCGGGCGCCCCCTCCCAGTCCCCGGGAGCGGTGCAGGCCAGCGCCCCGCAGGCGTTCGCGCGCTCGAGCCGGCCCGCCACGTCCCGCCCGTCCAGCCGCGCGCTGAGGTAGCCGGCGACGAAGGCGTCCCCGGCCCCGACCGTGTCGACCACGTCCACGCGATGCCCGGCCGCCTCGTCCAGCCGCCGGTCCACGAGGGCGGCCGCGCCGTCGGGCCCGAGCTTCGCGACCACCTCGCGGCCGGGCCGGGCGAGCGCGGTCAGGAGCGCGTGGGCATCGCTGCCGTCGACCTGCGGGGCCAGCAGCGCGAGCTCCTCCGTGCCGCCGAAGAGGACGTCCACGTGCTCGAGCACGTCCCCCAGCAGCTCGGCGAGATGCTCGGCGGAGCCCAGGCGGGAGCGGTGGTTCACGTCGAGGCTCACCGTGGTGCCCGCCCCGACCGCGCGCTCCACGGCGACGCGCACGGCCTCCCGCGCGGAGGGGGACAGCAGCGGCGTGATGCCGCTGACGTGCAGGATCTCCGCCTCCTCGATCAGGCCGCCCGGAAGGTCCGCGGGGGAGAGGGCGGAGGCGGCGGAGCCGGCGCGGTAGTAGTCCACACGGGTGGTCGTGCCCGTCGGGCGGGACTTCAGCATCAGCCCCGTCGGCCGTTCGGGATCCACCGCGCAGCGCACCTCGACGCCCTCGCCCCGGATCTCCCGCACCACCCGCGTGCCCAGCGGGTCGGCCCCGACCCGGCTGATCCAGGCGGCCTGCACCCCCAGGCGCTGCAGCCCGATGGCGAGGTTCGACTCGGCGCCGCCCAGGGAGATGTCGACCGACGGGAGATGCGCGAGCGAGCCGATCGTGCCGCTGCGCAGCAGCGCCATGGTCTCGCCGACGGTCACCACGCGGGCGCGTGCGCTCATGCCCCGGCCTCGCGCGTGGTCACGGCGACGAACTGCGCCGCCCGCTCCGCGAGCGCCTCGAGGCTCCCGCCGGAGAGCGCATCGCCCAGCAGCGGCCCGCCGACGGAGACCGCGTCGGCCCCGGCGCGCAGCCAGGCCCGCGCGGCCTCAAGGTCCACGCCGCCCGAGGGCACCACGCGGATCCCCGGGAAGGGGCCCCGCAGGTCCTTCACGTAGCCGGGCCCCACGACCGAGGCGGGGAACACCTTCACCGCCGCCGCCCCCGCGGCCCAGCCCCCGTGCAGCTCGGACGGGGTCAGCCCGCCGGGCACGATCGCGATGCCGGCCTCGGCGGCCGCCTCGAGCAGGTCCGCCCGCGTGATCGGGGTGACGATGTAGTGCGCGCCCTGCCGCACGGCCGTGGCGAGGTCCCACGGGTCCGTGACGGTGCCGATCCCGATGTCCATCCGGTCCCCGAATCGCTCGAGCAGCTCCGGCAGCGCCTCGAGCGTGCCGGGCGTGGACAGCGTCAGCTCGACCGAGCGGATGCCGGCGCCCGCGAGGGTCTCGAGCACCGGGGCGTACTGGTCCGCCTCACGGCCCCGGATCACGACGATCAGACGGGCGGCGGCGGTGCGCTCGGGGAGCGGGGGGCGGGCGGTGTCGGTCATGCGGGTCTCCTGGGAGGTCGGGCGGGTGGCGGACGGGCTCAGAGGGCCAGCAGCACCTTGGCGGAGCGGGAGGCGTCCCGCGCGGTGGCGAAGGCCTCCGCCGCCTTCTCGAGCGGGATCGTCTGGGTGACCACGGCGTCGAAGCGCGCATCGCCCGCGAGCAGTGCGATCGCCTCGTCGATCTCGGTGTCGAAGCGCTGGGTGCCGCGCAGCTGGACCTCCTTGGACACCAGCGCGGCGAGGTTCACCGGGATGTCCTTGTCGGGAAGGATCGCGACCTGCACGATGATCCCCGCGGGCCGCACGGCCTGGACTGCGGAGGACAGCGAGACCGGCGCGGCCGAGCACTCGAGGACCACGTCGTAGGAGTTCGCCTCGGGCGTCTCCTCGGTGACCAGGATCGTGCGCTGCGCGCCGAGCGCGGCTGCGCGCTCGAGCGGCTCCGGGCGCACGTCGGTGACGTGCACGGAGGCGGCGCCGCGGTGCAGCAGCGAGGCGACGGCGAGCAGGCCGATCGGTCCCGCGCCCAGCACGAGGCAGTCCTTGCCCGTCACGTCGCCGGCGATCGTGACCGCGTGCAGGGACACGGCCAGCGGCTCGGCCAGGGCGCCCCGCTCCAGCGGCAGCGACTCCGGCAGCACGCGCAGGTTCGCACGCTCGATCACGAGGTACTCGGCGGCGGCGCCCTGGCGGTGCGGGGTCACCGAGGCGCTGCCCAGGTAGTCGCCGCCCGGCCACAGGTGGGGGCGGTCCTCGATGCCGGGGGCGCTGGTGCCGTAGCGGGCCGGGTGCACGGTGACGGGGGTGCCCGGGGCGAGCTCGCCGCTGGGGTCCAGGTCCACCACGGCCGAGAGCTCGTGGCCCGGGATCAGCGGCTCCGTGATGACATAGGCGCCGTTCGCCCCGTTGTAGTAGTAGTGCAGGTCGGAGCCGCAGATGCCGACGTAGGCGACCTTCAGCCGCACCTGCCCCTCCTCGGGCTCGACGATCGGGACGTCCTCGAGGCGGGCGTCCTCGGCGGCGTGGATGAACAGGGCCTTCATCAGCGGTTCTCCTTCAGGGATGCGTCCAGGGCCTCGGCGGCCGCGGCGCGCGGACCCGAGGTGACGAGGGTGGTCAGCAGCGCGCCGACCAGGTCGGTGAACTCCTCGCGGGCGGCGAGCTCCTCGGTGAGGCAGCCGCTCTCGAGCAGGATCCTCGCATGCTCCGCCGGGGAGCTCGCCCGGGCGGCGACCTCCTGCAGACGAGCCTGGGCGGGGTCGGTCATCGCGCGCGCCTGCTCGCCCGGGTCGAACCCGCGCGGCGGGACGACGCAGGCGAACCAGGCGGCGACCGTGAGGGCCAGCAGCGCGGGCGTGCGGCCGGCCTCGAGATGGTGCAGGGCCGGGACGGGGATCCGCTGCGGCAGCCGCATCGACCCGTCGGAGCCGACCTGGCGGGTGCGGTGGCCGAGGTCGTGGTTGTGCCAGCGGTGCGCGAGGTCCTCGAGATAGGCGTCGGGGTCGAAGCCCGCGGGCCGGTCGATCGTGGGGAGCATCTCGTCGCGGATCAGGCGCATCGTCGCCTCCGCGATCCAGTCCTGGTCGAAGGCCTCGGGGATGATGACCCGGCCGTCGAGCGCCCCGAGATACGCGATCAGGGAGTGGGGGCCGTTGAGCAGGCGGAGCTTCACCTGCTCGTAGCGCTCGACCTCGGAGGCGTCGGGGGTGAGGATCGCGCCGCCGCGCTCCCAGGCGGGGCGTCCCGCGGCGAAGTCGTCCTCGACCACCCACATCGAGAAGCGCTCGGCCCGCACCGGGGCCTCGTCCCGCACGCCCAGCAGCGCGGCGACCTCGTCGCTCGTCGCCGCTGTGGTGGCCGGGACGATCCGGTCCACCATCGCGTCGGGGAAGGAGACGTGCTCCCGCACAAAGCGCAGCACGTCGCTCCCGGCGTTCGAGAGCTCGAGGAACTCCTCGACCATCCGGCGTGCGGTGCGACCGGCGGCGGAGACGTTGTCGCAGGGCAGCACCGTGAACGGCTCCCCGCCCTCTGCGCGGGCGGCGAGGCCCCGGGCGAGCAGGCCGATCACGGTGCGCGGCGTGCCGGCGCCCTCGAGGTCGGCGCGCAGGGCGGGATCGTCCACGTCGAGACGCCCGGTGCGCGGGGAGACGTAGTAGCCGCCCTCGGAGACGGTGAGGGTCAGCAGGCGGCGGTGCGGGTCCGCGATCTCGCGCACCACCCGGTCCGGCTCCTCGGTCATCACGCCGAACCCGCGATGCACGTCCACCAGGTCCGCGCGGGTGCCCGCGTCGGACATCTCGAGGACGGAGTAGATCCCGTCCTGACGGGCCATCGGCTCGATCACCGAGCGTGAGCGGTTCGCGAAGCCGATGATGCCCCAGTCGCCCTCCTCCGCGGCGAGGGCGCGGGCGGTGTGCACGGCGGCGTGCGCGCGGTGGAAGGCGCCGAGGCCCAGGTGGATGATGCCGGCACGCGCCGGGTCCAGCGGGGCGGAGGCGCCCAGCTGCGGCAGGCCGCCGAGGCGGGAGCGGTCGAGCCGGGGTGCGGGGGCGACGTCGGACACGGGACCTCCTGGTCGATGCGAGATCGCGGGGACGCCGCGATGCGATGCCCCGACGGCGAGGGGTCGTGCTCGAGCATCGCACCCCCGGTTAGCGTTTTGCATAGCAGAACGCATGTTTCGGAACACGCAACAGCTTAGCAAGTCAGGCGTCCGACGGGAATCTCCGCGAGCGGGCCGGCTCTCACACCTCGTCGCCGGCGGTGATCGCCTCGGCCTCCTCGGCGGCGCTCAGGTGGTGCTCCTGGCCGACCGCGGCGAGGTGCCGCCGGCCGATCGTCAGCATGGCCATGCTGAGCGCGAGGGCGAGCGCCGCGAGCAGGTAGGGGGCCCCGGCGGTGGTCGCCGCCGCGAGGGGTCCGGCCACGGCCGGGGCGATCGCGCCGCCCAGGAAGCGCACGCCCGAGTAGGCCGAGCTCGCCACGCCGCGCGGCAGATCGGTGGCCTCCATGACCGTCTCGGTCAGCGCCGTGTTCATGATGCCCAGCAGCAGCCCGCCGATCACGATCAGCACGATCATCGCGGTCATCGAGGTGTGGACCAGGGCGAGCACCACCATCAGCACGGTGAGCAGGCCGAGCGTCGTCAGCAGCGTCGGGATCAGGCCCAGGCGGCGGGTCAGCACGGGCGCGGCGAACACCGAGGTGATCGCGAGCGCGAGGCCCCAGCCGAAGAACACCCCGCCGATGCCCATCGCGCCGAACTCCATGCCGTGCGCGGCCGCGGCGGCCTCGAGCGGGAAGGGGGAGTAGGCCAGCAGCGTGAAGAAGCCGAAGTTGTAGAAGATCGCGGTCAGCGCCAGGGTGCGCAGCGCCGGGTTCCCCAGCGCCCGCAGCGCCGCGAGCGGGGAGACGTGCGCGGGCTTCGCCTCGCGCTGCAGCAGCACTGCGATCGCGAGCGCGCCGATGCCCATCAGCACTGCGGTGCCGGCGAAGGGGGCCCGCCAGGAGACGGAGCCGAGCAGACCGCCGAGCAGCGGCCCGAGGGCCATGCCGATCCCGAGCGCGGTCTCGTAGAGGATGATCGCGCTGCCGCTCGGGCCCGCGGTCGCGCCGACGATCGCCGCGAGCGCGGTCGAGATGAACAGGGCGTTGCCGAGTCCCCAGCCCGCGCGCAGGCCGATGATCTCGTTGACCGAGCCCGCCCCAGCGGCGAGCGCCGCGAAGAGCACTACGAGCACGAGGCCGATCATCAGCGTGCGCTTCACGCCGACGGCGGAGGCGAACCAGCTGGTGAAGAACATGGCGATCGCGGTGATGAAGAGATAGCTGGTGAACAGCAGCATCGCCTGCGAGGGGGAGGCGTCCAGCTGCTCGCTGATCGCGGGGAGGATCGGGTCCACCAGGCCGATGCCCATGAAGGACACGGTCGCGGCGAAGGCGATCGCCCACACCGCGCGCGGCTGGTGGAAGGCGTCGCGCAGCGTGGGCGCCGACGGGGCCGCCTGCGCGGCGGCCTGGGTGGTCGTGGTCATGCGGTACTTCTTTCCGGGGAGGGGAAGGGGTGGGCGGGGTGCGGCGGCTCAGCCGTCGTGCGCCTCGAGGATCCGGGCCAGGAGCTCGGAGGCGCGGGCGAGGGTCGCCAGGTCCTCCTCGGGCAGGGGCTCGAGGAGGGCGCCGACGCCGGTGGCGAGCTGCCCGCGCCAGGCGGTCAGCTGCGTGGAGCCGGCCTCGGTGGTGCTGACCAGGGACGAGCGGGAGTCGGTCGGATCCGCCTCGCGGCGCACCAGGCCCTCCTCCTCCAGGCGCTTGATGACGGTGGTCGCGGTGGGGCGGGAGACCCGCTCGCGCTCGGCGATCTCGCTGAGCCGCAGCGGTCCGAGCCGCTCGATCGTCGCCACCACCCGCCAGGACACCGAGCCGACGCCCACCTCGGAGCGGCGCGCGGCGAGCCGGGCGAACTGGCTGCACACGAGCGCGAGGTGCTGGGGCAGCTCGGCGAGGGCGGGATCGGTGGGCGTGGGATTCACGGCCGACGGGGTCGCGGCGTCCCGCTCGGCATCACCCTCCGGCCCCGACGTGGTGCCGGCAGGGGTCTGCGGGAACGGGGAGGGAGGCGGTGTTCTGGTCACGACGACCGATAGTAGTTCGCAATGCTAACTAGTGCAAGGGGGCCTGCTCCTCCGAACCGTGCCCCCGACCCCGCCCCCCTCTGCCCCGATTCCCGACCCGGTCCGCGCGCCTTCTCCTCCCGGAGCGCGACGACGTCGGCGGTGTGTCCCCGACCCTCTCGCTCAGCCCGTCCCCTGCCAATCCGTCCTCTTCCCGCCGGCGCGACCGTTCCTCCACATCGACCATCGGTCCACATCCGTGCAGGTGAGGGTGCATTCCGCGGCGGCGTCGACTGGACTGGGGAGCCGCACTCCCGTCACCCGGTCGGAGGACGTCATGACCCTCATCGCCCCACCACCGCCCAGCCCCGACATCGACCCGCCACCGTCCGACTCCGCTCCGCCCGCGCGGCTCGACCGCGAGGACGCCGAGCGGCTCGGCCGACGGATCCAGAGCCAGGCCGCGGTGATCGCCCAGGCCACATGCGAGTTCCTGCTGATGCTCGCGGAGTTCGACGCGCGCGAGGGACTGCGGTTCTACGAGGGCCTGAAGTCGACCGCGCACTGGCTCGGCTGGGCCTGCTCGATGGCCGCCGGCACCGCCCGGGAGCACCTCCGCGTCGCCCGAGCGCTGCCCGAGCTGCCGCTGACCGTCGCCGAGTTCCGCGCCGGCCGGCTCTCCTTCTCCAAGGTCCGCGAGATCACCCGCGTCGCGGACCGCGTCGAGGAGGAGGCCCTGGTCGAGATGGCCCGCGCGATGACCGCCTCCCAGCTCGCGCGCACGGTCTCCTCGTTCCGGGCGGTCGACGGCTCCCGGCTCGACCAGGACTCGCGCCGCGAGGCGCGCTGGCACGTGCGGGAGGACGGCATGGTCGAGATCCGCGCGGTCCTGCCGGCCGAGACCGGCGCCGAGCTCCTCACCGCCCTCGAGCTGGCGCTGGACCGCGACGGCACGGCCCCGCCGTCGAGCGCGGAACCGGTCGAGGCCCCCGACACGATCGCCGAGCGCTGCGCCGAGATCACGACCGAGGCGACCCTGGACCAGCGACGGGCCGACGCCCTCCACGACCTCGCCCGCACCTATCTCGCCGCCGAGCCCGACGACCGCTCCGGCGAGGACCGGCACCTCGTGGTCGTGCAGGTCAACGCCGAATCCCTCTCCGAAAGCGTTCCCGCGGGAACGCTTCCGCGCTGCGGAGTCGCAGGCGGTGGTCCTCTCGAGCCCCGCACCGCCGAACGCCTCGCCTGCACCGGGAAGGTCGCCCTCGTGATCGCCGACGTCCACGGCGAGATCCTCCACCTCGGCCGCGCCCGGCGCCTCGCCTCCCGGGCCCAGCGCCGCGCCCTGCGGCTGCGCGACGGGACCTGCGTCTTCCCCGGCTGCCACCAGAGCAGGCACCTCGACGCCCACCACCTCACGCCCTGGTCGGAGGGCGGGCCGACGGACCTCGACGAGCTCGCGCTGCTGTGCCGTCGCCACCACGTGATGGTCCACGAGGGCGGACTGCGGCTGGTCCGCGCCGACTCTGCGCCCGGTGGTACGGGCCCGCGATTCCAGGTGCTCGACGCCGACGGCCGGCCTGTCCAGGCGCGCTGGCCGGCCATGCTCGAGCGGCTGATCCTCCGCCCGGACGCGGCGACGGACGGAGCCGCACCCGTCGCCCATGGAGGGACCGGCACGCCGGACAACCGCGACCTGGAACGGATCGCGGCCACCACGGGCGGGGCAGGATTCCGCCTCGCCGACTGCGTGCAGGCGCTGTGCGAGAGCGTGCAGGCCCGGGCTGCGTGAGCGCGGGCTCAGTCCTCCTCGAGCCGGATCGCGGTCACCGGGCAGGCCAGCACCGCGGCCCTGGCCTGGCCGCGCAGTTCCGGGCCCGGGGTCTCGTCGAGCACCGTGGCGACCTCGTCGTCGTCGCCGAGGGCGAACAGGGCGGGGGCCACGAGCACGCACTGCCCGTGCGCCTCACAGAGGTCGGTGTCCAGATGCAGTCGCATGATCTCCTCCGATGCTGGGGACTGGGGTCGGGGCGGCGAGGCGGCGCTGGTACTCGCGGTGGACCGACGCGGCGTTGAGCGTCACCGCCCCGAGCAGCGCACCGTCCCGTCGGGCCTCCACGACCAGCCGGCCCCGCGACGGGTCCTCCTCGAGCACGGTCATCGAGGTGGCGTCCTGGATCCAACCGGCGGCGCGGACCCGCAGCTCGCCCTGGTCGGACCAGGAGGTGGGGACCGGGTCGTACACCGGCCCCGGCCCGGGACCGGCCAGCAGCGTGGCCGCCGCGGCGCGGGCCATCTCCGCCGCATGCGACCAGTGCTCGAGCACCCGGGGCATCCCCGTGGCGACGTCCTGCCAGGCGGCGACGTCCCCGGCGGCGACGATCCCGTCGAGCCGCGCCCCGTCGGGGCCGGTGCCCTCGGCGCCGAGCACGCGGCAGTCGGCGCCGCACAGCACCCGGCCCCGGTGGAACATCGCGCCGCTCGCGACCAGCCAGCCGGTGTTCGGGACCGCGCCGAGCGCCACGAGCACCACGTCGGCCTCCAGCGTCGTGCCGTCGGCCAGATGCACCTGCTGCACCCGGTCCAGCCCGCTGATCGCGGTGACCGCGGTGCCCAGGTGCAGGTGCACGCCGTGCTCGCGATGGCCGGCGGCGATGCGCTCGCCGACGGCCGTGCCCAGCGCCGGCAGCGGCAGGGCGGAGCGGCCCACCAGGTGCACCGTCTCCACCCCGCGGGTGCGCAGGGAGAAGGCGGCCTCGCTGCCCAGGAAGCCGGCCCCGGCGATCACCACCTTCGCCTCCGGGCCGATCTCGCGCTCCAGCGCCTGGACGTCGGCGAGCTCGCGCAGGGTGTGCACCCCGGCGGCGGGCACCGGACCGGGCCAGGGCGCGGCCCGGCAGCCGGTGGCGATGACCAGTCCGTCGTAGCCCAGCGCCGTCCCGTCGGCCAGCGCCACGCGCCGGGCGGCGGGGTCGAGTCCGACGGCCGATGTGCCGAGCCGCCAGTCGACCTCCAGGTCCTCGGCGGGGAAGGGCTGGGAGGCGGCGGTCCCGGCGAGGACCTGCTTGGACAGCGGAGGCCGGTTGTAGGGCCGGTGCGGCTCCTCGCCCAGCAGCGTCAGCCGGCCGTCGAAGCCGCCCTCGCGCAGCGCCTCGGCCGCGCGCAGCCCGGCCATCCCTGCGCCGACGACGAGGATGCTCTCCCTGCTCTCCCTGGTGCGCATGATCCGCTCACCCCTTCCCGATCCGCAGCACGACGGACTTGGTCCGCGTGCAGCTCTCCAGCGCGACCAGCCCGCGCTCGCGGGCGTTGCCGGAGAGCCCGTCCCCGCCGAAGGGGACCTCGACCCCGCCGGCGAAGTACTCGTTGACGGTGATGTAGCCGGCCCCCAGATCCCGGGAGAAGGCCAGCGCCCGGTCCACGTCCTGCGTGTACACCCCGGCGGCGAGGCCGTAGTCGGTGTCCTCCGCGAGGGCGAGCGCCTCGGCGTCGTCCTCGAAGGTCTGCACGGTCAGCACCGGCCCGAAGATCTCCTCCCGCGCCACCGTCATCCCGGGCGTGACCTGGTCCAGGATCGTCGGCGCGAGGAAGAAGCCGCGCTCGGGCAGGCCGGTGGGGGCCGTGATCAGGCGCGCCCCGGAGCGTCGGCCCTCCTCGATCAGGGCGCGCACACTGGCGCGCTGGTCCTCGGAGATCAGCGGGCCCATGTCCGGATCCTCGGCGCCGGGGCCGATCCGGAGGCGGGCCATCCGCTCGGCGAGGTCCTCCACCAGCTGCGCGTGCACGCTGCGATGGACCAGCAGGCGGGAGCCCGCGTCGCAGTACTGGCCGGTGTTCGAGCAGATGCCGGTGAGGACCTGCTCGGCGGCGAGGTCCAGGTCCGCGTCCTCGAGCACGATCTGCGGCGACTTCCCGCCGAGCTCCGCGACGACGGGGGTGATGTGCTCGGCCGCGGCGCGCAGCACCTGCCGCCCCGTCGCCACCGATCCCGTGACGGTCAGCGCGTCGATCCCGGGATGGGCCGCGAGCGCCGCCCCCGCCTGCGCGCCCGTCCCGGTCAGCACGGAGAAGGTGCCGGCCGGCCACTCGCTGCGCTCCACGATCTCGGCCAGCGCCAGGGCGGTCAGCGGTGTCAGCAGCGCGGGCTTGACGATCACGGCGTTGCCGGCCGCGAGCGCGGGCGCGACGGAGCGGCACAGCAGCGACAGCGGCGCGTTCCACGGGGTGATGTGGACGGTCACCCCGAGCGGCTCCCGCACCGTCATCGCCAGATGCCCCGGCCCCAGCGGGATGGTCTCGCCGTGGAGCTTGTCCGCCGCGCCCGCGTAGTAGTCCAGGTAGCGCACGCAGGTGCCGATCTCGCCCCTCGCCAGGCTCCACGGCTTGCCGGTGTCCCGCACCTCCAGGGCGGTGAGGCGATCGGCCTCGGCCTCCACCGCCCGGGCGAGGCGCGAGAGCAGCGTCGCCCGACGGGACGGGGTCATCCTGCACAGGGGTCCGTCGGCCGCGCCGCGCGCGACGGCGACCGCCTCGTCCACGTCCCGGGCGGTGGCGAGGGCGACCTCGGTGAGGACCTCCTCGGTGGAGGGGTCGATCGTCGCGGCGGTCGCGCCGTCGCCGGAGGGACGCCGGCGCCCGCCGAGGAAAAGCTCGCCGCGGGGCAGCCGCCCGGCCTGCTCGATCTGCCCGACCTGCTCAGCCATCGCCGCTCACCCCCGCCTCCGCCTCGTCGACGAACATCGGGGTCATCTCCTTCTCGTCCCCGCCGGGGACGCGGCGGATCCCCACCATCCGGTCGATGACCATGTTCTGGAAGCGCTGCAGCGGCTCCTCGAAGCGGTAGCACATGCGTCCGCCCTGGTAGGCGGGATCGGAGATGCCCTGCTGCACCCGTTCGACGATCTCGATGTCCTGGTCGTTCACGAGCGTCCAGAAGGCGAGCAGCCGGTCCAGCTCCTCCTGCGCCTCCGGGCCCTGGATGCTGTCGGGGTGGGAGAGGATCACCGCGTCCTCGATCGTGAAGTCCACCCGCTGCGGCTTCGTGAGCAGCACGAAGGCGTGGTTGGGCAGCACCACCAGGGCGGTGTACGGGAACAGCCACACGAACCGTCCGGAGACCGCGTCCTGCGGATCGAGGCCCGGCATCGGCGGCAGTCCCTTCCAGCCGCCGGAGGCGCTGTTCTCGGCGATGGGGGAGGTGCACATGCCGGTGTACATCCCCGGGCCCTGCCAGCGGTAGTGGTCCTCCAGCGGGGAGACCTGGATCAGCTCCGGGTGCACCCACGGCAGGTGGTAGTACTCCATGAAGTTCTCGCCGATGAGCTTGTAGTTCGCGCCCACCTCGAAGCGGGTGCGGCGCTGGGTGGTCCACTCCTCCAGGCGGTACCCGGCGAAGCGCTCGGGCAGATCGCCGAGCTGCTCGGCGAGCGGGCCGGCGTCGGGGTCGCGGGTGACGAACACCAGGAACCCCCAGGTGTCCACGCGGACGGGGTGCAGGCCGTAGTCGGCCTTGTCGAAGCCCTTGACGTCGGACATGTCGAACACGCCCTGCTGGTCCTCGGGCACGTCGGAGCCCTCGAACAGCGGGGTGCCCAGGCAGTTCCCGTCGAGGTCGTAGGTCCAGGAGTGGTACGGGCAGCGGATCCGCTGGCTGCGGCCGACGGACTCCACGCCCTGCAGCAGCCGGGTGCCTCGGTGGCGGCAGGTGTTGTGGAAGCCGCGCAGCTCGCCGTCGCGGTTGCGGGTGATGATCAGGGAGCTGCGTCCGACGTCGGCGAGGATCACCCGGCCGGGGGAGGCGATCTGGTCGGTGGTGCCGACCGCCACCCAGCCGCTGGAGAGGACCCGCTCCCGCTCGATCGCGAAGAACTCGGGGGAGGAGTAGGCGTCCGGGATCAGGGTGGAGGCGAGGTCCACCGGCAGGCGGGTGAGACGGTAGGTCTCCTCCGACGTGAAGGCCTCGACGGGCAGGGGGCGGGCGGAGTCGCTGATGCTCATGGGGGACCTCCTGGGCTCAGGTGGCGACGGCCCGCGCGAACGCGGGGTCGGTCAGGGCGGGCCGATCCAGCGCGAAGGCGTCGATCGGGTGGCGGGAGCGGCCCTCGCAGGCCAGCTCGGTGAGGATCGTGCCGATCAGGGCGGAGAACTTGAAGGCGTGCCCGGCGCCGACGGCGACGACGACCCGGGGATCGTCCGGGACGGCGCCGAGGACGAAGTGCTCGTCCGGCGGCAGCGTGTACAGGCAGGTCCGGGTGCTGATCTCGTCGGCGGCGAAGCCGGGCAGGCGGTGGTCGAGGAACTCCCGGTAGCGCTGCTGCCGCACCGGGTCGGGGTCGGTGCCGCGGGTGCGGGCGGTGGTGACGGGCCCGCCCATGTGCTCGCCGAGCTTGGTCATGCCGCCGGCGTGGAGGGGGAAGCCGTAGAAGTTGTGCTCGCCGTGCCACATGAACACCCC
The DNA here is from genome assembly GCF_001613775.1 of Brachybacterium sp. sponge. Taxonomy (NCBI): domain Bacteria; kingdom Bacillati; phylum Actinomycetota; class Actinomycetes; order Micrococcales; family Dermabacteraceae; genus Brachybacterium; species Brachybacterium sp. sponge. Next base: position 372,815 of record NZ_LRMP01000001.1, on the reverse strand, counting down.
GAAGCGGTCCGGGGCGAAGGGGGCGGGGTCGTGCGGGCGGTAGTAGGTGACCTGCTCCTGGGTGACGGTCAGCGGCATCGGCGGGCCCCAGCCCTCCAGCAGCTCGGCGGTCCAGGCGCCGGCGGCGATCACCAGCCGGTCCGTGAGGAGCACGGCGTCGTCGGTGTGCACCTCGACCCCGCCCGGGGAGGGCCGCACGGCGCGGACCGGGGTGTGCTCGAGGATCTCCGCTCCCGCGGCGCGGGCGAGCTCCTGGTGCGCGGCGACCGCCGCGGCGGCGTCGACCACGGCCGTGTCCCGCTGGTACAGGCCCTGCTCGTCCCCGTCCAGGCGGAACTGGGGCCAGCGCTCGGCGAGCTGCGCGGCGTCCAGGAACTCGTGCTCCACCCCGAACTCCGCCAGCAACGGGGCGTAGCCGGACATGGTTCGGGTGCCGATGCCGGCCTTCGCCCGGTGGGCGGCGTCCTCGATGATCAGCCCGCCCGTGATCGTCACGAGCTGCCGTCCCGCGAGCTGCTCGACCTCCCGCCAGGCGTCGTAGGCGGGATTCACCAGCAGGGCGTCGGCCCGGTGGTGCTGCACGCGGCGCAGGATCCGCGAACGGTCCTGCGAGGCGCCGAGCTCATGGCCGAGGGCGTGCTGCTCGAGCCCCAGCACCCCCGGTCCGAGCCGGGCCGCGAGCCGGTACAGGGCGGCGGACCCGAGGCCGCCGCAGCCGATGACGATCGCCGGATGACGGGCCATCACGCACCACCCTTCGTGCGGAGCTGCTCTGCTCCTGAGCCCAGGATGGACCCGCCGACCATCCGCGTCCATCTCAACTGTTCGCCAGGAACCGTGTACCGTCCGTACATGATCGATCGGCGTCTCGAGCTGCTGCGCGCCGTGGAGCGGCAGGGCACCGTCACGGCCGCGGCCGAGGTCTGCCATCTCACCCCGTCGGCCGCCTCCCACCAGCTCAAGGCGCTGGCCCGCGAGCTGGGGGTGGAGCTGCTGGAGCCGATCGGGCGCAATGTGCGCCTGACCGCCGCGGCGCACACGCTGCTGACCCACGCCCAGATCCTCTCCGCGCAGTGGGAGCAGGCCCGGGCGGAGCTGGCCGAGTACCGGGACGCGGCCGCCTCCGGTCCGCTGCGGCTGTGCGGCTTCTCCTCCGCCGCGACCGCCCTGGTGCCCGATGCCGCCGCCCGCCTGCGCGACACCCATCCGCATGTGATGGTGCAGGTCAGCGACGCCGAGCCGCGTCAGGCCTTCGACCGCCTGCTCTCCCGCGACGTGGACATCGCCGTGGTGGTCGCGACCCCGGACATCCCCTCCCGCGCCGATCCGGACTTCGAGCTGCGCTCCCTGCTGGAGGACCCGCTGGACCTGGCCGTGCCCGTGGACCACCCCTTCGCCGCGCGCGAGTCGATCGCCCTGTCCGAGGCGGCGGAGGAGCCGTGGATCGTGGGCGCGACGGGCAGCACCTACTACCAGCTGGTGATGCTCGCCTGCGTCGATGCGGGCTTCGCGCCGGGCGTCGCGCACCACGCCTCCGAGTGGGACACCGGCGCCGCCCTGATCGCCCACGGCTTCGGGGTCTCGCTCGCCCCGCGCCTGGCGCACCTGCCGCTCGGCGACCGCATCGTGCGGGTGCCGCTGGCCGGACCCACCCGCCCCGCCCGGCACGTGCTGGCCGGGATCCGCGCCGGCTCCTCCCGCCAGCCCTCGATCGCCGCGGGGCTCGAGGCGCTGCAGGCGGTCGCGGACAGCAAACGGCCGGACGGCGCAGGAGTGCGCCGTCCGGCCGATCGTCCGTGAGGCCCTGAGAGTCCGGGCCGAGCCGGCTCAGGCCGTGCGGCCGGTGAGCTCCTTCGCCGCCTCCTGGGCCCTGAGCGCCAGCTCGACGGCCTTGAAGGCGTGCTCCTGGGTCATCGCGTTCTCGGTGCGGTGCAGCACGTCGAGCACGAGCTCGCCGAAGAAGGGGTAGCCCACGTTCCCGTCTGCCTCGAGGCGGTGCTCGCCCTCGGCGTCCACGAGGATGACCTGGTTGGGGCCGTTGTCGGTGGTGACGTCGACGTACTTGCGCAGCTCGAGGTAGCCCTCGGTGCCCACCACGAAGGTGCGGCCGTCGCCCCAGGTGCGCAGGCCCGACGGGGTGAACCAGTCCACGCGCACGAAGCCGGTCGCCCCGGAGGAGAGCGCGATGTGCGCGTCGCCGAAGTCGTCGAGCTCGGGATGCTCGGGGTTGCCGAAGTTGCCGATCGAGGAGGAGAGGATCTCCGCGTCGTCCGAGCCGGTGAAGGTGAGCATCTGCTCGAAGTTGTGCGAGCCGATGTCGGTGAGGATGCCGCCGTAGCGGGCCCGCTCGAAGAACCAGTCGGGACGGGTCGAGGGGTCGCCCATGCGGTGCGGGCCCATGCCGGTGACCTGCAGGACCTTGCCGATCGCGCCCTTCTGGATGAGCTGCGTGGCGAGCACCGCGGCCTCCACGTGGATGCGCTCGGAGTAGTAGACCATGTACTTCTTCCCGGTCCGCGCGACGGCCGCCTTCGCCTCGGCGAGCTGCTCGAGGGAGATCAGCGGGGTCTTGTCCGTGAAGTAGTCCTTGCCGGCCTCCATCACGCGGATGCCGAGCGGGGCCCGGTCCACGGGGACGGCCGCGGCGGCGACCAGGTGCACCTCCGGGTCGGAGAGCACCTCCTCCTCGCTCGTGGCGATGGTGACCTCGGGGAACTGCTCCTTGAACGCGGCGGCGCGCTCGGGCTGCGGGTCGAACACCCACTTCAGCGTGCCGCCCGCACCGAGCAGGCCCTGGGTCATCCCGCCGATGTGGCCGTGGTCGAGATGCATCGCGGCGAACACGAACTCCCCGGGCTCGACCACCGGCTTCGGCATCGCGGCGGGGGCGTAGTTGGCACCTTCGGAGTCGGCCATCGACAGTCCTTTCGGTCGAGAGTGCGGGCTGGGGCCCGGTCATAGTCGCCACCAGTGTCGTGCACCACGAGGCGCGATGGCGCGGAGTGCCGGGGGTTGCCAGTCGCGCGGGGCGGCGCCGTCGCGCGGGCCGCGAGCACCGTCGGCCCTCCCTTCCGGCGTGACCTCGGACAACCCCGGCTCGTCGGGCACGGCCGACGGGCCTATCGTGGACCTGAACCCCACACTGCGGTGCCCGTGCACGAGCGCGCCCGTCCCGCTCGAGGGCGGGCCCGGGAAGGACCCCCGTGATCGACGCCCTCGCGAACAGCCCCCTGCTCACGCTGTTCCTGGTCGTCGCGACCGGGGCCGTGCTCGGCGCGATCCCGTTCGGCCGGATGCGCTTCGGCGCCGCGGGCGCACTGTTCACGGGCCTGGCGCTGTCCGCGATCGCCCCGCAGCTCGGCGACGGGATGCAGATCGTGCAGACCCTCGGGCTCGCCCTGTTCGTCTACACCGTCGGCATCTCCGCCGGCGCCACCTTCTTCGCCACGCTGAACAAGCAGCTGCCGCTGCTGGGCGCTGCGACCGTCGCCACCGTCATCGCCGCGCTCGCGACGATCCTGCTCGGCCACGCCCTCGGGATCGAGCGGGACCTGGGCCTGGGCCTGTTCACCGGCGCGCTCACCGCCGCCCCCGCGCTCGACGCCGCCTCGCGCCTGACCGGCACGGCGGGACCGTCCGTCGGCTACTCCTTCGGCTATCCGATCGGCGTGATCGTCGGGATCGTGCTGGTCTCCATGGTCGTCGGCCGTGCCTGGCCCGGGCGGGGCGACACCCCCGCGCTCGCCGGGACCAGCCTCGCCTCCACCACCGTGCTCGTCCACCGCACCGTGAATCTGCGCGACGTGCCGCAGTGGTACCAGCAGCGGGTGCGCTTCTCCTACCTGCGCCGGGACGGCACGGTACGCGTGATCGTGCCCGGCGAGGACCTGCTGGCCGGGGACGAGGTGGTCGCCGTCGGGATGCCCGAGGCGGTCGAGGAGGTCGTCGCCGAGCTCGGCGAGCGCTCGACCCGGCACGTCGCCCACGACCGCTCCCTGGTCGAGTTCACGCGCATGACCGTCTCGAACCCGGACCTCGCCTCCCGCTCCATCGCCGAGCTGAACCTGCCCGTCCGCTTCGGCGCCGTGGTCACCCGGGTGCGGCGCGGGGATCTGGAGCTGCTGGCCCGCGACGACCTCATCCTCGAGCCCGGGGACCGCATCGCCGTGGTCGTGGACCGGGCGGAGCTCGACGCCGTGCACCGCTTCCTCGGCGACTCCGACCGCCAGGTGAGCGAGCTGGACGTGCTCTCCCTCGGCCTCGGGCTCATGCTCGGCGTCGCGCTGGGCATGATCACCGTGCCGCTCCCCGGCGGGGGCGCCTTCGCCCTCGGCCCGGCGGCCGGCCCGCTGATCGTCGGCATGGCGCTCGGCGCGCTGCGCCGCACCGGCCCGATCGTCTGGTCCCTGCCCGGCGGCGCGAACACGACCGTGCGCCAGCTCGGGCTGCTGCTGTTCCTCGCCGCGCTCGGCCTCACCGCCGGGCCCGAGGTCGCCTCCGTCCTCGCCTCCCCGACGGCGTGGCGCGCCGCGCTGCTGTCCGTGGTCGTCGCCGCGCTCTCCTGCGTGGTGCTGCTGCTGGCCGCCCGCTGGGTGCTGGACCTCTCCGCCGCCCGCGCCGCCGGCGCGGTCGCCGGCTTCCTCGGCCAGCCCGCGGTGCTCGACGCCGCGAACTCCCGGAAGGCCGACGAGCGGATCGAGACCGCCTACGCCACCCTCTTCGCCTTCGCGATGGTGGTGAAGATCCTGCTGGTCCCGGTCATCTGGAACGTGTGACATAGCGTTCGCCCATGGAGCTGTTCACCACGACCTGGTCCGCGCTGCGTCGCGCGGTCGGCGACCTGCCGGCGGGCGCCTTCGATCTTCCCTCGGGATGCCGTGGCTGGCTGGTGCGCGACCTCGTCGGCCATCTCGTGATCGACGTGCAGGACGTGCTGATCACGCTGGCGACCCCCGCGGAGGACGCCCCGACGGCGGACGCGCTGAGCTACTGGACTCCGTCGCCCACCCCGCCCGACGGCACCGATCCGCACGACGCCCTCACCGTGCGCCTCGCCGCCGCGTACGAGGATCCGGGACTGCTTCGGAAACACCTGGATGATCTCGGCGGGGCCGCCGAGCGGGCCGCGCTGCTCGCGGAGCCGGACCTGCCCGTCGCCACCCAGGGCATGAGCCTCACGGTGCGGGACTACCTGCATGCCTACGTGCTCGAGTGGACCCTGCACCACCTGGACCTGCTCGCCCACCTCGACCCTGCGGATGCGCCCGCTGGCCCGCCGGCCGACGGTCTCGCCGAGGCGCGCTCGATGGTCGAGCGCCGGCTGCGGCTGTGCCTGCCCGCCACCTGGTCCGACGCCGATGCGCTGCGGCTCGCCACAGGCCGGATCCCGCTCACCGACGCGCAGCGGGCCGAGCTCGAGAAGCTCGGCCCGCGCGGGGGAATGCTGCCGCTGTCCTTCGGGTGAGCGGCCCCGTCGTCAGCCGGCGACCACCGCGCCGTCGGCCGCGGTCAGCGGCACCGCCGCCGGACGCTCCACGGTGCTGGTGATCTCGACGCGCGTGCCCGACGCGGCGGCCTCGAGCACCCCGTTCATCACCTCGAGCACGTGCTGGCCGAGCTCGCCGGAGGCGCGCAGGTCCGCGCCGCGCACGGCCATGTCCTGCAGCCCGATGCCGCGACCGGCCTGCTCGTAGCCGCCGGTCACGGGCAGCGTCTCCCAGCTCTCGCCGCCGAGGCGGTGCAGGCGCACGTCCCCGTCGAAGCGGTTCGGATCCGGGACGGCGAGGGACCCGGCCGTGCCGTGGATCTCGATCGGGTGGGCGGCGGTCGCGACCGCGTCGAAGCTCATCACGAGCGTGGACAGCACCCCCGACTCGTGCACCAGCACGCCGGTGACGTGCGTGTCCGTGGTGACGGGGATGGTCTCGCCCTCGCGGGGGCCGGAGCCGATCGTGCGCTCGGTGCGCAGCCGGCTCGCCGCACCGATGACGGCGCTGACCGGTCCGAGCAGGGTGACCAGGGCGTGGATGTAGTAGGGGCCCATGTCCAGCAGCGGGCCGCCGCCGTGGACGTAGTAGAAGTCCGGCTGCGGGTGCCAGCGCTCGTGGCCCGGGGTGACCATCGTGGCGGTCGCCGCGATCGGCGTGCCGATCACGCCGTCGTCGATCACGGCGCGCGCAGTCTGCGTGCCGGTGCCGAGCACGGTGTCGGGGGCGGAGCCGGTGAGGACGCCCGCCTCCGCCGCTGCGGCGAGCACGTGGGCGCCCTCCTCGGTGGTGACCGCGAAGGGCTTCTCCGAGTAGACGTTCTTGCCGGCGGCGATCGCGCGCAGGTCCACCTCGGCGTGCGCGGCGGGGATGGTGAGGTTCAGGACGGTGTCCACCTCGGCGTCGGCGATCAGCTCGTCGACGGTGAGCACCCGCACCCCCTCGCGTCCCTCGGCGGCGGCCTCCGCGCGGGCGCGGTCGAGGTCCGCGACGGCGACGAGCTGCACGTCGGGCAGGCGGTCGAAGCTGTCCAGGTACTGGCGCGAGATGACCCCGCAGCCGATCATGCCGACCTTCATCGGGTCGCCTCCTTCGCTCGGGTCCTGCCGTGGTCGCCGTAGGGCATGTCGCTGCCGCGCGCGGCCCAGAGCATGCCCCGCTCGACGATGGTGCGGACGTTCGGGTCCTCGAGCACCTCGACGCGGTGCCCGGGCGTGGTCACGAAGATCCGGCCCTTGCCCCACAGCCGCGTCCACAGCGCAGGCGAGGTGATCTCCCGGTGCCACGGATCCCAGTCCCGCACCTTCTGCGTGGTGGTCGCGAGGACGTCGCAGTAGTCGTCGGCCAGCACCCAGTACTGCTCGGTGACCAGGTCGAAGTCGCTGATCCCGGCGGTGATCGGATGGTCCGCCGCCTCCGGGAGCAGGTTCACGGTGTAGGGGACGTAGTTGTCGGCCTGCTCGCCCTTGCGCTCGTCGGGGTGCTTGCCCGGGTGGCAGCCGAACTGCCCGCCGATGAGGGTGAGGTAGTCGGACTCGTTGCGGTAGCTGTCGGCGATCCCGCCATGCCAGCCGGCCATGCCGGTGCCGGCCTCGATCGCGGCGCGCAGCCCCTCGAACTGGGGCCGCTCGATGGTGCTCATGGTGTTGCACTGGACGATCAGGTCGACCGTGGCCATGTACTCGGCGTCGGCGTAGACCGCGGGGGACTCCTCGATCCGGACGCTGAACCCGTTCTCCTCGAGGAAGGGGAGGAACATGTCGGTCGCCTCGACGGGCTGGTGGCCGTCCCAGCCTCCGCGGACGACGAGGGCGACTCGGGTGGGGGCGGTGCTCATGCGGTGGTCTCCTCGGTGGTGGGGGTCTCGACGGGGGTCCAACGTGAGCCGTCGGCGTCGCTCGCCTCGACGGCGGCGAGGACGCGCTGGACGTGCAGCGCCTCGGCGAAGGACGGCGAGGGGTCGGTGCCCTCGCCGATCGCGCGGACCAGGTCGGCGATCTCGTGGGTGAAGGTGTGCTCGTAGCCGAGCCCGTGGCCGGTGGGCCACCACGCCGCGGCGTAGGGATGCTCCGGCTCGGTGGTCAGCACGCGGGTGAAGCCCTGCCGGCCCGCCGGGGCGGTCGCGTCGTAGATCTCCAGCTCGTTCATCCGCTCGAAGTCGAAGGCGACCGACCCGTTCGCGCCGTTGATCTCCACGCGCATCGCGTTCTTGCGGCCCTGCGCCATGCGGGTCGCCTCGAAGGCGCCGAGCACGCCGCCGGCGAAGCGGGCGGAGAACAGGGCGACGTCGTCGACCGTGACCTGGCCCCGCTCGCCGGAGGCGTCGCCCTTCCCGCCGAGGCCCTGCGCGGTGCCGGCCGCGGGACGGGTGGGGACGACGGTGGCGAGGGTGCCGGAGACCTGCTCGATCTGGGTGCCGGTGATCCACTGGGTCAGGTCGATGACGTGCGCGCCGATGTCGCCGAGCGCGCCGGAGCCGGCCTTGTCCTTGTCGAGCCGCCAGGTCATCGGGGCGTCGGCGTCGGAGAGCCAGTCCTGCAGGTACTGGGCGCGGACCTGCCGGATCTCGCCGACGAACCCGTCGGCCACCAGCTGGCGCGCGTAGGCCAGCGCCGGGGTGCGGCGGTAGGAGAAGCCGCAGATCGAGCGGATACCGCGCTGCGCGGCCTGGGCCGCGGCCGCCGCCATCTCCCCGGACTCCGCGACCGAGTTCGCCAGCGGCTTCTCGCACAGCACGTGCTTGCCGGCCGCGAGCGCGGCGAGGGCGATCTCGTGGTGCGTGTCGCCCGGGGTGCAGATGTCGATGACATGGATCTCGGGGTCCTCGATCAGGTCCTGCCAGCGCGTGGTGTGCCGGGCGAAGCCGTACTGCTCGGCGGCGTCCGCGACCGCGGCCTCGGTGCGGCCCGCGATCGTGTGCAGCACCGGGGTGGCCGGCAGGTCGAAGAAGCGGTGCGCGGTGCGCCAGGCGTGGGAGTGGGCGGCGCCCATGAAGCCGTAGCCGATCAGGCCGACGTTCAGGGGGGTCGAGCGGGCAGGCGTCGAGGTCACGACGGGGACGTCTCCTTGCAGTTCGCGAGCGGGGTCGGGGGTCACTTGCCGGATCCGGCGGTCATGCCGCTGACCAGGTAGCGGCGGCCGAAGGCGTACAGGATCACGATCGGGATCGAGGACAGCACCACGGCGGCCATCACGACCGGGACGTTGGTGGCGTACTCGCCCTGGAAGCTCCACAGTGCCAGCGGCAGGGTGCGCTTGTCCGGGCTCTGAGTGAGGATCAGCGGGAACAGGAAGCCGTTCCAGGACATCAGCGCCTGGTACACCGCGACCGTCACGAGCGCCGGGCGCACGATCGGGAAGGCGAGGCGCCACATCTTCTGCCACTCGGTGGAGCCGTCGACGTCCATCGCCTCGAAGAGCTCCTTGGGCACATCCCGCAGGGAGTTCGAGATGATCAGGATGCTCAGCGGCAGGCCGAAGGCGATCGCCGGGATCATCAGCGCGGCCAGGGAGTCGTACATCCGCATCGAGATGATCATCAGGTAGATCGGCACGATGGTGGCCTGCACGGGGATCGCCAGTCCCAGCAGGAACAGACTCCGCATCGGGCTGAACACCCGGCGGGTCCCGCGCACGAGGGAGTAGCTGGCCATGAAGGCCATCAGGACCAGGGGGATCACGGTGCCCACGGCGACCAGCACGCTGTTGAGCAGGTACTGGGTGAAGTCTGCCTCGAGGACCGCGGTGACGTTCTCGAACGCCAGCGGCAGCGAGGGCAGCACCGGGTTGGAGCCGAAGTAGGTCGAGATCGACTTGAGGCTGGTGATCAGCACGAAGTAGATCGGGAGCAGCACGACGGCGAGCCACAGCCAGCCGAAGGCCCCACCTATCCAGTTGCGCTTCATGTCAGGCTCCTTCCATCTGGCTGGCGGCTGAGTCCTTGCCGCCGAGTCGCTGCACGCCGAGGGCGAGCCCCAGCCCGAGCACCACGAGCATCACGGCCAGAGCGCTCGCGACGCCCATCTCGTTGCCGCGGAAGCCGGTGAGGTACATGTCCAAGGGCAGGATCCGGGTGGCGGCGCCCGGGCCGCCCTGGGTGAGCACGAAGATGATGTCGAAGTAGGTCAGGGCGCCCACCACCATCAGTGTCGAGCTGGTGATGAGGGTGTACTTCAGCTGGGGCAGGGTGATCGAGAAGAACTGCCGCACGCGGCCCGCCCCGTCGATCTCCGCCGCCTCGTACATCGAGCGGGGGATCTGCCGCACCGCGCCCTGGTAGATGAGGGTGTGGAAGGGGATGAACTGCCACGCGATGATGAACAGCAACACCACCCAGACCAGCACGGAGTCGCCCAGCCAGTTCTGCTTGAGCAGCGGCATGTCCAGGCCGTTGGCGAGGCCGAAGTTGGGGTCCAGCAGCGACTTGAAGGTGATCGCGATCGCCGCGGAGGAGAGCAGCAGCGGCAGGAAGTACAGCACCGCGAGCACGTTGCGGTACCGCTGCGGGCCCGCCAGGAAGGCTCCGAGCAGGATGCTCATCGGGGTCTGCAGCAGCCACGTCGCGACGATCATGAGCAGGACCAGCCCGAGACCGTTCCAGGTGCTGGACCTCCCGAGCGCCTCGATCCAGCTGGTCAGCCCGGTGAACTCGATGGCGCCGATCCCGTTCCAGGTGGTGAAGGAGAGCGCCACGACCCCCACCAGCGGCAGCAGCGCGAATACCGCGAAGAACAGCAGCGCCGGCAGGACGAAGAGGAGGTGGGAGATCTTCACCCGGTCCTCGCGAGGACGACGGACCGACGGGGTCGAGCGCGCTGACTCCGCGCGCTCGACCCCCGCCCCGGTGGCGGGGAGGGCGGACTCCCTGGACAGGGCCGTCATGCTCAGGCCCCCTTGCCGGCGGCCATGTTCTCGGCGAACTGCTCGGCGGTGATCGCGCCGAGGAAGAGCTGCTCGGTGTTCACCAGCAGCGTCTCGGCGTCAGTGGGCTGCAGGGCCTGGTCCCAGGACTGCGTGAAGGCGGGGGCCTCCTGGATCGAGGAGTAGACCCACTGGAGGTACTCGGCGTCCTCGCTCGCGGCGAGGGCCTCGTCCTGGCCGACGATCACGGGGACCGAGCCGGAGGCGATGAGGTCGGCGGCGACCTGGTCGGACATCGCCCCGTCCTTGAGGAACGCCTTGGCCACCTCGATCTCCTCGTCGGCTGCGGCCGAGGAGAGCGAGAGGTAGTTGCAGGGGTTGCCGACCAGGTTCTTCAGCTCGCCGGCGCCGCCCTCGATCGTGGGGAACGGGCCGAAGCCCAGGTTGCCGCTCGGTACGAACTCCCCGCCGCTGGCCTTCATGCTGCCGAAGGTCCAGCCGCCGTGGAGCATGAGGGCGGCCTGGTCGGTCCAGAGCAGGGCCTGGTCCGTGTTGGAGTCGGCCGCCATGGACTCGAAGCCGTCGGCGAAGGCCTTGATCTCGAGCAGCTCGTGGACCTTCTCGCCCATCGCGAGGACGGCGTCGTCGAGCCACGCCTCCTTGTCGCCGGCGGCGATCTTCGCGAAGACCTCGGGGCCGCCGACGCGGTCGAGGAGGTACTCGAGCCACATCATCGAGGTCCACCTCGACTGCCCGGCGAGCGAGATCGGCGCGATGCCGGCGGACTTCGCCTTCTCGACCACGCCCAGGAGGTCCTCCCAGGTCTCCGGCGCCTCGGCGCCGATGTCGCCGAGCACCTTCTTGTTGTGGAACAGGATGATGGGCTGAGTGGCGCCCTGGGGGAGGGCGTAGATCTTGTCGTCCACCGTCGCGGCGTCCCAGACGGACTCGACGAAGCGGTTCTTGTAGTCCGCCTCCTCGTCCAGCCAGGCGGTGACGTCCAGGACCTGCGACTCCTCGGCGTACGTGCGCAGACCGCCGCCGCCCCAGCCGTAGATGATCGTCGGCGCCTCACCCGCGCCGATCGCGGTGCGGATCTTCTGCTTGTAGGCGTCGTTCTGGAAGAACGTGACCTCGACGGTTCCCTGGTCGCCCCCGTTGAAGGCATCCACGGCATCGCCGTAGATCGTCTCGTTGGGCTCGCCGGACAGGGCCCAGTAGGAGGCGCTGTCGCCGCCTCCGCCGCCGCCGGCACCGCCGGGTCCGGAGGTGCCGCAGGCGCCGAGGGTGAGGGCGGAGAGCCCGGCGGTGGCGCCGAGCAGGGAACGGCGGGAAAGCTTCTCGATGGTCATGACCTTCTCCTGGTGTCGACGATGACGGGATGCGACGGCCTGGCGGGAGCGCGCTGCTCCGGCGTGAGGGTCCTAACGTACGGAACAGAAAGTCTTGCGGTCAAGCACGTAGAAGTTTCGGGATGGTCTCGGTGTGCCGAGTGAGGAACGGTCCGTACGGCGTGTGGGTGGTGCGGCCACTGGACGCACCGTCCTTGCTGGGAGACGAGAGGGCATTGACCGTCGGACGCCCGCTGCCCTAATCTGTGCCCAGCCGAAATTGGACAGAAAGATTTCTGGACATGCCCTCGTCGGGCAGATGGACCGGGTGCCTCGCACCCCTCAGGATCGTGCGAAGGAGCACCCCATGACCGCTGCCCCGTGGAGAGACCCTGCGGTGAGCGTCGAGGAGCGCGCGGAGGCGCTGCTCGCAGATCTCACGCCTGAGGAGAAGATCGCCCAGCTCGGAAGCTTCTGGAAGCGCCCCGAGATCGGCGATGCCGAGGGCTTCGCCCCCATGCAGTCGACGTTCGACGAGGGCCGCGACCCCTTCGAGGAGGCCGTGCGCCACGGTCTCGGCCACCTCACCCGCACCTACGGCAGCGCGCCGCTCACCTCCGAGGAGGGTGTGGCGACCCTGCGCCGCCTGCAGAGCGCCGTGGTCGCCGGCTCCCCGCACGGCATCCCGGCGATCGCCCACGAGGAGTGCCTGACCGGGCTCATGGCCCACGAGGCCACCACCTACCCGGCGGCCATCGCCTGGGGCGCCTCCTTCGCGCCGGACCTGATCGGGGAGATGGCCGCCCGCATCGGCCGGGACATGCGTGCCCTCGGCACGCACCATGGGCTGGCGCCCGTGCTGGACATCGTGCGCGACTACCGCTGGGGCCGCATCGAGGAGACCATGGGCGAGGACCCGTATCTCACCGGGGTCCTGGCCGCCGCCTACGTGAAGGGCCTCCAGAGCGCCGGCGTCATCGCGACCCTCAAGCACTTCGCCGGCCACGCCGCCTCCCGCGCCGGCCGCAACCACGCCCCCGTGTCCATCGGCACGCGCGAGCTGCACGAGATCGACCTGGTGCCCTTCGAGATGGCTGTGCGCCAGGGCGGCGCCCGATCGGTCATGAACTCGTACGCCGACATCGACGGCATCGCCCCTGCCGCCAGCCGCTGGCTGCTCACCGAGCTGCTGCGCGAGACCTGGGGCTTCGAGGGCACCGTGGTCTCGGACTACTGGGCCGTGAACTTCCTCCAGTCCATGCACCGCGTCGTGGAGACCACTCGCGAGGCGGCGGTGACCACCCTGCGCGCCGGGATGGACGTGGAGCTGCCGGAGACGAACACCTTCCCGGAGCTGCTCGAGGCCATCGAGGCCGGGGAGCTCGAGGTCGAGGTGCTCGACACGGCGGTGCGACGCGTGCTGCGCCAGAAGATCGAGCTGGGGCTGCTGGATCCCGACTTCGACCCCGCCACCACTGGTGAGGCGATCGATCTCGACCCCCCGGAGAACCGCGAGCTCGCCCGCCGGGTCGCCGAGGAGTCGATCGTCCTGCTGCGCAACGACCGCGGCACCCTCCCGCTCGCCGCGCCCGGCCGCATCGCTCTGCTCGGTCCGGCAGCCGCCGAGCCGCGCAGCTTCCTGGGCTGCTACAGCTTCACCAACCACGTCTTCTCGCGCCTGCAGGACAACGGCACCGCGGTGCCCGTGCCCTCCCTGGGCGACTCCCTGCGCGCCGAGTACCCGGAGGCGAGCATCACCGAGGCGGGCGGGGTGCCCTTCCTCGAGGCCGACACCTCCGGGATCCCCGAGGCCGTCGCGGCCGCCGAGGCCTCCGACGTCGCCGTGCTCGCCGTGGGTGACATCGCGGGCCTGTTCGGGGCCGGCACCTCCGGCGAGGGATGCGACGTGGCGGACCTTCGTCTGCCCGGCGCCCAGCACGAGCTCGTCGAGGCCGTGCTCGCCACGGGCACGCCGGTGGTCCTGGTGCTGGTCACCGGCCGTCCCTACGCGCTCGGGGGCTACGTGGACCGCTGCGCGGCGATCGTCCAGGCCTTCATGCCGGGGGAAGAGGGCGGCAGCGCCCTGGCCGGGGTGCTCTCCGGCCGGGTCAACCCCTCAGGACGCCTTCCGATCGGGATCCCCGGCGGCATGGGCGGTCAGCCCGGCACCTATCTCGCCCCGGTCCTCGCCTGGGTCAGCGACGGCATCTCCAACATCGACCCCAAGCCCCTGTTCCCCTTCGGCTTCGGCCTCGGATACACCCGCTTCGAGTACTCCGATCTGCAGGTCTCCGCCGCGGAGATCGCCGCCGACGGCACCGTGGAGATCTCCGCGACCGTCACGAACGTCGGCGACCGCGACGGCAAGGAGGTCGCCCAGCTCTACCTCAGCGATCCCGTCGCCTCGGTAGTGCGACCCCTCAAGCGGCTCGTCGGCTTCACCAAGATCGCCCTCGCGGCGGGAGAGGCGGCGCGGGTCGTCTTCCGCCTCCACGCCGACCGCACCTCGTTCATAGGGCCCGACCATCGGCGGATCGTCGAGCCCGGCGAGTTCCGGGTGTGAGTGGGGTCCTCGAGCGAGGACATCACGCTCGAGGGCGGCTTCCGCGTGACCGGCCCGGTGCGCACCGTCGTCGACGGCGAGCGTGTGCTGGGCACCCCGGTCGAGGTCGCCCCGGTCCCTGTCGCCACCGGGACGGCGGACGCGGCGGCCCCGGCGGCCGCCGGTCGATGAGCCGGGGCGCCGCCCCCGCTGGGCGCCTCGAGATCCTGGAGGTCCAGCTGGTCGACGAGGCGGGCTCCCCGCGCGTCGGGGTCCCCGTCGGCGTCGAGCAGACCTCCCACGCCTTCGGCTTCGGGTGCATCGCGTTCAGGATGCCCGTCACGCAGGACGAGCGCGAGCAGGACCCGGACGACGCCCGGCTCGCCGACCAGTGGCTGGACCTGTTCAACACGGCGACCCTGCCGTTCTACTGGCGCTGGTTCGAGCCGTCGCCCGGCGGGCCGACGGACGCCCCGCGGCTGAGAGCCCTCGCCGAGCACCTGCGCTCTCGCGGTGTGCGGCTGAAGGGGCACCCTCTGCTGTGGCACACCCTCGCACCCATCTGGCTGATGGAGCGCGACCAGCAGGCCATCGAGGACGCGATCCGCGCCCGCATCACACGGGACGCCGGCGACTTCGCCGGGCTCGTGGACCACTGGGACGCGATCAACGAGACGGTGATCCTGCCGGTGTTCGAGGCGGAGGAGAACGCGGTGACGCAGCTCGCCCGGGCTCGTGGCCGGATGCATGTGATCCGACTGGCCTTCGAGGCCGCCCGCGCCGCGAATCCTGCAGCGCGCCTCGTGCTCAACGACTTCGACCTCACCGCCGACTACGAGGCTGTCATCGAGGAGTGTCTCGAGGCGGGCGTGCCGATCGACGCGATCGGCCTGCAGACCCACATGCACAAGGGCTATCGGGGCCAGGAGCAGATCGCCGAGGTCCTCGAGCGCTTCTCCCGCTTCGGCCTGCCGCTGCAGATGACGGAGACGACGCTGCTCTCCGGGGACCTCATGCCCGCGCACGTCGTGGACCTCAACGACCACCAGGTCGAGTCCTGGCCGTCCACGGCCGAGGGCGAGGAGCGACAGGCCGAGGAGCTCCTCAGCCACTACCGCACGGTGCTCGCGAGCCCTGCCGTCGAGTCGCTGACCTATTGGGGCCTGGACGACGCCTCGGCGTGGCTGGGCGCCCCGGCCGGACTGGTGCGGGTCGACGGCACGGCCAAACCCGGCTACGACGCGCTGAAGCAGCTGATCACCGAGGACTGGTGGGTGGACCGCGAGGAGCACCTCAGCGATGCGGAGGGGCGCGTCAGGCTGCAGGGCTTCGCCGGGGACTACCGCCTCGAGGCAGGCGGAACCGCGCACGAGGTGAGCATCCCGCGCGGCGGGGGCACCCTCCGGCTCGGCGCGGGCGGCGTCCTCACGACGCCGGGCTGACCGACGGCTCCGCGCCGACCGCGGGCTCCCCCGTCGTGAACTGCTCGGTGAGCAGCTGGGCGATCGGGCGCTCCGAGGCCCACAGGGCGAAGACGAGCAGGGACGCTGCGGCCGTGAGCACGAACTCGCCGACCGCCAGGACGATGCCGAGGGTCAGCACTCCCAGCGAGAGCAGCGCCAGGGTGGACAGGGGCCTGGTCAGCAGGGTGAACACCGACAGTCGGAGCACGTCCCGGGCACGGAAGCTGAACCGGGAGACGATCGAGAGCGCCCGGATCAGCACCAGCAGCGCCGCCGCGCCCACGACCAGGAAGGCGATCTCGCCCGCTCCGAGTGCGGGGGAGGAGCTCCGGGTCAGGTTGAACGCCGCCAGCGCCGCCACGAGCAGCACGGGAGAGCCGGCCACCAGGCTGTCCCGGACGTTCACCCGGTAGCCGCGCAGGAACTGCCGGGCGGGGACCAGGTCCTGGTCCTCCCGCCAGGATCGGCAGGCGTACAGGCCGGCGGACAGCGCAGGCAGGAGGGGCAGCGCGGCGACCACGAACAGCAGCGATCCCAGCGGCCCCGGGGACATGACGGTCCACAGCAGGATCGTCGGCGATGCCGACAGCAGCAGCATGACGTCGAGCACGAGGAACCAGTACACGCCCTCGGTGAGCTCGGAGAACAGCCCGCGGGGGCGGAGGTGTGACGTCATTGCTCCTCCAGGGGGGCGAGCGCGGCGAGGCCGACAGCCACGGTGACGTCGGCTCCACACCATAGTGAGCGAAAGTTTCGCGCTAGTCCAGTGATGGTCGCCGAGTCGTTACCGACTCGTGTCCTATGGACGGAGTGGCTACGAGTGTGGAGTGGGCGCCGAAGATGCAGGCAGAAGTAGTTTCTCCGTGCGATCTCCGTGGTTCGCAAGGTTTCGGGAAGTTCTTGACCGATGTAGCTCGCGCAGTTATGTTAACCAGCACAACTAACACATGACGTGAGTCACGTGGTTCCGCCGGCACAGTCGCCGAGCGGAGTCGCACACCCCGACCCCGCGGTCGGGCTCGGACGGGTGGGGATGCCGTGAGTGCAACCCGCCGCCGAGGCATCTGCAGCACCGGTTCGATCTGCTTCGCCCCTCGCCGCACCGTCCGGTTCGGCTCAGATCCCCATGAGGAGACGGCAATGACCACACCCCGCCCCTTCCCCTTCGCTCCCAGCCGGCGCAGCTTCGTCGGCCTCTCCGCCGCGGCCTTCGCCACGGTGGCCGTGTCCGCCTGCGGCTCCGGCTCCGGAGAGACCGTCGACGCCGAGGCCCAGAACGTCGGCGCGATGGACGACTACACCGCAGACATGCAGTTCAAGGCGACGGAGCCGATCCAGGTCAGCATGCTGTGGACCGACTGGCCCGAGGTCCCGGTCGAGGACACCTGGAGGATCTTCGACCACATCAAGGAGCTCACCAACGTCGAGATCACGCTGACCCACATCCCCTTCAGCGATGCGACCGAGAAGCGCAGCCTCCTGATCAGCGCGGGTGACGCCCCGACCCTGATCCCGCTGGTCTACACCGGCGAGGAGGCCCCCTTCGTCTCCTCCGGCGCCGTGGTCCCGATGAGCGACTACGTCGACAAGATGCCCAACTTCCAGAAGTACGTGAAGGAATGGGATCTCGGGGACATGATCGACAACCTCAAGCAGTCCGACGGCAAGTACTACATGGTGCCGGGCCTGCAGGAGGTGTCCGTCCCCGTGTTCAGCCTCGTCATTCGCAAAGACGTCTTCGAGGAGCTCACCGGCGCGGTGCCGAACACCTGGGAGGAGCTGCACGAGGGTCTCAAGCTCATCAAGGAGAAGTACCCCGACGCCGTGCCGCTCGCGGACGGCTTCGAGGCCGCCTCGATGCTGAACTACGCCTCCCACGCCTTCGGCACGAAGGCCGGCTGGGGCTTCGGCGACGGCTCGATCCCGGGGCCGGACGGGAAGCTCACCTACGTCGCGATCACCGACGAGTACAAGCAGATGATCGAGAACTTCCGCGTGCTGGTCGAGGAGGGGCTGCTGGACAAGGAGTCACTCACCGCCTCGAACGACGGCAGCGGCGCCGCCTCGGTCAGCGAGAAGTTCGCCGCCGAGACCTGCTTCGCGGCATCGGGCTCCTCCGGCACCGCGATCGAGTTCGCCACCGCGCTCGACGAGACGGTGGGCAAGGGGAACCACTCGGTGACCCTCATCCCGCCGCCCGCGGGCCCGGCCGGCGACAACGTCGAGCCGCGCAACTTCTGGCACGGCTTCATGCTCAACTCGCAGATCACGAAGTCAGAGAACTTCCTCGCCACGCTGCAGTTCCTGGACTGGCTCTACTACAACCCCGACGCCCGCGAGATGCTGCGCTGGGGCGAGAAGGACACGAACTACACCAAGGCCGAGGACGGCACGATCACGCTGAAGGACGAGTTCAGCCTCGACGACTACGCGATCAACCCCGACGGCACGACCGACATCAAGGTCGACCTCGGCTTCCCCACCTTCCCGGCGGAATCCAGCGAGTCCCGGGCCCTCAAGGAGTCCTACAGCACCCCGGAGTTCGTGGAGTACATCGACGAGGTGCTGTCCGTGCGCACTCCGCGCGAGCCCTACCCGCCCAAGCCCATGGACGAGGCCGAGCTCGAGCAGGCCTCGCTGCTCGCGACGCCGATCAAGGACGCTGTGGACACCGCGACCTTGCAGTTCATCATGGGCGAGCGCGACATGAGCGAGTGGGACGCCTTCAAGGGCGAGCTGGAGGCCGCGGGCCTGCCCCAATATCTCGAGCTGCTCAACACCGCCCGTGACCGCTTCGTCGAGGCGAACGGGTGAGCGGCGCGCTGACGCCGACCTCGGGACCGCTGTCATGACACTCGCAGAGCCCACGATGGCCGGGCCGCAGGAGACTGCGCCGCGCCCACCGTCTCCCGCGCGCCGGCCGGGGAGGTGGAAGCGGTCGCTGAGGCGCGACTGGCCGCTGTACACGCTGGCGGTCCTGCCGCTGATCTTCCTGGCGATCTTCCGGTACCTGCCGATGCTCGGCAACGTGATCGCCTTCCGGCGGTTCCGTCCGGGCGGCAGCATCTTCGGCGACGAGTGGGTGGGAACCTTCTACGTCGAGATGTTCATCCACGATCCCGCGTTCTGGAAGGTCTTCGCGAACACGGCCATCATCGGCGGCATGACCCTCGTGGTCTGCTTCCCGCTGCCGATCGTGCTCGCGCTGATGCTCAACGAGGTGCGGCGCACGCACTTCAAGCGGATCGTGCAGTCCATCAGCTACCTGCCGCACTTCCTCTCGGTCGTGATCGTGGTGGGCATGGTCTACCAGCTCCTGGCCCTGCAGGGGACGGTCAACCAGATCGTCGACGCCTTCGGCGGGGACGCCGTGGCGTTCCTGCAGAAGCCCGAATGGTTCCGCTTCGTCTACGTGGCCTCCGAGGCCTGGCAGACCGTCGGCTGGGGCACGATCCTGTACCTCGCCGCGCTGACCGCCGTGGACGATGCGCTCTACGAGGCGGCCCGCATCGACGGCGCCAACCGCTGGCAGCAGACCTGGCACGTCACGATCCCCGGGATCCGGCCCACGATGGTCACCCTGCTGATCCTCAACATCGGCAACTTCCTCAACGTCGGGTTCGAGAAGGTCCTGCTGCTGTACAACCCCATGACCTACTCCACCGGTGACGTCATCTCGACGTACCTGTACCGGGTGGGCCTGGTGTCCAACAACCTCAGCTACGCCGCGGCCATCGGCCTGTTCCAGGCGATCATCGGATTCGCGATGGTCATGACGGCGAACTACATCTCGAAGCGATTGGTGGGGACGAGCCTGTGGTGATCGAAGCAATGGCCCCGGACTCTCCGCGTCCGGCGCCCGTCAGGGCCAGGACCTCCCGGATCAAGGACTCCACCTCGTACCGGGTGTTCACGGTCGTCAACACCGTGCTGTTGGTGCTGATGTGCGCCGTGATGCTCTACCCGTTCGTCATGCTGCTGGCGCAGTCCTTCAGCTCGGCCGGGGCGATCAACGCCGGCAAGGTGAACCTCTTCCCGGTCGACTTCAACCTCGACACCTATCGGGCGGTGGCGAACAACAACAGCTTCTGGCGCAGCTACGGGAACACCGTGGTCTACACGGTGATCGGCACGAGCATCGCGATGGTGCTCACCACGACCTACGCGTTCGTGCTGTCCAAGAAGCACCTGCGCGGCCGCGGACTGCTCATCGGCATCGCCGTGTTCACGATGTTCTTCAACGGCGGCATCGTTCCCAACTACGTGCTCATCTCCTCGCTGGGCATGAAGAACACGATGTGGGCGGTGATCCTGCCGCCGGCGCTGTCGGTCTTCAACCTGCTGGTCATGAAGGCGTTCTTCGAGAACCTGCCCACGGAGCTCGAGGAGGCGGCGCACATCGACGGCCTGAGCTGGTTCGGGATCTTCTTCCGGATCGTGCTGCCGCTGTCCAAGGCGGTCATCGCCACGATGGTGCTGTTCTACTCGGTGCAGTACTGGAACGACTGGTTCGCCGCGTTCCTCTACCTGGACCGGACCGACCTGTTCCCGGTGACGCTGTTCCTGAGGAACCTGATAGCCGGCGCCTCCACGGCGGCGTCGGAGGGCGCGGCCGCCTCGGGCGGCAGCGTCAACGACATCAACGCCAACATCCAGTCGGTCACGATGATCCTGATCCTGATCCCCATCCTGTGCGTGTATCCGTTCGTGCAGCGGTACTTCGTCTCGGGGATCATGCTCGGCTCCGTGAAGGGCTGAGCACCCAGCGTCCCGTCGGCTCTCCTCCGCCGGAGGGGGCGCCCGCACGAGGCGCGGCAGTCCCGTAGTGGAAGACCCGTCGAAGACGTCGAAGGAGACAGCATGAGACGCCGCCAGATCCTCACCGCCGGAGCAGTGGCCACGACCATGGCCGCCGCCGCACAGTCAGCCTCCGCCGAACCCGGTGGAGGGCGCGGGCCGACGCGGCCCCCGGGGGACGGGGCGTCGAAGCCCCCGGGCCTGGCGAAGAAGGACAACCTCGCGTTCGCCGCGGGCGGCGCCCTGAAGATCGGCTGCGCCGTCGCCGGCGGCGGGCACCATGCGGACGCGGACTATCCCGACCCGTTCACCGCCGACGAGCCCTATCGCGACGTGCTCGCGACCGAGTTCACCTCGCTCTCGGCGGAGAACCAGATGAAGTGGGACCACCTGCGACCGGCGCAGGACACCTACGACTTCGCCGACGCCGACGCGATCATGGACTTCGCCGAGGCGAACGGCCAGGTGGTGCGCGGCCACACCCTGATGTGGCACAGTCAGAACCCCGCCTGGCTCACGGAGGGAGGGTTCGGCCCCGAGCAGCTGCGCGAGATCCTGAAGGACCACATCACCACGGTGGTGGGCCGCTATGCGGGCCGGATGCAGCAGTGGGACGTGGTCAACGAGATCGTCGGCGACGACGCCGAGCTGCGCCTCGAGGGGAACATCTGGCTGCGGGAGCTGGGTCCCGAGATCATCGCCGACTGCTTCCGCTGGGCGCACGACGCCGATCCGCAGGCGCTGCTGTTCGTCAACGACTACAACGTCGACGGCATCAACCCCAAGTCCGATGCCTACTACACCCTGGTCCAGGATCTGCTCGCCGACGGCCTCCCGGTCCACGGCTTCTCCACCCAGGGCCACCTGTCCACCCGCTACGGCTTCCCCGGGGATCTCGCCGAGAACCTCCAGCGCTTCGCCGACCTCGGGCTGCAGACCGCGATCACCGAGCTCGACGTCCGCATGGATCTGCCGGAGAGCGGGGAGCCGACGCAGGCGCAGCTCGAGCAGCAGGCCGACTACTACCGCCGCGTGGTCGAGGCGGCACTGGCCGTGGACGGCTGCGAGTCGCTCACCCTGTGGGGCGTGCTCGACAAGTACTCGTGGGTGCCGGGCACCTTCCCCGGCGAGGGAGCGGCGACCGTGCTGTGGGACGACTTCACCCGCAAGCCCGCCTACTTCGCGGTGCAGGATGCGCTCGCCGAGGCCAGCGGACGCGCGGGGCATCCGGCGCTGCGGCGCTGAGGATTCCGTTCACAGGCGGGCCCGCAGCCAGTCGAGCTGTCGGCGCTGCTGGGCGGGCCCGCCGCCCTCGTGGTGGTTGTACGGGTAGACGACCATCTCCCGTTCGGGATCGGTGCCGCTCGCGCTGGCGTAGAGGTTGTGGGCGGCGAAGACGGTCGACGGCGGGCAGATGGTGTCGCGCAGGGCGACCGAGAACATCGCGGGGGCGGTTGCCCTGCGGCCCAGGTGCAGGGCGTCGACGTAGGACAGGGTGCGGAGGGTCTGCTCCTCGAGCTCCCGGTGCACCGCCAGGTAGCGCACGATCTCCTGGTATGGATCGGCGTCCGTGATGTCGATCGCGCGGCGCATGTGGGTCAGGAACGGGACGTTGGCGATCAGGGCGTCGACGTCGGGCACCAGGCCGGCGGCGCCGAGCGCGAGCCCGCCACCCTGGCTGCTGCCGGTCACCGCGATGCGACCGTCGGCGCCCGGAAGGATGCGGGCGGCGTCGACGGCGCGGACCGCATCGGTCAGCAGACGGGTCAGGTAGGCGGTGTGCGGGGAGGCGATGCCACGGGTCATCGATCCCGGCGCGGCCGGGCCGGAGCCGACCGGATCGGCGGTGTCGCCGCCCGCGCCCCAGGCGGAGCCCTGGCCGCGCGTGTCCATCACGAGGTGCCCGTACCCGGCGGCGGAGAAGGACAGGCGTTCGAGCGGCTCGCCCCGGCCGCCGCCGTAGCCGAGATACTCGACCACGACCGGCAGCTCCGCCTCGGTGACGGCGGGCCTGTTGTACCAGGCGCGCACGGGGGAGCCGTCGTGTCCGGCGAGGGCGAGGTCCCAGGTGTCGATCAGCGTCAGGCCATTGTCGACCGGCTCCAGCGAGAGGATCGGCGAGGAGGCGTCCCGCGCCCGGGAGAGCGTCCTGTCCCAGAAGGACATGAGATCGTCGGGTTCGTCGAGCTGTGGTCGGTACTCCCGGAGCTCGTCGAGCGGCAGGTCGAACAGTGCCATGCGGGAGGCCTCCACGATGGTGACCGGGCGGAGTCCACGCTCCTGCCCCGGCATGCGAAACTGACATGAAACTGCGCTGAAAGTTGCGTGCTGATTTAGGCTATGGACGCCGCCGGGGCAGGTCAAGACCTGTTCGCGCGGGTAACGTTCACGATGGTGCGCCGGAGTCGGCGCAGCCGAGCCGGTCGGAGCAGGGAGGTGCGAGGACATGACGCAGAGCGAGTCGCGAGGCGAGCGCGTCACCTTGAAGGACGTGGCGGAGCGAGCCGGGGTCTCCCTGGCCACCGCGTCCAAGGTGATGAACGGGCGAGCGGACGTGCGCCAGACCACCCGCGAGACCGTCGCCCGCTCTGCCCGCGAGCTCGGCTACGAGCCCCGGCGCCGCGACACCGACCGTCGGCGGTCCGCCCTGATCCACTTCGACACCCTCACCAGCCCCTATTCCCTGCAGGTGCTCGAAGGGGCCGAGCAGGCCGCGCACCGCGCTGGCGTGGATCTGCTCGTGATCAGCGGAGATCAGACCCCTGCCGGGCTCACTCGCGCCTGGATGGCCGATGCCGCCGCGCGAGGTGTCGAAGGCGTCATCCTCGTGACCACCCCGATCGGCGCACAGCACGCGCGCTGGAGCAAGGATCTGCGCCTGCCGCTGATCGCGATCGACCCGGTCTCCATCGATCCGGACGTCAACGGCATCGTCACCATCTCGGCGACCAACTGGGAGGGCGGCAGCTCCGCGGTGCAGCATCTGCTGGACCTCGGCCACCGCCGGATCGGCGTGCTCGCCGGGCCGAAGGACTCGGTGCCCGCCCGCCAGCGCCTCCAGGGATACCACTCGGCGCTCGGTGCGGCCGGAGTGGTGTGGGAGCGGGACCTCATCGAGCACGGGAACTTCTCCTACGAGGACGGACAGATCGGCGCCGAGCGCCTGCTGGCGCTGCCCGAGCCGCCGAGTGCGATCTTCGCCGTCGCGGACACTCTCGCCGTCGGCGCCCTGCGCGCGGCGCGCGGACTGGGGGTGGACGTCCCCGAGCGGCTCAGCGTCGTCTCCTTCGACGACACGATGATCGCCCGGTGGGCCCATCCGCAGCTGACCGCCGTGCGTCAGCCGCTGTTCTCCATGGGGCAGGTCGCGATCGAGCGCCTGCTCGCCCTGTCCTCGGATCCCGGGCTGTTCGCCCACCCCTTCAAGCTCGAGACCCACCTGATCGTGCGGGAGTCCACTGCGGCACCGCAGGACGGGGACTGAGGCACCGCCGGCCGGGGTGTCCTCAGCGTGCTCGGGAGCGGGGGTGTCCGATCCATTCCCCGGGGGTGCTGAACACCGGCTGCAGCGCCGCTCGCGCGGCCCCGTGGAGTGCAGGATCCGTGAGGCAGTCCGAGCGCTCGATCAGCACGGGCCCCGCCTCGGCGGCGAGGGCGTGCTGCTCGACCGTCTCCCGGATCACCGGCGTGATCTCCTCCGCGATCGGCGCGAGATAGCCGGAGAGCACCACGGTGGACAGGTCCAGCACGTTCAGGGCGTTGGCGATCGCGAGGCCGAGGGAACGGCCGATCACCCCGATCACCTCGGCGCGGCTCGAGCTGCGTGCGAGCTCCTCGACGAGGTCCTCGATCCGCACGTCGTCGGAGAGCCCGGCCTGGCGCACCAGCGAGAGGTAGGAGATGTAGGCCTCGAGGCAGCCGCGCCGCCCGCAGCGGCACCGTCGACCGTCGGGGGCGACGACCGTGTGCCCGAACTCGCCGGCCCAGCCGTGCGCGCCCTCGAGGATCGTGCCGTCCAGCACCACCGCGCCGCCCACGCCCGTCGATCCGCGCACGTAGAGGAACGACTCGCCGGGGCGGCGATCGATCTCCGTGAGCACGGAGAGCCGGTTGTCGTTCTGCGCGTCGACCGGCCACTGAGCCGGGGCGAGCAGCTCCTGCAGACGGGCGATCACGGGCACGTCCGCCCAGTCCAGGCCCGGGGCGGAGAGGATCCGGCCGTCCTCGGGGGCCAGGCGGCCCGGGATCGCGGCGGTCACGCCGACGACGGGCAGGTCCGGCGCCTCCTCGCGCACCTCGTGCACGAGCTGCGCGGCCAGCGCCAGGGCGTCCTCGGCGGTGCCCTCGGCGACCCGGTGGTAGGTGGTGCGGCGCGCGAGCTCGGCGCCGGTGAGATCGATGCCGAGGCAGGAGATGTGGTCCGCGGCGACCTCGAGGCCGATCGCGAGCAGTGTCCCGGAGGCGGTGCGCAATGGCACCATCGGCCGCCCGGCGCCCGCCGCGACCGGCTCGCCCTCGGTCACCAGGCCCGCGCCGATCAGCTCCTCGACGAGCTTGGAGACGGTGGGCTTGGTGAGGTTCGTGAGCGTCGCGAGGCCTGCACGGGAGGTGGGGGAGGGGGCGGTCTGCAGGGCGCGCAGCACGGCGGAGAGGTTGTGCTCGCGCAGGTGGGTGGACTGCATCGGGTCCGTCCTCTCGTGCTCGTCCGTGCTCGTCGTCATCGGCGTCCGGGGTTCGTCGGCGCCCCGGGTTGTGCGGGACAGCCTCCCATGCGTAGATTAGTAACGGAAAGTTACTAAGGGAAGGGGTGCACCGCCCCACGGCGGACCGCCGCCGTGCGCAGCACCCCCGACGACGCCGTCGACCACCACCGAGGAGCACCCCATGACCGCACCCACCCCCACCCGTGACGACAAGTTCTCCTTCGGCCTGTGGACGACCGGCTGGGAGGCCCGCGACCAGTTCGGCCTCGCCACCCGCCCGCCACTCGAGCTCACCGCCCACATCCGCCGCCTCGCCGAGCTCGGCGCCTGGGGCTTCACCTTCCACGACAACGACGTGATCCCCTTCGACGCCACCCCCGAGGAGCGCTCGCGGATCATCGACCAGGTCAAGAAGGTCACCGAGGAGACCGGCCTGGTGATCGAGATGGTCACCACCGACACCTTCGCCCACCCCGTCTTCAAGGACGGCGCCTTCACCTCCAACGACCGCTCCGTGCGCCGCTTCGGCCTGCGCAAGGTGCTCGCCAACGTCGACCTCGCCGCCGAGCTCGGCGCGAGCACCTTCGTGATGTGGGGCGGCCGCGAGGGCTCCGAGTACGACGGCTCCAAGGACCTCCACGCCGCCCTCGAGCGCTACCGCGAGGGCCTGGACACCGTCGCCGGCTACATCAAGGACAAGGGCTACGACCTGCGCATCGGCCTGGAGCCCAAGCCCAACGAGCCCCGCGGCAACATCTTCCTGCCCACCGTCGGCCACGCGCTGGCCTTCATCGAGCAGCTCGAGCACGGCGACATCGTGGGCATCAACCCCGAGACCGGCCACGAGCAGATGGCGACGCTGAACTACACCCACGGCCTCGCCCAGGCGCTGTGGAGCGACAAGCTCTTCCACATCGACCTCAACGGCCAGCACGGCCCGATGTACGACCAGGACCTCGTGTTCGGTCACGGCGACCTGATCAGCGCGTTCTTCACCGTGGACCTGCTCGAGAACGGCTTCCCCTCGAAGCCCGGCGCCTACGAGGGCGCCCGCCACTTCGACTTCAAGCCCTCTCGCACCGAGCACGAGCAGGGCCAGTACGACTCCGCCGCGGCGAACATGGAGATGTACCTGATGCTCAAGGAGCGCGCGATCGCGTTCCGTCAGGACTCCGAGGTGCAGGAGGCCATGGCCTACTCCGGCATCGAGGAGCTCTCCCAGCCCACCCTCGGCGAGGGCGAGACCCTCGAGGACCTGCTCGCGGACCGCTCCACCTTCGAGGACTTCGACGCCGATGCGGCAGGGGAGCGGAACTACGGCTTCGTGCGCCTGCAGCAGCTGGCCATGCAGCACCTCCTCGGCTTCCGCGCCTGACGCCTGCGGGGCCCGGCGTCGGCCCCGTGTCCCCTGGTGGTGCTCAGCCCGCCTCCATCGACCCGGCCCGGGTCCCGAGGCTGGTCGGCAGGCGCCCTGCGTCGGGCCCGTGTCTCCCACTGGCGCTCAGCCCGCAGCCATCGGCCATAGGCCGGGTGGTTGCGGGCTGAGCACCACTGGATGCAGCGGCCAGGCCCGCGCACGCGCCGGCACTACCCCGGGCCGAGGCCGGCTTCCGGGGCGGCCGGTCGCTCCTCGCCCGTACCCTGGCCTCGTGCGCGGGGCGCGGTGCGCGTCCGCGCCCCGCAGGCCGCCTGACATGCCCCGCCCCACCTGCTCTTCCGTCCCGACCCGCTCGCAAAGGACCCCTCATGGCCCCGCTCGTCCTCGGCATCGACTCCTCTACCCAGTCCACGAAGGCGCTGCTCGTCGACGCCGAGACCGGGCAGGTGCTCGAAGAGCGCCGCGCCTCCCACCCCGACGGCACCGAGGTCGACCCCCGCGTCTGGCTCCGGGCGGTCGACGAGGCGGCGGGCCCCATGCTCGAGCGAGCCGACGCGCTCGCCGTCGGCGGCCAGCAGCACGGCATGGTGCTGCTCGATGACCAGGGCGAGGTGGTGCGGCCTGCGCTGCTGTGGAACGACACCCGCTCCGCCGACGCCGCGACCGCGCTGATCGAGGAGATGGGCGGCGCGCAGGCGAGCGTCGAGGAGATCGGCAGCCTCATGGTCGCCTCCTTCACGGCGTCCAAGCTGCGCTGGGTGCGCGACGAGGAGCCCGAGAACGCGCGGCGTGCTGCGCAGGTGCTGCTCCCGCACGACTTTGTCTCCCTCCACCTCGCCGAGTCCGGCACCGCCCCGTTCACCGATCGCGGCGACGCCTCCGGCACCGGCTACTACTCCACCCGCGAGGAGGCGTGGAAGCCCGAGCTCGTCGAGGCCGCGCTCGGGAAGGGCCTCGAGCTGCCGCGCCTGCCCGAGGCCCCGAACGAGGTCATGGCCCGCACCGCCTCCGGGGCCGCGATCGCGGCCGGCACCGGCGACAACATGGGCGCCGCACTCGGCCTGTCGCTGGGCCCCGGCGACGTCTCCGTCTCGATCGGCACCTCCGGCGTGTGCGCGATGGTCAGCGATGCGCGACCCGGCGATGCCAGCGGCACGGTGACCGGGTTCGCCGACGCGACCGGCCGCTTCCTGCCGATGACCACCACCATCAACGCCTCCCGCATCCTCGAGGCCGGCCGTGCCCTGCTCGGCGTCAGCCACGAGGAGATGGCCGAGCTGGCGCTCGCCTCCGAGCCCGGCGCGCGCGGCGTGACCCTGCTTCCCTACCTCGACGGGGAGCGCACCCCGAACCGGCCCCACGCCCGCGCGACCCTGACCGGCATGAGCAGCCCCACCACCCGCGAGGACGTGGCCCGCGCCTACGTCGAGGGTCTGCTGTGCTCACTCGCCGACGGCATCACCTCCCTCGAGGAGCGCACCGGCACCGACGCCCGCCGCATCACCCTGATCGGCGGCGGCGCCCGCTCCCGCGCCGTCCAGCAGCTGGCGCCCGCGATCTTCGGCCGCGAGGTCACGATCGCGCCCGACGGGGAGTTCGTCGCCCTCGGCGCCGCCCGTCAGGCCGCCTGGGCGCTCGCCGGCACCGAGGAGCCGCCCGCCTGGGAGATCAGCGGCTCGCGGATCGTCACGGCCGACGCGACGCCGCAGGTGCTCGAGGCGTACCGGGAGCTGAAGGAGCGCACCGCGGACTGGAGCTGAGGGCGCGGAGGCGTTCCCGCGGGAACGCCTCCGGGCCGTGGTCAGGCGAGCGAGCGCTCGTCGGCGGTGCCGGAGGGGTTCGCGGCTCGCTCGATGTCGTGCAGCACGGTGATCACGGCGTCGGCGTCCTGTTCGCGTGGAAAGACGTAGTCGATGCGTGTCGCTGCGCGGTCCTCGTACGGGGACTGGAACAGTCGATCGGGCGTCATCTCGCCGCGCCGGGTGAGCTCGTCGATCACCATCGTAAGGAACTCGAGCTGGGTGGCGTTCAGCCCGCCCATGGCGATCTTCTCCGCGAACGCAGCCTCGGCGGCAGCTCGATCGAGGCCCACGAGGGAGCGCACGAAGATCCCGAGCCCGCGCTCTCCGCTCACCGACGCGAGGGCTTCCGGAGTTCCTTCGCCCTGTTCGACGAGGATTCTCTCCAGCTCTTCGAGGTCAGTCTCGGTCAGCGGCATGTTGCGACGCAGACGCTGGATCGCGATGTGGTCCTTGTGCTCACGGATGTAGGCGGTGACCTTCTCGCGGAAGCGCTTCTGGTCGACGCCGGCAGTCGCGAGCGGCAGGTCGACAGAGCGGGACTGCCCGAGGTCGTCCTCGAAGTCCGTGATGATGATCGAACGCTTCTTCCGGTCTAGGAACTGCACCAGGGCACGCATCCCGCGCCGGGCCCGTTCGAGCATCGGGAGGGTGACATCCTCCCACCACTCGTCCCCGGCCACCTCCTGCAGCAGTTCCGCAGCGGCGGCGACCTGCGGGATCGTCTGCTTCTCGAGGAGCTGGGCCGCCACCGACTGCATGACCGTCCGCGTGCGTGCGGCGAGGGCGTCGTCGTTCTCGAGCTGGGCCAGCTCTCGCTGCAGGACCACGAGATCGAACCTCTTGGCCTGCTCGTCGTCGGTGGCGGCCGACGACGGCAGGGCGCCGAGGGCGGCGGCGACGTCGTCGGCTGTGATCGCGCTCAGCGGGGCGTCCCATCCTTCGGGTGACGAGTAGGCGTCGAGAAGTCGACGGTGGGGACGGGCGAGGAAGGAGTCGGCGGGGACGCCGGCGACGAAGCCGCTCAGCCAGGTGACCGCCTCGGCACGGACCTCGTCGTCGCCGGCCGTCGCGTCGATGCCTGCGACCAGTCGTGCTCGCACGGTGAACAGTCGCTGCGAGAGGGGGACCTGCACGCTCGCGGCGCGATCGGCGGGGTCCTGGGCGAAGTACTCGACGTTCCCGCAGACGTCGAGGACGCGGAACGCCGTCTTGTCCCCGTCGCCGAAGATCCCGGGTGAGAGCCGGGTTCCGCGGCCGATCATCTGCCAGAACTTGGTCTTGGAGAACACCTGCTTGAACAGCACCAGGTTCAGCACCTCGGGCACATCGATGCCGGTGTCGAGCATGTCCACGCTGATCGCGATGTG
Organism: Brachybacterium sp. sponge; assembly: GCF_001613775.1. Taxonomy (NCBI): domain Bacteria; kingdom Bacillati; phylum Actinomycetota; class Actinomycetes; order Micrococcales; family Dermabacteraceae; genus Brachybacterium; species Brachybacterium sp. sponge. Next base: position 343,086 of record NZ_LRMP01000001.1, on the reverse strand, counting down.
CGGGGCTTTCTCCGGCTGGGAGAAGGAGTCGATGAGGGTCTGGGCGTAGGCGGAGTGGCTCGTGATCACCTGGGCGAAGTCCCCGCCGAGGTGGGGGTACTGCGCGTCGAAGCGCTCCTTGAGGAACTGGGCGTGACGCTGGTTCATCGCGAACACGATGGTCTTGCCGATCCGGTCGCCGCCCGCGACCGTGAATCCGTGCTGCATCAGCTCGGCGAGCACCTTGTCGGCGGTGTCCGCGTTGAACAGCGAGCGGAACACTCGCGGCGCCTCGACCTCGGTGGGCATCTCCGTCTCGGGATGCTCCTCGCCATCGACGCCCTCCCAGTCGATCTCCTCCCACTTCTCCTTCTCGTCCTCCGGCAGGTCGTCGTAGCGGATGCCCTTGCGATGGAATCCGAAGTCGTAGACCAGGTTCTCGGGGCCGACGAGATAGCCCTCGGCGATGGCCTCGTCCAACGCGTACAGGTCTGTAGGGACCCCGTCCTCGATGTTGAACAGCCGAAAGGTGCTGCGGGCGATGTCGTCGACGGGGGTGGCGGTGAGCCCGAGCAGGAGGCCGTCGAACCAGCCGAACAGCGCTCCGTACTTCTGGTAGACGGAGCGGTGCGCCTCGTCGATGACGACCAGGTCGAAGAACCCGGGGCCAAAGCGTCGGCCCCGCGCATCGCGTGCGGCATCGACGAGGTTGAGCATCGTGGGATAGGTCGAGAGGTAGACCCTGGCCTCGGTCTCCTTGTCGACGGTGAGATTCACGGACGCGACGTCCGGCAGGAGGCTGGAGAAGGCGCGGTGGGCCTGCTTCACGAGCGCAGCACGGTCGGCGAGGAACAGCACCCGCTTCGCCCATCCCTGCTCCATGAGCTGCTTGACCAGCGCGATGGTGGTGCGGGTCTTCCCGGTGCCGGTCGCCATGACGAGCAGGGCGCGCCGCTGCTTCTGATCGAAGTGGGCGCCGACCTTCGCGATCGCCCGCTGCTGGTACGGGCGCCCAGCGATCGCGGGATCGACGTGCGCGCCGGAGAGCGGGGAGCGCAGCGCGCGCCGGCGGATCATCGTCTCGAGCTCGCCGCGGGTGAAGAAACCCGCGACCTCCCGGGGCGGGTAGCCCGCCGCGTCGTCCAAGAGCAGGTGCCGGTCGCCGTTGCTGAGGAAGATCACCGGGCGCTGCTCGAACCGGGCCTCGAGCGCGTCGGCATACAGCCTTGCCTGCTGTTCTCCGGCCGACGGGTCGACGGTGGAGCGCTTAGCCTCGACGATGCCGAGCGGCCGCCCGTCGGCTCCCCACAGCACGTAGTCGACGCGGCCGATGCCGGTGGCGTTGATGCCGGGGTTGATCGGGAGGCCGTCGACGGGATACTCCCGGTCCTGCGGGTCTTCGAGCGCCCAGCCCGCATCGCGCAGCTGCTCGTCGATGAGCGCGGTGCGGGTCTCGTCCTCGCGGTAGTCGTGGGTATCGGCAGCGGTGTCGGCAGCCTTCGCCTCGGCAATCTGCTTCCGCAGCGCCTCGAGCTCCTCCTCCAGGGCGGAGAGCTTCTGGTCGCGCTCGGCGATCTCGCGCCGAGAGGTCTCCTGTTGCTCGGTGAACCGCTTCGCCAGCTTGGCGAGCTCGGCGGGGCCTAGCGGTGCGCGCTTCTGGGCGATGGTGACGTCGAAGGCGGTGCCAAGCGGTGCGGCCTCCGGGAACGTGGACTGGTGCTTGACCGTCCACACGATCACGTCGAAGAGGTCCCGCAACGTGGCGACGCCCTCCTGGCGGGAGAGCCGACGGTTGCCGTGGGCGGCGTCGTTGCCACGCCGGCGCAGGAGGTTCAGTTGGTTGTTGATGGCGTTCGTGCGGTTCTTGAACGCCGGGGCGTTCATCCGGGCGCTGAGATCGGAACGGTATCCCTCGGGCAACCCGAACACGTCCACGAAGAGGTACTCGACGACCTTCTCCACGGCGACGCGCGCGTGGAAGGCGGCGCTGTCGGGGTCCGAGAGGGCATAGGACTCCGCGCGCTGGCACGTGTCGAAGAGCTCCGGCCAATGCTGCCGGATGAACCCGAAGTTGCTCACTGCCGCCCTCCTTGGTCGTTCCCCAAGTCAGAGTGTATCGGCGAGGTGGGACGGTTGGCGAAGTTCGATCCTTTTGGCGTAGTGGCACGCGTGGCCACGATCGGATTCTCGAGAGGCCGTGTTTCTCTTCATGGGAAACAGTGCCTCTCGAGAAACGGAGCCAATGGGTGGCGCTCTCCGGGGACGGTTCGGGCACCTCATCCGGGACGGAAGACGAAGCGCGGGTCAGGACGCCCGAGTCTGATCGGAGTAGGCTTAGGGCTCGAGTGAAGAACGTGTCCTGGGGCTGTTACAAGGCTTCGCCTCACACAAGGCCGACGGGCATGCTCGTGCCGTCACAGTAGAGGCCACCAAGATTTACCGCGCGGAAACCTTGACGGTGAACGGCCGGATTGCACAGCCGCAGCCGCAACGGCGCACGGCGACAGGGACGGTTGCGCCGTAATTCGCGACGTTGGCGGCGGAACTTCTGGGCGAGCTCTGAGGGGGGTCAGAGCTCCCCGCGAAACGCACGGTGCTGAAGGGTGGCGAACAGCTCTTCGTCGGTTCTGAGGGCTGTGGCGACCCGGTCGCGCTCGGCACGAATGTACTCGTCATTGTGTGCCACTTCGATTGCGCGTTCAGAAAAATTCTCTGGCACAGGGAGTTCAAGCACGGCTTTCTGATTGATGTTGAGCATCGTGACTCCAGAGGCGCTTGCTTCGAGTTGCCTTCTAGTTCTTGGGCTGTTCAGGTAGCTGGCGATGAGTTGACCGTGTTCGGGATTGTTCGGTCTAACAATCATGGAGCCGGTGCCACAAAGAGCCGGACCGCTGTTCGGGAGGAAGATGCCAGCTCGGCCCATCTGGCCCCGGCGCGCCAATACGACGTCGCCTGGTTTTAACGAGAAAGCAGACAGCTCTTCAGCCTTGGCTCGAGGGACCGATATGGCTGCGTCTGGCTTTACGAGACCTTCGATAAGGTGTGTCGGATTGATAAGGGGCACTCCGCCTGTCACGTAGTCTTCGCGATGGACCGAACTGCCGAAAGGTCCTGTCTTCAGGGTTGCAAAATCTCCTAAGCGGCTGGAGGGATACCTGTTGCCCTCAGCGAGTTTGCTGGCATGGGTGGCGCTCTTCAGTTCCTCGAAATGGGCGAGCTGCGCTCGGCGCTTTGTGCGGATCGCGTCGGCCCCATCGAGGATTGTGGCGATGCGTCGCTGCTCTTCGAGAGAGGGGATCGGGATCTCAATCCGCTTAACGTGTTCTGGGCGGGCGCGGAGGAGTGAACCCCCGACGCCCGACACGGTTGCCATGAATTGAGTGTGAAATTGGTCGCTGACTAGGAAGTGGCGTAGGTACCCAGGGGCGGCTTTATCTCCGCGGAAGACGATCCATTCGCTTGACGCGATCTGCGTCGCGCCACCTCGTTCTTCGACAATGTGGGCCCTCCGAATGTGCGGAACAAGCTTTGATAGGAGAGTGTCGCCTGGGCTGACTATTTGCTTTGTGGATCCAATATTTCTGCCGTGAATTATCTCAGGCGTTCCATGGTCATGTGCGGGGATGCTGTGAAGTTCAAACAGCTCGTCCGGTGTTTTCCGGGGGTCTATTGACTTCGCTCGAGCGGGCATCAGAGTGCCTAGAGGTACGCTTTCCCATTCGCTCACCCCAGCACCTCCCGTAGCCGTGAAACCCCCGCTGAGATCTCGTCGTTCAGTCGCGCCACATCGGCGAGGATCTCGTCGGTCGAGCGATGCTCAACCTCCTCGAAAACGACTTCCTTGTAGCGGTTTACCGAGAGGTTGTAATTCTCGGCGACAATGTCCGCCTTTGGCACCAGAAAGCTATTTTCGGTGCGCTCGCGATCACGCTCGCCATCGAGGTTCTGCCAGCGCACCAGCACATCGGGTAGATCGGACCCGGCGAGCGGCGTGCGCTTGTCATCGAGCGAGAAGCCGTCGGAATCGACGTCGTAGAACCACACGTTGTCCGTGCCGCCCGCGCCCGTCTTCGTGAAGAACAGGATCGCGGTGGAGACCCCGGCGTAGGGCTTGAAGACGCCCGAGGGGAGCTTCACCACGGCGTCGAGCTTGTGGTCCTCGACCAGCATGCGACGCAGCTCCTTGTGCGCCTTCGTCGAGCCGAACAGCACGCCGTCCGGAACGATCACCGCAGCCCGGCCGCCAGTCTTCAGCAGCCGCAGGAACAGCGCCAGGAAAAGCAGCTCCGTCTTCTTCGTCTTGACGACGCGCTGCAGGTCCTTGCTGGTCTCCTCGTAGTTGAGCGACCCCGCGAACGGCGGGTTCGCGAGGATCATCGAGTACAGGCCCTCATCGCCCGACGCGCCCTCAGAAAGCGAGTCGCGGTAGCGGATGTCCGGCGCGTTCACGCCGTGCATCAGCATGTTCATGCTGCCGATGCGGAGCATGGTCGAGTCGAAGTCGAAGCCGTGGAACATCGAATGGTGGAAGTGACGGGACTGCTCCCGGTCCACCAGGGCGTCGGGGTGCTTCTCGCGCACGTGCTCGCTCGCTGCCATGAGGAAGCCAGCCGTTCCGCAAGCGGGATCGCAGATCTCGTCGGCCGGGGTCGGGGCCATCATGTCCACCATCAGGCGGATGATGTGCCGAGGTGTTCGGAACTGACCGTTCACGCCGGCGGAGGCGAGTTTGGAGAGCAGGTATTCGTACAGGTCGCCGTTGGTGTCCCGATCGTCCATCGGGATCTGGTCGAGCATGTCGACGACCTTGCCGAGCAGGTTCGCGCTCGGGATCGTGTAGCGGGCATCGTGCATGTGCGCGCCGTAGGTGGTGGTCTCACCCGCGATGTCATCGCCGAGCCCGCGCAGGAACGGGAACACCTCGTTCGTCATCAGGTCGTGCATCGCCAGGGTGTCGCCCATCTCGCGGAGCCGCGACCAGCGCAGGTGCTCCTTGGGCTGCGGGAAGGGCATCGGCTTGTCGGTGCGCCCCAGACGGCGCAGCTCTCGCTCGGCGGAGGTCTGTTGATCGTCGAGCCGGCGCAGGAACAACAGGTACGTGACCTGCTCGATCACCTCGAGGGGGTTCGAGATGCCCCCGGACCAGAACGCGTCCCATACGCGGTCGATGCGACTCTTCAACTCACCTGTGATCACCCTGGTGAGTGTATTGGTCTACTCAGACCATCGTCACCGGCAGCCGCACGCTCGCCTGCACCGGCAGGTGGTCGCTCGGGAACACCCCTCCCGGCCGCTCTGCGTTGATCGACGCCTCGAGCACTTCCACGCCTGGGCTCGCGAGGATCCAGTCGATGCGGAAGTCGGAGACCTCGACCTCGCCGAAGTGGGGGAAGGTGCCCCAGCCGGGCGTGGTGCGCTCGGCAGCCTCCCGCCACGTGTCCTGCAGCCCGAACTCCTCGACCAGCACCTCATAGGCGGGGGAGTCCCCGGCGACCGAGTTGAAGTCGCCGGTGACCACCGCCGGCAGGTGCAGGAGGTGGAACTGGCGCAGGTGGTCGGCGATGAGCTGGGCGCCCTTGACCTTCGCCTGCGTGATCACGTGGTCGAGGTGGGTGTTCAGGTGCACGAGCTCCCCGCCGGTCTCACGGTCCCGGAAGCGCGCCCACACCGCGACCCGCGGTCCGGCGTTCCCCCAGGTCGCCGAGCCGATCTCGCGCGGCCTGTCCGAGAGCCAGAACTGGTTCCACGCCACGAGCTCGAGGCGGTCCGTGTCGTAGAGGATCGGGTTGATCAGCCCGTCGCCGCCGCCGCGCGTACCCATGCCGAGGCGCCGGTACGTCGGCCCCAGCCCCCGCTCGACAGGCCCGAAGGTGTGCTCCTGCATCTCCTGCAGTCCCACCAGGTGGGGGCGCTCGGTGGCCAGCAGCGACTCGATCGCGGGGGCGCGGTGGGGCCAGTGCCCGGGATCGGCCTCGGTGGTCGTGTCGGTCGCGAACAGCGCGTTGAAGCTCATCACCCGCAGCGGCGCGAGATCGGCCGACGGGGCGGGCAGGGCGGGGCTGGTCATGCAGGGACTCCTGGGTGGGGCGGTGCGAGGGAAGGGTGGACGGGGCGGGTGCGAGGGGCACCGATGGCCGGACGGTGGGCGCGGGCGGGACCGTCGGCGTCGGCCCCCCGCTCACCAGTACCGTTCGAGCGCCTCCTCGACGGAGGAGAGCGCCTCGAGGGAGCGCTCGTGATGGCGCACCACCACACCGCTGGCGAGCACGTCGGCGAGGTACATCTCGGCGATCCGGCTGGTCAGCGTGCCGACGCGCAGCGGCGCCCGGTCCTGCACGGCGAGCAGCACGTGGTCGGCGATCTCCGCGGCCGGGGAGCTGGACAGCCGCGTGATCAGCACCGTGAGGCAGCCGCGTCGCTTCGCCTCGGCCAGCTGCGGCACGGTCTCGCTCGCCGTGCCCGTCTCCGAGACCGCCACGAACACGTCCCCGGGCCGGGCGGCGGCGAGCCCGATCACGGCCGACGGCGGGTCGTGGAAGGTGGTGGCCGGGATGCCGAGGCTGCGCAGCTTGTGCTCGAGGGAGACCGCGACCACGTGCGCGGAGCCGGCGCCCGTGGCGAACACCTGCCGGGCATCCCCGAGGGCCTGCACGATCGTGGCGACCTCGGCCGGGTCCAGCAGACGGGAGGTCTCCTCGATCGAGCCGGTGGAGAGCACGCCGAGGCTGGCGATCAGCTCCGGCAGCGGAGTCTCGGCCGTGATGTCCCCGGTGACCCGCGGACCACCGCCGGCGGCGGGACGCTCCGCGGCCAGCACCAGCTCGGTGCGCAGCGTCGTGAACCGCTCGATGCCGAGGGTGCGGCACAGGCGGGTCACCGAGGCGGCAGAGGCGCCGGCGCGCTCGGCGTACTCCGTGATGGTCATCCGCCCCACCTCGGCGGGGGACTCGAGGGCGAGCACCGCCAGGCGCTGCAGCTGCGGAGGCAGCGTCGGCAGCGAGGTGCGCAGCAGCGCGAGGACGGGCGGATGCGGCGTCCCCGGGGCGCCAGGTCCCGGTGCGTCGGGTGAGGTCGAGGGCATGGGGCCTTCCTGGTCGTGGGCTCCCGGACGGGGCCGGGCCCGTGTGCTGGGCATCATGGCATGTGGGGCAGGGCGAGCGGCGCGGGCAGGGCGGGCGGCCCGGCGTGGGGCCCCGGGTGCTACTTCAGGGCGCCGGCGCTCAGGCCCTCCTGCACCTGCCTCTGGAAGAGGACGTACACGATCAGCACCGGGAGCATCGAGATGATCAGCCCTGCGAACAGCTGCGCCATCGACGTCGGTGAGGTCTCGTAGTTCTCCCCGAGGGCCAGCGCCGCCAGGCCCTGGCTGAGCACGAAGTTCGAGCGCTCCTCGTCCTGCTGCGGGTTCAGCACCTGCGGGAGCAGGAACTGGTTCCACTGCCCCAGCACGTTGAACACCCCGATCGAGATCAGCCCCGGCCTGGCCAGCGGCAGCATGATCCGGAAGAACACCCCGAAGTGCCCGGCACCGTCGAGGAACGCCGCCTCGGCGAGCTCCTTGGGGAGGGTGCGGAAGAACCCGGTGAGGAAGAAGATCGAGAACGGCAGGGAGAACGCGGCGTAGACGAGCACCAGGCCCAGGTTCGTCGCGAACAGTCCGAGCCCCTGCACGATCCGCACCAGCGGCACGATCGCGAGGAACACCGGGAAGGTCATCCCCGCCAGGTACAGCCAGTACAGCACCCGGCTGCCGGGGAAGGGATAGCGCGCCATCACGTAGGCGGTCATCACCGACAGCAGCATCGTCAGCACCACTCCGCCGCTGACCACGATCACGGTGTTGGTGAAGAACGCGCCGATGTTCGCCTGCTGCCAGGCGTCGACGTACACGCCCAGTCGCAGCTCGCCCGGCAGGCCGAAGGGGTCGTTGTAGATCTCCTCGTTGGTCTTCAGCGAGGAGGCGAGGATCCAGACCAGCGGCACCAGCACCACGAGCGCCCAGGGCACGAGCATCAGGTGCGGCAGGCCCGAGCCGCGGGGTCGATGCGGCCGACGGGGACGGTGCGGCCCGTCGGCCGACGGAGACGCGGTCGTCGCCGACGAGGCGGACCCGTCCGGGGAGTGCCCGGCGGGCTCGCCCGGCGGCCGGTCGTCGAGCGCGGGGCCCGTCGGCGCGGAGCTGACCTCGGGGCGCGGCTGCGCCGGTGCGGACGAGGAGGTCGCGGGGGAGGGGGTCATCAGTACTCGAGCTCCTCGCGCTTGGTGAGGCGGAAGGTGACCAGGGCCAGCGCCACGGAGCCGAGCATCATCACGGTGCCCATCGCCGAGGCGTAGCCGAACTGGGAGTTGAAGGAGAACGCGGTGCGGTAGAGGTAGGTCGACATGACATCGGCCCCCGAGTCCGCCGCCGTACCGGTCATCGACATCACGGCGACCAGCGCGTACGAGTCCAGGGTGCCGATCGCCAGATAGATCAGCGCGGTCTGGGCGTGGGACCAGATCAGCGGCAGGGTCACGTGCGCGAAGCTGCGCAGCCTCCCCGCCCCGTCCAGCGACGCCGCCTCGTACAGCTCCTGCGGCACCCCGCTCATCGCGGAGAGGAACAGGACCATGTAGAAGCCGACCGAGGACCACACCGCCGCCAGCGCGATCGCGAGCAGGATCGTGCGCGGGTTCCCGAGCGGGCCGTTCGGCACGACCGCGAGGATGTCGGTGCCCACCAGGCGCAGCAGGCCGTCCAGCAGTCCGCCGCGGGAGGCGTAGATGTAGCTGAACATGATGCCGATGATCACCACCGGCACCACCTGCGGGAAGAAGAACAGCACCCGGTAGGCGCCCGCCCCGCGGACGGCCCGGAGCGTGCCCGAGCCGCCGCGGGTGATCAGCGTGGCGAGCAGCAGCGCGAGCCCGAGGGTGACCACCGGGATGATCACCAGCAGCACCGCATTGTGCGACACCGCCCTCCACCACGCCCCGTCCCTCGCCATCCGCACGTAGTTGTCCAGCCCGACGTACTCGAGCGTGGGGGTAAAGCCCGTCCAGTTCGTGAACGAGATCTGCACCCCCTGCGCGAAGCTCGACAGGACGAACACCGAGTACAGGACCAGACCGGGCGTGATGAAGGTGAGGATCAGCCACCACCTTCCGCGCAGATGCATCAGCGGGTCTGCTTCGCGATCGCGTCGTCACCGGCGACCTGGTCCGCCGCCTTCTGGCAGCGGGCCAGGAAGCCGTCCACGTCGAGGTCGTCCAGCAGCAGCGCGATCAGCGCGGCGCGGGTCTCCTCCGCCATCGCCGGGTACCAGGTCGGGTACTTCACGACCTGCCAGGGCTCGACCGCGTTGGAGCGCTCGATCATCTCGGTGAGCGTCATGAACGGGTCGCTGAGCTGCTGGTCGTCGTGCGCGCCGGCGACCATGGTCACGCTGTTGGAGAGCTCGGCGTAGTTCTGCGAGGACTCCTTCGACAGCAGCGCGCGCAGCAGCTCGAGGGCGGCGGGCTTGTTCGCGGCGCCCTCGGGCACGAACCAGCCGGCCCCGGGGTTGTTCGGGGTGAGGTCGGCGAGCGTCGGATCCGGGGAGGGCAGCGCCGCGGCGGTCATGCGGAAGCCCTCGGGGATCGCGGACTTCATCTCGTTCTCCAGCCAGGCGCCGACGGGGATGAACACCGCCTCGTGGTTCAGCCACGCGGTCTGCGACTGGACGTGGGTCATCTGGGCGACGCCGGGGAGGATCAGCTCGTCGGTGCGCAGCTGCAGCAGCGCCTCCGCGGCCTCGCGCACGGCGTCCTGCTGCCAGGCACCGTCCTCGAGATTGTCGATGTTCTTCCAGACCTCCTGCCCGCCGATCTTCGCCACCAGAGGCTGGAGGATGCCTTCGTCGGGGTAGTTCGCGTGCTGGCCGGTGAAGGCGAACGGGAAGATCCCGTCGGCCTTGATCTCGGTGCAGAGCGTCATCAGCTCGTCCCAGGTGGTCGGCGCCTCCCAGCCCTTCTCCTCGAGGAGGGCGGCGTCGTGCCAGAGCGCCCAGGCGTACTGGACGGTGTTCAGCCCGACGAGGGTGCCGTCGACGGTGCCCGCCTCGCGCACGCCCGGGTTCAGGGACTCCTCCACGGTGATCTCGGAGTCGTCCCAGCTGGGCGCGGCCATGAGGTCCTCGAGCGAGGCGAGCTGGCCGTTCGCGGTCAGCGAGGTGATGTCCAGGGCGCCGGCGCCGGAGTTCTGGAAGAGGTCCGGGGGAGTGCCGTTCACGAACTGGGGCTGGAGGGTGCTGAGGTCCTCGGTGCGCACGATGTCCGCGGCGAGGTCCGGGTGCTTCTCCTCGAGGAGCTGCTCGGTGAGGTCGAGATACGGCACCCCGCCGCCGCCGTCGAAGACGAAGGCCTTCAGCTCGCCGCCGGCGACGCCGAAGGGATTCTCGGGGCTGGTCTCCGCGGCCCCGGCGGAGCCGCCGTCGGAGCCGCCCGCGTCGGCGCCCGGAGCGCCGGAGGTCGCGCAGGCGGAGAGGCCGGCCGCGCCGAGCGCCCCGGCGAGGCCGAGCAGCGCGCGGCGCGTGGTGCCGGTGCCGGCGCTGCCCGGGGCGGCGGGAGCGGGGGTGGTGCGGTGCGTGGAGAGGGCGGAGAGGCGGGAGGAGCGAGGGGTGGACACGACGGGCCTTTCGACGTCCGAGGGGTGACGACGACAGCGTGGCGGGCCGAGATGACGAGCCGGTGACCTCGAGATGAAAAGCGGCACCACGTTGTGTCGGCATGATGGTAACTATTTCCATCCGCTCTCGGAAGGGGCGCGCCCTCGTCGGTGCGCCCGCCCGGGAGGCGGACGTGCCGCAGCTCCACGAGCTGGGAGGCAGCTCGACGAGACCGGGAGCGCCCAGCGGCCGGCGGCGGGTACAGTCGGTGATCGACACGGGGTGCCCCGCCAGGGGCTGAGAGCACACCCGGAGAACCTGATCGAGTTCATGCTCGCGGAGGGATGTCGTCGATGCGCTGCGCGCTGTCGCCCTGCAGGCCACGGTCCTGCGGGCCAGGGCCGTGCTGGTCGCGAACCGGCACGCCGCCGCCCTGCACGCCGCCATCCCCTCTCCCGGTCCCCGTGTCGCCTCCCGCGCAGCGCCGCGCCCCGATCCGGCCCTGCTCCGACCGCGACGCGTCCCTCCCGCTCGGCGGCGGGCGTGCTCGCATGCCCTGAAAGGACCGCACGACCATGACCCCCTCCACCCCGATCACCCCCGCCTCCCGTACCGCCCCGCCGCTCTCGACGCAGGTCGTGCTCGTCACCGGGGGCGCTCGCGGCCTCGGCCGGGCCCTCACCGAGGCGTTCCTCCGCGAGGGAGCCAGGGTCGTCATCGACCACCTCACCAGCGAGGCCGCCGCCCGGGAGATCGCCGACGCGCACCCCGGCCGGGCGATCGCCGTGCGCGCCGACGTGCGCGAGCGCGACCAGGTCGGGGACCTGTTCGCCCGGGCCGAGGCCGAGTTCGGCGACCCCGTCGACACCGTCGTGAACAACGCCCTGGCCGGCTTCTCCTTCGACGGGGACGCCCGCGCGAAGGCGCACGAGATCGGCTACGAGGCCTTCGCGGGACAGTTCTCCGGCGCCGTGCAGGGCGCGCTGCACACCATCCAGTCCGCCCTGCCCGGCTTCGACCGCGCCGGCTCGGGACGCGTCGTCAACATCGGCACGAACCTCCTCCAGCACCCCGTCGTGCCCTACCACGACTACACCGCGGCGAAGGCGGCGCTGCTGGCCCTGACCCGCACCTTCGCCGCCGACCTCGGCCCCCGCGGCATCACGGTGAACATGGTCAGCGGCGGCCTGCTGCGCACCACCGACGCGAGCTCCGCGACCCCGGAGGCGGTGTTCGACGCGATCGCCGCGAGCACCCCGCTGCGCACTGTGACCACGCCCGCCGAGCTCGCCGACGCCGTGCTCCTCCTCGCCTCGCCCTGGGCACGGGCGATCACCGGGCAGAACCTCGTCGTCGACGGCGGGCTGGTGATGGACTGATGGCCGCCCACGCCCATGCCTCCGTGACCGGCGCCGCCCGCCGCCCGGTGCGACTGAACCTGTTCGCCCATGCCTGCGGCCACCACTCCGCGGCCTGGCGTGCGCCCGGCTCCTCGGTGGAGCGCCTCGCGGACATCACGTACTGGGAGGAGCTCGCGCGGATCGCGGAGCGGGGCCGGCTCGATGCGGTCTTCCTCGCCGACGGCCAGTCGATCGGCACGGCCGGCGTCGAGCGCGGCCCCGCCTGGATGCTCGAACCGCTCACCGCGCTCACCGCGATGGCCCGCGCCACGGAACGGGTCGGGCTGGTCACGACGGTCTCCAGCACCTTCTGGGACCCGTTCCACGCCGCCCGGCTGCTGGCGAGCCTGGACCACATCTCGCGCGGCCGGGCCGGGGTCAACGTCGTCACCTCGATGACCGACGAGGAGGCTCGCAACCACTCCATGACCGCCCTGCCGGGCCATGCGCAGCGCTACGCCACGGCGGGGGAGTTCCTCGAGGTGCTCCAGGGGCTGTGGGACTCCTGGCCGATGGACAGCATCCTCGCCGAACCGGACGGCGCCTACGTCGACCCCGCTCTCCTGCGTCCGCCGCTGCATCGCGGGGAGGCCTTCGCCGTCGACGGGCCCTTGAACGTGCCGACCCCGCCGCAGGGCCGCCCGGTCCTCTTCCAGGCCGGTGCCTCGGAGCCCGGGCGCGCGCTCGCCGCCCGACACGCCGAGGGGGTCTACGCCGTGGCCTGGGATCTCGCCTCCGCCCGCACCTATCGCAGCGACATCCGCTCCCGCGCTGCGGCGCTCGGACGCGACCCCGACGCCCTCGCCGTCATGCCGGGTCTGGTCCCCTACGTCGCCTCGACCGAGGAGGAGGCACGACGCCGCAAGGCCGAACTCGACGCCCTGCTGCCCGTGCAGGACTCGCTGCGCCAGCTCTCCTTCTTCGTCGGCCAGGACACGTCGGACTGGGAGCTCGACGCCCCCGTCCCGCCGCTGCCGCCGCTGGAGGAGTTCACCGGGCCGAAGGGCCGCTACGCCACGGTGCTGCGCATCCTCGAGACCGCCCGCCCGACCGTCCGCGAGCTGCTGGGGCTCCTCGCCGCAGGCGGCGGCCACGCGACCGTGATCGGCACCCCGGAGCAGGTGGCCGACGAGATCGAGCGCTGGGTCGATGGGGGAGGGGCCGACGGCTTCAACCTCATGCCCCCCACCCTGCCGGGCGGCATCGAGGAGTTCGTGGACCAGGTGGTGCCGGTGCTCCAACGGCGTGGGCGCTTCCGCTGCGAGTACGAGGGGACGACTCTGCGCGACCATCTCGGCCTGCCGCGGCCGCCGCAGGGGATGCCGGTGCCGACGGGGCGCTGACCGACGCTGGAGAGCGGCCGGTCGGACGGGACCGCTGAGGGAGGGGACGGGGCCTGTTCGCGGCGCCGGCCCCTCCCGCGGGAGGGGCGTCGCCCCGAGCGCTCAGAGCGAGCGCTCGGGCTCCGTCGCTCGGACCCGTCCCAGGATCGCGTCGACGAAGAGCTCCGTCACCTCCGGAGCGAGGTGCAGGTTGTAGGTCGGCTCGAACAGCTCCGCCTCGATCAGCACCCGCCCGTGCTCGGCCGAGTCGACCAGGTCGATCCGTCCGTACAGCGGCGTGCCGAGGCCGGTCACCTCGGCGACCGCCGCGAGCACCCGCTCGGCGAAGGCCTGCTCGTCGGCGGAGGCGCCCACGAGCTGGGGGTTCTCCTGGTACTGGCCGCCGCGCAGTCCGCCGCCGCGGGCGAGCAGCGCGCCCTTGGCGACCGCATGGGTGAAGCGGCCGTCGAGGGTGTAGACCGCCTTCTCGAGGCCCTCGGAGAGCTCGGGCACCTCGGGCTGGACCATCACGGTCCCGCCCGCGTCGAGGATCTCCCGGGCGAGGGCGAGCGCGGCGGGGTCCTCGCGCGCGAACAGGCCCGTGCGCTGCGATCCCGCGCCGACGGCGGGCTTCACGACCACGTGAGCGGCCTGCGTCGGCGCCGCAAGGGCGTCGCGGACCGGGTCGAGCGTGCGGTGGTAGCTCGTGGGGATCACGGGGATCCCCGCGGCCTCGAGCTCGAGGAGATAGTGCTTGTCCATGTTCCAGCGGATCAGCTTCGGCTCGTTGAGCACGCGGGTCTGCGTCCCCGCATGCTCGAGCCACGCCGCGAACTCCGCCGGGTGCTGGGCGTAGTCCCAGGGGCTGCGGAGCACGGCGAGGTCCCAGGAGGCCCAGTCGACCGACGTGTCGTGCCAGTCGAGCGAGTCCGCCTCGACGCCGCGATCGCGGAGGGCAGCGACCAGCGGCGCGCAGTCGCGGTCGGGATCGGCGGAGGTGAAGGCGCCGGGGGAGGTGGTCACGATGCCGATGCGCGTCATGATTTCGAGGGTAGGGCGCAGGGCGGGAGGTCCGACGCCGCGTCCGCCCGTGGGGCGGGCGGGAGCGAGCGCCCCCGGCCGAGGAGGGCGCCGACGGTCCTGCCGCAGGGGAGGGGCGCGCCGAGGGAACGTCCTGCATCTGTATGCGACGCATGCAGCCACGGTGTCCCGATCGCCACCCTGCGAATGTCTGACAATCAGCAATACCATGTGACCTGCAGTAGTTACTCGTTCGTTACCGGCTGCCTGGCAATCCCCTGAGGTCTGTGCGAGTATCTATGCGACTCCACGCGTGATCGAGGGCGGGGGAGCGGCCCGGGAGGGCCCACCCGTCCCCGCCGTCAGGGCGCGCCCCATGCGGCGCAGAGGCGAGACCTCGCCCGGGCGATGTTCGACGCGATCCGCGACGGGGGTCGATCGCCGGTCGGCCCCGCGAGGGGTCCCACCTGGCCCGAAGCGCCCCACGGCGCGGGGGACCGGCTGTACGTGACCGGTCCACCGCGACGAGAGGAAGTCCATGCCGCCCGCTCCCTCAGGCGAGATCATCCAGCTGGGAATCATCGGGATCGCCCTGCTCCTGCTCCTGTTCTACGGGGGCACGATGTGGATGTCCGTGGCGATCTCCCGCAAGCAGGAGAACGCCGACGACTACATGACCGCCGGCAACCGCATCGGCTTCGGCGTCTCCGCCGCCTCGATGACCGCCACCTGGATCTGGGCGTCCTCGATGTACGCCTCGGTGACCGCCGGCTACACCTACGGCGTCTCCGGCCCCATCCACTACGGGCTCTGGGGCGCGCTGATGATCCTGTTCATCTACCCCTTCGGCAAGCGGATCCGGAAGGTCGCCCCGCGCGCCCACACCCTCGCCGAGGTGATGTACGCCCGCCACGGCCGCTCCTCGCAGC
Organism: Brachybacterium sp. sponge; assembly: GCF_001613775.1. Classification (NCBI taxonomy): domain Bacteria; kingdom Bacillati; phylum Actinomycetota; class Actinomycetes; order Micrococcales; family Dermabacteraceae; genus Brachybacterium; species Brachybacterium sp. sponge. The sequence continues at coordinate 327,811 of NZ_LRMP01000001.1, read as the reverse complement.
TGATGCTCGCCGGCTCCAACGTGCTCGGCTCCGTCATCTCGCTGACCTCGAACTTCATCGCCGGCGGTGCGATCATCGCGATGCTCTCCCCGCTCAGCTTCGGCGCGGGCATCCTCATCATCGCCGGCGGCGTGCTCCTGTACACGCTGTGGTCCGGCTTCCGCGCCTCCGTCCTGACCGACTTCGCGCAGGTCCTGGCGATGCTCGGCGCGGCCGTCGTGATCATCCCGTCGGTGTTCTTCCTCGCCGGCGGCCCCTCGATGTTCGCCGAGGGGGTCGCGGCCGGGAACGTCACCCCGCAGCAGGAGAGCTTCTTCTCCTCCGACGCCTTCATGAACCAGGGTGCCCCCTACATCGCCGCGGTGCTCGCCTACGCGATCGGCAACCAGACCATCGCCCAGCGCCTCTTCGCCGTGCGCGAGGACCTCATCAAGCCCACCTTCGTCACCGCGACCGTCGGCTACGGCGCGACCGTGATCGGCGTGGGCATGCTCGGCGTGATGGCGCTGTACCTGGGCGTGGAGCCCATGGGCGGCGACGTGAACAACCTGATGCCGCAGATGGTCGGCACCTACCTGCCCGTCGCCCTGGTCGCTCTCGCCTTCGTGATGATCATCGGCTCGCTGTCCTCCACCGCGGACTCCGACCTCGCGGCGCTGAGCTCGATCGTGATGACCGACGTCTACGGCCAGTCCGTCGGCCGGAAGAACGTCGACCCGAAGCTCATGCTGCTCATCGGCCGGATCACGATGATCGTCGCGACGGGCCTCGCGCTCTACTTCGCCACCGCGCGCTTCAACATCCTGGACCTGCTGGTGTTCGTCGGCGCCCTGTGGGGCTGCCTGGTGTTCCCGGTCATCGCCTCCTTCTACTGGAAGAAGGTCACCAACCGCGCCTTCACCCTCTCCGTGATCGCCGCGCTGGTGGTGTTCCTTCCGGTGCGCTTCGAGCTGCTCCCGCTCGAGGGTGCCTGGGCGCTGGTGGTCGAGCTGCTGGCGATCATCGGCGTGGGCGTCGTGCTGGGGATCATGGCGTTCGGGTTCTTCGGACTGCGCGCCGCGATCGTGATCGGCGCGACGGCGACCATCGCGGTGCTGCCCTTCGGGTTCGGATACCTGCGTGACTACGAGACCCTCTCGGGATCGCTCGTCGCCTACGCCGTCTCGTTCCTGGTGTGCTGGGCGCTCAGCGTCCGCTCCTCGCAGGACTTCGACTTCTCGGTGATCCAGAAGGTCACCGGCGACTTCGACGAGGAGACGCTCGCCTCCGACCGCGAGGGCCTCGCCGACGACGACCGCCTCGCCGGGCGCGGCCCGGTCCGCTGACCCGTCGGCACCCTCACCGCCGGCGGCCCCGCGACGACGGGGCCGCCCCGACCACCGACCCTGCCGGCCGTGCGCCGGCCCCGCTCCCCGAAGGAGAGACCATGACCGCTCTGCTGACCGCCTACGTGCTCATGTGGCCTGTGCTCGTGCTCGGGATCCTCATCACGATCGTGCGCGGCTTCGCGAAGGACGCGCGCGAGGCCCGCAAGGAGGGCCACCCGATCATCTGAGCCCCGCTCGCCGGCCTGCGCGGCCGGTGCGCTGCGGGCACCTGCAGAAAGGGGCCTCCAGCGGCACGGTGCGACGACAGTCGTCGCGGCGTGCCGCTGGAGGCCCCTTGGTGCCGACGGTCCGGCGATGCGAACGCCACCGGGCCAGGCGGGGTCAGTTCCCGACGCCGCTGTTGCGGTAGGCGTCCTTGAGGATCCGCAGCGAGTCCATCGCCTCGGCGGGCCCGATCCAGAACGGCGCCTCGGAGTCCAGCCCGGCGTAGAAGTCGCGGATCAGCTCCTCGTGGGAGACGCCCCAGTAGGAGCGGCCTCCCGCGGTCGCGACCCGGTCGGAGAAAGAGTCCACCCGCCCGTCCTTCCAGCGCACGGTGAGACCGCCGACGGCGCCGGAGCGAACCTCGAGATAGGCGTTGTCGGTCTCGACCTCGATCTCGACGGGCCGCGCGACCGGCGCGGTGAGCGTCCCGTAGAAGGTGGTGGTGATGCCGGAGGCGTGATGGAGCACGAGGTCGGCGGTGTCCTCGGTCTCGACGACGCCCGCGAACTTCTTCTGCGAGACCAGTCCCTCGGTCCGCTCGACCGGGCCCAGCAGCCACTGCACGAGGTCGAGGGTGTGGATCGCCTGGTTGATCAGCAGCCCGCCGCCCGCGGTCTCCCAGCGGCCGCGCCACGGCTTGGCCGCGTAGTACTCCGCAGTGCGCGACCAGACCACCGACGCATAGGCGCCGCGGACCGCGCCGAGGTCCCCGCTCGCCAGCAGGCGGCGCAGCTCCTGGCTGCCGCGGTTGTAGCGGTTCTGGAAGCAGATCGCGATCTTCGGCGCGCCCGCACCGCCGTCGGCCCGCGGGGCGGAGACGGCGTCCAGCGCCTCGACCAGGCGCTCGCCCTCGGCGAGCGTGTGCGCGAGCGGCTTCTCCTGGAGCACATGCACGCCCCGCTCGAGCGCGGTGAGGGAGGGGCCGACGTGCTGGTCGTGCGGCGTGGTGACGTGCACGGCGTCGGGGCCGAGGGCGTCGATCAGCTCCTCGACGCACGCGAAGGTCGGCAGCCCCGTGTCGGCGGCGGCGCGCTCCCGCGCGGCGGGGTCGACGTCCGCGATGCCGACGAGCTCGAGCCCGTCGATCGCCTCGATCGCCCCGGCATGGACGACGGAGACGTCCCCGTAGCCGATCAGACCGATGCGACGCTGCGCCATGAGCCGTGCCTCCTCGCCGCTCCGCTGCGGCACCTGGATGGATAGAGAGAATCCCGACCATTCTCCCCGGTGGGGTGACGGCGCGGTAGCCGTTGCCATGCGATGCCCGTCCTCGCCTGCCCGCGCCCGGGGACTTCTCCCCATCGACGGCGGCGCGGGGGTCGGCCAGACTGAAGGCGACGGCCCCGGGGAGGGCCGGCATCGCATCGACCTCCAGGGGGAGCCATGACCGCAGGCCAGCGTTTCGAGGACCAGAGCACCATGCGTCCGGGGGACGCGCCGCGCAGCCTGTGGGTCGGGCTCGTCGTCGGCCTGCTCGCCTTCGTCCTGAAGCTGACGTTCTCCTCCACCCGCACCGTCAACGGCGCGATGGTCGAGTGCTCGTACTTCGACGCGGGCGCCCTGATCGCCGCTGGCGTGTGCCTGCTGTGCGGGATCCTCGCGATCACTTCGAAGCTGCGCCGCCCCCGTCACTTCCCGATGCACGCCGGGGTCGTGCTCGGGGTGTCCGGGTTCGTGCTGCTCCTGGCCGTGGTGCATGTACTGCGGGCGTTCGGGATCGTCGGTGGGATCTGCTGAGCGGGGCCCGCCGACGCGGGGGGACGCCGCAGGGGTCGGCTCAGGGCACGATCCAGCCGGCCGCGCGGAACAGCTCGTACCACTCGGCGCGGGTCAGCGGCACCTCGGAGCCGGCGGCGGAGTCCGCGACCCGCTGCGGGGTGGTGGTGCCGAGCACCACCTGCATCTGCGCCGGGTGGCGGGTGATCCATGCGGTCGCGATGCCCTCGGGGGCCACGTCGTACTTCGCCGCCAGGCGGTCGATGACGGCATTGAGCTCGGCGTGCTCCGGATGGCCGAGGAAGACCCCGTCGAAGAAGCCCGCCTGGAACGGGGACCAGGCCTGGACCGTGATGTCGTTCAGGCGGCAGAAGTCGAGGATCCCGCCGCCGTCGCGCACCAGCGCCTGGTCCGTGCCCTGCATGTTCGAGGCGACGCCCTGGGCGATGATCGTCGAGTGCGTGATCGACAGCTGCAGCTGGTTGGCGACGATCGGCTGGTCCAGATGCTTCTGCAGCAGCTCGATCTGGCGCGGGGTGTGGTTGGAGACGCCGAAGTGGCGCACCTTGCCGCTCGCGTGCAGCTCGTCGAAGGCACGCGCGACCTCCTCCGGCTCGACCAAGGCGTCGGGGCGGTGCAGCAGCAGGATGTCGATGCGGTCCGTGCGCAGCGCCTTCAGCGATCCCTCGACCGACTCGACCAGGTGCTCGTAGCTGTAGTCGAAGTACGGGCCGTCGGTGACGATCCCGGCCTTGGTCTGGATGGTGACCTGGTCGCGCTCCGACGGGGTCAGTGCGAGAGCCTCGGCGAAGCGCTCCTCGCAGCGGTGCTTCTGCCCGCCGTAGATGTCGGCGTGGTCGAGGAAGTCGATGCCGGCGTCGCGTGCGGTGCGGACCAGGGTGCGGATCTCGTCGTCGGACTTCTCGGCGATCCGCATCAGACCGAGCACGACGTTCGGGGCGGTGATGTCGGTGTGGGGGAGGGTGAACTGCTTCATGGCATGACCTCGTCGGCATTCTGGGCGGGGCGCCGGCTCCCGGCGCAGGACGCCCGTGCGGCGCCGCCGCACCGAAGCCTACGCGCCCCCGCCGCGTGGCCTCTGCCTCCCCGCCCTCTGCCTCCGGTCCTGCCCAAGCCCCGTCACCCTGCCCCCGCCGCCCGCAAACTTCTGCGCTCTCTGTGTGACCTCAATGCCCTATGGCGGTTGAGGTCACGCAGAGAGCGCATTTGTGTGCGGCAGGACTCGCACGTCGGCTGCGGCGGGGCCTGCGCGGCAGCGCGAGGGGAGGGTCAGCGCACGGCGGGGGAGAGCTCCCGCTGCAGGAAGAGCGCCGCCGCGCCGAGCGCGCCGACCCCGTCGCCGAGCTGCGAGGACTCGATCGCCACCTGCTCGGGCGGGGCGTCCCGCCGCACCCGCTCCTCGATCCTCGCCAGCACGTGCGGGGCGAGCACGTCCCAGTGCGGCCCGCCGAGCACCACCCGGTGCGGGTCGTGGATGCCGACGAGGCTGCGCAGCGCCTCGCCGAGCGCGGCGCCGTAGCCCTCGAGCAGCGCCGCGGCGACCGGCTCCCCGTCCTGCGCCGCGCGCGCCAACGGTGCGAGCGAGTCGGGGCACCCGCCGCCCGACCGCTCGGGGTCGGGCAGCCCCGCCTCCGCCATCGCGGCCAGCAGCACGGAGACGTCCGTGAACCGGCTCAGGCAGGCCCGGCGCCCGCAGCCGCACATCTCCCCATCCAGCCCTGTCGGCAGGTGGCCGATCTCCCCAGCCAGCGCCGCGGCGCCGTGGTGGACGCGCCCGCCGACGCTCACCGCCGAGCCGATCCCGGCGCCGGCGAAGACGTACAGCACGGTCTCCTCCTGCACCCGCTCCTCGGGCCGCCGGCCGGCGGACCAGTTCTCGGCCGTGAGCGCGGCGTTGGTGTCCTTGTCGAGCACCACCGGCAGCCCGGTCGCGGCGCCGAGCTCCTGCACCAGCGGCACGCCGCGCCAGCCCGGCAGCCAGGGCGGGTTCACCACCAGTCCGCGCCGCACGTCGATCCCGCCGGGGCTCGCGACGCCGATCCCGAGCATCGCCTCGCGCGCCGTGGCGCCGCCGGGCGTGCGCCAGCCCTCCGCCTCGAGCGTCTCCTGCATCCCGCGCAGGGCGTCCGCGATCCGGGCGATGTCCTCGGCAGGGGAGTCCGTCGGCGCCGGCAGCGAGCGGTGCAGGACCGGCCTGCCCAGCAGGTCCACCACGACCAGCGCGATCTGCGAGGGGTCCAGGTGCACGCCGGCCGCGAGCTGCGCCGTGGGCACGATCCGCAGCACCGTGCGGGGCTTGCCGCGGGAGCCGGCGAGGGTCCCGTCGGTCTCGATCAGGCCCCGCTCCCGCAGGCGCCGGGTGATCAGCGAGACCGCCTGGCGGGAGAGCCCGCTGGTGGTGACCACCTCGGACTGCGAGGTCCCCTCGGGGGCGCTGCGCACCGCGTCCAGCACGATCAGCTCGTTGCGCTGACCGAGGTCGAGCATCGTCCTGCCCTGCATCCCCACCACACCCTCGCCTCCCGGAATGTCCGGATCCCGTCTGTGGATCCCGAGTATCTCCCGTCGGCCCCTTCCCTTTAGTCCAACGGTGTGAGTAATGTACGTCACCAGCGTCGCACCGCGGCGTCGGTCCCGGGATCGGAGGCGACTCCGCCCGGGTCGGGTGCCCGCCTCGCGCGGCCCCCTCGGCCCCGCAGCAGCGGCCGAGCACCTCACCGGCACGACACGGACGTCGTGCCCTTCAGTGGAAGGAGGGACCGATGAGCTCACCCCAGGCAGTCGACTCGCGCACCGCGGGTCCCGGCATCGCCGCCGCCCGGGCGGCCGTCGCAGCGCAGCCCGCGCGTCCCCGCCCGGGCAGGTCGACGGTCCGCCGTCACAACCTGCGCACCGGGCTGCTGTTCATCTCGCCCTGGATCGTCGGCGTGCTGATCTTCATCGTCTACCCGGTCGCGTACTCGATCGGGCTGAGCTTCACGCGCTACTCGGGCATGGAGGCCCCCACCTGGGTGGGCCTGCAGAACTACGTCACCGCCTTCATGGACCCGCTGGTGCGGACCTCGGTGGGCAACACCGTCTTCTACGCCGTGATCGCGGTGCCGCTGGGCCTGATCGTGGCGCTGTCCCTGGCGCTGGCGATGAACCAGAACGTGCGCGAGGTGGCGCTGTACCGCACGATCTTCTACGCCCCCTCGCTCATCCCGGCCTTCGCGATGTCGTTCATCTTCATCGTCTTCCTGAACCCGCAGTTCGGTGTGTTCAACCAGGTCCTGGGCCTCTTCGGCGGCTCGAACGTGAACCTGCTCGGGGACCCGACGGGCGTGAAGATCGCGATCATCCTGATGGCGCAGCTCGGCGCCGGCAACGCCGCCCTGATCTTCCTGGCGGGTCTGCGGAACGTGCCGCGCACCGTCTACGAGGCGGCGCGCGTGGACGGCGCCGGACCGATCCGGCAGTTCGTCTCGATCACCTTCCCGCTGCTGACCCCGGTGCTGCTGTTCAACCTGATCACCGGCGTCTCCGGCGCCCTGCAGGTGTTCACCGAGGCGTACATCGTCACCAACGGCACCGGCGACCCTGACGCGGGCGCGCTGTTCTACATGATGTACCTCTACAAGAACGCCTTCGGCTTCGCCGAGCTGGGCTACGCCTCCGCGCTCGCGGTGCTGCTGTTCCTCGTCGGCCTCGCCCTCGCCCTGCTGATCTTCTGGCTCTCGCGCCGGTTCGTGAACTACGACGTGGAGGCCGGCTGATGAGCAGCATGATCCAGACCGACACCTCGAAGGTCGTCCGCTCCAAGAAGGCGGGCGCCGAGCAGTACAACCGTCGGGCCGACGGCACGCCCCGCCCCTGGTACTCCACCGCCATCGCCCGCGTGGTGATGATCGCGCTGAGCCTTCTGTTCCTGCTCCCGCTGTACTGGATGATCGCCTCGGCGCTGAAGTCCGACGAGGAGCTGGCGCAGTTCCCGCCCACCCTGATCCCGCAGAGCTGGGAGTTCGGGAACTTCGTCGACGCCGTCACCGCGATGCCGTTCCTGCAGTTCTTCGCGAACTCCGCGATCATCACCGTCTCGGTGGTGGTGCTCTCGGTGCTGTCGAACTTCGTGATCGCCTACGGCTTCGCCTGCATCGACTGGCCGGGCCGGGACAAGATGTTCTACGTCGTCATCGCGACGTTGTTCCTGCCCTTCCCGGTCACGCTGATCCCGATGTTCGACCTGTGGGCGCGGCTGGGACTGGTCAACACGCTGTTCCCGCTGATCATCCCGGCGGCCTTCGGCTCCGCGTTCTACGTGTTCCTGCTGCGCCAGTTCATGCTGCAGATCCCCCGGGCGATGCTCGACGCCGCACGCGTGGACGGCGCCAGCGAGTGGCGGATCCTGTGGACCATCGCGTTCCCGACCTCGCTGCCGGCGCTGACCACCGTCGCGATCTTCGCCGCGGTCGCCTCGTGGAACGACTTCATGGGACCGCTGATCTACCTGCAGGACCAGGACGTCCAGACCCTCTCAATCGGTCTGCAGGCGTTCCGCTCGGTCAATGCGCAGGACGTCTCCTTCAACCTGCTGATGGCCGCATCGTTCCTGGTGATCCTGCCCCTGCTGGTCCTGTTCTTCGTCTTCCAGCGGTACTTCATCCGCGGCATCACGATCGGAGGCTTCAAGTGATCTCGAGGCGATCCCTCCTCGCCGGCGCCACCGCCGCCGGCCTCGGCCTGGGCCTCGGCGCCTGCGCCTCCTCCCCCGACGCGGGGCCGAACGTCATCCGCTACTGGGGCGTCGGCGCGGCCGACAAGGACAAGGACGAGCAGGTCCGCGACGCCTTCCTGGAGACCGACGCCGGGAAGGACGCCCAGATCTACATCGATCAGGTGCCCTCCTCCGGCGTGGCCGACATGTCCCAGATCATCACCGCGGTGCGCGGCGGGACCGCCCCGGACCTGTGGTGGATGGACCGCTTCAACGCGGTGCAGAACGCCTCCATCGGGCTGCTCGAGCCGCTGGACGACCTCATCGAGAAGTACGAAGACGTCTCCCCGGAGGAGTTCAAGTCCCAGTGGATCCAGTTCGCGGTCGACGAGCTGACCTACGAAGGGAAGCTCTACGGACTGCCCTGCACCACCGACGCCCGCGGCCTGATGTACAACGAGGACGTGCTGCGGGACGCCGGGGTGGACCTGGACCTGTTCGACCCCGCGAAGCACGTCATCACCTGGGACCAGCTCGGCGACGTCGTCGAGCAGGTCGTCGAGACCGACGACCGCGGGAACTACACCCGCTTCGGCTTCGCGCCCTGGCTCGGCGAGGGCTGGCCGTACACCTGGGCCTTCGGGCTCGACGCCCAGGCGTACGACAACGACAGCGCGACCGTCACCCTCGACTCGCCCGAGTGGGAGTCGGTGTTCCAGCTGTACGCGGACTGGGCCGAGCGCTTCCCGTACGCGACGGTCGACGCCTTCATGGCAACCTACCAGCCGCCGAACGCGCCGCCCACCCAGACGGCGATGTTCAGCGGACGGCTCGCGATCGACATCACCGGCCCCTGGCAGATCTCCGGCAACGAGAAGTACGCCCCGGACCTGCCGCTGAAGTTCACCTATCTGCCCGTCGCGCAGGAGGGCGATCCGACCTACACCTGGTCCGGCGGGCAGTGCCTGGTGATCCCCGCCGGCGCGAACATCACGAGGACCCTCTGGGAGTTCCTGAAGTTCTACGCCGGCTTCCAGGGCCAGTCCACCGTGGTGCCTCAGTTCGGCAACCTCCCCACGAACCTCCGCGCCATCGAGGAGGGGACGTACAACCCCAAGGCCGAGCTGTTCCGGCAGATGCTGCCGAACTCGACCTCCCGCCCGCCGCTGCCCGTCGGCTCGGCGATGTGGGACACCCTCACCCGCGCCCGCTCCTCGGTCGCGCTCGGCTCCCGCACCCCGGCCGCGGCGGTCGCCGACAACCAGTCGATGATCGCCCCGAAGATGGACCTCTTCGAGGGGTACCGGATGCCGGACACCTACGGGCAGCCGAGCCCCGTGCCCGGCAGCTGACCGACGGCGGTAGGGGCTCGTCGGGCCCCTGCCGCCGCCCCGACCCGTCGGCCCGAGCGGCCGACCCATCGACCCGTCGGCCGAAGCGGCCGACCCCTGAGACCCGTCGGCCCGCCCGGGCCGGCGCCCCACCCCCGACCACGACGGGAAGAAGGACCCCACCTCATGACCCACCCCCTGCGCATCGCCGTGCTCTCCGCCTGGCACGTCCACGCCGAGGAGTACGGCCGCGCCGCGATCGACCACCCGGACACGGAGCTCGTGGCCGTCTGGGACGACGACGCGGAGCGCGGCCGCGAGCTCGCGGACCGCCTCGGCGTCCCCTTCGAGGCGGACCTCGAGGCGCTGCTGGCCCGCGAGGACCTCGACGGCGTCACCAACACCACCGCCACCACCGACCACGACCAGATCCTGGGCCGCGTGATCTCCGCCGGGAAGCACGTCTTCACCGAGAAGCTGCTCTCGCCCACGGTGGAGGGCTGCGACGCCCTGACCAGCGCCGCGGAGGCCGCGGGCGTGCAGATCACCGTGTCCCTGCCGCGCCTCGCGCACGCCTACACCCTCGCCCTGCGCGAGGTGCTCGACGCGGGCCGGCTCGGCCGCCTCACCTACTCCCGCGTGCGCCTGGCCCATAACGGCTCGATCGCCGACTGGCTGCCCGCGCGCTTCTACGACCCGGCCGAGGCGATCGGCGGCGCGTTCTCCGACCTCGCCGCGCATCCCGTCTACCTCACCCAGCTGATCCTGGGGGAGGAGGCCGCGACCGTCCGCGCGAGCTACACCGACATGACCGGCCGCGGCGTCGAGGACAACGCAGTCGTCACGATCACCACCCCGGACGGCGCGATCGGCGTGATCGAGACCGGCTTCGTCACCCCCGCCAGCCCCTTCTCGATCGAGGTGCAGGGCACCGCCGGGACCGTGCAGTACGACGACGCCGAGAAGCGGATGCGGCTCGGCACGGCCGACGGGTGGGAGGACCTCCCGCTCCCGGCCGACGGGCCCGCCCCCTTCGACCAGTGGGTCGAGGCGATCCGCAGCGGGGTGCCGACCAGCGAGAACCTCGCCCGCGCCCGCGCGCTGACCGCCCTGACCGTCGCCGCCAACAGCGCCGCGAGCGCCTGACCCCGGCGGCCGACGGTTCGGGCCGTCGGCCGCCTCATGACCTGCCGGGACCGATCCCGTCGGCCCGGCCTGCACGACCGCACCGCAGACCTCCAAGGAGCACCCATGACCGTCACCCTCCCCGTCCGCATCGGCATCATCGGCGGCGGCGGCATCGCCAACGCCCACCTCAAGGGCTACGCCGCGATCACCGACCGCGCCCGCATCACCGCGATCGCCGACGTGAACCCCGAGGCCCTCGCCGCCCGCACCGAGGAGACCGGCGCGACCGGCTACGCCGACTTCCACGAGCTCGTGAAGGACCCGGACGTCGACGCCGTCGACATCTGCCTGCCCCACCACCTGCACCGCGACGCGATCGTCGCCGCGGCCGAGGCCGGCAAGCACATCCTGTGCGAGAAGCCGCTGTGCCTGACCGGCGAGGAGGCCGCCGAGGTGCGCGCCGCCGTCGAGAGGGCCGGCGTCACTCTCATGTGCGCCCACAACCAGCTGTTCCTCCCCGCCGTCGCCAAGGCGAAGGAGATCATCGACTCCGGGCAGCTGGGCGACGTCTACGAGGTGCGCACCACCGACTCGTTCTACAACGACTTCGACCCCGCGAACATGGGCTGGCGCGCCCACGCCGCGACCAGCGGCGGCGGCGAGTACATCGACACCGGCTACCACCCCACCTACCTGCTCATGCACCTCTCCGGCGGCAAGCCGGTCTCCGCCTTCGCGATGATGTCCACCCACCGCCTGAAGTTCATGGAGGGCGAGGACTCCGCGCAGGTGCTGGTCCGCTTCGACAACGGCTCGGTGGGGCAGCTGGTGACCTCCTGGGCCTACGAGGCCGCGCCCGGCACCGACCGCTTCTCGGTGGTCGGGGAGAAGGGCTCGCTCTCCTCCGACGGCACCACCCTGCGCGTGAAGCTGCGCGGCGGGGAGGAGCAGGTCGTCGAGCACGAGAGCGTGGACACCTTCGCCGCCGAGATCGCGGACTTCGTCACCTGCCTCGAGACGGGCCGCCGCCCGCTGAACACCGAGGACGAGGGCATCGCCGTGCTCGGCATCATCCTCGCGGCCTACGAGAGCTCCCGCACCGGGGCCGCCGCGGAGGTGCTCTCCGTCTGAGCCGCTGCGGTTGCGCATGATTCCGCGTCCTCTCCGTGACCTCGCCCGCCATAGGGCGCCGAGGTCACGGGGAGGACGCGGAAGTCTGCGCCCGTTGCTCGGCGGGCACGTGCCCGGTGAGCATCGCGCGACCTCCCGGTGAGCGGCCGGTGACGGGCGACCGTCCGTCCCGGCCCGACGCCGCGCCTGTCGGTTACAGTCGGACTCGCACGTCAGGCACCGATCGGCCTGTCGCCCCGGCAGGTCAGGACGCCCGGCGCACGCATGCGACGACCCGCACTCGACGACGAGGGAGACCCCCGATGACCAACCCTGCCTCCACTCCTACCGCCCCCGATCGCAACCTCGCCCTCGAGCTCGTGCGCGTCACCGAGGCCGCCGCCATCGCCGGCGGCCGCTGGGTGGGCGCGGGCGACAAGAACCGGGCCGACGGCGCCGCCGTCGACGCCATGCGCTCCTTCATGGACACCGTGCAGATGAACGGCACGGTCGTGATCGGCGAGGGCGAGAAGGACGAGGCGCCGATGCTGTTCAACGGGGAGCAGGTCGGCGACGGCACCGGCCCCGACGTCGACGTCGCGGTCGACCCGATCGACGGCACCCGCCTCACCGCGCTCGGCTACAACAACGCCCTCGCCGTCTTCGCGGTCGCCGAGAAGGGCAGCATGTACGACCCCTCGGCCGTGTTCTACATGGAGAAGATGGTGGTGGGGCCCGAGGCGGCGGAGTACGTGGACCTCCGCCTGCCGATCGAGCAGAACATCAAGCTCGTCGCGAAGGCGCTGGACAAGCCCGTCAACCAGGTCACCGTGTGCGTGCTCGAGCGGCCGCGCCATGAGCCGCTGGTGCAGGAGATCCGCGAGGCGGGCGCGCGCGTCAAGTTCATCATGGACGGCGATGTGGCCGGCGCGATCGCCGCCGCCCGCGGCGCCGGGGTGGACATGCTGCTGGGCACCGGCGGCACCCCCGAGGGCATCATCGCCGCATGCGCGGTGAAGGCCACCGGCGGCATGATCCAGGGCCGCCTCGCCCCGACCGACGACGAGGAGCGGCAGAGGGCGATCGACGCCGGCCACGACCTGGACCGCGTGCTGACCACGGACGACCTGGTCACCTCGGACAACTGCTACTTCGCGGCGACCGGCATCACCGACGGCGACCTGCTGCGCGGCGTGCGCTACCGCCACGACCGCATCGTCACCGAGTCGATCGTCATGCGCTCCACCTCCGGGACGGTCCGCCTGGTCGAGGCCGAGCACCGTGCCGACAAGTGGGGCCGCTGGCTCTCCGAGTGAGCCGGACGGGCCGACGGGCGACGCGCCGGGGTGCGCGACCCGTCGGCACCTGTCCGTGCAGGTCACGCGCCTGCGCGGAGATTACCTGTGAGTCGCCCGACCAACTGGTGTCACAGTGACCAGAACCCCGCCTATCGTGGACGCATGTCCTCCTCGCCCCAGAGCAGCGTCCCCGAGATCCACGTCGCGGTCGACCTGATCGTCCTGACGCTCCGCGGCGGTGAGCTGAGCGTGCTGCTGATCCAGCGCGACGACGAGCCGCACAAGGGGTCGTGGGCCCTCCCGGGCGGCTTCATCGAATACGGTGAGGACCTCGACGGCGCCGCCTACCGGGTGCTCTCCGACGAGGCGTCCCTGGGCAGCGGCGCCGTGCACCTCGAGCAGGTGCGCACCTTCGGCGCCCCCGGCCGTGACCCGCGCGGTCATGTCGTCTCCGTCGCGTTCATGGCCCTCGGCGCGGACCTGCCCGACCCCCTGCGCGGTGAGGACGTGGCCGATGCGCGCTGGTGGTCGATCGCCGACCTCGACGGCATCTCCCTCGCCTTCGACCACGCCACCGTGCTCGAGGCCTCGGTCGAGCGGGCGCGCAGCAAGCTCGAGTACACGACCCTGGCGGTGACCTTCCTGCCCGAGGAGTTCACGATCTCGCAGCTGCGCGGGGTGTACGAGAGCGTCTGGGGCCGTTCGCTGGACGCCGGGAACTTCCACCGCAAGGCCACCCGCTCCGAGGGCTTCCTGGTGGAGCTGGACCGCCACGCGGCGCCGACGGGCGGACGCCCGGCCCGGCTGTACCGCGCGGGCTCCGGCACCTCGCTCGTCCCGCCGCTGCTGCGCGCCGGGGACTGACCCGGATCGGCGCTGCGACCAGCGGCCTCCCGTGTCGTCGACGGGCCTAAGGTGGTGCGAGCCGGCCATGTATGCACTTCGCCTCACCATCGGCCCGTGCGCGACACCGCCGGCAGAGCGGCGTCCGGTCGACGGGACCTGAGTCCCGCGGGACGGGCTCTCGGCGGGCCTACTGTCTATTCATCGCCTCCCTCCGGCAACGGGGGTCGAGGCGGGAGGACCCCGGGTCGGCAGGGGAGAGCGGACTCGGCACGAGGGCGGTGAGCAGTGCTCACCGCCCTCGGTCCTGCCCGGGGATGCCCAGCACCTGCCCGTCGGCCCGCCGCTTGATCGGCCCCACGCGCTCCGTGGGCCGGCAGCTGTGGCGTGGCGCACCCACGAACAGTTAATGCTTGAAGTTTATATCAACCCGGCGCATGCTGGTCCCAACGCCCGCCGCACGAAAGGCAGCATCATGACCGCCTCGCCCCTGACCTCCGCCTCCGCCGCCCCGACCGTCGGCGAGCAGCACCTCTCCGCCGATCTCGCCATGGACGCCGTGACCCTTCGCGTCGGCGACCTCGAGCTGATGAGCTCCTACTACGAGAACGCCCTCGCGCTGTCCCCGATCGAGGAGCGCGCCCGTGCGAACGGCGAGGTCCACCGCGTGCTCGGCCGCGGCGACGTCCCCTTCTTCCGCCTCGTCGCCACCCCCGGGCTGCCCGGCGTCGACCCGAGCCAGGCCGGCCTGTTCCACACCGCGATCCTGTTCGAGGACCAGGCGTCCCTCGCCGGCACCGTGCTCCGCGCCGCGCAGGACCCCCGCTCGCGCTTCGCCGGCACCGGCGACCACCTCGTCTCCGAGGCCTTCTACTTCACCGACCCCGAGGGCAACGGCATCGAGCTGTACTGGGATCGCCCGCGGGACCAGTGGCAGTGGACGAACGGCCAGGTCGCGATGGACACCCTGTTCATCGATCCGAACAAGTACCTCGCCGAGCACCTGACCGACGAGGTCAGCGCCACCCCGGGCATGCGCCCCGGCATCGTCGGCCACGTCCACCTGCAGGTCGGCGACGTGGACACCGCCCGCCGGTTCTACGTCGACACCCTCGGCTTCGAGACCACCGTCGGCTCCCACCCGGGCGCGCTCTTCGCCGCGGCCGGCGGCTATCACCACCACGTCGCGATGAACAGCTGGAACAGCCGCGGCGCCGGCCCCCGCGCGACCGCCCTGGGCCTCGCCGACGTGGCGATCACCCTCCCCGGCCGCGAGGACCTCGACGCGCTGACCGCCCGCCTCAGCCGCGCGGGCCTCTCCTTCGCCGACACCGGCCGCTCGGTCCGGGTCGAGGATCCGTGGGGCACCCCCGTCACCCTGAGCCTGCCGGGCACCGGCACCGAGGAGCTGCTCGTCCGCTGAGCACCCGCGGATGCGGAGCCGCCGCACGCAGAACGGGACCGACCTCTCCGGAGGTCGGTCCCGTTCTGTCTGGAGGTCGTTCGGGGGTCGCGTCAGTCGCAGTTGCCGTCGGCGTCGCAGGCCTGACCGCCCGCGAAGGATCCGCCCAGCAGCGAGGAGAGCGAGGCCAGCGGCTGCGGTGCGGCCTCGGCCGGCTCGGTCGCCTCGGGTCGGACGGCGTCGGGCTGTGCGGTGTGGGCGCTGCTCGCGGGGCGGCGGGCTGCCTCGGTGGCGTCGTCGTGCGTGCGGTCGGTGTCGCTCATGCCTGCTCCGCCTCGCCGCGCTCGGCCCGCGCCTCCTCGGCGATCTGCCGCAGCGCCTGACGGAAGGCGTCCGTCGGCAGCGCCCCGGGCGCCGTGTACTTGTCGTTGAACAGGAAGAACGGCACGCCGCGGGCGCCCATGGAGGCCGCCTCGCGCACCTCCGCCTCGACCGCCTCGTCGTGGGCGCCGCCCTCGAGCGCCTCGCGCGCGACCTGCTCGTCGAGACCGGCGGCGATCGCGCGGGAGAGGACCACGTCGGCCTCGAAGGGGTTCAGCGCGCCGGTGAAGTAGCCGCGCTGCAGCTCGAGGAAGAACGTGGTCGCGGCGTCGGCCCCGTGCGCCGCGCTGATCGCCTGCATCACGCGGTGCACGCCCCGGGTGTTCGCCATCGGCCGCTCGGTGGAGTACTCGCGACCGATCTCCTCGGCCATGGCCTTGATCTGCGCCTCCATCTCGCGCACCTGCTCGGCCGGCATGCCCTTGGCGCGCACCAGGTGCTCGATGTTGTCCTGCGAGCCGCCGACGGGAGAGGTGGGGTCGAGCTCGAAGGAGTGGGCGCGCACGTGCACCTGACCGGTCAGGCCCTCGGCCTCGATCGCGTCCTGGAGGCGGGACTCGCCGATGTAGCACCACGGGCAGACCACGTCGGTCCACACGTCGACCGTGATCAGCGGGGCGGCGTCGGTCGGGGCGTCCTGGGACGTGGTCATCGGGTCCTCCGGGTGGGGCGGGTGCGGCCGGGGCGCGCGGGGCGCCGGCCGACGGGGTGGTGAAGATGGTTCCTTGAAAACTGTACTGGTGGGCTCCGGGGGCGGCCAGGGGAGGGCGACGAGTTTCGCTCGCGGCACAGGCACAGGCACAGGCACAGGCACAGGCACAGGCACAGGCACAGGCGCAGGTGCGGGAGCACGGGGGAGGCGCGTGCGCGGAGCAGAGGCGGGCGGAGGTGCAGGCGCGGGAGCGGGTCCAGCGCCGGCAGCCGGCGTCGCGATGTCGTGATGCCACACTGGAGGATGCTCCGCCGCCGCGCGGAGCGACGGAGACGAGCAGGAGACGAGCCGATGACCGCGCACGCCACCCCCGAGCAGCCAGGCCCCGAGCCGGCCGACGCGCCGGATCCGCACGACCCCGCGGCCGGGACGGTCTCGGAGAGGCCCTCGCCGCCCGTATGGTCCGCGTCCGAGGCGCGCGACGTCTGGTCCGAGCAGGGAGCCGACGGCACCGCGGGCGCGCAGGACTGGCTGCAGGGTCCCGTGGAGCCGCGCCCGGAACCGCCGACCGACGAGCTGCCCGTCGCCGAGCCCTCGCCGGACGAGCCCTCGTCGGCCGAGGCTTCCACGGCCGAGCCCTCCGCGGCGGAGCCCGCTGCCGCCGATCCCCCCGTCGCCGAGCTTGCCCCTGAGAGCTCCGCCCCGGCCACACCCCTCGCTGCGGCGCCCGACGCGGCGACGGGCCAGACCGACACCCCGACCGCCCCCGACGTCGAACCCGACCGCGACCCCGAGTCCGGCGAGCACTGGCACGTGGTCGACCAGCCGCTCGGCTCCGACACGCAGAACGCAGACCCGCAGGTCGCAGCACCGCAGTCCGGCGCCGCGCAGGCCGGCACCGTCCCGTACGGCATGCCGCCCGTCGCCGGCGCCCCGTCGAGGCGGCCCGCCGAGGACCACGCGCTGCCCGCCGACGCCCGCCGCGACACCGCAGGAGCGGACCCGCGGGACGCCAGGACCTCGGAGAACGGCGGCGCCGTCGCGCAGCGGATGCCGCATCGTCCCCCGCACCGCCCCTCGCAGCCCGGGCCGGCCGCAGCCCACCACGACGAGGCGCCCGCCGCCCCTTCCCGCCCGGCCGACCTCGTCCCCGCGCCGCCCGCCCGGCCCGGCGGCACCCTCTCCGCGACCTTCGAGCTGCTCGCCCCGCACCTGCGTCCGCAGCGACCCGCCCTGGCCACGGGCGGGATCACCCTGGTCCTCGGCACGATCGCGCTGGCACTCGCACCCCTCGCCCTGCGTGCCGGCCTCGATGCGGTCAGCGGCGCCGGCGCCGGCCCGTCGGCCGCCCTCCCGGCCGCGATCGGCCTCGCCGTGGCCGCACTGATCGGGGTGGGGCTGCGCGCGCTCGCGTCCACCTCCCTGGACGGCGCCGGCTCCCGCGCCGCGACCGGGCTGCGCTCCCGCCTGCTGCACCACCTCCATCGCCTCAGCCCCGGTCGGGACATCGAGGACCTCGAGGGCGCCGCGACCCCGCTGCTCGAGGACGTGGCGAGCCTGCGCGACCTCGTCGGCCGTGCCGGACCGCGCCTCCTCGGGGCCGTGATTGCGCTGGTCACGCTGCTGATCACGGTGCTCGTGATCGCCCCGGCCCTGGCTCCCGTACCGATCCTGGCCGCGGTCCTCGCTGACCTGGTCAGCATCCTGGCCGGACGCAGCGGGGCACGCCGCGAGACCGTCGCGAGGACGGACGCCGCCGCCCTCGCGGACACCGCCCAGGAGCTCCTCGCCGCGACCCGCACCGTGCAGTCCTACGGCCTCGAGGACCGCGCCGCCGGCACCCTCGCCGAGATTGGTGCCCGTGCCGCCCGCTCCCGCTCCGCCGCCCGCCGCGGCCGGGTGCTGGGCCTGGCCGCGCACTCCCTCGTCGGCGCGGCCGGTGCGGTCGCCGTGGTCCTGCTCGCCGGGGCGCAGCCCGGGGGAACGAGCGCCGGCGACCTCGTCGTCGTGCTCGCTGCGACCCTCGCCGCGGTCCCCCTGGCCGGCGCGATCGTCCGCTCCCGCGCCGAGATCGCGTCCGCTGTCGCCGCCGCGTCCGGGCTCTCCGACCTCCTCTCCCGCACCGCCGCGATCGGCGAGCCGCCCCGCACCCTCGGCGTCGGCCGCCTGCGCGGCGAGGTCATGTTCTCCGCGATCACCGCGCACTCCGAGCGCGGCCCCCGCTTCGACGGCATCTCCGTCGTCATCCCCGCCGGTCAGCGCGTCGCGCTCATGGACCGCAGCGGCGCCGAGGCCTCCGCCCTGCTGTCCTACCTGCTGCGCTTCGACCAGCCCGAGACCGGGCGGGTGCTGCTGGACCGCTACGACACCCGCTCCCTGTCGCTGGCCGACCTGCGCGGCGCGCTCGCCGTCGTCCAGCGCGAGCCGGCGCTGTTCTCCGAGACCGTGCGCGAGAACATCCGCGCCGGCCGGCCCGAGGCGGACGATCTGGAGGTCGCCGAGGCCGCGCGCCGCAGCGGCGCCGACGTCCTCCACTCCGAGCTGCCGAACGGGTACGAGACGCTGCTGGTGCGCCGCGGCGCCGCGCTCACCGACGGGCGCCGGCGACGCATCGCCATCGCGCGCGCCCTGCTGCGCGATGCGCCGGTGGTGCTGCTGGACCGTGCCGACGCCGAGCTCGCCCCGCGCGAGCGCGCCGAGGTGCTCGCCGCGCTCGATGCGCTGGGGGAGGGCCGCACCGTGCTGATCCACAGCCGCGACCCCGAGACCGTGCGCGGCGCCGACCGGGTGCTGTGGTTCGAGGACGGCCGCCTGGTCGAGGACGGCCACCCCGACCGCCTCGCCGACGACCCCGACAGCCGCCTGGCGACCTGGTTGCTGGAGGCCGACGACCCCGAGGCCTGACCCGCGCCCCGCCGGGCACCTGCTCCTCTCCTGCCCTCCATGCCCGCGACACCTCGATGACACCTGCGCCTGCCACGGTGACAGGGACTCGTCCGGGACCGGCCGCGGCCGCCAGTGGGAGGGAAGCGCAATGATCGTCTCCGTCATCGGTGTGGGATATCTGGGAGCGGTGCACGCCGCCGCGATGGCCGAGCTCGGCCACGACGTGATCGGCCTGGACGTGGACTCAGGCCGCGTCGCGGCCATGCAGGCGGGCCGCGCCCCCTTCCATGAGCCCGGCTTCGAGGAGATCCTCCGCCGCGGCCTGGCCGCCGGACGTCTCCGCTTCACCACCGACTACGCCGAGATCGCCCACGCCGACGTGCACTTCCTGGGGCTCGGCACCCCGCAGCGGGCCGACGGATTCGGCGCCGACCTGCGCTCTCTTGAGGCCGCCGTCGCCTCCCTCGCCGCGGTGCTGCCCGCCCGCGGCGGCGGGCCGACCCTGGTCGTCGGCAAGTCCACCGTCCCCGCCGGCACCGCCCGCCGACTGCGCGCCCAGCTCACCGCGGTGCCCGGCGCGGACCTGATGTGGAACCCCGAGTTCCTGCGCGAGGGCTTCGCCGTCCAGGACACCCTCGCCCCCGACCGTCTCGTCTACGGCGTGGCCGAGCCGGAGACCCCCGCGGCCGACGCGCAGGTCGCGATGCTGGACGCGGTCTACGCGCGGCTGATCGCCGGCGAGGTGCCGCGCCTGGTGATGGGCTTCGAGACCGCGGAGCTGGTGAAGGTCTCCGCCAACGCCTTCCTCGCCACCAAGATCTCCTTCATCAACGCGATCGCGGAGCTGTGCGAGGCCACCGGCGGCGACGTCACCGACGTCGCCCGCGCGATCGGCATGGACGACCGCATCGGCGGGAAGTTCCTGCGCGCGGGGATCGGCTTCGGCGGCGGCTGCCTGCCCAAGGACATCCGCGCCTTCATCGCCTCCGCGGAGGATCTCGGCGTGGGCGAGGCGCTCGGCTTCCTCCGCGAGGTCGACGCCGTCAACCAGCGCCGACGGGTGCGCGTGGTCGAGATCGCCCGCGAGCTGCTCGGCGACCTCGCCGGCCAGCGCATCACCGTGCTCGGCGCCGCGTTCAAGCCCGACAGCGATGACGTGCGCGACTCCCCGGCCCTCGAGGTCGTCTCCCGCCTGATGTCCGCGGGCGCCCATGTCACGGTCACCGACCCCGAGGCCCTGGACAACGCCGCGAAGAGAGTCCCCGGCCTGGTCGGCGAGCCCCACACGGAACAGGCGCTCGCCGGCGCCGAGCTGGTGCTGCTGCTGACCGAGTGGCGCGAGTACAGGGGCCTGGACCCGGTGCGCGTGCGGAACCTGGTCGCCGCGCCGCGCATGATCGACGGCCGCAACGTCCTGGACCCGGGGGCGTGGCGGGACGAGGGCTGGGAGATCCGCTCGCTGGGCCGCGGCGCGGGGCCCGCGAACGGGACCTCCGTCGTCGACGGCCCCGTCGCCCGTCCGGACCTGCCGATCCCCGCCTGACCGGCCCGGCCCGCCGTGCCCCGTCCGGCCTGTGGGCTCGGCCTGTCCGGCCGTTTCCCGGCCTGACCGGCCGGGGCCGGTCTGGCCTGCCGATCCCCGCCTGACCTGCGGTCCCGGCAAGGCCTTCCGATCCCGGCCTGACCCGCCGCGTCCGGCCTGGCCTGCCGATCCCCGCCCGACCTGCGGTCCCGGCAAGGCCTGCCGTTCCCCGTCCTGCCCGCGCACCTGGCCCGTCGGACCCGAGGGGAATGGACGGGTGCTGGCGCAGGGCGTACCTCTATGCCTATATAGGCATAGAGGTACGCCCTGCGCCATGACCTGACCACGCCCACCGCCACACCCCATGAGACGGCACGTTCAGGAGGCGAGAGGGCGGCGGTGCTCCCGTCGGCGCAGGATCGTGAGCAGCAGCTCGGAGGTCCGCTCCCAGTCGAGGAAGACCTGTTCCCAGGTCAGCCTGGTCACGGTGTAGCGGTGCGCCTGCAGCTGCAGATCACGTGCCCGGTCCTGGTGGTACTGCCGGGGGTTGTCGTGGAACTGGACGCTGTCGCACTCGATAATCCAGTTCCGGCCGAGCTTCAGATCCACTCGTCCCACGCCCGGGACGACGACCTGAGGCGTCACCGGCACGTGCAGCGACTCGAGCCACCAGCGCACGGCCGTCTCGGTCCCGGACTCGGCGAGCGGGGAGACGCGGGCCAGCTGCCTTCGTCGGGAGGAGGGGAGACCGGAGACGATCCGCTGCGCCACATGCCAGGTCAGCAGCCCCTTGTTCAGCGCCGATTCGAAAAGGATCGCCGCGTCCCGAACGGGGAGGCACCGGCCGGCATGCTCGAGCGCCAGCTCGAGGTCGGCGACGGGATCGCGATCCGGCCAGCTTCTCATCTCACTGCCGTGCAGGACGAGCGACGTCGGCCGGCCGGACTCCGGAAGGGCGCGAGGGCGGTAGACGTGCTCGCCGGCGTGGAGAGGGATCCACAGGCCGTGGTGCCGGGCAGCGCTGACGCAGGTCGGCCGCACTCCCTGCCCCAGAAGTGCGACGAGGTCGGCCGGCGCCGTGCTCCGGACGTACCAGCAGTCCACCCTCTGCATGAGACCGTGTCGAAGGAATCGTCGACGCGCCGCCTCGTCGATGCCGACAGCGCGCAGGTCTGAGCGATGGATGATCCCGGGTATCTGCATCGCCTCAGTACAGCCATGACATTGCCGCTGTTGAGGAGCGAGGGCCGTGATGTGGACGAGCTAGGGCTGTGGAGGGGAGGTGCGGGGAACCGGCAGGGGCGGAGCCGGACAGGGCGAGGAGCAGGGAGCGGGCAGGGGCGGAGCCGGACAGGACCGGGAGCAGGGAGCGGGCAGGGGCGGCCGGGCCGATGGGGCCTCAGGGCTCGGACCGACGTCGCCGAGGTTCGACGGAGGTCGTCGACCGATAATGCGGCGCGGTGGGTGACCGGGCGGATAGGGGGCGACCCGGCGGGCGAGAGGACCAGTGAGGGCAGGTGCTGGGGTGACGGGTATTGGCGCAGGGCCTACCACTATGCCTATATAGGCATAGTGGTACGCCCTGCGCCATGACCTGACCACGCTCCCGTCGGGGCACGGGGCACGGGGCACGGGGCACGGGGCACGGGGCACGGGGCACGGGGCACGGGGGCACGGGGGCGCCGGGCGCCTGGGTGCGGTGCCTGGCCTGTCGGGGCCGACCCGGCGCGGCTGACACGGCGAAGCGCCGGCGCCTCAGGCGCGGGCGGCGGAGCCCGTGGCGGGCTCCGGCTCCTCCTCGTCCGCGCCGTCCGGTCCGCCCTCGTCCGTGCCGAGCGTGCGCAGCGTGCGGCGCCGCTGGACGACCGCGCCGAGCAGCCCCAGGACGACGCCGACCACCAGCCAGCCCGCCAGCCAGGCGAGGTCCCCGGCCGGGTCGATCCAGCCTCCGCCGATCGCTCCGCGGAAGGCGTCGACCGCATGGGTCATCGGCAGGTACGGGTGGAGCATCTGGAAGAAGCCCGGCAGGGTCGGGACCGGGTAGGTGCCGCCCGCCCCGGAGATCTGCAGCGCGATCAGCACCAGGGCGACGAACTTCCCGACCGGCCCGAACAGGGCGCCGAAGCCGTGGTTCAGCGCGACGAACACCAGCGAGGTCAGCCCCGCGAGCCCGAACATCAGCGGCAGGTCGTCGATGGTGAGGCCGATCAGCCAGTGCAGAGCCCCGACGGCGATCAGCGTCTGGACGAGACCCAGCAGGAAGGCGGGGATGAGCCCGCCTGCCAGCAGTCGCACCGGCCCCGTCCCGCGCGCCATCGCGTCGGAGGAGAACGGCGGCATCATCAGGAAGATCGCCATGCCGCCGACCCACAGGCTGATCGCGAGGAACAGCGGTGCGAGGCCCTCGCCGAAGCGGCCCAGATCGTTCTGGCGCTCGAAGTCCATCTGCACCGCGTCCGAGGCGGTGCCGGCGAGCGCGCTGCTCTCCTCGTCGGAGTAGGAGGGGACGTCGTCCTTCGCGTCGGAGAGGCTGTCGGCGAGCTCGGTCGAGCCGTCGTCGAGCTTCTCGGCGCCGTCGTCGAGGTCTGTCGCGCCGTCGGCGAGCTGCGTCGCGCCGTCGTCCACCTGGCGGGCGCCGTCGGCGAGCTCGGCCGAGCCGTCCGCGAGGGTGCCGGTGCCGTCGGCGAGCTGCTGCGCCCCGTCGCGGGCCTCGCCCGTCTTGTCGGCGAGCGTGCCGGCGCCGTCCCTGAGGGTGCCGGTGCCGTCGGCGAGCTGATCAGCGCCGTCGCGGGCCGAGCCGACGCCGTCGGTGTACTGGGTGACGCCGGAGGCGAGGGCCTGGGCGCCGTCGCGGGCGGTGCCCGTCGCGGCGGCGAGCTGGTCCGCGCCGGAGGCGACCTCGCGGGCGCCGGAGTTCAGACGGTGGATGTCCTGCACGCCCTGGTCCAGGGTGCGGTACGCCTCGGGCAGCGCGAGGGCGGCGGTGCGGGCCTGGTCGGCGAGCTCCGCGGCGAGGTCGGAGGCGCTCTGGCCGGGCTCGGCCGACGGGACGGCGGAGGCGAGGTCGTCCCGCGCCGTGCCGAGGTCGCTGCTGAGGGTCGAGGTGTCCTCGGCGAGGGTCGAGGTGGTGCCCTCGAGAGCAGCGGCGCCCTCGGCGAGTGCCGAGGTGGTGGTGGAGAGGGTCTCGATGTATTCCTCGATATCGGAGGCGGCGTCGCTCATGCCCTCGGCCGTGTCGGCGACGTCGGTGGAGGTCTCCGCGGCGGTCCGGGCCAGGCGGTCGGCCTCGGCCGCGTCGGTGGTGGCGGTCTCGGCGTCCTCGCGGACCTTCTGCGTGGTGCCGGCGAGCTCCTCCGCCTTCTGGCAGACGGCTGACTCGGCCGCGGAAGGCTGCTCGGACCCCTCGCCGCCCCCGTCGGACGCCTCGCCGGGGCCTCCGTCGGCCTCGGCGCAGAGTCCTGCGAGCTCGTCGACGCCGTCGGCGAGCTCCCCGGCGGAGCCCTCGGAGTTCTCGGCGGACTGCGCCGAGGTGGAGGTGGCCTCCGCCGCGTCCTGCACGGCCTGGTCGAGCGTCTCGACGTCACCGGCGATCGACTCGACGCCCTCGCGCAGGGTGCGGGCGTCCTGGGCGCGATCGCCCGTGGACTCGTCGAGGTTACGGGCGGTCTCGGCGAGCCCGCCGGCCTTCTCGTCGAGGCTCTCGGTGGTGGCTGCGATGGTGGCGGCGGCCTCGCCCGGGGCGTCCAGCAGCTCCGGCATCCCGTCGATCGCGCGCTCGAGGTCGTCGATCGCGGTGACCAGGTCCTCGCTCGTGGCCTGGACGCTCTCTTCGGTCACGCCCAGCTCGCGGGCGCGCTCAGCGGCGTCGGTGACGGTCTCGTCCAGCTGCTGGGTGCCGTCGGCGACCTGCCCCGCCCCGCCGGCGAGATCGCTCGCCCCGGTCGCGAGCTGCTCGGCGCCGCCGGCGAGCTCGTCCGCGCCGCTGCGCAGCGGCCGCCCCTTCTCGTCGAGGGTCGCCAGCCCGCCGGAGAGCTGCTGCGCACCGGCGTCGAGGGTCGCGACGCCGTTGCGCAGCGTGACCGCGCCGGAGGTGAGCTGATCCAGTCCGACCACGAGGTCGAGGCTGCCGGAGTGCAGGTCGACCGCGCCCGCGGCGAGCTCGGCGGACCCGTCCGCGAGCTGGCCGGTGCCGTCGGTGAGCTCAGCCGTGCCGTCGACCAGGTCGCCGGTGCCGTCGTGGAGATCGCTCGCTCCGTCCGAGAGCTCGGCGGCGCCGTCGGCCGCGTCGACGATCCCGTCATGGATCGTCGTGAAGCCGACGTAGATCTTGTCGAGGTACTCCTCGAGCACCGAGGCGCGCAGCGCGTCGGTCAGCGCGGTGCCGACGGACTTGGAGAAGTTGCCGCCGACGTAGTTCACCGAGTCGTTCGTGCTCACGGTGATCATCGCGGGGGCCGCTTCCATCGCGTCGCCGCCGAGGGAGGCGATGTTCTCGGAGAAGTCGGAGGGGATCGTGATGGTGGCGCCGAAGGTGCCGTCGGCCAGGCCGCGCTGCGCCTCGGCGGGGGAGGCCTCCACGAAGTGGTAGAGGTTCTCCTGGTCCTTCTCCAGCAGGGTCTCCGTGAACTCCTCGCCCACGTCGATGTGGGAGACCTCCCCGTCCGGACTCTCCGCGTCCGCGCCGGTGTCCTCGTTCACCACGGCAGCGGTGATGTGGTTCAGGTTGTTGCTCGGGTCGATGAACGACCAGGTCATGTTGCCGGAGTAGACCAGCGGCACGAGGGCCAGTCCGGTCACGAACAGCGCCGCGATCGGCTTCTTCCACTCCCGGGGCAGCAGGGCGACCGCGCCCCGACCCGCGGCGGACGCGCCCCGCCCGAGGGCGGCACCGGCGGTGCCGAGAGCGGACAGGACGGCGTGCAGCGCGGAGGAGAGCGCGGTGAGGAGAGCACGGAGGTATCGCATCACAGGGCGACGATACATCCGTGTATCGAGTTTTGTGACCCCGTCTGTGATGAAGTGTGGTGGGAGGAACCCGGCCGCTGTCTCCAGCTCCGGTCGGCTGACGGGGGCAGACCCGGCCCGGGCGGCTCAGGCCGGCAGATCCACCACCCACGGTCGACGGGACATCCCTGCCGGGTCCCATGACTCCAGCAGATCGGCCGCGGAGCGGCAGCCCGGCGCTCCCAGCGAGTCCCCGATCCGCTCGACGACGTCGGCCGCGCTCTCCCCGGCGGCGAGACGGTCCCGCAGCGTCACCGCGCCGTCGCGCTTGGCCAGTCGCGCGCCCGCGGTGTTCAGTGCGAGCGGGACGTGAGCGTAGGTCGGCTCGGGAAGGCCCAGCAGGTGCGCGAGATGGGCCTGGCGCGGGGCGGAGCTGAGCAGGTCGTCGCCGCGAACCACCTGGTCGACCCCGGCCGCGGCGTCGTCGACCACGACGGCGAGGTTGTAGGCGACCACGCCGTCGCCGCGGCGCAGCACGAGGTCGTCGACCGTGCCGCGGACCTCGCCCTCCCAGAGGTCCTGCACGCTCCACTCCGTCACCTCGGCGCGCAGCCGCAGAGCGGGCTCCCGTCGCAGCTCGCGCATCCGCGCGCGGCCGGCCTCGCGCTCGGCGGGGGCGAGGTCACGGCAGGTGCCGGGATAGGCGCCGGGCGGGGCGTGCGGTGCGCTCGGCGCCTCGAGGATCTCCCGCCGGGTGCAGTAGCACTCGTAGACGAGGCCCTGCGCCGTCAGGGAGCCGATCGCGGCATCGTGGTCCGCGCCGCGCTCCGACTGGCGGACGACCTCGCCGTCCCAGTCCAGGCCCAGCGCCTCGAGGTCCTCCAGCTGGCGCTGCGCGGCGCCCTGCTGCACCCGGTCGAGGTCCTCGACCCGCAGGTGGAAGGCGCGGTCGGTGCGGCGCGCCAGCGCCCAGGCCAACAGTGCGGTGCGGAGGTTGCCCAGGTGCAGGTCACCGCTGGGGGAGGGGGCGTAGCGGCCCGCCCCGGGGTCGGGCATGGCGGCAGGCATGCGCCCCAGTCTAGGGAGGTGGGCCGGCGGGTGCGGGTGCCGGCGCGCTCAGGTGGCCGCCGACGGGTCCAGCAGCAGGAGCACGTCGTCGGCGCGTCCGCCGGGCACGGGGCGGCCCGGTGGGGCCGGGCGGAAACCGAGGCGCGCGGCGAGGGCGAGCGAGGCCGTGTTCCCCCGGTCCGTGATCGCGACGATCTCGAACGGGACCGTGCGGTCATCCTGGACTGTGCTGTCGTCCAGGGCTGTGGCGTTGTACAGGGCTCTGCCGTCGTGGGTGCCCGTGTCGCTGCCCGCCGCGTGGGGGCCGCGCCGTGCCCCTGCGGGCAGCGCCTCGAGCACCGCGCGCATCGCCTCGGTCGCGACGCCGCGACCGGTCACCTCGGGCGAGAGCCGCCAGTACGCGCTCAGCATGGTCCTGGCAGGGGCGGCGGTCGTGACGCCGGAGCCGTCGGTGGCGCCAGGAGCGGGGCCGTGGGTCCGGCGTGCGTCCGTCGCCCGGTCCACGTCGCGCGCGAGCGGGACGAGACCCACCACGCCCAGCAGGCCGACCGGAAGGTCGGCGCCCTCCCGTGCCCGTACCGTCAGGTGGCCCGCCCCGTGGCGCTCCCAGCTCTCGCGCCACTGCGCGAGCACCCAGCGCATCTGCGCCGGGTCGGTCAGCGGCTCCGTCGAGTCCTCGACGAAGGCGCGCGGATCCGCATGGAAAGCGAACAGCTCCGCTTCGTCGGCCTCCGTGACCGGCGCGAGCCGCAGACGCTCCGTCCGGATCCTCCCGACCTCGCGACCGCTCGGTCCGCCGACTCCGCACGCACCACTGTGCTCGCCGGCGTCCCCGGACGCGCCGACGGCGCGGCGCTCCTCGTCCGGGGACGGGACCGCCGCGCCGTCGGGCACGTGCGTCACGCGAGTCGTTCGCGCTGGCTGGGGCCTGGGATCAGGCGTCGCCGCGGTGGTTGCCGCGCTTCTCCTCGTCGGCCGTGGCGGCTTCGGGATCCGAGTCCACCTTGACCTCCTTGGGGGTGGTGTCCCCGCCGTGGGAGTCGCCCTTCAGGGCGGAGGCGACGTCGCCGGCATCGGCCGAGCCGACGGTGTCGGAGACGGTCGAGGAGTCGGACTCGGTGCCCGCCGAGGCGGGGTAGTGCGCGCGGGCGAAGTCCGCGGGCGGCGCCCACGGGTCCTCGACCGGGCGGGTCTTCTGCCAGGCGATGTAGCCCGCGGCGGCACCGGCGGCGGCCAGGCCCAGGATGAGCAGCACCTTGCCGGCGCGGCCCTTCTTCTTCTGCGGGGTGGGCTCCACGATCGCGGAGCGGATGTCGCCCTGGCCCTTGTCGAGCTCCTTGCGCGCCGCGTCGACGGCGGCCTTGAGCACCGTGCCGGTGGTCTCGGCGGTCTTGCGGGCGCGGGGGAGGTAGTCGTCCTCGAGGTCGTGGCGGAGCTTGTCCGCGCGCGGACCGAGGTTCTGCGAGAGCTTGTCGCCCTGCTCGCGCAGCCTCTGCTGCGCCTCGGGGACGTACTGGCCGTACAGGTCGGTCGCCTTCGAGCGAGCCTCGCGGGCGCCCTCGGACACCACCGGACCCACCTGGGCTGCGAGCTTCTGCAGCTCCTCGACGGCCTTCTGGGCGTTCTGGCTGGACGCGCCAGCGGCGTCGACGGCCTTCGAGGCCTTCTTCTTGGCCTTCTTCGCCTCGGCCTTGGTTCCAAGCGCCATGGGGTTCCCCTTTCGGTCGAATCCGTCGGGTCGGGCCGACGGTGGTCCCTGGGCCGGGGCAGCCGACGACTGCCACGACCCGTGTGGCACAACCTTAACGCGACCACCCCGCGGCGTTCACAGCGGATGCGGAGTCGCGGAGGATGTGCCAGGCCGCGGCGATGTGGAGGATCGGTCCGGTCCGCGCAGCGTCCGTGCGCACGGCCCGCACGCACGGTCTGTGGGAGGATTGCGCCATGTTCGCAACTCTGCACACCAACCACGGGGACATCCGCATCGAGCTGTTCCCGCACCACGCCCCCAAGACCGTCGAGAACTTCGTGGGCCTCGCCGAGGGCTCCAAGGAGTTCTCCGATCCGGAGTCCGGCGAGAAGGTCACCCGTCCGTTCTACGACGGCGTCGTCTTCCACCGCATCATCTCCGGCTTCATGATCCAGGGCGGTGACCCGCTGGGCACCGGCACCGGCGGCCCCGGCTACACCTTCGACGACGAGATCTCCGAGAAGAACTTCAACGAGCCCTATGTCCTCGCCATGGCCAACGCCGGCACCCGCCGCAACGCGCTGACCGGTCGCCCCTCCGGCACCAACGGCTCGCAGTTCTTCATCACCGTCGGCCCCACCCCGCACCTGCAGGGCAAGCACACCGTGTTCGGCGAGGTCGCCGACGAGGACTCCAAGAAGGTCGTCGACGAGATCGCAGCGGTCAAGACCGACATGCGCGACCGTCCCCTCGAGGACGTCGTCATCGAGAAGGTCTCGATCGAGAAGTGATCTGGCGGGCGCCCCGCGGCCACCGGACCCCGACGCCGCCGGCGTCGCCGCATGTGTGGCGACCCGGCGGCGTCGTGCGTCTCATGAGAAGGTGAGCGTCGCGGTGATCGGGTCCTCGACCTGCTCGAAGTCCGTATCCAGCACCTGCGTGAAGCGCGGGGAGAGGGTGAGCGTCGCGGAGCGCTCGTTCGCGGGGATCGTGAAGGTCGCGATATGGGAGCCGAGACCGCCGAAGATCTGGTTCGTGTCCTGGGCGGGGCGCAGCTCGGTGCCGTCCTCGAGGGTCAGCTTCACCTCGGTCACGTCCCGGACGTTCGAGGAGTCGTCGATCTGCCAGTCCAGGGGCACCATGAGATGGAGCTCGTCCTCCGCCGCCCAGAAGAGGTTGCCACCATGGTCGAAGGTGTCGATGTACGGGGTGAGGAGCGCGCTCTTCACCGTGCCGCGCAGGGTCATGAACTCCTGGGCGAAGCCGTCGGGGACCTTCGTGTCCACGACCCCCGCCTCCGTGACCTCGACGCCGAGCTCCCGCTCGTAGAGGGAGGGGCAGGGCGTGGCGAGGATCGAGCCGTCCACGAGGGAGATCTCCGAGACCCCGTCCCGGATCTCGGCGCGCAGCCCCATCGCCTCGGGTGCGGGGCTGCGGTCGACGATCGCGAGCACGATCCCGCTGCGCTCTGCGTTGCCGTGCTCGGCCTGCGGCACATGGATGTTCACCTCGTTCCCCTCGTGCGTGATGTGCAGCGTCGTGCTCTCGTGCGAGGCGACCGCGGGCTGCCACTCGGAGTCGGTGGACTCCCAGGCGGCGAGGAGGAACTGCTTGCGCTCGCCGGGGAGGATCGTCTCCGCCGCGGTGCCCTCCTCGGCGTCGTCGGCCGCAGGGGGCTCCTCGCCGGTGAGGGCGGTGTAGTCGGCGGCGGTGAGGCTGTCCGCGAGTCCGCTCGCGGTGACCGTCGCCTTCACTCGGGGGGCGAGCAGGGTCTGGGAGGTCTCGAGCCGGGACATGAGTCGGCCTGCGACCGCCTCGTCGGTGACCTCGGTGGGCTGCAGGTCGACGACCGCGCTGGTCGCCGGATTCGCGGTTTGCGCGGCGCCGTCGGCCGCGCCCTCGTCCGCCTGCCCAGCGGCGGCACCGCCGCCCTTCTCGTCGTCCGTGCCGCCGGGGAGAAGGCCGCAGCCGGCGAGGAGGAGGGTCGGTGCCGCGAGCAGCACGCCGCGGCGGGCGAAGGGCGTGGCGGGGCGGCGGGAAGGGCGTCGGGTCGTCATGGCGCACTCTCGTCAGGGTGAGGAAAGGGATGTCCGTCGAGCCTAGTCATCGGACACCTGTCCAGAGAGCCCGTGCTCCGCGAGGTGATCAGGGACACGACGGCCCGGCACCGCGGGAGGTGCCGGGCCGAGGCGTGAGCCGTGGGGTGTGTCGCGCGGTCAGCCGATCGCGACCCCGAGCGCCGCGCCGATCCCGTAGGTGACCAGGAGCGCGAGCACCCCGCCGATGATCGTGCGCACGGTGGCGGTGCGGGCGTCGGCCTGTCCGAGGCGGGCGCTGACCACGCCCAGCAGCGCGAGCGCGACCACGACGGCGACGAGCGTCGCGGGCAGGCGCAGCACGGGCGGGCTGGCGAGGATCGCGAGCAGCGGGATGATCCCGCCGAGGGTGAAGGAGAGCAGCGAGGCCAGCGCCGCCGACAGCGGCGAGACCACCGTGCCCTGCTCCACGCCGTGGCGGAAGCGGGTGTGGGCGGTGAGCGCGTCGTGGCGCTCCATCGAGTCGGCGACCTCGCCCACCACGTCGTCCGGGATCCCCGACTCGGTGAGCGCCGCGAGCAGGTGCCGGTGCTCCCCGGCGGGGTCGGCGGCGAGGTCGGCGCGGGTGCGCGCGATGAGGGCGCGGTCGGTGTCGCGCTGGGTGGAGACGGAGACGTACTCGCCCATCGCCATGGACAGGGCGCCCGCGACCAGCGAGGCGAGTCCCGCGATCAGCAGCCAGCGCGTGTCGGTGGTGGCGCCGGCGACGCCGACGGCGAGGCCCGCGACCGAGACGATGCCGTCGTTCGCGCCGAGCACCCCGGCGCGCAGCTGGTTGATGCGGTCCGAGCGCGTGGTGCGGTCCTCGGCGTGATCGCGCGGAACGGAGGTGCGCGGGTCCCGATCGGCCGACGGGGTGTGCGCATCGGCGGGCCCGGCGGACCGCCCGACAGGCGGCGCAGGGCGCTCGGCGGGCGACGAGGGGCGCTCGGCGGGCGGCGCACCGCCGTGCGACGCGGCGGGGGCGGGGGTGTCGGGGGAGTCGAGAGCGGGCGGGCGGCGAGAGGGCATGTCGAGGAGGCTCATGCCCCGACCCTAGTCTTTGGACTAAGTCCAATCAAGCAAGGTGAGCCTCGCCTGACCTGCAAGAACGAAGTAAGGGGAGCCTCTCCGCACCGGTCCTCGCAGGCTCCCCCGAACCGGTCCCCGTCGGCTCCCCCGAACCGGTTCCCGCCAGCTCCTCCGACAAGGTCTCCCGCCTCGCCCCTCCTCCTCGCGGCGTCCCCGCCCTACCCTCGAGCCATGACCCCGCGCCACCTCGCCGGCCATCGCCTCGTCGCCCAGGGCCTCGTCGGTCCGCCCCGCAGCGAGGACCCCGCCGAGATCGCGCGCGCCTTCGCCGCGAGCCAGGGCCAGGACCTTCCCGGCGTCCTCTCCTCCCTCGCCCTGCGCAGCGGCGGCAGCATCGACCCCGTGCTCGCCGCCTTCGACGAGGGGAGGATCGTGCGCGGCTACCCGATGCGCGGCACCGTCTTCGCCGTCGCCGCCGACACCCTCGCCTGGCTCACCGGGCTCTGCGTCGCCGGCCCCCTGCGCGCCGCGATCGCGCGCCGCGGCCAGCTCGGACTCGACGAGGCGCAGGTGGACCGGGGCCGCGAGGTGCTCGAGCGGGTCGCCGCCCCGCACTCGGGCCCCGGCGGCCGGGGGACCCTGCGCGCCGAGCTGCGCCGGGCGTGGGAGGAGGCGGGCCTCGCCTGGGAGGGCGGCCGCGGCTACCACCTGCTGGCCGAGCTGATCTCGATGGGCGATGCCTGCTATGGGCCCTGGCGCGAGGGCGAGACCGCCGTGGTGCACGCCCCGACCTGGCTCCCCGCCGGCACCGACCTCGAGGGTGCCTTCAATGGCGACCGCACCGCCGCCGCGGCCGAGCTCGCCCGGCGCTACTTCACCAGCCGCGGCCCGGCGGGGGAGAGGGACCTCGCCTGGTTCTCCAAGCTCCCCCTCGGCCTGCTGCGCGAGGCGCTGCCGCAGGTCGAGGCCGAGCTCGAGAGCGGCTTCGCCGACGCCGACGGCCGCCTCCACACCACCGCCGAGGCCGCTCGCGGCGGGGACGGGGAGCGGCTGTTCTGGCGGCCCGGCCTGCGCGAGGAGTACCAGGCGCTCGAGAAGGAGGCTATGAAGGAGCTTCTGCTGCCCGGCTTCGACGAGCTCGTGCTCGGCTACCGCGACCGGCTCTACCTCATGGACGTGGCGCGTCACGACGCGATCACCCCCGGCAACAACGGCGTCTTCCGCCGCACCGCGCTGCGCCGCGGCGAGGTCGTCGGCACCTGGGCGCGCAAGGGCTCCGGCGCCCGGCGCCGCCTCGACCTGACCGCGCTGCGCCCCGTGAGCGAGGGGCAGCGGAAGAGGTTCGAGCGCCTGTTCGCCGCGTTCCCCGCCGTCGGCTGAGCGCCTGCCCGCCGCCCCCGGCCGGAGCATCCCGCTCTCGACACCGCTCCCCGGAAGGGCGCTGCGCCCCGCCGGAGCGCCCCGGCTCCCTCCAGCCGCCCGTGGTGGAATGAGACCCATGGACAGACCCAGCTACGGCTACAGCGCCGCCGACGCCCCACCGCCGCAGGGCCCCGTGGGCGGCGGGCCGCAGGAGCAGCCGGTGTGCCCCCGCCACCCGGATCGCGTCAGCTACGTGCGCTGCAAGCGCTGCGACCGTCCGGCCTGCCCCGACTGCCAGCGCCCCACCGACGTGGGCGTGCTGTGCGTGGACTGCGAGCGGGAGCTGGCACGGGCGCAGGCCTCGACCCGGCCCCGCACCGCGATGGGCGGACGCATGCGCACCGGCGCCCCGGTCGTCACCTACACGCTGATCGCGCTGTGCGTGCTCGCGTATCTCGGGCAGATGCTCGCTCCGCAGATCGTCGAGCAGCTGGGCATCTTCGCCCCCTTCCGGGCGCTCGCGATGCCGTGGACCTTCCTCACCGCGGGCTTCCTCCACGGCGGGATCATGCACCTGGCGCTGAACATGTACGCGCTGTGGGCGATGGGTCAGTTCCTCGAGCGGTCCCTCGGCCCCGCGCGCTTCGCCGCCGTCTACTTCGTCTCGATGCTCGGCGGGCACACGGCGGTGTACGTCCTGGCCGACCCGATGGGGTACTCCTGGCTGACCGGCACCGTCGGCGCGAGCGGCGGCGTGTTCGGCCTGTTCGCCGCGGCGTTCATCGTCAACCGGCGCATGGGCGGCCAGGTCGCGCAGATCGGGGTGCTGATCGCGCTGAACCTGGTGATCACCTTCACCATCCCCAACATCTCCTGGCAGGGCCACCTCGGCGGACTCCTGCTCGGCGCGGCACTCACCGCAGGGATGTACGCGCTGCGCCCCAAGGCGATGGCAGGTCAGGACCGGCAGGCCCTCGCCCGCCGCTCCGCGATCACGCACGGCGCGCTGGTGGTCGCCGCCGTGGTGCTGTGCGCGGTGCTCGTGGCGGTCAAGACGATGCTCCTCCCCGGCCTCTGACCGGCGCTGCGCGCGGCACGTTCGAGGGCCGACGGCGCACTCCTCCCGCACGACGGGGCGGCCCCTCGGGGCCGCCCCGTTCTGCGTCCCCGGACCGTGCGCGAGAGCCCTGTCACGACACGGACGGAACTACACCGGTGTGGTTTTCCCCAGCTGTGGATCGCAATGTGGATAACCCGCTGCTGCATTGGGGATGACGCGTTCTGGCTGTGGACAACTGCCGATGTGCTGTGGACGGACAGTGGGGACAGCGCAGGTCCATACACCGTGGATGCGAGGTGCGCAGACGTTCCCGACCACTGCGCGAAGCCGATCCGAGGTCGAGGAATGCGCGCAATGTCCGATTCGGGCGCTCGGCGGAAGTCCTGTGACCTGCAGTGATGTGCCGGATGATGGAGGCTGCCGACGGGCTGCGGAGGGGAGCCGCACAGACCGGTCGTCGCGCCGGTGCGATGTTGCGACACGCCCGGGACAACGCTCGTACGTGCGGAACTACAAGGGTGTCATTCCTCCACCGCTGTGGAGAACGTTGTGGATAACTTCCTGTGGAGGGTGGACAGTGGGGATGTGCACACCCGTGCGGACCCACGTTTCCACCGAGTCACCGCCCTCGTCGGTGGACCGCCACGGCGCTGTGCACTCCGCTCGGGGCATCGCGGCACGGCTGTGTCGGGGCGGGGAGTGCCGGAGGGCGGGAGACTCCCGCTCAGCGCCCGCCGCTCAGCGCCTCGGCCGCTCGATGCTCGGCGCTCAGTGCTCAGCGCCCGCATCTCAATGCTCGGCGCCGCCGGCGAGGCGGACGTCGGCCTCCGTGGAGAGCGCCACCTCGACCATCCGCACCAGCGCCCGCGCGGCGGCGGGGGAGTCGACAACGTCGGCCGTGGGGACGTGGACGAACCCGCCCCGGATCCCCTCGAGCGCCGGGTCGGTCGCCAGCAGGTGCTGCAGCGCGTAGAAGACGTCATTGCACACATAGGTCCCGGCGGTCTGCGACACCGCCGCCGGCACTCCGTCGGCCGCGAGCGCGGCGATCATCGCCTTGACCGGCAGGGTCGAGAAGCGGCCGACGGGCGCGCCCGGGACCACCGGCTCGTCCACCGGGCTCGCGCCTGCGTTGTCGGGGATCCGGGCGTCGCGGATGTTGATCGCGACCCGCTCCGGGGTGATCGCGGTACGCCCGGCGGCGAGGCCGACGGCGACCACGAGCCGCGGCCGCAGTCCCCGCACCGCCTCCTCCAGACGCTCCGAGGCGGTGCCGAACTCGACCGGCAGCTCGACCGCCTCCGCGTCCACGCCGCGCGCGACGAGGGCCGGGACCGCCTCCCGGACGGCCTCCCAGGACTCGTTCGTCGCCGCCCCGTCGAAGGGCGCGAAACCGGAGAGCAGAACGTCGATGGTCATCGGGACAGGGTACGGCGGGCCGCCCGCCGACGGGCTGCGCGCCACGACGATGCTCTCGCCGGCGTCGACCAGCGCTGCGCCCGTCGCGACATCGCCCCCGTCGCCCGCGACTACTCTGGGGCGATGTCCGAGCAGACCCGTGCTGAGCCGTTCCCCGCGCTGTCCGCGCTCTACCCCTCCCTCGGGCTCGTCGTCCGCGCCGGGGACCTGACGCTGCGGCCGCTGGCCGATGAGGACCTGCCCGAGTACGCCGCACTGATCCGTCGGCCGATCTTCGAGGACCCGGCCTCCCCGCAGGTGTTCCCCTGGTACCGCGCCGAGCCGGAGACGCGCGTGCGCGAGGCGCTGCGCTTCCAGTGGACGCTGCGCAGCGGGATCTCTCCCGAACGCTGGACACTCGCCTTCGGCGTGTGGGCGGGAGGCCGGCTGATCGGCGCGCAGGACGTCTCCGCCGACCGCTTCGCCGAACGGCGCACCGTCACCTCCGGCTCGTGGCTGACCCTCGATGCCCACGGGAACGGGTACGGCAGGCTCATGCGCCAGGCGATGCTCGTGCTCGCCTTCGATCACCTCGGCGCGCTGCGAGCCGAGTCCGCCGCCGTGATCGGCAACGCCCCCTCCTATGGGGTCTCCCGCGCCTGCGGCTACATCGACAACGGCACCGAGATCTCCACGATCCCCGGCTCGCACGAGGAGCAGCAGCGCTTCCTCGTCACGCCCGAGCTGCTGCGCCGGCCCGACGTGCCGGTGGAGATCGAGGGGCTCACGCCCGCGCTGCGGGAGATGCTCGGCGCCTGAGCCGGCGGCGGGAGAGGGCAGAACGGCCCGATGCGACGTTCCTGCGGGAGCGCGTCGGGCGGCTCGGCCGCAGGTTTCTGACAGAACCGACGGCGATGACGTTCCCGCGGGAACGCGTGCGGGGCCGACGGGCAGCGGTCGGCCCCGCGCCGGATCAGCAGTAGGCGGTCGTCGCGTCGGTGCGGACCGTCGTCTTCGTCGCCTTCTTGACGCCGCCTGCGAACTTGCACGACTCGAGCAGCGTGCCCTTGGAGCTGTACAGGCGCGCGGTGTCGCCGGTGTTGTTCCAGATGTAGCTCGCCTTGCCCCAGTACAGGGTGGTGGAGGTGTTCTTCCCGGTGCCCGAGCGGATCGTGACGGTCTTGCCGGGGGCGATCTTGAAGCCCTTGGGGAAGGTGTACTTCTGGGGGCCGTTGTCGCGGATCACGAAGCCGGTGAGGGTCAGCGCGGTCTTCCCGGTGTTCTTGACCTGGATGTACTCCTTCACGTACTCGGAGTTCTTCGAGTAGTCCCGGCCGGGCGGGTCGTAGTACACCTTCACGATGTCCAGCGGCTTCTTCACCGCGGCATCGGCGGGTGGGGCGACCGCGAGCGGGACCGCGACCACGAGCGCGGCGAGCAGCAGCGCCAGGAATCGGGCGCGCGAGAGCAGGGGCAGGTGCATGGGATGACCTCTGAGGAGCAGGGGATCCGCGGGTGACGGCCGACTCTCGTCGGCTCTCCTCAGGATCGGGATCGGTGTGACAGCAGGAAGATAACCGGCGCTGACCTCCTGCGCCAGAGTTCCCGCACAACTGTCGTGGGAACTGCGCCACATCGGCTGCCGGGCGCGGGGCCCGTGCCGCGCACTCCCGGTGAGAGGGGACGATCCCGGCGCGCTACATCGACTCCTGCCACGCCTGGTACAGCGCCGCGAAGCGGCCGCCGGCGGCGACGAGCTCGGCGGGGGAGCCGTCCTCGACGACCTGCCCGTCGTGCACCACCAGCACGCGGTCCGCGATCATCACGGTGGTCAGGCGATGGGCGATGATCAGCGAGGTGCGGCGGCCCAGCAGCTTCGTCAGCCCCTCCTGCACCATCCGCTCGGAGGGGATGTCCAGCGAGCTGGTCGCCTCGTCGAGGATCAGCACCCGCGGGTCGGCGAGGAAGGCGCGGGCGAAGGAGATCAGCTGCCGCTGACCGGCCGATACGCGGCCGCCGCGCTTGTTCACGTCGGTGTCGTAGCCGTAGGGGAGCTTCTCGATGAACTCGTCGGCCCCGATCGCGCGGGCCGCCGCCTCGATCTCCTCGCGGGGCGCGCCGGGCCGGCCGAGCGCGATGTTGTCCGCGACGGTGCCGGAGAACAGGTACGCCTCCTGCGTGACCATGACGATGTTGCGGGTGAGGTCCTCCATGGACACCTCCCGCAGGTCCACCCCGTCGAGCTTCACCGCGCCCTCGGTCGCGTCGTAGAAGCGGGCGATGAGCTTCGCGACCGTCGACTTCCCGGCACCGGTCTGGCCCACCAGCGCCACCGTCTGACCGGCGGGGATGTGCAGGTCCATCGGCTTGAGCACGAGCGGCCCGTCGGCCGAGTAGCGGAAGGCGACGTCCTCGAAGTCGATCTGCCCGTCCGAGCTGGGCAGCGGCGTCGGGGTCTGCGCCTCCTTCACGTGGGGCTGCACGGCCAGCAGGTTCGCGATCTTCTCCAGCGCTGCGACCGCGGACTGGAAGGCGTTGTAGAAGTTCGCGATCTCGTCGATCGGCTGGAAGAAGCGGCGCGAGTAGAGCACGAGCGCGACCAGCACGCCGACCTGCAGGTCGCCGCTGAGCACCCGGAACCCGCCGACGACCAGCACCGCGGCGATGGTGACGTTCGCGAGCACGCGCAGCGCCGGCTGGTAGATCCCGAACACGTTGATCGAGCGCAGCGACGCGTCGCGGTAGTCCTGGGCGAGGCGGTCGAACTCGGCCTGGTCGCGGTCCTCCTTGCGGAACGCCTTCACCGCGCGGATCCCGGCCATCGCCTCGACGAAGTGGACGATCAGCCGCGCCGAGTGGGTGCGGATCGCGCGGTACTCGACGCTCGAGCGCTTCTGGAACCACACCGTCAGCGCCACGCACGGGATCAGCATCAGCAGCATGACCAGGCCCGTCACCGGGTCCATGCCCACGATCACCACGATCGTGAACACCATCGACAGCGAGGCGCCGATCATGACGTTCACGCCCGAGTCCAGCAGCTCCCGCAGCGCCTCCATGTCGGAGGTCTGCCGCGAGACGATCCGGCCGGAGGTGTAGGACTCGTGGAACTCGAGGTCCTGCTTCTGGGTGAAGCGGAAGACCTTCCGGCGCAGGGCGAGCAGCATCCGCTGGCCGACGACGACGGACTGGCGCACGTACCCGAACGTCAGCACGCCGCCGACGATCGCGGCGGCGACGGCGAGGGCCGCCGCCTCGAAGGCCGGCCATGGATCGCCGTCCAGCAGGGCGGGCAGGCCGTGGTCGATGCCCCGGGCGATGATCGCCGGGCCCGCGACGACGGCGAGCTGCGCGACGACGACCATCACGCCCATCACCACGAACTGGCCCTTGACCGGGGAGATCAGCTCGCCGAGCAGGGAGAGGGAGCGCTTGCGGGAGGCCTTCGCCTCCTCGGGGGTGAGGGCCCCGCCGTCGGCGCCGTCCTGGTCGAGCGGTGCGGTGGTGGTCATCGGCCCTCCTCCTGGATGGCCCGGAGCTCGAGCTCGCCGGTGAGCGTCTCGATGTCCTGGTCGCGGCGCCGCTCCTCCTCCTGGTTCGCGATCACCCAGCGGTAGCGGGCCGAGCTCCCCAGCAGGTCGGTGTGGGTGCCGACGGCGACCACTCGCCCGTCGTCCAGCAGCGCGACCCGGTCGGCCAGCGCCACGGTCGAGGTGCGGTGGGCGACGATTAGGGTGGTGGTCCCGGCGAGCACCTCGCGCAGGCGCGCGGTGACGGTCTCCTCGGTCTTGGTGTCGAGGGCGGAGAGCGGGTCGTCGAGCAGCAGCACGGCGGGCTTCGCCGCGATCGCGCGGGCGAGGGCCAGGCGCTGGCGCTGCCCGCCGGAGAGGCTCATGCCCTCCTCGCCGATGCGGGTGTCGACCCCGTCCGGCAGCTCGTAGGCGTAGGTCGCATCCGCCGTGCGCAGCGCGAGGTGCAGCAGATCCTCCGCCTCCTGCGCGGACAGGGCCGGGTCCGCGCCGAGGAGCACGTTGTCCCGCACCGAGTCGGAGAACAGGGTCGCGTCCTCGAAGGCGACGGCGGTGAGGGTGCGCAGCGTGGTGAGGTCCATGTCGCGGATGTCGACGTCGTCGATCGTGATCGCGCCGGCGGTCGTGTCGTACAGCCGCGGCACCAGCTGCAGCAGCGTCGACTTGCCGCTGCCGGTGACGCCGACCAGCGCCATCGTCTCCCCGGGGCGGACCTCGAGGTCCACCCCGTCCAGCACGTCGCCGACGTGCTCGGGGGCGTCGGCGTAGCGGAAGTGCACGCGGTCCAGGCGCACAGCCCCGATCGCCGCGGCCGGGTTCACCGGCGCCGGGCGCTCGGGCGAGACGATCGTGTTCTCGGTGTCCATCACCTCGTAGTGGCGGTCCAGCGCAGTGCTCGCGTTCACGGCCTGGCCCAGCAGCATGCCGAGCATCCGCACCGGGCCGACCACCAGCGTGGCGGTCGCGAAGTAGGAGGCGAGCTGGCCGGTGGTGATGGATCCGTCGGCGGTCAGGTGCAGTCCCACCAGCAGTGCGACGCCGAGCGCGAGCTCGGGGAGCATGAACATGAACATGTCGAAGCGGGCGATGGCGGTCGCCTTCTTCACCTCGGTGCGGCGCAGCTCCTCGGCCTGCTCGGTGAAGCCTTCGAGCGCCGTCGGGCCCCGCCCGAAGGCCTTCAGCACGCGGATGCCCTGCACGGACTGCTCGATGGTGGTGGCGAGGTCGCCGTTCTGGTCCTGCGATCGGCGGGAAAGGACCGAGAAGGTGCGGTTGAAGCGGTAGGCGATGATCGAGACGGGCACCGCGGCGATGAAGAAGATCAGGGCCAGCAGCGCGCTGGAGCGGATCAGCAGCACCATGCCCACCGCGATCGTCACCGCGTTGGTGACGGCCATGATCATGCCGAACGCGATCCAGCGGCGGATCTGGCTGATGTCGCTCATCATGCGCGAGAGCAGCTGGCCCGAGCCCCAGCCGTCGTGGAAGGTGACGGGCAGGTGCTGGACCTTCTGGTAGAAGCCCACGCGGATCTGCTTCTCGACGGTGGTCGAGGGGGCGACGGCGAAGGTGCGGCGCAGCCAGATCAGGGTGGCCTCGACGATGCCGAGGCCCAGCACGATCGCGCCGCCGGTCCAGATGGTGATGGCGGTGGCGTCGCTGCCGAGCCGGTTGACGATGACCTCGAGGACCTGCGGGATCATCAGCGCTACGAGTGAGGCCGTCATGGCGCTGAGGAGGCCGAGGAAGAGGCGGATGCGGATGGGACGGACCGTCTGCCAGAGGCGGCGCATGGTGCCGAGCATGGGGGAGAGAGTTCCTCAGAGGGGAGTGCGCCCCGACGTTCGGGGACGAGGACTTAGCCTAGTCAACTATCCCGACAGGTGACAGCGCATTCCGGGACCGTCCGCTCCGGCGCGTCGCTCGTCTCGCCTCCTCTGTACGGGTCCATCCCCTCTGAGGTGTCGTTATGGGGCCGGATGCCGACAGCTCGGACGGGATGGGCTCAGGGTGCGCGGGGTGGCGGGCTGCTCCCTGCGGTGTCGCCGATGGGCGCGTAGTGACGCGATGTGGCGATATCGCCACGACGTGCCGTGGAGCGCCCGCCCTGGTCAGGCGTCTGCGTCGGCGGGCAGCCACTCGCCGTAGGCGGCGTCGGACAGCAGCGCCGCGGCGCCGGCGGAGGCGGCGGTCACCGTGAGGACCGCGGGCCAAGCCCCGATCTTCTTCGCCAGCGGGTGGGAGAGGCCGAAGCCGAGCACGTAGGTCGCGCCGAGCACGGCGGTGGTCGCCGGCCCGCGACGGGCGAGCCAGGTGCGGCCCGCGTAGATCCCGGCCGCGGCGAGGACCACTCCGCCGAGCGGGCGGATGCCGGTCTCCCGCGCAGTCAGCCAGCCGCCGATCAGTCCGGCGGCGACGACGGGGGCGGTGTTCACGGACTCGGCGGGCTTGATCGCGGTGCTCATGCCTCGAGCCTACGTCGTGAGTCCCGGTGGCGGCTGAGACGTCGGATCGCCCCTCAGCGCACCACCGCGATGCCGTGGGCGGGGACCGTCCCCTCTGCGGCGGGACCGACGGCGTCGAGCATGTCCGCGCCGCTGACCGCCTCGAGCACCTCGCCCGGGGCGGGCAGGGCCTCGTCGCCGAGGTTCAGCACCAGGGTGAGCGGGGAGGGGCGCTCGCCGGCCGCACCGTCGGCCGCTGCTGGATCGGTCCCGCCGTCGGCCCCGCCCTCGCCGGCGTCGGCCGACGGGGTCAGCACGATCTGCGCCCAGGTGTTCGTCAGCGTCGACTCGTCCACGGCGACCGAGGCGGTCGTCAGCCACCGTTCGCGGCGGCGCAGGGAGAGCAGGCGGCGGTGGACGTCGAGGATCCGCCC
Source organism: Brachybacterium sp. sponge (assembly GCF_001613775.1). Classification (NCBI taxonomy): domain Bacteria; kingdom Bacillati; phylum Actinomycetota; class Actinomycetes; order Micrococcales; family Dermabacteraceae; genus Brachybacterium; species Brachybacterium sp. sponge. The sequence continues at coordinate 286,199 of NZ_LRMP01000001.1, read as the reverse complement.
GGCCGCCTCGGGGGCGAGCAGATGCAGGGAGCGGGGGGACTCGCCGCCTGCGTCGGCCGCCTGGTGCGCGGCGACGACCTCGTCGGGCGAGCCGGGGAACCAGGGACGGATCGCGTCGTCCCCGCCCTCGCGCTCCTCCTTCACCGCAGCGGCGCCGAACTCGTCCCCGGCGTAGAGCGCGGGGACGCCCGGCAGCAGGGCGAGCAGCGCGATCGCGGCGGCGAGGTCGCGGCCGTCGGTCAGCTGGGAGGCGATGCGGGTGGTGTCGTGGTTGCCCACGAAGGTCAGCGGCAGAGCGCCCTCACCGGACTCCCGGAACTGCTCGAGGAAGTCCTGGTGGCGGCCGAGCGCATGCGCGAGCTCGAAGAGGTTCCCGTCGCGCAGCGAGGACCAGATCGCCTTCCACAGCTCGTACTGCGTGATCGAGTCCGCGCCGGAGGCGGCGGCGAAGGCGGGGTAGTCGCCGTGGATCACCTCGCCGAGGATCCACGCCTCGGGATGCGCGGCCCGGATCCGCTCGAGGATCGGCGCCCACGCCTCGGCGCCCGCGGCGTACATCGCGTCCAGCCGCCAGCCGTCGGCCCCGCGCTCGAGCCAGCGGCTCATGATCTCCACGATCCGGTCCTGGATGACGGGATCGGAGAGGTCCACCTCGACCAGGTCGTCGTTGCCCTCGAAGCCGTAGGGGCTCGTGCCCGACCAGCGGATCCGGTCCCCCTCCTCGGTGCCGGGGCCGGCGGCGATCGCGCGGCGCGCGGTGGGGTGGAGGCGGGAGATGTGGTTGAAGACCCCGTCGAGGACGAGGCGGATCCCGCGCTCGCGGCAGCCCGCGACCAGTGCGTCGAAGTCCGTCTCGTCGCCGAGGCGCGGGTCGATCCGGCGGTGCTCGAGGGTGTCGTAGCCGTGGGAGACCGAGTCGAAGATCGGGTTCAGCAGCAGCACGTTCGCGCCGAGGGCCACGAGGTGGTCGAGCCAGCCGGTCAGCCGGCGCAGGCGGTGCACGACGTTCTCGCCGTCGGCCCCGCCGTAGGTCTCGCCGGTGAGGTCCTCGCGGTGGCGGGGCGCGCCGCAGAAGCCCAGCGGGTACACCTGCCAGCAGATCGCGTCGCGGACCCAGGCTGGGGCGGCGTGCGGTGCGGGCTCGGCAGGGGCGGCGGGAGCGGTCTCGGTCATGCCGCCATCGTAGGCAACGCGGGGCGCAGGGGCACCTGGGGTGGGATGCTGGGGCCGACGCCCGCCCGCTCATCGAGGAGAGACATGATCCGCCTGCGCACCGACTTCTTCGCCGAGTCCCTCGGCATGGGTACCTCGATGGTGGTGCTGATGCCGCAGGCCGCCTCCGGGATCGGGATGGAGGGCGCCGACGGCGGTGGCACGGGCGACGCGGCCGACGGGCCGGGCGTCCCCGTGCTCTACCTCCTGCACGGGCTCAGCGACGACTGCACCATCTGGGAGCGCCGCACTTCGATCGAGCGCTACGCGACCGAGAAGGGGATCGCCGTGGTGATGCCCGAGGTGCGCCGCTCCTTCTACGCCGACGAGGCGGTGGGGGAGGCGTACTGGACCTTCGTCGCCGAGGAGCTGCCGCAGATCGTCGCGCGCACCTTCCGCGTCTCCACCGCGCGGGAGGACACCTTCGTCGCGGGCCTGTCGATGGGCGGCTTCGGCGCGCTCAAGCTCGCGCTGAACCATCCGGAGCGCTTCGCGGCCGCGGCGAGCCTGTCCGGAGCGGTCGACCTCACCTCGATGGACCTCGACTGGACCGGCACCCTCGCCCAGCGCGTCTGGGACGGCCGAGAGATCGCCGGCACCGCTGATGACCTGCTCGGACTGCTCGGCAAACGCGATCCCGCCGAGCTGCCGGCCCTGTTCCTCGACTGCGGCACCGAGGACCAGCTCATCGACCAGAACCGCCGCTTCCTCGCCGCGGCCGAGCAGGCCGAGGTCGAGGTCGCCTCGCGCCTGCGTCCCGGCGCCCACACCTGGGAGTTCTGGGACGAGGGCATCCAGGACGTGCTGGACTGGCTGCCGATCCGGGGCTGAGGCAGGGCGTCGGCCGGTACGGAGATCGACACCTGACGCGCCCAGGATCCCGCTCGGGACGAGGCGCGGTCAGCCGGCGATCAGCGCCACGACCACCAGCGCCAACCAGAACAGCACCTCGATGAGTGCGGAGCTGCGCGGCGGCGGGTCCAGGAGCTTGGTCTTGCGGGGGCTCGGCTCCGACGGCGGGGTGCCGACGAGCAGACGCCGCGCGGAGAAGGCGATGCCGAGCAGGATCGCGAGCGTGAACGCCCAGCTGACCCACCACAGCGCAACCGGGAGGAGCCCCGCCAGGCCGATCACGCCCATCAGCGAGGCGGCGCCGACGGCTTGCAGCGCGAGGCGCACCGGGTGCTGGTAGCGGGTCCAGATCTGCACGATCGTCACCACCAGCGCGACGACGAGATACGCCCCCACCAGCAGCGGCAGCAGCGCGAGCACCGTGTTCACAGCGCCACCTCCCCGGTCAGCACGCCCACGGCGAGCCCGTCGAGGGAGCGGGCAGTGTCCGAGAACAGCGCCAGCCCCCGCCCGCTCGACGGATCCCAGCCGACGAACGACGCATAGCCGCCGGTCATGCCGTTGTGCCAGGTGATCGGCTGACCGCTGCCGAAGTCCTCGAGGAACCAGTTCATCGCCGTGGAGCTCTCCGCGCTCTCCTCGAACAGCATCTCCGTCGCGGCCGCCGCGCCCGGGGCGGAGCCGTCGATCATGGCGGTGAGATAGCGGGTCATGTCGGCCGGGGTGGAGCGGATGCCGCCGGCAGGGGCGGAGCCGTGCATGGTCCACATGCCCTGGCGCAGGCCGCTCGTGCCGTGCCCGCGCCGGGCCGACTCCCGCAGGTTCTCGGCCGTGATAGGTGCATACGTACTGGTCATGCTGAGAGGGGCGAGGGTTCGCTCGGCGAGGAGCGTTGCGTAGTCGCTGCCTGCGGCCGTCGCGAGCAGCTGCCCCTGGAGCGCGACGGCGAGGTTCGAGTAGGCGTGCTCGCCGCGGCCCGACGGGGTCTCGGAGAGGGCGTCGGCGATGACCTGCTGCGCATCCCGGCCCCGGTAGGGGTCCTTCCGCAGCAGCCCGGCGAGGATGCTGCCTCCGGCGGCGGCCGAGCCCAGTCGCGGCAGGCCCGAGGTGTGGGTGGCGAGCTCGGCGAGGGTGACGTCAGCGATCGCGCTGCCCTCCGCCTCCGCGCCGAGCAGCTCGGCGACGGTGGTGTCCGTGGCGACCTCCCCGCGCTCGACCGCGACGGCCAGCAGCGCACCGGTGAAGGTCTTGGAGACCGAGCCGATCTCGAACTCGGAGCCCTCCAGCGCGGCGCCGTCGCCGGTGCCGAAGCCGGCCAGGCGCGCCTGCCCGTCCTCGACCAGGACCGCGGCGACCCGTCGGTGTCCGCGCAGGTGAGGGGCGAGAGCGCTGGCGAGCTGCTCGTCGCCGGCCGGCTCGCCGAGGGAGGCGGGACGCGGCGCGGTCAGCGCCGTCAGGCCGACGACGGCTGCCGCCGCGGGCACGGCCGCGGTGAGGACGGTGCGCCGCGCCGGGCGGGCCGGTCGGGCTGAGCGGGCGGGGTGAGAAACGTGCGCGGCGTGGGCGGACTGCTCGGGACCTTCGGCCGACGGGGCGTCGCTCGAGGGGCCAGCGGCGTCGTGGGGTGGGGTCTCAGGCAGGTCCGGCATGGTCAGCCTTTCTCGAGGGCGGTGACGATGGCGAGGAGCGGGACGATGCGGCTCGGCGGGATCGCCCAGCTTCCCCTGCGCGGGGACGTGGCCCAGCCGCCGGCCTGGAGAGCGGAGAGGTGGTGGTAGGCGACGCCGGTCGAGGCGAGCTCCAGCTCGTCCACGAGCTGCGCGACGGTGTGCTCACCGTCGACCAGGCGGCGCAGGATCGCCAGGCGCAGCGGATGACCGAGCGCGGCCACGGTCTCGGCGCACTCGGCCCAGTCCGCGGCCAGGAGGTGCTCGGTGGGGCGGCCCCACTGGTACTCCACGTGCCCCGCCCCGACCTCGACGCTGCCGGCGTAGACGACGGCACCCGGGGCAGGGACCTGCGCCTTCATCGCGGTGAGGGCCCAGAACGGGTCCTCAACGGCGGAGGGGCGCGATGATGCGCCAGCGGGAGGGGCGTCGACAGGCGCGGGATCGGGCGGAGCGGGCTCCTCGAGCTGCGCGATCCGGCGCTCGAGCGCATCCAGCCGTCGCAGAAGCTCCGGATCCTCGGCCATGTCCCACCTCCTGAGGTGACGGATCGGCGGCGGTGGCCGTCGACCACGACCAGAGTATCCGGAATTACGGAGGAACGGAATAGTGGGGGCGGAGGATCGAGGTGGCGCGGCTCGGTGAGGCGAAGGCAGGCGCAGTTCGGTCAGGACCATCGGGCCCAGGCCGGTGCTGTCGGGGTCGCCGGCGCCTCCGGGCCCGGACGTCCCGTCGGCCGCGGCGCGCGGTGCGGCAGGATGGGGGAGATCATCGGCTGGCATCGCCGTCGGCCGCCGCGCACGAAGGGGAACCCATGGCCGTCTTCGCCGTCCAGTACACCTACATCGACGACGCCCAGCGCCTGGCGACGTTCCGGCCCGAGCACCGCGAGCACCTCGCCGAGCTGCTCCGCGAGGGCACGCTGCTGCTGTCGGGTCCGCTGGACGACGGGTCGGAGGCGCTGCTGATCGTGGTCGCGGACTCCGCCGAGGACGCGCTCGCCAAGCTCGACGGCGACCCCTTCAAGCGCGAGCGCGTGATCGTGGACCGCGTCGCGCGCGAGTGGAAGGTCGTGATCGGGGAGCTGCCCGGCGCCTGAGCCGGGGACGGCCGCGCGTCCTCAGATGCGCGGCGAGTCGGACTCGTCGTCTCCCGGCTCCTCGGTGTGTGCCGTCGGCTCGGAGCGTCCCGACGGGGCGGCGCCGGGGTCAGGCGTCGTCGACCCTGCCCCCGTGGCGCCGCCGGGCGCACCGTCCTGCCGGGTCCGGTCCTGGAAGGCGAAGAGCTCGGAGACGCTGTCGATGCACGCGGCGTCCTCGCCCTGCAGCGCGAGGGGCAGCATCCGCTCCCCGCCGTACCGGCCCAGCAGCTGCTGCGCCGCCGGGTCCTTGAACACGTTCACCCAGATCAGGTCCTCGCGCGGCGCACGGATCGCGGCCTGCAGACGTGCCGAGGCCGGGTCCCCGGGCGCCCAGAGCACGATCGTCGGCGCCGTCCCGTCGGCCTCCCGCATCCGTGCCTGCGCGTCGGCGAGCGGGATGTGCGGGCCGGAGCGCAGCGGGCTCGTCCAGTACGCCATGAACAGGGAGAACGCGCCCACCGCGATCGCGGCGATGAGCTGATCGGCCAGCACCATCAGCAGCGTGAGCAGAGCACCGCCGACGAGCAGCAGCACGGGCCGCAGCCACGCCCGGGCAGGAACGCGGGGTGTGGACGGGGCAGGATCGGTGCCGGACATCTGCCCAGGGTACGGCCGTCGCCTGGACCCGCGTCGAGAGCGATCTGCAGGAAGGGGACTCCAGCGGCACGCGCTGGAGTCCCCTTTGTGCAGGCGGGGCGGAGCCGCGCCCGGCTCAGATCAAGGCGGCGGTGGCGAGGCGCCCGGTGGTCTCGGCGGCCAGGGCGTCCTTCAGCGCGGCGACGGCCGGGATGGCCAGCGCGCCGCGACGGTTGATCAGGCCGATCATGCGGTCGTCGAGATCGGGTAGGTGGCGCACCACGAGATCGTCGGTGGGCGGGGCGGCCTCGAGGGTGGTCTCGGGCATCAGCGCGACGCCGCCGCCGTGCGTGATCAGGCGCTGCACCACGATCGAGTCGTCGGTCGAGTGGCGCACCTTCGGCGTGAATCCGGCGCGGCGTGCGCTCGAGAGCAGGTTCGCGCGGCAGCGCTCGCAGCCCGCGATCCACGGCTCCTCGGCGAGGTCGGCGAGGGTGAGCTCGGGGTCGTGGGCGCGGGGGTGGGCCGCCGGCAGCACCGCCATCACGCGGTCCTCCATCAGCGGGGTCCACTCCAGGGCGCCTTCGTCGCCGATGTCGCTGCAGGGGTAGCGGAACACGAGCGCGAGGTCGAGATTGCCCTCGCGCACGGCCGGCACCGCGTCCGGCGGCTCGAGCTCGTCGAAGGTGACGTCGAGGTCCGGGGCGCTCTCGCTCAGGCGCGCGAGCACCGGCGGCAGCAGCACGGCCGCGGCCGACGGGAAGGTGCCGAACTTGACCGTCCCGCGACGCAGGGCGGTGATGTCGGCGAGCTCCTCCTCCGCGGCGTGCAGCTGCGCGGCGATCGCCTCGGCGTGCAGGGCCAGGCGCGAGCCCGCCTCCGTGGGGGTGACGCCGGAGGAGGAGCGCAGCAGCAGCTGCGTGCCCACCTCCTTCTCGAGCGCGGCCAGGTGCTGGGAGACGGCCGGCTGGGTCCAGCCCAGCTCGCGCGCGCCCGCGCCGATCGAGCCGTTGCGCACGACGGTCCGGAAGATGAGAAGCCTGCGGGGGTCCATGACAGTCATGGTATCCGCCAGTGGCAAGCCTGGCTTATGACTTCGCCGACGGCGTTCTGGGTGGTTCGTGAGGCGGGCCTGGGCGTCGGCGGGAGCGGCGAGACGTGGCTTTCTGCCGGAATGAGAGGTCATACCGGCAGAAAGCCACGTCTCGGTGGCGGCGGAGCGGCAGCAGAAGCTGGGATAGGAGGCCGGGGAGGGGAAGGGGGCGTGACCGGCCTCCCGCCCCGCCCCGTTCACCGGGTCACAGCGGCGGGAGGCCCAAGTTCTCGCGCAGCGTGGTGCCGGCGTACTCGGTCGGGTACACGCCCCGCTCCTGCAGGCGCGGGATGAGGTGGTCGACGATGTCGTCGAGCCCGGAGGGGATCAGCCACGGCGTGATGTTCAGGCCGTCGATCGCACCGAGCCGCGCGAACTCGACCAGCCGGTCCGCGACGGCGTCGTAGCTGCCGGTGAACTCGCCGCGGCGCGCCCCGGACTTCACGCGGGCGAACTCGAGGATGCTCTGGCCCTTCTCGGCCGCCTCCTCGCGCCACTGGCGGGTGAGCTGCTCGGCCTTCTCGAACTGGAAGCCGGCGCCGCGGGTCACGCCGGACTCGACGACCTCCGGCGGCACGTCCGGCAGCGGCCCCTCGGGATCGAACTCGGAGAGGTCGCGGCCCCAGTACTGCTCGAGCAGGGCGATGGCCTGCTCGGGGCCGATCTGGTGGTCGCGCACCCAGCGCACCTTCTCGTCGGCCTCCGCCTCGGTGGGGGCGAGGATGATCTCGGCGCCCGGGAGGATCTTCACGGCGCCCGCGTCGCGGCCCGCGGCGACGGTGCGCTCGACGATGCTGCGACGGAACTCGACGGCCGCGGCGAGGGAGCCGTGGGGGGAGAAGATGACGTCGGCCGTGCGCGCGGCGAAGTCCTGACCGGCGGGGGAGGCGCCGGCCTGGAAGAGGACGGGGCGGCCCTGCGCGGAGCGGGGCAGGTCGCCCGGGGCGCGCACCGTGTAGTGGGCGCCGTCGTGGCTGATCCGCTCGCCGGCCCAGTACTGCTCGGCGACCTGCAGGAACGCCTCGGCGTGGGTGTAGCGGTCGGCGTGGTCGAGGTAGCCGCCGCGGCGGAAGTTCTCTCCGGTCCAGGCGTTGTCGGTGGTGACGATGTTCCAGCCGGCGCGGCCGCCGGAGAGCAGGTCGAGGGTCTGCAGGCGCCGCGCGAGGTCGACCGGGTCGTTGAAGGTGGTGTTCTGCGTGGCGACCAGGCCGATCTTCTCGGTCACGCCGGCCAGCGCCGCGAGCAGCGTCTGGGCGTCGGGCCGGCCGGCGACGTCGAGCTCGAAGGGCACGCCGCGGTGCTCGCGCAGACGCAGCCCCTCGCCGAGGAAGAACGCCGCGAACTTCCCGCGCTCGGCGGTGCGGACCAGCGACTCGAAGGACTCCCACGCGACCTGGTCGCCGCTCTCGGGAAGGCGCCAGATGGTGGAGGAGTTCACGCCCTGGAAGAAGGCGCCGAAGGAGAGCTGTCCGGTGGGGGTGTGCGCGGGGTGGAGCGGGTGCGCGGCGGGGCCGGTCGCGAGCGCGGCGGCCTCCTCGGACAGCGGCGCGTCGGACAGCGGGGTGGTGGCGGTGCTCATGCGTTCTCCTCGGAGGTGAGGCGGGCGCGGTCGGCGCGCCGGGCGGGATCGAGCTGGAAGGGGGTCTCGGGCAGGCCCAGCAGGTCGCGGAGGGTGCGGCCCGACGCCGACGCCGAGGACGGCGCCGCGCCCGATGCGTCCGACGCGGCCGGGGCGGGGGCGATCAGGCCGCGGGAGCGGAGCTCGTCCGTCAGCTGCCGGACGGTGCCCAGCGGGTCGGCCTCGAGGTCCAGGCCCACCAGGCGCACGAGCCGCACCTGCTGCGAGGCGGCCGACGGATCGGCCTGCTCGCCCGCGCCCGACGCCGCCTCCGTGCCGGTCTCCGCGAGGGCCGAGCCGATCTGGGCGGCGAGCTCCTCGACGCGGGCCCCGCCGGAGACGTCGAGGTCCAGCACCCGCCCGTCGGCCAGCTCGTCGCTCACGCGCTCGCCGGCGGCCGCGCGGTCGGTGTCGGCGACGAGGACGGGCAGCAGCCCCTGCGGGGAGCGGGGCGTGATCGCGGGGCCGCGCACGGAGAAGGTCTCCGCCTCGACATCGGCGTACTGCAGGCGCGAGGCGTCGACGTACACGCCGCGCTCGGTGTCGCGCACGACGGCGTCCGGCGCCCAGGTGCCCCAGACGGTGCGGACGGCCTCGAGCACGTCGGCGGCCTCGCGGGCGGTCGCCTCCAGGCCCAGCACCTCGCGGCCCACCGCCTCGGCGGCCGACGGGTCGGTCTCGGCCTGCAGCAGCCAGCCGGCCCGGCCGTGGCTGATGTGGTCCAGGCTCATCAGCTGCGTGGCCAGGTGGAACGGCTCGACGTAGATCGCGTCGGTGCGGGGCAGCAGGCCGATCCCGCCCGTCAGCGGCGCGAGGTGCGCGGCGACGTGGATCGGGTGCAGGCCGCCGTCGGAGAGGGTAAGCGCGCCGATCCCGGCCTCCTCGAGGCCGCGGGCGAGCGGGGCGAGGCCCTCCAGCAGGGACGGCGCGGTGACGAGGTCGACGGCGAGGACGGGCAGCGCGCCCGCCCCGTCGACCGGACCGGCGGCGGGCGAGGTGCTCGACGCGGTGGTCTCGTCGGGCGTGACGGTGGTGCTCACGGGTTCTCCTTGGTGTGGACGCGGGATTCGGGGAGGGCCTCGTCGCTCAGCTGCCAGCGCTCGAGGACCTGGGCGTAGGTGCCGTCGGCCATCACGGCGTTCAGCGCGGCGGCATAGGGCTCCGCGAGGCCGGTGCCGGCGGGGAGGGTGGCGGCGACCAGCGTCTGGTCGGGCCAGCCGGCGTCGATCCGGCCCTGCACCTCCATGTCATCGCGGCGGGAGGCGGTGAAGCTCTGCGTGGGGAAGGGCGCCAGGTAGCCGTCGACGCGGCCGGAGCCGAGGGCGAGGAGGGTGTCGGCCTCGGTGGAGTAGTTCTTCAGCTCTGCCGGCGCCCTCCCCGCTTCCTCGAGCTCCGCGTTCCAGTCGACGAGGATCTTCTCCTGGTTGGTCGCGGCGCCGACGGCGATGATCTTCCCGGACAGCGTGTTCGCGTTCTCGAGCCAGCCCTCGGCGCCCTTCTGCACGAGGAAGGCCATGTAGGCGGCGCGATAGGAGGCGAAGTCGAACTTCTCCAGGCGCTCGGCGTTGATGCCGACGTTCGCGTGGACCACGTCGAACTCGCCGCCCTCGAGCTTCAGCGGCCAGTTCTCCCAGGTGGTCAGCCTCAGCTCGAACTCCAGGCCCAGCTTGTCGGCGACGAGCCGCGCGATGTCGATCTCGGAGCCGATGTAGGTCTGGTTGTCGTCGGCCAGGAACGACAGCGGCGGCGGGGAGGCGCCGTTGATGCCCACGCGCAGCACACCGGACTCGGCGATCTCCGCAGGCACCAGCGCAGCGATCTCCTCGTCGACCTCCGCGCGGATCAGCTCCTGGGTGCCGGAGGTGTCGATGGTGGGGGCGGTGCCGCCGTCGCCCTCGGAGGCCGCGGCCCCGGCGGCGTCGCCTGCGGCGGTGCCCGGGACGGCCACCGGATCGGCGCAGGCGGAGAGCAGGCCCAGCGGGAGCAGCAGGCCGCCGGCGGCGACCGTGCGACGGGTGGGGCGCAGGCGTGCGCGAGCAGGGCGGGTCATGAGAGGTCCTTCGAGGGGGAGCGGAATGCGGCGCCGACGGGATCGGGGCCGGCGGAGGCGGCGCGGGCGGAGTCGAGCGCGTCGGCGTCGGTCGCCTCGGCGCCGGTGGGCTCAGGACCGGCGGACTCCGCGCGGACCCGCTGCAGGAAGGAGCGGGTGCGCTCATGGGTGGGGGAGTCGATGACCTGCGCGGGAGGGCCCTGCTCGACGATCCTGCCCTGGTCCATGAACACGACGGTGTCGGCGACGTCGCGCGCGAAGGAGATCTCGTGCGTGACGATCACGAGCGTGGTCCCGGCGCTGGCGAGGGAACGGATCACCGCAAGCACCTCGTCGACTAGCTCGGGATCCAGGGCGCTGGTCGGCTCGTCGAACAGCAGCACCTTCGGGCGCAGGGCGAGGGCGCGGGCGATCGCGACGCGCTGCTGCTGGCCGCCGGAGAGCTGGCGCGGATAGGCGCCCGCCTTCTCGGACAGGCCCACGAGCGCGAGCAGCTCCCGGGCATGCGCCTCCGCCTCGGTGCGCTTCACGCCGAGCGCCCGACGGGGCGCCTCCGTGATGTTCTCCAGCGCCGTCATGTGGGCGAAGAGGTTGAAGGACTGGAACACCATCCCGATCGCGGTGCGCTGGCGCAGCACCTCGGGCTCGCGCAGCTCGTGCAGCAGGTCGCCGTCGCGGCGGTAGCCGATCACCTCGCCGTCCACGCTGATCAGACCGCTGGTGACGGGCTCGAGATGGTTGATCGAGCGCAGCAGGGTGGACTTGCCGGAGCCCGAGGGGCCCAGGATCGCGGTCACCTCGCCGGGCGCGATCGTGAGGTCGATGCCGCGCAGCACCTCGAGGTCGCCGAAGGACTTGTGCACCCCGCGGATCTCGACGAGACCGCCGCGGGGGCCGTCGGCCGACGGACCGGGCCGGGCGGCTCGGGAGGCCGACGTGCCGGGCCGGGTAGCCGACGGGCTGGTCGCGTCGGCCGAACGGGCGCCGGCGGGCTTCTGCGTCCCGTCGGCCGAACGACGGCGCAGCAGGGAGGTCAGCGGGCTCATGCGGTGGCTCCTGCGGTGACGGGGCGGCGGCCCAGGCGGGCGCGGAGCCGCTGCAGCGGGGTGGGCGGCAGGGTGCGCACCGCGCCCTTGGAGTAGTGGCGCTCGATGTAGTACTGCCCGACCGAGAGCAGCGAGGTGATCACGACGTACCAGACCGTCGCGACCAGCAGCATCGGCAGCACCTGCTGGGTGCGGCCGTAGATCAGCTGCACGGTGAAGAACAGCTCGGCGTGCGCGAGGACGTACACGATCGAGGTGCCCTTCACCAGGCCGATGATCTCGTTGAACGCGGTGGGGAGGATCGCGCGCATCGCCTGGGGCAGCACGATCCGCAGCGAGCGGTCGCGGGCGGGGATGCCCAGGGCGCTGGCGGCCTCGATCTGGCCCTGGTCCACCGACAGGATCCCGCCGCGGATCAGCTCGGCGGCGTAGGCGGCCTGGTGCAGGCCGAGCCCGAGGACCGCGGCGATCATCGGGGTCATCAGGTCGCTGGTGCGGGCGTCGACGAAGGTGACGTCGGTCAGCGGGATGCCGAGCGTGATGTGCTCGTAGAGGTAGCCGAGGTTGTACCAGAGCAGCAGCTGCACCAGCAGCGGCGTGGAGCGGAAGATCCAGGAGAACGTCCAGCTCACCGACGAGATCAGGGAGGACTTCGACAGGCGCATCAGGGCGAGGACGAGCCCCAGTCCGAAGCCGACGGCGCCGGCGAGCACGGTGAGCTTCAGCGTCTCCAGCAGCCCGCGGATGATCGACTCGGCGAAGAACCACTGCGCGACCACGCCCCACTCCCAGCGCGGATTGGTCACGAAGGACCACAGCACCGCGGCGGCGAGCAGGCCCACCAGCACCGCGAGCACGATCCTGCCCGGGTGGCGGGCGGGGATCACGCGCAGGCGGGAGAGTTCCTCGTCGCTCACGGCGCCGAGGGAGCCGCGGTCCGCGGGTCCGGTCCCGGGCGCGCACGACATGACGTCGGCCCCGGAGGCGGCGGCGGGCGCGTCGGCGCGGCGGGCTGTGTCGTGGGTGGCGACGGAGGAGGTCATGGTGTGCCTTCCGTGACGGAACGTGAACCGCAGGCCGGTCGAGGCTTGCGAGGCTCGACGTTATAAGCGAATCTAATGCGGATGCAAGGTGGCGACTATGACACGTCACGTTGTGACACAGAGGCACCTCGGAAGGGATCCGCACGCATGAACTCCCGGCACAGCGCACCGACCCCCACCAGCGCGGACGACACCGGCCGCGGCGCCCCGTCGCGCCTGGTGATGGTCGGCGGCGGGCCGCGCGCGATCGGCGTGCTCGAGCGGCTCGGCGCGAACGCCGGCGTGCTCGGGACGGCCGAGCGCCTCGCCGGGACGCCGCTCCACGTGGACATCGTCGACCCGCACATGCCCGGCGCCGGCCGGATCTGGCGGGCCGAGGAGAGCCCGCTGCTGCTGATGAACTCCCGCGCCGCGGACGTCTCGATCTTCACCGATGAGACCGTCGAGGTCGAGGGGCCCGTGGTCGCCGGTCCGTCGCTGGCCGAATGGGCCGACGGGATCCGCCGCGGCACGATCGCCGCGCCGACGGCCGGCACCACCCGTCTCGCCGAGATCCACGCGCTCGGGCCGACGGACTTCGCCTCCCGGCGCGTCCAGGCGCTCTACCTCGAGTGGTTCTTCGGGCAGGTGCTCGCGGCGCTGCCCTCGACCGTGTCCGTGACCGTGCACCGCACCACCGCGACGGCAGTGCGCGCGGGCGACGGTCCCGCGGCCTGGAACGTCGAGCTCGAGGACCGCGCCCCCCTGCCCGCCGACCTGCTGCTGCTGGCCGCCGGCCACACCGACTCCCGCCCGAACGCCGCCCGCCACGAGCTCGCCGCCTTCGCCCGCCGTCACGGCGGCACCTATCTCGGCCCCTCCCAGGCCTCCGACGCGCAGGTCGAGCTGCTCGGCGCCGGGCAGGACGTGATCGTGCGCGGCATGGGACTCGCGTTCATCGACCTCATGGCGCTGCTGACCGAGGGGCGCGGCGGCCGCTTCGTGCCCTCCGCCGAGGCGGAGAGCGCAGGCGAGGACGCGGCCGCCGATCTGCGAGGCCGCCTGGACTACCTCCCCTCCGGCGAGGAGCCCCGGCTCTGGGTCGGCTCCCGCCGCGGCGTCCCGTACCACTCGAAGGTGCGCGACGAGGGCGCCCCGACCGGGCTCGGCGAGCTCGTGCACGTCACCCCCGCGAACCTCCGCGCCCTCGAGGACGAGAACGGCCTGCTCGACTTCCGCACCGATGTGCTGCCGCTCATCGCCGCCGAGATCGCCCACCAGATCCCCGGCGCGCCACTCCCTCCGGAGGGGGAGGAGTCGCTGGCCTGGCTCGACGAGCCGCTCTCCGATCTCGGCGCGACCACGCTGCCCGAGGCCGCGCAGCAGGCCACGCGCGATGCCGTCGTCGGCCATATCGAGGCGGACCTGCGCGACCGCATCGGCGACGAGGTCACCGCCGCCCGCACCCTCTTCCAGCTGCTGCTGCAGCTGCACGGCGTGCTGGTGGACCAGCTTCCCGCGACCCGCCTGCGCGGCGGCGCGGCCAGCGGCTACCCCCGCTGGTGGCATTCGCTGTTCAGCTTCGTCGACTCCGGCCCGCCCCCGCACCGCCTCCAGCAGCTGCTCGCCCTCGAACGCGCGGGCATCATCCGCTTCCTCGGACCGGGCCTGCGAGTCACGGCCGACGAGGCCAGCGGCCGCTTCCGCGCCCGCGGCGCCACCGGCATCGAGATCGCGGCCGGCGCGCTCGTGGACGCCTTCCTGCCCGAGCCGTCCCTGGCCGAGTCCACGAACCCGCTGCTGCGCGACCTGGTCACGGGCGGCGACGCAGCCCTCGGGCGGGAGTCCGCCGCCTCGCCCGGCGCCCTCGACACCGACGCCCGACACCGCGTGATCGGCCCCGACGGCACGGCGCGCGAGCGGCTGTGGGCCGTCGGCCCCTGGACCTCCGAGCTGCCCATCGCCGCCTTCGCCCGCCCGAATACCAACGCCCCCTGTCACCGCCGCAACGACGCCCTCGCCCGCGAGCTGCTCGAGACCGCGCTGCGCGGGCACGCGCCCCAGCCGGAGACCGAGGAGCCCGAGGGAGGGGAGGCCGACCGCGGCACCCCGGTGCTCGCCCCTGTCGCCATCCGCGCCCCGCACACCCCGCGGCTCGGCGTGCTCGGCCCGGGCAAGATCGGCTCGGCGCTGACGCGCACGGCGCTGCGCCGCGGGCTCGAGGTCGCCGTCACCGGCCGCTCCGCCCCGCCCGCGCTCGCCGCGAAGCTGCCCGGTGCCCGGCACGTCGGCCTTCCGGATCTCGCTGCGACCAGCGACGTCATCGCCCTGACCCTGCCGCTGCACGTCGCGCTGACCCTCGAGGCGGGCGCCCTGCAGGGCGCGGTCGTGGTCGATGCGACCAACCCCTGGGGCGAGGCCGATGCGACCGCCGTCGACGCCGCCCGCGCCGAGCTCGGCGACCACGCCGGCGAGCTCTCCACCAGCGAGCTGCTCGCCGCGCGCCTGCCCGGCGCGCACGTCGTCAAGACGCTGAACCACATCGGCTATCACGATGTCGAGGAGCACGGCCGCGACCACGGCGACCCGTCCCGTCGGGCGATCGCGCTCGCCGCCGACGACGACCGGGCCGCAGAGCTCGTCACCACGCTGCTGCACCGCCTGGGCTACGAGCCCGTGCACCTCGGCGTCCTCGCCGCCGGCCGCGACCTCGAACCGGGCGAGGCCCTGTTCGGCGGCTGGTCCACCTCCGCCGAGCTCGACCTCCGCCGCGCCGAGCACATCCGCGCCGCCTGAGCGACGGCCGGGGCGGCGGCCGGCCACCGAGACGAGGGCACCTGACCGCCCGACTCGGAGCGGCATCGGGAGGTGGGTACCTCACGGCCCGCCTCGGAGCGGCGTCGAGTCGTGGATCTGTGTCGTTATCGGGGGAAATACCGACACATATTCACGTCTCGACGGGGCGGGGACGGGGAGCCCGGTGCTCAGGCGTGCCGGACGGTCCTCGTCGAGGAGGGCGTGACCTCCCCGGACAGGAATGACAGGCCGATCAGCACGATCGCGATGACCAGATAGGCCCAGGTGTCCACCGCGTTCAGCGGCATGAAGTTCGACATCGAGCCCTGGTCGACGAGCAGGCCGAAGATCCACAGCACCGCGGCGAGGCCGCCGACGATACGCAGGTACCTCCGCGCCGAGGACGAGAACCTCGACTGGGCGATGCCGAGCGCTCCCAGCAGCAGGTGGATGATGTTGTGCAGCACGGAGACCTGGAAGATGCCCAGCACCATCGCCCCGGAGCCGAAGCCCATCTCGAGCGTGTTGAAGTGCTGGGTCAGCCCGGGGAAGAACCCGGCGAAGCCGATCGCGAGGAAGAACATCCCCACCACGATCGATGCCCAGCGCACGGGTGCTCGGCTGGGGTCCTCATCCGCTCGGGTCAGGGGCGGGTGCACGGGGCCGTCGATGAACATGTCAGTTCCTCCGTTCGTCTGCTCCGTTCGGGAGCGTCGACGGGCCTGCCGGCGCGGTGTTCGCACCGACCGCACGGCTGAGGGGCGGAGACTGCGCTCGACGCCGTGGATTCCAGAGTACGCCTGCCCCGCAGGGACCGGAAGGGGCCGGCGGGCAGGGCTGTGACCTGGGGTGATAGGGCTTCTCGTGCCGGGCCGACCGGCCAGCACGGGCTGCGCGGAACCGACGGGCCAGGCGGTGGGTCGCGTCAGCCGGAGCCGGCGACCGATGTCGCGACAGGCCGGGCCGACGGGCTTCCCTCGGACCTCCGGCGCCGAGGAGCTCAGGCCCCGGCGGCGCGGGCGACGGCGTCGGCGAGCACCACGTCCCCGAGACCGGAGCCGAGGTTCTGCGCGACGACCAAGCCGCTCGGCCGACCGTCCCGCAGCAGCTCGCCGGTCGACCCGGTCGCGCGGGGGTAGTCCTCGCCGTGCTTGAGGGGCCGCAGCGACTCGAACTGCTCCGCGTCGTCGGCGACGACCGTGCCGGTGCGGGAGATCTCGGCGCCGGCGACGGAGGCATAGTCGATCGGCAGCAGCGTCGCGTCGTCGGCGACCTCGCCCGGGCGCAGCGCCTGGTTGGTCAGCCCGATCGGCAGGCCGCTGATCACGACGCCCGCGCCTGCGAGCGCCTCGGCCCGGTCGGTCGTGGTGCGCAGCTCGAGGCCGGGCGTGTGCTCGGCGCACCAGGCGGCGAGCTCCCGGAGGGCCGCAGGGCGGCGGCCCCACACGGTCAGCGGGCCCCGACCCAGCGCCTCGATCACCCGGGCGTGGGAGCGGGCCTGCACACCGGTGCCGACGAAGGTGATCGGCCGGTCGTCCAGCGCGAGGCTCGCGCCGGTGACTGCGGCGGTGCGCTGGGCGGTGAGCTCGGCGGCGTCCATCGTGGCGCGGGTCGAGCCGTCGGCCGCGGAGAGCACCATCAGCCCGCCGATCATCTCCCGGCCTCGCGCACGGTTCGACGGGGTGACCGTCACCCACTTGACGCCCAGCAGTCCGCGCTCCGGCCAGGCGGCGGGCATCGCGTTGGCGAAGCCGCCCTCCTCGTGGACAACCTGGGTCTTCGGCGTCACCGAGGCGGAGCCGTCGGCGAGGGCGAGCAGCGTCTCGCGCATGAGCGCGACCTGCTCGGTCGGGGAGGGGAGGAGCGTGCTGACCTGGGCATCGTCGAGGTGGATCACGCCTCGACGGTATCGCGGGGCGTGAGGCCGTCCCTGTGCCCCATTCGGGGTCCGGGACCGGGGGGGGGGGGGCGACCGTCGTGCGAAGAATGTCTACCCTGTGAGCATGATGAATCAGTGGGGGAACGACGAGCACGGGCCGGGCGGGGATCCGTCCTGGCTCGGGGGCAAGGACCGCGGGGGATCGGGAACGGGGGCGGACGGTGCCGGGACGGCGGAGAGCAGGCCCGGGCCGCTGCCGAGCGGGGACAGCACCTGGTCCTCGGACTTCGACTCGCGCAGCTCGTCCCGTCGCGCTGACCAGGACTTCGGCTCGAGCTCCCCGGAGCCGCAGCACTCCGGGCCGCGCTTCGGCGAGTTCGGGGACGACGCTCGCGAGAGGGCCGAGCGCCGGTACGAGGAGTGGGAGTCCGGCGGCCGTTCCGACCCCGAGGACCGCAACCGGGCGAGCGAGGTGGGCAAGGCTCTGGTCAAGATGGCCCCGACCGTCGTGTTCCTCGTCATCTTCATCGGCTTCTTCTCCAGCAACGGCTTCTTCAGCCACGGCTTCAGCTTCTGGTGGATCGCTCTCGTGGTCCTGGTGCCGCAGGTGATCGACCTGGTCAAGAAGGTCCTGAAGTAGCCGCGGCCGGGCCGGCGTCGAACCGGCCTGCCGACGGGCCGGGACAGCACTGAGGCGGTCGGCTGCGCGGCCGACCGAGCCGCCGGCTGAGTGGTCAGCCGGCCAGGCGGTACCAGGCGCCGTCGGCCGAGCGCTCCAGCACGCCCGAGTCCACGGCGTCGCGCCGGACGAGCGCCACATCGGCCGCGAACATCGCGATCGCTGCGTTCAGCTCCGCCTCGCCGAGGCTGCGCGCCGACCCGACCCGCTCGAACACGATCCGCGCGATCCTGCCGCTGACCTCGCGGGACTCCTCGGTCTTCACCGGGATGCCGTCCAGCCGCGGCACCTCGAGGATCGCCCGGTCCGAGCGCATCAGCGCGAGCGAGTCCGCGATGCGACGCAGCGCCGGGACGTCCGCCGTGCCGTCCTCGCCGAGCCAGTCCAGGCGCGAGAGCGGCCCGCGCACCGAGGGGTCCTCGGCCGGCCCGTCCCCGGCGAGCAGGCGCCCGAGTCCGCGGCGCAGCTTCTCGGCGGAGAGCAGGGCGACGAGCTGCCGGGCGCGGCCCAGCTCGGCGGGGTGGTCGGGGGCGGTGGTCATGGGTCCTCCTTCGCGGCTCGCTCCAGGGTGGCACGACCCCGTGTGATCTCGGTGACTGGGCGTCTTCCCGAGGTGCGGTTGTCGCACCGGTCGGAGATGCTTCAAGCATTGACGAGCAGGTGCTCTCGAGAGGAACTAATCAGTTGGTCATGGGCAGGTCCAGCGGGTCGCGTCGGGGTCGGGGCACGATGGTCGGCGGGGAGCGTCGCGCATCCCCCGCGGTGCTGGACGAGCACCGTGCGCTCGAGGCCCGGGACGTCCGACGCGGGCACACGCTCCGCGACGGAGCTCGGCCGCTGCGTGCGCGGAGCCTGGGCCTCGCCCTCGGCGCCCTGCTCGCGGGGACCCTGCTCACCGGCTGCGACGACGGCAGCGGCGAGGGGACCGTGGTGCGCGTGGTCGACGGCGACACCCTGGTCGCGGTCGTCGCCGGGGAGGAGACCACGATCCGCCTGCTCAACATCGACACCCCCGAGACGAAGCACCCCGACCTGCCCGTGCAGTGCCTGGGCCCCGAGGCGACGGACTTCCTCGCCGAGCGGCTCCCGGCCGGCACCGAGATCGAGCTCGAGTACGACGAGGAGCGGCTGGACCGCTACGACCGCACCCTCGCCGGTGTCTACGAGTCGGGCTCGCTGGTGAATGCCGAGATCGCCGCGGAGGGACTCGGCGTGCCGGTCTACTTCGAGCCTAACGACCGCTTCCTGCCCGAGGTCGAGGAGGCTGCGGCGACCGCGCAGTCCGAGGGGCTCGGCCTCTTCTCCGCCGCGACCGAGTGCACCGTCCCCGCACAGGTCGAGCAGCTCGGTGCCGCGGCCGAGGCGATCCCGCAGACGGTCGCGGGAGACCCCGCCCAGGCGCTCGCCGACGCGACGACGCTGGTCGAGGACGCGGAGGCGCTCGTCGACGCCCTCGACGCGGACGTGCTCGCGACCGGCCCGAACGCCGTTCTCGCCCTGCCGCTGGCCGCCCCCTTCCTCGACGGGCAGCGGGAGGCCGCCGACGAGGTGCGCGAGCGCGCCGTCGACGGGCGAGACCGGGTGCAGGGCCTCAAGGACGACTGGGATGAGGAGCAGCAGCGGCTGCGCGAGCAGAAGGAGCGCGAGGAGCGGGAGCGGCAGGAGCGCGAGCGGATCGAGCGGGAGGAGCAGGAGCGCCAGGAGCGTGAGGAGCAGGAGCGTCGCGAGCGGGAAGCGGCACCGGCCGCGGACTCGTCCGACGAGGAGACAGCCTCCGGCGCGACGAGCTCGGGCAGCGGCAGCGGCTCGGGGTCCGACGGGAAGTCCGGCTCCGGCGGCGGGTCCTCGAGCTCTGGCGGTTCGAACTCCGGCGGCAACTCGGGCGGCGGCGCTTCCGGCGGTGACTCGTCCGGCGGCGGCAGCTCGGGCAGCGGGAAGTCCGGTGGCGGGAAGTCCGGCTGTGAGCCCTACGGCCCGGAGATCCCCTACTCGGACGACGGCGGTTACACCGGCAAGCGCTACGGCATGCCCGGCGGCAAGACCTTCCGCAAGTGCGGCTGACCGGCCGCTGACCGCGCCGCGCGGCGGACGGCGGGGTGTCGAGAGGATTTGTTCGACCTCCGGTACCTCCTGCGACGCGGTGTGGCGCAGTTGTTCGACCTCCGGTACCGCTTTTCTGGTACCTCCCGTCGAACAACTAGTCAGGCCGTGGCACGTTTCGTCGAAGAACTCCGGGATCGCCATAGCGGAGCTCTGCCGTGCGTCTGCGACGGCGCTGCCCGGGCCCGCATCCGGAGTTGTTCGACGTCCCGTACCGCTTTTCTGGTACCGGACGTCGAACAACTGGGCCGGCTCCGGCACGTCTCCTCGACCGGGCGGGGCAGCGGGGCGTCGTTCGTCGGCCGTGCGAGGGGTGCTCTGACAGGTCCTCCCATCCCGGCGGATCACAGGCCAGCATGGAACTCGTCGGGCGAGCGACGCCCGCACCATCGCAGGAGGAGCACCGCATGGAGTACGTGAAGCTGGGCCGCACCGGACTGGACGTGTCGCGGCTGTGCCTGGGCACGATGGGCTTCGGCAATGCCGAGCGCTGGGTCCACAAGTGGGTCCTGGAGGAGGACGACTCCCGCCCCGTCATCAAGCACGCCCTCGACGCAGGCATCAACTTCTTCGACACCGCGAACGTGTACTCGATCGGCCGCAGCGAGGAGATCGTGGGCAAGGCCCTGGTCGACTACGCGAACCGCGACGAGATCGTGCTGGCCACGAAGGTGCACGGGAAGATGCACGAGGGCCCCAACGGCGGCGGGCTCTCCCGCAAGGCGATCCTCGCCGAGGCGGAGGCGAGCCTGCGCCGGCTCGGCACCGACTACATCGACCTGTACATCATCCACCGCTGGGACCACACCGTCCCGATCGAGGAGACGATGCAGGCGCTGGACGACCTGGTCCGCTCGGGGAAGGTCCGCTATCTCGGGGCGTCGGCGATGTTCGCCTGGCAGTTCCTGCAGGCGCAGCACGTCGCCGAGGTGAACGGCTGGACGAAGTTCGTCTCGATGCAGAACCACTACAACCTCCTCTACCGCGAGGAGGAGCGGGAGATGATGCCGCTGCTGCGCGAGCTCGGCGTCGCCTCCACCCCGTACAGCCCGCTCGCCGCCGGCCGCCTCACCCGTGACTGGGATGCGGACACCGAGCGGGCCCGCACCGACCAGACCGCGAAGTCGAAGTACGACTCCACCGAGGACACCGACCGCGCCATCGTCGAGCAGGTCGCGAAGATCGCCGCAGACCGCGGCGTGGAGCGCGTCCACGTGGCGCTGGCCTGGCTGCTTGCGAAGAACCCGGTCGTCTCCCCGATCATCGGCGCGACCAAGACCTCGCACATCGACGGGGCGCTCGGCGCGCTGGAGCTCGAGCTCACGGCCGACGAGATCTCCGCGCTCGAGGCGCCCTACGTCCCCCACAGGGTCGTCGGCGCGCTCGCCCCGGGCGAGAGCACGACTCGTCCCGGCACGAAGGCCGCCACCCGCTGAGGCCGACGGGGCGAGCGCCCCGCGCGGGGTTCTGCCCCGGGGCGCCCGGTCCGTCCTCCCGCAGTCATCGTGTAGGCCGCTGTGCTCCCGTCATGGAACACGGCGGCCCACAAGCTGCTGAGGAGCTGGCGCGCCGGGGGTACCAGGCCGGCGGTGGGCGACGGGGCGGCCCGGGTCACCGCCTCCGCGCGTGCAGCAGATGCCTGGTCGAGTGGGCGACGAAGGCGCCGTCGCGGCGGATGATCCGGTCCACCTCGAGCAGCTGCTCCCGATGGGCCTCCACCGAGAAGCCCGGCACCCACCACGGGCACTTCCGCAGGATCCAGGCGACCGCGCCGATGTCGAAGAACTCCATCCGCAGCCGCGCCTCGCGCCGCTCGAGGATCTCGAGACCTGCCGCCTCCGCCGCGGCGACCTCGTCGTCCGGATGGCGGCCGCGGCGCTGCGCCTCGGTGGTCGGGCCGTGCACCGCTTCGATCAGTTCGAAGGCGGAGCCGGGGCCGACGTGCTGGGCGAGGTACTGCCCACCCGGCGCGAGCACCCGGGCGATCTCGTCCCAGTCCGGGGCGACGGGGTGGCGGGAGGTGACCAGGTCCGCGGCGCCGTCGGGCAGCGGGATCGGGGCGCCGGGCGCGGTCTCGTGCACGATCACCCCACGAGGGCCGAGTCGCTGTCGCGTGCGCTCCGCGTTCGGTGGCCAGGACTCGGTGACGTGCTGCTCGCGGGCCAGGCGCGGGCACCCGCCGAGCACCTCGCCGCCGCCGGTGTCGAGGTCGATCGCGACCTCCGCGCCCGCGACTGCCTCGGCGAGCAGGCGCGCGTAGCCCCACTCGGGACGCTCCTCGGTGGCGCGGCCGGTGAGCCAGTCGAAGCCCCATCCGTCCACGTCGGCCGCCGCGGCTTCGGCGATCAGGTCCTCGGCCGGACGCTCCTGGTCGGCCCGCTGCAGGCGTGCCCGCAGCGCCTCCCGCTCCTCCTCCGGCCAGGGCCCGGAGCAGCCCAGCGGGATCTCGGTGAGGTGCCGGCGCTGCTCCGGCGGGAGCGTGGTGACGAAGCGGTCCGGGTCCTCCTGCGCCATGCCGTACAGCGCCGGGCCGTCGGCGTAGAACGGGTCGATCAGCACCAGGCGCCCGTCGGCCCCGCGCATCACGTTCGACGGGTTCGCATCCAGCGGACCGCACCAGGGCAGCTCCTCGAGCGCCGCGGCATGGATCCGGTGCACGATCGCGGAGAGCTCTGCGAGCTCGCCGTCCCCGTCGCGCACCCGCGCGAAGAACTCCTTCGCCTTCTCCGTGCCGACGGGCTGCAGGAACTCCATGACCAGCAGGTCAGCGCCTCCGGCGAGGCGGCGGTGCAGGTCCAGGCGGGGCACGGCGCCGGTCGCGGCCGCCTCCTCGTAGAGGTGCGCGGTGAACGGGCCGACGGGGTCGAAGGGGCTGATCCGGGCCGCGGCCGTTCCGTCCGGGGAGGCGAGCGCGACGGCCCAGTCACCGGTGCCGCAGGGCGTCCAGCCCTCGCCGCGCAGCATCCACTCCACCTCGCGGTAGTGGGTCTCGGGGCCGACGGCGTCGAGGGCGGAGGGGAGGGGGGCGGCGGGCATGGGCGCGAGGCTATCGGCACCGCCGTCGCGGGGCACGAGGATTTCCGGCGCGGGCTCTCACGCCGCGGGCACTCTTCGTCTCCTCGCCGTCATGTGGTGGGCCGCTCTGTTCCGCGCATGGAACACAGGGGTGCATGACACGGCAGAGCCGAGGACTCAGGCTGCGCGGTCGTCGGGATGGCGCGGTGTGGCCGCCGGGACGGGGAGAGGGCGCAGCGGTGTCACCGCGTCTACGGCGCCTCGGCCGACGGGATCCGCACCCGGATCTCGAGCGTCGCCGCGGCCGGATCATGTGTGGCGGCGACCGTGCCGCCCATGCCGGTGACCAGCACCTCCACGATCGACAGGCCCAGTCCGCTGGTGCGGGCGGAG
This sequence comes from Brachybacterium sp. sponge, assembly GCF_001613775.1. Taxonomy (NCBI): domain Bacteria; kingdom Bacillati; phylum Actinomycetota; class Actinomycetes; order Micrococcales; family Dermabacteraceae; genus Brachybacterium; species Brachybacterium sp. sponge. Next base: position 263,060 of record NZ_LRMP01000001.1, on the reverse strand, counting down.
CGGGAGGCGTCGGCCGTGAAGAAGCGGTCGAAGAGGCGGGCGGTGTCGATCTCGGCGTCGGGAGCGACGCCGTTGCGGAAGCGCAGCTCGACACCGGCGGTCGGTCCTGTGCTCGCCATCGGCGTGACGCCGGTCCCAGCGACCCCGGCTGTCGGCCCGTCGCTCGTCGTCGGCGCGACGTCCGGCCCGGCGCTCTCGGCACCGACCCGCGGCCGAGCCGCTGCCCCTTCCCACGCCGACACCTCGACGGCGAGCTTTCCGCGGCCGTGCTGGACGGCGTTGCGGCCCAGGTTCTGCACGATGCGGGTGAGCATCTCGCGGTCGCTCCCGATCGCGAGGCCCGTCGGCGGGTCGAGCTCCACCTCGAGCCCCGCGCGCTCGATCTCGCCGCTCATCCCCAGCAGCACCTCGCCCACCAGCAGGCCGACGTCGAGGCGCTCGACCTCCTGGCGCGGCTCGACGTCCAGCAGGTACGCGTACTCGTACAGCCGATCCACCAGGGCGCCGAGCTCGACGGTCTGGCGGTGCGCCGCGGCGAGGCGCTCGTGCTGGACGGCGTCGAGGTCGGTGCGCTCCAGCAGCTGGAGGTAGCCGCGCACCGAGGTCAGCGGGGTGCGCAGGTCATGGGAGACGTCCGCGATGAAGGAGCGGATCCGCCGCTCCTCGGCGCGGGTGCGGGTCGAGGCCTGCCGGGCCTGCTCGACGGCCTCGTTGACCCGGGCAGTGAGCTGCTCGAGCTGCGGGACCACGAGCGCGAGCGTCACGGCCGACGGGGACTCCTGCCCGGCGCGCTCCTCGAGCCGGCGCCGCACCATCGTGATCTGGCGCAGCACCACCACGAGATACGCGGCGGTGCCCAGCCACAGCGCGACGATGACCACGAGCAGGACCGTCATCGGGCCTCCCTGGTCGACGAGTCCCCGGGCCGACGGAGCGGGGCGGGTCCGGCCATGATCCCAGACCCGCCCCGCACGGCGCGGCCACCCGGACAGCGCCGCCCGCGGGCGGCCCCGCGCGGCGAGGCCTCGGCCCCGGCTCACTTCACGTCGGCCCGTCGGAAGATCAGCCAGGACACCAGCCCCATCAGCGCGATGAACACGAGCGAGAAGGCGAGCGTGCCCACCAGGTCGCCGCCGGTGGCGTCGAGGCCCGGCACGTGGTCGCGGGCGAAGGGGGTCAGGCGCACGAGCGCGTCGAGGCCCTCGACGTCGGCCGCGGTGGAGCCGATCAGGTCCGCGAGGAAGCCCCACACGAAGCCGATCGCCATCACCACCAGCGGGCGCCGCAGCACGAACGCGAGCGGCAGGCACACCGAGAGCTTCGCCGTGGTCAGCACGGCCATGGCCACGGTGATCGCGAGGATCTCGCCCACGCGGCCGCCGTCGAGACCGCCGCCGGCGGCGAGCAGCTGCGAGAACGCGGTGGGGATCGCCGGGGCGAACTCCTGCTCGGTCGCGAGCCCGATCAGCACCGCCACCCCGTAGGGGAGGGACAGGGCGGTCACGGCCGCGGCGGTCAGCACCGTCTTCGCGCCGACGAACGCTCCGCGCCCGGAGGCGAGCAGGGAGTCGTGCACGGACTTGGTCTCGAAGGGCTGGGCGACCAGGGCCCCGAACAGCAGCGGCCCCATCAGCGAGACCATCAGCGCGTCGCTGAGCACCTGCACGCCGCTGGCCGCCTCGGGGCCGAGGTCGCCGGCGGCGAGGCTGTGCTGCAGCACGGTGTACAGCGCCGCGGCGAGCACGGCGACGGCGAGGCAGATCAGGACGGGGCCGGTGCGGCCGATGGCGTAGAGGTCTGCGCGCAGCTGGTTGATCATGCTCTCTCTCCTCCGATCACGGACAGGAAGAACGATTCGAGGCTCTCGCCCTCGCGGGCCAGGCGCGTGGGCCACACGTCGGCGGCGACGAGGGTGCGCAGCACCTGCTCGGCCTGGTCGGCGTGGTAGGGCAGGCGCACGGTCCCGCCGGGCATGACCCGCGCCTCCGCGTCCGGCCAGGCCTCCTCGAGCGTGGTGAGCAGGGCGGCGGGATCGGCGGCGGCGACCTCGAGGTACTGCTGGGTCTGGGTCTCGAGCTCCTCGAGGGTGAGGGTCATGCGCAGCTCGCCGCCCTCGACGATGAGGTAATCGGTCGCGGTCTGGAACAGCTCGGGCAGGTTGTGGCTGGAGATCAGCACGGTCATGCCGCGCTCCTCCGCGAGCGAGCGGACCAGGCGCCGCACCTCGACCACGCCCTGCGGGTCCAGACCGTTGACGGGCTCGTCGAGGATCAGCAGCTCCGGGTCCGCGATCAGGGCGAGCGCGATCCCGAGCCGCTGGCGCATGCCGAGGGAGAAGTCGCGGACCCTCTTCCGGCCCGTCCCGGCCAGGCCCACGAGCTCGAGCAGGCGCTCCTCGACGCCGGGGTCGGGCACGCCGCGCAGCAGCCGGTGCAGGTGCATGTTCTGCCGTGCGGTCATCCCGCCGTGCAGGGAGGGGGACTCGATGAGGGTGCCGATGCGGGAGAGGTCCGCGGTGCGGGGGCGCTCGGCGTCGGCGTCGAACAGCTCGATGCTTCCGGAGCTCGGGATCGACAGCCCCGCGATCAGCCGCATCAGCGTGGTCTTGCCGGCGCCGTTGCGGCCGATCAGGCCGTAGATCCGCCCGCGCTCGAGGCGGATGCTCATCGCGTGCACGGCGGCGTGGTCGCCGTAGCGCTTGGTGAGGTCCCGGGTCCTCAGGACGGTCTGACCCATGCCGGGCTCCCTTCTGGCTCGTGGTGTCGGGGACGACGCTACGGAGAAGAGGTCGGGCAGGCGTGAGGAGCGGGGCGGAGAAGGTCAGGAAAGCGTGAAGATCGGTGCGGCCGACGGGGCAGGCGCCCCGGCCGACGGGTCAGAGCGCGCGCAGCCGGTAGCCGAGCCCCCACACGGTCTCGATGGGGTCCAGCGCCGGCGCGGCCTCGCGCAGCTTGCCGCGCAGGTTCGAGACGTGGGTCTTCACCGCCGCGTCGTCGCCGACGAACGGCTCCTCCCACACCGCCTCGTAGATCCGGGGCCGGGAGAACACCTGCCCGGGCGAGGCCAGCAGCAGGTGCAGCAGCCGCAGCTCGGTCGCGGTCAGCGCCACCTCGGCCCCGTCCAGCCGCACCCGCGCGGTCGCGGGGTCGAGGGAGAGCGGCCCGTGGACCAGCGGCGCGGGCTCCGCGGCGGCGGGCGGGGCGGAGCGGCGCAGCAGCGCCTCGACCCGGGCGGTGAGCTCGGCGAGGTCGAAGGGCTTGGTCACGTAGTCGTCGGCGCCCAGGCGCAGCATGTCCACCTTGGTGTAGACGGCGTCCTTCGCGGACAGCACCAGCACCGGCACCACGCCCGCGCGGCGGATCTCCGCCAGCAGCACCGACCCGTCCACGTGCGGGAGCATCAGGTCCAGCACCACCAGGTCGACGCCCGCGGCCTCGCCGCCCGGGGCGAGAGCGGCGCGGGCGGCGAGCCCGTCGGCCGCGGTGAGAACCTCGTGCCCCTCGTCGCGCAGGGCCTCGACCAGCAGGGCACGGACGTCGGGGGAGTCCTCGACGACGAGGACGCGGGAGGCGGTCACCGGGCGGAGCCCGGCCCCGTCACCGCATGGACGATCGCCTCGACGGCAGCGACCTGGGAGAGGCGCGAGGTGTTCAGGACCATGTCGTAATTCTCCACCGCGCTCGGGTCCCAGCCGTACAGCGACTTCGACATGTCCACCCGCACCTGATCCTCCCGCTTCTGCCGCTTGGCCGCACGGTCGTGGGAGATCCCGGCGCGCTCGGCGGCGCGGACGATGCGGGACTCCGGATCGGCGGTGAGCAGCACATGGAGGGTACGGGGGCGGTCCGCGAGCAGCACGGTGGCGTTCCGGCCGACGATCACCCCGCCCTCCTCGGCGAAGCGGTGCACGGTCGCGTCGTTCTCGGCGATCAGCGTGCGCTTCTGCTCCTGGGTGTCGATGATGTCGCGGCCGTCGAACCCGCCGTACATCCCGCCCATCGCGGAGAACACCTGCGCGAGCGCGAGGCTGGACTCGATCTGCGCGGCCTTCTGCTCGGCGGAGGGGCCTCGGTCGCGGCCGTCGGACTCGATCTCCTCGGAGCTGAAGGCCTGCTGGTGGTAGGGCAGGGCGAGCCGCTGGGCGACCTCGCGGCCGATCGCGTCGGCCCCGGCCCCGAAGTGCTCCCAGAGGGTGACCACCGGGAGCGGTCCCTCGGCCCCGGGCGATGCCGCGCGATGCGCCCCGCCCGCGGCGGGCGTCGCGGCGCCGGTGCCCCCGGCCGGACTGCCGTCGTGCTGGTCCATGACAACCTCCCCATCGAGATCCGGCCTCCAGGATACGAGGATTCTGTCGCGGAAGGGAGTTCTTGTCAGCTCGGAACACCGGGGCGGTGCGGCCGGCGGGTGGCCCGCCCCACCTCGTCGGTCGGCATCGTCCCCGGTCAGCGCGGTGTGTACTACCATTCGGCGGGTCGGGGCAGAGCGAGGGAAGGACCATCGATGGCGACGTCGACGCAGAGCACGGGGGAGGCGGCATGAGCACCGCCGTCGTGCTGCTGTTCCTGCTCTCCGGCATGCTGATGTTCGCGACGATCATCTCGCTCTACGCCACCGTCGTGACCTCGAAGAGCAAGAACGTGCCCGCGTGGGTGTGGGGCCTCGGCACCGCGTGCCTGCTCGTCGCCTTCGCCGCCGTCGTCCTGATGAACTGAGACGCGCTCAGCCCCCCAGCTCGAGCACCGCGATCGCGAGCTGCACGCGGTTGGTGACCTGCAGCTTCTGGTAGAGCCGGCCCAGGTGGGTCTTCACCGTCGCGACGGACATGAACAAGGTCGCGCCGATCTCCGGGTTCGCGAGCCCCTGCGCGACCAGCCGCGCCACGTCCCACTCCCGCTCGGTGATCCCCTCGGGCACGGGGGAGGGGAAGGGCTCGACCGACGGGGATCCCGCCGACGGGGACGCCGGTCCCGCCCCTGCGGCCGACGGGGAACCCGCCGACGTGGCGCCCGCCCCTGCGGTCGACCCGGTCCCCACCCTGGTGCCGGAGGCGCTGGTCGCGGCGCTGCCGGCCGAGGAGCCGGGTGCAGGCCCGTCGACAGGAGTGCCGATCGCACCGCCGTCGGCCGCGAGGCGCACCAGGCGGCGCAGCACCTCGGGGGAGAAGCGGGGCCGCTGCGCGGCGGCGGCGAGCACCGCCTCGACCACCTCCTCGGGCGGGGAGTCCTTGAGCAGGAAGCCCTCCGCCCCGGAGCGCAGCGCCTCGAGCAGGAACTCGTCGGTGTCGAAGGCGGTCAGCATCACGACCCGCGCCTGATCGCCGCGCTCGCGCAGCGCGGCGAGGGCCTCGAGCCCTGTCATGCGCGGCATGCGGATGTCCATCAGCACCACGTCCGGAGTGAGCGCGGCGACCTGCTCGAGGGCGACGTGCCCGTCGGCCGCCTCGCCGACCACCTCGATGCCGCGCGCCCCGTCGATCATCAGGCGCAGGCCGGAGCGCATCAGCGCCTCGTCGTCCACCAGCAGCACCCGCACGGGGGCGGCGCCGCCCCGCCTGCCCGTGCCGTCCGTGCCGCTGTCGTCGCGGGCGGCCCCGTGCGCGATCGATCCGTCGTTCACCATGGCAGCCATGCTTCCATCTCGAAGGTGCCGTGCTCGGTGCGCGTCCAGCGGGCCCCGCCGCCGAGCAGACGCGCTCGCTCCTCGACTCCGATGAGCCCGTGACCGGTCGAGGGGGGCCGCATGCCGTCGTCCGGGCCGGGCTCCGGCTCGCCGCCGGCGGCGTCCGGCCCGTCACTCGCGTCGTCCGGCCTGCCGGCCGCGTCGTCCGGCCTGTCGGCCGCGCCGTCCGGCCGGTCGATCGTGTCCGGCCCGGTCCGTGCGTCGTCGCCGGTCAGCGGGTTCCGGACGGTGAGCGTCACCTGCTCGCCCCGTCGGGCGAGGAGCGCGGTGACGGCGCTGCCGGGCGCGTGCTTGGCCGCATTGGTCAGCGCCTCGCCGAGGATGCGGGCGAGAGCGACGACGGTGCCGCGTCCGAGCTGCTCGAGCTCGGCCACGTCCAGCCCGTCGAGTGCGAGGGTGACCTCCTGCCCGCCGGCCCGCGCCCGGTCCACCGTCTCCTGGAGGGTGGGGACGGTGGCGAGCGGCGCGGCGTCGTCGGCGGCGTGATCGTCGGCGGTGCGCAGCGCGCCGAGCACCTCCCGCAGCTCCCGGTTCGCGTGCTCGGCGGCGTCGCGCACGGTCCGCGCGGTCTTGCGCAGCGTCGCGGGGTCGAGGTCCTCGCGATAGGCCATCGCGCCGGCGTGCATGGCGATCGAGGCGAGGTGGTGGGAGACGCTGTCGTGCATGTCGCGGGCCAGCGCCGCCCGCTCCTCCGCCCGCACCCGGGCGCTCTCCGCGTCGCGGCCGCGCCGCAGGGCGTCGGCCTCCCGCTGTGCCGACTGTCCGGCCTGCTCGGCCGAGCGTCGGGCCTGGTCCGCCGAGGACCGGGCCTGCTCGGCGGCGACCCGCTCGCGCTCCGCCGCGACCCGTTCCCGCTCCGCGGAGGCGCGCTCGCGCTCGGCCGCGTCCGCGCGCTCGCGCAGCGTGCGGATCAGCTCGTGGCGGGTGCCGACCACGCGGCCGATCAGCAGCGGCACGAGGGCGCCGATGAGCATCACCCCGAGCGCGGCCGCGAGGACGCGCAGGTCCTCCTCGCCCCGCAGGTGCCCGTCGAGCGCGAGCCAGGACGCGGCGACCGCACCCAGCAGCACTGCGGCGGCGATGTCCAGCACCAGCCGACGCCGCAGCCCGATCCGGTACAGCGCGATCCCGGCCGCGGGCACGCTCCACACGCTCAGCCCCGCCACCGCCGTGATCAGCAGGTGCACCGCCGCATGGAGGCGGCCCGGGCGCAGCAGGCGCAGCGGACCGATCGCGGTCGTCACCACGATCCCGACCAGCGCGTCGACGGCCGACATCGCCAGCAGCCCCTGCGGTGGGGCGTCGTCGAACTCGAAGAGCAGGTCGCCGAGGACGATCAGGAAGATGAGGCCGCCGAGCCCCAGGCAGAGCAGGGTCTGCGCCGCGGCGATCGCCCAGCCGCGCAGGCTCCGCCACGACGGCGTCCCGGGCCCGGGCGGCGTGCTCGGCCCCGGATGCTCGGCGGGGGCGGGAGGTCCGACGGATGCGGGCGGTGCGCCATGCCCCGGAGCGCCGGCGGTGGCCGTGGCAGCAGGGGCCGGGGCGGCCTCCTGCGGCGAGGCGGGGCCGACGGGCCGGGATGCGGTCATGCAACCAGCGTAGGGACGCGGCCCGGCCGACGGATCGTCCGCGCGGCCGACTTCCTGCGGCGGACCCCCTCCTCGCGGCGGTGCCGAGCGTGGCTCAGGCCCGGGTGGTGAGCATGGCTCAGACCCGGGCGCCGAGCGCGGCCATGACCTCCCGGCCTCGGTCCGTCTCGGGGAACCGCTCCACGATCTCCCGCAGGCCGTCCGCATCGGTGCTCGCCCCGAACGCCTCGGTGAAGGGCTGCAGGCGCACCCCCTCGCCGAGCTCCCCGATCAGCACCGGGTCGAAGCCGAGGCCGTCCACGAGACGGGCGACCTCGTCGGCCGCGGGGGAGGGGCCGGCGATCCCGATCGCGGCACGGGGCGCGGGCCGATGGGCGAGGTCCTCGAGGTCGTGGTAGCCCATGTGGTTGAACGCCTTGACCACGGTCGCGCCCGGCAGCTGCTCCTGGACGAACACGCTGGTGGAGGCGCTGGGGGCGGAGAACTCCTCGATCTGGCCGTCGGTCGCCCACCAGTAGTTCATCGCATCGATCACGACCTTCCCCTCCAGGGCGTCGGCGGGGATCGTGGCGTGCTTGCCCAGCGGCAGCGCGAGGATCACGAGGTCCGCGCGCTCGGCCGCCTCGCGGGCGGTGACCGGCTGAGCGCCCGGGGCCAGGAACTGGGTGATCAGCGTGATCTTCGCGGGGTCGCCGGAGCCGGCGATCAGCACCTCGTGACCGGCGGCGACCGCGTGACGGGCCAGCACCGTGCCGACCTTCCCGGCGCCGAGGATCCCGAGCATGGGACGAGAGTAGTGGTTCACGTCCGGCCGAACGCGCCGGTCAGCGCGGTCCTTCCCGAAGGTGACGGGTCTCGCGCCGCGGGTGCGCGGCAGGGGGAGGGGCGTGCAGCGGGGCGTGGGTGACGAGTACTGGCGCTGGGCGTACCTCTACGCCTATATAGGCGTAGAGGTACGCCCAGCGCCACCACCTGACCATGCCCGCGCCCTGCCTTCGGTGTCGGCCCTCACGGCGCCCACAGGCCTCCCGCTCTACAGTGGAGGCGTCATGTGCCGACTCTTCGCCCTCCATTCCGACCAGCCCATCACCGCCGACTTCTGGCTGCTGGACGCCCCCTACTCGCTGCTCAGCCAGTCCCGCTTCAACGCCGACGGGACAGGGGTGGGCTGGATCGACGAGCACGGCGCCGCGCAGGTCGCGAAGAAGCCCGTGGCCGCCTACGCCTCCGAGCGCTTCGGGCAGATCGCCACCGCTGTGCGGTCCCGCGCGATGATCGCGCACGTGCGACTCTCCTCCGGCACCGGGCACAGCGACGAGAACACCCACCCCTTCCTGCAGGACGGGATCCTCTCCGCCCACAACGGGGTGCTCGAGGTGACCGAGCAGATGAAGGAGCGGGTCCGCGAGCTCGGCGCCGCCCATCACGTCCGCGGCGTCACCGACAGCGAGTGGATGGCCGCGCTGATCACCGGGGAGGTCGCCGCGCACCGCGGCGACCTGCGCGGCGGCGTCGTCGCGGCGCTGGACTGGATCGCCCGGAACGTTCCCGTGTACTCGGTGAACGTGCTGGTGCTGAAGGACGAGGAGCTGATCGCGGTGCGCCTGCCCGCCACCAACGAGCTGTGGGTGCTGGAGCGCGAGGCGACCACGTCCGCGCCCCGCGAGGCGCTGGACCAGTCCTCCGCCACGCTGCGCACCCGCAGCGAGGACCTCGCCGGGATCGACTCGGTGGTGATCGCCTCCGAGCCGATGGATGATGACCCGGCCTGGCGCCTCATGGACTCCGGCGAGCTGCTGCACCTCGCGGCCGACGGCGCCGTGCGCCGCGAGCGCCCCTTCGGCCCGCTCGCCCAGCCGCTGGCGCTGGAGGACCTCGGCCTCTCCGCCGCCGCGTCCCAGGCGCACGCCGCCCAGGACCAGGCGCAGCATGAGCGTCGCCGCCGCCTCGCCGAGCGCGCCGCATGAGCGCCGCGAGCTCCGGGCCGGCCGGCGCTGCCGCGCCCGACAGCAGCCCCGACGCCGCACCGTCGGCCACCCCCGCGACGGCGTACCACCGCCTCGCGACCCTCCGCCCGGCCTGGTCCCGGCCCGCGAAGCCGCTGCTCAGCCTCGGCGCGGCCCTCCTCGCCTATGTGGTGCTCAGCTCCGTCGTGCTGGTCACCGCGGTGCTGCTGCTCGCGGTGGTGCCCGGCGTGAACATCGCCCGCGGCGTCACCAGCGGCGACCCGACCAGCCCTCTGGACGTCGGCCTGGCCCTGGCGATGGGCGCGATGTGGCTGCCTGCCGGGATCGTCGGCGTGCGCGGGGGCGCCTGGCGACCGCTCGGCACCGCCTGGTCGGTCGCGGCCCGTCTGCGCCCGGACCGCTCCCTGCTGCTCGCCGGAGCCGGGGGAGGGCTCGCGGTGGTCGTGCTCGCCGCGCTCGCCGGAATGCTCGCCGGCGCCCCCGTCATCGCCGCCGGGTCCGGTGCCTCGATCCCGCAGCTGCTGCTCGTGGTGCTGCTGGTGCTGGTCCTCGCCCCGGTGCAGGCGATCGGACTCGAGCTGAGCCTGCGCGGCACCGTGATGCAGGCGCTCGGCACCTGGCTGCGCAGCCCCGTCCTGCCCGTCCTCGCCGGCACCGCCGTGATGCTGATCGGCCGGGATCTCACCCCGGCGGTGCTGCTGCCCGCGCTCGCCCTCGGCCTCAGCGCCGGCGTGCTCGCCTGGAAGACGGGCGGGCTCGAGCTGCCGATCGCGCTGACCACCACGCTCACCGTCCTCGCGCACCTGGTCGGGGCGTTCGGCGCGGGCAGCGGCGCGGGCGCCGGCGTCGGCGCCGTCGGGGCGGCCGCCGCCGCGCCGGGCACCTCTGCCGCCGCGCTCTCCGTCCCCGCCGCGGCCGCGCCCGAGGCCGCGCTCGCCGGCGGGATCACGGGCGCGATCGCGCTGCTGGCGCTCACCGGCCTGCTCGTGGTGTGGATCGGCCGACGGGAGGGCGTGCGCCTGCTCCAGCCCGTCACCCGGCCTGCAGGCCAGGAGGCCCCCGACCCGGTGCACATCTGAGGCATCGGCCTCACCGGCTACGGTCGAGCCATGAGCGACCTCGCTGCCACCCCCGCCGACCCCTACCTCCTGCTGCCGCTGCGCCAGCGGATCCTGGAGCAGCGCCTGGGCGTGCGCGCCCTGCATCTGCACCGCACGGGCCGTCCCGAGCTCTCCCACCGATTCGTCGAGGACACCGCCGAGAACGTCTACTCGGTCTCGAAGACCGTCACCGCCCTCGCCGTCGGGATGGCGGAGGCCGAGGGGCTGCTGCAGGTCGAGGACCGGCTCACAGACCACCTGCCCGCCCCGGACGGAGGGTACGGGCAGGGCGTGGACGAGGTGCGGCTGCGGCACCTGCTGACCATGACCTCCGGCTCCCCGGTGCTCGGCTTCCTCGACGCCGAGCGCGAGCACGAGGACCTCACCGCCCACCTGCTCGCCACCGACCTCACCGCCGCACCGGGCGAGCGGTTCGAGTACTCCAACGGTTCGATCTTCCTGCTCGCCCGCGTGATCGAGGAGCGCACCGGGCAGACCCTGCGCGACTGGCTGATGCCGCGCCTGTTCGCACCGCTCGGGATCCTGAACCCGCAGTGGTTCACCACCCGGGACGGCCACACGTGGGGCGCGACCGGCCTGCACCTGAAGAGCGGACAGCTCGCGCGCCTCGGCCGCCTCCTCCTGGACCGCGGTGCCCACGAGGGCACCCAGCTCGTCCCCGCCGACTGGATCGACGCCCTCCACGCCGAGGGCACCTGGGTCACGACCGGCGACCCCGAGCCCGAGGCGGCCCGCTACGGCTTCGGAGTCTGGGACTGCACGGCCGACGGGGCCTGGCGGGCCGACGGTGCCTACGGACAGTTCCTGCTGGTCCTGCCCGCGCAGCAGGCCGTGCTCACCGTGACCTCTCACCTCGAGGGCCGCTCCGGCGCGGAGATCCTCCGTGCCGTGTGGGAGGAGCTGCTGCCGCTGCTGTGAACAGTCCGGCGCCGCCCTCCGGTGCGTGCCGCGAGGGACGACCCTGCCGCGACCGGCGCGGCCCGTTGCCTGAGCCGCGCCCCAGGCCCGCACCGGTAGGTTTGCCCCATGGATCCTTCCGTCCTCCTGAACATCGCCCTCGTGTTGCTCTTCGTGCTGATCGGCGGCGTGTTCGCGGGCACCGAGATGGCGATCGTGAACCTCCGCGAGTCGCAGATCGACCAGCTCGAGGAGTCCGGGCCCCGCGGCGCGAAGACCGCGACGATGGTCCGCGACCCCAACCAGTTCCTCTCCGCGGTGCAGATCGGCGTGACCGTCGCCGGGTTCTTCTCCTCCGCCTACGGCGCCTCCACGATCGCGCCCTCGCTCGTGCCGGTGCTGACGGGGCTGGGCCTGCCGGAGGCCACCGCCGGGACCGCCGCGCTGATCGGGATGACGCTGATCATCGCCTACCTCTCCCTCGTGCTCGGCGAGCTCGTCCCCAAGCGCCTGGCCATGCAGAACGCGCTGGGCATGACGCGGATCGTCGGCCCGCCGCTGCACCTGTTCGGGCAGCTGATGCGCCCGGTGATCTGGCTGCTGTCGGCCTCCACCAACCTCGTCGTGCGCCTGCTGGGCGGCGACCCGAACGCGAACCGCGAGGCGGTCTCCGCCGAGGAGATCAAGGCGATGGTCCGCGACTCCGACGCCCTGGACCAGGCCGAGTCGCGGGTGCTGGCCGACGTGTTCGACGCCTCCGAGCGCACCGTCGTCGAGGTCATGCAGCCCCGCCACCAGGTCCACTTCCTCGACGGCCGCCAGAGCGTCGAGGAGAGCCGACAGGAGATCCGCGACACCGGCTTCTCCCGCTACCCGGTCACCGGCGACGACGTCGACGACGTGCTCGGCTTCGTGCACGTGCGCGACATGCTGCTGGTCGAGGACCCGGCCCGCACCCGCATGTCGGAGCTGGTGCGCCCCATCGAGCACATCCCCGGCACCGTCCAGGTGCTCTCGGCGCTGAACCGGATGCGCGCCCACGCCGATCAGATCGCCGTGGTCGTGGACGAGTACGGCGGCACCGACGGGATCGTCACCCTCGAGGACCTGCTCGAGGAGCTCGTGGGCGAGATCTACGACGAGTTCGATGCGGAGAGCTGGCCTGCGCCGGGCGGCCTGGACAGCATCCTCGCGGCCGACGGCACCTTCGAGGGCGGCCTGATCCTGCAGGAGTTCGAGGCCGCGACCGACATCTCCCTGCCGGACACCGGCGGCTACGAGACCGTCGGCGGCTTCCTCATGGCGCAGCTGGGACGCATCCCCGAGGCGGGGGACACGGTCGCGATCGACGGCGGCACCCTCGAGGTCGCCGAGGTCGACGAGCGCCGGGTGAAGACGGTGCGCTTCATCCCGGGGACGCCCGCCGAGGGCGAGGAGCAGGCCGACGAGGAGACTCCCTCCGTCTGAGCCGGCAGGGCCCGCCCCCGCCGCGCCTCGCCTCCGCTGCCGCCCGCGCCCGATCCGTTCCCGAGCCGATCGGTCGGGGCTCAGCCCTGCCGTCGGGGCATCTCGCGAGTAGGGTCGAGGACATGCACTCCGTCCCGGGACCGTGCTCCCGGGTACCCACACCTCGGGAGGACCTCTCATGGCTCGCAGCACCTTCGCCCAGCTTCTCGTCGCCCAGCTCCGCGACCTCGGCGTGGAGCGCATCTACGGGGTGGTCGGCGACTCGCTGAACCCCGTGGTCGACGCCGTCCGAACCACCGAGGGCATCGAGTGGGTGCACGTGCGCAACGAGGAGGCCGGCGCCTTCGCCGCGGGAGCCGAGGCCCGACTGACCGGGAAGCTCGCCGTGTGCGCCGGCTCCTGCGGCCCCGGCAACACCCATATGATCCAGGGCCTGTACGACGCGCACCGCGACAACGCGCCGGTCCTCGCGATCGCCTCCCACATTCCCTCGGAGAAGATCGGCACCGGCTTCTTCCAGGAGACCCATCCCGAGCGGCTGTTCCAGGAGTGCTCCCACTTCTGCGAGATGGTCAACTCCGGCCCCCACGGCGCGACGATGCTGCACATCGCGATCCAGACCGCGATCGCGAAGAGCGGCGTCTCCGTGCTGGTGCTGCCCGGCGACGTCGCCGACCAGGGGGTCGACGCCCCGCTCACCCGGGATCTCGCCACCGAGCTCGGCGCGGTCCAGCCCGCCGCGGGCCCCGTCGGCCGCCTCGCCGAGCTGATCGACGAGGCCGACACCGTGATGCTGTTCGCCGGCGCCGGGGTGCGCGGCGCCCGCGAGGAGGTGCTCGCGCTCGCCGAGCGGGTCAAGGCCCCGATCGGCCACGCCTTCGGCGGCAAGGAGTGGATGCAGTACGACAATCCCTACGACGTGGGCATGAGCGGTCTGCTCGGCTACGGCGCCTGCTACGAGGCGATGCACGAGGCGGATCTCGTGATCCTGCTGGGCACCGACTTCCCCTACAGCGAGTTCCTGCCCGGGAAGGACGGGAAGGCGGCGCCGCGGATCGTGCAGATCGACGCCGACGCGTCCCGACTGGGCCGGCGCGTGGGCCTCGACCTCGCCGTGCACGGCGACGTGGCGCTCACCCTCCAGGCCGTGCTGCCGCTGCTGACCTCCACCAAGGGCCACCGCTACCTGCACCGCCAGCTGAAGGCCCACCACAAGGCGCTCACCGGCGTGGTCGCCGCGTACACGAAGAACGTCGAGCGGATGAAGCCGATCCATCCCGAGTTCGTCGCCGCGACCCTCGACGACCTCGCCGACGACGACGCCGTGTTCACCGTGGACACCGGCATGTGCAACGTGTGGGGCGCCCGCTACATCACCCCCAACGGGAAGCGGCGCGTGTTCGGCTCCTGGCACCACGGCACCATGGCCAACGCCCTCCCCCAGGCCATCGGCGCCTCGAAGGCGTTCCCCGGCCGACAGGTGATCTCGATGAGCGGCGACGGCGGGCTCGGCATGCTGATGGGCGAGCTGCTGACCGTGAAGCTGCATGAGCTGGACACGAAGATCCTGGTGTTCAACAACTCCAGCCTGGGGATGGTGAAGCTCGAGATGCTGGTCGAGGGCCTGCCCGATCACGGCACCGACCACGAGGCCGTGGACTACGCCGCGATCGCCGAGGGCGTGGGCATCGGCGCGGTGCGCATCACCGAGCCGAAGAAGCTGAAGAAGCAGCTCGCCGCCGCGCTCGCGACCCCCGGCCCGGTGCTCATCGACGTGGTCACCGATCCCGACGCCCTCTCGATGCCCCCGAAGATCACTGCCCAGCAGATCCGCGGCTTCGCCACCGCCTCGACGAAGGTCGTGCTCGGCGGCGGGGTGGGGAGGATGGTCGACATGGCCGCGAGCAACCTGCGGAACATGCCTCGCTGACGGCGGTCCTCCCGCCGCGCTTGGATCGGGGCGGGCGCCTGCTCCACGCCGCGCCGCCGGCACCGTGCGCCGGTCGAGGGAGGGGGAGGTCCGTCCGCGCGGTAAGTCGTGCCGGATGACACACCCCCCTCGACTGTCCCCCGGTGGACTGCGGGTTCTTCTCGAGCCCCGCCCCGTTCCCGGGGACGCGGACAGCCGACGCGGGTGCTTCGACGGCACCGCTTCGCGCACCGCTTACTCTTATTCCGCGCGGTGCACCGGGCGCCACACGTGCCCTCGCCGGAGGAACCCGCGTCGTGGGCCGGCTGGGACATCTCCTCTTTATGGGAGGCGCTCTGGGAAGAGGTGGTCGATGGGCCGCAGGAGCATGGCCGACGGGGGTCGGCCTCGCCGCGCCCTCGCGCGCGGTGCGGCCTGGTCCGCCGCCGAGCG
This sequence comes from Brachybacterium sp. sponge, assembly GCF_001613775.1. Lineage (NCBI taxonomy): Bacteria > Bacillati > Actinomycetota > Actinomycetes > Micrococcales > Dermabacteraceae > Brachybacterium > Brachybacterium sp. sponge. Next base: position 247,978 of record NZ_LRMP01000001.1, on the reverse strand, counting down.
GCCGTCCGCGGTGCCCGCACCGGCCATCGCCCTGAGCTGCTCCGCCCAGCCGCTCGCCCTCTCCGAGGACGACCCCCGCCACACCACCCGCCACGGACCCGAGATCCCGCGGGATCGGACGAGTTATCGACTGCTGGACCTGCAGGGAGAGGACGTGGGGACGGTGAGCGTCGTCTCGGAGGGCGCTCCGTTGCTCGCGGCCGAGGGGGCCGGGCTCGCCCTCGCCGGGCAGTCACTGGAATGGCGGGTCGATGTCACCCTCGACCGGCCCGCGCTGCGTCTCACCCTGAGGATCCACGGCGTCGACCTCGTCCTCCCGGACGGGACGGGCACCGGTCGCGGCGATGCGGTCACGGTCGCCGTCGCCGGCGGGAGCGCCTCGATCATCGGCGAGTCGGTGCCGACCGCAGCCCGCGCCGCCGCGGGGGAGGGCCGAGGGCCGTGGCCGGCCATCCAGCTGACCCTCACGGGGGCGGTCACCGCGTTCTCGCTGCAGGGCCCGCCCGCTCCCGCCCCGGTCGGCAGCGGGCGCCCGATCCGCGTGACCGCCCCGGAGGCGTGCTTCTGAGGGGTCAGAGGGCGGCGAGCAAGAGCAGCGCTGTCACCGAGGAATCATCGCGCCGTGAGACCTGGAGCACCATAAACGGCATGCCGGGCATTCGAGGCATATCGATCACGTCGGACGGATCGGTCGCCCGCGCCGGCGACGCGATTACCTCCCGGGATGCCGCAGCGCATGCCTCACCTGGCGTGATGTGGCCCCGGCGACTCGGCCGGTGCAGTTTCGGTCACCGGCAGGTGAACACAGGCACAGGGTCGGGCGAAGCGCCTGTTCGTGACGTGGTCGTGATGACATTCCGGTCGGTTGTTCACCGGTTTCACCTAATATGACCAGGCCCCCTCGAATGATCTCAGAAGAAGAGTTCCGGTGACGATCGAAGACTTCCTTAGGCTGCTGCTGCGCAACCTCCTGCTCCTCGTCGCCGGCCTCGTGCTCGGTGCCGCCGCCGGCTACGGGCTCTCCTTCACGCAGAGCACCACCTACTCCGCGAGCGCGCTCGGCTACGTCTCCGCCAGCGCGCAGTCCGACGAGAACGGCGACCCGATCCAGCAGGCCAGCGGGAACATGGCCTTCCAGTACCAGAAGGCGCAGTCCTACCTGCCGCTGTTCAACACCCGCGCGGTGGGCCAGCGGATCGTGGACGAGCTGGGCCTCGAGGCGAGCCCCGACGAGGTCGCCGGCTCCCTGCAGACCACCCTGGACCCCAACGCCCCGATCATCACCGTCGAGGCCGTCGCGCCCACCGCCGAGGAGGCCTCCGCGATCGCGAACGCCGCCGTCGAGGCGACCGCCGCCGAGGCCCGCTCCCTCGAGACCGGCGGGAACGAGGACGCCGCCGTCGGAGTGCAGCTGACCAACTACCAGAACGCGGTCGTGCCCGGCGCCCCCGTCTCCCCGGACCGCGAGAAGTTCCTGCTCGCCGGCGCCGCCTTCGGACTGCTCGTCGCCCTGGGCCTCGCCTGGCTGCGGGACCGCAACGACAGCCGCCTGCGCACCGCCGACGACGTCACCGATGTGGTGGGCCTGCCCACCCTCGGCGCGCTCCCGGACGCGAAGGAGCTCGCCCGCGGTAAGGACGGCGTGCTGCCCGAGCCCACGTCCTTCCCGAGCCGCGAGGCGCTGCGCAAGCTGCGCACGAACCTGCGCTACATCGACGTGGACAACCCGCCCCGCTCGATCGTGGTGACCTCCTCCGCCCCCGGCGAGGGCAAGTCCACCGTCGCCGCGAATCTCGCCCGTGTCATGGCCCGCGCCGGCCAGCCCACGCTGCTGGTCGATGCGGACCTGCGCCGCCCGATGATCGCCCAGCAGTTCTCCGTGGACGGCGAGGTGGGCCTGTCCCAGCTGCTCGCCGCCTCGGTGAGCCTCGAGGACGTCGCCGAGCCGACGACCGTCCCGCTGCTGACCCTGCTCCCGGCCGGGCAGATCCCGCCGAACCCCTCCGAGCTGCTCGGCTCGCGCCGCATGCAGGAGCTGATCGAGGAGCTCTCGCGGCAGTACTTCGTGATCATCGATGCGCCGCCGGTGCTCGCGGTGACCGATGCGCAGCTGCTCACCCGTCACTCCGACGGCGCGATCCTCGTGGCCGTCCCCGGCCAGACCCGCACCGCCGCGATGCAGAAGGCGGTCGAGGCGATCCGCGCGGTCAACGGCACCGTCTACGGCGCCGTGCTCAACCGCGCCTCGACCGGTCGCCTGAACCGCCTCGCCTACGGCGACGCCGTCTACGGCTACAGCGCCTACGGCAAGTACGGCTACGGGGCGCTCGGCGGCTATGACGAGTCCGCCGTGGTGCCGGATGCCGAGGAGGTCGACGTCGAGCAGGCCGGCGGTCCCGCCCAGCCCGGCCCAGTCACCGCGGCCGCCGAGCCCGGCCCGGTCGTCGAGCATGACGAGCACGAGCCCGAGGGGGACACCGCGGCCGCCGCGCGCACCTCCCCGCGCGGTCGCCGCGCCGCGTCCACCTGGGGCCGGTGATGAGCCTCCGCGGGCTCGGGGTGATCATCCCTGTCCACGGAGCGCTCGCTCCCGTGCTGCCGCTGCTCGAGTCGCTGTGCGGCGAGGACGTGCCCGCCGCGCAGCGCCCCGCCCGCGTGGTCCTGGTCGACGACGCGAGCCCCGTCCCCGTCCCCGCCGACGAGCTGGCGGCAGGGGTGGAGCTGGTGCGACGTCCCGCCAACGGCGGCTTCGGCGCCGCCGTGAACACGGGACTGGAAGCGCTCGCCGCACCGGTCGCTGGGGCCGACGCCGCGGGCGGGCCCGCGATCGAGCACGCCCTCGTGCTGAACTCCGACCTGCAGATCCCGCCCGGCTTCTGCGCGGACCTGCTCGCGCATGCCCTGCCCTGGATGCCCGCTGTGGTGGGCTGCCGGAACGTTGGCGAGGACGGCGGCTCCGGCTACGCCGCGCGGTACTTCCCCACGATCTCCCACCAGGTGGTGGAGTGGCTGGTGCCGCTCGCCTCCCAGCGCCACCGCGATGTGCTGCACCGCGCCGTCGGCCACGACCTCGATGCCGAGCGCGGCAGCGGGATGGTGCCGGTGGACTGGGTCTCCGGGGCGGTGCTGCTGCTGCCGCTCGCGGAGGTGCGGAAGGCCGGCGGCTTCGACGAGGGGTACTTCATGTACACCGAGGAGGTGGACCTCCAGCTGCGGCTGCGCCGCGCCGGGATCCCCGCCCTGCTCGATGCGGACCTCGAGGTGCGCCATGTGGGCGGCGGCTCCTCCGGCGGGGAGGCCCGCCGGCGCCGCTGGCTCGTCGGCGCCCGCATGCGCTTCGCCCGCAAGCACGGAAACGTGCACCTGCTTCGCGGCGCGATGACCCTGGCCACCGGCGCGAACCTGCTGTGGAACAGCGGGCGCCGCGCCGCCGGACGGGACGTGGCCCCGCTGGCCGTGGCCCGCGAGGAACTCGACCTGATCCACCGCGCCGGAAGGACCCTCCCGCGATGAGCCCTGCCCCCTCCGCCCCGGAGCGGCTCCTGCTGATCTCCCCGGCCTTCCACGGCTACTGGCGCAGCATCGGCGACGCCCTCGCCCGCCGCGGCTACGAGGTCCACACCGCCCGCTACGACGCCTACGACACCGTGGGGGACAAGCTGCGGCTGAAGGCGACCGTCGAGCTGCCCGACCGCCTCCACCTGCCCGGCGACCGGCGCACCGCCGAGCGCGCCCGCCTCACCGACCGCGTGATCGCGGCGATGCGGGAGGTGCGCCCGCACCGCGTCGTCGTCATCAAGGGCGACGGCCTGGATCAGCGGTTCTGGGACGCGCTGGGGGACACCCCGCGGATCCTGTGGCTCTACGACGACCTCCACCGCCACGACTACACCGACGAGTTCCTGCGCCAGGTCGGGCCCGTAGTGGACTACGCCCGCTCCGAGACGGACATGCTCCGCGCCCGCGGCGTGGACGCGCACTTCGTGCCCAACGCCTTCGACCCCCACCGCAGCGAGCCCACCAGCCGCCGCACCGACGAGATCGTGTTCATCGGCTCCGGCTACGCCAACCGCAGGGAGCTGCTCACCCACCTTGCCGAGCACGACCTGCCCGTGCACGCCTGGGGCCGGGACTTCTCCCGCCACCCGTTCGACCGCGCCCGCACCTTCTCCTGGTCCCGGCCCCCGATCGCCGCCTCCCGCGAGGTGCCGCTCGAGCGCGCCTATCAGATCCACGCCGAGGGCGCGGCGGCCGTCGCGATCCACGGCCTGCAGAACGGGCACGCGATGCGCACCTTCGAGATCCCCGGCATGGGTGGGGTGCAGCTCGTGGACCGCGACGACGTGGACCAGTTCTACGAGGTCGGCACCGAGGTCGCCGTGTGGCACGATCGCGAGGAGCTCGTCGATCTCGCGCGGCGCGCCCTGCAGGACCGGGCCTGGGGGGAGAGGATGCGAGAGGCCGGCAGGCGCCGCACCCTCGCCGAGCACACCTTCGATCATCGCCTCGAGGAGGTCGATTCGCTGTGGCAGGACTGATCCACCCCAGCTCCCTGGAGCGCTGGCAGGAATGGCAGAGCACGCGGAACCGCGCCCGACAGGTCAAGCACGTCGTCACCAGCGCGGTGCGCTCCCGTCGCGGCACCCAGCAGATGCCCGGCCTGGTGCTCCACTCCCGAGAGGGAGAGGGCGACACGCGCCTGCTGATCGGGCTGGACTCCGCCTCCCCGACCTCCCGCGCGAGCCTGCTGACCTCCCTGCCCTACCTGCGCATCGGCGTGGACGTGCTCAGCCCCGCCGGACTCGACCTGCCCGAGCTCGCCGGCGACGAGTGGACCCATCAGCGGATCGAACCGGCCACCACCGAGGACGAGCAGCGCCGCCGCCTCGCCGTCGTGCTGGACAGGCGCGGGATCGGCGCCGTGCTCACCCTCGGCCAGCACCTTGCCGCGGGCCGCGCCGCCCACGAGTGGGCGCTCGCCACCGACACTGCCTCCGCCGTGGTCCAGCACGGGGCCCTGACCCCGTACGCCCCGCCGCTGCCGCCCCGCACCACGCTGCTGGCCTGGAGCGACGCCGACGCGGAGTTCTACCGCTCCGGCCGCGACGACGTCGAGGTGCGCACCGTCGGCTCCCAGCTGCTGTGGCAGGCCGGCAAGGAGAGCGAGGGCGAGGTCGACGTGACCGGACAGAAGCCCCTGTTCCTCGGCCAGATGCACGGCGCCGAGCTGCCGCGCCGCCTCACCGCCGGAATCGCGATGTCCTTCTGCCGCGCCGAGGGCGCGCTGTACCGCCCGCACCCCTCCGAGGTGGACGTCCTCTCCCGCGCCGCGCACAGGCTGATGACGCGCCGCGGTGTCGAGTTCCAGGACACCTCGATCCCGCTGCACGAGGTGGGCGCCCCGGTGGTCGGGATCTTCTCCACCGGCGTGCTCGAGGCCGCCGCCCGCGGCATCCCCTCCTGGGTCGCCGGCGAGAAGGTCCCCGCCTGGGTGCGTGAGTTCTGGGACCGCTACGACATGCGCCGCTGGGGCGGGGAGCCCACCCCCGCGCTGGCCACCGGGGCCGACGAGCCCTCCCGCCTCATCGCCCAGATCCTCGAGGGCGCCGGATGACGGCAATGGTCGTGATCCCCGCGCGGGGCGGATCCAAGGGCATCCCGCGCAAGAACCTGCTGCCCGTGGGCGGGCGGCCGCTGATCGCCTGGACGATCGCGCAGGCGCTCGAGGCGCAGCAGGACGATGACGTGATCGTCGCCGTCTCCACGGAGGACGCCGAGATCGCGGAGGTCGCCGCCGCGCACGGCGCCCGCGTGATCCAGCGCCCCGCCGAGCTCGCGACCGACGACGCCCCCACCGAGCCGACGGTCCTGCACGCCATGGACGTGGTCGAGACGGAGGGCACGGCGCTGGATGCCGTGGTGCTGCTGCAGGCCACCTCGCCCGTGCGCCGCCCGGACACGATCCGCCGGGCGCTCGCCATGTTCCGCGAGAAGGGCGTCGACGCGCTCGTCGGCGTGGTGCCGGAGTCGCCGTTCTTCTGGCGCCTGCCGGAAGCGCCCGGGCAGAGCGCCCGCGCCGCCTATGACGTGGACGCCCGGCCCCGCCGCCAGGAGCTGACCGCGCAGCAGATGCACTACTTCGAGAACGGCAGCCTCTACGTGACGGCGCCGCACATCTACCGCACCAAGAACAACCGCATCGGCGGACGCACGGACCTGTTCGTGCTGGACGAGGTGGAGGGCGTGGACATCGACACCCTCACCGACGTCGCCGCCGCCGAGAGCATGCTCGCCCGACTCGGATGGAGGACCTCGTGATCCTGGACCGCACCACCGCCCCCTACACGGTCGACGTCACGTCGACCGTGCTCGAGGCGCTGCGGCGCATCAGCGCGAACAAGGCCCGGGTCGCGTTCGTCCTGGACGAGCACGGCACGGTGCGCGGCACCCTCAGCGACGGCGACATCCGCCGCTGGCTCGTGGAGCACACCGCCCCCGACCTCGCCGCCCCCGCGGTCGACGCCGCGAACCCGCGCTTCGTCTCGGTCCCCGAGGGCACCCCGGTCGCCGACATCGTCCCGCTGTTCCGCGACGGCGTGGACCGCATCCCCGTGCTCGACGAGCGCGGCCGCCTCGTCGCCGTCGCCACCCCCGGCGCACGCACGCTCACCATCGGCCGCCGCACCGTGGGCGAGGACCATCCCGCGCTGATCATCGGCGAGATCGGCAACAACCATCAGGGCGACGTCGAGCTCGCCAAGACCCTCGTGGACCACTGCGTGGCGGCTGGCGTGGACGTCGTGAAGTTCCAGCTGCGCGACATGGCGGCGCTGTACCGCTCCGGGGGCGCCGCGAGCGCCGGCGAGGACCTCGGCCCGCAGTACACGATGAACCTGCTGGCCAAGTACTCCCTCTCCGTCGAGGACATGTACCGCGTGTTCGACCACTGCGCCGCGCGCGAGGTCGACGTGATCTGCACGCCCTGGGACCTTCCCTCGGCCGACGCCCTGCAGCGCTACGGCGTGCCCGGATATAAGATCGCCTCCGCCGATCTCACCAACCACGACCTGCTCGCCCACGTCGCCGGCTTCGGCGCGCCGATGATCGTCTCGACCGGCATGAGCACCGAGCAGGAGATCACCGGCGCGGTCGAGGTGCTGCGCGGCCAGGGCGCCCCGTTCGCGCTGCTGCAGACCCAGTCGACCTATCCCGCGCCCTACAAGGACGTGAACCTGCGGTACATGGACCGCCTCGCCGAGCTCGGCGACGGCCTGGTGGGCTACTCCGGGCACGAGCGCGGCTGGCACGTCCCGGTCGCGGCCGTGGCCCGCGGCGCGCACATCATCGAGAAGCACGTGACCGTGGACAAGACCCTCGAGGGAAACGACCACAAGGTCTCCCTGCTGCCCGACGAACTGGGGCAGATGGTCCGCCAGATCCGCGACGTCGAGGAGGCGCTGGGCACCGATGGCCCGCGCGAGCTCTCCACCGGCGAGCTGATGAACCGCGTGAACCTCGCCAAGTCGCTCGTCGCCGCCCGCGCCCTGCGCTCCGGCGACGTGATCACCGCCGCGGACGTGGAAGTCAAGAGCCCCGGCCGCGGCCTGCAGCCCAACCAGCGCGAGGCGCTGCTGGGCACCACCCTGCACCGCGACGTGCCCGCCGGGGATTTCTTCTACCCCGGTGACCTCGCCGGCCGGCCCCAGCAGCGCAGCGGCTACAGCTTCCGCCGCCCCTGGGGGCTGCCGGTGCGCTTCCACGACTTCCGCGCCCTGCTGGAGGTCTCCGAGCCGGACTTCCTCGAGTTCCACCAGAGCGCGAAGGACATGGACCTCGACCTCTCCGAGTTCTTCGCCCCGGGGGAGAGGCTCGAGCAGTTCTTCACCGTGCACGCCCCGGACCTGTACCCGGGCGACTTCCTCATCGACCTGGCCTCCCCGGACGAGGCGATCTGGGAGCGGTCGATCCACGAGGTGCAGCGCGTGGTGGACCTGGCCCGCGACCTGCGCGAGCACTTCACCTGCGAGCAGGACCCGATCGTGGTGGTGACCATGGGCGGGTTCCTCCCGGACCGTCACCTGCGCCCCGAGGAGCGCTACCCGCTGTACGAGCGGGTGCAGCAGGGCTTGGAGCGGGTGGATGAGGCCGGGGTGCGCCTGACCGCGCAGACCCTCCCGCCGTTCCCGTGGCTGATGGGCGGCCAGCAGCACCACAACCTGTTCATGGAGCCCGAGGACACGGTGTGGTTCTGCGAGACCTACGGCCGCCGCCTCACCTTCGACGTGTCCCACTCGAAGCTCGCCGCGAACTTCTACCAGCGCCCCTTCAGCGAGTACATCGACCTGATGGGCCCGCACACCGAGCACCTGCACATCGTGGACTCGGTGGGCGTGGACGGCGAGGGCGTGCAGGTGGGCGAGGGCGAGGTCGACTTCAAGGACCTCGCCGAGCGCATGGACCGCCTCGCCCCCGGCGCGCCGTTCATCCCGGAGATCTGGATGGGGCACGTCAACACCGGAGAGGGCTTCTTCGTGGCCCTGGATCGGCTGCAGGAATGGTTCTGACCGAGACGACGCCCAAGCGGCGGATGGAGTGGATGGACCTGCTGCGCGGCGTCGCGGTGCTCCTCGTGGTCGCCTGGCATGCGGTGTCGATCCCGGAGCAGTTCGGCGGCAAGGAGACCAGCGACGCCCTCCAGTCGTTCAATGCGGCCGTGGCACCGTTCCGCATCCCGACGCTGCTGGTGCTCTCCGGGCTGCTCCTCGAGCGCTCGCTGAGCAAGGGGCCGCGGCGGTACGCCGTGGGCAAGCTCCGCCACATCGCGTGGCCGTACGCCCTGTGGTTCGTGCTGATCATGGGATCGATCGACTCGCTGGCGACCCTCACCAACCCGACCAACTGGCTCTCGGGCGGGATCCTCTGGTACCTGGCAGTGCTGCTCGTCTGCTACGCCGTGGCGCTGCTGAGGCCCAGGTGGCTCCCGTGGGAGGTCCTCGTGCTGGCACCGCTGGTGCTGCTGTGGCTGCTCGAGCCGCAGGGTGGCGTGCCGCAGCGGCTGCTGTGGTTCGGGGCCTTCTTCTTCCTCGGCGCCGCGCTGAGGCCGCATCTGGACACCCTGCAGCGGGGGCTGCCGGGGTGGGGCGGTGCGCTGCTCGGCCTCGTCGTCGTGGCCGGCGGCATCGCCGCGGCTGAGAGGTTCGTCGTCTCCCAGAGGCCCGCGTACTTCCTCGTCTCCGTCCTCGGGATCCTGTTCGCGCTGTGGCTGGCGCCGCGCATCCCGAGCTCCCCGGTGACGCGGCTCCTGCAGTGGTACGGACGGAACTCGATCGTGGTCTACGTCGGGCACGCGCTCGCGGTCTATCTGACCTACCGCGTGCTCGCCGCGATCGGGGCGGGGGAGTCGGGGATCGTGATCCCCGTGCTGGCGATCGCGGGTGTCGGCGTCCCGACCCTGCTGATCCTGGCCCGCCGACGGCTCGACTGGCTCTTCGTGCTCCCCGAGCTGCGAGTGCCCACGAAGCACGCCCCGCGCCATCTCGCGGAGGCGCGGTCGTGACCGCAGTGACTGCAGGGAGCCGAGATCGGATCGCGCTGTGGTGCGTGCCCGTCGCCGACCTCGGCGGCGTGGCCCGCCATGTGCTCGACGCCGCCCGTGCTGGGATCCCCGGCTGGCGTCTGGTGGTGCTGTGCCCCGAGGGGCCGCTCGCCGAGGCGCTGCGCGCTCAGGGCACACCGGTGGTGACCGGGCCGGTCTCCCCGGCCGACGGCACCTCTATCGCGGTGCGCGCCATCCGCCGCACCCTGCAGCGCCTGCGCCCCGACCTCCTGCACACCCATCTCGCCTTCGCGGACCTCGCCGGGGTCGCGGCCGTGACCGGGCTGCGCTCCGGCCGCGGTGAGCGGATCCGTCTGGTCTCGACCGAGCACGGGATCTCCGGGGTGCGGGGCTACTACCAGTCCGGTGACCTGCAGGCCCGGGTGAAGGCCGGCGCGCATCGCGCCCGCCTGCTGCGCGCCGACCGGGTGATCGCCGTCAGCGACTCCACCGCCGCACAGGTCGCCGAGCAGTGGGGGAGCGGGCAGAAGCTCACCGTGATCCGCAACGGAGTGGACTCGCCGCAGCCAGCCCCGCAGCCCCGTCCGGGCCTGCGCGTGCTGTCCCTCGCGCGCCTCGCCCCGGAGAAGAACATCGACCAGCTGATGCAGGCCTTCGCCCTCGTCGCCCGCGAGCACCCTGAGGCCTGCCTCACGATCGCCGGCCGCGGCCCGGAGGAGGGCGCCCTGCGAACCCTCGCCTACTCCCTGCACCTCGAGGACCGGATCGACTTCCCCGGCCACGTGGACGCGGACGAGGCGCTCCGTGCCCACGACGTGGTCGTCCAGCTCTCCGCCTGGGAGAACCTCTCCTACACGCTGCTGGACGCCGTGGCCCACGGCCTCGGCGTGGTCGCCACCGACGTGGGCGGCAGCGGCGAGATCGTGCCCGAGCGGTGCTTGGTGACGGCTGAGGAGGCGCGCTCGTCGGAGGTCGTGGCCGCGCGGATCGTCGAGCAGGGGAGCGTCCTTGCGGTACGGCCCGAGCTAGCGGAGCACGGGCTCGCCGTCGCGGAGATGACCGCGGCGATCGCGGACGTGTACCGGGAGGTGGCCGCATGAGCGCCCGCACCGCCTCGCGGGACGCGCGGATCGACCGCACCACCTCCGCGCTCGGCTCCCGATTGCGGAGCGAGACCAAGGGTGTCCTCTCCGCGATCGGATCGTTGCGCATCCCCGAGTGCTTGCTGTTCTTCGGCCTGGTCTTCGAGGGCACGATGTTCGGTCTGCCGCTGCCGTTGAACCAGGTGGTGATGGTCGGGATCGTCCTGCTCGCGCTCACCCGCCGGCCCCGAGTGGACCTCGGCCGGTTGCAGATGCTGGTGCCGCTGCTGGTGATCGGGCTGTTCTATCTGGCTATGATCTCGATGTTCACCGAGGCGACGTATTCCGCGTTCAGCTGGGAGCGGCGCCTTCTGCGGCTCGGACTGACTGCGGTGTTCCTGCTCGTTCTCGCCTCCGGGCGCATCGACCTCCGCTCCGGCCTCGCCGGCCTCGCGACCGGGATGATACTCAACGCGATCGCGTTCTACCTGGGCCTGGCTCCGGACAACTACGGAGGCGTGCTCTCGGGGTTCTTCATGGACAAGAACGTCGCGGGGATGGCGTACGCGATTGTGGGAGTGCTGATCCTCGCGGTGGTCGACAGGCGCTGGGTAAAGGTGGCGCTCGTGCTGGTCTTCGCCGCGCTGGTGTGGCTCACCGGGTCCCGCACCTCCATTGCCGCGATGGGCGCGGGCGTGGGGTGGATCCTCATCGCCCCGCGGCTGCCGCTGGTGGGTCGCTGGATCTTCGGCCTGCTGATCTACCTCGGAGTCGACCTTATGTCGGAGGACTACTCCCAGATCGGCATCTTCTCCAACCGAGTGGGATCGGATCTGCTGCGAAGCCGGATCGATGCCGCCTCCGAGGTGAAGGTCGACGGCGCAGGGTTCTTCGGCATGGGCCTCGGCGAGGCGTACGTGTCCTTCCCCGACGAGCCGGGAAGCCAGTGGCTGTTCCACAACTCGTACTGGAGTGCCCTGGTCGAGGGCGGCTGGCCCTGGCTCCTCCTCGTCCTCGGGATCACCGTGGTGTTCGCCCTGCGCCCCCTCGAGACCCGCCTGACGAAGCCGGAGCTCGCCGTGCAGGCAGCAGCGATCGCAGTGCTCATCTGCGCATGGCGCCTCGGGGAGGTCTTCTTCACGCTCCAGTGGGCGCTGGTGGTCGGTGCGGCGATCTGGTTCTGGGCGAACGCCCGTCAGGAACGTGACCGTCATGTCGCCGGCAGCAAGGAGGAGCGGTGACAGGGGTGCAGCCACGACAGAGCCGCTTCCTCGAACTCGATGGTCTGAGGGGGATCGCCGCCGTCGCCGTCGTGCTCAGCCACCTCACCGGCGGCTACGACAGCAAGTATCACGGCGGCGAATCCGTGGTGCCGAACGCCTGGTGGGGTGCCTACGGCGTACAGCTCTTCTTCTTCATCTCGGGCTTCGTGATCCTGATGTCCGCACGTCGCGCGCGTGTCCCGAGCGATTTCGTGATCTCCCGGGCTTCCCGGCTCTATCCGGTGTACTGGATCGCGGTGACCGTAAGCATCATCGTCTCGATCGTCTTCCGCGTGCCGAGCACCGACATCGGCTGGGTGGATCGACTGATGAACTACACGATGATCCAGAGGCTGCTCCTCTTCGACAACGTCGACGAGGTGTACTGGACGCTCGCGATCGAGATGCAGTTCTACATGCTCGTCCTCGCCCTCCTCGTGATCACCCGCGCGCAGCTCACGACAAGACTCGTGCTGTGGCTGGTCGGAGCGTGGTTCACCGTGTCGCTGGTGGTCGCCGCCGCTGCGCGCCCCCACACCCTCGGGATCGATCCGCAGAACGTCGACACCCCATGGAAGATGGTGCTGAACCTGCTCCTCGTCGAATGGGGCCCGTTCTTCGCCGCGGGGATGCTCGCGTACCTCGCACGAGAGGACCGACGGCTGCGGCCCCTGGCGATCGCCGCGGCAGCCGGCACGATCGCGGTGTCGTGGATCCTCCATGGCTGGGTGCAGGCAGCGTGCGTCGCTGTGGTCGCTGCGCTGTTCCTTGTCGTGGCGACCAGGGAGAGGACCACGATCCTCCGATGGAAGCCCATCCAGTTCTACGGCCGGATCAGCTACTCCCTCTACATCGGACATGCCGTGACCGGGTACGCGTTGCTGCACCTCATCGAACCGCTCACCGGACGGTGGCTAGGGATGGTCATCACCTTCGCCGCTGTCACCGGCATCGCCTGTCTCTACCACCGGTACGGAGAGATGTACCTGTCGTCGAAGGCAAGGACCGGCTTGGTGGCGCTCCGCGATCGCCTGTCGAGCCGCCCTGACCCAGTCTCCGAGGTCGCGCGATGACCACGGACAGCCACAGCCACCACGTGCAGTTGGTACAGCACATCCAGGCGGACCGAGCAGAGATCGCGATTGCCACGAACAACGGTGACATGGGCGGCGGCGAGGTCATGCTGATCAATATCGCGACAGCCCTGCGGTCGATGGACATCGACGTGACCGTGCTGGCGCCGACCACGCCGGGCGAGCTGCTCGAGGAGGCACGGTCACGCGGCTTCCACGTGGTGCCGCTGAAGGCATCGACCCGTCTCGGATACATGCGCGCGCTCGCCGCCTGGCGAATGCGGAACTGCACGGTCCCGCTGTGGTGCAACGGTCTCGTGCCGACCGTCGCGACGACCGCGATGGGGCCGCGGATCGCCCACCTTCACATCCTTCCCACCGGGGTCAAGGCGGTGGCGGCGCGGATCGGTCGCCTCGGCGCTGCACGGGTTCTGGTCCCTTCGCACTTCATGGCCTCTAGGGTTAGCGGCACTCGCGTGCTGGAGAACTGGACCGAGGACATCGCCTTCCTGGGCAAGGAGTCCCGCCCGGAGGAGCCGTTGCGCGTGGGGTTCCTCGGCCGGCTCACGAAGGACAAGGGCGTGCACGTGCTCGCTCGCGCCATGGTCGAGGTGATCGCACGGGCGGAGCGCGAGGTGCGCCTCGTCCTCGCAGGCGAGAACCGCTTCGGCGACTCGGCCGACGATCGCGAGATCCAAGCCGCGCTCGAGCCGCTCACCGGATCCGTGGACCATCTGGGCTGGGTTCACCGAGAAGCATTCTTCGACCAGGTGGATCTGGCAGTGTTCCCCTCCGTATGGGAAGAGCCGTTTGGACTCGTCGCCGCCGAGACGATGGCGCGAGGAGTGCCGTTCGTGATCTCGGATGCTGGAGCGCTTCCCGAAGTGACAGGCCCGGACCATCCCTGGGTCGCACGTCGAGGCGACGACGCGGCATTGGCGGAGACGATCATGACTTTGATCGGGGAACTTGACGTCGACGGTGTCCGGCGCGACGCCCGTCGTCGATGGGAGGAGTGCTTCTCGCCGGAGGCTGGTGCTGGGCGCGTGGCAGAGCTCCTCCTCGGCCTCGTACAGAATGCAGGCACTCGGAACGCAGGAGACAGAAGTGGCCGTTGAACCGCTGGCATCGATAGTCGTGCCGTCGTTCCGCGGAGCGGATCGGCTCCCGCAGCTTCTCGACAGCCTGGCTGCACAGCAGGAGGGCACGCTGCCCTTCGAGGTCATCGTCGTCGTGGACGGAGTCGACGACGGCTCGGTGGCGCTGCTCGAGAACGAGTCCCGGCTCGACCTGCGCATCATCGTATTTCCGGAGAATCGCGGGCGCGTCGGCGCGCTGAATGCAGGTTTCGAGGCGGCTCGCGGTGACGTGCTGATCCGCTGTGATGACGACCTCGTTGTCCCACCCGACTATGTCGCCGTGCACGTCGAGGCGCACACCTCGAGCGGGGCCGTCGGTGTCGTCGGACCGACGCGGGACATCCACGCACCGAGTGCGTACGCCCGGGCCTACGGAGAGGACGCGGCGAGGAAGTCTCTCGCTCATGCGCTCAGCCGACCGCCCCAGGAGAGGTGGCGTCTGTGGGCCGCGAGTTGCTCGATCTCACGGGAGACCTGGGAATCGGTCGGCCACTACGACGATCGGTACCAGGGGTATGGCTGGGAGGACGTCGACTACGGCTACCGGCTCCACGCGGCGGGCATCCCGATCGAGGTATTCGAGGCATTGACGGCTGAGCATCATGGACCGGCACGCACTGTCGGCGCTCGTTCCGTGAAGGCCTTCGAGGCGGGAGGCGCACGCTCGACCTTTCGCCGGCTGCACCCTGAGGTGTCGATCGGCGACCCGGCAACGGGGAACGGCGTGTGGGGACTGGGAGTCCGGCTCACCGCTGCGTCCATGCGCTCCCGGCGTGCAGTCGAGCGCGTGGCAGGGTTGATCAACCGGATGCTTCCGATCGTGCCGAGACCCGTAGGGCGCAAGCTCGTCGCCCTCGCGGTCGAGGGAGCTGGCGTGGCAGGTGCGAGCCATTCCGTCGACGAGGAGAGGAGGGCTCGATGAGCGCGCGCATCGCGATCGCGCACGACTACCTCACGCAGCGCGGGGGAGCCGAGCGGGTGGTGCTCTCCCTTGCGAAGGCATTCCCCGAGGCGGAGATCCACACGCTGTTCTACGAGCCGGGGCAGACCTACCCGGAGTTCCAGGAGATGCAGATCCGCACCAGTGGTCTGAACTGCATCGGCGTCTTCCGGCGGGATCCCCGGATCGCACTGCCTCTCCTCGCCTCGGCCTCGTCGCGGATGCGGATCGATGCCGACGTCATGATCGCCTCGTCTTCCGGCTGGGCGCACGCCTTCCCGACGACGGGGAAGAAGATCGTGTACTGCCACTCGCCCGCTCGCTGGCTCTACCTGCCCGACGACTATCTCGGTGACGCCGGCCCGCTCGATCCGAAGCGAATCGCGCTCAAGGCGCTCACCCCGTACCTCACCCGCTGGGATCAGCGCGCCGCGCGGACGGCGGACCAGTACCTCGCGAACTCGTCCGTCGTGCGTGAACGGATCCAGCGCGTCTACGGGATCGACGCCCCCATGCTGTTCCCTCCGTTCAGCCCCGCCGTCGCCGAAGGAGAGCAGGAGCCGATCCGCGAGCTCGCAGGATGGGCCGGGGAGGACGGGACCGAAGGAGGCCACTACCTCGTGGTCTCGCGGCTCCAGCCGTACAAGCACGTCGACGCGGTGATCGAGGCATTCGCCGGGATGCCGGAGCGGCGTCTGCTCGTGATCGGTAGAGGGCCCGAGAAACAGCGCCTGGTGGATATGGCTCCCTTGAACGTGCGCCTGGTCGAGGGGCTCTCCGACGCGCAGATGCGATGGGCATATGCCAACGCGACGGCGCTCGTCGCCGCGAGCCACGAGGACTTCGGCCTGACCCCGCTCGAGGCCGGAGCGCACGGAGTGCAAACGATCGCACTGAAGGCCGGCGGGTATTTGGACACAGTCGAGCAGGGAGTTACGGGGTCCTTCTTTGACACGCCCAAGTCTGAGTCAATCGCGGACGCTGTGCTCTCCGTCAAGGCGGACGCGTTTGGGTCGGCGGGGGCGATTAGGGCTCGTGTTGAGAAGTTCTCCGAAGCGCGCTTCGTCGATGCGATCCGTAGAGCCGTCACAGAGGTCATCAGAGCGGAATGAGAATCTTGTGCATTGATGGGACTCAAAGCGTTCGCTTGCCGAGATGCAGGCCGCGGCGTGCAGGTATGGCCGGGAGGGAATAGGTATGCGTTCAGACTTTAGTTACTTGAGGCGAATATTCGCGTTGCTTCCCTGGAGGATGGGGTGGCCGATTGTGCTACTGGTCCTCTCCGCGGTTCTCGCAGCTGGTCTCGACATGGCCGCAGTTGCGGCCATGCTGCCGCTGACTCAGCTGTTGACCGCCGGGGGAGGGGTTCCGTCAATTATTGCTGATTTGCTCGCCCCAATTGTGCCAAATGGCGATCGTCCCACAATACTGCTCGTGCTCGCGCTCTTTGTTGGACTGGCATTCATTGCGAAGAATATTGCTCTAATTGGCATCCGATGGTGGACGCTCGGAGTGACGTCCAGGGCCACAGCGCGGCTCCAGGCCGAGTTGCTGAAGAAGTACGTTGCGGCTCCCTACTCGAGTCATCGAATGCGGTCTAGATCTGCGGTACTCCAGAACGTCACGAACGCTGTGCCCGGAGGTATCGAGGGAGTATTTCTCGGATATATCACCATAGCGGTTGACGGTGTCACAATCATCGCCCTCGTCGCGATGCTGGTCGTCATCTCGCCGCTTGCGTCACTCGGTGCGATAGTAATATTTGGCGGTGCCGGGCTTCTGATCTCCCGCCTCCTCAAGCCAGCTGCGCTGAAGTACGCTCACAGGGCGATGGGCATCGAGACCGAGTCGTGGGGACTTGTCAATCCTGCGATTGAGGGATTTAGGGAGTCGCGAGTTTTTGGGCGTGAGCAGTTGTTCGTCGGCCACTATCTGACTAATCGTGACAGATTCGCGCGCACCAAGCGACCTCAGGCACTCCTTGGCGAGATGCCCAAATATCTTCTCGAGATTGTCATGATATTCGGGATTCTCGTAGTCGCACTGATGCTCTTTGCTACGCAATCGGAGGCTCAGGCCTTCGGTCTGTTAGCAATGTTTGCTGCCGCCAGCATCCGGATTATCCCGGCTTTGAACCGATTGGTGGCAACCTATAATGGTGTACGGGCAGGTCGTCCATACCTGACCGCGGTTTCGTCGGCCATCGCGGAGCTGGACGCTGAACAAACAGCTCCACCCGGTGTGGGTGAGGTGGATATCGAGGTTTCGGATGGTGAACCTATCGTCGTAGACAACGTGAGCTTCCGATACCCCGACTCGGATCAGATGGTGCTTCGGGGGGTGTCTGCGGAGATCGCGCGCGGCAGCTTCGTTGCGCTCGTCGGCACCTCCGGGGCAGGCAAGACCACTTTTGCCGACATTCTCGTCGGATTGTTGGAGCCGTCGGAAGGTGCGGTCTCTGTCGGAGGGGTCGATGTCGCGGAGCACCCTTCCTCGTGGCGTCGTGAAGTTGCGATGGTCTCCCAGCGTGTCTATCTCTGGGAAGCGCCAGTCAGGGATTTGATTACCTTCGGCCTCCCGCGGGACGAGGTCGACGATAGGTTGCTCGCGGAGGTATTGGATCGTGCACGGCTCTGCGAGCTCGTCGAGAGCATGCCTGAGGGCCTAGATACTGTCGTTGGCGAATCGGGGGCCAGGCTGTCCGGAGGCCAGGCTCAGCGCATCGGGATCGCGCGCGCGCTATATGCGCAGCCAAAGGTGTTGGTCCTCGATGAGGCGACAAGTGCTCTGGACAACGAGACCGAAGCTGAGATCAGCAGGACCCTCGAGCAGTTGCGAGGAGAGGTGACATTGGTCGTGATTGCTCACCGTCTCTCCACGGTTAAGAAGGCCGATGAGATCTTCTTCTTCTCCGGCGGGCGCCTTGCGGCGCGCGGGACGATGAGCGAACTGAACCGCTCCACTCCTGAGTTTGCACGCCTTGTGGAGCTCGGGAACCTGGAGGTGGATGCGTTGTGAGAGTTGCAGTTCGGCCGCAAGAGAGCGATGCAAAGATCAGTGTGGTCATTCCGACCCTGCAGCGGTCCGATGATCTGGAGCCGCTCGTGAAAATGTGCTCCGAGCATCCGCTGGTGAAGGAGGTGCTCCTGGTCAATAACGCCCAAACTGATGTCTCGTTCACGTACGCCAAGCTGGTGGTCCTCCAGCAGGCCGATAATATTTTCGTTAACCCTGCGTGGAATCTAGCCGTCCGAAGAGCTCAAGCTCCGTACCTGGCGATCCTCAATGATGACGTTTCTTTCGATCCTGAGTTGATTGATCTAGCGTGCCGTCTTCTCG
This sequence comes from Brachybacterium sp. sponge, assembly GCF_001613775.1. Taxonomy (NCBI): domain Bacteria; kingdom Bacillati; phylum Actinomycetota; class Actinomycetes; order Micrococcales; family Dermabacteraceae; genus Brachybacterium; species Brachybacterium sp. sponge. The sequence goes on along the minus strand of NZ_LRMP01000001.1, from coordinate 229,587 downwards.
CGCGACCCACTGTGGGCATGGTCGGCATCGACGGGAGTTTCATCAATCGACCACGCGAGCCCCGCTTGCGAGTGAGGATCGCTACTCATGAACATGTCTCACTCGGGTTCGGGATGGCGATGTTCATGCGTAGAGCAGACTACGTCCCGATCCCGGAGAGCATGCGAATCTGGGGTGGTGACGATTGGCTGTTCCTTCAGCAGAGGCGGCTGAATCGCGTGATTTGCGGTGCCCGATTCGAGACTGAAGTGAGCGTCACAAGTTCGTCCGAGGAGTTTCAGCTCCTGCGGGCAGCCGAGTATGTGGAGATAGATAAGCATCTCAAGAGGGTGGCAGGGAAGCGATGGTGGCATTACCCGTCCAGAGGGCTTGCGGCGTTGAGGGCCCTGAGGGGACGATTGAGGAAGATGTGACCTCGTGATCGAGATGCCAGACTTTCTCTACATCGGCTTCTTGTTGAGCTGAGACAATTCCCTGTCGAGTTGGGCGAGTCCTACAAGTCCGAGCGACTCGGAGATATCTCGGAGTCGCCAGCGCCAGTCAAGTGATTCGCGTGCGCGTATCCAATTCGCAATGGACTTGCTCGGGTCCCACATCAGTGCGAGATCGCGGACTCTCTCAAGGCCGTGACTGAGATCGTAGGGGCTGATCTCCGCAGTCGCGCCGGGCCAGAACAGGTATTCAGCCGAAACTGGCGCTGTTCCGATGACGGCCGCCCCTGTGCCGAGCGCATCGGTCCAGCGCCCGGTCACGTAGTCCCTGGTCGGATGCGTGTAGTCCGCAGGGCTCACGAGATTGGAGAAGGCGAGCACGAACTTGGAGCGCAGTAGGGCCGAGCGCACGTTCTGCTGATTCACTGCAGGATCCGGGTCCATGGCAGGCCGACCCTCGAACGTCAGCCCCACGGCCGCAGCGGCTTCCGCGGTGCGACGGTCGTCGTCCCAGGCGGCCGGCTGTCGCCCGATGCGGAGCAGGTCCACGGGGCGTTCGGTCGGCAGCTCGTCGATCGCGAGAGTGTCCGTGCCCCACGGTGCCCAGTGGATCTGGGTCCCCGTGGTGGACGCCCACTCGTCCTGCAGATCTCGGTCGGTGATGAAGATGTGGTCGAAGTGTCCTCGGTGCCGGGCCATGCGCGAGATGCGGTCGCTCCAGAAGGAGTCGATGACCCAGGCGGCGGTCGTGCGATACCCGGGCAGCAAATGGCGGATGCGGGCGGCGTAGGCGAGGTGTGCAGGGTTCGATGCGAGGACGAGGAGCGCTCGGCGGCCCGATCTGTGCCTCGGGAGCTGGCCGAGGAGCTTGCGGGAGATCGAGACCTCGCCCTGGTCCTGCAGGGTGACGAGGTTGCCCTCGAGGAGCCGCGCGGTGAGATCGGCGAGCTGGTCGATGGGCCCCCAGCCGTTCCCACCCGCTCGGATGTAGAGGATGTCGAGAGTCATCGCGCAGACACCCCCAAAGTCTCCGTTGTGATGGACTGCGGTGCGGGGTTACGGTGCAGGACTCGGAAAGCGAGAATGCCCTGAAGAGCCCCCACGTTCCCGCCGAGGATCTGTGCCGTGCGCAGGCGGTCGGCTCGGCTCTGTCGTCGCAGCAGATTCGGAATCTGGCGTGCGATCTGGATGAGCGAGTACTTGAAGCTCGGCCCGGTCATGCCGCTCGAGCGATAGCGGGTCCACAGGAGGATCCGTGCGTAGTGCTGGATGCGCTGCTGGCGGAAGAGCGCCCTCGGCGCGTGCTTGAGGCGGTAGTGCACGACAGCTCGGGGACGCGTGACTACCTTTGTTCCTGTCAGCTGCGCGCGCCACGCGAAGTCCGTCTCCTCTGCCCCGCCTGGATAGGAGGGGTCCATCCCGTCAAGCGCGAGATAGCGGTCGCGCCGGATGGCGAAGTTCCCGCCTGGGGCGGTGGGCAGGTAGCCGGCGTACCCCGCTGCGGTCATGGATTCCGGAGTGGAGGCCGGATCGGGATCCGGGGCGATGCTGTACGCCGCGAGGACATCCGTGTCGTTGAACCGCTCATGGTGCAGGGCGCCGGCGGAGATGACATCAGCTCCGGCCAGGAGCGGTGCCGAGAGCTCGCGCACCCAATGCGCATCGACGAGGTCATCCGCATCGCAGAACAGCAGGACGGAACCGCGTGCGGCGGTGGCGCCACAATTCCGGGCGTGACTGGCGCTCGACGGGCCCGCGGCGTCGACTATGCGGAGATCTAGGGTGCCTGCGTGCGCGGCGGCGACAGCACTGGTTCCGTCGCTGCTGTTGTTGTCGCACACCAGGACCTCGAAGTGCTCGGCTCCTTCTTGGGCGCGCAACGATTCGAGCTGCTCGCCGAGCACGTTCGCGGCATTGTGTGCGGGGATGATGACGCTGAGCCTGGGCGGGGTCTCGCTCACGTCAGTCCGCCTCTCCGCCCTGATCTCCAGGCTCCAGGTCGCGCAGCTTCCGGGCGGGCACTCCGGCATAGACGCTGTCGGGGAGACAGTCGGAGGTCACCACGGCCCCGGCGCCGATGATGCTTCCGGCGCCGACGGTGATGCCCGGGAGCACGATGGCTCCTGCTCCGATCCATGCACCGTCGCCGACGTTGATGCCTCGATGGGCACCATCTGCGGCCCGTCGAGCGGACGGACCTATTCCGTGATTGCCGGTCACGAACATCGCTCGAGGCCCCACGGTGACGTTGGTTCCGAGCCGGATCGGACCGGCGTCGAAATAGGCCTGATTGTTGATGAAGCTGCCGGCGCCGACCCGAATCGAGTTCGGATTGCAGAAGGTGATGCCGTGCCCGAGGGCTACGTCGTCGATGCCGGCGAGCCCCAGTCGAGCCAGGAGCTGAGCGCGATATCGGATGGGTACCACGGAAGACCCGGCGGTCTGGAAGAGAGCGCGCCTTACGGACCCTGCGAGCGGCATCTTCATACGGACATCGTCCCTTCCGAAGGATCGTCGTGGTGGGCGGACGGCGCGGTGAGCCCGAGCCCCGGCGTCGACGCGGGCGCCGTGCGCGGCCATCCGAAACGGAGCGCGCCACTCGCGTTCCCGAGCGCATAGGACCATCGCATGGCGATGTCGAAGAGCGAGGCGGAGCGACGGAACGGCATCAGGACCGTCGCCGCCAGGCAGCGTGCGATGTCGACCGGCCACGGCGGGACGGGCGACTGCGAGGACGCTCCGTGGACGATCAGCAGTCGCCGTCGGGCCCGTGCGTCCTGGAACCCGCGGCGCATGCGCTGCTTCGCGGACCACTTCCCCCGATACGCGATGCGGACTGACTCCGCGACGGGGATTCGATGTCCATCCCGCCGAGAACGGAAGGCGAGATCGTTGTCGTCGCCGTAGTGAGCGAACTCTTGGTCGAAGCCTCTCAGCTCGAGGAGCGTCGACCGGGCCCCTCCGAAGTTTCCCGCCATCAGGACGGGGAACGGGCCGGGCTGCTTGTCCGCCGGCGCAGACCACTCCGGGGGCGAGGCGTCGAACTCCCGGCGGACCGTCTCGAGGCCGTCTGAGAAGGGCGCTTCCGCCAGCAGGATCGACTCCCCGGTCCAGAGCTGGGTGTGCTGGGACGAGAGATATCCATTCCTCACCCAGGTCCGTGAGACGACGTCATCCGCATCGCAGAACTGCAGTGACTCGGCGCGAGCATGGGAGATCCCCACGTTCCGCGCATAGGAGGAGCCCTGGTGCTCGTGTGCGGGGACGATCCTCAGCTCGAAAGCGGTGGAGTGCAGGAAGTCCGCAGCGGCCTCATCGAGTCGTTGCGCCGGGTCGTTGTCCACGAGGATCACCTCGAACGGTGGCGCGTCGACCTGATCCGAGAGCGACGCCAGCTGCAGCGCGATGGTCGACTGCGCCTGGAAGCACGGGATGACCACGCTGACCGATGGACCGGCCACGTCCCCTCCTTGCTCCTCATCCGGGGCCCGCGCTCGGTGCGCGTGCGACGAGTCGAACGATAGCGGCAACTCGGCGGCCACCGCCGAAAGTCTCGTCGGTCCTTGTTCACCTCTCAGGTCGCGACCTCGCCTCGAGTCCGGGCTGTTCGCCGTCAGGCGGACGCGGTTGTGACGCCACCCACCGATCGGAAGCGAGGAAAGTCTTCAGATAGCAGTCGTGGGAGGCGCTGTGCTTCAGCGGTGATCTCGCGCGTGACCGGCGCGTGGCATCTGCCGTGCGACGTCTGTCGAGCCTCGATGCCAACTTCGAGTTCCGTCGGCCAATGCCGAGACGGCACCCGAGAAGGAGGTCCTGAGCAGGGGCTGCGGCGGCTGAGCATGGTCACCCTGAGCCCCGTTGAAAGCGACGACGTCGTGGATCCGTCGCGCCGCTCGCACAGTGCTCAGGGGCATCGAGAGACGAGGGGATGAGAGATGACCACGCCACAGCAGGAGACCAGGCCGACCCGGCGCGCCGTCGTGCGCGGTGCCGCGTGGGCGGCACCCGTCGCCTCGTGACCGTCGCCGCGCCCGCGGTCGCGGCGAGTCAGCCGCCTGCGCAGTACGAGATGGATCCGGGGATATTCGTCTCCGCCTCGGCGTCGGCGGACACCGTCGGACGCGTCGGCTACTTCGGAGGCAACGGTGGCGGCGTCCAGACCGCGGCTGATACCCCTGAGGAATCGTTCCGCAACGGAACGACCTGGGCGGAGTCCGACCTGAACTGGGTGGACGGGCGAGGGACGACCGCGACAACCTGGAATGCCAAGAACGCCGTCAACGGCGAGGGCAGCTTCACCCCGACCGGGAACTCGCAGACCACGGGCGTCTACCCCTCCACCACCGGGTTTTGGTCCTCCCGCCCCACCTCGACTCCGGGGACAGGGCAGACCGCGGACTACAGAGGGTCCACGACTCTCGCCTCGGGCGCCGCCCTCACCTCCACCGTCACGGCGATCTACGCGCCGGGCACGAACGCATCCGTCGCTGGGCAGATCGCCGTTGGTCCTTCGTACACGACCATCAGTCCAGGTAACGCAGCGAAGACCTTCACCTACACGGATGGCATCTCGGGGAGCCCGAAGTACGTCTCGCCCCTGTCCGCGAAGGAGGGCACAACCTTCAACGCGCCGACCGTCACGACGAACAGCAAGGGGCAGGTCGTGGTCGCGATGAGCTACACGTTCGCCACGAACCAGGCGATCACCGCCGGCAGCGCGAAGCCCTACGCGCAGATCATTTCCCCGCACACCTTCGGGCTGTCCAAGCCCGGCCTGCTGGGCTTCCAGATCGCCGCCGACATCACCGGCACGCTCACGCGGAGCACCACGCAGCGGTCGGTCCAGCTCTCTCGTGCCCTCGCGCAGCGGACCTACCTCTCGCTCTCGGGTGCGTGGCCGCCCGGGTGAGCTCAGCGGCTCTGATCACAGTTTCTGCACAACTGTGCTCGACTGTCGCCACCGACCATTAAAGTCGCAATCAAACGTCGCTTCGCCCGTTATCTCCCTAGGGCGCTCGAGGGGGCGGGGCGTCGGGCCGAACGGTCCGGCGCAGGGGTGTGAGACGGTGGCCGTGGTCGCCGATGAGCCGTGGAGGGGCTGTTGAACGCTGTTCCCGGGGACCTGGGAGTGGGGACCTTGACCGATCTGGACGCCGAGCGGGCTGCGCCGGCACGCCGCCGATCCTCGACGCGGACCCGGCGCACGCCGGAGGCACGGCTGCGCCTGCTGACGCTGCCGGCCATGATCGTCGCGGACGTGCTCGCGCTCGCCCTCGCGGTGGGCATCGCGTTCGCCGTGCGCCAGCTCGTCCTGCCGCCGGCCGGCGATCTCCGCGAGAACGTCGCCAGCGCCTCCCTAGTCATGGCGCTGGGCTGGTTGGCCGCGATCGCGGTGCTCGGCGGGTACGACCGTCGCCAGCTCACCTCCGGCCCGCAGCTCTACCGCAACGTGCTCCACGCCTCCGGCGCCGCCTTCGGGGTGATCGGAGCGTTGGTCTACCTGCTGGATCTCGAGCTCTCCCGCGCCTTCTTCCTCGCGTTCTTCGTGGCGGGCCCGCCACTGTTGCTGCTGAACCGGCTGCTGCTGCGGCGCGGCCTCGCCACGGCCCGCGTGCGCGGGGTCTTCCGGCAATCGGTGATCGCCGTGGGCTCCCTCGGCCACGTCGACGGGATCGCCGCGACCCTGCACCGCGAGCGGTGGCTCGGCTACGACATCGTGGGCGCCGTGACCCCGGGCGGCCTCGCCGACTCCTCGCGGCTCGGCATCCCCGTGCTCGGCGCGGAGCGGGATCTGCTGGCCATCGCGGAGTCCGCCGCGCCGGACATGCTGCTGTTCACCGCCGGGTCCACCTCGAGCGCCGAGGAGTTCCGCCGCACCGCCTGGAAGCTCGAGCACGAGAAGATCGGCGTGATCGTGGTCCCCGCCCTCACCGAGATCTCCGCTGACCGCGTGACGATGCGCCCCGTTGCGGGCCTGCCGCTGGTGCACATGGACCTGCCGCGCGCCCGTCAGGCACTGCGCTGGACCAAGCGCCTGTTCGACGTGGTCGTCGCCGCGGCCCTGCTGGCGGTGATCTCCCCGCTGCTGGCCGTGATCGCGCTGCGGATCCGAGCCCACGACGGAGGACCGGTGATCTTCCGCCAGCAGCGTGTGGGCCGCGACGGGAAGCACTTCGAGTTCCTGAAGTTCCGCACGATGGTCACCGATGCGGAGGCCGTGAAGCTCGAGATGGTCGAGCGCACCGTCCAGGACCGCGGCAACACGGTCATGTTCAAGATGCAGAATGATCCCCGCATCACCGCCCCCGGACGCTTCCTGCGCCGCTTCTCCCTCGACGAGCTGCCGCAGCTGTGGAACGTGCTGCGCGGCGACATGAGCCTCGTCGGCCCCCGCCCCGCCCTCCCCCGCGAGGTCGACAGCTACGACGACGACGCCCGTCGGCGCCTGCACGTGCGCCCCGGCATCACCGGTCTGTGGCAGGTCTCCGGCCGCAGCGACCTCTCCTGGGAGGACACGGTGCGGCTGGACACCTACTACGTCGACAACTGGTCGTTCACCCAGGACCTCCAGATCCTCATCCGCACGGTCAAGGCCGTGCTCGCCTCCTCGGGCGCCTACTGACGATGGCCCGGCCCGCCCCGGGCGGAGCGCCCGCTGCGCGCCCCCACAGCGCACTGCCCCGCCCCTTCCGCCTCCTCGCCGCGCTCGTCCTGCTGCTCTACCCGCTCGCGGCCGGTGCCCTGCTGCTGACCTCGGACGGCTGGGCGGTGAACCGGCTGAACGTGCGGATCTGGTTCGCCGTCACCGGTGCCGTCGGTCTGCGTGAGCAGATCACGCCGGAGATGTTCGCGGCGCTGGCAAACGTGGCGCTGTTCGTGCCGTTCTTCGCGGCGCTCGCCGTGCTGGTGCCCACCTGGTGGTGGGTGGCGGCCGGCGCGGGGCTCTCGATCGCGGTCGAGCTCTACCAGGGCGAGATCGGCACGCGGGAGCAGGATGTGGTCGACATTCTCGCCAACACCGCCGGGGCCGCGCTCGGCGTCGGCCTGGGGCTCCTCGTGCGCAGGGTCGCCGTGCGCAGGTCGGCCCGTCGGCCGGGACTCAGCGGCGCAGGAAGCGCCCCCAACGCGCCCACCACTCCCGGCGCACCTCCTGCCGCGACGGGGCACGGCCCAGGCGGAGGCCCAGATGATCGCGATTGACCTGCAGCGCCTCGACCAGCAGACGCGCCTTCACGAGCGGTCCCTCGGCGTCCCGCAGCCGCGCCCGCCATACCTCGGAGGGGGCGGCGCCGTCGTGCACCGCCTGCCACACCCGCGCACCGGGCAGGCCCTCGACCGCCTCCGGGCGACCGGTCGCGAGCGCGAGCGGCACCTGGGCGCCGAGCTCGGCGGCGAGGTCCTCGATCCGCGCCCTCTCCGCCTTGTCCACCTCGGTCCAGGCCACGCGCACGTCGTGACGGGACCGGCCGCTCGCATCGCGGGCGGCGTGCACCAGCAGCACCAGACGCTGCGCGGTGAGATCCGGGACCGAGCACGGGGCGCCGCCCAGGTCCACGGTCTCGCGCTGCGCCCACAGGCGCTCGAAGGTCGCCGCCGCATCCCGGTCCAGGCCCGGGAAGGCGCGGTGCAGATCGGCCGTGCCCCACACGCGGTGGTGGAACGTCGCGGCATGCGCGAAGACGCTCCCGTGCTCGAAGGTGGTCACCTGCTCCCAGCCGTCGGCCTCGAGCGCGGCCACCAGCGGCGCGACCTGCGCCGGGTCCACCAGCACGTCGCAGTCCGAGGAGCCGGCGCGGCCCTCGGCCAGCAGCGGATGCAACGCCTCGCCCTTGAGATGCAGGATTCTCACACCCGCACCTCGGGCAATATGGTCGAGGCAGCCATGGGCCATGCGCAGACGCACGGGCACGGGCACCTGCACGGGGGATGTCATGGGGGGAAGTGTAGGAGCCGCAGGCCCCAGACCGCAGGATCGACAGCGGCGCCGACGGGCGAAAGAACGCTCGTCATGAGCGCAGCAGGACGCAGGGACGAGAAGGGAAGGGGGAGCGGACGTGTGGGAGCTCGATAGCCGCATCCAGCACTACGACTGGGGATCGACCACCGCGATCCCCGAGTTCCTGGGCCGTCCCGCCGACGGCGCTCCCTGGGCCGAGGCCTGGTACGGCGCGCACCCGCTGGCACCCTCCACCCTCGCCACCGGACCGGACGCCGGCGCCGGGCTCGACGCCGCGATCGCCGCGGACCCGCGCCGCATGCTCGGCGACGGCGTGGAGCGCGCCTTCGGCGCCCGCCTGCCCTATCTGCTGAAGGTCATCGCGCCGAAGAAACCGCTGTCCCTGCAGGTCCACCCCGATCGCGAGCACGCCCAGGAGTCCTTCGCCGCGGAGACCGCCGCCGGGCTCCCGCTCGAGTCGCCGCTGCGCAACTACCGCGACGACAACCACAAGCCCGAAATGCTCATCGCGCTGACCCGCTTCACCGCGCTGTGCGGATTCCGCACCCCGCGCCGCGCCGCCGCGCTCCTGGAGGGGCTCGGCACCGACCTCACCGACCGCCTCCACACCCTCCTCACCCGCAGCCCCACCGCCCACGGCATGCGCGCCGCGTTCCGCACCCTGGTCTCCTCGGCGATGCGCCCGGACCCCGAGGCGGTCCAGCAGGTCGTCGAGGCATGCCGGGCACGCGCCGAGTCCGGCCACTCGCCCTCCCCCCGCATCGACCAGACCGTCGCGCTGCTCGCGGAGCACCACCCGGGGGACCCCGGCGTGGTCGCCGCGCTGCTGCTGAACCCCGTCACCCTCCGCCCGGGCGAGGCGATGTTCGTGCCCGCCGGGACCCTGCACGCCTACCTGCACGGTGTGGGCCTGGAGATCATGGCCGCCAGCGACAACGTGCTGCGCGCGGGACTGACCCCCAAGAAGGTCGACGCCGACGAGATGCTGCAGTGCGTGAGCGTGCAGGCCGCACCGCCGCTGCGCGTCGCGCCGGAGCGGCAGAACGCGACGTCGGTCGCCTACTACGCGCCCGTCGACGACTTCGAGCTGTCGCTGACCACGCTCACCGACCCGCCCGGCACCTTCCGCACCCGCCACCGCGTCCCCGGCGGTGGACCCCGCACCCTCCTCGGCCTCGAGGGAGAGGTGCTGCTGCAGAGCGACCTGGGCCGCCACGTGCTCACGGCCGGCAAGGCCCTGTTCGTGCCCGCCGCCGCCGGGCAGCTCCACGCCGGCGGCTCCGGCCGCTTCGTCCAGGCGAGCGTCCCGTGACCCGCTACCGGCTGCGCCCCCTGGTCAGCGACTGGGACGGGGAGGACCTGTGGGTGGGGGCGCTGCCCCACGGCCCCATCACCCGCATCCAGGGCGTGGGCGCCCTCGTGCTCGAGCTGCTCGCCGAGACGCCGGACCGCGCGGCGAGTCCCGCCGAGCTCGCCGACCGTCTGAGGCAGGAGGTCGAGGACGTGCCCGGGAACGCCGAGCAGATCATCACCGGCTTCCTCGCCGAGCTCGACGCGGGCGGGATCCTCGAGACGATCGAGGAGGACGCCGCATGACCGCCGCACCCACCACCGTCGCCGCGACCCGGCTCGAGGTCGCCGGCCACAGCGTGCTGCTCACCTTCGGGCCCGGCCTCGAGACCGTGGCCGAGGAGATCGACGCCCTGTGGTCCCACCTGCGCGCGGCCGACGACGACGGCGCGACGCCGCAGATCCGCCTCGACTACGCGCTCGCCGGCGGCGACCTCCCCGCCGGGACCGTCCCGCTGCCCGCGCGGCCCGAGGCGAGCTACACCGTCTCCGGCCACCTCACCCGCGAGGTGATCCGCCGCCTGATCGGCACCCGACTCCTGCTCCACGCCGGCTCCGTCGCCCACCCCGAGCTCGGCACCCTCGTGCTGGTCGGCGCGTCCGGGGCGGGGAAGTCCACCGCCTCCTCCCTGCTGGGACGGGCCGGCGCCTATCTCACCGACGAGCTGACGATCATCACCCCCGGCAGCTTCGCGCTCACGCCGTATCCCAAGCCCGTCTCCAAGCACGACCCGGAGCTCGGCGCGAAGCGGGATCTCGCCTTGCCGGGCCTGGGCCTGCGCGCCGCCGATGAGGCGGCCGTCGCGGCGCCGGCGATGGTGCTGCTGCTCAAGCGGATCCAGGACGAGGACGAGCCGGGGGAGGGGCCCTCGGTGACGCGGGTGCCGCTATCCGAGGCGCTGACCCGGATCGTGCCGCAGACCTCCTCGCTGTGGGAGGTGCCCGGCGGCCTCGCCGCGCTCGCCGGCCTGCTGGACTCCGTGGGCGGGGCGCTCGAGGTGCGCTACCGGGAGGCCGCCGAGCTCGAGGAGCTGCTGCGCCACCTGCCGCCGCCCGAGCACGTCGAGACGGTCGAGATCGCGCCGCGGCCCAGCGATGCTGCCGCCGGCGAGGACACGGCGCCGGCGCCCGGCACGATCGCCGCCGCGCCGTTCCGCCAGGCGCTCGCCGTCGAGTCCGGGCTGTTCGTGCTCGGCCAGCACGGCGCGATCCACCTGCCGGGCCTCGCGGGTCTGGTCTGGGACCTGCTCGCCGACGCAGGCCCCCTGGCCTTCGACCAGCTCGAGCAGCTGGTGATCGAGGAGATCGGGGAGCACCCCGAGAGCGCGGCCCTCGTCCGCGGCACGGTCGCGGATCTCGTGCACCACGGCTGGGCCCGCCAGAGCTGATCAGGGAGCGACGACGCCCCGGCGCAGCACCGGCACCAGCTGCTCCACCCGCTCGGCCAGCAGCGCGGCCGTCCGCGCCGCCTGCGCCGCATCCTTGCCGTAGGGATCGGGGACGTCGAGGCCCGCGGGAATCGCGCGACGCGTCCACGCGGAGATGATTTCCTTCAGCGGAGCGGCCGGATTCTCCGACGCCATCCGAGCGAGTTCTGGAATATGCCCCATATGTCCGATGTGCCGGGCAGCGGCAGGGAATTCATCTAGGAGATAGGCGCGCTGCCGACGCGACATCGTCAGGATCAGATCCGCCCCGATATCTGCGGCGGATACCTGGCGGGCGCGGAAGCCCTGCGGGTCGACGCTGCGCGCGGCCAGCTCGGCCACCATCTGCGACTCCATCGCACTGCCCTCCAGGGCGAAGGTCCCCCTGCTCAGGGCATGGGTGCCGGGCAGTCGATCGCGCAGCAGATGCTCGGCGAAAGGAGAGCGGCAGACGTTGCCTGTGCACACGAACAGGACCGAGGGCAACCGTGGCTCCGGGCGGTGCACGGGGGCGGGAGGGCTCATGCGCACAGACTAGACGCCGCAGGAGACTTGTCGGAAATGTCCAGATAAAAGGGGCGATGTGGAAAACTTACTGGGCGGTAAGGTCACGGAAAGGTGTCGGAGGCGAAGAATCGTGACCGCACTCCTTTCTATTCGCCGAGGGCATGTCAATATCGGGGGCGTGACGGTCCGCCGTCGCACCTGTCCGCCTGAGAGCGCCTCCCTCGGAGGGCGCCAGATGGTGCGCCCGGAGCGAAGCGTCCCCGTCGTCCACTCGACGCGACCCGGCCACTCGTGAGGTGAGGCGCCGGGCCGCCTGCGCCCGAAAGAGGTTCCCGTGACCGCACCCTCCCGTGTCCGCCCTGCCGAGACCGGACACTCTGCCTTCACCCGCCGCACCCTCGTGAAGGGCGCGGCGTGGGCGACCCCCGTCGCCGCGTTCTCGCTCAGCGCGCCGGCGATGGCGGCGTCTCCGCTCTGTGCGGACCTGACGTACAACTCGACCTCGACGGGGCGTCTACTCAGCGGCAACCTCCTCGGCACTGATCTGGACAACGTCGTCGCCGTCCAGGGGGTGACCGCGTTGGCTACGGATCCGGCGGCGGAAGGATCGACGGGAGGGTCCGAATATGACCAGCGCGCGAACCCTCTGAATGCCGGTGTCCTGAACGCGATCGATCTGGAGCTCGGCGGAGTCGCAGGGCTCGTCTCGTTCCTGGCGGCCATCCTCACCGATCAGAATGTCGGGACGCTCAACCAGTTCGCCTTCGCGCACGAACTGGCAGGTGACGCCGAGGTCGCCGAGGTCGGGGCGTCCGGCGCCGTGGCCGACAACGGAGTCATCAACTTCGACCAGGGCGCCGGAGCGCCACCGGCTCTCGGGAGCCTCGATCTCAAGTCGGTGCTAGAGCAGCTCACAGGCAACGAAGGCGCTGCCACGCTCGTCGCGTCCGTCACGGATCTCCAGCTTGAGGTCGGAGCTGTCGCGGGCCGGGCATCTTCGGACAGGGTCTGCGAACCCGCGGAACTCACGACGCGAATGGCGGCACCGGAAGAAGTCATTACGCGTGAGCATCTGCTCGCCTCGCTGAGGCTCATCGTTGAATCCGACACGGTGGGAGGTGTGCTCACCGCCCTCGAGGAGACTGTCGAGGCTGTTCCGATCAGCACTGAAGCAATCATTAGTCTGCTCTCTGCACTTCTCGGCCCGCTCGGTCCGGTTGCCGACGCACTGCTCGGGTTGATCACCGGCGTCACCGGGCTGGATGTCGAGATCGGTCTCGATCTCTCGCAGGTGACGGATCCGCTGCCTGCTGACGCTGGATCTGCCATTCATGCCGAGCTTGGCGCCGGGCGGCTGACCGTGGACGTCGCGAGCCTTCTCGGTGGCGCATACCCCGGTGGCACCTCGGAATGGCTGAACTCTCTCACGGCAAACTCGAGGCTTTTCATCGACTACCCGGTTCCGGGTGATGCGGTGTCGAACTTCCTCCACGACCTGACTGCCGAGCTGATCGCGAAGGTCAAGGAGCTCGTCACCATTCGCATCTCGGCGGGCTCTGTCACCGGTATCGGCGCCACGGGATTGCTCATTGAAGGCTCCCTGGCCGACTTCCTGGAGGGCCGCGGGACCGTTCGACTGGTCGCTCTCGGCATTGACCTTGTGGGTCGGCTTGCCCAGGCGGCGGTCAGCGGACTCCTGGTCAGCATTGGCGAGCTGGTGGAAGGGGCGATCGACGGACTGCTGAACCAGGACGGCCTCGTTCCCGGCCTGCTCGATGGAGTCAACTCACTGCTGGCTTCGCTGTTCACGGTCCTCGAGGACGTCCTCCAGCTGACGGTCAACGCACAGAACGCGCCCGAGAACGGCAGCAACCCTCCCGCGTACTACCAGGATCCGGACAATGTGGAGGCGGGGCAGTACGACGTCGCGGCCCTTCACCTGCAGGCCGTCGGGGCGCTGAACGTGCTCGACCTCTCCATTGCACGAGGATCGGTCGGGCCGAACGCCCTCAGGGCTTGAGCGACACCGACCGGGCGGGGCTTCGGTGCTGGTGACGCCGGAGCTCCGTCGGTCGGAGCGTCTCGAATCGATGGCTCGAGACCGATCGCATGCTGTTTGCGTATTCGGAGAGGTCGCGGAGTCTGTCGTCTACACCAACCGTCGCCATCTCCTGGTCGCACGCTTGGTGCTCGCGGCTCGTCGTAGGTGAGGCGCGCGGGCCCCGGCTTCTCGATATCTCGACCCAGTGTCAACGGGTTCCAGAGCCTGCACGTCGCGCCGTCCTGTCGGATACAGCGTCCCTGAGACGCCGCGGAGCGAGCACGTCCTGCACCTCGCGAATCAGCCCCTCGAGCGGGCCGCGTATCCAGCGCCGGGCTCGTGGGGCGCGGCGTGCGAGCGCGATGAACACTGTCTGCCACACCATCGCGAAGCCCACGCCGAGCACGACGAGCAGAGCGAGCATCCACCAGCGGTCGTCACGGACCAGCGGATGGTTGACCTGGTAGACGTGGAGCACGAGGATCTGCAGGGCGTACAGCGTGAGCGCTGCCTGCCCTGGCGCGGCGAGCAGCTGCGCGACGCGTGCCGGCAGCGCGCGGCCGAGGGGGCTCCTCTCCAGGGCCCACATCATCAGCAAGACTCCGAGTGCCCCGCTCGCCACGCCGATCTGCTCTGAGGGGGTGCCGTCGTACGCGTGTACTTCGTATAGGCCCAGCAGGTTCGGGGCGACCAGTAGGGCCAGCATGACCGCGAACGCGCCGATGCTCGCGACGGTTCCCTGCCACCACGGTGCCTCGGCTGCCTTCTGCAGGGCCCGGACCGCAAGCATCCCGAGCACCGCGCACAGCAGCAACCCGGTCAGGCGGTAGGCGCCGGCGCCTCCGACCAGACCGAGCACTGTGGTGAGCGCGTGGTGAGCCGGGGGAGACCAGTCGAGGTCGAGCCCTGAAGGCAGCATGCGATAGATCCCTGGTACCGCGACGGCGAGCACGAGCGAGAATCCCCCAGCGACCATCAGTGCCCGTGTGCGCAGCCGCACCAGCGGCAGGCACAGCAGCATCAGCATTCCGAGATGCACGAGTACGATCAGAACGCTCGCCGCGGACTGTGCAAGCAGCAGTCCGAGCCCTATGACCAGCGCCGCTCGCACTGCCTCCCGCAGCACGTACCGCCACCCGTGTTGCCCTGAGGCGGACCAGCTCAGCTGCGCGCCCACTCCGATCAGCAGTGCGAACAGGGGAGCGGTGAGGAACTCGCTGACCAGCAGGATCCGAGCGGGGCCGTCGCCGGGTGCGACATGGGCAACCACCATCAGGACATAGGCGGCGCCGCGCGCCCAGTCCACGAAGAGCAGGCGAGAACCGCCGGACCGCTTGGCGGGAGTCCCGCCACTCACTCGGTCGAGTCCTGCTCGCCGCCGACGCCCGCCTCCGCCAGCTGCTCCCGGATCTCCTGCACGAACTCGATCACCGCGCTGCCGCCGTTGACGGGGCCGCCGGCGAGCTGACCGTCGGCCCCCAACAGCACTGCGCTCGGCGCGCTCGTGCCGCCGAGGGCGGTGCGGGCGGTGAACTGCAGGTCGTGGAGGGCGTGGCCCTCGACGCGGTCCGTCGTCCGTTCGCGCAGCTGGTCCAGCGGGCGGGAGAACACGAACCGCACCTGCAGCGTCTGCTCCAGCTCGCCGACCCACTCCTCGGCATGGTCCAGCACCCGCTCGCACGGCCCGCAGCCCTCGGTGACGAACACCAGCAGTGCCGCGCGCTGTGCGGTGAGCTGAGTGAGGGT
Organism: Brachybacterium sp. sponge; assembly: GCF_001613775.1. Taxonomy (NCBI): domain Bacteria; kingdom Bacillati; phylum Actinomycetota; class Actinomycetes; order Micrococcales; family Dermabacteraceae; genus Brachybacterium; species Brachybacterium sp. sponge. The sequence continues at coordinate 214,128 of NZ_LRMP01000001.1, read as the reverse complement.
GATCAGGCGGCCGTCGGGCTGCTGCAGCACCGCCGCCGGGATCGGGGAGCGCTCGTAGTCCAACAGCTCGTCCTCGTCCGCATCGGCCGCGGCAGTGGCGGGAGCGGTCGAGGCGTCGGCATCGGGCTCGGCGACGCTTCCGCCGATCGTCGCGGCGGTCAGCGCGATCGTGACCAGCAGCGCCATCCCGAGGCCGATCAGTCCCAGCGGCGCCTGCACCAGGAGGGTGGTCATCGCACCGCTCGCGGCGGCGACCACGGCCAGAACGCCCAGGACGCTGAGGATCACGTTCCGCACCAGCGTGGTGCGGGAGACCGTGGGGGAGGCGAGGGTGCCGAAGCAGGAGCAGTGCACCTGCTCCTCGAAGGTCAGCGCCCGCGCGATGATCACCAGATAGGTGAACATCAGAGCTGTCACCAGGCCTGTCAGCAGCACCTGCAGGGGAGGCACCGGGATCCACAGCGCGAGCGCCAGGAAGATCTCCATCGCCGGCAGCACCGAGGCGACCGAGGCGTGCATCGTCGGCAGCGGGAGGCGCAGCGAGCGCATCGCGTCCTGGGTCCCCTCGCGCGCGCCGAGCTTCGCGAGCCCGGAGATCAGCAGGGTGATCGACAGCAGGATCGGTGCCGACAGCAGCACAGCCATTCGGGGAGCCTCCTCGCATCGCCCCGGCCTTCGGGACGGCGTCACCGTCCATTGTCCGGTATCGGGGGCCCGTGGGGTCGGGACGGGTCAGGAGCGGGCAGAAGGGGTGAAGGTGACCGGAGAGACCCAGATCGTCGGGTAGGCCCCGAGGTGTGCCTGGACACCTTGGCGATACCCGATCCGAATCGACCTGACCGGGCCCTTCCAGGTCAAGGAGACTGCATAGTCGGGCCCGCTGAAGTCGCCGAGTACGTCGTCAGCGGCTCTGAAGGGGGCGCCGGGCGTGCCTGATCCGATCACTTTCCTGCCGGCGGAGAATGCAGAGAAGGCTGTGGCCCCTGAAGGTATGTACACCTCGTCCTGATGGTCGGGGCTGCGACCTCGATCGAGGTCTTCGATGGTCAGTGAGACGTTTGTGACTGGGTTGGCGAAGTCCAGGGCTACGATCTGTTCCGCAGTGCCTGTCGTGACCCTGTTGCTGGCCATCTCAAGGCGCCCGTCGCTGGTCGGCGTCCAGTTGTTGTTGGCATGGGCGAGAGCGGACCTCGTCAGACTGGCCCTCACGGCGACTCCGCCGACCGACTGAGTCGCTGGGGTCGCCAGTCTGCTGGAGAGGGATGCGCGGGGAAACCCGGACCAGAGCATCGTGACCGGCGTCGGACTCGCCGCGATGGCAGGCGCTGCCGAGCTCACGGCCATCACAGGCAAGGACCACATCGCGCCTTTCGCGAGCAATCGACGAGTGAATGCGGGGCTTGACACGTGACCTCCGGGCTCTGACCTTGATAAATAGGCGATTGCGTTGAATCTACCCCGTTGCTACCAGCTGGTCACCGATAGCCGAGCAAGGTGTTGAAGGTCATGGCCGCGGCCCTATCCTGGAGCCATGTCGACTGACGCTCAGCAGGCCTCCACCGTCCTCGACGCCGTCCGGCGAGGCGAGATCCTCGCCGACGTCGCCGCGCTGCGGGACTCCTTCGACGCCGGCACCACCCGGCCGCTCGCAGCGCGGATCGCCCAGCTCGACGCCCTCGCCCGCGGCCTCCGCGCCGAACGCCCCCGGCTGCTGAAGGCCCTCGAGCTGGACCTCGGCAAGTCCCGCACCGAATCCCTGATCACCGAGCTGGGCGTCGTCACCCAGGAGATCGCGCACCTGCGGAAGAACCTCCGCGCCTGGATGCGACCGGAGCGCTTCGGGCCCGGGCTGCTGCTCGCTCCCTCCAGCGGGCAGATCCGCCGTGAGCCTCTCGGGACCACGCTGATCATCTCCCCGTGGAACTACCCCGTGAACCTTGCGCTCGCTCCGCTGATCGGCGCGATCGCCGGCGGCAACACCACGATCCTCAAGCCCAGCGAGGTCGCCCCCGCCACCTCCGCCGCGCTCGCGCACCTCGTGCGCAACCACCTCGACCCTGCCTGGGTGAGAGTCGTCGAAGGCGCGGTCGATGAGACCACGCTCCTGCTCGAGCAGCGCTTCGACCTGATCTTCTACACCGGCAACGGAACTGTCGGCCGGATCGTCGCCCGCGCCGCCGCGGAGCACCTCACCCCCACCGTGCTCGAGCTCGGCGGGAAGTCCCCGGTCTTCGTCGATGCGGGCACCGACCTCGCCACCACCGCCCGCCGCATCGTGTGGGGGAAGTTCACCAATGCCGGGCAGACCTGCGTCGCCCCGGACTACCTCATGGCCGAACGCTCTACCCTCGACGCCCTCGTGCCCCATCTGAAGGACGCCGTCACCGCGATGTACGGGCGCACTCCCCAGCGCAGCCGCGACTACGGCCGCATGGTGAACCAGAAGCACTTCGACCGCGTGCTCGCCCTGATCGACGACGACAAGGCCGTGCTCGGCGGCACCTCCGCAGCCGATCGCGCCAACCGCTACCTCCCGCCGACGATCCTCGACGGCGTGGACTGGGACGATCCGGTGATGGGGGAGGAGATCTTCGGCCCCGTCCTCCCGCTGCTCGCCGTGGACGGGCCCGACGAGGCGATCGCCCGCATCAACCAGAGTGAGAAGCCGCTGACCGCCTACGTGTTCAGCCCCAGCCCCGAGATCGAGGAGCGGTTCATCGCCGAGACCTCCTCGGGATCCCTCGCGCTCGGCCACACCCTCGCCCACCTCGGCTCCCAGACCATGCCCTTCGGTGGCGTGGGGGAGTCCGGCATGGGCAAGTACCACGGCCGCGCGAGCCTGGAGGTGTTCACCCACGCCAAGCCCGTGGTGAAGAAGCCGCTGCGCCCCGACACGCTGCGACTGGTCACCCCGCCGTATCGCGGGGCGAAGCGGGCGCTGCTGGGGCGACTGTTTCGCTGACTGCCTGGGAAAACGCCCAAAACGACTGAACCCGGGCGTAGTGCGTCGTGCGGCGTGCCACATCGGTCGAACATAGCCGCGAGACCGTTGCGCCGGCGCGAGGTTGAACCGTAGCGTGGCTACCGTTCAGATTGTCCTAGGGTCCGACCGGGCATGGGACGTGCCCGCAAGCCGCGCCCTCGGGGTGCCGCCACCATCAGGAAGGCGCCAATGACCGGCCCCGATCCCATCCCCACCCGTCGGCACGTCCTGAGGGGTGCGGCCTGGGCTGCTCCTGCGGCCGCAGTGTCTGTTGCAGCGCCCGCAGTCGCTGCCTCGTCAGTGCCTCTCTTGGGAGGCATCCTCACCGTGTCGTCGAGCACGGGTGCTATCGGCACCCCGGGCCGTACGCAGACCATCACCATCAACGGCAGTGCCGTTTACCCGACGGCGGGCATCTGGATGGAGAACGTCCCGACCACCCCGAATCCCACCGCGGCGCGCTACACGCTCTACCTCCCCTCTGCGTCGTATTCGAGTCTCACATGGACTCGGATCGGCAACGACCAGACGTGGACGGTCCCCACGGCGGACAGCGGTGTGACCGCCATCAGCGGATACACCGCGTACACCACCACCTATTCGTCCCCGACCACGGCATCGCGGTGGGACCGTGACACCAGCCTGCGGCGCATCTACGCCACGGGTCGACCGCACTTCCAGGCCGTTCGATCGATCGCGTCCAACGTCACGGTGCCCGCCCCGACGGTCTACAGCCTCCGTCGCGTCACGTACAACTCCCTCCCGTACACCCTGCAGCGTGGCCCGTCCACGCTGGCGTAGATGCCCTGAGGCATGTGAACACGGACGCCTCGGGGCTCGCGTCTCCGGGCCCGCCCGGCGCCGTTCTCCGGAAAGCGTTGAACGTCCGAGGATCCGGAACGTAGGTTGGCGGATGTCCAGATCGCCCTGAGGCTCGCCCCACAGCGGACGACATCCCCACGGCGCCTCAGAGCATCGCCGCCCGGTGGAAGGCATCCATGACGACCCCCGGTTCGCCCCCAGAGCGAACCGTCACGGCGACCGTCCCTCGAGCACGAGCGCGAGCTCCGAGGAGACCCTGTGGACCGTGCCCGATGGCGTCACCCAGATCCACGTCGAGGTGGTCGGTGCCGGCGGCGGAGGCAGCGGATCGTCCGGGGGCGGGTCCGGCGCCCTGATCACCGGTCAGCTCGCCGTGACGCCGGGACAGAGCGTGCGCATGCTCGTCGGGGCCGGCGGATCGCGCCAGCCGAGCAGCGATGAGCGGGTCGCCGGAGGACAGGGGCACGGCGACGGCGGGAGCAGCCCCGCCTTCACAGGGAGCATCCTCGAGCTCGCGCGAGGACGCGGCGGAACCGGCGGCGGAGGATCCTCCCTCAGCGTGGACGGCACCGTGCTGGTCGTCACCGACGGGGGTGGAGGCGGCGGCGGACGCCGCGTCAGCGCCGAGTTCGCCGCGGTCGGGGCGCGCGGCGGGGATGCGGCGGCCGCCGGCGGGAACAACACGGCCAAGGTCATCCAGACGGGCACCGAGGTCCTGGCGCGCGGCGGACAGCCCGGTTCGAACAGCGGTCCGGGCCTCGGCGGGGCGCAAGGCAGCGTCGCCCTCGCGGACGGCACGGATTCCGAGACGACGCAGATCAGGCGGAGTCCAACGCCCACATCTCCGGCGCCGGCGGCGGTGGTGTCAGAGGCGGGGGCGGCGGCGGATGCTCCTCGCTGACTGCGTTCCGCGAGGGCGATGAGCGATGGGCTTCCGTCGGCGGGGGCGGCGGAGGCGGTGGCAGCTACATCAGCACCGCGGTCGCAGGGAGCACGACCGGGCTCGCCTGGAACGGCTCTGCTGTCGAGCGCCAGCGCAACGCCGGCTCGATCACGATCATGTACTGAGCACGCGGGCTCGGCTCGATGTCGCCCGTCCCTCCACGGGGATCGGGCGGACAGCCGGCCCCCGTCGGCCGTGCGGACGACCCCACCGCGACGAACGTCGACAGCACCTCCTCCCAGCGTCCATGATCGAGCCTGACCAGCGTGATCGGTGATGCGCGGCGGGGCTCGCGGGTCTACCGTCGGACCATGGCCCGCACGGGTCTGCTGTTCCGACCCCTATGAGCCGATGCGCTCGAGGAGCTCCTCATGACCTTCCCGCCCACCGCGTCGCCGGCGGCCCCCGCGCCGCCGCAGAAGCCGTCCCTGTTCAACGGCGCCACCACTCACGGCGTCCGCGGCCAGCGCCGGATCCGCCACCCCTGGGAGCTGCCGCTGCTGTGGGTGGGCGTGGCCGCGACCGTGCTCGGCTATCTCTCCTGGGGAGGGGCGCTCGGCGGCACGATCTGGCTGTATGCCGAGCAGGGCGAGGATGCGGTCTCCAAGGCGTGGGAGTACGCCTCGATGCTCCCGCTGGTGATCCAGCTGGTGTTCCTGCTGCCGCTGCTGCCCCTGATCATCTGGTGGGTGCGCGCGATCATGTACGCCCAGATGCGGGCCACCTCCGTGCGGATGAGCCCCACCCAGTTCCCCGAGGGCTACCGGATGGTGGCCGAGGCCGCCGCCCAGTTCGGGATGCGCAACGTCCCGGACGCCTACGTGACCATGGGCAACGGCGTGATCAACGCCTTCGCTTCCGGCCACGGATTCCGGCGCTTCGTGGTGGTGCACTCGGACCTGTTCGAGGTCGGCGGCCAGGGCCGTGACCGCGACGCGCTGAAGTTCGTGATCGGCCACGAGGTGGGCCACCTCGCCGCCGGCCACGTCTCCTACTTCCGTCTGCTGTTCACCAACCTGCTCTCCCTGATCCCGATCCTGGGCCCGGCCCTGTCCCGCTCCCAGGAATACACCGCCGACAACTTCGGCTTTAGCTTCGCGCCCGAGGGCTCCGCCGGCGTGATGGGGCTCCTCTCCGGCGGGAAGTACCTCAACACCGAGGTCAACGTCCACGAGCTCGCCGACCGCGCCGCAACTGACCCGAGCTTCTTCGTGCACTGGGTGAACTGGGGCTCCTCCCACCCGATCACCACCTGGCGCGCCCACGCCCTGCGCGACCGCTCCAAGCCTGGCGCGCTGTGGATCCGCCCCAAGGGGCACCTCTTCGACTCGCCGCTGCCGGCCGGGCACCGCTGGTCCTCCCAGTACCCGAGCCCCGGCGAGGCGATCGCGCTGCTGGACCAGGCCGGCCGGATCCGTCCCGACGGCTACGGCGAGCAGTTCGGCCGCTTCACGGGCGTGCCGACACCCCACCGCCCGACCGCGCGAGCCGTGCAGACCGCCGCGCCACTGCTCAGCGGACGCTCCGGCTACGTCATCCCGCCCGGCCCCTACAGCGACGACGCCCGCGGTCCGCGTGCAGGAGCGCAGGCGAACTCCTTCCCGCCGCCAGCTCCGAACGCGCAGCAGGGACCGCAGGGCCCCAACAGCTCCGGACCGGGTCAGGGCCCCTCGCAGTCGTCCTGATCTCGAGCGGCCGGGCGTCCTCCCCTCGGCGGGAGGCGCCCGGCCGCTGCGGTGTCCCTCCGGTCACCACACCCTCCACAAAAATGCACTCACTGCATAAGGTGGCCGGGTGATCCCCCACTACAGCGCGCCGACCCCTGCGGTGCGTCGCAAGCCCCTGCTCGCCGTCCTCCTCGCACCCCTGTTCATGGCCCTGATCGCCGTGAGCGTCATCAACGTCGCCCTCACCGCGATCGGCGAGGGCCTCGAGGCGGACACCGGCTCGCTGCAGTGGGTCATCTCCGGCTACGCCCTCTCCTTCGCGATCCTGCTGGTCCCCGCCGGGCGTGCGGGGGACGCGACCGGGCGTCGGCGCATGTTCGTGATCGGCGTCGGCATCTTCACGCTCGGCTCGCTGATGTCGGGCCTGGCCCCGAACGTCGAGATGCTGAACCTCGCCCGCATCCTGCAGGGCATCGGCTCGGGGCTGCTGAACCCGCAGACCGTCGCCCTGATCCAGCAGCACTTCCGCGGCCAGGACCGGGCGCGGGCCTTCGCGCTGCTGGCCACCACCGTCGCCGTCGCCACCGCCATCGGCCCCGTCATCGGCGGCCTGCTGATCCAGGCGCTCGGCCCGAACTGGGGCTGGCGCTGGATGTTCCTCATGAACGTCCCCATCGGCATCGGCGCGATGATCGGCACCTTCCGATTCATCCCCGACGACCGCGCACGCGGCAAGGCACGCCCCGACCTCGACCCCGTCGGCACCGTGCTGCTGTGCCTGGCGATCCTCGGGATCATGCTGCCCTTCCTCGAGCGGGGCGCCGGCGTCCTGGTGTGGCTGTCCTTCCCCGCGGGGCTGCTGGTGCTGGGGCTGTGGTGGACCTGGGAGCGGCGCTACAAGAGCCGCGGCAGCTCGCCCATGGTCGACACCGCGATCTTCGCCAACAAGGCATTCCGCAACGGCATCCTCATCGTCTCGGTGTACTTCCTCGGCGCGACCAGCGTGTGGATCATCGTGCCGCTGTTCCTGCAAATGCACCTCCACCACACCGCCTTCGAGGCGTCGCTGCTGGGCCTGCCCTCCTCGATCGCCGCCGCGATCAGCTCCCAGATCGCCGGCCGCTACGTGCTCACCCTGGGCAGGCGCATGGTGATCGCCGGATTCGGCGTGGCCTTCCTGGGCCTGTTGGGAACCACGCTGCTGGCCGGCTTCGTGGAGTCCGGCGCGGTCGCGTTCTGGTGGCTCGCCGCGCCGCTGATGCTGATGGGCCTGAGCCAGGGCATGACCATCTCCCCGAACCAGACCCTCACCCTGAACTCCGTGGACCCGCGCTTCGGCGGCGTCGCCGGCGGCATCCTCCAGCTCGGCCAGCGCCTCGGCGCCGCGATCGGCACCGCGATGATCCCCGGCATCATCTTCTCCCTCACCGTCGGCGGCACCGCCTGGCTCGAGGCGTTCACGATCGCGCTGGTGATCATCATGGCGCTCACCCTCGCCGCGATGGGCGTCAGCTTCGCCGACCGCGCCCGCGAGAAGGAGGCGCCCGGGGCGCTGTGAGCCCCGGCGTGGCCGCCCCGTCGGCCGACGGGCCGCGCCCGCCGACCCGGCCCCTGGCCGAATTCGCAACCGGGGCCCAGGTCGTGCTCACGGCCCCTGGCCGTCGCCGGCGGGCGGGCGTAGCCTGAGCCGCACCGCCGACGGCCGACGGACCCATCCGAGTCCGGGGCGCGCCGGGGACCGGAGCCACGGTGCACCGCTCGCAGCAGGCACGAGCAGGGCGCGCTCTCACGACCGGATGGGGAGAGGGCGCCCAGGACCCCGATGCGCCAGGACCCGCCTTCCAGCTGACAGCTACCGGCGGAAACCTTGCGTCGACCGCGGCGCCCGACGGGACGGGACCCGAGGACCTCCCACCCGGCCGACGGGACCCGCACCGCCCCGGCCGCGGCGTCGCCGCCGAGATCGCGCTGCTGCTGGTGCTGGTCCTCGCGCTGCCGCCGCTGCTCCTCGGCGGCACCCCCGCCGAGACCGTGGCTCGACGCTTCCTCCAGGCCCTCGTCGACGGGGACATGGCCACCGTCCAGGAGAACCTCACCCCGCCCGGCGCCGCCCTCGACTTGGCCCTCGCGCCCGCCGTGGTCGAGGCGACGGACGCCCGCATCGAGGGCTTCACCCTGCTGTCCACCCGCTACGAGGACGGCCGCGCCGAGGTCCGCACCCGCCTGCGAGTGGGCGCGCGCTCCCTGACCACCACCCTCCACCTCGAACGACGCCAGGACGGAGCCTGGCCGCGACCCGTCTGGACGCTCGTGCCCCTCACCCTGCCCACCGTGATGGTCGCGATCCCCGTCGGCACCGCCGAGCTCACCGTCAACGGGCAGAGAGTCACCGTCCCGGCGGAGAGCCGTCCCCGCGGCGCCGAAGGGCTCGGCATCATCACCCTCCGCATGCTGCCCGGGCTCTACGAGATCGAGGCGCCGCCCCGCGACGGACGCCTGGACCCGGTGCCCGCCCGGATCAACGTGCCGCCCATGCTGAGCCCCTGGACCTCCGTGCCGCTCCAGGCCGGCTACGCCCTCACCGACACCGGGGAGCAGCAGCTCGCCGGCGCACTGCACGACTCTCTGCTCGAGTGCCTGCGCAGCACTTCTCCGGCTCCGCCCGGCTGCCCGCTCGCGGCGCCCGGCGCCCGCGGCCTCTCGGGGAGCTGGCGGCTGATCTCGCCGCCGGAGATCAGCGTCTCCGCAGGCTGGATGGGAGTCTTCACCCTCTACGCCCGCGGCGGCCTCGCCGAGTTCACCGTCCCCGCCGCCGACGGGCAGACGCCGCGCACCCACCGCGTCCTCCTCGATGCCCGGGCCATGGGCGCCCTGGACCGCGAAGGCGAGTTCGTGACCTCGTGGAACGAGTGACGGGGCAGGGGCCGCGGCTCCCGACAGGCGGCGCCGGGATACCCTCTTCCGAGGCATCGACGCGAACAGGGGGCGCAGTGGGGCGCAGCAGTCGGCGGGGGAGCAGCCGGGATCAGCGTGCGACAGGCCGCGTCATCGTCCGGGGATGGGGCGGGACCGAGGCCGAGGAGGCACCGCACGGCACCTTCCATGGTTCCACGGCAGGCACGCCCTCGCCAGGAGAAGACCTGCCCGCCGGAGCCCGATCAGCCCGTGGCCGGACAACGGGCGACGGCTCGGCCGGGGCCGCACCGATCGGGGGATCGACTGCCAGGGACTCGTCGGCCGAAATCCCGTCGGCCCCTGCGGCAGTCGATGACCGCGTCTCCGCCACCGCGCCGCTCCGCCGCCGGGGCTGGTGGCTGCTCGGCGGGATCGCCGCGCTGCTCGCCCTCGTGCTGGTGCTGCCGCAGGTGCTGGTGGGGGAGCGCTCGCCGGAGACCGAGGCGCGCAGCTTCCTCCAGGCGATCGTCGACGCCGACACCGACGCCGTGCGCGAGCACATGGTCGAGCCCGAGGACGGGGTGCTCGACGTCGCCCTGACCGACCCGGTGACGCTGGCCGCCGAGGAGCGCGTGGACCGCTTCACGATCGAGGAGACGAGCGTCGACGGCGACACCGCTCAGGTCACGGCCACGCTCAGCCTCGGCCGACGCACCCAGGAGACCACCCTCCACCTCACCCGGCACCGCGAGGGGGTGCTGCGCCGCCCCGTATGGGAGCTGGAGCCCGTGGAGCTGCCGGTGATGCGGGTCGCCGTGCCCGTCAGCGCCCCCGCGGTGATGATCAACGGGGTCGAGGTCCCGCTGTCGGACGAGGCCAAGGCCCACCAGGCCTTCGGGCTCGTCGACGTGCACCTGGTGGTGCTGCCCGGCGTGTACCAGCTCAGCGCCCCCGAGGGCGGGGAGGTGGTCACCCCCACCACGGTCCGCTCGACCATCCCGCCCGTGCTCGGGCCGTGGCTGAACTCGCTCATCGAGATCGGCTACGAGCTCACCGACACCGGCGAGGAGCAGCTCAGCACCTATCTGATCGACACGGCGCTCGCCGAATGCGCGCGCAGCACCCAGCCGCGGCCCGAGAACTGCCCCCTCAGCGCCCCGGAGGAGGTCGCCGGCGAGGGCACCTGGCAGATCATCACCCCGCCGCAGATCCACGTCGCCGGCGGGGCGGCGGGCTACTACGACGCCTACGGCTACGGCGGCCTGGCCGAGTTCACCGTCACCGCCGAGGACGGGTCCACCACCGCGCACCGCGTCCCGATCGAGGAGACCGCGATCGGGATGATGAGCAGGGACGGAGACTTCTCCGGCACCTGGTTCGGGAACCAGGAGACCACCTACTACTGAGGTCCTGTGAGGCACGACAGCCGACCGGGTGGGGGTTCTCCCGGTCGGCCGCCGTGCGGCAGGACGGTCAGCAGACGGTCGGCTGCAGGGGGATCTCGTCCTCCTCCGTCGGCTCGCCGGACGGACTCGTGCTTCGCGCCTGGGCAGGCCGCGGTGCGGCACGCCGCGCCGAAGCGTTGTAGGCGCCGTCGGTGCCCTCGCGTCGCTGGAAGGTCTGGGTGTCGCCGTCGATGGTGATCGTCCGCTCCGTCCAGTAGTTCAGGGTGCTGCGATAGTCGCTGTCCTGAGTGAAGTAGTTGGTCCGGACGTGGAAGTCGTCCAGGAAGACGCGGTAGACGCCATCACGCCCCTGCGTCCGCTTCCCCAGCTGGATCTCGCCCCTGTAGGTCCACCGATATCCGGTGTAGACCATCCCGTCGGGCTTTACCTGCGTGCCGATCATCGACGGTCCGGACCAGTTCTGGGAGTGCCCCGGAGAAGAACTCCACGTGATCTGGTCGCTCTTCCGATGGTCTCCGAGAATCCACACGGTGATGCTGGCGTCGGTCGCGGCCTTCGCGTCCTCCGTGTCGTAGAGGTAGAGCCCGAACGGAGCGCCGTCAGGCGTGCTGCGCCCGCCGGTCCCTGTGGAGTCGATCTCAAGCCGATACGTCCACCGCCATCTGGATAGGTCGAACTGCGAGTCCGGCCTCACGAGCACCCACCCGTTGATGCCGGGATCCTTTCGGATGGAGGCGGCGATGGCCGGGGCGGCGGCCGCGACCATGGCGGTGGGGAGTGCCCACGCGGCACCGCGGACGAGCGAGCGGCGAGAGATATGATTGAAAGTCGAACTAGTCATGCGTCGCAAGTTACTGATGAGTCACCTTTTATGTCCGGTTCCGTGCGCATTCGTGGTCTATGTCATGAACTGCGTGTTTCGTCCGTCACGATCCGGAGCTGTGCAGTCGGTCGGGGCGCGCTCGGCGCGAGAGCGCGCAACGAGAAGCGACCGCACCCGGAGGGGTGCGGTCGCTTCTGAGCGGGGCGGGGCGGTCGGGCTCTCAGGCCGGGGCGACCGTCTCCTCGGGCTCCGTCGGCCCTGCGTCGACGGGGCGCTCGCCGGCGTCGGCCGGATTGCGGCGGATGAACAGCGCGATCGCCACGGTGACCAGGCCCAGCGCCGCCGAGATCGTGAACGCCGCCGAGGTGCCCGCGGAGATCCCCGCGAGCTCGGAGGCGCCGCCCGCGGTGGTGCCCGCCGCGACCCGCGCCATCACCGAGACCATCAGCGCGGCGCCGGCCGCGCCCGCGACCTGCTGCACCGTGCCCACGATCGCCGAGCCGTGCGGGTACAGCCGCCGCGGCAGCGAGCCCATCGCCGTGGTCATCAGCGGCGTGAACACGAACGCCAGGCCCAGTGACATCACCACATGGCCCACCACGATCAGCCACGCCTGCTCCGGCACGCGGGACATGATCCCGATGCCCACCACCACGGCGGCGAGGCCCGGCACCAGCAGCGGCCGCGGCCCGACCCGGTCGAACAGCCGCCCGACGAACGGGGCGAGCAGGCCCATCGCCAGACCGCCCGGCAGCATCATCAGCCCCACCGACAGCGTGGACAGCTCCAGCACCCGCTGCAGGAAGATCGGCAGCAGCACCACCACCCCGAACATCGAGCCCATCATCACCACCATCAGCCCAACGGCGACGGCGAAGTTGCGGCTGGCGAAGGTGCGCAGATCCAGCAGCGCCCGCTCGCGGCGCTGCAGCCGCAGCTGGCGCAGCACGAACAGCGCCAGCGCCACCACGCCCACCGCGAGCGCCACCAGTGCCGCCACGGGCGGGCCCGACGGAGCCTCCGCCGCGCCGCCGTGGCCGCCGCCGCTGATCCCGGTCAGCCCGTAGACCAGCGGCCCGAAGCCCACCGCGGAGAGCAGCACCGAGAGCGCATCGGCCGGTTTCGGATCCGCCTCCGAGACGTTCTCGATGCGGCGCAGCCCGATCGCCAGCGCCGCCACCGCGATCGGCAGCACCAGCACGAACAGGAACCGCCACGGAGCGAAGGAGAGGATCAGGCCCGACAGCGTCGGGCCGAGCGCCGGCGCGACCGAGATGACGATCGAGATGTTGCCCATCACCTGGCCGTGGCGCGAGGGCGGCACCAGGTTCATCACCGTGGTCATCAGCAGCGGCATCATGATCGCCGTGCCCGAGGCCTGCACGATCCGCCCCAGCAGCAGCGGCAGGAACGCGGGGGAGACCGCGCAGATCAGCGTGCCGGCCGTGAAGGTCGACATCGCGATCGCGAACACCTGCCGGGTGGAGAAGCGCCCCATGAGGAAGCCGGTGATCGGGATGACCACGGCCATGGTGAGCATGAACCCCGTCGTCAGCCACTGCGCGGTGGTCTCGAGCAGGTCCAGGTCGTCCATGATCGGCGGCAGTGCGACCGACAGGATCGTCTCGTTCAGGATCACCACGAAAGCACTGATCAGGAGCAGGACGATGACACTGCGATCGCGCGGGGAGAGCGCGGCGGAGGAGGGCGCGGCAGGGGCGGGGGAGCGGGTCACCGAGGGAGTGTAGGCACGGGGCCTCCGGGTGGGACAGAGATTTCCGGGTGCGTCACAGCGACGGGCGACGCCCGCGCGCTGTCGCCCGTCCGGAGGCCGACGGGCTCCGGAGCGAGAATGACAGCGCTGTATTTCCTCGATAAACACAGCGGCGTCATTCCCGGTCGGTAACGAGTACGCCCATGAAACGGCAAAGAATTTCACCGCGACGGGGAATCTTCGTGGGATCGCGCTGTCCGATCCGGGGAGCGGGCGGCACCGTGGAGGGGTGCCCGGCGCGGGCGCAGGTCAGCGGGCTCCCCGTCGGCCGCAGTGCCCGCCGCGCGGCCATCCCGTCCGATCCCCTTCCCCATCCCGCGAGGAGTCCCCGATGACCGCGAGCCGACCCAATACCCACCGCGCCCCCGGCCGGGCCGTCGCCTTCCGCGGCGTGCGCGTCGCCCCGAAGGTCGCCGCCGCCACCGGCGGCGCCGTGGTCGTCGCCGGGCTAGGTCTCGTCGGCACCCAGAGCGCCACCGCCGCCGGCACCGTCTGGGACGAGGTCGCCCAGTGCGAGTCCGGCGGCAACTGGTCCATCAACACCGGCAACGGCTACTACGGCGGCCTGCAGTTCTCCAGCTCCACCTGGAAGGCCTTCGGCGGCGGCGAGTACGCCTCGACCGCGAACCAGGCCAGCAAGGCCGAGCAGATCGCCATCGCCCAGCGCACCCTCCACGCCCAGGGCCCCGGCGCCTGGCCCACCTGCGGCAAGAAGGCCGGCCTCACCCGTGCCAACGGCGGCGCCGACGCGAACGCGCAGCCCGGCGGCGGCTCCACCCCCGCCCCCGAGCAGCCCGGCACCGGCGCCGGCCTCGTGGTCGACGGCAAGTTCGGCCCCGCCACCACCCGCGCCCTCGAGGGCTGGGTGGGCGTGACCCAGGACGGCTCCCTCTCCACCGGCGACATCAAGGCGCTGCAGACCAAGATCGGCGCGGTCCCCGACGGCAAGATCGGCGCCGAGACCACCCGCAAGCTCCGCGCCGCCATCGGCCACGGCGACAACGGCGTGTGGGACTTCCGCACCAACTACGCCACCGTCAAGGCGCTCCAGCAGTTCCTCAACGGCTGATCCCGCACCGGCCTCGCGGCCTCCCCGTCCCCGGCGGCCCCCGGGGAGGGGCGGCCGCGCGCGGTGCGCCCGGGCTCGAAGGGGGGTCCGCCCTCCGCCCGTCATTGAGAACCCGGGCGACGCCGCGCTATGGTGTGTCCGAAATGGGCGAAATGCCCGGAGGGTAGTGACTGCGGGGCGCGCGCGAGACGGCGCCTCGGGATGGGGGCCTCGGCCGTGTCTTCCGCCAGCGACACCAGGAACGACGAGGGGATGGCCGTGCTGCCGCGCCCGGGCATCGCCGCCCGCGCAGCCGCCCGCCGCGAGGGGGAGGCGCGATGAACGGCGAGGGGAAGGTCCTCGACCCGGCCGACCGGGACGACCTGGCGACCTGGCGCCGGCTGTGGGAGGAGAGCACGCACCAGCTCCCCTTCGCGCACCCCGGCGTCGCCGGCCCCCTGGGAGAGGGGGCGGGGCGGCTGCTGGCGGTGACGATGCAGTGGCAGGACTCCTCGGTCCTCTACCCGCTGATCCTGCGCGATGCGCCGGGCGGCCTCCGTGACGTCATCTCCCCCTACGGATACGGCGGCCCGCTCGTCAGCGGCGACGCTCCGGTCGACGAGCTCGCCGCGCAGTTCTGGGCCTTCTTCGAGGAGTGGGCGCGCGAGCAGCGGGTGGTCAGCGAGTTCGCACGGCTGTCCCTCTTCGACGACGTCCTGCCGCACCCCGGGCGCCTCCGGGAGCGGAACCCGAACCTGGTTCGCGAGGTCGAGCCCGACCGCGAGGCGCTGTGGGCCGCGAGCTCCTCGAAGGTCCGCCAGAACGCCCGCCGGGCGCTCCGGGCCGATCTCACGGTGCGCTTCGTGGAGGATGCCTCGATGATCGAGGACTTCCACTCCGTCTACACCGGGACGATGGAGCGCCTGGACAGCGCCTCCTGGTATCGCTTCGACGTTCCCTTCTTCTCCGCGCTCCACGACGGGGTGCCGGATCGGCTGCTCTACGTCGCCGCCGAGCGTGATGGACGCCCGATCTCCATCGACCTCATGCTGCTGGGCAGGGACACCGCCTACTACTTCCTCGGAGGCACCGAGATGGAGGCCTCCCGGGACCGCCCCAACGACCTGGTCAAGATGAGCGTCATGGAATGGCTCGCCGACCACGGCTACCGCTGGTACGTCCTCGGCGGCGGGCTGACCTCCGGCGACGGGCTCGAGCGGTACAAGCGCGGCTTCGCCCCGAAGGGCGAGCGGATGTTCCGCACCGCGGAGCGGGTCCTGGATACCCACCTCTACGAGAGGCTCGTCGCCGAGCGCCGCGGTGAGGCGGCCGACGCCCGGCGCGCCTTCGACGAGGAGTCCGCGTTCTTCCCCCTCTATCGGGCACCGCTGGGCGAGCCGCTCGACCTCCTCGAGGCCGCCGGCGCGACCTCCTGATCCCTCGCCCGCCGGGACCGCTGCGGCGTCCCGGTCGGCGAGCCGTCCCCGAAGGCCTCGGGCGCAGCGTCGCGCCCGGGGCCTTCGTCATGCCCTGCTCGGCGGGCTCGACCGGGCTCCGTCGCGGATGCGGCTTCACAACCTCTCAAAAGTGACGTAAGGTGCGAATCGTCTCAAGGCGGGCAAAACGGACATTCGCGACTCTGTCGCGGGGTCGCGGTCCGCAACGCCGATCGAGGGGGACCCGTGTCCATCATCTCTCTGCACTCCGTCCTGCGTGCTTCGTCGACCCGCCGACGTGGCGCGGTCGGCGAGGGCGAGCTCTCCGCCGACGCGGCGCAGAACTCGCTCTACGGCCGCGACCTCCTCCCCGCTCCGGCGCTGTTCATCGGCGTCGACGCGGTGATGTGGTTCGTCGGCCTGTGGGCCGCCTCCGCGCTGCGGCTGGAGACCCTCTCCCTCTCCTTCGGCCTCTCCCTCGACGGGACCGGCACGCCGGTGCTCGGGCTGCTCGTGCTCACCGCGATCGCCGTGACCGTCTACACCCTCCTCGCCCGCGCCGTGCGCCTGCACCAGGGCCGCCACCTCGTGGCCAGCTTCGACGAGATGGCACCGCTGGCCGGGGTCGTGCTCGCCACCGCGTTCGTGATCACCGCCGCCAACGCGCTGTGGCCCGCACAGCTCCTGCCGAGGACCGCGACGGTCATCGCCGCGCCGCTGGTGATCCTCGCCGTCGCGGCCGCGCGCTACCTGGTGCGCCTGCTCGGGCTGCGCGCCCTGCGCACCCGGCGCGAGACCGAGCCCTCCCGTGCGCTGATCGTCGGCGCCGGCGACGTCGGCCGCGCCCTGGCCGACTCGATGATGCGCGACCCCTCCTCCACCTGGGAGCCCGTCGGCTTCCTCGACGACGACCCGCGCAAGCGCCACCTGCGCCACGGCGGCGTGAGCGTCGCAGGCACCACCGACCAGCTCCGCCCCGCCCTCGAGCGCACCGGCGCGGACGTCCTGGTCATCGCGACCACCCACATCTCCGCCGACACGATCGGCACCCTCACCGCCGCTGCCAAGGAGCTCGAGCTGCCGGTGAAGATCGTCCCGCCGCTCGGCGAGATGATCGACGGGGTCCACCACACCGACCTGCGCGAGATCCAGCCCGCCGACCTCCTCGGCCGCCGCCCCGTCACCACCGACCTCTCCACCATCTCCGAGATGCTGCACGGGAAGACCGTGCTGGTCACCGGCGCCGGCGGGTCCATCGGCTCCGAGCTGTGCCGTCAGATCGCCGACTTCGAGCCGGCCGAGCTGGTGATGCTCGACCGCGACGAGTCGGCCCTGCACGCCCTGCTGCTGAGCATGAGCGGCACCGCCGACCTCGGCAACGACAACATGGAGCTCGCCGACATCCGCGACGCCGAGCGCCTCGACGCCGTGTTCGGCCGCCACAAGCCCGACGTGGTCTTCCACGCCGCCGCGCTCAAGCACGTCAACATGCTCGAGAAGTCGCCCGACGAGGCCTTCAAGACCAACGTGCTGGGCACCCACAACGTGCTCGAGGCCGCACACCGCCACGGCGTGGAGCACTTCGTGAACATCTCCACCGACAAGGCCGCGGACCCCCACAACGTGCTCGGCTACTCGAAGCGCATCGCCGAGGGGCTCACCGCCCACAAGGGCCGCACCGCCGGCCACGGCACCTGGCTCAGCGTCCGCTTCGGCAACGTGCTCGCCACCCGCGGCTCCGTGATCCACACCTTCATCGCCCAGATCGAGCGGGGCGGCCCCGTCACCGTCACCGACCCCGAGGTCACCCGCTACTTCATGACCGTCTCCGAGGCCGTGCAGCTGGTGCTCCAGGCCGCAGTGGTGGGGGAGAGCGGCAAGGCGCTCGTGCTCGACATGGGAGAGCCCGTCCCGATCGTGCAGCTCGCCCAGCAGCTGATCGACGCCTCCCGCAAGGACGTCGAGATCGCCTTCACGGGCCTGCGCCCCGGCGAGAAGCTCCACGAGGACCTCTTCGCCCCCGGCGAGGACTCCGTGGTCACCTCGCACTCGCTGATCCGCGGGGTGCCGGTCGTCCCGGTCTCCTCCGACGAGCTGCCCGAGCTCCGCTCGCTGCACAGCGACGCGCAGGTCCTCGACGTCCTGACCACCGTGTGCGAGGCGATGGAGGCCACCCGGCCCGCCGCCGCCCGCGCCCCGATCGCAGTGGGGTTCTGAACCATGGCACGCATCCTCATGTCCGGTCCCGACGTCACCGTGCTCGAGCGCGCGGCCGTCGCCGACGCCTTCGACTCCGGCTGGATCGCACCGCTCGGCCCCGCCGTCGACGCCTTCGAGACCTCGATGGCGCAGCGGATCGGCCGACGCCACGCCGTCGCCCTCGCCTCCGGCACCAGCGCCCTCCACCTGGGACTGCTGGCCTGGGGCGTCGGCCCCGGCGACGTGGTCCCCACCTCGACGATGACCTTCGCCGCGACCGCCAACGCGATCAGCTACACGGGTGCGACACCGTACTTCGTCGACTCCGACCCGGCGACCGGGCAGATGGACCCGGGCCTGCTCGCCCGCGTCCTCGAGGAGCTGGCCGAGGAGGGCGTCTCCGTCCCCGCCGTCGTGCCCGTGGACCTCCTGGGCCGCAGCGCGGACCACACCCGCATCGTCGAGATCGCCCACCGCGCCGGCGCGAAGGTGCTGGTCGACTCCGCCGAATCGCTCGGCGCCCACCATGCCGGGCTGCCCGCCGGCAAGCACGGCGACGCCGCGATCTTCTCCTTCAACGGCAACAAGATCATGACCACCTCCGGCGGCGGCATGTACCTCACCGACGACGAGGACGCCGCCTGCCGCGTGCGCCACCTCGCCACCCAGGCGCGGGAGCCCGCGATCCACTACGAGCACCGCGACATCGGCTACAACTACCGCCTCTCGAACCTGCTGGCCGCGATGGGCAACGCCCAGCTGCGCCGACTCGACGAGATGATCGCCCGCCGCCGCGCCCGCCGCGAGGCCTACGCCCGGATCGTCGCCGACGTGCCCGGCGTGGAGGTCTTCCAGCGCGACGGCGACGAGCAGGACAACTGCTGGCTCACCGCGCTCGTCGTCGACCCGGAGCTCGCCGGCTTCGACGCCGCCTCCCTCAGCGCCGCCCTCACCGCGGCCGGGATCGAGAGCCGCCCGCTGTGGAAGCCGATGCACCTCCAGCCCGTCTTCGCGGGGATCCCCGCCGCGGTCAACGGTGCCTCCGAGCGGCTGTTCCGCACGGGCCTGACCCTGCCCAGCGGCTCCGCGCTCACCGAGGCGGAGTGCGAGACCATCGACGCGACGCTCCGCGCCGCCCTCGGCCGACGCGCGGTGGCCACGCCGCTGACGGAGGCCGCGACATGACGCTTCCCGGCGCACCGGGGCGAGGGCGTCGGGCCCGCGCGATCGTGGGCCCGATCCAGCACCTCGACCCGATCCGTCTCTCCCCGGGCCAGCAGAGCTATCTGCGCCGGCGCCGACGGGCCGATGCGGTCCTCGCCGGGATCGGGCTCGCGGTGACCGCCCTGCCCATGCTGGCGATCTCCGCCGGCGTGATGGCGTCGATGGGCAGGCCGGTCCTGTTCACCCAGGAGCGCGTCACCCAGGACGGGCGCATCTTCCGGCTGCGGAAGTTCCGCTCGATGCGCGCCGTCGCCCCCGACGGCTCCGACGACGACGCCGCCCGCCTCGTCCCCTTCGGGAGGCTGCTGCGGGAGACCAGCCTGGACGAGCTGCCGAGCCTGTGGAACGTGCTGCGCGGCGACATGAGCCTGGTCGGTCCGCGTCCGCTGACCACCGACTACATCGGCCGCTTCAGCGCCGAGCAGTTCGCCCGGCACACCGTCCCCGCGGGCCTCACCGGGTACTCGCAGGTGCACGGCCGCAACTCCCTGGCCTGGGACGACCGGCTCACCATGGACCAGGAGTACGTGCGTCGCCTCGGTCTCGACCTCGACCTGCGGATCCTGATCGACACCGTCACCGCGGTGCTGCGCCGCGACGGCGTGACCGACGAGGGCGGGGTGTCCATGTCGGACTTCCCCGGCCCCCAGTCCACCACCGACCTCGAGCTGCACGGCCCCGAGGACGACGGCACCTGGGTCTGCCGCGACCGCGAGGAGCGCATCGTCCTCGAGGGCACCGCCGCGCTCCTGGAGCCGGGGCTCGTCGAGCTGACGATCCGACTCGGCCCGGGCGCGGGCGGGGCCGCGGACACCCTCCTCGACGAGGCGCTGCTGCTGCTGGCCAGCCGGCTGCGCGTCGTCCACGAGGCCGAATGGGCCTGCCTCGCCCCCGGCGAGGAGCCTGGCCCCGAGCTCGCCGCCTCCCTCGCCCGCAGCGGCTACGCCGCCCCCGGCGCCGCCGTCCGCCACCCCACCGCCGATCTGCCGCCCACGACCGTCCCCGGCGGCACGCCCGCCCTGATCGCCTTCCTCGGCCTGCCCGAGGAGGGATTCGCACGCCCCCTTCAGCTGGTGAGAGATTCTGAGGAGAGGACTTCATGAGCATCCTGTCGATCAGCCCGGCCGGTGCGCACCGCGCCCACGGCGCCGATGCCGCATCCCGGGAGCAGGGGGCCCTCCCGACCCCGCAGGACGTCTGCTTCGCCGTGCTCGACGGCGCCGATCCCGAGGAGCGGCGCCGCTGGACCGAGGCCTGGCAGCGCGCCGGCCAGCGGGACGTGTTCACCCATCCCGACTTCGTCGAGGCCGAGGCGCGGGACGGCGAGCAGCCGATGTGCGCCGTGATGGCCTTCCCGGACGGCACCGAGATTTACTACGCCTTCATCGTCCGCCCCATCACCCACGACGCGGCCGGGACCGTGCTGGACGAGGAGCTGCGCGACCTCTACACCCCGCTCGTCTACGGCGGGCCGCTCTCCGCCGACGCCACCCCGGCGCAGGTCGACGAGTTCTGGGCCGCGCTGCGCGAATGGGCGCACGAGCAGGGGATCGTCAGCGAGATCATCCGCTTCACCCCCGTCGAGCGCCACCGCCTGCCCTATTCCGGCACGCTGCGCGAGCAGGCCCCGCACGTCGTCGTGGATCTCGACGGGTTCAGCGAGGAGGACGTCATCGCGGCGCTCCACAAGAGCGTCCGACGCCGCTACCGCAAGGCGCTCGAGGGCGGGCTGACCCTGCGCGTGGTGCGGGACGAGTCCGGCATCGAGGACTTCCTGCCGATCCACGCCGAGACCATGCAACGCCGTGAGGCCCAGCAGAGGTTCCACGTCGGCGAGGACTTCCTGCGCACGATCCATCGCGCCGTCCCCGGCCAGGTCGCGTACGTGTTCGCCGACGAGGACGGCGTCCCGCTGTCGGCCGAGATGCTGATCCTGCGCGACGACTCCAGCGTCGCCTACATCGCCGGGACTCTCACCGAGGCGCTCCGCGGGAACGCGACCACCCTCGCCGCCGTCGGCGCGCTGCTCGTGGCGCGCGAGGCTGGCAGTCGCGAGCACGTCCTGACCGGCGGGATCACCAACACGGCCGACGACAGCCTCCTGCAGTTCAAGCGCGGCTTCACCCGCGACGGCGACCGCGCCTACTTCACCGGCGAGCAGGTCTTCCTGCCCGAGGCCTACGAACGTCTCAGCGCCCCGGCCCAGGAGCGCCGCGCCGAGAGCACCTTCTTCCCCTTCTACCGTTCCGCCCCGCCCCGGACCGACGGACCTGCGGGCCCCGGGCCGAGCGGGGAATCACCTGGAGATCGAGAGGACGATCGACGATGAGCAGCGCAGTGCAGGCCGACACCGGACGGCGCGAGGACACGCATACGGGCTATGACGTCCGCACCGAGTACACCGTCAGGAGGATCGACGAGCGCACCTTCTCCGCGCACCTGCATCGTTCCTCCGCCGGCTGCTTCCAGCAGACCCCGCACTGGGTCCGCGCGCGGGGGACCGACTGGGACTCGGAGCTGCTGGGCGTCTTCGACCGCGAGGGGGAGCTCGTCGGGATCGCCGCCGTGCGCCTGCGGGGGCTGCCCGTGGGGCCGTGGAAGCTCGCCTACATCAACCAGGGCCCCGTCATGGACTGGGAGGACGGCGACGTCCCCGGGGTCCTCGGGGCGCTGAGCGCGCACCTGCGCGACGCCAAGGCGTTCGCCATCCGGATCGTGCCCCCGCTGACCGTCCACCGCTGGGACTCCGAGCCGATCCGGGCCGCGATCCAGGACGAGGCCTACCAGGCGCTGTCCCAGCTGCCGCCGGACGAGATCGACGAGACGGGCCGGCGCACCATGGTCACCCTCGACCAGCTCGGCTGGATCCGCCAGGACCAGGAGAAGGTCGAGGACGCCCAGTCGGTCTACAACGTCTGGGTGCCCCTCGACGGAGTGGAGGAGTCGGAGATCCGGGGCCTGGCCAGCGGTTCGTTCCGCCGCAACGTCCGCGGCGCCGAGCGCAAGGGCGTCGAGATCGTCGAGGCCACCCGGGCGGACCTGCCCGAGGTGAAGCGTCTCTACGACGAGACCTCCGCCAAGCACGGGTTCGCGACGTTCTCCCTCGAGTTCCTCGAGTCGATGTGGGACTCCTTCACGGACGGCTTCCCCGGGAAGTTCCACGTCCTGCTCGCCGTCCACGAGGGGGACGTCCTCTCCGTGATGGGCACCGTGCAGACGGGCCGACGGGCGCAGGCGGTGCTGATCGCCAACAGCGACGAGAAGCGCCAGCTCAAGGCCTCCAACCTGGCCTACGACGCCGCGCTGCACCGCACGCACGCCGACGGGGCCGTGCTCTACGACTTCGGCGGCGTGGGAGGCTCGCTCGACGCGGAGACCGCCGATGCCGGGCTGCTGCGTTACAAGGCCTCGGCCGGCGGCGTGACCTACGAGTACCTCGGCACCTGGGACCTGCCGCTGAACCCCGTGCTGTACCGGGCCTTCGCGACCCTGCTGCCCGTGTACGGACGGCTGCGCGCATGGAGGTCGGAGCGGTGACGCTGAGCGATGCACGGGACCGGACCAGGCGCCCGCGCGGCTCGGCCGGACGGAGGCGCGACCTCCCGGCGCATCCCCGCACCACGGTGCGCGGCATCGACGAGGACGCCTACTGGGAGTACCTGGGCTCGTCCGCCCATGCCGGCTACCAGCAGAGCCCGCAGTGGGGGAGGGCCCGCAGCGGGGACTGGGACCCGGAGCTCGTGGGCTGGTACGACCTCGACGACCGCCTGGTCGGGGTGGCGCTGCTGCGCAGCCGCTCCCTGCCCGTGGTCCATCGCCGCTTCGCGATGATGGCGCAGGGACCGGTGATCGACTGGGAGCACGGCGACCTGCCCGATCTCCTCGCCGCCCTCGAGGCGTACGCGAGAGGGCGCGGGATCTTCGCGCTCGTCGTCGTGCCCTCCCTGGCCCTGCGGGCCTGGGGGCCGACCGCGGTCAAGGCCGCCCTCGCCGACCCCGAGGTGACCAAGTGGTCCCAGGTGACCTCCGATCGCGAGGATCCCGTCGGGCACCGGGCCGTCCAGGCCCTCGCCGCCGCGGGATGGCACCGCCTGCCGCAGGACGGGATGCTCGACGCCAGCCAGCCGCTGTTCACCTTCTGGATCCCGCTGGGCGGGCGCACGGAGGAGGAGGTGCTGGCCGGGATGACCCGCGCCTGGCGGAAGAACATCCGCAAGGCCGAGCGGGAGGGCGTGGTGGTCATCGACGGGACGCGCGAGGACCTCCCCACGGTCCAGCGCCTCTATGCGGAGACCGCTGCACGGCAGGGGTTCTCGGCGCAGCCGCTGGAGTACTTCGAGTCGATGTGGGACGCGCTCGCCGGCGACCAGCCCGGCACCTTCCACCTCCACCTCGCCCTCCACGAGGGGGACGTCCTGGCCGCCAACGGCACCGCCCGCGCGGGAGGCCACGCCCAGGGCGTCTTCGCCGCGCGCGGCGACCTGCGGAGACAGCTCAAGGCGGCGAACGCGCTCTACGCCGAGATCATCCACGGCGCGATCGCGGAGGGCGCCGACCAGCTCGACATCGGCGGCGTCGCGGAGACGCTCGAGGCCGACGGCCCCGAGGCCGGGCTGCTCGTCTTCAAGGCGGACATGGGCGGAGAGGTGCGCGAGGGCATCGGCGGGTGGGAGCTGGTCCTCTCGCCGTTGCTCCATGCCGGCTTCACGCGGCTGCTCCCGCTCTACGGACGCATCCGGCACCTCGCCGACGCCGGGCTGCGACGCCGCGGCGCGCACACG
Organism: Brachybacterium sp. sponge; assembly: GCF_001613775.1. Classification (NCBI taxonomy): domain Bacteria; kingdom Bacillati; phylum Actinomycetota; class Actinomycetes; order Micrococcales; family Dermabacteraceae; genus Brachybacterium; species Brachybacterium sp. sponge. The sequence goes on along the minus strand of NZ_LRMP01000001.1, from coordinate 190,127 downwards.
ACACCGGCCGCGGGATGAGCTGCCCCGGCCGCAGGGCGGGAGACCCCGCTCGTGCGGGCGCCTCCGGGGCCCCGTGGCACGGCACCCGATGTGCGGCCCAGGAGGTCTCACGACGCTTCCGCCCGTCGGCGCCATCGCCTAGAGTAGGATCCACCCCAATGGGACAAAACGGACATCGCGGCACGCGGTGCCGAGGCGGTCGCCCTGCGCCCCGCCGGCGTCCCTCGTGACAAGGAGGCCCGTCGTGACGGGAAGTGCAGATCTCGGAACCGCCCCGGCTCCCGAGCGGCGTGCGGACGCCGCAGCGCCCGTCGTCGGGCTGCTGACGTCCATCGGAGGGACGCTCGACGCCTTCTTCCTCGAGATCACCGAGCGGTGGCGCGAGCAGGGAGCCGTGGTCGAGAGCGCCGCCGGGTCCCTCGCCGAGACCTTCGCGGAGGCGACGGTCCTGCCCTCGATCACCCGAAGGCCCTCCCCGCGCAACTGGCGCGCCCGGGCGGAGCTGCGCGAGTGGGTGCGCGGCAGGGGCATCGACGTGGTCATCACCAACACCGCGACCGCCTCCATGCTCGTGCGCGCCGCCGGGGTGGGCGTGCCGGTCGTCTACTTCTGCCACGGCCTGCACTGGAACGGCGACCGCCTCGCCGACCTCCCCTTCCGCGCGATCGAGCGCGCGCTCGTGCACCGCACCGACGGGATCGTCTGCATCAACTCCGCCGACCAGGACTGGTTCGATCGGCACGCGACCCGCATCCCGCGCCTGCGCCTCCTGGGCGGCGTCGGCCTGGACACCGAGCGCTTCGTGCGCCGTGCCCCGATGCCCTGGCGCGAGGGGGAGGAGCCGCTGCGCCTGGTGTGGTGCGGGGAGTTCTCGGAGCGGAAGAACCCCGCCGCCGCCGTCCGGCTCGCGCACGTGCTCCGCGACCGCGGCGTGGACGTCGTCCTGGACATGCTCGGCGAGGGAGAGCTCTTCGACGACCCGAGCTCCCGCAGCGACGTCGAGGGGCTCGTGATCCGCCACGGCGTCGCCGACCCGGTCCCGCACTTCGAGCGCTCCCACGTGCTCGTGCAGACCTCCCGCTGGGAGGGCCTGCCGCGCGTGGGCCTCGAGGCGATCGCGATCGGCCTGCCCGTCGTCGGCTTCGACGTCAAGGGCGTGCGCGACCTGCCCGCCGTGCAGCTCGCCCCCGAGGACGACGTCGAGGCGCTCGCCGACCGCGTGCTCGGCGCCGCCCGCGGCGAGGGCCCCGCCCTGCCCGAGGCGTCCACCCTCTCCTACGTCCATGCCGCGGACACCCTGCTGGAGTTCGCGCGCTCGACGATCAGCGGCGAGTACCCGCACGGGACGAGGTACGCGCTGTGAGCCATCCGCCCGCCGCACGGGGAGCCGCGGGCCTCGGGAACGGGGGAGGGACCCGATGACGCCGTACTTCATCCTGCTCGTGGTCGTGACGGCGCTCGCCGCGCTCAGCTTCCGGGTGGCCCTGAAGAATCCGCGCGAGACGCCCGCGACCGAGGCGGCCGACGCCTCGGCCCGGACGGTCGGCATGAGGACCGCCGGCGCTAGGACGACGGGGACGAGGACGGCGGCGACGAGGACCCTCTCCGCGTCCCGCCACCGTCCCCGCTCCGGCGGCCTCGGCCTCGCGACGAGGACGGCGAGCTCGACCAGGTACCGCGCCCGGTCCGCCGGCGCGGTCGTCACCGAAGAGGAGACCGCCCGGGCCGCACGGCGATGGACGGTCTTCGACGTCGCGGCCGTCACGGTGCTCATCGCGTTCTCCGGGCTCCGCTACGACGTGGGCACGGACTATCCGACCTACGAGCTGGTCTTCAACAGCATGAACCCCGACGACTGGGCGGGCGACTTCGCCGAGTCCACGCAGGAGGTCGGGTACACGCTCCTGATGCTGGTGATCAAGACGTTCACGGAGGACCCGAAGGCGCTGTTCTGGGTCGCCGCGGTCCTGACCGTGCTGCCCGTCTACCTCGGGATCAAGCGGCTGTCCATGGACCCGGGCTTCGCCGTCGCGCTCTTCGTCGCCTTCGAGTACACCTCGTCCTTCAACGCGCTGCGCCAGTACATCGCTGTCGCGCTCCTCTTCCTCGCCTGGACCTATCTGGGCAGGAAGAACGTCGTGTTCTGGGTGCTCGCGATCATCGCCCTCAGCTTCCACATGACGGCGATCCTCGCGATCGTCGTGATGCTGGTGGTGCGCCGCTGGCGGCCCACCGTCCAGACCACGCTGTTCTTCCTCGGAGGCGCGCTGGTGGCCGCGGCGGGCGTGCGGGCCGCGCCCTTCCTCGTCTCCTTCCTCGAGGTGCTCAACCCGCGCTACGGGGACTACCTCGACTCGGGGCAGACGGGCATCGGCTCGTACCTGTCGATCTTCGCGTACCTTGCGCTGATGATCCTGGTGGTGTTCGTCGGCAGCCGGAAGGCGCCGCTGACCCGCCTGGAGTCGCAGCTCGCCGTGCTGGTCCTCGCCGGCGTGGCCCTGATGATCGTCGGGACCCAGGCGATCGTCCTCAGCCGGCTGTCGGGCTACTTCGGGATCTTCGCGATCCTGCTCGTGCCCAACCGCATCGCGAAGATGCAGGACCGCACGCTGATCACCCTGCTGGTCCTCCTGGCCGCCGTCGCCTACTACGCCCTGGGCGTCCAGAACTACGGCGAGGTCATCCCGTACCGCACCTATCTCGGGCAGTGACGCAGCGCCGCCCACGGGCGACGCCAGGGTGCTGCTGCCGGGGCGCTGCTGCCGACGGTGATGCGAGACCGTGCCTGGCGGCGACGGGATCATGACCCCGGGGTGGTGACAGGGTCCGGCCCGCAGCGGCGACGCGGCCCCGGCCCAGGCGCGGACGGGGCCCGGCCGACGGGCGCAGTCCCGTCCGGTCCACGGTCGGACCGCCGCCGAGCGGAGCGGAGAGCGGCGATGCGGAGCTCGGCGCCGTGGAGGTCCGCGGTGCCCATCGCGGATGCGGAGCGTCCTTCCCGACCTCACTGACGAACCGTCGTATGCGCTGACAGTCCGTCGCACGCGCCGGCAGCCCGTCGTACTCACCGACGGGCCCGCTTCGCCCGCAGGGCCCTCTCGCCGACCGTGCCTTCGTGCCTTCGTGCCTTCGTGCCTTCGTGCCTTCGTGCCGCCGGACCGACGAGGGGGCGTGCGCCTGAACGGCGCACGCCCCCTCGTCCCCTCGCCCACCGGGCGGAGAGCGACGCTGCTCTCAGCTCGGCAGGGGCTCCTCGAGGCTTCGACCGATCGCACGGGCCGAGGTGTCCACCGCAGCGGCGATCATGCCGAAGCTCTTCACGTATCCCGCCGGCGGGCCGCCGTAGGGATCGGCGATGTCCATCCCCGCCCGGGACGCGTTCGCGAGCCGTCGCAGAGGGGCGCTGGCGCGCACCAGATCGGCGAGCGAGTCGTGGACCTCGTCGTCGCCGAGCAGCTCGCTGATCCGCGCGAACTCGAGCAGGGTGAAGGTGCGACGCACGGCGCGCGGCGAGAGCGCGGTGACGGAAGCACGCTGCCTCGTGCTCATCGTGAGGATGAGATCGGCGGCCTCGATCGCCTCGAGGGTGAGCTGCGTGCCGCGGCCGCGCAGCTCCTCGCCGGTCGACTCCAGCACCGTGCTGATCGCCTCCGGGACCGGACGGCGCCCCACCACGGCGTGCGTCCCCGCGCTGCTGACGGCGATGCGCCGAGGAGCCAGGCGATGGCGCAGCAGTCCCTCTCCCACGGGGGAGCGGCAGATGTTCCCCGTGCAGACGACGAGGATCGAATCCATCGGATCAGTCGTCATGCGGACCTGGCCCCCTGTCGACCTGCACCGCCGGAGACAGTCAGGGTGGGGCCGCCGGCCGGGACGTCGGCCTCGTGGGCGCCCCCGGAGGAGCGTTCGGCACCGGCCTGTCGGGTGCCGTCGGGACGCGTGGCCTCGGGACGGCGCATCGCACGGCGCCGCGGCGCGGCGGGGCGGCCGCCGTGGACGGCGGTCGGGCGTGCGGCCCGGGCTGCCGGCACGGCCTCCGGACGGTCGCCGGTGGCCTCCTCGGCCCCCAGAGCCTCCTCGCTCCGGTGCTCGGACGACTCCGAGGGGCGGGCCTCCTCGGGCCACGCCTCCGCGGGACGGTCCTCGGTGGGCACCACGCTCACCGCGAGCTCGGAGGACTCCTCGTCGGGCAGGTAGGTGTAGACGTCGCGGACGTCCCGCGGCGCGTTGTTCACGACCACGCCCAGCACGCGGGCGTCGACCGAGTCCATCTTGGCGAGGGCCTCGCCGAGCTGCTGCTTCTTGACCCGGTCGCTCTGCGCGATGACGAGCGAGCCGTCGACGAAGCGGGAGAGCGCCACGGCATCGGTCACGGCGAGCAGGGGAGCGGTGTCGACCACCACGTAGTCGTACGCCTCGGACGCCGCCTCCAGCAGCGAGCGCATCGCCTCGCTGCCCAGCAGCTCGCTGGGGTTCGGGGGGATGGGGCCCGAGGTGAGGACGTCCAGTCCTGCCGTCTCCAGAGGCTGGGTGACGTCGTCGAGCTCGACATCGCCGATCAGCACGGTGGTGAGGCCGACGGTCCGCTCGAGGCCGAGCTCCGTGGCGAGGGAGGGGCGGCGCAGGTCGGCGTCCACCAGGAGCACGCGGTCCCCGGCCTGGGCGAGCACCTGGGCGAGGTTGATCGCGGTGCTCGACTTGCCCTCGCCGGAGAGCGAGGAGGTCACCAGGAGGGTGTTCATCCTGTCGGCGGTGAGCATGAAGTGGAGGTTGGTGCGCAGCTCGCGATAGGCCTCCGCCTGCACGCTGCTGGGCTTCTGCGCGGCGATCAGCGCGACGTTCTGCGAGGAGTGCACCGAAGGGATCGATCCGATCACCGGCAGGTCGTACAGGGCCTCGATGTCGGCGGGGCGACGCACCCGGTTGTCCAGGAAGTCCCGCACCACGGCCGCCGCCAGACCGGCGAGCAGCGCGAGCAGGACGCCGAGCGCGAGGTCGCGGGGGACGTTCGGCGACGCGGGGGAGCTCGGCGTCGCGGCGGAGGAGATCACGGTGAGCTCGACGGTCGAGGGGACGGCCTCGAAGCCGTCCTCGGTGGTCCCCGTCGCGGCCGCCTCCTGCGTCGGTGCCTCGAGGGTCGAGACCTGTGCGCGCAGGCTCTCCGAGGTGGCGTTCGCGATGGCCGAGGCGACCTGCGGGTCCACCGACGAGGCCGTGATGTCGATGATCAGCGTGTCCTCGGGGATCCGGGTGCTGATGCGATCGGCGAGCTGGTCGGCGGTGAGGTCCAGCCCGAGCTCCTCGATCACCGGGTCGAGCACGATCGGCGTCTTCGCGAGATCGGCGTAGGTGATGATCTGCTGGCTGGCGAAGTTCACGCCGCTGCTGCGCTCGGAGACCGAGCCGCCCGCCTCCGTCTGCACGAACACCCGGTTCGTGGCGGTGTAGGTCGGGGTGCGCGTGAGCGTCAGCGTGCTGACGACCGCCAGCACGATCACGGCCGCGATGGCGGCTGTGCTCCACCGCTCCTTCAGGATCGTCAGGTACTGCTGCAGCTCCACGGGAGTCCCCTCGTCCGAATCGTTGTGCTCGGGTGGCTCGGGGTGCGCACCGGCGCGGCCGTCTCGGCTCGCCAGTCGGTGGAGCCCCTCGCCCCGAGACCGAATCTACCCCAGATTGCCCCGGTATGGGTAGGTTCGTCCTAAATGTCCGATTTGGGACGAGTGGAAGCGGCGAGGGTCGGGGAGAATGTCCGACTCAGGACGCCCGGGGACGGCGCGGACCGGCGACGCGGCCGGGGAGATCCCGTGCGGCGCGGAGCACCAGGCGCCGAGCGATCCGGGCGACCATGATCACCTCCGCGGCGAGGAACTGCGGCAGCGAGAGCACGCCGTCGCGCCGCAGCAGCACGAAGGTGCGCTGCTCGCCGGCGATCATCTTCCAGATCCGGCTGGACAGGCCGCTGGTGCCGAAGGGGTCCTTGTGGAAGTACGCCAGCGGGACGGGCACCGAGAGGACGTCGCCGAGGGCGGCGACCCGGATCCACAGCTCGTAGTCCTCGGCGTAGAACCGCCCGGGCGTGAAGCGCACCGGGAGGTCACGGCGCAGGAGCACGGAGGAGGTGGTGTGCGGATTGCTGACGATGTGATGCCCCATGCCCAGCCGCACCGGCGCCGGCACGGGCGTCGGCAGCGGGGCGGGAGAGGCATCGTCCTCGGAGAGCACCAGGGAGTGCGTGCTGGCCATCAGGGTGGCGGGCGTGAGCGCGCGCGCCTGCAGCTCGAGGCGTTGCGGATGCCAGGAGTCGTCGCTGTCCAGAAAGGCGATCCACTCACCCTCCGCCGCCTCCCAGCCGCGGTTCCTCGCCGCTGCGGGGCCCTGGTTCCGCTCCTGCTCCAGCACCCGCACTCGGAACGGGAACGACTCCTCCTCCAGGCCGCGCAGCGTCTCGCGCTCCTCGGGTGCCGAGCAGTCGTCGACGACGACCACCTCGAGCGGGAGCAGCGTCTGCACCGCGATCGACTCCAGGGCGCGCCCGATCGTGTCGGTGCTGTTGAAGTGCGGGATCACCACGCTCACGGAGAGCTCGGGGGCGGGCGGCTCCTCGCCCTGTCGCCGGGTCTCGGGGTGCGGATCAGTGAGGGACATCGGAGACCACCCTTCGCGGGGTCAGCAGGAGTCGTGCCGTGACGAAACGGACGAGATAGGCGCCGGTCATGGAGAGGATCCCCACCAGGACCCACTGCGTGGTGCCGATCATCGTGGCGAGCGCGAGCGGGAGGACCGCGCCGACCAGGGTCGCGATCGTGGTGAGGAGCTGGCTGCGGTACCAGTTCAGGACCAGCAGCACGGTGGAGTTGAGATAGCCGAGGATGCACAGCGCCGCGGTCACCCCGAAGGCGAGCAGCTCCAGCGGGGTCGCCCCGAAGGCATCGCCGTAGACCAGGCGCAGGAACGGGTCGCCGAGGAGCACGACGGCCACGACCGCGGGGACGGCGACCGCCCCCAGCAGCAGGGTGTGGCGCCCCATCGAGCGCAGCAGCGAGGCGGCCCCCTCGTCGGCGAGATGGCGGCGGTAGGTGGTGATCAGGATCGTCTGCGCGCTGGCGCCGAGCAGGTTCGCGGCGACGATCAGGTAGGCGGCGGCCGTGAAGCGGCCGACCTCCGGTGCGCTCGTGTGCGCCCCGAGGAACCACACCGGGATCGAGGCGACCAGGCTCATCAGCCCGGTCGAGGCCGTGATGGGCAGGGCGGCGGCCAGCAGCCGGCGCACCCCGATCTCCTCCTCGGCCTCGAGCGCGGCCCGGCTCGGGCGCGAGAGGGCGAGGGCGACCAGGCCCATCGTCAGCGAGACGCCGCCCACGCACGCCAGCAGCACCCCGGTGGGCGCCGACAGCCAGGCGGCGACGGAGATCGCAGCGACCGTGGCGACCGCGCCGACGCTGGTGAGCGCGCCGAGCGCCGTGAAGCGCCCCTGGCGCTGGAGGCGGGCGAGGGCCAGCTCGGACAGGCCGTCCGCCACCTTCATCACCGCCATGCCGAGGAAGATCCCCCAGTAGGGCGCCGCGATCAGGCAGTACACCGCCAGGAGCGCGAAGGCGAGGGCCAGCCCGCCCACCCGCCAGCGCAGGAACGTCCCCCAGCGCGGGGAGCCGGCCTGGGAGACGTAGACGTTGCGCAGCCCCAGCCCCAGGAAGATGAACAGCGGGGTGGCGCCGGCCAGGACCACGGAGTACTCGCCGAGGCCCGCGGCGCCGTAGGTCGCCGCGATCAGCCAGACGATGAACCAGTGGGAGACGCCGCTGCCGATCGTCCCGCCCAGGATCAGCAGGAAGCTGCCGGCGCGGGCGAGCAGGCCGGGCGAGCCGGCGGGCGGGGCCTCGGCGGGGGCGGTGCGCGTCTCAGGCATGGGCCATCTGCCCCAGGTAGATGCGCTCCGCGTGGCGGATGTACTCCTCCGGCTCCCGCACCGGGGACCTCTCGAGGGAGAGCGCCGCCTCGAGCGCCTCGGAGAGGTCCGGCGCGTCCACCGGCACGCAGACGGCCGCGTCGCCGGAGACGTCCTCGACGAACGCGCGGCACTTGGCATGGTGGTCGAGCATCAGGAACCTCCCGCCGGAGAGATACGCGACGATCGCCCCGTGCAGGCGCTGGCTCAGCACCAGGGAGGCCGAGCCGAGCGCCGCCAGGGTGCCCTCGAGGCCGATCTCGAGGAAGCTGCTCGTCGTGCACTCGACGCCCTGATCGCGCAGCGCCGCGGCGAGCGCGCGGACCAGCTGCTCGTCCCCGTTGCGGGGGTGGCCGTTCAGCGCCAGGATCCGCACCGGGGCGGGCAGCCCGCGCAGACGCATGGCGCGGCGCGCCTGGAGCACCTGCTCGGCGAGCAGGTCCACGTCGGCGTCGGCGGCCGCGGAGGGGCACACCACCAGCCCGGAGCGCTCGTCGTCGGCCGCCTGGGTGATCAGCGGGCTGAGCGCGGCGAGGTCCCCGCCCTGCTCGATGCCCGCCGGCGGGCCGGCGACCGGCTCGGGCAGCAGGGGGAGGTCCTCCTGGAGGAGGGTCCAGGAATCGTCCCGGACCACGATCCGCTCGAACTCGCCGAGGTACTGCTTCACGTCCTGCCGCGCCTGCTCGTCGGCGAACGGGCCCACCGAGACGCCGAGCGCCTGCACGCGGGCGGGACGGAGGCGTCGGCGCAGGGCGTCGACCCCGGACACGTCGGTGAACACGGAGCCGCCGCAGTACGCGAGCACGTCGGCGCGGCGCAGGATCCGCAGGGAGTGCGCGGCGCGGACGAGCGCGCCCAGGGGGCCCGCGGTCGCATGGCGGCCGAGGTCCCTGCTGGTCAGGGCCAGGATCTCGGAGGAGCCCGGCCACAGCTCCTCCCGGCGCCGACGGACGGTGTCGAGGAACAGCTGGTCACCGAAGTTCCCCCAGCCGAAATAGCCGACGACGGCGATGGTCTTCACGCTTCACTCCTTGTGATGGACGCATTCCGGGTGCTCCCGGAGCTCGTGCCCTGCAGGTCGGTCCCCGGCGGGACGGTGCGTCGGCGCCGCCCTGTGCGGGGGCCCGCACCGGCCGCCACGGCCGAGCCGGGGACGGCGCCGGCGGTCGTCGCCTCCGGGGGCAGCTCGTAGTAGGTCTCCAGGTCGCCGCGCGGGACGCGGTTCAGGACGATCCCCAGTGCGTCCGCGTCGACGAGCTGAAGCTTCCGCAGGGCCAGGGAGAGCTGGACGCTGCGGACCCTGCCGCTGCCGGCGACCAGGAGCGTCCCGGACACCTGCTGGGCGAGGGTCGTGCTGTCGCTGAGCGCGAGGACGGGCGGGGCGTCGATCAGCACGATGTCGTAGCGGTCCGCGGCATCGCGCAGCAGCGTCGTCATCCGGAAGCTGTCCAGGAGCGCGCCGGGGTTCTGCGGGCGGGGACCGCCGGCGAGGACGGAGAGGCCCTCGAGCGCCGTGGGCTGGACGAGCGTCGTCCAGGCCGCGCCGCCCCGCAGCGCGGTGCTGAGCCCGTCGCGATGACCGAGCCCGAGGCCGTGGTCCGTCCACGTGCCGCGCAGGTCCGCATCGATCAGCAGGGTCCGGTGCCCCTCGCGGGCGAGGGTGGAGGCGAGGTCGAGCGCGGTGCTGGTCGCGCCCTCGCCGTGCACGGCGGAGGTCACCAGCAGGGTGCGCAGCTCGGTGCCGAGTCCGAGGTGGCGCAGCGTCGTGCGCAGGCCGCGGAGCGCCTCCGCACGCCGGCCCTGCGGGGCGACGTCCTCCAGCGGCAGGAACGGCGGCTCCCCTGAGCGGGCCTCGGGGATCGAGGCGAGCAGCGGGCGCTCGGTGAGCGCGGTGAGGTCCTGGGCGTCCCGCACCCGATCGTCGAACGTGCCGCGCACGAGCGCGACAGCGATCCCGGCCGCGACCGCGGCGAGCAGGGCGAGGCCGAGCAGGAGCGGCAGGTCGGGGCGTGCGGGATGCTCCGGAGGGAGCGCCGGCGCGACGGTCGTCAGGTGGATCGGGGAGGGGCCCGAGGCGGACTCGAGCCCGGACACCTCGGTCCTCAGGCTCGCCGCGACGAGGTTCGCGATGCGCGCGGCCTGCTCCGGGTCCGTGTCCTCCGCCGAGATGGTGAGCAGGAGGGAGTCCTCGGGGATCTGGACCGTGAGCACGGAGGCGAGCGAGTCCGCGTCCGTGTGCAGGTCGAGGGCCTCGATGACGGGATCGAGGACGAGCGGGGAGGTGGCGAGATCGGCGTAGGTGGTGATCCGCTGCACCGCGTAGTCGGAGGCCTCCGTGCGGTCGAACACGTCGCCGGACGCGCCGGTGCGCACGAACACGCTCGCGGAGGCCTGGTAGACAGGGGTCTGCACCCAGATGGCCGCGGCGGCGGCTGCGAGCACGAGCAGCGAGGTCAGCAGCGCGGTGCGCCATCTCTCCTGCACGAGCGCGAAGCAGCGCTGAATCGTCATGGGTCTCCCCGCTCCCGGTGCGCGGTCGGGCGGGGATCCCCCTGGCCCAAACTGCTCAAATCGGACATACTGGTCACGTTCAATCTAGCCCATCCCACCGTGGATGAGTAGATCGGGCGGACCACTGATGCAGGAGCGGCTCCTCGAGCTCCGGCGTCGCCGAGCCCGAGAGAGGTCACAGTGCAGAGAACCGTGATGAAGGAGCATGCCGAGAAGAGCTCCCGGCTCCCCCCGGCGGAGACGTTCGTCCTCATCGCGGCCGCGGCATGGACGGTGTACGTCGCTCTGACATGCCTCCGGCTCGAGGGCGGTGCCGCCGAGGTGCTCGCGACGTCCTGGCCGTATCTCGCCTTCGCCCCGATGCTCGTGGCAGGGGCGGTGCTGGGTCATGTCGCGAAGCGGGGCGTGCTGCCCCTGGTGGTGTCGCTCCTCGTGGTCGCTCCTGCGCTGGCGCTGCTGCTGGGCGTGCCCTCCTACGCGAACGCCCTCGCCGCGGCGGGGGTCCAGCTCGTGGCGCTCGGCGCGCTGATCCTCGAGGGCAGCGCGGGCGCCGGGGTGCGGGGCCTGCGCGGGGCGCCGATGGTGCGGACCCGGGACCCCGGCGACGTCGCCCTCGGGGGATGGGACCGCGCGCAGAACGCCTGGCGCCGACAGGTCGTCCAGGTGATCGGGGCCTGCATCGCCGTGCTCGGCGCCGTCCTCGCGACCAACGCCAAGGCGGGCCTCGCCACCCTCGCGGTGGTCCTGCTGGCCGCCGCGCTCGCCGCCTGGGGACGCCTGCACCTCTCCCGCCGCACGATCGTCGGCCTGGGCCTCGGCGTCGTCGGGCTCGCAGCCCTGCTCGTAGTGGTGCTCGGAGTCGTCGGCCGCTGGCCCTCCTGGATGACCGGACCCCAGTCGCTGAGCAGCGCGCGGCACGCGCTGTGGCGGGACGCGCTGACGCTGTTCGCGCAGCACCCGGTCCTCGGGGGTGGGCCCGGCGCGTTCTCGGAATGGTCGGGCATCGCGGAGTACAACCCGCTGCTGTACGCCGCGCACTCCTCGGTCCTCCAGGTCGCCTCGGAGCTCGGCGCGGTGGGCGTGATCCTGTTCGCGGCGATGCTGGCCGCCGGGACGGTCCTGGCCGCCCAGCGGGGGCGGGGTCGTGCCCTGATCGGCGTCGCCGCATGGAGCGCCCTGGCCGTCCACTCGATGATCGACCACCTCTACGAGTTCCCGATGGTGGTGCTGCTGGCCGGGATCGTGATCGGCTGGGCGGGGGCGCGCCCGGTCCGCCGCGCCGCGTCGCCGCCCGGTCCCGAACCTCGGCCCGGCCGCTGACGAGCCCTGCGGCCTCTGGCACCCTGGCCCCATGACCTCCCTTCCCGTCGGCCTGCCCGCCGACAGCCACGTCCACAGCGAGTTCTCCTGGGACACCGGCGGTCCGGACTCCGCCGCGCGCGGCACCATGCGCGCGACCTGCGCGCGGGCCGTGGAGATCGGGCTGCCCGCGCTGTTCTTCACCGAGCACCTCGACCTCGAGGACGCCTGGTTCACGGATCTGGAGGACTTCGCCGACCACGAGCGGCACCTGGTGGGGGCCGATGGCGTGGTCGCGGTGCCGCGCTTCGACGTCGACGGCTATCTCGAGGAGATCGACCGCTGCCGCGCCGACTTCCCGCAGCTGCGGATCGGCACCGGCCTCGAGTTCGGCCAGCCGGGCCTGCGGCTCGACGCCGCCCGCGCCCAGCTCGACCTCTCCGCCTTCGACCGCATCATCGGCTCGCTCCACACGGTCCCGCTCGAGCGCCCGTCGGCCGACGGGGAGCCCGCCGGCGAGGAGCAGTCCGCCGGCGGGGCGCGGTCCGCCGACGGGGCGCGGTCCGCCGACGGGGCGCTTCCCCCGCGCTCGGAGCACCGCGCCGAGCCGAACACACTGTTCCGTCGGCGTCCCGCCCTCGAGGTGATCCGCGACTACCTCGCCGAGGTGCCCGCGCAGGTCGCCGGCGAGGGCCCGCACGAGGTCGTCACCCATCTCGACTACGCGGTGCGCTACTGGCCCGAGGAGGTCGAGGGACCCTTCGATCCGCGCCCGCTCGAGGAGGAGCTCCGCGGGGCGATGCGCGCGATCGCCGCGAGCGGACGCGCGCTCGAGATCAATACCCGCCGCCTGCGCCCCTGGATCCCGCAGTGGTGGGCGGAGGAGGGCGGGGAGGCGATCAGCTTCGGCAGCGACTCCCACACCCCGCTCGCCCTGGCCGCGAACTTCCCCGAGGCGATGGCGCTGGCGGACTGGGCCGGCTTCCGCCCCGGCCGCGACCCGCGCGAGCTCTGGCGGCGCTGACCCCGGAGGCCGCCGCCGGGCCTCAGATCGAGAGCACCCGCCCGGTCTCGACGCCCTCGACGCTGCGCACGTAGGTCGAGGCGACATCGGCCGCGGGCACCGGCAGGAAGCCGGGGAAGCTGGGGTGATAGCCCTCCGCCTCGGCGAGCACGTTGGGGCTGACCGCGTTGATCCGCGCCCCGCCGGGCAAGGTCGCCGCATGTGCGCGGACGAAGCCGTCGATCGCGCCGTTCGCCGCGGAGGCGGCCGCGCCCGTGGGGACGGGGGAGTGGGAGAGGATCCCGCTGGTCAGGGTGAAGGAGCCGCGGCCGGTGAGCAGCGGCGCGCCGTGGACCACGAGCGCGATCTGCCCGAGGGCTTTGTCCAGCAGCCCCGCCCGGTAGTCCTCGACCGTGAGCTCCGAGGCCGCGGCGAAGGGGACCTTCCCGGTCGCGGCGACCACCGCGTGCAGCGGGGCGTCGGCCGTGATCCGCTCGTAGAGCGCGGCGATCGAGGACTCGTCGGTGAGGTCCACCCGCTCGCCGGAGGAGCGGGAGGCGCGCACCACCTCGTGGCCGCGCTGCTCGAGGAGGTCGGCGACGGCGCCGCCGATCAGTCCGCTGGCTCCGACGACGAGGATTCGCTGGCTGGTCATGCTCGGGCTCCGTTCGCTGGGGGACAGGCGGCCGCGCCCGCGACCGCCTCCCCAGCATGCACCCGCCGACGCCGGGGTCGCGACGTGCTCGGCGGGACCTCCGGGCGAGGGCGGCGGTGCGGGGCCGCGGCACCTGCCGTGGCCCGTCGCGGTCCCCGTCACGGCGGACCGTCGCCGGCTTCGCCCTCTACCGGCTCGCCCCGTATCCTCGTCGCGTCGGTCCACATCCCGGACCGGCGGTCCGTCCCGGCGCGGGGCCCATCCCGTCCCGCCCGTCCGACGCGACCGAGCACGCTCCCGCGCGGAGCGGGACGAGGAGGTCTGATGCGCGCACTGCGCAAGGTCACGCCCGGCGCGGGCCTGGAATGGACGACGGTCGACGAGCCCGGCTGCGGGCCCTGGGACGTGAAGGTGCGTGTGCTGCGCACCGGGATCTGCGGCACCGACCTGCACATCCTCGCCTGGGACTCCTCCGCGGAGGCGATGTGCGACTCGGTCCCCTTCACCCCCGGCCACGAGTTCTACGGCGAGATCGCCGAGGTCGGCTCCGAGGTCGACGACGTGCGCGTGGGCGACCGGGTCTCCGGCGAGGGGCACGTGGTGTGCGGGACCTGCCGCAACTGCCGTGCCGGACGGCGCCAGATGTGCAACCGCGTCCGCTCCGTCGGCGTGCAGCGCGACGGCGCCTTCGCCGAGTACGTCACCGTCCCGCACGAGAACGTGTGGGTCCACGAGCACGACGGCGGGCAGGAGCTGATCAGCCCCGAGCTCGGCGCCGCCTTCGACCCGCTGGGCAACGCCGTCCACACCGCGCTGAAGTTCCCCCTGGTGGGCGAGGACGTGCTGATCACCGGCGCCGGCCCGATCGGCCAGATGGCCGCGGCCGTGGCCCGCCACGCCGGCGCCCGCTACATCACCATCACCGACATCTCCCCGGAGCGCCTCGCCATGGCGGAGGACTGCGGCGCCGACGTGGTCCTCGACGTCTCCACCACCCGCGTGCTCGACGCGCAGCGGCAGCTCGGCATGCGCGAGGGCTTCGACGTGGGCCTGGAGATCACCGGCCAGGCCCGCGCCCTGCAGGAGATGATCGAGAACATGAACCACGGCGGGAAGATCGCGCTGCTGGGCCTGCCCTCGCGGCAGTTCGAGATCGACTGGACCGCGGTCGTCACCCGCATGCTCACCCTCCAGGGCATCTACGGTCGCGAGATGTACGAGACCTGGAACGCGATGTCCGCGATGCTCTCCACCTCCCGCACCCTGCGCACCGCCATCGAGCGCACCATCACCCACGTCCTGCCCGCTGCGGAGTGGGAGGACGGCTTCGCCCTCGCCCGCGAGGGGAAGGCCGGCAAGGTGCTCCTGGACTGGAGCGACGTCGGCGACTGACCCGTCGGCCCCCGCCGCCCTTTCCGCGCGCTCCCGCCGCCCGCGGCCGCGCCGCCGCCCGCACGACCTCCCGCGACCTCACCCCGACCCCAAGGACCCCACTCCATGTACACCGACCTCAAGGACCAGCTGACCGCCGAGCTCGACGAGATCGAGCAGGCCGGCACCTTCAAGCACGAGCGCGTCATCTCCACCGCGCAGTCCGGCCGCATCACCGCCGGCCCCGTCGGCCGCGACGGCGCCGAGGTGCTGAACTTCTGCGCGAACAACTACCTGGGCCTGGCCGACGACGAGCGGCTCGTCGCCTCCGCCAAGCGCGCCCTGGACGAGCGCGGCTTCGGCATGGCCTCGGTGCGCTTCATCTGCGGCACCCAGGACCTCCACCTCGAGCTCGAGCAGGCGCTGTCCGCCTTCCTCGGTACCGAGGACACGATCCTGTTCTCCTCCTGCTTCGACGCGAACGGAGCCGTCTTCGAGCCGCTGTTCGGCAAGGAGGACGCGATCATCTCCGACGCCCTGAACCACGCCTCCCTCATCGACGGGATCCGCCTGTCCAAGGCCGCCCGCTTCCGCTACGCCAACGCCGACCTCGACGACCTGCGCACCCAGCTCGAGGCCGCCGCCGCGCTGCACGACGGCAAGGGCGCACGCCGCACCGTCATCGTCACCGACGGCGTGTTCTCGATGGACGGCTACCTCGCCCCGCTGCCCGGCATCTGCGACCTCGCCGACGAGTTCGGTGCGCTGGTCATGGTCGACGACTCCCACGCCGTCGGCTTCATGGGCGCCACCGGCGCCGGCACCCCCGAGCACTTCGGCGTCTCCGACCGCGTCGACATCTACACGGGCACCTTCGGCAAGGCGCTCGGCGGCGCGAGCGGCGGCTACGTCTCCGGCCGACGCGAGATCGTCGCGATGCTGCGCCAGAAGGGCCGCCCGTACCTGTTCTCCAACTCGCTGGCCCCCTCGATCACCGCTGCGACGCTCACCGCGCTGCACCTCGTCGAGGGCAGCGCCGAGCTGCGCGCGACCCTGTTCCGCAACGCCGAGCTGTTCCGCGCCCGGATGGGCGAGGAGGGCTTCGAGCTGCTCGACGGCGAGCACGCGATCGTGCCGGTCATGTTCGGCGACGCGGCGCTCGCCGCCCGGATCGCCGACGCGATGCTCGACCAGGGCGTGTACGTCACCGCGTTCTCCTACCCGGTGGTGCCGAAGGGGCAGGCGCGCATCCGCGTGCAGCTCTCCGCCGCGCACACCGAGGAGGACATCGAGGCGGCCGTGCGCGCCTTCGTCGCCGCGCGCGACGCCGTGCAGACCGGCTGACGGCGGCGGGCCAGGCAGGGGTGCCGCACGCTTCCGCGTCGCGCGCGTGACCTCAGCGTCCCCTGGGCGCTGAGGTCACGCAGGGAGCGCAGTAATGTGCACCGCCCGGCTGACCAGCCATGCGTTCACTGGCGGAATAGGCGAAGGCAGGGCCGTATGCAGCCTCCCTCCCCGTATACCGCCAGTGAACGCAGCCGACCGCGGTTGCCGACCGCCCCCGGCGGCGATCACCCGTGCCCCGTCAGCCCTTCCTGACCTGCTGGTCTCCTCCCTGCTCGTTCCTCGCCAGTTCGGCGATCACCCCAGCCGCATCCACTCGTCCGTCCGCACCCGCAGGCCGAGGCTGATCGCGCGCAGCACCATGAAGAAGAAGTTGCAGGCCAGCCACAGCAGCGCGAGGCCCAGCGGGCCGCCCGGCGACCACAGCGCCACCGCGATCGCGCCGGGCAGCACCAGCACCGCGATGAGCGAGCCGACCTTCGCCAGGTACGGCGCGTCGCCGGCGCCCATCAGCACCCCGTCGAGCACGAACACGTACCCGGCGATCGGCTGGGTGATCACCAGCACCCACAGCGCCGCGCGCAGGCTCTCCTGCACGGCGACGTCGGGGGTGAACAGCTCGGGCACCACGTAGCTGGCCGCGAGCAGCAGCACCGCGACGACCGCGCCGCCGCCCACGCCCCACACCATCAGCCGCCGCGTCACGGCGTGGACGGTGCGCGGGTCGGAGGCGCCGAGATACCGACCGGTCAGGGCCTGGCCGGCGATCGCGAGGGAGTCCAGCGCGAGCGACAGCACCGTGAACACGGTGGTGGTGAGCTGGTGCGCGGCCAGCTGCACGTCCCCGAGCCCGGTGGCGACCACGGTCGAGGCGATCAGCACGACCCGCAGCGACAGGGTGCGCACGAACATCGGCACGGCGTCCCGGCCGACGGCCACCAGGTTCGCCGGCTGCAGACCGAGCCCGATCCCCTCGCTCCGGGCGCGGCGGACGATCACCGCCAGCAGCACCAGCGCCATGCCCCACTGGGCGATGACGGTGCCGATCGCGGAGCCGGCGATCCCGAGGCCGGCGCCGAAGATCAGCAGCGCGTTGAGCGGGATGTTCACGATCGCACCGCCGACGGCGACCACCAGCGGCAGCGTCGCATCCTGCAGTCCGCGCACCAGACCCGTCGCGGCCTGCACGGCGAGCATGGAGGGCAGGCCGAGCGCGCTGATGCGCAGGTAGATCGTCGCCTCAGCGAGCACCTCGGGGGAGGGGCCGAACAGGGCCAGCAGCGGCTCCCCGGCCACCACCAGCACGAGCGCCGCGGCGGCGCCGACGAGCAGCGCGAGCCAGCAGGCGTCGATCCCGCGGGAGATCGCCTCGCGGCGTCGGCCGGCGCCGAAGGAGCGGGCCACCGCGGCGGTGGTGGAGTAGGCGAGGAACACGGCCAGGCCCACGACGGTGGTGAGCACCGTCGAGGCGAGGCCCAGGCCCGCGAGCGAGGTCGTCGAGACCCGGGCGATGAACGCGGAGTCGGCGAGGACGAACAGCGGCTCGGCCACGAACGCGCCGAGGCTCGGAATCGCCAGGCGCAGGATGTCGCGGTCGACGGTGCGTCGCGCCCGCTCCTCGCGCGGCTCGGCGATCGGCGCGTCCCGCGGCTCGGCCGTCGGCTCCCCGCGGTCTCCGCCCGTCGGCCCCGAGGGTCCGTCGTCCCTCAGCTCGTCGGGCTCGTCGGGAGAAGTAGCAGGGGTGGGCACCCCACCATTGTGCGACGAGCACCCGACCATCGTCGGTGCCGGGGTCCCAGGTGCGCGTGAGAGAGTTCCCGCGGAGCACTCCGCCCTGCGCCCCCGGCGCGGCGACGGGGCCCACGCCCCGCCGGTCGGCGGGACCCACCCCCGTCGGACCGCCTTCCCGAGGAGCAGGATGAACCGCCTCGCCCGCCTGAGTCTGAACAACAGGTCCTTCATCGCCCTGGTGTGCATCGCCGTGTCGATCATCGGCGCGTTCATCATGACCACGATGCGCCAGGAGCTGATCCCCTCGGTCTCCCTGCCGCAGATCCAGGTGATGACCACCGCTCCCGGATCCTCGTCCGAGCAGGTCAGGGACCGGATCACGAGCCCCGTCGAGCAGTCGCTGCAGGGGCTGGAGAACGTCGAGGCCACCTCCTCGACCTCCCAGGCGGGGCTGTCGATGGTCACCGTCGAGCTCACCTACGGCACCGACGTGGCCCGCTCCTCGAACCAGGTCGACGCGGCGCTCTCCCGCATCGAGGAGCAGCTCCCCTCGGACGCGGACCCGCAGGTCATCTCCGGCGGCACCAGCGACCTCCCGGCCGTGGTGCTGTCGGTCTCCTCGGACCTGGACCCCTCCGACCTCGCCTCGCGCCTGGATGCCTCGGTGACCCCGGAGCTCGAGCGCATCGGCGGCGTCTCCTCTGTCGCGGTGATCGGCGCGCCCGAGCAGATCGTGCGCATCACCCCGGACGAGGCCGCGCTCGCCGAGAACGGCCTGACCGAGGACGACATCTCCACCGCCCTGGACGCCAACGGACTGTCCCTGCCCGGCGGCTCCGTCACCGACGGGGATCGCACGATGGACGTCGTGCTCGGGCAGAGCATCGACAGCCTCGAGAGCCTCGAGGGGATCGTGCTGATGCCGTCCGACGGCGCCTCCGGGTCCGGCGGCGACGACGCGCAGGGCGCCGGCCAGCAGGGCGCCGACGGACAGGCCGCAGGCGGTCAGCAGGGCGCCGACCAGCAGGGCGCGCAGGGCGCCGACGGGCAGCAGACCCAGCCCGGCACCGCCCCGGGCGAGCCCGCGGAGCCCGTCACCCTCGGCGAGGTCGCCACCGTCGAGCAGACCACCGAGGACCCCACCTCCGTCTCCCGCACCAACGGCCGCGAGTCGCTCGTGGTGATGGTGACCGCGACCGTCGACGGCAACGTCGTGGACATCTCCGGGGACGTCGAGAGCGTCCTGGACGACACCCTCGCGGGCGTCGGCGGCGACGCCCAGGCGGACGTCGTCTTCGACCAGGCCCCCTTCATCCAGGAGTCGATCCTGGCGCTGGCCGAGGAGGGCCTGCTGGGCCTGCTCTTCGCCGTCGGAGTGATCCTGCTGTTCCTGCGCCGGGTGCGGCCCACCGTGGTCACCGCGATCTCGATCCCGACCTCTCTGCTGATCGCGTTCATCGGCATGTACGTCACCGGGTACACGCTGAACATGCTGACCCTGGCGGCGCTGACGATCTCCATCGGCCGCGTGGTGGACGACTCGATCGTGGTGATCGAGAACATCATGCGCCACCTCGCCTACGGCAAGACCAAGCGCCGCGCGATCCTCGACGCGGTCGGCGAGGTCGCCGGCGCGATCACCGCCTCCACCCTCGCC
Source organism: Brachybacterium sp. sponge (assembly GCF_001613775.1). NCBI lineage: Bacteria > Bacillati > Actinomycetota > Actinomycetes > Micrococcales > Dermabacteraceae > Brachybacterium > Brachybacterium sp. sponge. The sequence goes on along the minus strand of NZ_LRMP01000001.1, from coordinate 170,608 downwards.
ACCGTCGTGGTGTTCCTGCCGATCGCGGTGGTCGCGGGCATGGCCGGGGAGCTGTTCCGGCCCTTCGCCCTCACCGTCGGTATCGCGATGCTGTCCTCGCTGCTGGTGGCGCTGACCATCGTGCCGGTGCTCGCGTACTGGTTCCTGAAGCCCCCGAAGGGCCACGAGGACATCGACCCCGACGACGCGGCGCAGGTCGCCGCGATCCGCGAGGACGCCGAGGCGAAGGAGGAGCACACCTGGCTGCACCGCCTCTACGCCCCCGTGCTGCGGGCGACGTTGGACACGCTGCCGCGCCGTCTGCTCACCCTCGGCGGCGCGGTGGTCGTGCTGATCGGCACCGTGCTGCTGATCCCGCTGGTCAACGTCAGCTTCCTGGGCGACACGGGGCAGAACATCGCCTCGATCACCCAGACCCTCCCCGCCGGCACCAACCTCCAGCAGGCCTCCGACAAGGCGGCCGAGTCCGAGGACGCGCTGCTGGAGATCGACGGGGTCGAGACCGTGCAGACCACCATCGGCGGCGGCCAGTTCGGCATGGGCGGCGGCGGCGAGAACGAGGTCAGCTTCTCGATCACCACTGATGCCGACGCGGATCAGGAGGCGCTGAGCGAGGAGATGGTCGCGGCGCTGGAGGCCCTGCGCGAGCCGGGCGAGGTCGAGGCGGCCGACGTCGCCTCGCCCACCGGCTCGAACTCGGTGGACATCATGATCACCGGCCCCACCGCGGAGGATCGTCAGGCCGCGAACGACGCGATCGTGGCCGAGCTCGACCCGCTGCCGGACGGCGTCTCCGAGGTCGCCACCGACCTCGAGGGCGACCAGCCGACGGCCGTGGTGACCGTGGACCGTGAGGCCGCGGCCCGGATGGGGCTGACCGAGGAGGCCGTGGTCGGCCTGGTCGCCCAGCAGATGTTCCCCGGGGCGATCGGCACGATCACCCTCGAGGACGACGAGCTGGACATCTACGTCGAGGGCGGCGAGAGCGTGGACACCTTCGCGCAGCTGCAGGACCTCGAGCTGATGGGCTCGATCCCGCTGACGGACGTCGCCTCGGTCGACGAGGAGCTCTCCCGCCCCTCCATCTCGACCCAGGACGGGCTCGAGACGGTGACCGTCTCGGTGACGCCGGCCGGTGAGGACGTGGGCATCGCGACCCGCGCCGCGAACGACGCGATCGCCGCGGCGGACCTGCCCGAGGGCGTCGAGGCGACTGTGGGCGGCACGGCCGCGGACATCGACGAGACCTTCGGCCAGCTCGGCATCGCCATGGTCGCCGCGATCCTGCTGGTGTACGTGCTGCTGGTGTGGATCTTCAAGTCCCTGATCCAGCCGCTGATCCTGCTGGTCTCGATCCCCTTCGCGGCGATCGGCTCGCTGGGCCTGCTGGTCATCACCCGGGTGCCGCTGGGACTGCCCTCGATGATCGGCCTGCTGATGCTGGTGGGCATCGTGGTCACCAACGCGATCGTGCTGATCGACCTGGTCAACCAGTACCGACGCCACGGGATGGCCCTGGACGAGGCGCTGCATCTCGGCGCCTCCAAGCGTCTGCGCCCGATCCTGATGACCGCGGCGGCGACGATCTTCGCGCTCGTCCCGATGGCGCTGGGGATCACCGGCAACGGCGGGTTCATCGCCCAGCCGCTGGCCGTGGTGGTCATCGGCGGTCTGATCTCCTCGACCCTGCTGACCCTCGTGATCGTGCCGGTGCTGTACCGGATGGCGGAGGGCCCGGGGGAGCGGCGCCGACTGCGCGAGGAGGCCCGCACCGCGGAGCGCCGCAACGGCCGCTCGAGCCGCGCGGAGGCCGAGCGGCGCGAGGCCGAGGGCGACGCCCCGGTGGATCACCTCGCCGAGAGCGAGGCCGGCGGCCGGGCCGGCGTGGACAGCGGCGCCGGCGCGACCGAGGCCGGCGCGACCGGGGCCGGCGGCACCGGTGCGACCGGCCGTCGTGCGACGCCCACCGACCAGCAGCGGGACCTCGCCCAGCGGCGTCCCGACCTGCGCGGCAGCTCCGGCTCCGGGGCCGCCGGCCAGGGCCGGAAGGGCCGGTCGATCAAGGAGCGCGGCGGGATCGTCGGGATCGTGAAGCGGCGCCTCGGCCGCGACTGATCCACGGGGCGGACCCGGGAGGGGCCGGGCGACCACGCGTCGCCCGGCCCCTCCCGGGTCCCGGCGTCTCACGGCCTACCCGTCCCGGCCTGCCCGCCCCGTCCCGCCCCGTCCCGTCCCGTCCCGTCCCGGCCCGCCCCAGCCTGCTCCGTGCCTCTCCCTCCCCGCCCTCCCCGCCGTCCCCGTCGGACGGGGGATGGTCAGGTGATGGCGCATGGCGTACCTCTATGCCGTTATTGGCATAGTGGTGCCGTATACGCCATCAGCCGACCATGGCCCCCGCACCGTCCCGCTCCGGGACCGGGTGGGATCCGGAGCACGAGCGGGAGGAGCACGTGGTGGCCGACGAGACCCGCCCGATCGGCACCTGCACCTCGCGCCGCCCGTCCCGCACCCGCACCCCGCGCGGGCCGAGCCGTTGGACGGTCCGCACCCGCGTGCTCTCGACCCTGCTCGTCTTCATCGCCGGCGGCCTCGCCGTCACGGGCGTGCTCACCTTCGCCGCGCAGTTCCGGGCCCTGGACCAGCGGATCGACGCCGAGCTGTGGCAGGAGCACAGCGAGCTGTCCCTGATCGCGAACTCCACCGACGCGGAGGGCGAGACGATCCACACCACGGTCGACAGCGTGCTGCTCAACGCCACCGACTCCGCCGCCCCCTCCGACCACGAGTCGGTGATCGCCCTGATCGACGGGGAGCCGCGCTACCAGCCCCGCCAGCAGGACTTCGCGCTGCTGCCCGAACCGCCCGAGGACGCCTCGCACGCGGAGGCCGCCGCGGTCACGGCCGAGTCCGAGATGGTCCTCGCCGAGATCCTCGACGCGCAGGTGCCGGACAGGACGGTGATCGTGCCGATGGAGGCCCACGGCCGGGACCTGCGCGTGCTGATCGCGTCGGTCTCCGTGGCCGGCGACGAGCAGCAGGGCGTGTTCGTGGTCGCCAACGACATCGGCGCGCAGCGACGCGAGCTGTGGCAGAGCGTGGCGCTGTTCTCGGGGATGTCCGTGCTGGTGCTGCTGCTGGCCGGCTGGGTGGGCTATGTCGTCACCGGGCGTCTGCTGCGGCCGCTGGGGGAACTGCGCGGCGCGACCGAGCAGGTCACCGTCACGGACCTCGAGCACCGGGTGCAGGTCCCGGACGGCGGGGACGACATCTCCGCGCTCGCCCAGAACTTCAATCGCATGCTCGAGCGGATCCAGGAGGGCTTCGCCGAGCAGCGCCGGTTCATGAGCGACGTCGGCCACGAGCTGCGCACCCCGCTGACCATCGTGCGCGGCACGTTGGAGACCACCGATGTGCAGGATCCCGACGACGTCGTCGAGTCCCACCAGATCGCGATGGAGGAGCTGGACCGGATGGGCCGCGTGGTCGGGGACCTCTCCGAGCTCGCCGCCTCCAGCCGCCCCGACTACGTCAAGCCCCGCCCGGTGGACCTCGCCTCCTTCACCCGCTCCGCCTTCGCCCGCATCGAGCACATCGGGGAGCGGGAGTGGATCCTCGAGCGCACGGCCGACGTGGTCGCCGAGGTCGACGAGCAGCGCCTCACCCAGGCGGTCGTGCAGCTCGCCGCGAACGCGGTGCGCTACAGCGACGAGGGGACCCGGATCTGGTTCGGCGTGGACCAGGTGCTCGGGCCCGAGGGGCCGGAGATCCACGTCAGCGTGCGCGACGAGGGCGTGGGCATCGCCGAGGAGGACCAGCAGCGCGTCTTCGAGCGCTTCACCCGGGCCGAGGGCGCGCGCGGCGCCGGCTCCGGTCTGGGCCTGCCGATCGTGCAGGCGATCGCGGAGGGCCACGCCGGGGCGGTGCGCCTGTTCTCCCGGCTCGGCAGGGGATCGACCTTCACGATCGTGTTCCCGCAGTTCAGCCCCGAGGCCGCCAGGACCGTCGGCGAGGGTGCGGAGCCCGGGAGCGGTCATACTGGGACGCGGGCGACGCACCGCCCCGACGACGAGACCGACGAGCCACCCCGGAGGGAGCAGGGATGAGGATCCTCATCGCCGAGGACGAGGCGCGGATCGCGCGCTTCATGGAGCGGGGTCTGAAGGCCAACGGCTACGCGACCACCGTGGTGGAGGACGGCATCGCCGCGCTGGACCTCGCCTCCGGAGGGGAGTTCGACCTGCTGATCCTCGACGTGGGCCTGCCGCGCATGGACGGCTTCCAGGTGCTGAAGGCGCTGCGCGACATGGACGTGCAGATCCCGATCCTCATGGTCACCGCCCGCACCGGCGTGGAGGACACGGTGCAGGGGCTCGAGAGCGGCGCGAACGACTACATCGCCAAGCCCTTCCGCTTCGAGGAGCTGCTGGCGCGGGTGAAGCTGCGCGCCCGGGAGGCGACCGCCGGCGCCGCCGCCGTCAGCGCCGACGTGCTCACCCTCGGAGACCTCTCCCTGGACCTGCGCAGCCGCATCGCCAGCTGCACCGTCGACGGCGCCCCGCGCGAGGTGGAGCTGTCCTCGCGCGAGTTCACGATGGCGCGCGTGTTCCTGGAGAACCCGAACCAGGTCCTCACCCGCGACCTGCTGCTGTCGAAGGTGTGGGGCTACGACTACGACGGCGCCTCGAACGTGGTGGACGTGTACGTCGGCTACCTGCGTGGCAAGCTCGGCGCGCCCCGCCTGGTGACCGTGCGCGGGGCGGGCTACAAGATGGTCGACCCCGCCGCCTGAGCGCCGCCGGCGGCCGAGCCCCCGCGGGTCGAGGCCCCGTCGGCCGCGCCCCCGCAGACCGCACCCGTTCTCCGGCCGCGCCTCTCCGGCCGCGTCCGCGGTCCGGCCGCGCCTCTCGCCGGCCGCCCCCCTCGACGGCGCGTCGCCGCAGGCCACGGCCCACGAAGCGGGTTCATGAGAGTCCTCTCATCGACCCTTCACAGGGGTCTCATCGCCTGCTGGGAGCCTCGCCGACATGAAGGCTCTTCGCACTACCGGGATCATCGTGTCCGTCGCGCTCGCCGCGGCCGCGCTCGCCGTGCTGCCCTCGGTCGAGGAGGAGGGCCCGCAGGAGAGGGCCGGGATCACGATCGGCGACGCCTCCGATGCCGGCGGTGACGCTCGCGCCGGTGGTGGCGGCGGGGAGGGCTCCCGCTCCGCCGACGGGACCGATCCGGCCGCCGCGGGCGCGGATCCGTCGGCCGACGGCGCCGCCGTGGCGCTGCCGCGCCCGGCCGCGACCGAGCAGCCCGTGCGCGGGATCCACTCCGGCACCGGCATCGGCGCGATCGAGGCAGAGCCCTCGCCCGAGCCCGCTCCGGAGCCTGCTCCGGCCCCCTCGCCCGCCGCGCCGGCCGAGCAGCAGCCCTCGACCGGCGGCTCGTCCCCCGGCGGCTCCTCGTCAGGCGGCTCCTCGTCGGGCGGGTCCTCCTCGGAGGGCTCGAGGCCCGCGCCCGCGAAGCCCGCACCGGCACCCCCGCAGCGTCCCTCCGGCGTCTGCGAGTGGGACGACGGCGAGCTCGAGTGCGACGACGACGACGACGGCGATGACGACGATGACGATGACGATGATGACGACGATGATGACGACTGAGCCGGGCCGGCGCCGCCCCTCGTCGAGCGGCTGAGCCCGCTCCGCAGACGGAGTCCCCTCCCACAGATCGAGCCCGGACGGCAATGGCGCCGTCCGGGCTCTCTCCTGCGGTGGCCTCGGGGTTCTCGTCATCCCCGCAGCCGCCGTCCTCTCAGTCGTCGTCCTCGCCGTCGGCGCGGCCGCCCACCGTCTCGCGCTGCGGCATCGTCCCGGCCTGCAGGGCGTGGAGGCGGTGCTCCCGCGCGCCCAGCAGCTGCGCGAGCTGCCCGGAACCGGCCATCACCACCACCCCCGGATAGGAGCTCAGCACCCGGTCCAGCATGCGCCGGCCGTCGTCGTCGAGGTCACCCTCGAGGCCGTCGATCAGCAGCAGCGGCGGGGTGCCGTACATCGCGCGGGCGAGCGCGAGGCGGGCCCGGTCCGAGCGGTCCAGCGGCTCGCCGCCGCGGCGCAGCGGGGTGCGCCCGCCGCGGGGGAGGGAGTCGACGTCCAGCCCCACCAGGTCCAGCATCTCCTGGTCGTGGGCGGCGTCGAGGTCGGGGCGGCGGTAGTGCAGCGCCCGGCCCACGGTGCCGCGCTCGAAGACGGTGCCGGCGGCGGCATGGCCCACCAGGCGCCGCACCCGCTTCGGGCCGAGCGTGCGCAGGTTCTGTCCGTCGACCCACACGGAGTCGGGGGCGGCGAGCTCGGGGCCGGGGGAGAGCTCCAGCACCCGGCGCAGCATCTCCTGTGGGGCGCGCGGGTCCTCGGAGACCAGGCGCACCCGGTCGCGGGGCCCGGCCACGAGCGGGGCATCGCCCGCGGTGAGACCGGGCAGGTGCAGGTGCACCAGCGCGTCGCCGGACCCGACCGTTCGCGGTGCCTCGACCTCGGCGGAGAGCCGGCGGCGCTCCTCGGCGCGGCGGCGGCGCTGCTCGGCCCCGGCCAGCGCCGGGCCCAGCACCATGCGGGCCGCGAGGTGGGTCTGGCGGTACTCGACGATCCTCCCGATCTCCAGCACCGGCGACGAGGCGATCCCGGCGACGGCCATCGCCGCCATGGTCACGCCCGGGGACTGGCCCAGGTAGATCCCGGCCGCGGCCACCAGCAGGGTGGTCAGCGTCGAGGCGACCACGCCGCCGGCGCGGAGGGTGCCGACGGTCTCGGCCCGGTCCACCGCGATCTCCACCAGATTCCCGGAGGTCTCGCGCAGGTTGCGCAGCTCCCGCTTCGACCCGCCCGCGGCGAGGATCCCCTCGGAGGCGGTGACGGTGTCGGCGATGCGAGAGGCGAGGCGGCCGCGGGTTCGGCGCATGCGGCGGGTCTTGATCAGCGCGGTCCGCGCCCACACCAGCAGGCACAGCCCGAGCACCACCAGCGGCACCGCCATCGCGAGAGCGAGCAGCGGATGCAGCACGACGAGGGTGCCCAGGCTGCCCAGGATCAGCGGCACCCCGACGGTCAGCGGGGCGATGCCCTGGGAGACCCAGCTGCGCACCCCGGAGAGGTCGTTGGTGGTGCGGGCGACGGTCACGCCGAGAGAGGTCGAGTGCCCGGGGGTGAGCGCATCGCCCAGCAGGGTCAGGCGCAGCTGGTGGACGTAGTCCTGGCCGAGCTTCTCGGCCAGCACGCGCTGGTGCACGGTCAGCGCACCGATCGCCAGCGCGGTCAGCACCAGCAGCAGCAGGGCCCGCAGCAGGATCGGGGACATGCCCGCCGGGGCGCCCTGCATGGTCACCAGCGCCCAGGCGGACAGCGCGCCGAGCGCCGCCTGCCCCAGCCCCAGCAGCACCAGCCCCGTCAGCCACAGTCGGCGCTTCCCCCGCATCAGCGGGGGCAGCGGGGGAGGGTTCTTCAGCAGGCCGTTCGCCTGCAGCTCCGGTTCGCGCTCACGTCGCATCGAACCGCGCTCCGGCCGGCTCGCCCCGCGGTCACGACGCATCGGCGAGGCGCTCCTTCAGCAGGTCCTCGACCAGACCGCGCGCCACCTCCGCCTCGGTGAGGTCGAAGGTGCCGGCCACGGGCACGTCTAGGGCGCGGCGCGCCTCCGCGGTCGCCAGCGGCGAGCTGGTCACCACGCCGGAGACGACCGACGGTGTCCGGCCGAGCTCCGTGAGCGCCGCAACGCCCCCGACGGCGCCGAGCGCGTCGCCGGCCGCGAACACGACCCGGTCCACGACCCCTCCGACCTCGGGATCGGCGAGCAGGCGCGCGGTCTCGCCCTGGTAGACGCCGTCGGCGATCTCCAGCAGCACCACGTCGGGACGGGCGGCGCCGCCGGCGAGCTCGTCGGCCATCGACAGGAACAGGTCGCGCACCTCCTCGACGTCGACCTGGAAGGTGGAGGAGTAGCCGAAGTCGGTGAAGTCCAGGACGCGGTGCGCGCCCGCGTCGAGGAAGAGGTTGTAGTCGTTGCCCGCGCCGGTGCCGGTCGCCTTCCCGGCGGCCACGCGCAGCCCGGCCGCGGCGAGGCCGTGCGCGAGATGGGCCAGCACCGTCGACTTCCCGGAGTTCATCGAGGTGCCGAGCACGGCGATGACAGGGACGTGATGGGCGGGGCGGTCGGTGCGCGCGGTGATCGAGCGCAGCACCTGGTGGGAGGCGGTGCGGGCGAGGGCGAGCGGGCCGTGCTCGTCGCGGATCACGCCGATCGGCTCGATCTCGGTGGGGGAGCCGACGCCGGAGTGCTGCTCGAGCACCCGGGAGGCCAGACCGCCCGCGGCCGCGAGATGGGCGGGGCCGAGGTCGCCGGGGATCATCGCGAGGAACTGGTCGGCGGCGTAGCGGCTGCCGTAGGCGACGACGATCTCGTCGCCGGGGAAGAGGATCTGGCGGCGGGAGACGGGGCTCTCCAGGCGCTTGTGGTGGCCGACCTTCGTCACCTCGGCGAGGAGCACCTCGCCGGGCTGCGGGACGTGCTCGCCGGTGATCAGCTCGACCTTCCGGGCGCGGCGCAGGTGCGCGCCGACGGTGCGGGTGGAGAAGGCGTGCTTGGCGAGCTCGATGCGGGAGCGCACGTCCTGCGGCGCCCTCGCGGGGCTCGTGGCGGTGAGCGTCGCGGCGGTGGTCTCGGGGTGCAGGATCGTCATCTCGGGGCTCCTCGGTGGGTGGGTCCGTGGCCGGCCCCGGGGCGGGCCTGCCGTACGAGGAGCAGTGAACCGACGGCGGATGAAGCGCCGATGAAGCGATGATGAGACGGATCTCAGAGAAGAACCTGCAGGTCAGGAGGGGGTTGGAGGGGTGCGTTCCGGGCAGGTCGGACGGAGCGGACCGCTCAGCCGCCGCGGCTCAGGCGGGCACGCCGAGGCGCGCGAAGGCGTTGCGGAAGATCGTCAGCCCGTCCAGGCCGTGCATCTTCTGGACCCGCTTGTCGAGCTTGTCCAGCTCGTCGCCCTGATGGGCGAAGAGGTGGTTCATCACGTGGCGCACCTCGGACTCGTCCATCATCCCGCTGCCCACCGGCTTCCACACCTTCGACATCACCAGGCGCACCAGCCTCGGGGCCCGCTCGGAGGCCTCGAGGTACCGCCGCGCCGAGGTCGTGTAGTAGGCGACGTGCCGCGTCTCCTGCTGCGCGATCCGCTTGAGCAGCGGGGTCATCACCGGGTGGTCGACCATGGCGGAGAGCCGACGGTAGGCGGCCACGGCGGAGAGCTCGTTGGCCGCGCCCCAGGTCATGTGCACCGCGAGGAAGTCCTTGCCCACCAGGTTCGACAGCGAGGACTGCTTCATCGGGCCGAGCGCGGCCCGCCAGCCGAGCTTGACGCGCTTGGCCTTGACCTCGTCGTAGTCCACGACGATGCCGTGCCGGCCGAGCACCCGGGCGAGGGCCTCGCCGTGCCAGTACTCCTCGCGGTTCCACACGGTCATGAAGCCGCCGGCCTCCTCCTCGCGGTGCGAGGGGGTCACCAGCAGATCGCGCATGAAGCAGGAGGTGTGGTACTCGACGTCGCACATGTAGCGCAGGGAGCGCAGGGTCTGCGCGTCCAGCGGCTGCTCGTCGAAGAGGTCGAAGTCGAGATCCGCGTACTTGACGGGCAGGGAGGTCTCGGCGAAATGATCGATGTCGAAGGCCATGTCACACTCCGGAACGGGGCAGGGAGAGCAGGTGGGGGTCGGGCAGGTCCGGACCGGGCAGCAGTCGGGTGATCTCCCGTCGGGCGCGGTGGAGGCCGGCGCGGTCGCGGGGATCCGCGCCCAGCACCTGCAGCGCCGCGTCGAGGTCCGGATCGGGCACCCCGCCGCCGTGCAGCGGGGAGCCCAGGCTCAGCACGAGCCGTGCGACGACGGCCTCCTTGCGTGAGCGGGTGACGCGGCCGATGGCCTCCTGGGTGAAGAAGTCGACCGCCGCCTCCTGGCGGGCGCGCACGGTGCGGACCACGCGCTCGGCCTCGCCGCCCAGGCGTCGCGCGATCGCGTCGAGGCCCGCCACGAGCGAGGCCTCCTGAATCGCCATGCGGGCCATGTGGCCGGCGGCGACGGGCTCCCCGGCCGCGGCGTTCCACAGCGGGGTCAGCAGCGGCTGGACGCGGTCCACGTGGATCCGGCGCAGCCTGGCGAGGCGGCGCGGCCGACGGGACGGGGCGGGGCGCTCGACGGGGTGGTCGCCGGTGAGCAGATCGCGCAGCGCGCGGGCCTGCCAGTGGCGGTCCACCAGCCAGGTCGCGAGGAAGGCGGTGATCCGGGCCTCGTTCGCAGTGACGGTCGAGAGCATCGTCCGCGCCTCGGCGAGCGCGGAGGACTCCAGGCGCTGCAGCACGCCGAGGGCGAGGCGCTCCTGCTCGCGCAGAGGCTCCTGGGAGGCGTGGAGCTCGGTGTCGACGGCGATCCGGCTGGTGCCGCGCCGGGTGTACGCCTCGACGTCGAAATCGGTGCGCAGCACGGGGGTGATCGTCTCGTCGAAGTGGAGGTGGCCGGCGTAGCGGCCGGTGGTGGGCATCGACGCGTGCGGATCCGGGGTCCCGGCGGGGCCCGGGGAGGCGGCGGCCGCGGCGGAGGGAGCCTCTGCGCTCCGTGCCCTCGTGGTCCGGTCCCTGTCGTCGTCGGCATCAGCCGACGGGTCCGCGGTGAGGTCGACGGTCACCTTCCACCTCTCTCTCAGGATCGGGTCGGCGGGCGGTGCGGGTCCCCGCACCGCGGCGGCGCGACCGGGAACAGTGTACGGAGAAGCCCTGCAGGATGCCCGAGCAGGAGGTCAGGCGGGGCGATGCCCGGCTTGGTAGGTTTCGTCGTGTGATGACCTCAGGTGCCGCCTCGCTGCCGGTGCCGGGCGACGACCGCGCCGGGCGGGACCTGCCCGGACCCGAGGCGCTGCGCATCGCGCTGCACCCCGCCGAGCTCCCGCTCGCCCGTCCCCGGGACGTGGCGCAGGCGGCCGCCCGGGTGAGCGATCTCATATCGGCGGGACGCCTCCCGGAGGCGCGCCGCCTCGCCGCGGAGTTCCGACGCCGCACCGCCCGCCCCGCGGACCGCGCCGCGCTGCTGCGGGCGGCGCTGCGCGGCGCGCTGCGGAGCGGGGACGCCGCGCAGGCCGAGAGCGACTCCGCGGACCTCGTCTCCCTCCTGCACCGCAGCGGCCGCACCGAGCAGGCCGCGGCCGTGGTGCAGGTCCTGCTCGAGCGCGGCCCCCTCGCCGAGGCGCCCGACCGGAAGGGCACCGCGGCCCGGGGTCGACGCCGCGGCGAGGCCCTCCGCGCCTCCGCCCCGATGCTCGCCGTCGTGCGCGCCCTCGAGGCGAGCTCCGTGCCCGGCCCCGACGGGGGACGGGGCGGCACCGTCGACCCGCGCCGCGCCGTGGCCCGGCTCCGGGCCGCGCTCGCCGCCCTTCCCGAGGTGCGAGACGCGCTGCTCGAGGACCCCGAGCGCGAGCTGCGGCTCCGGCTCGCGCAGGCCCTCGAGGCCGTCGGCGACGTCGACGGGGCCGTGAGCCTCGCCCTCGACGTGCTCGAGCTGACCGCGCAGCAGACGACGGAGCGCGGCGAGGCCCCCGCGGACCCCTGGCGCCTGGAGACCGGCGCCCACGCACTCCTCGCCCGGACGCTCGGGCAGCAGCGGCCCGTCGTCGCCGCGGATCATGCCCTCGAGGCGCTCGGCGGGCTCGCCGACGTGGACGACCCCCCGCTGCGGATCGGGCTGATCACCTCCCTGCTGCAGGCGCTGATGGCGGCCGGCGCGACGGACCTCGCCGGCTTCACCGCAGGGCGGCTGCTCTCCCTCCAGCGCACCCTGGAGCAGGGCCGGCTGCGGATCGCCCCGCTCCTGGCCGTCACCGCCCAGCGCCTCCAGGCCGAGCGGCTGGACGCGGCGTGGGTGCCGCTCGAGCAGGCCCGCGCCCTCGCCCGCGAGCACCGCGACCACCGCTCCCTGCTCGAGGCGGCGCGGCTGGCCGCGAGCCTCCACGAGCGCGCCGGCGACCACGCCGCCTCCCTCGGGGAGCTGCAGCGCCTGGCCGCGGCGGCGCGCTGGCTCGTCGACGACCTCGACACCCCGCGCGAGGAGCGCTCCGAGAGGCTGCGCACCGAGCTCAGCGCGAACGCCCTGGCGATGCGGCGGGCGCTGGACCTGGGGCGCCCCGGGGCGGTGCACGTCGCCGCCCGCGAGATCGAGCGCCGCACCCGCCCCGACTCCGGCTGGGACCTGCCGCCCGAGCTGCTGTGGGACCACCTGGTCGACGCCCGGATGGGGGTGCTGATCGTCGCCGGCGATTCGCTCGCCCGCGGCGAGCAGGGGACCGACCAGGCCGGTTACGAGGCCCGCCGCCGCGAGGTGCTCGAGGCGATCGGGCGGATGCCCGAGGGGCACGACGCGCGCGCCCGCTACTGGGCGGCCTATCTCGACGACCGCCACGCTGACCTGCTCGCCCGACGCGGCGAGACCGCGGCCGCGCGCCGCGCCGCCCGCCGGGCCCGCTCCGCCTACGAGGCGCTGGGCCGGGACGAGGACGCGGACCGCGTCGCAGGGCTCGTGACGGAGCTGGAGGCGGCGCGCGAGGCCGAGGGCGGCTCCGAGCGGGCCGGGCACGGAGCCCAGGGCGACGCCGAGCGGGCAGGGCGCGGGGCAGGGCGCGGGGCCGACGATCGGGCCGGGCGCGGCTCCGAGGGCGACGGCGACGAGCGGGCGGCGAGAGCCTGAGCGCTCAGCTCCCGTCGGCCTCCCGCATCGTCTCCTCGAGCACCGCGATCACGGCCCGCGGATCCGTCGCCGGGTTCACGAAGGCGAGCCGCAGCGCGATCTCGCCCCGGAACGCGGTGGGCACGCACAGCATCGTTCCGTCCTTCGCCAGCCGCTGCGACCAGCGGCGATAGGCGGCAGGCGTCCAGCCCGGCCGACGGAACACCACCACCGACAGCTCCGGCTCCATCAGCAGCTCGAGGTGCTCGCTCGCACGGATCGCCTCCGCGACGGTGCGGGCCGAGTCCAGGCAGCGGTCCACCGCCGCGGCATAGGCGGCGGTGCCGTGGGTGGCCAACGAGTACCACAGCGGCAGGCCGCGGGCGCGGCGGGAGAGATGCGCGGCGAGGTCCGAGGGGTTGGACTCGCCGCGGTCGATCGAGTCGAGATAGGCGGCGTGCTGGGAATGCGCGGCCGCCGCCGGGCGCGCATCCCGGTACAGCAGCGCGCAGCAGTCGTAGGGCGCGAACAGCCACTTGTGCGGGTCCACGATGAAGGAGTCGGCCTGCTCGATGCCCGCGAAGCGCGCCCGGGCGCTCGGCGAGACCAGCGCCGCGCCGCCGTAGGCGCCGTCCACGTGCACCCAGGCGCCGTGGCGGTGCGCGGTCTCGACCACCGAGGCGAGGTCGTCGACGATCCCGGCGTTCGTGGTGCCGCCCGAGGCGACCACCGCGCAGATCCGCGGATCCTCTGCCAGCAGCGGCTCGAGCGCGGCGCCGGTGAGATGTCCGCGGTCGTCCACCGGGACGCTCACCACGTCCATGTCCAGCAGGCGCGCGGCCGAGGCGACCGACGAGTGGGCGGTCGAGGCGCAGGCCAGCGCCCAGCCGCCGTCCGGGCGTCGGCCCCGCTCGCGCAGCGCGTGGTCGCGCGCGGTGGCCAGCGCCGAGAGGTTCCCCTGGGTGCCGCCGGAGACGAACACCCCGGCGGCGTCCGCCGGCCAGCCCAGCAGGTCCGCGAGCCAGCGCAGCACCTGGTTCTCGGCGAAGATCGCGCCGGCCCCGTTCTCCCAGATCCCGCCGAACACGTTCGCGGCGGAGACGACGGTGTCGAAGGCGACCGCGGCCCGCGTCGGCGCGGCCGGGATGTAGGCGAGGTTCATCGGGTCCTCGCTCGAGCGGGTCGCCGGCAGCAGCACCTCCTCGAACAGCTCCATCGCGCGGGCGGCGCCGATGCCGTCCTCGGTGATGGTCGCGCCCACCTCGGCCTGCAGCTCCTCGGCGCTGCGGGCGGTGGTCTTGGGGTCGGTGGCGACGGTGGTGTGCGAGGCGGCCCAGCGCAGGGCGAGGCTCACGGCCTCCCGCTCGTCGCCCCAGACCTCCGAGGGGTCGCGGTGGCGCTGCAGCGCGTCCGCGGCGCGGGAGAAGGCGGAGTCCTCCGCGGACTCGGCGAGGTGCCCGGCGCCGGGCGCGGGGGAGGAGGGTGCGGGGGCGGTCTGTGCGGGGTCCGGAGTCACGACCAGCATGGTCGCACGCCCCACGCCCGCCGGGGCGCGGAATGGCGTCACACACCCTTGACGTGACGCCATAATGGCGTCACCATGAAGCCATGGACCTCCGCCTGCTCACCCGTTCCGTCCAGGAGCAGCTCGCCGCCCACGCCGCCGTGGGGGACGAGCCCACCCGGCAGGCCGCCGGGATGCTCTACCTCGCCCTCGAGCCCGCCCTCCGCCTCGCCCTCCAGGAGGCGGTCGGGCAGGTCGCCGCGGAGGTCTCCGCCGAGATCGCCCCCGGTCGCGTCGAGCTCGGCCTGATCGGGCAGGAGCTGACCGTCCGCGTCGTGCCCCCGGCCGGCGCCGATCCGTCGGCCGTCCCCTTCGTCGCGCCGTCCGCCCCGCCGGCGGCCTCTCCCGCCCCGCCGCACCCCGCCGTGCCGCCCCGGTCCGCCGCGCCGGGCGCCCCGCCCGCACCGTCGGCCCCGCCCGTGCCCCCGCTGCCGGGGGAGCCGGCGGAGCCCGAGGAGCCCGCGGAAGCGGGCACCGCCCGCGTCACCTTCCGCCCGCCCCAGCCGCTCAAGACCCGCCTCGAGCGCGCCGCGGCCGAGGAGCAGCTGAGCGTGAACACCTATCTGGTGCGCGCCCTCACCGCGCACCTCGACCAGCCCCAGACCACCGCAGCGCCCGCCCACGGCGCCGGCCGCACCAGCGGCTGGTTCCTCTGACCCCTCCGGGAGAGACCATGTCCGAGCAGACCGCCCCCGAGCAGGACCCCTCCGTCCGGTACACCGCCGACCGGACCGCTCACGACCAGGGCTCCGCGCCCCTCACGCCGATCGTCCACGAGTTCGTCGCCGCCGGCCCCGTCGACGCGAACATCCAGAACCTGCGCGGCGACGTCGTGCTGCGCACCCGCCCCGGCACCGCCGTCCGCGTCGAGCTGCGCCCCGCCGACGAGGCCGGACGCGATCTCGCCCGGCGCATGCGCGTCCGCTTCGACCAGGAGCGCCTCACCGTCGACGCCCCCGCCGACGAGGCTCAGCGCTTCGGCGACCTGGTCATGGGCCTCGGACGCGGCACGGGCACCTGGGGCGAGAAGATCTCCCGCGGCCTGCGCTCCGCCGCCCGCGGCGTGACGGGCCTGGCCGGACAGCTCGACCTCGTCATCGAGGTCCCCGCCCGCTCCCGCGTCACCGCCCACGCCGGCGCCGGCGACCTCTCCGTGACCGGGGACCTGGGCCGACTCGAGGCCCGCACCGGCGCCGGGGAGATCGCGGTCGAGCGCGGCGCGGAGGAGGCGACGCACCTGACCACCGGCACCGGCGACATCGCCGTCGGCCCCGCGCCCGGCGACGTCCACGCCACCACGGGCCTCGGCGACATCGTGCTGGCCCCCGTCACCGGCGCGGTGCGCGCCACGACCGGCACGGGAGAGGTGGTGCTCGCCCCCGTCGGCGGCCGCATCGCCGTGACCACCGGCACCGGGGGCGTCGACCTCGCCGAGCTCGACGGCGAGGCCGTGATCACCACCGGCGTGGGCGGCATCTCGATCCGCCGCGCACTCTCCGGCACCCTCCAGGCACGCAGCGGCCTGGGCGACGTGACCGTGCGCGTCGCGCCCGGCACCGCCGCCCGGGTCGACCTCGCCACCGGGCTCGGCCGGCGCGACGTGCGCCTCACCCCGGCCGACGGTGCCGGCGACGCCGAGCGCACCCTGGTCATCGAGGGGCGCACGGCCAAGGGCGATCTGCGCGTGCTGCGCGCCGAGCCGGAGGACGCGGAGCCGGAGGCCGCCGGCGCCTGACCCGGAGGCCGCGGACGCCTAACCCGGAGACCATCGACTCCAGACCCGGAGGCCGCCGCCCGACCCGGTCTCGCCACCCCGGCGCCCTCCGGACGCGGGCGCCGGGGGCCGCCGCGACCCTGCCGCGGCCGCCCCGACTGCCGTACCGTGGAGGCATCCCACGGAAGGGGCGCGCCCATGTCCATCGGAGTCGACGGCCTCCCCGAACGGCACGCCCACGATCCCGAGGAGCGCATCGCCGTGCGGGACAACGCCGGGGCCCGCCGCTACGAGGCGGTGCGCGGCGGAGAGGTCGTCGGGATCATGATCTACGAGCGCACCCGGCGCCGGATCGAGCTGATCCACACCGTCACCGACCCGGAGCACCGCGGCGAGGGCGTCGCCTCCGTGCTCGTGCGCACCGTGCTCGCCGAGGCGCGGGCCGCCGCCCTCCCCGTCCTGGTGATCTGCCCCTTCCTCGAGAGCTGGCTGCAGCGCCACCCCGATCAGGCCGACGGCGTCATCGCCGAGGACTGACGACCCGGAGCGGGCCGCTTCCCACCTGAGCCGCGCCTCCCCGGGCCGGCTCCTGTGCCCATTCGGCTCCCGTTCGGACCTGCCCCGCTCTCCTCCGCACGGACCTGTTCCGCCGGTTCTCGCCTGGCCGCGCCCTTTCGGCCTCATTCTTGCCCTGCCGCGGGGGATCCTGGTCGAGTAGTGGCGTGTGGCGTACCTCTATACTAATAAGGCGTAGTGGCACGTCATACGCCATGGCCTGACCACGCTGCCGACCCGCCGACCCGCCGACCCGCAGGCCCGCCGGCCCTCCGGCCCGCAGGCGTGCTGAGGGGCCGGACCCGGGTCCTGGTTCTGGCGCGGAGCCCGCACCTGCTGAGGCCATCCTCGGCGACCGACGGACCGAGGGGCGTGCCGACGGGTACCGTCGGACCATGGACGCCATCGACCTGCTCCGCGACCTCGCCTCCCGCCCCCGTCACGTGGCCGACTCTCTGCGCGGCCGATTGGGCCCCCTGGAGCTCGCTGCCCACCCCGGCGGGCACCCCAACTCGATCGCCTGGCTGCTGTGGCACACCGGGCGCGAGATCGACGTCCAGCTCGCCGCGCTCACCGGCCAGGACGAGGTGTGGGCCAGGGGAGGCTTCGGCGAGCGCCTCGGGCTCGGCGCGGAAGGGGCTGCCGTCGGCTACGGCCACAGCCCCGAGCAGGCCCGCGCGATCGAGGTCCAGGACGGCGAGGCGCTGCTGGACTACGTCCTCGCCTCCCTCGACGCGCTGGAGTACTACCTCGACGAGCTCGCCGCCTTCGACCTCGGCGACATCGTCGACGAGGCCTGGGACCCGCCCGTCACCCGCGGCGCCCGCCTGGTGAGCATCGTCGACGACGCGATCCAGCACCTCGCCCAGGCCTCCTACGTGCTCGGGATGCCCCAGCGCGGCTGAGCCCGAGCCGAATGCACTGCGCCCGGCGCCGCCCCCGTCAGGGGCCGTGCCGGGCACGGGTGATGGCGGCCGGAGACGCCGGAGCGGGACCCTGTCGGGTCAGGCCGCCGTCGCGGCGGAGGAGGCGCGGCTGCGGGAGCCGCGTCGGCCGCGCAGCAGGGCGTCGAGCGAGAAGCGCCCCGCCCCGACCGCGGCGATCGCGAGCGCACCGGCGCCGAGCGCGCCGACCAGCTCCCAGCCGCCGGCGTCGATGAAGACGCCCTGGGGGAGGTGCACGAGGAGCGCGGCGACGAGCATGTCGATCGCGAGCAGCAGCCCGACGATCCCGGTGAAGGCGCCGGCGATCAGCGCGATGCCGCCGACGAGCTCGACGATCGCGACGACGGGAGCGGCGATCTCGGGAGCCGGCACCCCCATGCCGCGGAAGCTCTCGGTCGCTCCGGCGAGGCCGAAGGTGACGAGCTTCTGGTAGCCGTGCGCGGCGAAGATCGCGCCGAGCAGGAGGCGGGCCACGAGCAGGCCCAGGTCAGAGGCCATTCCGGTGCGGGACGATGCGGCCATGAGGGTCCTTCCGTCGGGGGAGAGTGCCCGGCGAACGTAGAGGAGGAGCAGTCCTGACTTCAAGGTTTGAGTGACGCGGCGAGGGATGCGCCTCATTCCCTCTCGGGATTCGGGGCCGCAGTGGCGAGGGCTGATCTGAAAAGCGACCGGAACCCACCGGCGCCGACGGGGACCGACCGGGAGCGGCCAGCGCGCCCAGAGCCCGTCGGCCGATCCGCCGTCCGACCTCTCCTCCCCATCGGGGCGTCCTCCACCGACGGAAGGATCACGTCCCGTCCGTCCGCCGGACTTCCTACACTGGATCGGTGACATCCACCGAAGCCTTCGAAGCCGGATCCGACCGCGCGCTGGAGCGCACCCCGCCCCAGGACCTCGCCGCCGAGCGCGGCGTGCTGGGCGGCATGATGCTGTCCAAGGATGCGATCGCCGACGTCGTCGAGACCGTGCGCGGCAACGACTTCTACCGCCCCGCGCACGAGATGATCTACGAGGCGATCATCGACCTGTACGGCCGCGGCGAGCCCGCCGACCTGGTCACCGTCTCCGACGAGCTCTCCAAGCGCGGCGAGCTGCAGCGCGTGGGCGGTGGCGCCTATCTCGCGGACCTCATCGACATGGTTCCCACCGCCGCGAACGCCGGCTACTACGCCGAGATCGTGGTCGAGCGCGCCCAGCTGCGACGCCTCGTCGAGGCCGGCACCCGCATCGTCCAGCTCGGCTACGCGGCCGACGGCGGCGAGGTCGACGAGGTCATCAACGAGGCGCAGGCCCAGATCTACGCGGTCACCGAGCGCGGCCAGAGCGACGACTTCCTGCCGCTGGGCGAAGTGATCGACGAGACCCTCAACGCGATCGAGGCGACCCAGAACCGCGGCGGCCAGGTCACCGGCGTGCCCACCGGCTTCGCCGAGCTCGACGAGCTCACCCAGGGCCTCCACGGCGGGCAGATGATCATCTTCGCGGGCCGCCCCGCCATGGGCAAGACGACCCTCGGCATGGACGTGCTGCGCTCCGCCTCGATCCACAACGGCCAGACCTCGGTCATCTTCTCCCTGGAGATGGACAAGACCGAGATCACGATGCGTCTGCTCTCGGCCGAGTCGCAGGTGCCGATGAACCGCATGCGCGACGGCTCGATGGACGACCGCGACTGGCAGTCCATGGCCCGCGCGATGAGCCGGATCGCCGATGCGCCGCTGTTCATGGACGACTCCGCGAACATGTCGCTGATGGAGATCCGCGCCAAGTGCCGCCGCCTGAAGCAGAAGCACGACCTGCGGCTCGTGGTCATCGACTACCTGCAGCTGATGAGCTCGGGCAAGAAGGTCGAGTCCCGTCAGCAGGAGGTCTCGGAGTTCTCCCGAGCCCTGAAGCTGCTGGCCAAGGAGATCGACTGCCCGGTCATCGCGATCTCGCAGCTGAACCGAGGCAGCGAGCAGCGAACCGACAAGACCCCGATGATGTCGGACCTGCGAGAGTCCGGCTCGATCGAGCAGGACGCCGACGTCATCCTCCTGATCCACCGCGAGGACTACTACGAGAAGGAGTCCGCGCGCGCCGGCGAGGCGGACCTGATCGTGGCCAAGCACCGAAACGGCGCGACCAAGACGATCCCCGTCGCCTTCGAGGGGCACTACTCCCGCTTCAAGGACATGGCGCACTCCGGCGGCTTCAGCGGCTGACCCGCGGCGCCGACGGTGTCGCAGCGGCGACCGGACCGCGGCGCTGCGAACGCGGCCGCGCGGGTCCTGCCACTGCGGAGACCGTGCCCCTCGGTGCAGGCGAACGAACGGTCGGTGCCCGGCGGAACCGATTGCCGAGCCCTCGGTCGGCCGGTACGGTCGAATCCCGACCTGATCCGGAGGCGCCCGATGGGCCATCCAGTGCACCTCGTCATCGACGGTCAGCCGCACGACCTGACCGTCGACCCGCGCACCACCCTGCTCGACGCGCTGCGGGACCACCTGGGGAACATGTCCCCGAAGAAGGGCTGTGACCACGGCCAGTGCGGTGCCTGCACCGTGCTGGTCGACGGACGGCGGCTGAACTCCTGCCTGCTGCTGGCCGTGTCCCTCGACGGCGCGGAGGTGCTCACCTCGGACGGCCTCGCCCCCGACGGCGAGCTCTCCGCCCTGCACGCCGCCTTCCTCGAGCAGGACGCCTTCCAGTGCGGCTACTGCACCCCCGGGCAGATCTGCTCCGCGACCGGCGTGCTCCGCGAGGCGGCCGACGGGCACCCCAGCGTGGTCACCGACGACCACGGCCACGACCACCCGATCGAGCTCACCGAGGACGAGATCCGCGAGCGGATGAGCGGGAACCTGTGCCGCTGCGGCGCCTACGTCAACATCGTCGCTGCCGTCCAGCAGGCGGCCGGGGCGAGCACCGCGAGCGAGGGGACGGACCGATGAGACCCTTCGACTACCTACGTGCGGACGACCCCGCCGGCGCCGTCGCCGCGGTCGCCGAACGGCCCGGCGCGACCTACCTCGCCGGCGGCACCAACCTCGTCGACCACCTCAAGCTCGGCATCACCGCCCCCGATCTGCTGGTCGACATCGGCCGTCTCGACCTCGCGGACATCGAGGAGCTGCCGGACGGCGGCCTGCGCGTCGGCGCCATGGTCCGCAACAGCGATCTCGCCGCCGATCCACGCGTGCGCCGCGACCACCCGTTGCTCTC
The DNA here is from genome assembly GCF_001613775.1 of Brachybacterium sp. sponge. Taxonomy (NCBI): domain Bacteria; kingdom Bacillati; phylum Actinomycetota; class Actinomycetes; order Micrococcales; family Dermabacteraceae; genus Brachybacterium; species Brachybacterium sp. sponge. The sequence continues at coordinate 149,896 of NZ_LRMP01000001.1, read as the reverse complement.
CCGCGCCCTCCTCTCCGGCGCCTCGGGCCAGCTGCGCAACGCCGCCACCACCGGCGGGAACCTGCTGCAGCGCACTCGCTGCGTCTACTTCCAGGACCCCACCACCCCCTGCAACAAGCGCGCCCCGGGCAGCGGCTGCTCGGCGCTCGGGGGCTACACCCGCTACCACGCGATCCTCGGCGCCTCCGATGCGTGCATCGCCACCCACCCTTCCGACATGGCCGTGGCGCTGGCCGCCCTGGACGCGACCGTGGTGGTGCTGGGCAGCGACGGCGAGAAGCGCCTGCCCCTCACCGCGCTGCACCGCCTGCCGGGGGACGAGCCCGAGCGCGACACGGTCCTCGAGCACGGCGACCTGATCACCGCCGTCGAGCTGCCCCCGCCCGGCCGCGCAGCCCGCACCCGTTCCACGTATCGCAAGATCCGCGACCGCGCCTCCTACGCCTTCGCCCTGGTCTCGGTCGCCGCGGTGCTCGAGCTCGATCCGGACGCCGCGCGGCCCACGATCCTCTCCGCGAGGATCGCCCTCGGAGGCGTCGCCCACGCCCCCTGGCGCGCCCGCCGCGCCGAGCAGCTCCTCGCCGGCGCCCCCGCCACCCGCGAGAGCTTCCGCCGGGCCGCGGCGGCCGAGCTCGAGCAGGCCCGTCCTGTGGAGGGCAACGAGTTCAAGGTGGCGATGGCCCAGGGCGTGATGGTGAGCGTGCTCGCCGAGCTCGCCGGCCTGGGCGAGGAGAACGAGGAGCCCCGTGATGAGTGACCTCCTGCGCGCCTCCGCGATCGGCACCCCGCGGGTGCGTCTGGACGGGCCCGACAAGGTGCGCGGCCTCGCCCCCTACGCCTACGAGCACCCGGTCGAGGATCCGCTCCATCTCTTCCCTCTGTGCTCGACGATCGCGCTCGGCCGCGTCACCGCCATCGACGCCACGGCCGCGCTCGCGCTCGGCGGGGTGGTGCGCGTGATCACCCACGAGAACGCCCTCCGGCTCGCCGACACCGAGGACGGCGAGCTCGCGATCCTCCAGGACGACCGGATCGGCTTCCGCGGCCAGTACCTCGGCGCCGTCCTCGCCGAGACCCCGGAGGCGGCCCGCCAGGCCGCCGACCTCGTCGTGGTCACCACCGAGGCCGCACCGCACGACGCTTTCTTCCGCCCCGACCACCCCGCAGTGCGCGAACCCGAGGGCGGCGCCGACGACATCGACACCGGTGACCTCGAGGCCGCGCTCGCCGCCGCGGAGATCGTGGTGGACCAGCGCTATTCCACCCCGCTCGAGCACAACAACCCGATGGAGCCGCACACCACCATCGCCCGCTGGGACGGCGAGCAGCTCACGCTGTGGACCTCGACCCAGGGCGTGCACCCCGCGAGGCAGACCCTCGCCCCGATGCTGGGCATCGACCCCGAGCAGCTGCGGATCATCAGCCCGCACGTCGGCGGCGGCTTCGGCTCCAAGGGCCTGCCCCATGCGGACATGATGCTCACGGCGCTGGCCGCGCACGCCGTGCCCGGCCGCGCGGTGAAGCATGCCGTCACCCGCCAGCACATGTTCGCGCTGACCGGGTACCGGCCCGCCACCTCCCAGCGCTTCCGGATCGGCGCTCGGCCCGACGGCACGATCACCGCCTTCGGGCTCGAGGCGGTCTCCAGCTCCTCGCGCACCAAGGAATTCCCCGAGGTGGCGATCAAACCCTCCAGGCAGATGTATGCCGGCGAGCACCGTCGCATCACCCAGCGCGTGCTCCCGCTGGATTTCGCCGTCCCCTCCTGGATGCGCGCTCCCGGTGAGGCACCGGGGATGGTGGGCCTGGAGATCATGATGGACGAGCTCGCCGAGGCCTGCGGGCTGGACCCGATCGAGCTGCGGGTGCGCAACGAGCCGGAGCACGACCCCGACACAGGGATGCCCTTCAACCGACGCCGGCTGATCGACTGCCTGCACGAGGGCGCCGCCCGCTTCGGCTGGGCCGACCGCGACCCGCGGCCCCGCGCACGCCGGGAGGGCGAGTGGCTGATCGGCACCGGCGTCGCCTCGGCGACCTACCCCGCATCCCGGCAGCCCGGCTCGAAGGCCCGGATCCGTCACGAGGCGGGGGTCTACGAGGTGGGCATCGGCGCCGCCGATCTCGGCACCGGCACCTGGACCGCTCTCACCCAGGTCGCCGCCGACGCCCTCGAGGTCGACCCGGACCGCATCGCGCTGCGGATCGGCGACACCGCGCTGCCGAACGCGACCGTGGCCGGCAGCTCCACCGGGCTCGCCAGCTGGAGCGCGGCCGTGCTGGCCGCCGCGGACGCTTTCCGGCGCGAGCACGGCACCGACCCGGCCGACGGCGTCGAGGCGATCGGGGAGGCTGCGGAGAACCCGGCCGAGAAGCAGTTCGCCATGCACTCCTACGGCGCCCAGTTCGCCCAGGTCCGCGTCCAGGAGGAGACCGGCGAGATCCGTCTGGACCGCATGCTCGGGGTGTTCTCCGTCGGGCGGATCATCAACCCCCGCACCGCCCGCTCCCAGCTCCTCGGCGGGATGACCATGGGGGTGGGGATGGCGCTGCACGAGAAGGGCGAGCTCGACCCCCGCTTCGGACACGTCGTCAACCACGACCTCGCCGAGTACCACGTGCCCGTCAACGCGGACATCCGCTCCCTCGAGGTGCATTGGCTGGACGAGGAGGACCCCCACGCCGGGCCGCTGGGCGCGCGCGGCATCGGCGAGATCGGCACCGTCGGCGCCGCCGCGGCGATCGCCAACGCCGCCCACCACGCCACCGGGGTGAGGGTGCGGGACCTGCCCGTGTTCGGCAGCGACCTCCTGGCACGGTGAGCGCCGCGTCATTCGACGGCCCCCGGCCGGCGGCCGCGCCTCCCGTCGGCCTGATCCTCGCCGCGGGCGCCGGAAGGCGCCTGGGCCGCGGCCCCAAGGCGCTGCTGCTCCTGCGCGGCGCCCCCCTGGTCGAGCACGTCGCCCGCGCCCTGCGCGAGGGCGGGTGCGCCGAGGTCGTGGTCGTCACCGGCGCGGACGCCGAGCGGGTGGGCGCCGTCATGGACGGGTTGCCGTGGGCGCGCACGGAGCAGAACCCGCGCTGGCGCGAGGGGATGGGGACCTCCCTGCGCACCGGCCTGGCCGCGATCGGACCGGGCCGCGACGTGCTGGTCACGCCGGTGGACCGCCCCGGGACGTGCGCGGCGGAGGTGGCCCGGGTGCTGGCCGCCCACCGCCGCGGCGGGATCACCGCCGCCGCCCACCGCGAGGCCTCCGGCGGGCTCCGACGGGGCCATCCGGTGCTGCTCGACGCCGCCTGGACCACCGCCGCCGCGAAGGCCGCGCACGCGGACGTGGGCGCCCGCGGCCTGCTCCGCGCCCGACGGGATCAGGTGCAGCTCGTGGACTGCACGGATCTCGACGACGGTGCGGACCTCGACCTTCCCGAGGACCTGTGGCGGCTGGACGTGCGGGGCTGACCTCTCAGCCGCTCGCAGCGGTGCGCGCATGCAGCGGACCGCTGCCGTCGCGCAGCGGCTCGACGGTGCGGCGCTCGGCCCGCACGGCCAGGATCTCCGCGAGGATCGCGACCGCCACCTCCGCCGGGCTCCCCGCCCCCACGTCGAGGCCGATCGGGGAGCGCAGCCGCGACAGCGCCTCCTCGCCCACCCCGGCCTCCCGCAGCGCCGTGCGCCGATCGCGATCGCTGCGCCGGGACCCCATCGCACCGACGTAGGCGATGTCCAGCCGCAGAGCGGTGGCGAGCACCGGCACGTCGACCTTCGGATCGTGCGTGAGCACGCAGACCATGCTGCGGGCATCGAGGTCACCGCGCTCCGCGGCCGCGGCGAGGAACCGGTGCGGCCAGGCACGCACCACCTCCGCCCCCGGGAACGCCGTGGGATCGGTGAACGCCGGCCGATGGTCGCACAGCGTGATCCGCAGCCCGAGCGGCCGCGCCGCCTCCACCAGCGCCTGCCCGAAGGCGTTCGCCCCGCACACCACCAGGTGCGCGGGCCGGATGCGGGACTCGACGAAGAGATCGATCGTCGAGGCGCCTGCGGGGAGGCGGAGGGTGCCGGTGCGCGCCTCGCGGAGCATGGCGGCTACCCGGGCGCTCCCCGCCTCGAGCATCTCCGGGGGGAGCAGGGCCGTGAGCGCGCCGCGGATCTCCTCGGCCCTGTCGCCCGCGAGCAGGACAGCGCGCGGACTGTCGGCGTCCTCGCCCTCGGACCGGGCCGGGCGCCGTGCGTCGTCGCCCTCGGGTGCGACCGTCCGTGGTGCGTCGGCGTGCGGCAGCTGGGTCACGTAGGCGGCGGGGGCGGGGTCGTCGACCGTGCCGAGGGGGCTCTGGGTCCCCGGGGGCGGGGGAGCGAACGGCTGGATCAGCACCTCGAGCGAGCCCCCGCACATCAGCCCGACGGCGAAGGCGTCCTCCTCGCTGAACCCGAAGCTCCGGACGCTGCTCCTCCCGGTCTCGAGCGCTTCGCGGCAGGCCTCGTGCACCGCCCCTTCGACGCAGCCGCCGGAGAGCGAGCCGTGCAGTGCGCCATCGGCGCCCACCAGCATCGAGGTGCCCACGGGCCGCGGCACGGAGCCCCGGGCGGAGACGATGGTCGCGACGGCGCAGGGGACCGGATCGGAGGGCCGGGCGAGGCTCTCCCGGGCGCGGTCCAGGATGTCGAGCACCTCCTCACCCTACGCGGTGGCCCGGGCCAGCACGAGGGTCCCGACCTCTCGGCCGGGCGGCGGGGCGACGCGCGCTCTGCCTATGACTGGGATCACACCTGCTACGGTTTCCGGGAGCGCCGGTCCTGCTCCCCGGGCCGGGGCGACGAACAGAACGAAGGAGTTGTGTCCGTGACCACCCCGTCTCCTGCGGCCTCCGGCCCCCCGCCCCAGCCGGGCTCCTCGCCGGACCGCGGCCCGGCGTCGCATCCCGGCGCCGCGCCCTCCCCCACCCCTGAGCAGTTCCAGGCCGTCCAGAAATCCGAGGAGTTCGGCAGGCTGCGCTCGAGCTTCCGCAGCTTCGCGATCCCGATGACCGTCGCGTTCCTGGTCTGGTACTTCGCCTACGTGCTGCTGTCCACCTACGCCGAGGGCCTGATGTCGACCCCGGTGCTGGGCAATCTCAACCTCGGCCTGCTGATGGGCATCAGCCAGTTCCTGATGACCTTCCTGATCACCTGGCTGTACATCCGCCACGCGAACCGTAATCTCGACCCGATCGCGGAGAAGCTGCGCGATGAGCTGGAGGGGGAGCACTGATGGAGTTCGGCAACCCGCTCTTCAACATCGCGATCTTCCTCGCCTTCGTGGTGATCACCCTGGTCGTGGTCATCCGCGTCTCCAAGCAGAACGTCACCGCCGGGGACTTCTACCACGGCGGCCGCGCGTTCTCCGGCCGGCAGAACGGCATCGCCATCGCCGGCGACTACCTCTCGGCCGCCTCGTTCCTCGGCATCGTCGGCGCCGTCGCGCTCTACGGCTACGACGGGCTGCTGTACTCCGTCGGCTTCCTCGTCGCCTGGCTGGTGGCGCTGCTGCTGGTCGCCGAGCCGCTGCGCAACACCGCGAAGTACACGATGGCCGACGTGCTGAGCTTCCGCATGCGCCAGCGCCCCGTGCGCACCGCCGCTGCGACCTCCACCCTCGCCGTCACCTTCTTCTACCTGCTCGCGCAGATGGCGGGCGCCGGCGCGCTCGTCTCGCTGCTGATCGGCATCGAGGGCCGAGTGGGCCAGTCGATCGTGATCGCCGTGGTGGGCGTCGTGATGATCGCCTACGTGCTCATCGGCGGGATGAAGGGCACCACCTGGGTGCAGATCATCAAGGCGGTGCTGCTGGTGACCGCCGTCGGCGTCTCGACGGTGTGGATCCTGGCGCTCAACGGCTTCAACCTCTCCGAGGTGCTCGGCAAGGCCGTCGCCGAGCATCCCGACGGCGCCACCATCCTCGAGCCGATGCACCAGTACGGCACCTCCGGCGCGACCAAGCTCGGCTTCGTCTCCCTGGCGATCGCGCTGGTGTTCGGCGCAGCCGGGCTGCCGCACGTGCTGATGCGCTTCTACACCGTGCCGACGGCGAAGGAGGCCCGTCGCAGCGTCGTCTGGGCGATCGGGCTGATCGGCTTCTTCTACCTGTGCACCATGGTGCTCGGCTTCGCCGCCGCGTACATGGTGGGCGTGGACGTGATCGGCACCCTGCCCGGCGGCTCGAACTCCGCCGCACCGGCGCTCGCCTACGCCCTCGGCGGCACCGTGCTGATGGGCATCATCTCCGCGGTCGCCTTCGCGACGATCCTCGCGGTCGTGGCAGGCCTGACGATCACCGCCTCCGCCTCCTTCGCGCACGACATCTACAACGGCGTGATCAAGGAGGGCAGCGCCACCTCGGCGCAGGAGGTGAAGGTCGCTCGGCGCACCGCCGTGGTGATCGGCGGCGTCTCGATCATCGGCGGCATCCTCGCCGCCGAGCAGAACGTCGCCTTCCTGGTCTCGCTCGCCTTCGCGATCGCAGCCAGCGCGAACCTGCCCTCGATCCTGTACTCCCTGTACTGGAAGCGGTTCAACACCCGCGGCTCGCTGTGGAGCATCTACGGCGGACTCGGCAGCGCGCTGATCCTGATCACCTTCTCCCCGGTGGTCTCCGGCGCCGAGACGGCGATGATCCCCGGCGCCGACTTCGCCTGGTTCCCGCTGACGAACCCGGCGATCATCTCCGTGCCGCTGGGCTTCTTCCTCGGCTGGCTCGGCTCGGTCACCTCCTCGGAGCACGACGAGCTCAAGCAGGCCGAGATGGAGGTCCGCTCCATGACCGGCGCCGGCGCAGAGAAGGCCACCCAGGCGCATTGAGCCGGGGAGCCGGACCGGAGGAGCAGCGACCCGGACCCGGCTCCTCGCGACCGGCGCCGCCATGTCATGTGACGCCCTGTTCCACCCATGGAACAGGGCGTCACATGACATGGTGCGGGCGCCTGCCGTCCGCGCTCAGGCGAGCGGCAGCCCGGACTCCGGGCGGGTCGCCCGGTCGTGCAGCTCGATGATCCGCCGCTCCTCGGCCGACGGGGCAGGGCCGGCCACCTCGAGCAGGCGGCACACCGCGACCTGCGCGGAGGCGTCGCGGTAGCGCCGCACCCAGTCCTGATGCTCGGGGGCCGAGGCGGTGCGAGTTCCGAGCGACTCGAAGCGGTCCACCTCCACCCGCCACGGCTTCGGGGTGAGGCGGGCGCGGTAGGTGTCGTGGACCCGGCACAGCAGCATGTACAGCGGATCGCTGCGCACCTCCGCCATCAGCGTCCGGGCCCGTTCGCTCGCAGGGCGGGCATCCGCGCCGGAGACCAGCAGCCGGAAGCCGTGGCGGGTGCGATAGGCGCGCACGCCCAGCTCGGGATGCCGCGCCCCGAAGTCGCGGATGCTGGTCAGGAGCTCGGCGTGGACGCGGCCTCGCTCGCCGGAGCCCGGCCCGCCGAGCTCGTCGGGCAGGCCTGCCGCGTCGCGGATCCCGTCGGTCGCGCCGTCGGCTCTGCCGGTCGCGCCGCCGCCGAAGAGCCGCGAGAGCAGGCCGGGCCGCTTCCCGGCCCGGCCACCACTCGACCGCGACCGGCCGACATCCTCCTGGGGGAGGTCGACGTCGCAGATCAGCAGCGCATCGGTGTTCAGCACGGCCGCGCCGTAGCGGTTGCGGGTGATCGCGGCGATCAGCGTGCCGTCCTCGCTGTGGACGTCCTCGAGCAGCTCCTCCGGCAGGCGCCGGCTCGGGTAGTACTCCAGGCCGGAATCGTGCTCCTGCTCGGGGCCGCCCGCGGCGACGAGCGCGTCCATGCGCTCGCGGGCATCGCGTCGGGCGTCCTCGACCGAGATGTCGGAGGAGCCGTGGATCGTCAGCGCGAAGGGGCCGTGGCCCGGGAAGGTGTGCGTCTCGCGGACGGCGGCCCAGTGACGGGGGATCGGCTGCATGGAGCCGACCGTACCCGCCACGGGCCGCCCGCCGGGAGGGGCTTCAGCCGAGCGAGGCCTCGAGGGTGATGTCCACGCCCGCGAGCGCCTTGGAGACGGGGCAGGTCTGCTTGGCCTCCTCGGCCAGGCGCTGGAAGTCGGCGTCCTCGATGCCGGGCACCTGCGCGGTGACGGTCAGGGCGATCCCGGTGATGCCGCCCTCGCCCGCGTTGAAGGACACCTTCGCGGCGGTCTTCATCGAGGTGGGCGGGGTGTCGTTCTCGGCGAGCATGTTGGAGAACTGCATCGAGTAGCAGGCGCTGTGCGCGGCGCCGATCAGCTCCTCGGGGGAGGTGGTGCCCTGCTCGGCATCCTCCGAGCGGGCCTTCCAGGAGAGGTCCATGGTGCCGAGCTGCGAGGTCTCCAGGGTGGTGCTGCCGGAGCCGGAGAGCAGGTCGCCGTTCCAGGCGGTCGAGGCGGTGCTGACGACGGTGCGGGGCATGGTGACTCCTTCGGTCGAGGGTCGCGCCCGCGCTCCTGCGGGGGCGCTCCTGCCACGCTAGCCCGGACCCGCGCCCACGTCGATGGCTTGTCGAGCCGTGGCTGCCGGACGCCGCGGGCCGGTGGCGGAGAGCTGACAGCAGGTGCTCGTCTCAGCCCGCGTCGTCGAGGGTGACCCGACCCGCGCAGATCCCCGTGACCTCCAGGCGCACGCCGTCGATCTCGAGGACCTCGCCCACCTGCTGGCCCATGAAGACCCGGTCCCCGCCCGGCAGATCGCTGGGCGGCGAGGTCTGCCACGCGATGTTGGCGACCGGAGGCTGGGCCGAGTGGTCGACGACATTCGCGGTGAGCGAGATCCGCCCGCCGGAGTCGGTCCTCGGCACGGGCTTCCCGTCCGGTCCATCGACGCCCTCGCGGAGCTGGTAGTCGTACGTGTCGGGGCAGGCCATCGAATGTTCCTCCGGATCCTCCACGGGCTCATCTGTTCCGGGTGCGACAAGCCCAACCGGGGCGCACGCGGCGAGTCCGAGGAGCACCGGGGCGAGCACCAGGTCACGTCGTCGCATGAGCGCCCTCTCCGCACAGACACGTCTACGGCCCACGGTAGCGCGCCGTCGGCAGGCCGCAGCCCGTCACCTCACTGCAGCGACTCGAACTTCCGCGCCCAGGCGGAGCCGATGGGGTTCGCGTCGGCGACCATGATCCCGAAGCGGTCCCCGGCGATCTCGGCGACCTCGGTCAGGGCCACGCGCCGCTCGTGCTCGGGGGAGTGGGCGAGGCGCCGCACCCCGTCCTCGAGGATCTTGCGGAAGGAGTCGGTGCGGCCCAGGAACGCCACGAACGGCAGTCCGAACCTCTCCTCGTAGCGGGCGGAGAGGTCGCGCAGCGCCTCCACGTCCTCCTCGGCGAGGCTGTCCAGGGCGAGGGAGCCGACATCCTGGCTGATCGTGCCGGCCTGCACCTCGTCGGCCGTGACCAGGGTGGCCATGTCCGGATAGGCGCGCACCAGGGCGTCCTGCTCGGAGCGGTCGGCGGTCAGCACCGCGTCCTCGATCGCCGCGCGCAGCGCGGGCGCGTCGGTGAAGGGGCGTGCCTCCCAGGCGCGCTCGAGCGGCCAGGTCGCGCCGTTGAACAGGGTGCCGAAGGTGCTCACGAACGCGTCGCGGTCCATGGCGTTCACGTCCTCGATACCGATCCGTCGGCCGGCGGCGTCGGTGGCGACGTTCGCGCCGCGCTGGCGGCCGAGGTGGAAGAACAGGATGTTCAGCACGATCGCGGTGAGCGCGCCGACGGTCACGCCGGAGGAGACGAACACCTGTGCCCAGGAGGGGAACACTCCCGCGATGTCGGGCTTGAAGCTCACCAGCATCGCCAGGCCCAGCGAGGTGCCGACGATGACGGAGTTGCGGTTGTCGGTGAGATCGACCTTCGACAGCGTCTGGATGCCCACCAGCGCGACCGAGGCGAACAGGGCCAGCGAGGCGCCACCGAGCACAGGGGAGGGGATCGCGGCGACGACCGCGCCGGCCTTCGGCAGCACGCCGAGCACGATCATGATCACGCCCGCGCCCGCGACGACCCAGCGGGATTTCACACGGGTCAGGCGCACCAGGCCGATGTTCTGCGCGAAGCAGGTGTAGGGGAAGGAGTTCAGCACGCCGCCCAGCAGCGTCGAGAGGCCGTCGGCGCGGATCGCCTCGGAGATGTTCCTCGGCCGGATCCGCTTGCCGACGATCTCGCCGGCGGCGAAGACGTCGCCGGTGGTCTCCACCATCGTGATCAGCATGACGATGATCATCGAGATGATCGCGGTGAGCGAGAAGGTGGGGATGCCGAAGTAGAACGGGGTGGTGACCCCGAAGGCGGAGGCCTCGGTGACGCCGCTGAAGGAGGTGTCCCCGAGCAGCACGGCCACGGCGGTGCCGATCACCAGGCCCAGCAGCACCGCGATGGTGCCGAGGAAGCCGCGGAAGAACCGCTGGACCAGCACGATCACGGCGAGGGTGCCGAGCGCGTAGAGGATGTCGCGGGTGGCGGGGACGCCCTCGGCGTAGTTGGTGATGTCCCCGGCGGAGACGCCCAGCAGCGTGATGCCCATGGTGGTCAGCACGGTGCCGATGACGACCGGCGGGAAGAACCGCAGGATCTTCGCGAAGTACGGCGCGACCAGGAAGGTGAACAGTCCCGCGACGATGATCGAGCCGTAGATCATCGGCAGGCCCTCGGCGCCGCCCTCGCCGCCGGTCGCCGCCAGGCCGATCGCGATGATCGGGGAGACGGCGGTGGTGGTCACGCCCTGGATGATCGGCAGGCGCACGCCCACCTTCCAGAAGCCGACGGACTGGATCAGGGTGGCGATGCCGCAGGTGAACAGGTCCGCGTTGATCAGGTGGATCGTCTGCTCGGGGGTGAGGCCGAGGCCCGAGGCGATCAGCAGCGGCACGATCACGGCGCCCGCGTAGAAGGCGAGCACGTGCTGGATCGAGAGCACGGTGAGCCGGCCGGGCGGCGGCACCTGGTCGACGGGGTGCACGGCGCGCGGGGCGGTCGCGTCCGGGGCGGGGGCGGCGGCGGAGGTCATGGGCGTCCTAGGGATCCGTCGGGCGAGGGGCCGACGCAGGGGTGGGGGCGGGCCCGGCGCACCGGGCCGCGCACCAGCGTAGGCCGGGGCGGGCGGCCGCGGCCTCCCCGTTCGGCCCGCGGCCCGCCGTCCTGCGGGTCGACGGGCCCCTGACCGGCCCGGCGAGGGCCGACGTGAGATCGGTGGCACCAGAGGGAACACCCTGGCCGATCACGGCGGGGAGGGGTACAAGGGAGGGGTGAGCACCCCTGAGCAGTCCGACGACCCGACCTCGACGACCTCCGTGGCCTGTGCGCCCGCGGACCCCGTCGACCGCGTCGACGCCCCTGCTCCCCGGAGCGCCGCGCCCGAGACCGCCCAGCCCGGCACCGCCGTGCCCGACGAGTCCGTGCCCGGCGCCGCCGCGTCCGCCGCCGTGGTCACCGAAGCCCCTGCCGCGACTGCCGCCCACGTCGGCCGGGGCGGCCGGGTCGTCGGCGCGGTGCTCGCCGTGCTCGCGGTCGCGACGATCGCGGTGAACCTGCGCCCCGGCGCGACCGGCGTCGGCCCGCTGATGGAGCCGATCGTCGCGGCCTACGGGCAGGGACCGGCCGCCTCCGGCCTGCTCACCGCCCTGCCCTGCCTCGCCTTCGGCGCCCTGGGCCTGCTCGCCGTGCCGATCTCGCGCCGCCTGGGCCTGACCGGCTCGCTCGTCGCCGCCTTCGTGTTCTCCGGGGTCGCGCTGCTGCTGCGGCCGGGCACCGAGGTGTTCTGGCTGTTCGTGGCGCTGTCCGTGCTGGCCCTGATGGGGCCCGCGCTCGGGAACGTGCTGGTGCCGGCGTGGATCAAGCTGCACGGCGGACGCCGCACCGTGGGGCTGATGACCCTGTACAGCGTGGTCCTCGCGATCGGCGGCTCCGCCGGGGCGTCCCTCGCCGTGCCCCTCGCGGGCGGCGCCGCCGACGGCTGGCGCGGCTCCCTGCTGTTCTGGGGCGCGGTGATGGCGCTGCCGATCGTGGTGTGGGCCGTGGCCCTCACCCGCACCGGGCACGACTTCCCGCCCGCCCCGCCGAGCACCGAACGGGCCGGCGCGCCCCGCGTCTCCCTGCTGCGCTCGCCCACCGCGATCGCGCTGACCTTCATGTTCGCGCTCCAGTCGCTGAACGCCTACACCCAGTTCGGCATGCTCCCGCAGATCCTCTCCGACGCCGGGATCAGCCCCGCGAGGGCCGGGTTGCTGGTCGGGGTGATCTCCGGCTGGGGCCTCGTGGGCGGACTCGTGATGCCGACGGTCATCGCCCGCGCCCCCGGCCTGCGCTTCGTCGTGGCGAGCTTCGGCGCGCTGACCACGATCGGCTATCTCGGCCTGCTGCTCGCCCCGACCGCGAACCCCCTGCTGTGGGCGTGCGTGCTCGGGATCGGCGGCTTCGCCTTCCCCACCGCGATCGCGCTGCTGCCCGCCCGCACCCGCTCCCCGCAGGTCACCGCCCGCCTCTCCGGCGCGACCCAGCCCGTCGGCTATCTCCTCGCCGCGATCGGCCCGATCCTCGCGGGCGTGCTCCTGGACGCGACCGGCTCCGCGGCCGTGGTGCTGTGGTTCCTCGCCGGCACCGGCGTGCTGCTCGCGATCGCGGGCTTCCGCGCGGGGCTGCCCAGGATCGTCGACGACGAGCTGGCCGGCTGAGCGAGGGCCGACGGGCCGCCCGCGCGCCGGTGCGCCCGGCAACTCGCGACGCTCCGACGCGCCGCCGCGGATCCCGTGGGAAGATGCCCCCATGAGCCTCGTCCGCACCCTGCGCATCCTGGCCTCGCAGCGGCCGTCCCTGCCCCCTCGCTCCGTCGCCGACCCCTCGCGGGTGCGTCGTGTGCGCCACGACCACGTGCCCGTGACCTGGATCGATCCCGAGCTCGCGAGCACCGCGACGATCGTGCACCTGCACGGCGGCGCCTACGTGCAGGGCGAGTCCCGGCAGACCTGGGAGTGGCTCGAGGAGGTTGCCCGCCGCGCGGGCACCGCCGCGGCGATGATCCACTACCGCCTCGCGCCCCGCCACCGCTATCCCGCTGCGGTCGACGACGTGCTGCGGGCGCTGGCCGACATGCAGCGCGAGACCGTGCTGCGCCCGGGCCGCTGGGTGCTCTCCGGGGACAGCGCCGGGGCGGGCCTCGCGCTCGCCGTCGCGCAGACCCTCGCCGCCACCGGGGGTGACGCCCCCGCCGCGCTGCTGCTCGAGTCGCCCTGGTCGGATCTCTCGCGCGAGGACCACGGGGAGGAGAGCCTGAAGGTCGCCACCCGACTCTACGCCGGCGCCGTGCCCCGCACCGAGTCGCGGCTCAGCCCCGCGCTCGGCGACCTCACCGGTCTGCCGCCCGTGCACCTCGTCGGCGGGGACCGCGACCCGCTGGTCCACGACGGCCGCCGCCTGATCGCCGCGCTCTCCGAGGCCGGCGCCGAGCACGAGGTCCTCGAGCTGCCCGGCGGCGGCCACCAGGTCGCTGTCGCGGCCGACGGTCCTGCGGCGCAGGAGGCGCGGCGCTTCCAGATCGCCGCCGTCCGCACGGCCCTCGGCATCGACGAGCGCGCCGCCCGCTGACCTGCCGCGACAGCATCCGCCGGCCCGGGGACGCACCCCGTTCTCCACAGCATCGACTCAAAACATGACGCTGTTCAGAATTGCGGGCGGGAGAGGGGTTATCCTCTCGCCATGAGCGGAGCAGACCGAGGGGTCGGCGGGTACGTGATCTGGGACAGCAGTCCGCGGGCGGTCGCGCGGGTGCGCGATGCGGTGGTCGAGCATGCCGCGACCGGGACGCTGCGCCTGGTCGTCCAGCAGCTCGCCCTCCACGAGGAGGGGCGCGAGGTCGGCGTCCACGAGGTCATCGACGCGATCGTCGACGTCCACGGGAACCTCGTCGCCTACCCGGTGCGGGAGGCCGTGCGGGCCGATGCCGCCGCGTCCGCCGCGCTGGACGGCGCCCTGGCCCAGCTGCGCGCCGACATCGCCGAGGAGCTCACCGCTGCGGTCGACTCGCTCGAGGTGGTGCTGGACCGCGACGGCCGCCGCGAGGTGAGGCTGCGGCTGGAGGTCGAGGTGTCCCCGGGCGAGCTGGAGGACGGTCCCGACCCCGAGGCCCTGCACGACGGCGACTTCCACATCCACCACCACGCGCCCGCGCTCGACGACCTGCGCGACCGGGTCGCGGAGCCGTCGCCGAGCCCGCTGCGGCGCGTGCTGGGCCGGATGCGCGCGAGCCTCGCGCACCGCCGTGCCTGACGCGCCGAGGCTCTGAGTCCCGTAGGCCTCCGACGGCCCGAGGCGCCTGATGCCCCGGGGCACCGGGTGCTCCGGGGCCTGACGCTCCCCGTCAGCTGCTCTCGACGACCGGTGCGGAGGCGCCCGTGCCGGTCCCGGCCGTCCCGACGCCCGGGCACATCCCCGCCGCGGTCGCACCGGGCAGCGTGAGCCCCATCGCCGCGGCGAGGGTCACGCCGAGATCCGCCCAGGAGCCCTCGACCCCTGCCGGAGGCAGTCCGGGTCCGTGCGCCAGGGCGATCGTCGGGGCGGAGGGGTCGCTGACCGCGCGCGGCCCCGCGTAGTAGGGGTCATCGCCCTCGACCAGCGGACGATGGGTGGCGGAGAGGCCGAAGACCGTGCCCGAGGTGCCCTCGAGCACCGCGACCACGTCGGTCTCCGCGGTCGCGCCGACCCCGTCGTCCACCGTGCGCAGCTGCAGCCGCGAGTGCGCGGCGAGACCCGTGAGCGCCTCGAGGGCGAGGTCCCGCACCGCCGTCCCCTGGCCGTGGCGCACGTGCACCACGCCGCGCGGTCCGTCGGGCCAGACCAGGACGCGGAAGTCCTTCAGGCGAGTGCCCTCGGTGCGGACGAGCCCCTCCTCGGCGAGCACAGCATTGGGGTGCACGAGCAGCGCGGCGGGGACCAGCCGGCGCCCCGGGACCAGCAGCACGCGGTCCTCGGGGCCGGGGGAGAAGGCGCTGAGGATCGCCTCGATCTCCTCGGCCGCCTCGCGCAGCGCCCGCGCCGCGGCGGGGCCGTCGAGCCCGGCGGCGCGGCGTGCGATCCCCAGACCGCTCAGCCGCACGGCGAGCAGGTCGATGCGGTCGCGAGTGAGGGCCTCGACGGCGATCTCGGAGACGAGCTCGTCGGGGACGGCCTGGGAGAGCTGCACGCCCAGCTCGCGGCGCGGTGCGAGATGGTCGGCGACCATTCGCGGCGAGCTCGTGCGCTCGGCCATGTCCCAGCGGTTGCGGTAGCGGCGCAGGTCCTCGACCAGCGGCAGGCACAGGTCGATGTCGCCGCCCGCCGTCGCGGGCCACTGCAGCGCGGCGGTGCGCAGCCCGGCCTGCCGCGCGGCGGCGAAGAGGCCCGGCGTCGCCATCGCCTCGACGTACCAGGTGGAGCGGCTCTCGGGCCGCTCGGGGTCGAAGGGCTGCTCGGTCGCGACGCCGGTGCGCGCGACGGTGGTGCCGGTGACCAGGGTCGTCAGCGCCGGGGCGGGCTCCGAGGGGCCGCCGGGCCGGATCCGCAGCGGCGAGGGGGCGGCCGCGAGCGCCGCCAGGGGACTGCGCGTGTCCTCGCCGGAGCGTGCGCAGTCGGTGAGGTCCTGCTCGTCGAGCCCGTCGACCGCGATCATCAGGGTCCGCCCCGAATCCATGTGCACCCCCGAGTGTCGTCCGTCGCCGTGCCGGGAACCCTAGGGGTGCAGTCTGGCCGCGGTGCGGGGCGTGGATGAGCAGGCGGTCACCGCGAGGTGAACAGGAGGCGACCTGCGCGGCAGGTCGTGCCGGGGATCGAGGTCCGGGTCGCGCGGGGACGCGCGGCGGACCGCCCGGGCGGGGTCAGCGGAGCTCGGGGTCCGAGACGTCCGCGCGGCCGGAGTCCGCGTCCAGGCGGCGCCGGATCAGCGCGGCACGGCCGCGGTCGCGGTCGACGGCCTTGTCCACGAGAGGCGTGGTGTCCTGCTCGGGCTCGTCCGGCTGCAGCACCAGCCACACCACGAAGACGATGGTCAGCAGCAGGCAGCCCGCGCCGAGCAGCGCCATCAGCGGCCAGGTCGCCGTGACGGGGTCCCAGAACGAGTCGCCCTGGGATGGGGCGGCGAGCAGCAGCACGTCCACGGGCACCCCCTCAGGTCGGGACGGCCTCACCGGGCACGCGCCCGGGCGGCAGGGATCCACGCCAGCATAACCTCGGCCCGAGCGCTGAGGTTATGCTGGGAAAATCATGGCTGACGTTATTGTCGGGCGCTTCGCGCTCATCGACCTGATCGCCAAGGGCGGGTCCGGGTCCGTGTGGCGCGCCTGGGACTCCAAGACCCAGGAGCTGTGCGCCGCGAAGGTCCTGCGCCAGCGCGATTCCGCCGACCTCATGCGCTTCGTGCGCGAGAAGGGCGTCAGCTTCGACCATCCGCACCTGCTGACCCCCTACGGCTGGGGCGCCGAGGACGAGCACGTCGTCATCGCGATGCCGCTGGTCTCCGGCGGGACGCTCGAGTCGGTGGTCAAGACCCGTGGCAAGCTCGCCGAGCCCGCCGTCGTGGTGATCCTCGACCAGCTTCTGGACGGCCTCTCCCATGTGCACGCCGAGGGCTGGATCCACCGCGACGTGAAGCCCGCGAACATCATGTTCGAGCCCCGCGGGCGCCAGTTCCCCGTCTCCCGCCTGGCAGACTTCGGGATCGCCGTCCACGAGACCGACGTTCGCTTCACGCATGTCGGCATGGTCAACGGCACCCCCGGCTACATGGCGCCGGAGCTGTTCGCGATGGCGGAGCCGGCCCCCTCCCACGACCTCTACGCCGCGGGCGTGGTCGCGCTGGTCGCGCTGAACGGGCCGATCAAGCTGCACGACGGCGCCTTCCGCCCCGACGAGCTCACCCAGCTGCTGCGCGGCGTCACCCCGAAGCTCTCCGCCGTGATCCGCCGCCTGGTCGCCGCCCAGCCCGAGGACCGCTACCAGGACGCCGACGCGGTGCGCCGCGATCTGCCGCGCGTGCCGCCCGGCTACCCGCTCACCCATGCCGACGGCGCCCCGCTGACCTTCCAGGACACCCTGGACCCGCTGCCGCCGAACGCCCCGGGCGCGGCCCGTCCCGAGCGGCCCGCCGCCCAGGTCGCGCCCTCCTCGATGGAGGCGATCCGCGCCGGCCAGGTCCAGCAGGGCTTCTCCGTCGGCTCGGCCTCGCCGCAGACGGGCCCGCAGTGGGCGCAGGGACCCGGTGGTGCGACCGCTGCCGGTCCGGGGCCGGGAGGACAGGGACCGGGTGGACAGGGCCCGGGTGGACAGGGACCGGGCGGTCCCGGCACCCGGTCCGGCCAGCCCGGCCCGGGCACCTCGCCCCATACTTTCGCCGGCACCACCACGACCACCGGCGGCCAGACGGGCGGGCGCCCGGCGCGCGACCGCAGCACCATGATCGCGATCGGGCTCGGCGCGGGCTCCGCGCTGGTGCTCGGTGTGATCGTCGCGATCGTGCTGCTGGTGATCTTCGACGGGAACGCGACCGCCCTGCCGGAGGGACCGGCGACCGACGGGACCGTCATCGCCCAGGTCGAGTCCCCGGCTGAGTCGCCGGCCGAAGGGTCGGTCGAGACGGCAGCGGATCTCGCCGCCGCCGACGAGCATCCCGCGGACTGACCCCCCGGGCTCACACCCGGCGCGCCCGCAGAGCGTCGCGGCCGACGCGGAGCGCAGGAGCCCGCCCTGAGGCCGGCCACCGGCCCCGCGCCCCGGTCAGCGCGCGATGGTGTCCAGGGACTGCACGAGCCCCTCGCGCCGCGGGTCCATGAGCAGCTCCACCTGCAGCGCCGACGGCACCGTCGCGGTGCTGCCGGCGGGCGCGGCACCTCCGGCGGACCGGGCAGCACCGGCAGCCGCCCCGCCGCCGCTCGCGCTCCCCGTCGAGCCCGCGCCGCCCGCCGAGACTGCGCCGCTCCGGGCGGGCACCGTCCAGCGCAGCCGCGCCCGGCTCAGCACCTGGGCGTCCCGGACCCGCAGCCCCTCGAGCGCCGAGGCGTCGAGCCCGGTCACGGCCAGCGCCTTCTCCAACCGGCGGCGTCGCTCCGCCCGCGGCACGTCCAGGTCCATGTTGTCCGCGAACCAGGCGTCGGCCAGGGCGTCCTCGTCCGTGCGCAGCCAGTCCAGCGCCGCGCGGGCCGCCTCGAGGGTGCGCGGCGCCGCCTCCGGCGTGCGACGGGCCAGCAGCTCCGGCGCCTCGCGCTGCAGGATCCGCAGCGCCTGCATCGACAGGGGAGTGGCCGGGGCGTACTTCGAGTTCGCCAGCGCCACCACGCCCACGCCGGAGTCGCGGTGCCACACCATGAACGAGCCGTAGCCCGGGTAGCCGCCGGAATGGGAGATCACCTCGCCCAGGTCCGGGAAGTGCTCGATGACCAGGCCGAAGCCGTAGCCGCGCACCCGGTCGAAGCCGGGGGAGACCCCGTCCTGTCCGGCGGGAAGGGGTGCGAGCACCTGATGGCGGTGCAGCTGCTGCATCTCCCGGCGGGAGGCGGTCGCGAGCGGTCCCGCCCCACGCGAGGCGCTGTCGGGGGCGTCGGCGGCGGCGAGGAAGCGCACCCAGATCGCCACGTCGTCGACGCTCGAGAACAGCCCCGCCATCGCCCCGTACACGCCGGGGGAGTCCAGCGGCACGGCCTCGAAGCGGGTCGCGTCGGTGCGGTCGGCGAGCCGGTGCCCGGTCGCGAGACGGCCGGTGTCGATCTCGCCGGCGGACCAGCCCGTCGCCGTGAGGCCGAGCGGGTCCAGGAAGCGGCGACGGATCTCGGTCGCGTAGTCCGAGCCGGTGACCTCGTCGATCACCCGGCCCAGCAGCGCGTAGCCGGTGTTGGAGTACTCGAAGCCGCCGCCGGGGCGGTGCACGTGGCCGAGCCCGCCGCGGAGCACGGCGGCGAACTCCTCGCGGGTCATCGCCTCCTGGCGGTCGCCCCAGGGGTTGTCGGTGATCAGACCGGCGTCCATCGTCAGCAGGCGGCGCAGGGTCGGCTCGCGGTCGTCGTCCGCGAGCTCGAAGGCGCCCGCCGCCTCGGGAACGTGCGCGGAGATCGGGTCGTCCAGGGACAGACGGCCCTCGTCGCGCAGGGCGAGAACCGTCGCGGAGGTGAAGGACTTCGTCATCGAGGCGATGCGGGAGACGGTCGCGCGGTCCATCGGGGAGGAGCCGGGGGCCGGGCGGCCGTCCGCGAGCTCGCAGTGCCCGGCCGCGCCGTGGGCGAGGATCGCCTGATCGTGGGCGTGACCGCCGATGATCGCCCAGGTCACGCCCGAGGTGCGGTGCTCGGCGACGGCGTTCTCGGCGAGGGCGGCGATGGCGGTGACCGCCTCCGCGGGGACGTGGGGACGGGGGCTCTCGGCGCTGGACGGCATGGATTCCACTGTAGTGCGGAGCGGCGACCGCGCCGACCGGATGCGCTGCCGCTGTGGACGGCCGGATCGTGGGCCGCGCTGCGAGCGCTCAGCCCCGCTCGGGGTGCTCGACCGGACCTCCGCTCGCCTCCTCCGCGGTCCCCGCGTGGTAGAACGCGGCGATGATCGCGGCCACCTCCTCGCCGACCACCTCGGCCAGGCGCGCGGGATCGGTGTGCCGCGGGTCGTAGGGCGCAGGCTCCGGCGCCGCCTCCGCCTCGTCCGACGCATCCGGCGCCCCGTCCCCGGAGGAGTCCGCCTCCGCGTCGCGGGTCGGGCCCGCGGCGCCCGCCGCCGGGGTCACCGGCGTGACGAGCTCCTCGAGCCGGATCCCGCGCAGGGTCAGCAGGTGCACGGGATGCTCGTCCACCGCCTCCACCAGCACGTACACCAGCGCGGAGACGTGACGGCAGGGGCCGGGCCAGTCCAGGCAGTCGCAGTCGTGGGAGAGCTCGGCGGCGTCCCGCGGCAGCAGCGAGAGCATCGAGGGGGCGAGCTCGGCCTCGATCTGCTCGGGATAGGTACCGGCCGCCAGGCGTGCGGGCAGCTCGGGGTGGGCGCGGGCGACCTGCAGGAACACCTCCCGGTCCCCGTCGCGATAGGCGGGCACGTCCAGACGGGCCTGGTGCAGGCCGCCGTCGGTGTCCTCGACCGCGGCGCGGGCGGCGCCCGGCTCGACCTCGAGCCACTGCACGCGGCCGGCGCGCGCATCGGTGCGGCCGCGGCTCGCGCGGCCCGGCCCGAGCAGCCGCTCGGCGGCCTCGCGCAGGGCGACCGCCTGCCAGGCGGTGCCGATCGGTCCCCGGCGGGAGCGCAGCTGGATGCTCATCGGGTCCCGTCCCCTCGGTCCTCGTCCGTCTCGTCCAGGGAGAGCAGGTCCAGCAGGCGGTCGTCGTCGAGCTGGGCGAGCCAGTCCTCCCCGTGACCCACCGTGAGGTCGGCCAGGGCCTGTTTGTCCTCGAGCACGGTGTCGATCTTCTCCTCGACCGTCCCGGCGCTGACCAGCGTGTTCACGGTGACGTCGCGGCGCTGGCCGATCCGGAAGGCGCGGTCGGTGGCCTGGTTCTCCACCGCCGGGTTCCACCAGCGGTCCAGGTGCACCACATGGTTCGCGGCGGTGAGGGTCAGGCCTGTGCCGCCGGCGCGCAGGCTCAGCAGCATCAGCCCCGGCCGGTCCCGCTGCTCCTGGAACTCGGCGACCATCTGGTCCCGGTCGCGCTTGGCGACCCCGCCGTGGAGGAAGGGCACCGAGCCGATGCCGAGCTCGGCGAAGCGCTCGGTCCAGTAGGGGACCAGCAGGTGCCCGAAGGTGGTGAACTGCGTGAACAGCAGCGCCTTCTCGCCCTTCTCGAAGGCGGAGGTGAGCAGGTCGTCCACCAGCTCCAGCTTGCCCGAGCGGTGCTCGCCGCCGCGCACCAGCGGCGAGCCGTCCCCGAGATAGTGGGCGGGGTGGTTGCACACCTGCTTCAGCCGGGTGATCGCGGAGACGACGAGGGTGCGGCGCTTGTTCTGCTCGGCCCCGTCGAGCTGGACCATCAGCTCGTTCACGATCGCCTCGTAGAGCCCGGCCTGCTCGGGGGTCAGGTTCACCACCCGCTGCAGTTCGATCTTCTCGGGCAGGTCCTGGATGATCGAGCGGTCCGTCTTCACCCGTCGCAGGATGAACGGCGAGGTCACGAAGCGCAGACGGCTGATCGCGCTCGCGTCGCCGTCCTCCTCGATCGGGGTGGCGATCCGCTCCTGGAAGCTCGCCGCGCTGCCCAGCAGGCCCGGGTTCACCGCCTCCATCAGGGAGTGCAGGTCGCCGAGGCGGTTCTCGACCGGGGTGCCGGTCATCGCCAGGCGGTGCGGGGCCTGCAGGGCGCGGGCGGCCTGGGTGACCTGGGTGCCGGGGGTCTTCACGTGCTGGGCCTCGTCGAACACGATCCGGTGCCAGGGCACGGCCTGCAGCAGCGGCAGGTCCCGGGCCAGCAGCGAATAGGTGGTGATCACGAGGTCGAGGTCGGAGGCGCCGTCGACGAAGGACTCGTCCCGCAGCCGGTCCCCGCCGTGGTGGACGTGCACCGAGAGATAGGGCGCGAACTTCTCCGCCTCGCGCTGCCACGCCCCGACCACGGACATCGGGCACACCAGCAGGGTGGGGCCGACGGGCATGGGCGGGATCTCGCGACGGTCCGTGAGCGGGCCGTCCATCAGGCGCTCCATGCGCACGCCCTCCCGCTCCCGGCACAGCAGGGCGAGGACCTGCATCGTCTTGCCGAGCCCCATGTCGTCGGCGAGGATCCCGCCGAGGGACTGCTCGTCCAGCGCCCACAGCCAGTTCAGCCCGTCGAGCTGATAGGGCCGCAGCGTGGCCTGGAGCGTCTCGGGCTGCGGATAGGGGTAGGGGCCCTCCGCGCCGGGCAGGAGTCGGGCCAGGCCCCGGCTGCCGCCGGAGACCAGGGCGGACATGCCGAAGTCGACGTCGGCGACCTCGGGGGAGAGGATCATCGAGAACATCTCGATCCACGGTGCGCGCCCCTCCATCTCGGCGGGGACCGGTGCGGGCGGCGGCAGCGCCGGCGCGGCGGGGCGGTCCGGCCTGCGCGGCGCCTCCGCCCGCCCGCCCGTCGGCCCCTCCTGCACCTGGCCCTCCTGCACCTGGCCCTCCTGCACCCGGCCGTCCTCGCCGGCGGCGAGCCGGCTGCTTCGGGTGCGGCGGCTGAACGCGTCGAGGAACCGCTCGGCGGCGCGGAGGGTGGTGGGGTCCAGCCGCACCCACTGGCCGCGCAGCTGCACGATCTCGGCCTGCGCCTCGCGGATCTGCGCGATCTCCTCCTCGGTGAGCTCGGTGTCGCCGACGGCGACCCGCCAGCGGAAGGATGCCATCGCCCCGAGCCCCACCCCGGAGCCCTTGCGCTCGCCGGGCTCCTCCTCGGCCTCCTGGGGGCGCAGGGTGGTGCGCTGGGCTGTCCAGTCGCGCGGCAGCAGCACCGTCACCCCGGCCTGCTCGAGCGCGGGGGTGTCCAGGGCGAGGAAGGCGGAGGCCTCCTCGGTGGTCAGCAGCCAGTCCACGCCGGTGTCGTCCACGGCGGCGGTGCGCACGGTGGGGGCCAGGCGCAGCACGGCGGCGGAGGCCTCGGCGGCGCCGGCCGCGGTGAGGTCGCCGACGGCGCGGAGGTCCGCGACGGGGTGCACGGTCCCGTCGTCCTCGCGCAGGCAGGTCTGCAGCGGCCAGGCCGTGCCGACCGGCGGCTGGAACAGCCGCACCACCAGCTCGCTGTCCCCGGGGCCGAGCCGCACGCCGGGACGGCCGGAGTCGACGAAGGCGTCGAAGGCGGTGGTGAGGCGGCGCTGGGCGGGCAGGTCGGCGCGCAGCTCGCCGTCGTCGGCCAGCGCCCACAGCACCCCGGTCGGATCGGCGGACGGCGGCGGGGCGCTGCGCAGGTGCTCGGCGAAGGCGGTGCGGGCGTGCCCGTCGACCAGGGCGTGCAGCAGCGGCGGCGCCTCGGGATCGGGGGCGCGCCACTGCATGACGGGCCGGCCGTAGCGCTCGGTCGCGCGGGCGCGCAGGTGCCGCGCGGCCAGCAGCTCCTGGGCGCGGAGGTCGAGCACGCTGGCGGCCAGCAGGTTCGGCATCGCGATCAGGGAGTCGGCGAGGCGGGCGGCGGTCCCGTCGGCCAGCAGCTGGGCCAGCCGCTCCGTCAGCTCGTCCCCGAAGCGTGCCTCGAGCAGAGCGGTCGCAGCGCCGATCAGGCCCGTCAGGCCCGTGCCGGACAGCGGCAGGGCGGGCAGGCGACGGTCCCCGTCCCGGCCGGGGACCCGCACGCGGTGGCGCAGCTGGTCGGGAGCGTCCTCGAGCGCTGCGGCGATCGCGGCGGGGGCGTCGGCGCGCAGGCCGGCGAGGTCCTCCAGGGCGCGGGACCGGCGCGGGCCGGTCTGCTCGGCCACCCACAGCGCGGGCCCGAGGTCCTCGTCGACGACGAGGTGGAGGCGGCGATCGGGCATGGCGCCCACCCTAGGCGTCGGCGCCGACGGACGGACCGGCCGGCGCCGCGCTGTGGACGGCCGCGCGGGGCGGGACGCTGGGGAGGAGAGGTCCGGACGGCCGCGGGGACGTCCCCGGCACGGCCCGTCCGCGCTCGGCCGACCTGCTCGCGGCCCGCCCGTTCACCGCCCGACGGCTCACAGCCCGTCGACGATGAGCGCGGTCGCGTCCAGCCAGGCCTTCTTGGTGGCCTTGGAGACCCGGCTCCAGTCCAGGTGGGTGCCGTCGACGAACTGCTGCTCGTAGGGCACCTCGGCGACCGCGCGGGTGTGCGCACCGAAGTGCGCGAGCAGGCGCGAGCGCAGCGTCGGGTCGAACTTCCCCTTGGACGAGTGGGACAGGATCGTCACCGCGTGGTCGACCTGCTCGCCCAGTCCCGTCGCCCGCAGCTCGTCGATCATCCAGGCCGCGGCGTTGAAGGTGTCCTCGCGGACGGTCGAGATGATCACCAGCTGGTCGGCGCTCTTCACGGCGGCCAGCCAGTTCGAGGCGCGTACGTTGTTGCCGGTGTCGATCACCTTGATGCGGTAGAAGCGCGAGAGCGCCTCGTCGAGCTCGCCGAAGGCGCGGTCGTCGATCAGCGCGGCCGAGCCCGGGTCCTCGTCGGAGGCGAGGATGTCGAAGCGCATCTCGCCCTGGGGCCGCACGTACGGGTCGAGGTCCGCGTTGCTCGCCGAGGGGGAGCGGAGCGTCTCGATGTCGTGCAGCAGGTCCACGGCCGTGCGGTGGTGCTCGGTGGGCACGCCGCGCCAGCCGAGGGTGCCGCGGGTCTCGTTGTTGTCCCAGGCCAGGACGTTGCCGCCGCGGGTCACGCCGAGGGTCGCGGCGATCATGAGGGAGGCGGTGGTCTTGTGGGCGCCGCCCTTGAGGTTCACCACCGCGATGTTCCGCGGGCCGTCCAGGGGACGACGGATCCGCTCCAGGCGCTCGATCTCCAGGCGCTCCTTCTTCCCGGGCCCGGGCGAGATCGCCCCGCCGGTGGCGCGCGTGATGAAGCCGCGGAACCCGCGGGTGGCCTTCACCTTCCGGTGCTTCGCGGTCGAGGACTGCAGGTCCTGCAGGGTGGGGCGTCCGTCGGCGGGCACCGTCGCGCGCGAGGGCAGCGGCCGCTTCGCCGCGGGGGCCGACGCCGCGGCGCCGGACGACGCCGGGGTCGGGACCTCGGGGGAGGACGGTGCGGGGGCGGCCGACGGCGCCGACGGCGCGTAGACGGCCGAGGGCGCAGAGGCGGCCGACGGCGCGGACGGGGCGGAGGCGGCCGAGGGTGCGGACGGGGCGGAGACGGCCGAGGGCGCGGAGCGGGCCGAGCGGGGCGACGGCGCGGAGGCCGCCGAGGAGGCGGAGGCGGCCGAGGCCGCGGAGCTCGAGGCGGGCGCGGCTGCCGACGGTGCGGACGTCGTCGACGCGGCCGCCGACGGTGCGACACCGGCCACCGTCACGTCGCCGGCCTCGGGAGCGAACGGAGAGATGCGGGCGTGCTCGCCCGTCGTCACCGCCGCATGCTCCCCGGTCGACTCGGCGGCGCCGCTCGCGGAGCCCGGCACGGTGCTCGGCGGCTTCGCGGCGGCCCTGCGCCGGCGCGCACGGTGCGGACGCGCGGCCGGAGCGCCCTCGGCGTCGACCGCGGGATGCTCCCCGGTGACCATGAGCGGCGGCGCGATCAGCGGCTCGTCGGCCCCCGGGCCGAAGAGCGGGCGGTCGTCGGCCTCGCGCGGGGAGATCCGGCCGCTCGGCTCCACACGCAGGTGGTGACGCACGTCGGGCTCGACGATGACCACGTCGAGCTCCTCGTCGGCGCTCTTGGCGGAGGTGATGAAGACCTGCTTGACCCGGTCCCGGATCTCGGGGAGGTCGGCCCCGGAGACCTCGACGGACTCGTCCGCGAGATGCACCGTGGCGGTCGTCTCGGAGGTGATGCGCGCCTGCGCGATCATCTGGTCATCCCTTCCATGCTGAGCGCCGCCGGACGGGGTCCGCGGCAGAGGTCCGGGACCACTCTACGGGCGCGGCGGCCCCCTCCCGCGCCTACAGTGGCGGCGTGCACATCACGTCCCTCAGCGACCCGGCCGTGCCCGGCGCGGACGAGGACGCGGCGGGGGTGCTGGGCGAGGTCGCCGTGGTCCTGGACGGGGCCGGGGTGCCCGCCCGCTTCCGCTCCGGCTGCCGTCACGGCGTCGCCTGGTTCTCCCACACCCTCGCCGCCCGCCTCCTCGCCCGCGCCCAGGACCCCTCCCTCCCGCTCGCCGGCGCCCTCGCCGCCGCGATCGGCGAGGTCCGCTCCCTGCACGAGCACGAGTGCGACCTCGAGGCGGGCGGCCCCTCGGCCACCGTCGCCGCCGTGCGCCGCACCGGGACGCACCTCGAGCACCTCGTGCTCTGCGACGCCTCCCTGCTCCTGGAGCACCGCGACGGCTCCGTCGCGCGCCTGACCGACCGGCGCATCGAAGAGGTGGTGCGCCGCGAGCGCGGCCCGGAGGCGATCGAGGCGTGCCGCAACGCCCCCGGCGGCTTCTGGGTCGCCCGTCACGAGCCGGCGGCCGCGGACGAGGCGCTGACGGGCCGGGTCCCGCTCGCGGACCTCGCGGCCGTCCATCTGCTCAGCGACGGCGTGACCCGGGCGGTGGAGCTGCTGGGGCTGCACGACGACGTCTCGCTCGCTCGCGCCCTCTCCGCGGATCCGCGGGCGGTGATCTGCTCGATCCGGCGAGCGGAGGACGCGCTGGACCCGGAGCGGGCGCCGCGCAAGCGCCACGACGACGCGACCTCGCTCACCCTCCATCTCCGGCCGCCCATCACGGGGGATCGGGCATCTCGGACGAATCGCCCCTGAGGTTGAGCTGGGAGAACCGTGCATGCACGGTGGGAGCGCAGGGTCGTCTCCGAGGGCGACCGGAGCGCCGACCATCCGGCCGGGCGGCGGTGGCGCGTCCGCGAAGTGCCCTCCGACCGCGTCTCTTGACGCTTTCATGGGGATCGCTCGACCTTTTCCCGGCGTGTCGCCCGAGCTATGTTTCCTGCACGTCACCTGCAAGAACAGGGCATCCCCGTGCGTTTACAGACGGCGATCCAGGGCCTAGACTCGGTGTCACGACGTCGTTCGGGAAGGCGTCGCGAGCCCCAGCGGGGAGCGTGACGTGAAGAACGGACGGAGTCGGTCTTCGGGGGATGAAACCCCTGCGTTCGGCTGGTAGTGTTCCGAGCGTCGGAAGACATTGAAAATTTGAGAGATGTGCCGTTCCTCAAGACCCCCCTCATGGGGAGCGGCCGGACGGGCGACAATGCCAGGTTCCCCCACCTGTGGCAGCCCGTCCAGCCTGTTCGCCCGCACCCACCCCTGACGGACGACAGGCCTGACGAGCGGTCCGTGAGCCCCCGACACTGTCGGCTGAGAGCTCCGGGCCGCTCGTCGCATTCCAAGGCCGTTCCGCGCCGATCCCGCACGGCCGACGGCGCGGCCGGCGCACGGCACGCGCGACCGGCGACCCGGCCGGAGCACGGCAGACCCGGTCGGCGCGCAGCAGACGCGGCCAGAGCACGCCGGGGCCGGAGCGGGGACGACCCCGCCCGGCCCGGCGCCTCCGCGCCTCAGGACCCCAGGACCGCGACGTCGCTACCCGGGTCCAGGCGGTAACCGGCGCCGCGCACCGTCGAGATCAGGCGGCGGTAGCGGCCGAGCTTGGTGCGCACACGCCGCACGTGCACGTCGACCGTGCGCTCACCGGTGTCCTCGGGCGCATCGGCCCAGACCGACTCCATGAGCTCGGTGCGGGAGATGGTGCGGCGCGAGTCGCGGGCCAGCTTGGCCAGCAGCTCGAACTCCTTGTGGGTGAAGTCCACGTCCTGTCCGTCGATCCGCACCCGGCGACCGAACAGGTCGATGACCAGCGAGTCCTCAGGAGCCAGCGAGGGGCTCGCGGGGCTGACGGCCGTGGCCTGCAGCTGGCGGCGGCGGGCCGCCTCCGCGTCACGGCGCGCCGGCGAGTTCGGGGAGACGATCCCCTTGCGACGCGGCCGCAGCGGGCTCACCGCGGCGGCGCCCTGGGCGCGGGGCGGCAGGGGACGGGTCGTGCCGCGGCCGGTCGCGGCGAAGGGGCGGGGGCTGTCCACCGAGACCGTGGTGCGGCCGTCACGGGCGTCGACCAGGCGCTGCGCCCGGGTGCGCAGCTCGTCGGCGATCAGTGCGGCCTCGACGTCGCCGGTCCCGGCGGGCAGGGAGACCGACACGGTGATGGTGACGGCGTCCTCGGTGGCGACGGGGCGCGAGGCGGTCCCGCCCACCCGCTGCAGGCGGGGAGCGGCGGAGCGGGTGTGGGCGGCGACAGTGCTGGTGGTGGGACGATCCAGGGCGATGGTCATGATGCGAGTTCTCCGAGATGCGGCGCGTCCTGCGCGGCGGGCGGTGGGCCCGGGATCCCTGGGTGATCGACGCCCGCGGCGGATCGGTGAGGGGTGTGCTCCCGGTGGCACCTGGAGCCCGCGCCCTCCGGCCGGCTCCTGTCAGCCGATCTCGGAGAGGTCGTGAGCGCTCAGAGGCTCGGCTGACGATGCATCATCGGCATCATCATCATGAACATCATCGCGCGCATGGCGGAGCGGACCACCCGGGGGGCGGTCTCGCGGTGCGCGGCGATCGAGGTCATGGCAAGAAGGATGCCCCGTCCCGTCCCGAGGGGCAAGCATCTGTTCACATTCCGGGACGGGGGCGGAGAAGCGGGGGGCGGGGGAGGTCGGTGGGTGTGGCCGGTGCCCGCCTCGTCGGCCGCGAGCCACGTGTGGGGGACTCGCCCGAGAGCGCCGGGCACGACGCGCCGCCCTCCGAGGGGGCGGCGCGTCGGCTGAGGAGGCGGGGCGGTGTGTGCGGGGCGCCCGCTCAGCGCTTCTGGTAGGTCAGGCAGTCGGCCGCATCGGCGCTGGCGCCCATGCGCACGGAGCCGGCCGCGCACTCGAGGTCCTGGATGAAGGCGCAGTCCGCGCGCTGGCACGCGCCGACCTGGGAGACGACCTTGCTCAGCCCACCCTTGCTGTCCAGTGGAATGAAGGTCGCGCAGCTCGAATCGGTCGTGGCCGTGACGGCGAAGGCGCCGCAGGCCTCGTCAGGGTTGTAGGAGCAGCCCGTGACGGTGCACTCGGCGAGACGGGGCATCGCGAAGGCGGTCATGGGGCCCTCCTCGGTGACGGCCCGGCAGGGCTCGACGTGCGCCGAGAGTACGAGCGATATCGAGAACGTTCCAGTAAGGAAAGGATTGCCTGAGGGCATTTCAGGAACGCATTGTTTTCCAGAACCCAGGCGTCACGAAATCAGTCGACGACCCCGAAGAGGCGGTCGCCGGCATCGCCCAGGCCGGGCACGATGTAGCCCTTCTCGTCGAGCTTCTCGTCGATCGCGGCGGTGACGACGGTGAGGTCGATCGCGGGGTCCAGCTGCTCCTCGAGCGCCTTCAGCCCCTCCGGTGCGCACAGCAGGGTCACGCAGGTGATGTCCTTCGCGCCGCGCTCGTGGAGGTATTCGCACGAGGCGATGAGGGTGTGGCCGGTGGCGAGCATCGGGTCCAGCACGAAGCACTGACGGCCGGAGAGGTCGTCGGGCAGACGGTTCGCGTAGGTGGTGACCTCGAGGGTCTCGTCGTTGCGGACCATGCCCAGGAAGCCCACCTCGGCGGTGGGCAGCAGGCGCGTGAGACCGTCCAGCATGCCCAGGCCCGCGCGGAGGATCGGCACGACCATCGGCTTGGGGTTGGTCAGGCGGGTGCCGGTCATCGTGGTCACCGGGGTCTCGATCTCCACCGGCGCGACGGCGACGTTGCGGGTCGCCTCGTAGGCCAGCAGGGTCACCAGCTCGTCGGCGAGCTGGCGGAACACCGAGGAATGGGTGGCGCGATTGCGCAGCACCGACAGCTTGTGGGCGACGAGGGGGTGGTCGATCTCCAGAACGCGCATGGGAGGGAATCTACCGGAGCGCATCCCGGGGCGTCGCCCGTCGGACCGAGGGGAGAGGATGGTCTCCCGGACCGCGACCGCCGCGGAACCATCCTGCGTGCAGGAGACCAGCCATGACCCGCTACCGCTTCTACACCGCGACCTCGCTCGACGGCTTCCTCGCCGACGAGCACGACAGCCTCGACTGGCTCCTCTCCCAGCCCACCGGGGAGGAGAGCATCCTGCCCTACGACGCCTTCATCGCCCAGGTCGGCGCGATCGTCACCGGCCGCACCACCTACGACTGGGTGCTCGAGCACGACGGCGACGTGGAGGGCGCCTGGGTCTTCACCCAGCCCACCTTCCTGTTCACCCACCGCGCCATGGAGCAGCGGGAGGGCGTCACCGCGGTCTCCGGACCGCCCGCGCAGCACCGCGCCGCGATCGAGGCGGCCGCGGACGGGAAGGACGTGTGGATCGTCGGCGGCGGCGACCTCGCGGCGGAGTTCGCGCGCGCCGGGATGCTCGACGAGGTCTACGTCTCGATCGCCCCGGTGACCCTCGGCGCGGGCAGGCCCCTGATGGGAGGCCGCTTCGACCTCGAGCTGCGCGAGCTCGGCCGCAGCGGCGCCTTCCTCGAGGCGCGCTACGAGGTGGTGGGGGAGCGGCGCTGACGGGGCAGGCGCGACAATGACCCCCATGACCGCCTCTCTGGACGACAGCGCGCTGACCGACGACGAGCTGATGGGGCTCGCGCTCGCCGAGGCCCGCGCCGCCGCCGAGCGCGAGCCCGCCGACGTGCCCATCGGCGCCGTCGTCCTCGGGGCCGACGGCGAGGTGCTCGCCACCGCCGGGAACCGCCGCGAGGCCGACGAGGACCCGACCGCCCACGCCGAGATCCTCGCCCTGCGCGCCGCGGCCCGCGCGACGGGGCGCTGGAACCTCACCGGCGCCACCCTCGTCGTCACCCTCGAGCCGTGCACCATGTGCGCGGGCGCGATCGTGCTCTCCCGCGTGCAGCGGGTGGTCGTCGGGGCGATGGATCCCAAGGCGGGCGCGGCCGGCTCCCTCTACGACCTGGTGCGCGAGCCGCGGCTGAACCACCGCGTCGAGCTCACCACCGGGGTGCGCGGGCAGGAGTGCGGCGACCTGCTGCGCGACTTCTTCCGCGCCCGCCGGAAGCGCTGACGCCCCCGCGCTCCGTACCGCAGCCGCCCCCGCTGCTGCTCAGTCCCGCAGGTGGTACTCGGTGGTGACGTGCCCCGTGGAGTAGCGCCACTGCTCGCCGAGCCGCGCCACGAGCGGCTCCCTGGTGGGCGGGGTGAAGGTGAGCCCCTCGCCGACGAAGGTCGGCACCGTGCGCAGCCGGATCAGATCCACCAGCTCCGCGGCCAGCAGCGCCCTCGACAGCGTGAGGCTGCCCCACACGACGACCCTGCCGTACGGCGCGATCGCCTCCCGCAGGGCGTCCACCCCGCCGCGCACGATCTGCGCCTCGCCCTCGCCCCACGGCGCGGTCGCGAGGGTCTCGCTGAGGACGAGCTTGGGCAGGGCGTTGATCGGCCCGGCGAGCCGGTCGTGCTCCGGATCCGCCGTCGGCCAGTACGAGGAGAACATCTCGTAGGTGACGCGGCCCAGCACGATCGCATCGACCGTCGCGACGAACTCCATCTGGTGCTCGTCGGTGCGGTCGAGGTCCTCGAAGCTCACCGCCTCCACGAAGCGCATCCCGCCGTCGGGCTCGGCCGCGAAGCCGTCGGCCGAGACGAGCTGCTCGAGCACGATCCGCGGACGGCCCGCACCGGAGCCGCCGGTGAGCTCGCCGAGCAGCGGCACCAGCACCTCGTCGAGCGCGGAGCGCCAGCCGTCGCGTACGTCCTCGTCCTCGCCGGCCTCGGCGGGCACGCGCCGCTCGAGCGTGAACTCCATCCGGGTGCGCTCGGCGCCGAGCTCCTCGAGCGCGACCGTGACCAGCGGCGAGACCTCGTCGGCGTTCTCCGGGCCGCGCCAGGTGAAGCGGAGCAGCTCCGGCTCGCGGATCTCGAGATAGGTGCCGGCCGTCGGCCAGCGCCGCCCGTCCACGGTCATCGTGTAGGCGTACTGCCCGCCCTCCCGCAGGTCGATCGCGACCGAGCCGGTCTCGACCTCGACGCCGGCGGGATGCCACCAGCGGGCCGTCAGCGCGGGATCGGTCCAGGCGCGCCAGACCAGCGCTCGCGGCGCCTCGAGGGTGCGGGTGAGGGTGAAGGAGGCGGGGGTGGTCATGTCGTCGTCGGTCATGAGGGGTCTCCGTCCTGGGGAGCCGGGTCCTGGGGATCCAGCGCGCCCTCGGCGCTGTGCACGCTGGGCATGCTGCGCAGCACGTCCTCGAGGGCGTCGAAGCGGCCGGACCAGATCCGTCGGTGCTCCTCGACCCAGTCGGTCGCCGCCTTGAGCGGCTCCGGGGTGAGGGTGCACAGGCGCCACTGCGCCTGCGGGGTCCGGGTGATCAGCCCTGCCTCCTCCAGCACCCGCAGGTGCTGGCTGATCGCGGGGCGGGAGACGGCGAAGGGCTCGGCGAGCTCGCCCACGCGCAGCGGTCCCCGGGCGAGGCGCTCGATCATGGCGCGCCGGGTGGGGTCCGCCAGGGCGTGGAAGACCCGCGAGAGCGGATCCGCCGCAGACTGCATGTCACCAACTCCTTAAGTAAGGAACTGTTTACACAGTCCTCCTCCCCGTCCCGGGTGTCAAGGGGGCGGGGGCGACTCCCCGAGAGGTCCATCGTGCGAGATCGAGGGCCCGCACTCCGAGACGCCGGTCTACAGTGGCCTTGCGGGCCCGCCCGCACCGTCCCGCACCGATCGACCCCGCACGTCCCCGCCGGTCGCCGACGCCGCCGCCCGACCCGGGACCAGGAGCACGCATGCACACCGCCTCTTCCGCCGCCCCGCCCGGCGCCGTCGTCGCCGAGGACGTCTCGAAGGTCTTCTTCTCCGGCACCGACCCCGTCTGGGCGCTCGAGGACTTCTCCCTGACCCTCGAGCCCGGCTCCTTCACCTGCATCGTCGGCCCCTCCGGCTGCGGGAAGTCGACCTTCCTGCGCATCCTCGGCGGGCTCGAGGAACGCACGGTCGGCTCCGTGTCGATGCCGGACGAGGGCCATCAGATCCCCGCCGCCTTCGTGTTCCAGGAGCACGGCGTCTTCCCCTGGATGACCGTGCGGGAGAACGTCGCCTTCGGCCTGCGGATGACCGGCACCGGCACGGCCGAGCGCCGACGCATCGCCGACGACTGGCTCGCCCGGGTGCGCCTGACCGACTTCGCCGACTCCTACCCCCACCAGCTCTCCGGCGGCATGCGCCAGCGCGTCGCGATCGCCCGCGCCTTCGCGACCGGCTCCCCGGTGCTGCTGATGGACGAGCCGCTCGGCGCGCTCGACGCCCAGACCCGCATGCTCATGCAGGAGGAGCTCATCGCCCTGTGGGAGACCGAGCGCAAGACCGTCCTCATGGTCACCCACGACATCGACGAGGCGATCGTCCTCTCCGACCGCGTGATCGTGATGTCCGGCCGTCCCGGCACCCTCCGCGAGGACATCACCGTCCCCTTCGACCGTCCGCGCTCCTTCGAGATCGAGCGCGACCCCGAGTACGCGGCGCTGCGCTCGCGCATCTGGAACCTGCTGCGCGAGGACGCGCGCACCGCCGAGGAGACCGCGTGAGCACCGCACCCGCCGCCCGCACCACGACGACGGCCGACGACCGCGAGCACCGCACCCTCGTCGCCGCCCGAGAGCAGCGCGCCCGCGACCGGCGCCTGGCCACCCGCGACCTGGTCCTCTCGATCGCGACGCCGATCCTGCTGCTGGTGCTGTGGGAGCTGTGCGCCCGCGTGGAGATCATCGACCCGCGCTTCTTCCCGCCACCCACCCGCATCGTCGCCGCCGGCGGGGAGATGCTGATGAGCGGCGAGCTGTGGCAGCACACCGCCCCGACCCTCATGCGCCTCGCCGTCGGCGGCGGCCTCGGCGCGCTGTGCGGGATCGTCGTCGGCCTGCTGATGGGCTCCTCCCGGGCGCTGAACGCCGCGCTCGGCCCGCTGTTCTCCGCGCTCTACCCGCTGCCGAAGATCGCGATCTTCCCGATCCTGCTGATGATCTTCGGGCCCACCGAGCTGCCGAAGATCATCGCCGTGTTCATCACGACCTTCTTCATCATGCAGATCAGCACCGTCTCCGGCGTGTGGGCGATCGACCGGAAGCTGCTCGAGGCGGGCGCCGCCTACGGCGCCACGGGCCTCGCCCGCTTCCGCCACGTGATCCTGCCCGGGGCGATGCCCTTCGTGTTCTCCGGTCTGAAGACCGCCACC
The DNA here is from genome assembly GCF_001613775.1 of Brachybacterium sp. sponge. NCBI lineage: Bacteria > Bacillati > Actinomycetota > Actinomycetes > Micrococcales > Dermabacteraceae > Brachybacterium > Brachybacterium sp. sponge. The sequence goes on along the minus strand of NZ_LRMP01000001.1, from coordinate 116,183 downwards.
GGCACCGCCGTCGTGGTGGTCACCGCCGTCGAGTTCACCGGCGCGACCACCACCGGGCTCGGCTACCTGATCTGGAACTCCTGGCAGCTGTTCATCCCGGAGAAGCTCTACGTGGGCCTGGTCGTCATCGGACTGATCGGCGCTCTGGTCACCACGATCCTCAGCCGCTCCGAGAAGCTGCTGCTGCCCTGGCGCCGCGAGCGCTGACCCCACCTCCCATCCACCACCTGCACCCCTAGGAGCACCGATGCGACGACGCACCCTTCTCTCCCTCACCGCCGCCACCGCCCTCGGCGGCGCCCTGACCGCCTGCGGCTCCGCCATCACCGGCGAGGACTCCTCCGGCGGCGGCGCCAACGGCGGCTCCGCCTCCGGCGCCGTGCGCGTGGGCCACCTGCCCTCGGCGCTGTTCGCGCCGCTGTACGTCGCCGACGCGATGGGTTACTTCGAGGAGGAGGGCATCACCCTCGAGCTCACCCCGCTGAAGTCCGGCCAGGACGGCGTGCCGATGCTGTCCAACGACCAGCTCGACGTGATGGTCGCCGGGTTCAGCGCCGGCATGTTCAACGCCCTCGAGCAGGGCGTGGCCTTCAAGATCGTCGGCTCCATGGGCATCTCCCCGGGCGACCCGGAGAACTCGCCCACCGCGCTCGAGGTGCGCCAGGACCTCCTGGACGACGGCACGATCAGCGAGGTCGCCGATCTCAAGGGCCGCACCATCGGGGTGGCCGGCGGGCCCGGCGCGACCGGCGGCTACCTGCTCGCGGCGATGCTCGAGGAGGGCGGTCTGACCCTGAACGACGTGGAGATCTCCAACCTCGCCACCCCCGACCAGGAGCCGGCGCTCACCAACGGCTCCGTCGACGCGGCGACCCCGTCGGCCCCCTTCTCCTCCTCGATCGAGGAGGCCGGGATCGCCTCCCCGCTCGCGGTCCCCGCGAAGGGCACCACCGGCACGGGCGTGATGTACTCCGAGACCTTCGTCGGCGCCGAGCTCGCGCAGGGCTTCTTCATCGCGCTCGCCAAGGGCGCCCAGGAGCTCTCGGCCGACGGGAAGCAGACCGAGGAGGTCTACCAGATCCTCGCCGACACCCTCGGCCAGGACATCGAGGTGCTGAAGGCCTCCCCGATGTACACCTACCTCCCCGACCTCGCCCCGCAGCCCGATCAGCTCGAGGCCATGCAGTCCGTGTGGATCGATGCCGAGCAGATCACCTACTCCGAGCCGCTGGACATCGCCGGCATCGTCGACGCGAGCTTCGCGGAGGCCGCGGCGGGCTGAGGCGGCCCTCGCACGAGCTGACCAGCTCTGGCGAGCCAGGTTGACCAGATCCCTTCCGCGTTGGTCGGCCTGGCTCTACGCTGGAACCATGAGCGCAGCAGGGACAGCAGGCCCCGACCACAGGACGGTCAAGGTGCAGGATGCCAAGACCCGGCTGTCCGAGCTCCTGCGCGAGGTCGAGGAGGGCGCCGAGATCACGATCTCGCGTGGGCCGACACCCGTGGCACGCCTGGTGCCGCTCGAGCGTCCGGCGCAGGAGTCGCGGCGCAGGCCGCTCGGCTACCTCCGCTACGAGCTCCCCGACTCCTTCTTCGACGCGCTCCCTCCCGAGGAGCTGGACGCCTGGGAGGGCGGAGAGTGAACACCCTTCTCGCCGACACGCATGTCCTGCTGTGGGCGATGACGGATCCGTCGAAGCTGACGAGCCCGGCGGAGGCCGTGATCTCCGATCTCGACACGGAGGTCCTGGTCTCCGCCGCCACTGCCTGGGAGATCGCCACGAAGGTGCGGATCGGCAAGCTCCCGGAGGCCGAGTTCCTGGTGCTGGACTTCGGCGAGCATCTCCGACGAGGGTATTTCGAAGCCCTGCCGATCGAGAGTGCTGATGCGCTGGTCAGCGGCACACTCGCGTGGGGGCACCGGGACCCGTTCGACCGCATGCTCGCGGCGCAGGCGCTCCGCCGGGGGATCCCGCTGATCAGTGCGGATCGGGTGTTCGACGGCCTCGGCTCGCTCGAGCGGATCTGGTGAGCGAGCGGCGGTCAGGGTTCTTCGCCAGTCTCAGATCCAGCCCTGGCGGCGGGCGATCGCGGCGGCCTCGTGCCGGTTCGCGGCCTGCAGCTTCGCCTGGGCGCTCGAGAGGTAGTTGCGCACGGTCCCCGGGGCCAGATGGGCGCGGCGAGCGATCTGCTCGACCGGGGCGCCGTCGGCCGCGAACTCGAGCACGTCCGCCTCGCGCGGCGTGAGCGGGGAATCGCCCGAGGAGATCGTCTCCGCGGCCAGCTCCGGGTCGATCGCGCGGCGCCCGCCCGCGACCGAGCGCACGGCGCGCGCGAGTTGCTCGGCCGAGGTGGTCTTCGGCAGGAAGCCCAGCACCCCCTGTGCGAGGGCGCGCTTGAGATAGCCGGGCCGCGCATGCGAGGTGAGGATCAGGCAGCGGGTCGCGGGGGAGGTCCCCGCGATCTGCTCGCACAGGTCGAGCCCGTCGCCGTCGGGCAGCTGCAGGTCCACCACGGCGACGTCCGGCGTGGTCTCGGCGATCAGCCGTGCGCCCTCGGCGACGGTCCCGGCCTCGCCGAGCACCTCGAGGTCCTCCTCGAGGGACAGCATCGTCGCGAGCGCCGAGCGGATCAGGTGCTCGTCGTCGACGAGCACCACGCGCAGCGGGCGAGCAGGGGCGTCGGTCATCGGGATCCTCCGGTCGGGGTGAAGCGGACGTCGAGGGTGAAGGTGCCGTCCTCGCGGCGCACCTCCAGGGTCGCCTCGTCCTCGAGGCGCTCCCTCATCCCGGTCAACCCGCTGCCCTCCCGGATCTCGGCCTCCTCGGGCGCGCCGTCGTTGACCATCGTGACGCCGTCCGCGCGGAGGGTGATCTCCACGGCCGACGGGTCGGCATGGCGCAGGATGTTCGTCCCGCCCTCTCGCAGCACCCAGGCGGCGGTGCCGGCCCGGGCCGCGGGAACGTCCTCGGCCGCGCCGTGGACCGTGACCTCCACGTGCGCGGACCGCAGAAGGGATGCAGTGCCCTGCAGCTCGGTCGCGAGATCCGCCTCGCGGTAGCCGCGCACGAGCGAGCGGATCTCGGCGAGCGAGGTGCGGGCGATCTGCGCCGCCTCCCGGCCGTGCTCCGCGGCGCGGGGGTCGCCGCGCTCGGCCAGCTGCGCCACCAGCTCGGTCTTCACGGCGATCACGGAGAGGTCGCGACCGGTGACGTCGTGCAGGTCGCGGGCGAAGCGCAGCCGCTCCTCGGCGACGGCGAGCTGGGCCTGCGCCTCGCGGGCGTCGTCGAGCTCGCGCACCATCGCCGCCAGCCACAGGGAGATCCGCACCGTGAGCACCACGGCGAGCAGCAGCGCGCCGGTGGGGAAGGCGACGGGGGCGGAGAGCCCGAACGCCATCGCGATCACCGTCGTCGCGACCGCCACCGCCGCCCCGATCTGCCAGCGCCATCGCAGGAGCGCCGCGGCGGCGAGCAGCGTGAGCGAGGCGACGAGCACGGGGGCCACGGAGAGGCCGAGCAGCTGCAGCAGCACGATGACGGCTGACGGCACTGCGGTGGCGAGCAGCGAGCGGTCCGCCGGGATGCTGCCCACCTGCGGGAGGTCCCAGCGGTCCCGCGCCTCGGGCAGTGCGGCCGCCGACCACAGTGCAAGTGCCCGGTGCCCGGACCAGGCGCCGACCACCATCTGCACGATCAGCACCGCGGTCGCCGCCGGGGCCTCGGCCAGCAGCGCGGGCACCGGGGTGCCGAACGCGAGCAGGACGCCCAGCGGGAAGATCGCTTGGATGAGCACGACCGACCACGCCGTGTAGGCGTAGAACACGCTCCACTGGCGTGCGGTGCGGGTCTCCACAGCGGTTCTCCCTTCGGCGTAGGAATGGTCGACGAGCTGGGGCGAAGCGTATCCGCTCAGCCGATCGCGGCGAGGAACAGGCCGCCGAAGGCGCCGAAGGCGATACCCCACAGGACGATCGAGACGCCCATCCAGAGGTAGACCCGGCCACGCTCGGCACCGAGCGCGATCAGCGCGGGGCCGGAGATCTGCGAGGCGACCACGAACGGCCCCAGCAGGCACACCCCGGGCACTCCGTACTTCTCCATCGCCGCGGCGACCTTGGCTCGGAAGCGGGAGGGGCTGGGCTCCTCGACGGAGCGGCCCCCGTGCTTCCGACGACCCTGGGCGATCGCGTCCCGGGTGCGGCCGGCCAGCGCGATCACCACGAAGGTCGCCACCAGATTTCCCAGCACCGCTGCGGGGATCGCGAGGGCCGGGTGGATGCCGAGGGCGGCGCCCAGGAAGGAGCCGAGATAGCTCTCGATGAAGGGGACCGCACCGGCGGGGACGAGCGCGAGCACCTGCTGCCACGGCTCGAGGTCGGAGACGAGGTCGTGGAGCTGGACGAGGAGGTCCTGGAACATGGGTGGGGTCCTTCCGGGTGGATGATGGTTCCAGCCTCCCCGTGCACGGCGCTGTGCGGCAGGGCGCGCTGTCATCGACCGGGATGCGTCTCTCACGGCCCGCCCATGACAGATGTCAGACCGCACGGCGTGACCCCGTCCACATGGGGACCTGCAGGTCTGTGACGTTTGTTGCGGCAGATGAACGCGTGCTCGGCGTGCGGGGCGCTCGATGCTTGAATTCCGGGGTGATCACTCTCGACGCTCTGCGCAAGGTCTTCCCCGCACCCGGCGGCGGAGACCCCGTCGTCGCGCTCGACGGGATCGACCTCCACCTCGGGCCGGGCCGCATCCACGGGATCGTCGGTCGCTCCGGGGCGGGCAAGTCCACGCTCATCCGCTGCCTGACCGGGCTGGAGAAGCCCACCTCGGGCCGGGTCGAGATCGACGGCACCGACATCGCCGCGCTCGAGGGCGCCCAGCTGCGCGCCGCCCGGCGGAACATCGGGATGGTCTTCCAGCACGCGAACCTGCTGGACTCCCGCACCGCCGCCCAGAACATCGCCCACCCGCTCGAGATCGCCGGGGTGCCCCGCGCCGAGCGCGAGCGCCGCGTCGCCGAGCTGGTCGAGCTCGTGGGGCTCACCGGCCGCGAGCACAACCACCCCGCGCAGCTCTCGGGCGGGCAGATCCAGCGCGTCGGCATCGCCCGCGGCCTCGCCGCCGAGCCGAAGGTGCTGCTGTGCGACGAGCCGACCAGCGCCCTGGACGGCACCACCACCCGGCAGATCCTGCGCCTGCTCGCGGATCTCCGCGAGCGCCTCGGCATCACGGTGGTGATCATCACCCACGAGATGGGCGTGGTGCGCGAGGTGTGCGACACCGTCACCCTGCTCCAGGACGGGCGGATCACCCAGAGCGGCGACCTGCTCGAGGTCGCCGCCGATCCGCACGGCCCCCTCAGCGCCGAGCTGATCCCGCTGCCGCCGGCTCCTACCGGCATCGAGGCGCTGGTCGTGAACTGCGACTACGGCGACTCCGAGCGCTTCCGCACCACAGATGACCTGATCCGTCTGGCCGAGACGTACGAGGCCGAGGCGACCCTCGTCGCCGGCACCATCGAGACCATCGGCGGCCGCCAGGTGGGTCGGGTCCAGCTCGCCCTGCGCAACCGTTCCGGACAGCCGATCTCCCGCCAGGGGCTCGATGACTTCCTCGCCGAGCTCGAGAGCGCCGGCGTCGTCGCCAAGGAGGTGACCGCATGATGGAGTGGCTCGACAACCCCGTCTTCACCACCTGGGACACGAACACGTCCCTGTGGTCCAACACCCTGATCACCCTGTACATGACCGTGGGGACCATGCTGTTCTCCACCCTGATCGGGGTGCCGCTGGGCCTGCTGCTCTTCGAGACCTCCGGCGCCCGCGGCGGCCTCGCCCGCTGGGTGAACCGGATCGTCGGCTTCGTCGTGAACGTCGGGCGGTCCTTCCCGTTCATCATCCTGATCATCGCGCTGATCCCCGTCACCCGCTTCATCGTGGGCCGCGTGACCGGACCGAACGCCGCGATGTTCGCGCTCGCGATCTCCGCGATCCCGTTCCTCGCCCGCCTCATCGAGATCAACCTGCGCGAGATCTCCGCCGGGAAGGTCGAGGCGGTGCAGATGATGGGCGCCACCCGATGGCAGATCATCCGCCAGGTCCTCCTGCCGGAGGCGCTGCCCGGCATCATCGGCTCCCTCACCACCACCACGATCGCCGTCATCGGCTACACCGCCATGGCCGGCACCGTGGGCGGCAAGGGCCTGGGCGACCTCGCGATCCGCAACGGCTACCAGAGCTACGACAACGTGGTCATGGTCGCGACCGTGGTCGTGCTGGTGGTCATCGTGATCGCCGTCCAGGCGCTCGGCTCCGCCCTCTCCCGCGCCGTCGACCACCGCGCCGCGGCCCGCTGACCTGCTTCATCCCACCCTCGTCGAGAAGGACATGCCCATGACCCACATCTCCCGCCGCACCACTCTGCTCGCCTCCGGCGCGGGCCTCGCCGCGCTCGCCCTCGCCGCCTGCGGCGCCGGCGGCAACGAGGGGCCGACGGAGGAGAACGGCGTGACCACGATCCGCATCGGCGCCTCCCCGGCCCCGCACGCCCAGATCCTCCAGTTCGTCCAGGACAACCTCGCCGAGGGCGCGGGCCTCGCGCTCGAGATCGAGCCGTACACCGACTACCAGCTCCCCAACCAGGCGCTGAACGACGGCGACCTCGACGCGAACTTCTACCAGACCCCCGCCTTCCTCGAGGGTCAGATGTCGGAGAAGGGCTACGACTTCCACGCCTTCGAGGGCGTCCACGTCGAGCCGCTCGGCGTCTACTCCGAGACCCTCTCCTCGCTCGACGAGCTGCAGGACGGGGACGAGGTCGCGATCGCGAACGACCCCACCAACCGCGGCCGCGGCCTGGACCTGCTCGCCGCGAACGGCGTGATCACCCTCGCCGACGGCGTCGCCCCCACCTCGGCGACCACCGGCGACATCGCCGAGAACCCGAAGAACCTGAAGTTCACCGAGCTCGAGGCCGCGCAGATCCCGCGCTCCCTGGCAGACTTCGCGGTCGCCGTCGTGAACGGCAACTACGCCCTCGAGGCGGGCCTGAACCCCTCCGAGGAGGCCATCGTCATCGAGGAGGGCGAGGGCAACCCGAACGCGAACATGATGGTGGTGCGCACCGCCGACGCGGAGAACGAGGCCCTCGTGAAGCTCGACGAGCTGCTCCACAGCGACGACGTCCGCTCCTTCATCGAGGAGACCTTCACCGACGGCTCGGTCATCCCCGCCTTCTGAGCAGCCCGGCTGAGTAGCCTGGGGCGATGAGCCCCGAGCAGCAGCAGCGCCCCCTGTCCGGCCGGAAGGCCCTCATCACGGGAGCGAGCCGAGGGATCGGCGCCGACATCGCCCGCGCCTGCGCGGCGGCCGGCGCCGATCTCGTGCTCACCGCCCGAGACGGCGCCGCCCTGGAGGCGCCCGCCGCACGCCTGGCCGCCCAGCACGGCGTCCGCACCGCGGTCCTGGCCGCGGACCTCGCCGATCCGAAGGTCCCGGACCACCTCTGGGACGAGGCGAGCAGCCTGATGGCCGGCCTGGACGTGCTGGTGAACAACGCCGGCCTCTCCCATCCGGAGACGGTCGAGCGGCTGACGACCGCGCACTTCGACGAGACGCTGCAGGTGAACCTGCGCGCCCCCGCCCTGCTCGCGGCGCGGGCCGGCGCGGCGATGGCGGCCTCCGGCGGCGGAGTGGTCCTCACGATCGCCTCCGCCGCCGCGCTGCGCCCCCTGGCCGAGCACTACGCCTACTCGACCGCGAAGGCGGGCCTCGTGATGGCCACCCGCACCCTCGCGCTCGAGCTGGGGGAGCGGGGCGTGCGCGCCAACTCGATCTGCCCCACCGTGGTGCTCACCGACATGGGCCAGAAAGTGTGGGGCGAGCAGCCGGACAAGGCCGCCCCGATGCTCGCCCGGATCCCGCAGTCCCGCTTCGCCCGGCCCCGCGAGGTCTCCGACGTCGTAGTCTGGCTCGCCTCGGAGGCCGCCTCGATGATCAACGGCGCCGAGATCCCGGTCGACGGCGGGTACCTGGTCAGCTGAGCGCCGGGCCAGGACCCGACCGGGCCCGTCAGTCCGTCAGAGCAGCTCCGTCGCCCCCAGCTGATCCAGCAGCCAGGCCAGCTCGTCGGCCCGCTGCTCCCACTTGCGGTACCGGCCCGAGCGGCCGCCGTGCCCGGCGACCATCTCGCAGCGGAACACGATCGGACGCTCCGCCTGGTCCGAGGTGACCGTCTCGCGCAGGCGCGCGACCCACTTGGCGGGCTCGACGAAGAAGACGCGCGTGTCGTTCAGCGAGGTCGAGGCGAAGATCGCCGGGTACTCCACCGCCTGCACGTTCTCGTAGGGCGAGTACTCCTTCATGTACTCGTACACGGACGGGTCGTGCAGCGGGTCGCCCCACTCCTCCCACTCGCCGACGGTCAGCGGCAGCGAGGGGTCCAGGATCGTGGTCAGCGCGTCCACGAAGGGCACCCCGGCGATGATCGCCCGGAACCGCTCCGGGGCGAGGTTCGCGACCGCGCCCATCAGCAGCCCGCCCGCGCTGCGGCCCTCGGCCCCGAGCCGGGCCGGGTCCACGAGGCCGCTCGCGCCGAGATGCTCCGCCGCGGCGACGAAGTCGCTGAAGGAGTTCTTCTTCTCCAGCAGCTTGCCGTGGTCGTACCAGCCCCGGCCCATCTCGCCACCGCCGCGCACGTGCGCGATCGCGACGACCACGCCCCGGTCCAGCAGGGACAGGCGCGTGGGCACGAAGGACGGGTCGACCGAGACCTCGTAGGAGCCGTAGCCGTACAGATACCCGGGCGCGGTCCCGTCGGCCGCGACCTCCCTGCGCGCGACGACGCTGAGCGGGATCGCGGTGCCGTCGGCCGCCCTCGCCCACTCGCGCCGCTCCACGTAGAGGGAGGGGTCGAAGTTCGGCACCGGCGTGACGCGCAGGATCTCGGTCGCACCGGTGGCGACCTCCCGCTCGGCGACGGTGGGCGGGGTGAGCAGGCTGGTGAGCTCGTAGCGCACCGCCTGCTGGTCCCAGTTCGGGTTCGCGTCGAGCTCGACGGTGTCCAGCTCCCCGCCGTGGGTGAGGTCCTCCGCCTGATCGAGCCGCAGCGACCCGTCGGCCGCCCGCGGGATGATCCGCACCGAGGCGAGCCCGCCGGCGCGCAGCTCGAGCGCGACGAAGCCCGCGAAGGACTCCACCGCCAGCAGCCGCTCGCCCTCGCCGGCGACCAGCAGCTCCTCCCACTGCTCCGGGGTCGCCAGCGGCGCCTGCGCGAGCGCGAAGCCGGTGTGTCCGTCGTTGTGCACCACCAGCAGGCGGTCCCCGGCGTGCTCGACCGCGTAGTCCACGCCGTCGCGCCGCCCGCCCGCGGGAACGGGCGCGGACTCGGGCGCGGCGAGGTCCAGCAGCCACGCCTCCGCCGTCGTGGTGGAGGCGGACTGGATGACGAGGGTCGTCTCGTCGCGGGAGCGCTCGAAGCCGATCATGAACCGCTCGTCGCCCTCCTCGAGCACGAGCACGTCCTCGGCCGGATCGGCGCCGATCCGATGGCGCCAGACCTGGTGCTGCCGCCAGGCGTCGTCGACCCGCGCGTAGAACAGCCACTGCTGATCGGTGGAGAACGCGATGCCGTAACCGGTGCCGGTCACGGACTCGTCGAGCACCTCGCCGGCGGAGAGGTCCAGGACCCGCAGCGTGAACCGCTCGTCCCCGGCGGTGTCCACCGCATAGGCGAGCAGGTTGTGGTCGGGGGAGAGAGTCAGCCCGCCGAGGGAGTAGAACTCGTGCCCTGCGGCCTCGGCCTGGGCGTCCAGCAGCACCTGCTCGCCCGCGAGCATCACCCCCGGCTCGACCTGCGGCATCGCGCCCGTGTCGGCCACGCGGGTGAACCTCGGGTAGTCGTCTCCGGCGGTGGTGCGGGTGATGTACCACCAGTCCCCGCGACGCACCGGCACCGACAGGTCCGTCTCCTGCGTGTGGCCGACGAACTCCTCGACCAGGCGCTGCCGCAGCACGCCGAGGTGCGCGGTGCGGGCGTCGGCGTAGGCGTTCTCCGACTCGAGGTACGCGATGACCTCGGGATCGGTCTTGTCGCGCATCCACTCGTACGGATCCACCACGACATCGCCGTGGTGGATCCGCTCGGTGGGGCGTCGCTCGGGGGAGGGGGCGTCCGGGTGCTGGCTCGTCATCCCTCGAGACTAGTCATCCTTCGAGGTCCGCGGCGCCCAGCTGGTCCAGGAGCCAGGCGACGCCCTCGACGCGGAGGTCCATGCCGTCCTCCAGGGAGTCCGCGACGCGCAGCAGGACCGGCCGCTCGGCAGGATCGGAGGTCACCCGCTCCCGCAGCCGCGCCACCCAGATCGCGGCGCAGGCCGGCGGGATGTCCGTGCCCTCGAGCGCGGTGAACGCGTAGACGGCCGGGTACTCGGTCTCGCGGATGTTCTCCGCCGGGCTGCAGGCGCGCAGGGTCCGGTAGGCGGTCTCGTCCTCGGCCGGATCCCCGAACTCGGTCCACTCCTCGAGGGTGAGCATCACCTCCGGGGCCAGCAGCGTCTCCAGCGGGTCCACCAGCGGGGTCTCCGCCAGCACGGCCCGGAACAGCTCCGGCGCCCGGTTCGCGGCCGCGCCGACGACCATCGCACCCGCCCCGGTGGCCACGGCGCCGATCCGGTCCGGAGCCGCCCACCCGGAGGCGACCAGGTGATCCGCGCAGGCGACGAGGTCGTCCACCGAGTGCATCCGGCGCTGGCGACGGCCGTCGTGGTGCCACTGCGGCCCGAGCTCGCCGCCGCCGCGCACGTGCGCGACGGCCACGACGACGCCGCGGTCCGCGAGCGCGAGCACCTCGGGCTGCAGCAGCGGGTCGAGGCACTGGCCGAACACGCCGTGGCCGTGCAGCAGCACCGGGGCGGTGCCGTCGGCGACCACGTCGGCCCGGGCGATCAGCGAGATCGGGACGCGGGTGCGGTCGGGCGAGGTCGCCCACAGCCGCTTCTCGACGTACCGCGAGGCGTCGAGGCCGGGCACCTCGACGCGCTGCAGCACGAACGGGTCGCCGCCGTCGAGGGACGCGCCGATCATCGTCGGCGGGGTGAGGAAGCTGTCCACCCGGCAGCGGATCGAGCGCTGGTCCCAGTCGGGGGTGTGCTCCAGGCGCACCCCGTCCAGCGGTCCGCCGGTGACGATCTCCCGCACGGCGCCGACGTCGAGGGAGCCGTCGGCCCGGCGCGGGATCATCCGCACCGCCGGCAGGGCGCCGACGCGCAGCTGCAGCGCGACGAAGCCGGCGAAGGCCTCCACGGACTCGAAGCTCTCGCCCTCCTGCGCGTGCAGCAGGGGGGTCGCGCTCCCGGGCAGCGTCCCCGACCCGAGCGGCGCCTCGGCGAGCACGCAGCGATGGGTGGCGGGGTCCGCGTGGAGCAGCAGCAGCCGGTCGCCGGCATGCTCCACGACCGTGGACCTCCCGGTCAGGCGGTCGGTAACCTGGACGGGCGTCGCCGTCGGCGCGGCGAGGTCCAGCGTCCACACCTCGGCGGCGACCGGTGAGGTCGAGCGGATCATGAGGGCGGACCCGTCCCGGGAGCGGCTCAGGGTGAGCTCGGACCAGTGGTCGGGCTCCTCGAGCAGCACCGGGTCCGTGGAGGGGTCGCTGCCCAGCACGTGGCGGCGCACCTCGGCGCGGCGCCCGAGATCGTCCAGACGGGTGTGGAGCAGCGCGGTCGAATCCGCGGAGAACACGGCATCCGGCCCCGCGGCGTGCACGGAGTCGTCCACGACCACGCCGGTCTCGGCGTCGGTGACCACAAGGCGGCAGCCCCCCGCGGCGGCCTCGGCCCGGGCGAGCAGGCGGTGGTCGGGCGAGAGGGCGAGGCCCAGCACCCTCCGGCAGTCCTCCACCAGCACGCTCTCGCCGGGCAGCAGCTGCCCGGGAACGGGGACGGGGACGCCGGCCGGGCCGCGCACGGCCTCGCAGTCGCGGACGCGGGAGAAGGTGACGCCGTCCAGCGGGTGGGTGCGGTCGATGTACCACCAGCCGTCCAGCAGCACCGGCACCGACAGCTCCTGCGGGACCTCGTCCTCGAGGGTCTCCGCGAGGCGGGCACGCAGCGGCGCGAGCGCGGAGGTGGCGCGGTCGGTGTGCGCGTTCTCGGCGGCGAGGTGCTGGCGCACCTCGGCGGTGCGGATGCTGCGCAGCCAGCGGAAGGGCAGGTCGGCGGTGTCGCCGAAGAGGATGCGCTGCGCGGTGCGGGGTTCGGGGCGGGGGGCGAGGAGGGTCTTCGCGGAGTGCAGCGGGGGGCGCGGTGCGGCGGAGACGAGGTGATCGGTCATCGGAGCGGCTTTCCTCTCTGGGTGGCCGAAGCGGAGGGAACCCGATTCCGTGGCGTTCTCGGCCGGAGGGGCCACGGCGGGGCACTGCGGGTGATCAGCTCTCCGGAGACGGGACCCGATCGAGGAGGTCGGCGGCGATGGCGCCGCCGTGATCGGGACGCCCGCGCGCACGGACTCGACCGCGCCGAGGGGGGACATGAAGGAGGGCGGAGGATGCCTGGGATGCCGGGCTGCCGTTCATCGGGGGAACCTCTCCTTCCTCGGAGCTCTCGGGACGGCTGACCGTCCGTTCTGTGACATGCGCCATGGACGCTACGCTCAGTGTTTTACAGGTATGTGAAAAGTCCTGAAAACGGGTGTGCACACCCGCGGTGGGGGATGATCGATGGAGTGCAGCCGGAGGAGGACCAGGCGAGATGGCGACGGATGACCACGGGAGGTTCGCTCCTGAGCTGCGCGCGGCGATCAAGCGCAGCGGGCTGACCCTCACCGTGATCTCCCAGCGTCTGCGCGCGCGCAACCGCCCCGTGAGCGTCGCGACGCTCAGCAACTGGCAGTCGGGCCGGAGCCTGCCCGGCGGCGACCAGTCCCTCGGCGTCGTCGCCGCCCTGGAGGAGCTGCTCGGGCGGCCCCCGGACTCGCTCGCGGAACTCGTCGGCGGGCCGCGGCTGCAGGGGCGCGCGGTGCAGGAGATGAGCTTCGTCGGGCGTCCGTCCAGCCGCGAGGTCTTCCAGGAGGCGCTCGAGGAGCTCGGCTTCGCGAGCGCGCAGCAGTACGCGCACGAGCGCGTCATCCACCAGCTCGCGATCATCGACTCGACCCAGTCGGTGCAGCGCTTCGAGCACCGCATGACCGTGCGTGCGCTGGAGTCGGGGACCTGCCGGCTCCCGGCGGTGCACGTGCTGGGGCAGAACGAGCCCAACATCGCCCCCCGCTACATTGCGACCGAGGGCTGCACCATCGGGCGTCGCGTGGCCTGGCCCCGCCGCCGCGCCTACGGGGTCGAGTTCCTGCTCGACGGGCGCCTCGACGCCGGCCAGGTCGCAACCTTCGCCTACCGGGTCGAGATGCACGCGAGCGCCACCGACGTCACCGGCAGCATGTACTCCGTCCCCCGCCCCGCCAACGACGTGCTGCTCGAGGTCGAGTTCCGCGGACCCCGCCGCCCCCTGGACTGCGAGCGCTACCGGCGCACGGACGCCGGGGAGACGGTCTCCTCCCTGCGGCTGGACCACCGCGACCGCCTCCAGATCAGCGAGGCGCGCTTCGGGCCCGGCACCTTCGGCCTGCGCTGGTCCTGGGGCGCCGACGACGGCTTCGACGACGACTTCGACGACCTGTACTGACCGGGTGACCACGGCGTATCCTGAGGCGACAGCACGGTCGCACGGGGAGGTGCGGGACATGGAGCCATCCGCTCGGAGCATCCTGGTGGGATATGACGACACCAGCGCCGCGATGGCCGCCGTGCGCTGGGCCGCCGAGCTCGCCCATGACACCGGCGCCGAGATCCGCCTCCTGCACGCCTGGACCTGGCCGCTGCTCGGACAGGGCCTCGCCGGCATCCCTGTGCTCGACCCCGCCGGCCCCCGCAACCAGGCCAGCCGCCTGCTGGACGACGCGGCCGAGCGCATCGCCGCCCACCACCCCGACGTGCCCGTCACCGCCGAGCTCGTCGCCGGCATGCCGCGCGAGGTGCTCGAGGAGGCCTCCGCCGGTGCCGACCTGCTCGTCGTCGGGACCCGTGGGCTCGGTGCGGTGCTCGGGACGCTGCTGGGCTCCGTGAGCCGCGGGCTGCTCCACGACGCCGGCTGCCCCGTCGCGATCATCCGCTCGGACCAGCACCGGGCGGGCCCGGTGCTCGTCGCCTACGACGGCTCCGACACCGCCGGGGAGGCGGTCGACGTCGCCGCCGACCTCGCCGCGGCCTGGGGGTCGACGCTGCGCGTGGTGCACGTGCGCACCGTCCCCCACGCCCCCTACGGCAGCGGCGGGGAGGCCTGGGAGGCAGGGAAGGGCACCCGCGCCCTGCTCGATGAGGGCGTGGCCCGGGCGCGCGCCCGCCAGGCGCGGGTCGAGGTGCAGTCGCGGATGCTCGATGCCCGCACCGCCGCGGAGGGGCTGCTGGACGCGGCGGCCGGTGCGCGGATGCTGGTCCTCGGTCATCGCGGGCTGAGCCGGGGCCGCTTCGGCTCGACCGCCCATGCGACGGTGCTGCACGCCACCGGGAATGTCACCGTGGTCCGCCACGCCCCCGAGGGGCGGTCGGAGGCGCCTCACGAGGACGTGATGTGACTCGCGTCCGGCGCTCACCGGTTTGAACGCAGGGTGTCCGTGCGGTTATTCTGCTCGACGGTAGCGTGTCCGAGCGGCCGAAGGTGCATCACTCGAAATGATGTGTGGTTCATAGCCACCGCGGGTTCAAATCCCGCCGCTACCGCTCCTGACCTGGGGATTCCTCCCCGGTCGACGAAGGCCCCCGCCGATCCGGCGGGGGCCTTCGTGCATGCGGCGGGCGGGAGCGCTCAGCTCTCCTGGAACTCCTCGTCGAGGTTCGTCTCGAGCAGTGCCGAGAGGGCGTCCAGTGATTCCTCGGCGCCCTCGCCCTCGGCACGCAGCGTGACCTCGTCCCCGAAGGCGACGTCGAGGGTGAGGAGCATGAGGATGCTCGAGGCCTTCACCGGGCCAGCGTCCGCGGTCTCGATGGTGACGGCGGCAGGCTGCTCGGACGCGGCCTGCGAGAAGAGGGCCGCCGGGCGGGCATGGAGGCCGCTCGCGCTCGCGACCTTCACGGTTCGTGTTGACATCTGGCAGGCCTTTCTCGACATGGTCGCCCCAGGGTAGCGTCGCGAAGGACCCTCGCGGGTGTTCATCCGGTGTTACCGCCCCGTTCACAGCGGTTTCGGACAGGTGGAGATCCCTCTTACATCCGTCCGAGAAGTGCGCTCGGGGGCGTCGGCGGGCGCTACGGTGGTGCGGGCCGTCAGGGGTGACGGAGCGGCGACGCGCTCGGGGGAGCCGCGTCCCGGGCCGTCTCAGCGGAACGGCCCCACGACCCCGGGGGAGTCGTAGCCCGACATCCCCGGGGGCTGGGCCTCCGCACCTGAGGGCCCGAGCGCCGCCCGGCCCGCCTCCGTCAGCGCGAACCAGCCGATCATGTCCGGGCCGGGCGTGCGCCCGCCGATCGCCTGCCAGGTGGTGCCCACGTGCTCCACCACCTCTGCGACCGGCAGCGTCCACGGCCGGAAGCGGCCCTCCACCACGAAGCCCGCGACCAGCTCGCCGCGCACCAGCATCCTCGCCAGCAGCACCGGCCCGCGCCGTGCGAACTCCTCGTCCTCGAGCGCGCCGGAGGCGGAGATCTCCTCGACCACGTCCCCGGGATGCAGGACCCTCCGCCGGGCCAGGCCCAGCAGGCGGCGCTCGATGCCCGAGGGGGAGGAGGCCGCATGCGCGGCGAGCGCCGCCTCGGTCGCATGGACGGGCGCCCCGGCCGGCTCCGCGCGGATCCCGCCCTCTTCGTCCGCGACGACGAGCGCGCCCCGCGGGCCCTCGAGCCGCCACGGCGCCGCGGTGCGGAGCGCCGCCGACCCGTGCACGGCCTGCAGCGACAGGCGCACCGCGCCGTCCTCCAGCAGCTGCGCGTCGAGGACCTGCGCGCCGACGATGCGCGGATCCCGCAGGCCGACGGCCGGGTCGGTCTCGGGGGCGGCGCCGCGTTCGAGGTCGTGCGCCCCCTCGTGCAGCTGCGTCCGGGAGGAGAGCACGCTGCCGCGGGCGGTCACGGACCAGGTGCCGCGGGCGGCGACCCGGGTGTGCACGATCGTCTGCCCGATCAGGTCCGCGAGGGGAGCGGGGATCCCGTGGGTCCGTCGGCCGTCGGGGACGGGAGACCCGGCCAGGCCGGACAGGAAGGCGCGCATGCACTCATCCTGCCGCACGCCCCGGCGTCGCGCTGCTCGCCGGTCGGTGCCCGGATGCTGGACTACGATGACGCAATGACCTCTTCGACGTCCTCCGGCGAGCGTGCCCCGGATCCCCGTCCCGCCCGCACCCGCGCCGCGATCTTCACCGCCGCCCGCGAGCTGAGCGCCGCCGACGGCGAGGTCACCGTCAACGCCCTGGCCAAGCGCGCCGGCGTGAGCCGCGCGGCGTTCTACAGCCACTTCACCGGGCTCGACGACCTGATGGGCGCGATGCTCCAGGAGATGTTCGACGCCGCCTGGGAGCGCGGAGGCACCAATGGCGCCGCCGGCTATACGATCCACCAGCACGTCCGGCACGGCTTCGCGATGATGGCCGCCTACATCGAGCGGCACCATGCCTTCCTCCGTGGTGCGCTGGACTGGAAGTCCAGCCACCGCACCTACATGATCCTCACCGGGACGATGGCCGCGCTGCACGTCGAGGCGCTCAAGCGCATGCCCGACAGGCTCCCGCCCCGTCCCGGCATCGAGGCCCTCGCCCTCACCATCGCCGGCGGGGAGCTCGTCCACGCCGAGCAGTGGCTCGTCACCACCGAGGAGGCGGCGAGGGCCGGGGAGGAGCTGGACGCGACCGAGCTGCTCGAGGTCATGCTCGCCACCGCGCCGTCCTGGTACGTCGGCCTCGGCCCCGAGGAGCGGATCCCGGCCGCCGAGCTGCTGGCCTCGACCCGCACCTACGGCGAGGACGCGGCCGACCAGCACTGAGCACCGCGCGGGGCAGTCCCCGGGAGCGGGCTCAGCAGGTCGCGACGAGGCGCAGCAGCACCCGTGCGCCAAAGCGCACCGCGTCCACCGGCACCCGCTCGTCCACGCCGTGGAACAGCGGGGCGAAGTCGAGGTCCGCGGGCAGCTGCAGCGGCGCGAAGCCGTAGCCGGCGATGCCGAGCAGGCTGAGCGGCTTGTTGTCGGTGCCGGCGCTGAGGCAGTAGGGCAGGACCTTCGAGCCCGGGTCCTCCGCCTGCACCGCCGCGGTCATCGCGTCCACCAGCGGGGACTCACGCGGGGAGTCGACGGAGACGCCGATGTGGTCCACGACCACCTCGACGTGCTCGCCGGCCAGCTCGTCCAGCAGGGCCAGCAGCTCCTCCTGGTGCCCGGGCAGGAAGCGGCAGTCGAAGCCGGCCTCCGCGGTCTGGGGGATGACGTTGACCTTGTACCCGCTATCGAGCATCGTCAGGTTCGCCGAGTCGCGCAGGGTCCCGGCGACGAAGTGGCGGGCCCCGCCGGTCAGGGGCAGGAAGCGGTCGATGTCCTGCTCGTCCCAGCCCTGCCCGGTGATCTCGGTGATCCCGTCGAACAGTGCGCGGACGCTGGCGATGTACTCGATCGGGAACTCGTGCTCGTCGATCGCGGTGATCGCGCGGGCCAGGCGCACGATGGCGTTCTCGTCGTTGGGGACCGAGCCGTGACCGGCGCGGCCGGTGGCGCGCAGCCGCCCCCAGGCCAGGCCCTTCTCGGCGGTCTGGACGAGATAGGTGCGCACGTCCTCGCCGGTTGCCTCCTCGGGCAGGGTGATCGAGTAGCCGCCCACCTCGCTGATCGCCTCGGTCATGCCGTCGAACAGCTCGGGGTGGTTCTCCACCAGCCACTGGGCGCCCCAGACGCTCGCATTCTCCTCATCGGCGAAGAAGGCGAACATGAGGTCGCGCGGCGGGGCCTGCCCGCTGCGGGCCAGGTGACGGGCGACGGCCAGGATCATCCCGACCATGTCCTTCATGTCCACGGCGCCGCGGCCGTAGATCATGCCGTCGATGATCTCGGCGCCGAAGGGGTCCACCGACCAGTCCTCGGCGCGAGCCGGGACCACGTCGAGGTGGCCGTGGAGGATCAGGCCGCCGCGCTCGCGGTCCTCGCCCGGCACGGTCACCAGCACGCTGGGACGGCCGGGGTGCGACTCGACCACCTGCGGCTCGAGGCCCACCTCGCGCAGC
Source organism: Brachybacterium sp. sponge (assembly GCF_001613775.1). Taxonomy (NCBI): domain Bacteria; kingdom Bacillati; phylum Actinomycetota; class Actinomycetes; order Micrococcales; family Dermabacteraceae; genus Brachybacterium; species Brachybacterium sp. sponge. The sequence continues at coordinate 97,935 of NZ_LRMP01000001.1, read as the reverse complement.
CGCTCGACGACGTACTCCGCCGCCTCGGTCTCGCCCTTCCCCCAGGTCTCGGGGTCGTTCCCGCCGAAGTTCGTGGTGTCGATCCGGATGAGCTCGCGGGTGAAGCGCACGGCCTCGTCCTGCAGCAGGGCGAGCTCGTCGGCGGTGGGGGCGGCGATCGGCATGCCGGGGTCCTCCTCGGGGTCGGGTCCGTTCACCGTACCCGGCCCCGACGGAAGAGGTTCAGGACTGTGAACGCTCGAGATGCGCGCGCACGAACCACTGGAACTTCTCCAGCTCGGCGGACTGGCCGATCAGGATGTCCTCGGTGATCGGGTCGAGCTCACCGGCGAGGGTGATCGCCTTGCGGTGGGAGGCGATGACGCCGTCGTAGACCTGGTCGATCGCGGTGAGGTGCTCCTGGGTGCCGGCCCTGCCGAGCTCGTAGTCGCTCCAGCCGCGCTCGGCGACGAGGCGACCCGGGGTGCCGACGGGGGAGGCGCCCAGCTGCGCGATCCGCTCGGCGACCTCGTCGGCGTAGCCGCGCACGAGCTCCACCTGCGGGTCGAGCATCTCGTGCACCGCGATGAACTGCGGACCCACCACGTTCCAGTGGGCATGCTTGAGGGTGAGATGCAGGTCGTTCAGGGCGTGGAGGCGGTCCTGCAGCGCTTCCACGAGCCGGCGGGAGTCGTCGGTGCCGAGGCCGGGGACGGTGTAGCTGAGGTCGGTCATGAGTGCTCCTTGTCGTGATCGGGTCCCGGCGGCCGGGCGGCGGCGCCGGGGACGTGCGGATCCTTCCCCTCCATCCTCTCATCCGACCCGCTGCCGCCGACAGGGACCTCCCTCCTGCCCCGTACGATGGCCCCGTCAGCGTCCCCTGCGGAAGGAGCGCCCATGAGACCCGTCGACGAGCTGCGCGACCGGCTCCACGCCGCGCGCCGACGCGCCGAGATCGCGGGTGCCCGCGCCGACGTCCTCGCCCAGGCGCGGGCCGTGGTCCCCGAGCTGCCGCGCGACGCTGATGCGGGCCACCTCGAGCGGGCCGCCCGACGCCTGGTGCGGCGCGCCGCACAGGACGAGTTCGCCCGCGAGGGGATCACGAGGATCCCCGTCCCCGAGGCGACCGGACGGGCCGAGCTGCGCCGCGCCGACCTCGCCTCCGACGCGGCCTTCCACGCGGTCGTCGAGGACGTGCTCAGCGCCGTCGAGATCGTGCCGAGCCCGCTGGAGAGCGACGACGCGGTCGCGCTGCGCGACGCCCGCGCCTCGTCCGACGCCTACGGCCTCTCGCCCGAGGTCGCCGCCGATCTCGCGTCCTACCTGCTGGGCCGCGCCTTCCTGCTGCGCGACGAGGAGCGCGACCTCGACGCCTATCTCGACCGGCACGAGAGGCAGATCCGCGAGGACATGCGCAGCGCGCTGGTGCGCCTGGTGCGGGTGCCGCTCGAGCTGCGCAGCGCCCGTGAGCGCCATAACCGGATCGCGAGCGGCCTCGCCCCCGAGCCCGCGGGCTCCGCGCACGGAGCCGGGACGGGTGCTGGGACTGCCGGCGGGGCCGGCGGGACGAGGAGCGGCGCGAGCGGTGCCGGCGCCGCCGCCCGAGAGGCCCTCTCGCAGCGCGCCCGCTCCGCGATGGACCACGCCCGCGCCGAGGCCGGTCGTGCCGCCCTCGGCGCCCTGCGCAGCGGCGCCGGCCGCGCCTTCGAGCGCTACGGCCGAGGGGACGACGGCGGGGACGTGCGGGGTGGGGATGTGAGGAGCGCCGCGCACCGGGCCGGGGACCAGCGGACGGGCGCGCAGCAGACGGGCGCGCAGCAGCCCGGCGAGCATCGCGCCGCCGAGCAGACCGTGCACGACCCGCGATCGGACTGATCGGGCGTCGGCCGGGCCCATCGGTCGGACCCGTCGGCCGGGCCTGTCGGTCGGGCCCATCGGTCGGGCCCGCCGTCGGCGGATCGGCACGTCGACCCACCCTCGACGCACCGCGGCGCCGCCCCCCTCGGGGACGGCGCCGCAGTGCAGTGGGAGGGGCCTGCTCAGACCCCGGCCTTCTCGGAGAGCTGGCGCTTGATCCGCGCGAGCATCCCCGACATGCCGTTCAGGCGCAGCGGGCTGACCACCTCGGCCAGGCCGAGCTCGCCGGTGACCGTGTCCGGGGTGTCCAGCACCTCGCCCACGGTGCGCCCGTCGAGGGCCTCGGCGAGGATCGCGGCGAAGCCGCGCGTCGTCGGCGCCTCCGGCGGGGCGGAGAAGAACAGGTGCGCGGTCGCCTCGCGACCCTGCCCCTCCACCTCCGTGGCCAGGAAGATCGGGGACTGGCACTCGGGCACCGGCTCGAGCAGCTCCGGGTGCTCGGAGTAGCGCTCGGGCAGCTCGGGCAGGCCCTGCGAGAACTCCAGCAGCAGCTGCAGGCGATCCTTCCCGCCGAGCGCGTGGAAGTCGTCGGCGATCTCCGCGAAGCCCTCGGGCAGCGCGGAGATCGCGGCGTCGGCGCTGTTCGTCGGGCTCATCGGGCGGGGACCTCGCCGGGCTCGGTGCCCTGCGCGATCGGCAGGCGCACGCCGTTGCCCCACTCGGTCCAGGAGCCGTCGTAGTTGCGCACCGAGTCGAAGCCGAGCAGGTGGGTGAGCACGAACCAGGTGTGCGCGGAGCGCTCGCCGATGCGGCAGTACACGACCGTCGGCGTCCCGGTCTCGAAGCCGAGCTCGTCCTGATAGATCGCCTCGAGCTCCGCGCGGGGCTTGAAGCGGCCGTCCTCCGCGGCGGCGCGGGCCCACGGCACCGAGCGCGCGGTGGGGATGTGGCCGCCGCGCACGGTGCCCTCCTGCGGGTAGTCGGGCATGTGCGTGCGCTCGCCGGAGTACTCCTGCGGGGAGCGCACGTCGATCAGCGGTCCGCCGAGGAAGTCCAGCACATCCTCGCGGTAGGCGCGGATCGGGGCGTCCTCGCGCTCGACGACGGGGTAGCCGCTGGTCGGCGCGGGGCGGCCCTCGGTCGAGGTCGTCATCTCGCGGCCCTCGGCCTCCCAGGCGGCGCGGCCGCCGTCGAGCAGGCGCACGTCCTCGTGGCCGAACAGGCTGAACACCCACAGCGCGTAGGCGGCCCACCAGTTGGACTTGTCGCCGTAGATCACCACGGTGGTCTCGCGGGTGATGCCGGAGGCGTCCATGAGCTTCGCGAAGCCCTCGCCGTCGACGTAGTCGCGGGTGACCGGGTCGTTGAGGTCGAGGTGCCAGTCGATCTTCACCGCGCCCGGGATGTGCCCGGTCTCGTAGAGCAGCACGTCCTCGTCGGACTCGACGACCACGAGGCCCTCGGTCTCGCCCGCGGCGAGCCGGTCCGCGAGCCACTGCGTGGTCACGAGCCGCTCGGGGTGGGCGTAGTCCTGCAGGGAAGGAGCCGGATCGGCGGGAATGGTCATCAGTTCACCTTTCGACGGTCGATATCGCACGACGTATCCCCCCAGTCTGTCACCGTCGTGCGCGCAGTGGCGATCCGGCGATGACGCTGTGCGCGGACACGCGCGATGTGAGGCGCGGATGCGCGGGATGAGACCGCGCGGACACGCGCGATGTGCTTCCCCTGCGGGGTCCGTGCTCCTACGGTGGCCGCATGATGGAAGACCTGGACACAGAGCCCGTCATCCCCACCCTCGATCTCACCGTCCTCGACTGCCCCGACGCCCTCCAGCTGGCCACCTTCTACGCGAAGCTGCTCGGCTGGCGGGTCGAGGAGGGCAGCGACTCCGACTGGGCGGAGCTGATCCCGCCCCGCGGCCGTCGCAGCGAGGACGACCCCGACGGCGAGGCCTCCCTCGCCTTCCAGAAGGTGGCGGACTTCCGCCGCCCCACCTGGCCCGACGGCGACCACCCCCAGCAGTTCCACCTCGACCTCTCCGTCACCGACATCGACCGCGCCGAGCCCCGGGCACTCGCCCTCGGCGCGACCGTCCACGAGCACCAGCCCTCCGCCTCCGGCAGCTTCCGCGTCTACCTCGACCCTGCGGGACACCCCTTCTGCCTGTGCCTGACGACCTGAGGGCTGGGTCCGCGTGACGCCTGCCTGACGAGCCGGCGCCGTCGGGTCCCGCCCCTGCGCCGCCGGGGTTCGCCCCCGCGCCCCTCCGTGTGATCACGGAGGGGCGCTCTGCGTCGTGGAAGGGCTCGGCGCGGTGAGGCCGACGGGGATGGGCGGCCGACGGGGGACGCGTGGCCGGCGGTTTTTGCGCGGCCGGCGGGGACGCGGGGCCGACGACGATCCCACTGGCGCCGGGAGCGGCCGACGCCGCGCTGCGCCGGCACGGCCGAGGGCCCTGTGGGCGTCCTCGGAATCGGCCTTTCGTCATGACGTCAGGTGAAGGGCGAGGGAAATTCGGAAATGCCGCCCCTCCGGGTCGTTCGAGATTTCGGTGTATTCGACGGGGGTGTCTCCCATTCCTTCTGCTCGCCGTCTCCGGCGGTCTGTCGTCGGCCCTCCCGTGCTCCAGGCGCATGCCGTCCAGTGCGTCTCGAGGGGCCGCCCTCGGCGCCGGCTCCGTGGGCGTGGAGCCAAGGATCATGCAGGTCGAGCGCATAGCAGAGGGGTGTGACAGGTGGACGCCGTCGTCCACAGCGGGGTGTGTTCCGGTGGATGAACCCCCGCCCGATCCTCGCGTGGAGGGCTCGTGCACAGCGACCTCTCCTCCCCACAGGGTGGTTATCCACAAATTGATCCCCATTTCGCGCTGGGGGTTCTGTAATGGGTGTGTGGTAGGTAGGATCGAGGTATTCGAGGAGGCGCTCATCGGTGAGTGCCCGGACGGCGGGGGAGGTGGCAGCAGTGGGGGAGTTCGACGACATCGACGACGATGCGCGCCGCGACGCGTCATCGTCCGAGACCGCGCGACAGTTCCCGTCGAGCGATGCCTCCTCAAGGTCGGGCCCGTCGAGCCCCGCCGCTCCCGCCCGTCCCGCGCGCGAATGGCGCGTGCGCGCCCGTCGGGAGCTCACCGAGGAGGTGATTCTCGAGGAGGTCGGCGGCATCGAGGGGAAATACGCCGGGCGCGTGCTCGAGCTCCACTCCCTCATGCGAGAGGAGGCGCAGCTCCACGCCCGCCGTCTCCGCCATCTCGCGGACTTCTTCGCCGTCGACCCGGACAACGAGGGCTCGCTGATCGACGCGGACATGACCGCGATGAAGGTCGCCGTGGGACTGCGCTGCTCCATCACGCAGGCCACCTCGCAGATCCGCGACGCCCACCACGCCGTCGTCGACCTGCCCCGGATGTTCGCGCACCTCGAGGCCGGCGACCTGCCCGAGGACTACCACCGCTTCCTGCTGCGCCAGGTGCGACGGCTCGACGCCGACCAGATCCGCCTGGTCGACGAGCACCTGGCCGGTGTGGAGATCCCCTCGATCCCCCGCAGCACTTTCGAGGCCCAGGTGCGACTGGCCGTGGCCTCCGTCGGGAACGAGCTGAAGCCACCCCGCGAGGCGCGCGAGGTGCGGATCGACGGTGTCGACTCCGAGCAGGGCGTCGCCTGGATCACGATCACCGGCCCGATCCCCGAGATCCGCAGCTTCGGTCTGCGGCTCGACGCGAGCGCTCGCGCCGTCCAGCGCGCCCAGCGCGTCGCGCTCGAGGCAGGGGAGGAGGAGCCGATCCCCTTCGACCTCGACGGCGACGTCCGCGACCGGGAGCGCCCCCTCAGCCTCTCGGCCCTGCGCTACGCGATCCTCACCCGCTCCATGCTCGACCTCGACCCGGTCGAGGAGACCGCGCAGCCGTTCAAGATCCTCGTCACCGTGCCCGTGACGACCCTGCTCGGGATGGACGACTCCCCGGCGATGCTCGACGGGCTCACCCCCATCCCGGCAGACCTCGCCCGGGACCTCGCCGCGACCTCCTCCGTCTGGTACCGGATCCTCACCGACCCGATCTGCGGGACCCACCTCCCCGCCCGGATCGACACCTACCGGCCCGACGCGCAGCAGCGCATGCAGCTGCGGCTGCGCCACCCCGTCTGCGCGGCGCCCGGATGCACCCGCCCCACCGCGCTCGCCGCGGAGGACGACCACATCATCGAGTACGACCACCTGGATCCCGCCCGCGGCGGCCCGACCTCCCTCTGGAACCTCCACCGGCTGTGCCGGCGCCACCACCAGCTCAAGACCGCCGGGCTGATCGACCCTGCCAGGGATCCCCAGGACGACCCCGACCGCGGGGACCGCAGCACCAGCGCCGAACCGCTGGTCACGACCTGGCAGCTCGAGCAGGACCTCCGGGTGCGCACCGCGGAGAACACCGATCTGCTCACCCCGCGGATGACCCGCCGCCTCGACCAGGCCGAGCGGACGTACCGCCGCGCCCGGGAGGCCAGGCAGCGCGGACCCGACGAGCCCCGCTGCCGAGCCCTCGACGAGGCCGAGGACCATCTCGCCGAGATCCAGCTCGAGGACGAGTTCACCAGAGTGCGGACGAAGCGCCGCATCATCCCGCCCGGGCCGCCGCTCGACGTCGACCACCCGCCGTTCTGACGGCGCCGTGGGTCAGGACGCGTAGGCCTCGAAGGCCGCACGGATCCCGTCGGACGATTCCCTGGAGGCCAGCAGCACCTGCAGCAGCAGGCGGGCCTTCGGGGCGGGCAGGAGCCCGGCCATCACGGCGCCCGCCTCGAGCAGGTCCACCTCGGAGCCGGGATAGCCGTAGTGGTGCGTGGAGGTGCCGCCGCCGAAGGGCCGCGCCGCGACCACGACAGGCACCCCCTCGCCCAGCAGGCGGCGCAGGCGCGGCATCGCGGCGGGGGAGACGTGCCCCATCCCGACCCCGTCGATCACCAGCCCCGCCAGCGCTTCGGCGGGGAGGTGGTCCAGCAGCGCGAGGTCCTCGTCCAGGCCCGCGGTGAGCAGCGGCACCGCCGGGAAGCGATCCGGCGGGAGCCCGCCGGAACGGGCCGGATGCGGTAGCGGGAGATGGAGGAGGCGCAGGTCCTCCGCGCCGACGATCGCGAGCGGCCCCGAGGGCTCCGAGGCGAAGGCCGAGACCCCGCGGGAGGAGGCCTTCACGACTCGGTCCGCGAGATGCGCGTGGGCGTCGAACACGACCAGCACGCCCAGGCCGCGGGCCGACGGCGCGGTCGCCGCGCGGACCGCGTCGTGGAGGTTCGCGGGCCCGTCGGCGCCGGGCACGCTCGCCGGACGCATCGCCCCGGTCACCACCAGCGGCGCCTCCCGGTCCCAGAACCGGTCGAGCAGGAACGCCGTCTCCTCGAGGGTGTCGGTGCCGTGGGTGAGCACCACGCCGGCCGCGCCGGAATCGACCGCGGCTCGCGCACTCTCCAGCACGGCGCGCAGGTGGTGGGGGCGCACATCGGAGGAGGAGATGTTCGCGAGCGCTCGGGGCCGCAGCTCGACGTCCCCGCCGACGGCGGCGAGCAGCCGCGCCCCGGCGTCGTCGTCCGGGCGGGCGCTCTCGCCGCGGGCGTCCTCGGTCATGAAGATGGTGCCGCCGAGGGAGAGCACCTCCACGAAGGCGCTCACTCGGTCTCGATCTCCTCGCCGAGATAGGCGGCGGCGGTGCGCACCGAGGCCTTGCGGGCGGGCTTGCGGTCCGCGCCGCCGGCGACGTGCGCCTCGTACCAGGCATCCGCCGTGGCGCGCGTGAACTCCGCGCCCTCGGGGGAGCCGGCGAAGCTGCCCAGGCGACGCATCAGGTCCTTGCCCGGATCCTCGAGGTGCTGGGCCAGCGCGTACAGCGCCGCATCCCAGCCGCAGCCCGTCGCGCCGGGGCCGAAGGTCGCCCAGTGCGCGTCGGCGGGGACGGTGTGGCGCAGGGTGAGGGTGCTGCCCCCGCCGCCGCCGTCCGTCCCCTCCTCCGCGGCGGTGATCAGCAGCTCCAGGTCGCTCGAGCTCTTCCCGAACTCCCAGGTCAGCAGCAGACGATGCGGCGGCTCGACCTCGACCAGGCGGCCGCTGGTCTCCATCTCAGGCAGCTCGTAGCGCCCGCCGGGGATCACGTCGCCGCTGGCGGTGCCGAACCAGCGGGCGAGGCGCTCGGCCGTGGTCAGCGCCTCCCACAGCTGCTCCGGGGCGGCGTCGAAGGTCTGGGAGAGCGCGACCGTGTTCCCGTTCTTCGCAGGGGTGACCGTGCGGGTCACGGCGGTCAGCTGGGCGGTGGGGGTGGGAGTCATGAGAGGCCTTCCTCGCCGGGCGCGATGCGTTGCAGACGCACGATCACCTCGGCGTGCTCGGTGTGGGGGAACATGTCGACGTAGCGGCCGGCGACGATGCGCAGCGAGGGCATCGCGGCGAGGTCGTCGGCCAGGCTCGCCGGATTGCAGCTGGAGTAGAGGACGTCGCGGACCCCGGAGCGCTCGAGCCAGCCGGCGAGCTCCGGCCCGAGGCCGCGGCGCGGCGGGTTCACCACGACGATATCGGGCGGGCCGGAGGGGCGGGCGGCCTCCTCGATCGCCCAGGCGGTCGCGTCGGCCGCGAGGAAGCGCACGTCGACCCCCGCGGCCTCCGCGCCCTCGCGCGCCCCGTCGATCGCCTGGGCTGAGACCTCCAACCCGGTGACCCGCGCGGCGGGCAGCGCGCGGGCGAGATGCAGGGCGAAGCCGCCGAGACCGCAGTACAGGTCCCAGATCCGCAGGCCGGGGCCCGTTTCCTGGTCTTCCCGCGCCCCCGCGATCTCGCGCGCCCACTCCGCGCCCTGGCGGTACAGGGCGCCGGCGACCTCGGTGTGGGTCTGCAGGAAGGACTGCGGGCGGGAGAACAGCGTGACGTCCCCGGTGCGCACGGCGAGACGACCGGCCCCGGCCAGCGGGATCTCCTCCTCGCCCTCGACGCGCGTGGTGTGCTCGGGGTGGATGTTCGCGCTGACCGACACGATCGAGGGATGCGCCTCGAGCAGCCGCGGCAGGTGCTCCCGCAGCCGCTCCAGCGCCGCGGTGCTGCGCAGCACGAAGCGCAGCAGATGCTCCCCGTCCGGGGAGCTGGTGACCAGCACGTTCTTGATCTCGCCGCGGCGGCGGGCAACGTCATAGGGCGGGATCTGCGCCCGACGGATCAGGGCCTTCGCCCCCTCGAGCACCTCCTCGACCCCGTCCGGGTAGAGGGGGCAGTCGCACAGGTCGGTGCCCGCGGACTGCCCGGGCAGGGTCAGCAGCGGCGCCTGGGCGGTGCCGCCGACGGCCATCTTCCCGCGGGCGCGGAAGCCCTGCTCCACGCCGACGATCGGCTCCGACCAGATCGTGCCCGGCGCGAGATGCGGGGCGAGCAGCTGCTCGACGCGCTCACGGCCGCGGGCGAGCTGCCGCGGGCGGGGAAGGTCCAGCAGCGTGCAGGACCTGCACGCGCCGGAGTCGAAGTGGTGGCACCGCACCCCAGGAGTCTACGAGCCGGGCCGTCGGCTGTCGCACCCCCGCGCTATCGTCGCCGACGGGTCACGAGACGCGGCCGGACTCCCTCGACAGAGGCCGCGCGGCAACCGGAACCGAACCCGGTGCCCGTCGAGGAAGACCCGGCCGGGGCGTCCGCCCATCCGGTCAGACGGCCCGGGTCCTCCGCGGGCCCTTCTCGGAAGGTGATTCGCATGCATCTTGACGACCACGCGGCGACCTGGCGCGACCAGCTCGTCGAGCTGTCCCTGCCCGGGGTCGGGGCGGTGACGGCACGGGTGGACGACACACCCCCGGCCGACGAGACGCCGGAGGACGAGCCCGGCTTCCGGCGGCGGGAGCCGACGGTGCCGCCGGCGCGGGAGACGGTGCGCCGCACGCTCGCCGCACGACCGCCGCTCGTGCTCGAGCACGCCTGGCTGGTGGTGCCCGCTCTCGGGCCCGTGTTGCCGGTGGACGGGGAGGGCGTGGGGCTGGTCGGCGACCTGTCCGGCCGGCGACCGCCCGAGGAGGTGCAGGGCGAGAGCGCTGCGCCGGCCCGTCCCAGCCGCGAGGGTGCGGAGGTCGGGGCCCCGATCGGGGCTCCTCGGCGGCGTCCGCTCTCCCCGCGCTGGGGCTGGTACCGCGTCCCGGCTGTCGCAGCGGCGCTGCGGGCGAGGGGCGGGATCGTCGGTCGCGGTGCGCTCGTCGGCCCTCGCCGGGAGTGGTTCGAGCCGGCCGTCGCGGCGCGCGAGGACCTGCTGGGCGCCCATCCCGACCAGGCGCTCGAGAGCGCGCTGGCGGCCGCGCGGGAGCTCGGACAGGTGGCGGTGCTGCGGATCGGTCCGGACGGGCTCGACGTCCACCCCACCGGCGCGGACCCGCGGGTCCCTGTGCTGGAGGGGCTCCTGCTGCAGGTCACGGCCCGGCGTGCGCAGTGCCCGCTGCAGGGCGAGGACGGCTGCGGGCCCTGCCGGCCCGTCGGCGGCCCCTGGATCCGTGCCTCGCAGGAGGCGCAGCTCGACTGGGAGGCGCGGCGTGCGCAGGCCGTGGCGATGCTGGGCTGCGGGGTGTGCTTCGGGGAGGCGCTGCCGCCGGAGCCGGATCAGCCGCAGGTGCCGCGCCTGGCGGAGGCGACGCCCGTCACGCACCTGGGCCGGTTGCACCTGCGCGGCGGCGGGAGCGTGCGGATCGACCCGCTGATCAGGCCGCGCTGACCCCGTTCGCCGGGCTGATCAGGCGAACCACTCCGTGGGCGGGCCCAGCTGCAGCAGCACCGAGAACACCACCGCGACCACGACGATCGCGATCAGTCCGGCGAGCAGCGGGCGGCGCAGCGCGAGGGCGGCGACCTTCTCCGGGAACGAGCGCGGGGCGTCCTCGCGCAGCCGCCAGGAGTCCCCGAGCATGCCCTTCCGGTGCGCCCAGCGCTCGAAGGGGACCGTGAGATACGGGACGAAGGCGGAACCCAGGCCCATCGCCAGGCGTCCGAGGCTCCAGCGCTGATCGACCGCGACCAGCACCGTCACCACCACGTAGGACAGGAACACGAAGCCGTGCAGGCTCCCTCCGATCCGCACCCCCACCTCGGTGACCTGCAGCGCGTACTTCAGCAGCATGCCGAGCAGCAGCAGGGTCCAGGTGACCATCTCGGCCAGGGCCAGCAGACGGTACAGGCGGGACGGGGTCTGGATCAGACGCATGGTCCTCATGGTGCCAGAGGCCCGCTGGATCCCACCCGGGAGCAGGGGCGGGGTGCGACGATCGTCGGATCCGGTGCGGCGGAGCGCCTGGAAGGGTGGAGTCATGACGACGCACACGATCCCCGGAGAGCTGTTCCTGCTGCTGACCGACGACGCCGGCCGGCAGGACTCGACCTCGTACCGCACCCAGGCCCTCGCCGCCGCCGCGATCGCCGAGCTCGCCCTGCGCGAGCGGATCGCGCTGACCGAGGAGCGCAGCCCGAAGGTGCAGGTCCTCTCCACCGAGCCCACCGACCTGCCCGTCCTCGACCAGGCCCTCGGCGCGCTCGCAGAGCTCGAGGGGAAGTCGCTGAAGTCCGCGATCGGTCACCGCACGATGAACCTCACCGAGGTGATCGGCGAGGGCTTCGCCGCCGTCGGCGCCGTGCAGCGCAAGGACGGCTGGTTCACCACCACCTGGCCCACCCACGACGACGAGCTCGAGACCGCGCTGCGCGCCCGGCTCGCCGCGGCCGTCGAGGACCCCGCCCGCGCCTCCCTGCAGGACGGGCTGCTGCTGGAGATCCTGCGCGCCCTCGGGATCGCGCACCGGATCCTCAAGGACGACCTGCCCGGCCTCTCGCGCCGCGAGCTCGAGCAGCGGATCGAGGCCCTCGACATCGACAGCCCTGCCGCGACGGCCGTGAAGCGGGTCGTGGACGACATGACGGCGGCGCTCGCCGCGGCCACCGTGGTCACGACGGTCAGCTCGACCTGAGCCGCGCCGTGGTCCGCGCGGTGGCCGGCGCCGTCCACGGATCCTCCGGCCAGGGGTGCTTCGGATAGCGCCCCCGCATCTCCTTGCGCACCTCCCGGTACGGCCCGTCCCAGAAGGAGCGCAGGTCGTCCGTGACGGCGAGCGGCCGACGGGCCGGGGAGAGCAGGTGGAAGAGCACCGGCACCCTGCCCCGCACCAGCCGCGGCGTCTCCGCGAGGCCGAACAGCTCCTGCAGCTTCACCGCGACGACGGGCCGGCCGTCCTCCTCGTCCGGCGCGGGATAGTCGATCCGGGCGGTGGACCCCGAGGGGACGGGGAGCCGTTCGGGGGCGAGGGCGTCGAGCTCGGACGCCTCCGGCCAGGGCAGCAGGGTGCGCAGCGCCGAGACCAGGTCGATGCCGTCCAGGCGGGTCCTCACGTGCGGGGCGAGCCAGGTCTCGAGCGTCGCCAGGAGCGCGTCCTCGTGCATCGCCGGCCACGGGTCGCCGAGCTCGCGGTGGATCAGGGCGAGCCGGCCTCGCAGGCTGCGGGCGGTGTCCGACCAGGTCAGGGCGTCGAGGCCCCTCTCCCGGACCGCGGAGAGCACCGCGGGGACCGTGTCCTCGGCCGTCGCCGCGACCGGGGTGGAGGACAGCTCGATCGCGCCGAGCGCACGTCGGCGGCGGGCACGGACGGTGCCGTTCTCGAGCCTCGCCGTGCGCTCCTCGACGAGCAGACCGGCGCCGAGGTCGAGGGCTTCGTCCTCCGTGAGCGGGGCGGCGGCGCGGATCACGGCGCCGGTGCCGTCGGCGGCGCGCCCCTCCGCGCGCTGCACCTCCCAGACCGCGAGCCACGGCGCGCCGAGCAGGCCGCTGCCCTCGGGCAGGGCCGCCCGCGTGCCGGAGGCGAGGAGATAGGAGCGCGAGCCGTCGGCCACCCGCCGCGCGATCCGCTCCGGGCGGGCGAGGGCGAGGACGGCGCCGGGGGAGGCGTGACCGCCCGAGGAGCCGGCGAGGCGCGTCAGGCGGTCGCGCTCTCGGCGCCAGCGCTCGGCGCCGGGGGCGCGGCCGGCGCGGAGATCGGCGAGGAGGCGGGGGAGATCGGCGCCCGTGGGGCGGTGGTCGTCGGAGACCGCGGCGACGACCTCCGCGGCCGACGGCCCGCCCGCGAGCAGCGCCCGCGCCTCGCGCACGCCGACCGGGAGCTTCGCGGTGCGACGACCGGCCGGGGTGGGGCGGCCCTCCTCGTCGACCAGGCCCAGCGCCCGCAAGGTGTCCTCGGCGGCACGGATCTCCGCGGCCGGCGGTGGGGTCAGCAGCGGCAGCCCCACCCCGCGCGGCGTCCCCCAGCAGGCGAGCCAGAGCGCCGCATCGGTGAGATCCGCGGCGGTGATCTCCGGCGGGGACTGGGCCGGCATCCCCGCGAGCTCCGCCTCGGAGAACACCCGCACCGCCCGGCCCGGGCCCTGACGGGCGGCACGGCCCGCGCGCTGCTCGATCGCGGCCCGCGAGGCGCTGACCGTGACCAGGCCCGACATGTCCCGGCCGCGATCCCGCCGCACCTCGCGGGACAGTCCGGCGTCGATGACGAGGTGCACGCCGGGCACGGTGAGGGACGACTCCGCCAGCGCCGTGGAGACCACGATCCGGGGAGGCTCGCCGGGGCAGCGGCCGCCGGTCGCGCGGTCCTGCTGGGCGGCGGGGAGCCGGCCGTGCAGGGGGAGGACCTCGACCCCGTCCACCAGGCCCTGCAGTCGCGCGACCGTCTCGTCGACCTCGCGGGCGCCGGGGACGAAGACCAGCGCATCGCAGCCCTCCTCCCGCTGGGCCCGGGCCGCGGTGCGGGCGAGATGGTCGAGGAGCTCGCGGGTGACGCCGCGGGCGTCCAGGCGCGGGGACGGGGAGGGGGCGTGCTCGGTGCGCAGGGGGTGCAGGGCGCTCGGCACCTCCACGATCGCCGCGCCGTCCAGCACCTCCGCGACCGCCCGCGCGTCGAGCGTCGCCGACATCGCCCCGACCAGCAGATCCTCCCGCAGCTGCCGCGTCTCGGCGAGCATCCCCAGCAGCAGATCCGTCTCCAGGGAGCGCTCGTGGACCTCGTCGAGCACCACCGCGGAGACGCCCGGCAGCTCCGGATCGGCCAGCAGGCGCCGCAGCAGCACGCCCGGGGTGAGCATCTCGACGGCGGTGTCCCGAGCGACCTTCCGCTCGCCCCGCACCGTGAAGCCGACGGGGCCGCCGAGCGGGCTGCCGTCGAGGGAGGCGAGACGGCGGGCGGCTGCGCGCACCGCGACCCGGCGTGGCTGGGTGACCAGCGTCAGTCCGTCGGCCAGATTCGCGACCAGCGGCGGGACGAGCGTCGTCTTGCCGGTGCCGGGTGGGGCGGTGACCACCATCGCGCCCGTCCGCGCCGCGGCCCCGAGCTCCTCCCGTGCCGCGGCGACGGGCAGCCCCGCCCCGACGACGTCCAGGTCGAAGCGGTGCAGGGCGGGGGAGCGGTCCGTCATGCCCCCATCATCCCTGGTGCGGAGGTCGCGCCTCAGTCGATGAGGTCGAACTCGACCTGCTCGGTGTCGGCGCACACGCTCGTCACCGACAGCGTCCACAGGTCCACGGCGACGGTCTCGCCCAGGGTGATCGGTCCGATCTCCCGGGCGGGGCTGTCGCCGACCTGCGCCATGAGCTGCGCGCTGTCGCCCTCGATGCTCTCGAGGGAGACGGTGAGGGCCTCCCCGCCGCGCTCGGGCAGGCCGGGGTTCGCCTCCTCTCCCAGCTCCGCGTAGTAGGCGCCCTCGCCCGTGCAGGGCTCCGGCGGGACGAAGCCCTCCGGTGCGGGCGTGACCTCGTAGGACTCCTGCGGGACGACGGCCGCGGTCTTCCCACCCCCGTCGGAGGCGCCCCCGACGGAGTCGTCCCCGTCCGAGGCGGCGGGCTCCTCGGCAGTCGTGCCCTGGGCGGCGGGGGAGGAGCCCTCCTCCTCGGGGGAGCCGCTGCACCCGGCGGCGAGGAGCACGGCGGCCAGCACGGCGGCGACGCGTGCGGAGCGGGGGCGGCGAGCGACGGTGACGGCCACGGGGATCCTCACGGCAGGACGGGACGAGACGGGCGACACGCTAGCGGACCGGCGCCCTCGTGGCACCATCGGGGGAGCCCGGCAGCCGGGCGACGACGAGCACGCGGAGGAGGGACCGATGGCGAGCAGACCGCAGCGACCCGTCCCGAGCCCGAAGGCGCTCGCCGGACGCAGGGACCCCGCCCGCTCCGTGCGGCCGGTGGACTGGACCGCCGTGCCGGGGCGCCGGCCCGAGCCGGCCGCGCGGCCCGAGCAGGCCGACCTGCCCTCCGCCCCGCTGCCGCGCCGACGGGCGCGGACGGTCCAGCTGCCGCGGGCCGCGTCGGCCGCTCCGAGCGATGCCGTGCACACGCTCGACGCGGACGATCCCCGACCCCTGCCCCGGCCCCTGCGGATCCGCGACGAGGACATCCGCGCCGTCGGCGTGACCGGGGCCGACGGGGAGCGGATCGTGCAGGCCGTCGCCGACCCCGAGGACGCCTGGACCGCGGATGCCGGGACCAGCGACCACTTCCTCCGCGGCGACCTCGTGGTGCAGGTGCGCCGCGCGGACAACGCCGTGATCGGCCTGTTCTCCGCCCGCTACGCGCTCAGCGTGCGCCCCGACGAGTACGAGCCCGCCCTCGACATCGCCGAGGACGCCGCCGGCCCCTCCACCCGCGGCGGGCAGGGCACGCGCCACCCCACCTCGCGCCGCGAGCTGCTGGGCCGCATGCAGCAGGCGGGCTTCGTCATCACCCCCGGGGCGACGCACGGTCGCGTCACGCATCCCGACCATCCCGGGCTCGTGCTGCCCTTCGCCTCGACCCCCTCGGACCGCCGCTTCACCCGGCACGCCGTCGCGCAGATCCGACGCGTCTTCGGCATCGACCTGCGGCGCTGAGAGGCCCGCACAGGAAAGTGCCCCGGCTCGTCCCCACGAGCCGGGGCCATCCCTTTCCCCCGCGTCCCGGATCAGCGGATCCCGCCTCCTCCTCAGTCAGCGGGATCCTCCGGTGACGCGTTGAGAACAGTGAACACGCGCTGCCGGGAAAAGCACTGTGCCGAGGCTGTTCATTCCCTGGTAATCGGGGGCCCGGACGGCCCGGAATCCTCGCTGACCTGCATCGCATCGAGGATCGAGAAGCTCGCGTGCCCCAGCAGACGCAGCAGCCGGACCAGTCGGTCGAAGGCGATCGCGCCCGCCACCGCGCGCATCACCGCCACGTCCTGCGAGACGGACGGCTCGGCCCCCGCCGGCCCGGCACCCGCCGGCCCCGCCCCGGTGCTCATCCAGTCCACGTCCGAGCGGGCGATCTGCGCCATCGGCTCCCCATAGCGCAGCAGCATCCCCAGGTCCGTCGGCGCCTCCCACTCCTCCAGGGAGTGCAGCAGCCGATCGAGCGCACGGCGCGGGGCGGAGTCGACGTCCGGCCAGCCCAGGTGCGCGAGCAGCGGGGCGATCGAGGGGTGCTCGCCTCCCGCCGCCTCCGCCCCGTCGGCAGGGTCCTCGAGGCCCAGGGCGAGGGTCTGCGACTCGGCGAGCACCTCGATCAGCGGGACGTCGGGATCGTCGAGCAGGGCCGTCACCCGTGCGATCCGCGCGATCGGGGCGCCGGCGACCTCGCGCAGCACCTGGATCAGCTCGAGGCGCTCCACGTGGGCGCGGCCGTAGTCCTGCCGGGTCGTCGTGATCCGCTCGCCCGGCGGCAGCAGCCCTTCGCGCCGGTAGTACTTGATCGAGGCGGCGGAGACCCCTGTCGCCTCCGCGAGCTCGTGCAGGAGCATGACCCGTTCTCCCCTCGGATAGTGCGCCGACCAGCGACTATCTTGATGGCGCCGGTGTGGATAGCGGCACTATCGTCTCTCGCATGGACGCTCTCACGCCGATGCTCGCCCTCCACGCCGTCTCCGCCCTCGTCGTCCTGCTGCTCGGCCCCTTCCAGATCCTCCGTCGGCGCCGCGACCGCGCTCACCGGATCCTCGGCGGCGTGTGGGCGGCGGCGATGGTGGTCACGTGCCTGTCGAGCCTCGGGATGATCGACGACGGACTCAGCTGGCTGCACGGGCTGTCGGTCTGGACCCTCGTCTGTCTCGTCGCGGCGATCGTCGGCATCCGCAGCGGGAGCGTCGAGGTGCACCGCGGCTTCATGGTCGGCTCCTATCTCGGAACCCTCATCGCCTTCGCCTTCGCGGCGCTGGTGCCCGTGCGGCTCATCCCGCAGCTTCTGCGCAGCGCGCCGCTGATCGTGGCGGTGACGGTGCTGGCCGTCGCCGCGGCGCTCACGGTGCTGGTGGTGACGGTGGTGCGTTCTCAGCTGCCGACGGGGACGCGGAACTCGCTGCCGCCGGTGCCGACCTCGTCGGTGTAGCTGATCTCCGCGAGCACCGTGTCAGCGGGGACGTCGGCGTACAGCTGCGCCTCCGCCTCCTCGCCGGCCGGGATCTCCGGGCCGGAGGTCGAGAACGCGCCGTAGCGGATGTTGATCTCCGCGCCGGAGTCGTCGTAGAGCCGGAAGCGGTCGGAGTCGAGCCCGATGGACCTCGAGCTGCTGTTCTCGATCGTCACCGCCACGCCGATGAACTTGTCGTTCTCCGGGGTCTTCGTCTCGCCGCCCAGCTCGAGGGTGGTCCCCTCCTCGGGCTTCGAGACCGTCAGCGTGAAGATCTCGTCGCTCGGCGAGGTGGCATCGGCCGAGGGGCCCTCGGTGGGCTTGTCCACCGGCTGGTCGGTCTCGATCTCGGTGGGGGCGTCCGAGGCGGGAGTGCTCGGGTCGTCGGAGGGGTCCTCGCTCGGGGGAGGGTCCACGATCGAGGTCGGGGGCGACGTCGGCTCCTCGCCGCCGTCCTGGCCGACGAGATAGAGGCCGATGCCGGCGACGACCAGCAGCAGCACGAGCACGCAGCCGCAGGCCAGCGCGATGTACAGCGGGGTGCGGCTCTTCGCCGGCGGGAGCGGGGGCGCTCCGGTCGGAGGGGTCGGCGGCACGCCGTACGGGGTGCTCATGAAGGTCCTCCACCTCTGCCGGGAGCGTCGTGGACCACGCTATCCCGGGGTCGGGCGGGGCGCGATGGGGAGGACTCCCCGTCGGACCTGAGGCCGAGGATCCTGCGGGAGCGCGCCCCCGAAGGGCCGAGGCTCCGCCATACTGGTGAGCGTTCCGACGACCAGCCCACCCTGCGGCGGCACGGCCGATGAGCGAGACCCGCGCGACGGTGCCGTCCGACGAGGAGACGAGCACCGTGCTGACGAGACTCCACGACGCGCTTCGACTGCGCACTTCCCCCACGATCTTCTTCGGCTCGGCGGCGATCATCCTCGCCTTCGTGATCGCCACGATCGCCTTCACCGAGCCGATGGGAGCGGCGACCGACAGCGCCTCGCAATGGCTGATGACCAACCTCGGATGGTTCTACATCCTCGGCGTCACCGTGTTCCTGGCCTTCCTGATCTTCATCGCGGCCGGCCGTTTCGGCCGTGTGAAGCTCGGCCCCGACGACGAGCCGCCCGAGCACTCCGGCACGGCCTGGTTCGCGATGCTCTTCGCCGCCGGCATCGGCTCGATCCTGATGTTCTGGGGCGTCGCCGAGCCGATCAGCCACTTCGGCGACCCGCCGCGCGCCACCGAGCTCGGCCTCGAGGCCGGCACCTGGGCCGCCGCCCGGGACGCCATGAACTTCACGTACTACCACTTCACGCTGCACACCTGGGCGATCTTCACCCTGCCCGCTCTGTGCTTCGCCTACTTCATCCACAAGCGCAACCTGCCGCCGCGGGTCAGCTCGATCTTCCAGCCCCTGCTCGGTGAGGGCATTCACGGCCCGATCGGCAAGATCATCGACATCATCGCGATCATCGGCACGATCTTCGGCGTCGCGGTCTCGGTGGGTCTGGGCACCCTGCAGATCAACGGTGGCCTCAACCAGCTGTTCGGGATCCCGGAGAACGCGGTCTGGAACCTCGTCATCATCGGTGTGGTCAGCGGGCTGGCGCTGATCTCGGTGTCCCTCGGCCTGGAGAAGGGCATCAAGGTCCTCTCCAACCTCAACATCGTCATGGCCGTGCTGCTGCTGCTGTTCGTGCTGGTCGCCGGCGGCTCGACCCTCTTCGTCATCAAGGGGACCCTGGAGTCCTTCGGCAACTACCTCGTCGCCCTGCCCGAGCTCGCGCTGTGGAACGACACCCAGGCCGACTCCGGCTGGCAGAACACCTGGACCGTCTTCTACTGGGCCTGGACCATCACCTGGTCGCCCTTCGTGGGCATCTTCATCGCCCGCATCTCCAGGGGCCGCACCATCCGCCAGTTCGTCTCCGGCGTGCTCGCGGTGCCGGCCGGGTTCTCCGTGATCTGGTTCGGGATCTTCGGCTACGCGAGCTTCGACATCGAGCTGCGCGGCGAGGGCGGCCTCGTGGACCGCGTCGTGGGCGACGGGGACATCCCCGGCGCGCTGTTCGCATTCCTGGACAACTACCCGGCCGCGTTCTTCGTCTCCGTGATCGCGATCATCGTGGTGGTGATCTTCTTCGTCACCTCCGTGGACTCCGCGGCCCTGGTCACCGACTCGATGGCCAACGGTCACGAGGATTACAACCCGCTGGGCCAGCGCATCTTCTGGGGCGTCGCGATCGGGCTGATCACCGCGACGCTGCTGGTGTTCTCCGGCGAGGACGGTCTGACCGCCCTGCAGTCCACGATCATCCTCGTCGGCCTGCCGTTCTTCATCATGGGCTGGTTCCAGATGTACGCCCTGCTGCGTGCGCTGAAGGAGGATGCCGGCGAGCTGCCGCAGATCCGCACCCGCGAATGGGCGCAGGTGCTGCCGCCCGAGGAGTACGAGCGGCGCGAGGAGGACGAGGAGTACGACACCGACGACTACGTCGTCGAGCCGACCTACACCACCGAGGTGCCGGTCATGAGCGACATCTACGAGGACATCGAGGAGGTCGAGCCCGACGGCGCACCCGACGCGGGGACGCTGCCGGCCCGCACCGGCAGCGCACGGGCGACGCTGCCGAAGGACCTGCGGGACGAGTCGCGCTGAGCGGCGCGGGTCCCCGGGGTCAGGGCGTCCAGTCGGCCCGCATCCCGGGGATCCTGCCCTGCGCGCGGGCCCGTGCCCTTCAGCTCCTCGGTGCCGAACTGCGCGGACCAGCGCGCCAGGTGCGGCGGGCAGCCTCCGCGCTCGAGGCCCTCGCGCAGCGCCGCGGCGATCTGCTCCGCCTCGCGGGAGCCGAAGATCGCGATTCCCTGCCCGGGCCGCGGGGGACGGGCACGGCCGGGTGCCGGGTCGCCCCCGGGGGCGGGGCCGAGGAAGGTGACGGCGAGGTCCGCGCCGGGGGAGAAGTACCAGGACGGGGACAGCATCCGCTGACCGCCGCGCAGCGGACGGATCGTGTCGATGTCGGAGAGGACCCGGATCGAGGCCGGGTGGATCTCCGTGAACCACATCGCCCGCGGACGCCCGCCGAGCACTGCACGGCTCAGCACGATCCCGTGCTGGTGGAGGTCGAGACGCGCCGAAGTGCACCAGGCCAGGAACACGATCGCGATGGCCAGCACGAGCAGCCCGAACGCCGCGCCGATCACGAGCAGCGCCGGTCCGCGGTCGAAGAACACCACGAAGACCGCGCAGACGATCACCAACAGCGGGCCGATCGAGAGGTACCAGACCACCGCGAGCGGGGACACGGAAGTGCGATATCGACGCACCCGCGGCCCCAGGACGATCGTGCAGTCCGACATCAGGACCTCAGGCCGGGTCGACCTGGTGGCGATCGGCGCTGCGGCGGTAGTACATCGCCAGCACCGCGCCGGAGAGGTTGTGCCAGATCGAGAAGATCGCGGCCGGCAGCGCGGCGGCCGGGCTGAACGAGGCCGCGGCGAGCGTCGCGGCGAGGCCCGAGTTCTGCATCCCCACCTCGACGGAGGTGGTGCGGGCGGCGCGCTCGCCCTGGCGCAGGAGCCGCGCGGCCCAGTAGCCGATCAGGTAGCCGAGGCCGTTGTGCAGCACCACGGCCAGCAGCACGATCGCGCCGGCGGAGACGATCGCCTCGGTCGAGCCGGAGACCACGGAGACGACGACCAGCGAGATGCCGGCGACGGAGACCCACGGCAGGGCCGGCAGGATCCGGTCCACCAGCTTCCCGGCGATCAGACGGATCACGAGGCCGCCGACCACCGGGATCAGCACCATCTGCACGATCGACAGCGCCATCGCGCCGGCGTCGACGGGCAGGTAGGAGCCGGCGAGCCACAGGGTCAGCAGCGGGGTGAGCAGCGGGGCGAGCAGCGTCGAGATCGAGGTCATCGTCACCGACAGGGCGGTGTCCGCCTTCGCGAGATAGCAGATCACGTTCGAACTGGTGCCGCCGGGGGCGCAGCCCACCAGGATCACGCCGACGGCCAGCTCGGGCGGCAGCTGCAGCAGCAGCGAGACCCCCAGGCCGATCAGCGGCATGATCACGTACTGGGCGACCACGCCGATGAGCACCGGGAGCGGGCGCCGCACGACCAGCCCGAAGTCCGGGAGGGTGAGGGTGAGCCCCATCGCGAACATGATCACGCCGAGGTAGATGCTCGTGAACGGCGCGAGGGCCTGGCCGACGGGCGGGGCGAAGAAGCCGATCGCCGCGGCGACGAGGATCAGGGCGGGGAAGATCGTCACCGCGATGCGCGCGGAGCGGTCCTCCGAGACGCGCGCGGTGCTCGCGGGCGCGGGGGACGGGGTCTGGGTGCTCATGGGAGCACTGTACTGCCCTGTGAGACGGGCGTCCGGGATGTGGACGCCTGGTGGTCGTCCCGGCCGTCAGCCCCGCTGGCGCGCCGGGACCTGCCAGGCGTGCACCGGCTCGCCCGAGTCGACGGCGGCACGATAGCGGCGGGTCATCTCGGCGAGCGCCTGCTCGCGGGTGCCGCCGCGCAGCTCGAGGGAGGTGACGGTGTCGATCTGCCAGCGGGCGCCGTTGCGGCCCGTGCGGGCGCGCTCGGTGAGGATCTCCTGGTAGCGGGCGATCACCTGCGGATCGGCGCCGAGCTCGCGCAGCCCCTGCATCGCCTGCGGGATCAGGTGCTCCTGGAGGAGGTCCGCGACCCGCACCCGGCCCACCTTCGGCCAGCGCACCCGCGCCTCGAGGCCCCAGCGCGCGCACTGCTGGAAGGACTCGTCGGCCTGCTCGAAGCTCATCCGCGACCACAGCGGCCGCCGCTCGTGCACCAGCGAGCGGACGATGCCGTAGAAGAACGCGGCGTTCGCGGCCATGTCCGCGGCGGTCGGGCCGGTCGGCAGCAGACGGTTCTCCAGCCGCAGGTGGGGCACGTCCGTGCCGGGATCGTAGATCGGCCGGTTCCAGCGCCACACCGTGCCGTTGTGGAGCATCAGCTCGTGCAGGCGGGGGGAGTGGCCCTCGGTCAGCAGCGGCTCCTCCGCCATCTCCCGTGACTCGGGGATCAGCGCCGGGAACAGCCGCACGTTCTCCTCGAAGAGGTCGAACATCGAGGTGATCCAGCGCTCGCCGAACCACACTCGCGGCCGCACCCCCTGCGCCGCGTACTCGGGCGGGCGCGTGTCCAGGGCCTGCACGAAGGTGGGGATGCGGGTCTCGTGCCACAGTCGTTTGCCCAGCAGGAACGGGGAGTTCGCGGCGAGCGCGACCTGCGGGCCGGCGATCGCCTGCGCCGCGTTCCAGGCGGCCGCGAACTGCTCCGGCGGCACCTGCAGGTGCAGCTGCATCGAGGTGCACGCGCTCTCCGGCGCGATCGAGTCGAAGGTGGTGTCCACGCCGCGGCCCTCGCCCTCGATCCGCAGGGTGATCTCCTCGCCGCGGGCCTCCATCACGCTGGACTCCAGCGCCTCGTAGCGGGCGCCCGGGGCGCGCCACGCCTCGTCGGCGAAGAGGTCCTCGGAGATCGTGGGCAGGTGGCCGACGGGCACCACGCGCGCCCCGCGGGCCTGCGCCGCCGCGTCGGCCCGGTCGACGGCGGCGCCGAGCGCCGTCTCCAGCTCGCGCAGCCCGGTCCCCGTGGGATGGGTGACGGGGAGGTTCGCCTCGAGATTGAAGCGGCCGATCTCGTGGACGTACTGCTCGTCGTCGAGATCCTCCAGCAGCGTGTCCGCGATCAGCGCCGGCGCCATCGAGTCGCGTTCGGCGAGGTTCATCTCGAGCTCGACGCCGACGGTCCCCTCGTCGATGAACTCGGCCGTGTCCAGGAAGGTCTCGAAGAGGTCGAGATTCCGTCGCAGCTCCCGCCGATAGCGGGTGCGCTGGGAACGGGTGTACTCGGTGCTGCCGATCTCGCGTCCCATGGTGGTGACCTCCGGTCCGGGCGGGTGTGCCCGCTCATCCAAGCACGCGCGGGGGCGGTGCGGCAGGGCCCATCCGCCCCGCGGGAGATGGCGCACATCCGAGGACGGGCTTACCGTGGTGGACAGCGAGACCAGCGCTCATCGAGGAGCGCCCGCCGAAGGAGGCTCCGATGTCGGCCCTGAAGGACAGCTACGACCATCTGATCATCGGCGGAGGCATCGCCGCGGACGCCGCCGCCCGGGCGATCCGGGAGGCCGACGAGGAGGCGAGCATCGCGATCCTCTCCGCGGACCCGCACGCCCCCGTGTACCGGCCCGCCCTGTCCAAGGACCTGTGGACCGGCGAGGACCCCGACCCCGACAGCCAGGACCTGGGCACCGCGGAGGCGACCGGGGCGGAGCTGTTCACCTCCACCCTCGTCACCGAGCTGCTGCCCGCCTCGCACACCGCGGTCACCGCGCGCGGCCAGCGGGTCCACTACCGCAAGGCGCTGCTGGCCACCGGCTCCTCGCACCGCCACCTCCCCGGCGTGCACGACCCCCGAGTGATGAGCCTGCGCACGGTCGGCGACTACCGCCACCTGCGCACCCTCGCGACCGACGGCGCCCGCGTGGTCGTCGTCGGCGGTGGGTTCCTCGGCACCGAGGTCGCCGCGGCGCTCACCCGCACCGGCGCCGAGGTGACCCTCGCCCACGGCGGGACCAGGATCCTCGAGCACATGCTCCCGGACTCCCTCACCTCCCACCTCGAGCAGGTCTTCACCGAGCACGGCATCGAGCTGGTCGGCGGCTTCCGCCTCGCCGGGATCTCCGCCGACGCGACCCTCACCCTGCGCGCCGCGAACCGCGAGACCCTCACGGCCGACGCGGTCGTGCTCGGGCTCGGTGCGCAGCCCGCGACCACCCTCGCCGAGCACGCCGGGATCTTCACCGACCGCGGGTACGTGGTCGTCGACCCGCACCTGCGCACCAGCTCCCCGGACGTCTTCGCGGCCGGGGACGTGGTGCTCTACGACGACGCGCTGCTGGGACGGCGCCACGTCGAGCACGTCGACCACGCCGAGGCCTCCGGCGCGGTCGCGGGAGCGAACATGACCCGCCCCGAGGAGGAGCGGGAGGAGTACACGCACACCCCGCTGTTCTTCTCCGACCTCTTCGACGACGGCTACGAGGCTGTGGGCCGCCTGGACTCCTCCCTCGAGATGCGCGAGGTATGGGACGAGGAGCACCGGGCCGCGGTGGTCCACTATCTCGACGAGGGCGTGGTCGAGGGCGTGCTGCTGTGGAACACCTGGGACTCGGTGCCCGCCGCACGAGAGCTGATCGCCCAGTCCCAGGCCGGTGACCTGTACATCGACGCGCTCGAGAGCAGGATCCGGCCCGGCGCCGGGTGACGGACGCCGCGTGACAGACTGGGCGGGTGAGCACGCCGATGAACACCTCCCTGCCCTGGCCCGACGGCGCCGAGGTGCTGCCGATCGCCCCGCTGCGCCCCGTCCTGGACCGCCTCTCCTCCCTCGTCACCGTCCACGAGCAGGACGTCGCCATGGTGCCCGGCCTCGCCGTCACCGAGGAGGAGATCGCCGCCGATCCGCCGCCCGCCCTCGAGCAGCTCGTCGACGAGCTCGGAGGGATCACCCTGCGCGACCTGCCCGTGCTGACCCTGCTGGTCGAGAACCGCACCGACGTCGGCCCGTACACGCTGCTGGGCGAGGCGACCAGCTACTACCCCCTCTACGAGACCCCGGACACCGCCGTGGTGCTGACCCTCGACGAGAACGGGACCCCCGGCGCGGTCCACGGCATCGGCGAGGACCTCGCCCTGCAGCTCGCCGCCCCGGACCTGCCCACCTACCTGGGCCTCTTCACCGATGCGCTCGAGGCGACCCTCGCTGAGCTCTCCTCCCGCGGCCCCGCCGACGACGATTCCGAGTCCGCGCGCACCGACGCCGCAGAGCAGCTCATGGACGCCCACCTGTTCGCCGCGATACTCGGCATGGTCGAGGACGTGCCCGAGGCGGAGCTCGTCGCCCCCGCCGGCGGGGAGGCGGACGGTGCGCTCGCGCTCGCCGACCTGCGCGGCGCCGCGCTCGGCACCCGCGTGGACCCGATGGAGGTCGAGACCGACGGGGATCCGCTCGAGATGCACCTGGGCTGGCGCGAGCACGGGCTCGTGATCGCGGTCCACGGCGGCTGAGCCGGGCGCGCGATGACGCCCAGGTGACCGCCGGGCGAACATCTCGCCTCCCCGCGCACGATGGGGAGAACTCCCCATTCCCGCCCCCGAACCCCGTCCCTAGCGTGAGGGCGACCAGGTCATGACCAGGGGAGCGGCGGGGGAGCGGGGAACGACATGGCGGGATTCCTGGGGGCCGACACCGAGGCGCTGCGCGCCCTCGGCCGCGCCGTCGGCGGCGGCGCGGAGCGGCTCGAGCAGCTGACCGCGCAGCTCGACGGGATCGTCGGCGGCATCGACGCGGACTATGCCCGCGCGCTCGTGGGACGGGTGGGCGCGGACCGGGTCCCGGACTGGGCGCGGGAGCTCGCCGACGGCGAGTGAGCCCGGGCGGCGACCCCGCTTGGTCGCGGCCGGGATGGGGAGTCCTCCCCATGGCGGTGGGAGCCCCGGGACGCATAGGTTCGGGGGCGTGCCCGGGGAGGCACGTGGCGGGGACTGCGACACGGGGACTGCGAGGGGAACGGGGAGGCATGAACGGATTCTGGGGGGCGGACGCCGAGGCCCTGCGGACGATGGGCGCGGTCTGCGCCCGGCGCGGGGAGCTGCTCGACGAGCTCGAGGGGCGGCTCTCCGCGGTGATCGACACCGTCGAGTGGGTGGGGGAGGACGCTGAGCGGTTCCGCGCCGACTGGGCCGGGAGCGTGCGCCCCGCTCTCCAGGACCGCGGCCTCGAGCTGCGCCAGCAGGCCCGACGCCTCGCCCAGCACGCCGAGGAGCAGGAGGCCGCCTCGAGCCCCGACAGCTTCGGCGGGCCCTGGTCGAGCCCCGGCGAGTTCCTCGCGGACATGGCGCGGATGGCGCAGGGGATGCTGCGGGACCTGCTCGGCGGCGGCGCGCTCGGCGGCGAGGACGGGCCCGCGGGCCGCTTCGCCGACATGCTGCGCGAGGCGCTCGCCACCCCCGAGGGGCGGGCCGCGCTGCTCGGCGCCTTCCTCGGGAGCCTGCTCGGCGGGCTGCTCGCCGACCTCGTCCTGCGCGGACTCGCCCTCGGCATGCTGCTCGAGGAGCTGCTGGCCGGACTCGGCGCCGGCGGCGGGCTCGGGAACCTGATCGGGGAGGAGGGGCGCCTGGGTGAAGGCGCCGACGGCGGGAGTGCTGGTGCCGAGTCCGGCTCCGAGGGCGCCGGCGGCTCCGGTGCGGGCTCCGAGAGCGCTGGTGGGTCCGGGGAGTCCTCGAGCGGCGCGGGGGAGTCCGCATCCGGCGGGGCCGGGGGCGAGTCCGGTGGGGGATCCGGCGGCGGGTCGTCGTCGGGCGGCGGATCCGGCGGGGGCGGAGCCGAGGGGTCCGGCGGGGCCGAGGCGGGTGCTGCCGAGACCGGGAGCGAGGCCCCTGCGCAGGGAGGCGCGATGGGCCTGCAGGGCCTCGTGGACGGTCCGGCGCAGAGCGCCGGCTCGCTGCCCGCAGGCCGGCTCGAGGCCCCCGGTCCCGAGGAGCCCGGCACCCTGTTCGAGCGCCTGGTGGCCATGATCGGGGAGATGCTCGGCGGCGCCTCCGGCAGTGGTGACGCCCCGAGCCCGCGCGGCGCCTCTGCGATCGGCGAGGGGATCGGCTGGGGCTGAGCCCTCGGCGCGTCAGGTCTACCCTGGTGAGACGGCTCCGCACCCCGGCGGGCCCCGTGAAGGAGCAGTGACATGACCGCGACCAGCCCCCGTCCCCCCGCCCCGGTGCTCGTGCTCGTCCCCGGCGCGACCGGGGCCCCGTCGGACGGCGGACCGGGCTACCGCCTCGCCGACCCCACGGTCCCGCAGCTCTCCGTCACCGACCTCGTCGCCACCCGCGGCGACGGCGTCTTCGAGACCATCGGTGCCTTCGACGGCAGCCCCGTCAACGTCGGCCCCCACCTCGCCCGCCTCGCCCGCAGCGCCGAGATGATCGACCTGCCCGCCCCCGACCAGGCGCTGCTCGCCGAGGCGGTCGACGCCGCGATCGCCGCCCACGAGGGTGTCGCCGAGCTCAGCGTGCGCGTGATGTACACCCGCGGCGTCGAGGGCACCGGCACGCCCACCTGCTGGATCCACGCCAAGGCCTCCGACGACTGGACCCCCTACCGCGCCGGGATGCGCGTCGCGGTGCTGGACCGGGGTCTGGCCACCACCGCCGCAGAGACCAGCCCCTGGCTGCTGCAGGGCGCGAAGACCCTCAGCTACGCCGTGAACATGGCCGCGGTGCGCGAGGCGAAGCGCCGCGGCGCCGCCGACGTCCTCTTCGTCTCCAGCGACGGCTACGCCCTCGAGGGCCCCACCTCCACCCTGCTCGTGCGCCGCGGCGACACCTTCCTCACCACCCCCGCGAGCGCCGGCGTGCTCGCCGGCACCGCCGTCGCGACCCTCTTCGAATGGCTGCGCGAGCAGCAGGGCCTCGCCACCGGCGAGGAGCTCATGACCATCGAGGACGTGAAGGGCTCCGACGGCGCCTGGCTGCTGTCCTCCACCCGCCTCGCCGCCCCGATCACCCACCTCGACGAGCACGAGCTGCCCGTCGACGCCGAGCTCACCGCCCGTTTCGAGCGCGTGCTCAAGGGAGGGATCTGATCAAGCGCGAGACCTGAGCGCGAGCACCTCGCGGGCGAGGTCGACATCTACCACCAGGGTGCCGATCGCGCCGCTGCGCAGCACCCCCACCACCCCGGGCGCCTTCTCCTCCCCGGCCGCGACGCCCAGCACCTCCGGGATCCGCAGCAGCTCCGAGAAGGTCACCGCGAGCACCCGCTGATCCGTCGGCGCCCCGAGCGGGATCCCCTCCGCGTCCACGAACCGGCCGCACACATCGCCCACCGGGCGCTGCGCCTCGAAGGCCGCGCGCTCCTCCTCGCCCAGCGCCATCAGGTCCAGCACGTGCGGGGAGGAGTGCACGCCGAGCGAGCCGATGCCCACCACCGCGAGCTCGACCTGCGCGGCCGCCTCCAGCACGGTGCGGATCGAGGACTCCGCCCGCAGCGTCGCGACCGCCGTCGCGGACTCCAGCACCGCCGGGGCGTAGAGCGTCCGCGGCGTCGCCCCGAGCCGCGAGGCGAGCACCCGCAGCACCGACTCGCCGGAGTCGAACTGGTCCAGGGCGCTGTGCCCGCCCACCAGCGGCAGCACCGTCGGCGTCGGCCTGGGGCGGAGGGAGTCCAGGGCGGCGACGACGCTCTGGACCGTCTGCCCCCAGGAGACGCCGAGACTGCGCACCCGGCCCGCGCGCTCCGCGATCAGCGCCGCGCCCTGCCGCGCGACGGACTCCATCGCCGAGGCCCGCGGCGCGGAGACCACATGCGCCTCCCGCAGCGAGAACGTCGCCCGCAGCGCCGCCTCGAGCGCCTCGTCGCGGCGCGGCGGGCCGTCGGGGTCGTGGATCGTGATCTCGACGATCCCGCGCTCCCGGGCCTGGGAGAGGATCCGCGAGACGTTCGAGCGGGACAGTCCCAGCTCCTTCGCCACCTCCGTCTGCGAGCGGCCCTGCTCGTGATAGAGGCGCGCCGCGCGCACCACGAGGGCGGTGTCTCGAGGGGCGGGCATGGGCTCTCCTGGCGGGCGGCGGCGCGGGACGCGCCGGACGGAACGAGCCCAGCGTACGCAGGCGAGCGCCGACGGGTGCCAGAATCAGGGGGTCGCCGTCCGGGAGGAACCATGAGCACAGATCCGCGCACGCCCCGCGCACCGCTCGCGCTGAGCCTCGTCCTCGCCCGCCTCGAGGCGGCCGACGCGGCCGACGCGCTGCGCACCCTCGCCGGGCACCTGCTGGACGACGGCGCCGTCACCGAGGCCTTCCCCGAAGCGCTGCAGGCGCGCGAGCAGCGCTACCCGACGGGCCTGCCCACCCCGATCCCCACCGCGATCCCGCACGCCGACCCCGAGCACGTGCTCGTCCCGGGCCTGGCGCTCGCGACCCTCGCCCGCCCCGTCGCCTTCGGGGAGATGGGGGCCGGCGGCGGGGAGGTCCCGGTGCAGCTGCTGGCCATGCCGCTGCTGACCGACGCGCGCGAGCACCTCGCCGCCCTGCAGCGCCTGATGGCCCTGCTGCAGGACGAGCAGGCGGTCGCCGCGCTGCTCGAGGCCGAGGACGTTGAGACGCTGAGGGCACGGGCCGAGGCGCTGCTGGGACGGGCAGAGGACGAGGAGGAGATCGCATGAGGAGCCCCAGGCTGGGAGTGAAGGCGCTGATCGTCCGCGAGGGGCAGGTGCTGATGAACCGCTACCTGGAACCGGACGGTCGGGAGGTGTTCGCCCTGCCCGGCGGCGGGCAGGAGCACGGCGAGGACCAGGCCGCGGCGATGGTCCGCGAGTGCCGCGAGGAGATCGGCGCCGAGGTCGAGGTGCACCAGCCCGCCTGCCTGTTCGAGATCATGATGGACCGACGCATGGTCGACGGTTCCCCGATCCCGCCGTTCCACCAGGTCAACGTCGCCTACTGGTGCGGCCTGGCCGAGGGGGAGGAGCCCGGGGAGGGCACCGAGCCGGACCCCGGCCAGGCCGGCACCGCCTGGCTGGCGCTGGACCGGCTCGGCGAGCACGTCGTCCACCCGCCCGAGCTCGCCCGCTGGCTCGAGCAGGATCCCGGCTCCCGGCCGTTCAGCCTTGGAGTGTGCCGCAGCTGAGAGGGCGATAGCCTGGTGGGAGTGTCCAGCGGCGGTCGAGTCCGCCGCGACCCGAGAGCAAGGAGCAGCATGACCACCTCGCCCCGCATCGACTTCCACGACGGCCGCTCCATCCCGCAGCTCGGCTACGGCGTGTGGCAGGTCGAGAACGAGGTCGCCGCCGACGTCGTCGTCAAGGCCCTCGAGGCCGGCTACCGCCACGTCGACACCGCCCGCGGCTACAACAACGAGGCCGGCGTGGGCCAGGCCCTCAAGGCCGCCGGCCTCCCGCGCGACGAGGTCTTCGTGACCTCGAAGGTCCCCAACCAGGACCAGGGCCGCGACGCGACCCTGCGCTCCTTCGACGCGACCATGGAGGACCTGGGCCTCGACGAGCTCGACCTCTACCTCATCCACTGGCCCGCCCCGTCCAAGGGCCTCGCCCTGGAGACCTGGAAGGCCCTCGTGGAGCTCAAGGAGCAGGGCCGGATCCGCTCCATCGGCGTCTCGAACTTCCGCCGCGAGGACCTCGAGCTCATCGAGGCCGAGACCGGAGTGCTTCCCGTCCTGAACCAGATCGAGGTCCACCCCTACCTCGGCAATGCCGAGCTGCGCGCCTTCCACGCCGAGAAGGGCATCGTCACCGAGGCCTGGTCGCCGCTGGGCCAGGGCGGCGGCGAGCTCGAGGACCCCGTGGTCACCGCCGTCGCCGAGGCGCACGGCGTCAGCCCCGCCCAGGTGCTGCTCGCCTGGAACCTCGCGCTCGGCAACGTGGTGATCTCGAAGTCCGTCACCCCCGAGCGGATCGCCGCGAACCTCGCCTCCCTCGAGCTGAAGCTCACCGACGACGAGATCGCGAAGATCGCCGCGCTCGACAAGGGCGCCGCCGGCCGCCAGGGCCCGGACCCCGACACCTTCGCCGGTCACCAGGGCGCCTGAGCCCCGGACCCACCGCAGCGGCCCCGCCGCACACCACGACGCGCCGCGTCTCCCGGAAGGGAGGCGCGGCGCGTCGTCGTGCCGGGCGGGCCCCGACGAGATCGGCCCCGCCGCCGGGGTGACGGCGTCCGTCGGCCTCGCCGCACGACCGACGCTCGCGTCGCCCGGACGATGCCCTCGCCTCGCCGCCAGACCGACGCCCTCGCCGCCCGGCCGCCTCCACGCGTACGTCCGCGGAAGGTTTTGCTGCCGTGAGGACTCATGAGCGCCCCGATATGAGTCGTGGCGTCGCAAAAGGTGGGGCGAGCAGCGGCGGGCCCGGGTCCCCGACGGGCTCAGGCGCGGACGGTCGCGCCCTCGAGCGTCGCGGCATAGGGGTCGAAGTCCGCGGGCATCGGCTCGACCTCGGCGAAGGTCGAGTCGATCTCCACGATCCGGTTCTCGGCGATCGCCGTCTCGATCCCGACCATCACGTCGAGCACGTGCGCGGCGATCTCGCCCTGGGCGCGGTGCGGCACCCCGGCGCGCAGCGCGCGGGCCATCTCAAGCACGCCCAGGCCGCGGCCCGCGGTCGCCCCGGTCGCGGGGATCTTCTCGGCGTCCTCGTCGGCGGCGCGGTAGGCGGTCAGGGAGCTGTCGCCCTCGAACACGTTTGGATCGGGGAACGAGAGGGTCGCCTCGGTCCCGTACACCTCCACGAAGCCGGCGCGCGTGTTCGGGGAGTCGAAGCTCAGCAGCACCGTCGCGTTCTGGCCCGAGGCGAAGCGCAGCAGGGCCGCGACCTGGGTCGGGACGGTGACGTCGAAGACCTCCCCGGCCTTCGGGCCCGAGCCGATGGTGCGCTGCTCGCGCGCCGTCGAGCCGACCGCGCTGACCGAGACGACCGGACCGAGCGCGAGCACCAGAGTGGTCGTGTAGTAGGGGGCGATGTCGTACAGCGGGCCGGCGCCCTCCTGGAAGAGGAAGGCGGGGTTCGGGTGCCAGGACTCCGGCCCCGGGGACTGGAACAGGGTCAGCGCGCTCGCGGGCGCGCCGATCTCGCCGTCCCGCAGGGTGCGCAGCGCGGTCTGGATCCCGGCGCCGAGCACGGTGTCCGGCGCGCCGCCGACGCGCACCCCCGCGTCGCGGGCCGCCTCGAGCAGGGCCTTCGCGTCGGCCGGGTCGGTGGTGATCGGCTTCTCGGTCCACACGTGCTTGCCCGCCGCGACGATCGCGCGCGAGACCTCGGCGTGGGCGGTGGGGATCGTCAGGTTCACGACGATCTCGACATCGGGATGGGCGAGGACGTCGTCGGCGGTGCCCGAGGCGGGCACCCCGAACTCGGCGGCGCGGGCCGCGGCGGCCTCGGGGAACAGGTCCCCGACGATGTGGACCGTCACGTCCGGGAAGGAGGTGAGATGGGTGAGGTACTCGGCGGAGATGGTGCCGGCGCCGATGAGGCCGACGCCGACGGGTCCGGTGGGCTGCTGGGGCATGGAGGGTCCTTGCGGTGGTGGGTGGGGATGGGTGCGGGAGAGGCGGACGGAGACGGCTCAGGCGGCGGTGCGCAGGTGGGCGAGGGACGCGGCGATGCCCTCGAGCATGTCGCCGGCGTAGTCGTCGAACTCGATCACACCGTAGGCGACGTCCCGGGACGCGGCGAGCGTCTCGGCCAGGGGCATCGCCCCGCTGCCGAGCGGGAGCTGCGCGGCGGGATCCTCGGAGAGGTCGCCGTCCTTGAGATGGACCAGCTGCACCCTCTCCCCGAGGGCGGCGAGGAGGGCGGGGACGTCGGCCCCGCCGACGGCGGCCCAGTAGGTGTCGATCTCGAGCACCACCCGGGGGTCGAGGGCGTCGGCGAAGACCTCGAGCGCGGTGCGGCCCTCGAGCCGCGAGGCGATCTCGAAGTGGTGGTTGTGGTAGCCGAGGCGCAGGCCGTGCTCGGCGGCGATCGCGGCGCGCTCGTTCAGCCGATCGGCGAGCACCCGCACCCGGCCGGCGTCGGTCCAGTCCGCCGGGTCCCAGTAGGGATCGACGAGATACTGCACGCCGACGGCCTCGCCGGCCTCGAGCACGGCGGGGAGGTCCACCTCGCCGAGGAGGGACTGGTGCGCGCTCGGGAAGTCGAGCGGCAGCTCGCCGCGGGCGCGCACCAGCGCGTCGCGGTGTTCGAGCAGGCGGAAGGGCTCGGCATGGGTGAGGCCGAGATCGACCAGGCGACGGAGCGTGCCGAGGTGGTCCTCGGCGAGCTGCTCGCGCACGCTGTAGAGCTGGACGGAGATCTCCATGGGGTCCTCTCGGGGGAGCGGGGGAGGGGCGGTCACTTCACGGCGCCGGCGGTGAGCCCGGCGACGAAGTTCTTCTGCATCATCAGGAAGCCGACGACCACCGGGATCGACACCGCGATCGAGGCGGCGAGGACCTGGTTCCAGTAGACGTTGGTCTGGGTGGCGTACTGCCGCAGGCCGACGGCGAGGGTGCGGGTCTCCTCCGTGGTCAGCACGGAGGCGAAGAGCACCTCGCCCCACGCCGTCATGAAGGCGTAGATCGCGACGGCGACGATGCCGGGCCGGGCCGCGGGGAGGATGATCCGCAGCAGGATCGTGAGGTTGCCGGCGCCGTCGACCTTGCCCGCCTGGTCCAGCTCGCGCGGGATCCCGTCGAAGTAGCCGGCGAGCATCCAGATGGAGAAGGGCAGCGAGAAGGTCAGATAGGTGATGATCAGGCCGATCCGCGTGCCCACCAGCGGGACGCCGAAGGTCGCGTCGATGTTGACGAAGATCAGGTACAGCGGCAGCAGGAACAGCACGCCGGGGAACATCTGGGTGGACAGCACCGCGGTCATGAACGGGGTGCGCCCGCGGAAGCGCCAGCGAGAGACGGCGTAGGCCGCGAAGATCGCGACCGCGACGCTGAACAGGGTGGCGATCGAGGTGACCACGAGCGAGTTCATGAAGTACTGCGCGAGCGGCACCGTCGACCACATCTCGATGAACGGCTCGATCGTCACCCGGCTGGGGAGCCAGGAGAACCCGGCCTGCACGTCGCCCAGCGGCTTGAGGCTGGTGGTGACCATGACGTACAGCGGCAGCAGCACGAAGACGCTCAGCACCACGAGCACGACGGCGCGGAAGATCTTCTCTCCGAGTGTCTCACGCATGGGAGCGCCCCTTCCTCCATTGGGTGGCGTACAGGTAGACCAGCGAGACGGCCAGCAGGAACAGCAGCAGGAGCACGCTCATCGCGCTGCCCACGCCGAAGTCCCAGGACAGGAACGAGGCGTTGTAGATGTGGAAGCTGATGAGGTCTCCGGCGGGCGGCTGCGCGGTGCCGAAGAGGATGTACGGGGTGTTGAAGTCGTTGAACACCCACAGGAACATCACCAGCAGCATCGTCTGGTTCACCGGTGCCAGCATCGGGAGGGTGACCGCCCGCCACTGGCGCAGCGGGGTGGCGCCGTCCATGGCGCTGGCCTCGTAGAGCTCGTCGGGGATCGACTGCAGCCCGGCCATGAACATGAGGAAGGCGAAGGGCCACATGCGCCAGATCGCGACGACCACCACGGAGACGAAGGCGTTGTCGCCGATCAGCCAGAACGGGGCCTCGTCCAGGATCCCCAGCTGGTCGACCAGGAGGTGGTTGATGACGCCGGTGTCGCGCTGGAGCATGAAGTTCCAGGTGATCACGGCGGCGTAGAGCGGCAGGGCGTAGGGGACCAGGAACAGGGTGCGGAACACCCCGCGTCCCCGGAAGGGGCGCTGCAGGGCGACGGCCGCGGCCATGCCCAGGCCCCAGCTCAGCCCCACCACCAGCGCGGTGAACGCGACGGTGACCAGGAAGGAGCTCAGCAGCTCCTGGCCGATCGGGGTGTCGAGGTCCACCGCGATGCGGTAGTTGTCCAGTCCGGCGAAGGGGGCCTCGGTCCAGCGGCGGATGAAGAACTTCGTCAGCTCCACGAAGCTCATCCAGAAGCCCGTGATCATCGGGACCACGTGGATGAGCAGCTCGAGGATCACCGCCGGCAGCAGGATCAGGTACGGGAACCAGGTGCGCTGTCGGCGGCGCGGCGCCGAGGGCTCCGCGTTCGAGGACGGCGTCGTGGTCCCGCGGGGGACGGTGGTGGTCATGGTGCCCTTCCTCAGGCCCGGATCGAGTCCTGGGCCGTCTGCATCGCGGTGACGATGTCCTCGCGGGTGACCTTCCCCCCGGTCGCGATGGTCGCGAACATCGAGTTCATCGCCTGGCCGACCGTCGTCTCGAACTGGTCCTCCCAGGGCACCAGCGGCAGCGGGGTGGAGCGCTCCGCGTAGACCTCCATGAACATCTCCGCCTGCTCGGCGTCCTCGGTGAAGGTGGGCTCGCCGTCCACGAGCACGGGCAGCGAGGCGAAGGGCTTGCCGAGCTCGGCCTGGATCTCGGGGGAGGTCATGAACTTCATGAAGGCCAGCGCGCCGTCGCGGTTGTCGGTGTCGGCCATCGCGGCGATGTTGATGCCGGCCAGGTGGGAGGCGCAGTCGTCGACCGCGTCGGCCGGGGCGGGGAAGGGGATGGCCTTGAAGTCCTCCGGGGACATCCCCTGGGACTCGATGGTGGCGTTGGCGTTGTTCTGGTTGATGATCATCGCCGCTTCGCCGTTGGCGAAGGCGGTGACGGACTTGGTGCCGTTGTCGAACTGGGCGTTGGAGGGGTTGACGACCTCGTGCTCCTGCATGAGGTCGAGATAGCGCAGGATCCCGTCGACGACGCCGTCCTCGGTGAAGGTGGGCTTGCCGTCGGCGTCGTTCAGGGCGGCGCCGTTCTGGGTGGCGTTGATGAAGGCGAAGTGGTTGTTCTCGGTGTAGGAGCCGGCGGCGAGGGACATGCCGTACACGCCCTTGTCCGGGTCGGTGAGCGCCTTCGCGGCCTCGACCATCTCCTCCCAGGTGGTGGGCGGCTCGATGCCCGCCTCCTCGAGCATCTTCACGTTGTAGTACATGCCGTAGGCGAGCCCGTAGAGTGGGATGGAGGCGGGGTCGGTGCCCTCCTCGCCGCCGGTGGCGAGGGCCGCCTCGACGTACTGCTCGCGACCGCCGAGGGCCTCGAACTCGGCATCGCCCAGCTCGAGCAGCCCGCCGGTGGCCTGCAGGCTGACGCCCCAGGTGTTCCCGATGTTGAGCACGTCGGGGCCCTGGCCGGAGGTGATCGCCGTCTGGATGCGGGTCTGCAGGTCGGCCCAGCCGATCACCTCGAGGGAGACCTCGATCCCGGTCTCCTCGGTGAACTTCTCCAGGACGGGGGTGAGCACCTCCTTGTCGTTCTCGAGGCTGGTGCCCTGGTTCGAGGCCCAGTAGGTGAGGGAGTCGGGGGAATCGTTGGAGCCGCCGGAGCCGGTGGAGCCGCAGGCAGCGAGGCCTGCGACGCCGGCGGCGGCGAGAGGGGCGGCGGTGAGAAGGGTGCGACGTCGCATCGGGATCTCCTTGAGGGGCCGTCGTCGATGACGGGAGGGGTGGGGGCAGGCGGTCACCTGCTCGGTCCAGCGGGTGCTGCGGTGCTCCGAGGCGAGCCCCGGAGCACTGACGACCGGTACCGAATCGATTCAGTACTTAATCGATTCGGCGAGTATGGCTCAGGCCGATCAGGCCTGTCAACGACGTCAGGTCACGGTGGAGTCACGGTCGAAGCGGGCGCTCTGCCCGCGGTGGAGAGCCCCTCAGGCGCGAGCGGTCGAGGCGCGCCTGACGAGCTCGGCCGGGGCGGTCTGCACCGTCTCTCCCGGTCCCGCCTCTCCCTCGACGCGGCGCACGACCAGGTCGCCGGCCGCCCTGCCCATGGTGAACGGGCGGCGGGCGAGGGCGGTGATCGAGGGGGAGGCGACCTCGGCGATCAGGGAGTCGTCCCAGCTCACCAGGCCCATGTCCGCAGGGATGCTCACCCCCAGGTCCGTCGCCGCGCGGAGCGCCCCGATCGCGATCAGATCGCTCGAGGTGATCATCGCGGGTCGGGAGCAGAACCCTCGATCCGTCTGCTGGAGAGCCTCCTGGCCCGAGGAGATCGTGTACCGCCCGGCCCGGTGCGCATGGGCCAGGCCGCGCTCGGCGCACAGCCCCTCGATCAGCTCGAGGCGCCGCCGCTCGTGCGCGTACTCGAGCGGGCCGGTGAGCTGGAGGCACCCGTCGTAGCCCAGCGCGGCGACGTGCTCGACCACGGTCGCCGCATCCTCCGGCTCCGCCGAGGCGACCTTCACGAAGTCCTCCGGGCCCTCGTAGTGGCCCAGCACCGCGAAGTCCATCCCGAAGGACTCCAGCACCGCCGGGCGGTGGTCGTCCGTGGCGAGGTCCAGCAGCACCACCCCGTCGACACGGCGCTGGTGCGACCAGGTGCGGAACACCTCGATTTCCTGCTCCTCCCCTCCCTGCACGAAGCGGATCAGCAGCTCGTAGCCGTGCGCGCTGGTGGCCGATTCGATGCCGGCGGTCACCGAGGAGTAGAACGGCTCGCGCGAGACCTCCTCGGGATCCCGCACCAGGACCAGGCCGATGTTCCCGCTGCGTCCGCGGCGCAGGGCCTGCGCACCGGAATGGGGCGTCCAGCCCACGGCCCGGGCATGCTCGAGCACTCGCTCACGGGTCGTCGCGCCCACGCCGGGCTTGTCGTTGAGCGCGTAGCTCACGGTCGCCGGGGAGATCCCCAGGTCCCGGGCGATCGTGGCGACGGTGGGGCGTGACGAGGGCTTCTGCGGCATGCGGGGTCTCCGGATCGTGGGCGGGCCGGCCGTGTCGGCGACGTCGTGGGCGGGCAGCAGGACCGGTTGCACGGGCGGCGGGTGCTCGAGCCGGTGTCGAGCGTGCTGGGCACGGGCGCGGCTGGGCACATGATAGGTCCGGCTCGCTGATCTCCCGCCGGACGACCCCTCCGGCCGTCGGCGGGACACGGGGGTGGCGTCATAGGGTCGGGGCATGTCGCTGCCCACCGCCGCCGCCCCGACCGAGGTGCGCATCGCGCACTGCCTGCTCGACGCCGACGGCGCCGTGCTCTCCGCCGCCAGGGCCGAGGAGCCGTTCTACGCCGCGAGCACCATCAAGCTGCACGTGCTGCTGGCCGTGCTGCGCGCCGCCGAGCAGGGCGCGCTCGACCTCGACACGGAGCTGCCCGCGACGCGCACCTTCACCGGCGCCGACGGGGAGGAGTTCACCCTGTCCGGTGACCATCTCGATCCCACCCACCCCGAGCCCGGCACCCCGATCGCGCTCCGGGACCTCGCCACGCGGATGATCGACCGCTCCAGCAACGAGGCGACCGACCAGCTGCTCGAGCTCGTCGGCCTGGACGCCGTCGCATCCGTCGCCCGGGAGCTGGGGCTCGGGGCGACCCGGGTCGAGAGGCTGATCGGCGACGCCGCGGCGCTCGAGCGCGGCCAGACCAACGAGACCTCCGCCGCGGACCTCGCCCGCACCATGCACCACCTCGTCGCAGGCCCCGGCCTCGCCGCCGACTCCCGGGAGCTCGCCCTCGCGGCCCTGCGCGCGCAGACTATCCCGATCATCGCCACGGTGCTGCGTGACGGCGTCCGGTGGGGGTCGAAGTCCGGCTGGGTCGACGGGTACCGGCACGACGTCGCGTTCGTCGAGGACCCCGCCGGATCCGGTCCGCGTCTCCTCGCGGTGATGACCGCGGGGCTCGCGGAGGACGAGGCCGATGCGCGGATCACCGCACTCGCCGCGGAGCTCCTGCCCGGGCTCACCGCCTGAGCGGGGAGCCTCAGCGCGCGCGACGGGCCGCGGCCGCGGCGATGTCCGCGAGATCCTGCGCCATCGTCGGCTTCGAGGCGGCGAGCCCGAAGCGGGCCGAGGCGCCGTCGACCAGGGACCGCAGCCCGCGCCGCAGCGGCAGCTCGGCGACGCTCTCGAGGCGCAGCTCGGTGTCCCCGCCCACGAGCTCCCGCAGCGTGAACACGGTGCGATAGCCGATCTCGCCCACCGCGGAGCGGATCACCGTGCGCTGCAGCGGCTCGGCCTCGACGACCTCGAGCTCCATCGTCCCGGTCATCCCCAGCATCGAGCGCGTCTCCCGCCAGCGGGTGCCCTCGGCGTAGGGGCCGTCGGAGAGGATCTCGACCTCCTCCACCCCGGTGAGCACCTGCGGGGTCCCGGCGATGTCGGTGAGCACCTCCCAGATGGCCGCGGGCGGGGCGTCGACGGTGTGGACGAGCAGGAAACGAGGTGCGGTCATGGCCCCGAGGGTAGGCCGCGCGCCGCCCGACGGGACGGAGCGTCCGACGGGCGGCGCGGCCGCATGCGGATCAGGCGTCGATCACACGCCGCGCCCCGGCGTACTCCCCGGTCGGGTCGTACTCGGTCAGCGACATGATCTCCACGCTGCGCGCCGCGTTCGGGGCCTGCATGATCAGGTCGTCCCCGAGATACAGGGCGACGTGGCGGATCGAGTCGCCGCCCGGCTCCGTCGCGAAGAACACCAGGTCGCCGCGGCGCAGGTCCTCCCGCGCCACCTCCGCGAGACCGGAGTGGTTCATCTGGTCGCCGGCGTCGCGGGCGATCGAGATCCCGTGGTGGTGGAAGAGCGTGTAGGTGTACCCGGAGCAGTCGAAGCCCCAGGCGCTCACGCCCGCCCACAGATAGCGCAGACCCAGGAAGCGCTCGCCGGTGGCGATCACGTCCTCGACCGTCGGCGCCGGCGGCTGCTCGCCCTGCGCCCGCACCACCACGTCGCCGGCCGGCAGATAGGCCGGACCGGCACCGGGCACGGCGACCTTCACAGCCTTCGCGGTGCGGCCCAGCACCGGCAGGATCGTGTCGAAGGAGACGTCGATCCCGGGATGGTTGCCGGACGGCGTGCCGGTGAGAGTGCTGGTCAGCGCGGTGACGGTCGCGGTCTGGGAGGTCTCGGCGCGGCGGGTGAAGCCCTTGTCGACCACGAGATGGGAGACCGGCACCCAGCCCGGGTAGCCGCGCGGATCGCGCGGGGTGGACTGCGCGGTGACGACCACGTGGGCCCAGTCGCCGTCGATCTCGTCGACGATCACCTCGCTGCCCAGCACCGCCTGGCTCTCCAGCTCGCCCGTCAGCCAGCGGCGGGTCTCGGTGTCCTCCATGTTCGCGTTCCAGGCGTCGAGGTCGACGGGGGCCGACACCGCCGGGTCGTCGATCCCGGGCCGGTTCGTGCGCGGATCGACCCACAGCGTCGTCGCGGAGACGGCGACATGGGCGTACTCGCCCGGGGCGGGCTTCCTCCCGGCGGCGGGGCGCGGTGCAGGGGCGGCGGAGGCGGGGCCGAGCGCGGCGAGGGAGGCGACGGCGAGGCCGGCGGTACCGGTCGCGGCGAGGCGCAGGCCGTCGCGTCGGGTGAGGTCGGGGAATCGGCGGATGGTCATGGCATCTCCTTCAGGGGGTCGGCGCCGGGGCGCCGACGGGGGAGCGGCGGGAGGGGTCGGGGGCGGTCGGACGACTGGCTGCTCACCGATCACCTCCCTCGGCGTCCTCGTCGGGGCGGAGCAGCTCGAGGCCGAGCCCGGGCCCGCCCGCGAGGCGCAGCACGCCGTGCTCCTGGACGATCCCGCCGCGGGGCAGCGCGGAGGCGAACCACGCCGGCGGGTCCAGGTCGATCATCGTGATCGCCGGATGCGCGAGCGCGAGATGCGCGGCGGCCGTGATCGAGATGCGCGGCTCCATCATGGCCCCCAGCATGCAGTCGATCCCGGCCCGACGTGCCGCCTCGGCGACCTCGATCGCGCCGCGCAGCCCGCCGGTCTTGGCGAGCTTGATGTTCAGCAGATCGCAGGCCCGCGCCTCGATGAGCCGGTGCGCATCGGCCGCCGACCACACGGCCTCGTCGGCCATGATCGGCACGGACACCGCGGCGGTGACGCGGGCGAGCCCCTCCACGTCGCCGGCCGCGACGGGCTGCTCGACGAGCTCGACGGGCAGGCCGTCCTTCTCGAACCCGGCGATGATCTCGACCGCCTGGTCGGGCAGCCAGCCCTGGTTCGCATCCAGCCG
Organism: Brachybacterium sp. sponge; assembly: GCF_001613775.1. NCBI lineage: Bacteria > Bacillati > Actinomycetota > Actinomycetes > Micrococcales > Dermabacteraceae > Brachybacterium > Brachybacterium sp. sponge. Next base: position 57,099 of record NZ_LRMP01000001.1, on the reverse strand, counting down.
CAGCCGCGCCGACGGGGCGGCCTCGACGACCGCGGCGAGCCGCTCCCGGTCCTCGGCGATGTCGTGGCCGAGCTTGATCTTCAGGATCTCGTGCCCGGCCGCGACCGCCTCCCGCGCCCGCTCCGCCATGGTTCCCGGCTCCTCGAGGGAGACCGTCATGTCGTTGCGCATCATCGCCGAGGCGCTGCCGCCCAGCAGCTCCACGAGCGGCCTCTCCGCCGCGCGGGCCCAGGCGTCGTGGAGGGCGACCTCGAGCGCCGCCTTCGCGCTCGTTGCCCCGGGCATCGCGGCCGCGATCCGGGCGGAGAGCTCGCCGATCGTGCCCCGCGCGCCGTGCAGCGAGGCGCCGAGCGGCCCGTCGAGCGCGGCGAGGATGCTGGCGGCGTCCTCGCCGGTGACCGCGACGGTCTCCGCGGCCGAGCCCTGACCGACCGCGCCTCCGGCGAGCTCCACCTCGGCGACCACGTACTCGACCGCCTCGGTGCGGCGGGCCGCGGTGACGAAGGGGTGGCGCAGCGGCGCCCGATGGAGGTGGCGGCGCACCGCCGCCACCTCCAGCACCGCATGCTCGGCGTCGTGCTCCATGGGACCGCCGGTCACAGGGCCGACATGATCTGCGCGGCGGCGAGGCCGAGGAAGGTGCCCAGGAACGAGCCCATGAGCGCCATCAGCACGCCGACCGGCACGAGCTTGCGGTTGAAGGCGCTGGCCACGACCGGCGCGGAGGCGATCCCGCCGATGTTCGCGGTCGAGGAGACCGCGATCGAGAACAGGTCGGTGCGGGTGAGCTTGGCGTAGACGACCATGATCGCCAGGTGCACGAGCACCACCAGGAGACCGATCAGCAGGTACAGCGGCGCCTGCGTGAGCGCGGAGAAGTCGGAGCCCGCGGCGATCTGGCCGATCACGATGAACAGCATCAGCGTCGCGATCTCCGTGGAGCCGCCGATCCGTCCCAGCGGCGTCTGGGCGATCACGAGGCCGAGCACGGAGACGATGACGATGGTCCAGGTGGTCCCGTTGACGACGTCGCCCAGCTCCGGGAGGAGGCCGCCGACCCAGATCGCGAGGGTCGAGACGAACAGCGAGCCGAAGACGACGGTAGCGAGGGACTGGACGGTGATCGGCGCCTCCTCCGTCTCGAAGTCGTCGCCGTGGTCGACCAGATGCGTCGAGCGGGCCTTCGTGAACCGGTCGAAGCGGCCGGAGATCGCGACGGAGGAGAAGGCGACGGTGAGCCAGATCGAGTAGATGAGCGTGTCGGTGATCAGCGCGTAGCCGAAGATGTTCTCCGGCGCCTGGAGGATGTCCTGCACCGCGACCATGTTCGCGCTGCCGCCGGTCCAGGAGGCCAGCAGCGCGCCGAGCACCTTCCACGCCTCCGGGTGCAGGGCGCTCTGGAAGGCGAGGAACACGCCGACCATCGCCACGAACAGGGAGGCGGCGGAGACGGCGTAGGTCAGCAGCAGCCGCGGGCCGAGCTTGATGATGCGGCGCAGGTCGCATCCGAACAGGAACAGGAGGATCATCGCCGGCAGGACGACGTCCTTCACGGCGGCGACGGGGGCGCGGGTCGCGTCGTCCTGCCCGAACACCCCCAGCGAGTTCAGGGCGGCGCACAGCAGGTACATCAGCACCATGCCGGGCACGTACTTGAACAGCTTCCAGCCGGTGGTGCGCTCGAGCACGATCAGCGCGCACGAGAGCGCCAGCAGGACGCCGAGCATCAGCAGTCCGTCGGTGATCACGGGGTCTCCTCGGTGAGTGGGGAAGGGGGTGCGGCCGTGCCCCCGGCGGCTGCGGGGACAAAAAAATCGGAAGCACCGGGAACCGGCGTCTCGGGCGAGGCGCGGTGCGGTGCTTCCGACGGGATCCGGTTCGGTGAGGTTCCGGGCGGACGGCTGCGGGTATGCGGTTATGACTCCTGGTCGGGGAGGGCCGACAGGTCGCGGTACTTCGCGGCGGCGCTGCGCACGGCGGCGGCGAGAGCCTTCTGCGAGGACCCGTGGTACCTGTCGGTGATCGACTCCACCAGGGCGTCCTCCTCGAGCAGGGATCGACCGACCACCAGCTCCCGGACGAACTCGACCGTGAGCGTCAGCGTGGCGGTGCAGTCGGCTGCCTGGATGACGTGGGTCTCAGTATCGACGACGAGGCCGACGAAGAACAATCCCCACTGCGTCGTGATCGGATTGTTGCTCGGGGACTTCGCCTCGCCCGTGAGGTAGATCGTGCGGGTCATCCGGTGATCCTATGCGGGAGCGACGGGATACGGCCCCGGACCGGGCAGTGCCCGGCCCGGGGCCGCAGGTCGTGGGAGGGAGGAGGTCAGCGCAGGTTCGCGGGACCGGCCTGCTCCGCGGCCTTCTCGGCCTCGGCGCGACGCTCGTCGCGCTGGGTGTCGAGGCCCTGGGCGTGGTCCGCGGGGGCGGACTGCGCCGAGAACGCACGCTTCTGCGCGGCGGGCTGGAGGTCGACGAACTGGCCGCCGAGCTCGCCGCGGACGCGGTTCTCGGAGCCGGTGGGCGCGGGGTCGTTGCCCTCACCGGTCAGGTCGCCGCGGATGATCGTGTCCGTGACGTCGACGCCGTCGGTGTTGTCCGAGGCGGTGACGTCGCCGCCGAAGTAGGTGGCGCCCTCGCAGCGGATCTTCTGGCCGCCGGACCCGAGCTGCACGCCGGCGTTGCCGGTCAGCGACGCGTTCCCGTCGAGCTCGCCGGCGCAGAAGGTGGTGCCCTCGGTCGCGCCGGTGACGGTCAGGTCGCCGGCGAGGGTCGAGTCGAGGATGTCGGTGAACTCGGTGTTCTCGCTGGTCACGTTGCCGCCGATGGTGTTGCCGCTGAGGTGCACGAGGCCCTGGGCGACGTTCACGCGGCCGGAGATCGAGGAGTCGTAGGAGTACAGGAAGGGCGAGGCGCCCTCGGCCGCACGGCCGTTGTAGTTGCCCTCCACCGCGGACTCGTCGAGGTAGACGCCGTAGCCGCCGTTGGAGACGACGTTGCCGGCGATCTGGGAGGTGGAGGCGTCGAAGTAGCCGTCGCCCTGGACGACGACGCGGCCGCCGACGGAGGAGTCGGTGATGAGGAGGTCGGCGCCGGCCTGGACGCGCACCTCGCCCTCGACGGTGACGTCGGTGAGGACGCAGGACTTGTCCTTCGCCACGACGAGGTCGCCGGGGACGGTGACCGAGGAGGCCTCGCCGTCGCAGCGGGTGGTCAGGGCGGCGCTCGCGGAGCCGGCGGTCGCGGCGATGCCCGCGGCGGCGAGCGCGGCGGCGGAGAGCAGGGTCACGGAACGGGAGAGGGTGCGCACTGGGGCTCCTTGGTCGCCGCGCCGGGCAGGGCGGGGCTGTGGGGGTTCGATAGGGGTGCGTCACGACCGTAGCGACTCACATCACACCGGACAATCGATTCGGCCAGATTCGCCGGAGTTCACCGAGATTTCCCCTTCTCGTGCCCCGGGCGACGAGCTCTCGTCCCCCTCGCCCCGGCCGCAGGTCAGAGCGGGAGTCGCACGTAGGTCGTCTCGAGGTACTCGGCGAGCCCCTCGTGGGAGCCCTCCCGGCCCAGCCCCGACTCCTTCACCCCGCCGAAGGGGGCCGAGGGGTCGGAGGCCACGCCCAGGTTCACCGCGACGATCCCCGACTCGAGCCGTCCGGTGACGGCCGTGACCTCGCCGAGGTCCTCGCCCATCAGGTAGGCCATCAGCCCGAACTCGGTGGCGTTGGCCGCTGCGACCATCTCCTCGACGTCGTCCAGCACCGTGATCGGCGCGAGCGGGCCGAAGATCTCCTCGCGCTGCACGCGCGCGTCCCGCGGCACGTCGGCCAGCACCGTCGCCTCGTGGAAGAAGCCCTCGCCCCCGCCCGTGCCGCCGCCGGTGAGCACCTTCGCGCCGCGCTCGACCGCATCGGCCATGAGCTCCTGGACGGAGTCGACGGCGGCCCGGTCGATCAGCGGGCCGAGGGTCGTGGCGGGATCCGTGCCGGGGCCGAGCACGAGCTGCTTGGTGCGCTCGACCAGCCGGTCGGTGAACTCCTCGGCGACGGAGGAGTGGACGTAGAAGCGGTTCGCGGCGGTGCAGGCCTCGCCGTTGTTGCGGAACTTCGCGAGCATCGCCGCCTCGACCGCGGTCTCGACGTCCGCCGAGGGGAGGACCAGGAAGGGTGCATTGCCGCCCAGCTCCATCGAGGTGCGCAGCACGTGCTCGGCGGACTGGGCGATCAGGGTGCGGCCCACCGCGGTGGAGCCGGTGAAGGAGACCTTCCGCAGTCGCGGATCGGCCATCAGCGTCGAGGACAGGCCCTTCGAATCGCTCGTGACCACGCAGTTCACCACCCCGTCCGGCACTCCGGCCTCGGCGAGGATCGCCATCAGCGCCAGCGAGGTCAGCGGCGTCTTCTGCGCGGGCTTGAGCACCGCGGTGCAGCCGGCCGCGAGGGCCGGGCCGATCTTCCGCGTCCCCATCGACAGCGGGAAGTTCCACGGCGTGATCAGCAGGGTGGGGCCGACGGGCCGGACCGTGGTGAGCACGGCGTGGTCGGCGGCAGGAGCGTGGCGGAACCGGCCGGGCTCGCGCACCGCCTCCTCGCTGAACCAGCGCAGGAACTCCGCGCCGTAGGAGACCTCGCCGTACGCCTCGGCGAGCGGCTTGCCCATCTCCAGGGTCATCAGCGCCGCGAGGTCGTCGGCTCGCTCGTGGCACAGCTCGTAGGCGCGGCGCAGGACCTCCGAGCGCTCGCGCGGCGTGGTCGCGGCCCAGTCCGTCTGAGCGGCGCAGGCGGCGTCCAGGGCCTTCGCGCCGACGGAGGCGGCATCGGCGTCGACCACGCGGGTCAGCGCCGCGCCGGTGGCGGGGTCGATCACCTCGAGCGCGGCGGTGCCGCCGAGGAAGCGGCCGCCGACGAAGGAGCTGGTCGGGGTGCGCTCGAGCACCTCCGCGATCCGGGTGGGGGTGAGGGCGGGCTGCTGGGACATCGGAACCTCCTGCGTCGACGGATGCTTCCTCCAGTCTGCACCCGTCCCGCCCCGCCGTGCCCGTTCGTTCTCAGTCGTGCCGGGCCGTGCTCAGCCGGCGGCGAGGGCGTCGACCGCGCCGATCAGGCCCAGGTGGCTGAAGGCCTGGGGGAAGTTCCCGATCATGCGGCGGTGCGTCCCGTCGTACTCCTCGGCGAACAGGTGCAGGTCGTTCCCGCAGGCGAGCAGGGTCTCCATCAGCTCCTCCGCCTCGTCCCGTCGGCCGGTGGCGGCGTACTGCTGGACCAGCCAGAACCCGCAGACCACGAAGGGGTGCTCGTCGCCGGGCAGGCCGTCCTGCCCGAGGGTGCGGTAGCGCAGCAGGAGGCCGTCCTCGGTGCGCAGGTCCCGCTCGATCCGTGCGACGGTCGCGAGCATCTGCGGGGCGTCGGCCGGGAGGAAGCCGGTGTGCGGGATCTGCAGCAGGGAGGCGTCCACCTCGGTGCTGCCGTAGGTCTGGGTGAAGGCGCCGTCGGGGCCGACGCCCTTCTCGAGGATCTCCGCGCGGACCCGGTCGCGCAGCCGGGTCCACTTTGCGAGCTCCTCCTCGGTCGCGGGCAGGCCGTGCTCGGTGACGGCGCGGACCGCTCGGTCGAAGGTCGCCCACACCATCACCCGGCCGTGGGTGAAGAAGGCCGGCTCCCCGCGCATCTCCCAGATGCCCTGGTCGGGGTCGTCGACGTGCGCGATCGTGAAGCGCACCAGCGCCTTCTGCAGCGGCCAGGACCAGCGCGACTCCGCGACCCCGGCCTCCCGCATCGCCGACAGCGCGATCATCACCTCCCCGACCACGTCCGCCTGGTACTGGGCGGAGGCGCCGTTGCCGATCCGCACCGGGAGGGAGCCCTCGTAGCCGGGCAGGTGCTCGAGCTCCTGCTCGGGCAGGTTCCGGTCCCCGGTGATCGTGTACATGATCTGGAGCCGCTCGGGGTCCCCGGCGATCGCGCGCAGCAGCCACTCCCGCCAGGACACCGCCGCGTCGACGTGCCCGTGCGCGAGCAGCGCCTCCAGCGACAGCGCCGCGTCCCGCAGCCAGCAGAAGCGGTAGTCCCAGTTGCGCACCCCGCCGAGGTCCTCGGGCAGGCTCGTCGTGGGCGCGGCGATGATCCCGCCGCTGCGGCGATGGGTCAGGGCGCGCAGCACCAGCAGGGAGCGGGCGACGGGCTCGGCGTACTCCTCCTCGACGCGGACGCTGCCCAGCCAGGAGGACCACTCCACGCTGGTCGCCGCGAGCGCGGCGTCGACGTCGGGCGCCGCGGGCACCTCCTGCCAGGACGGGAACCAGGTCAGCACCCAGTCGGCGCCCTCCCCGGCGCTCAGGCGGTGCCGGCCGTGGTGGGAGCGGTGCCCGGCGCGGAGGGCCGGGCCGTGCAGCGAGACGGCGTCCCCGCCCGCGACGGCCAGCAGCACCCCCTGGCCGGCGGCGTCCTCGCTGCGACGCACCCACGGCACCGCCGCGCCGTACTCGAAGCGGAGCACGAGCTCCTGGACCACCTCGACCTCTCCCTCGGTGCAGGTGACCGAGCGGATCAGGTCGGAGAGGTCCGCGTCGGCGCCGTCGGGGTGGGCGACGGGGGCCGGCGACGCGATCGCGCGCTCGGCGCCGATCGGGAGGAGCTCGATCACGGTCGCGGCGCCGGTGGGGGAGCGCCACTGCGTCTCCAGCACCATCGTGCCCGGCAGGTAGCGGCGGGAGACTACCTCCCCGTCCGCGATCCGCAGCGACCAGTGCCCGTGCCGCTCCTCGCCCAGCAGCGAGGTGAACAGGGCGTCGGAGTCGAAGCGCGGCATGCACAGCCAGTCGATGTCCCCCTCCCGCGTCACGAGCGCGGCGGTGCGCTGGTCGGAGAGCAGAGCGTGGTCCTCGATCGGTGCGGCGGTCATGGGGCCAGTGCATCACGGCGGGCGGGCCGACGGACCGGAGCAGTCGGCGAGAACCCGCGGCGGAGATGGACAGCAGGAATACGGTGAGCCCATGACGAACTCCGGGAACAGCCTGTCCGTGGACGTGCTCGTGATCGGCTGGGGCAAGGGCGGCAAGACCCTCGCCGCGGCCCTCGCCGGCCTCGGGCAGAAGGTCGCGATGGTCGAGCAGTTCGCGTCGATGCACGGCGGGACCTGCATCAACATCGGCTGCGTCCCCACCAAGACCCTCGTGCACGACGCCCAGGAGCGCCGCGAGGACGATGACGCCGCCTCCTACTGGGCACGGGCCGTCCAGCGCCGCGACACCCTCATCGGGACGCTCCGCGACGTCAACCACCACCTGCTCGCCGACCTCGACACGGTCACCCTCGTCGACGGCCGCGCCCGCTTCGTGGGCGAGCGGACCGTGGAGGTCTGCGGCGGCGAGGACCGCCTCACCGTCACCGCGCCGACGGTCGTGGTGAACACCGGCGCCGTGCCCTCGCGCCCGGACCTGCCCGGGATCGACTCCCCTCGGGTGCACGACTCCACCTCGCTGCAGCACGCCGACCCCTTCCCGCGGAGGCTCGCGGTGGTGGGCGCCGGGCCGATCGGGCTCGAGTTCGCCTCGATGTTCGCGGGCTTCGGCGCCGAGGTGACGGTGCTGAACCGACGCCCCTGCCTGCTGCCCGCCGAGGACGAGGAGGTCGCCGCCGAGGTGCAGTCCGTGCTCGAGGGCGACGGGATCACCGTGCTGCACGAGGCGGACCTCCGCGGCGTCGAGGACGGGGCGGAGGAGGCGCTGCTGCGCCTCGAGGTCGCGGGGCGGTCGCGCGATCTCGCGGTCGACGCCGTGCTGCTGGCCACCGGGCGCCGCCCCGCCACCGACGGCCTCGGGCTCGAGGCGGCGGGCATCGACGTGGACGAGCGCGGCGCGATCGTGGTCGACGAGCACCTGCGCACCAGCGCCCACGGCGTCTTCGCGCTCGGCGACGTGCACGGCGGCGCCCAGCAGACCTACCTCTCCCTCGACGACCACCGCATCGTTCTCTCCCAGCTCACCGGCGACGGCTCCCGCTCCACCTCCGACCGGGTCGCGGTGCCGACGACCACCTTCCTCACCCCTCCGCTCGCGGCCGTGGGCCTCACCGAGACGGAGGCGCGGGAGCAGGGACGGGATGTGCTGGTCGCGACGCAGAAGGTCGCCGCGATCAAGGCCATGCCCCGCCCGAAGACCCTCGGCGACCCCCGCGGGCTGGTGAAGATCGTGGTCGATGCGGACACCGACGAGATCCTCGGCGCACGGCTGTTCCACGTCGACGCGCAGGAGGTGATCAACCTGATCGCGCTCGCGATGCGCACCGGCACCACGGCGACGCAGCTGCGCGACGGGATCTGGACCCACCCCTCCTCGACCGAGGCGCTCAACGAGACGCTCGGGAAGCTCGCGCCGGTGGAGTGAGCCGCGGACACGGCGGGACAGGGAGACGGGCGGCGTCCTCCCCGCCCCGCCGTGCCGCCCGTCGGCTCTGACGGGGTGAGGCAGCTCATCGCCCCGCGAAGCCCCTGATCGCATCCGCTTTCCCGACTCTTTTCCAGGGTTCTCCGAGAGTTCCTCGACGGGAGTCCGAGGCACGGTGCGGAGCGTGGGGCCATGAGCTCCACCCCGCCCTCCTCCCCGGTGCCTCCTCACTCCCCGCATGGCCCTGACGTCCCGCCCGTCGAGGACGCGGCGGGCTCCTCGGAGTCCCAGGTCAAGAGCCTCTCCGTGCCCGGCCTGCTCGCCGGCGGCGCCGCCGCGGCGACCACCTCCGTGATCGGCGGCCAGCTCGGCATCAGCGGCACCGTGCTCGGTGCCGCGATCACCTCCGTGATCTCCGCGGCCGTGGTCGCCTTCTACACCGACTCCGTCAACGGCACCGCCCGCACGCTCAAGCAGGTCAAGGCCAAGGCGGGAAAGGCGCAGTCCCGCGTCCGAGGCGGGGAGGTCCACTCCTCGCGCACCCGCCGCGAAGCGGGTGAGGACGGCGCCGTCGGGACGGACGCCGCCGGGACGTCCGAGCATAGGCCCGGTGCGGACGGCGCCTCCGGGGAGACGCCGGGTCGCGGCCGGCGGATCGGGAGGATCGCCCTGATGAGCGTGGTCATCGCCCTGATCGGCATGGCCGCCGTGTTCGGCGTCCAGCGTCTGACCGGCACGGAGCTCTCCCCGGGCACCGGCGAGATCCAGCGCTCCGTCACCGGGACCGAGCACGTGACCCCCCGCGAGGACTCCGGCGGCACGACCGAGGACGGGACGTCCGAGGACGGCACCGGAGAGGACGGGACCGGGCAGCAGGACGGCGCCGAGCAGCAGGACGGGACCGGGCAGGACGGGACCACCGTGGACCCGCAGCAGCAGGACGGCACGACCGGCGAGGGCACCACCGGTGACGGATCCTCCGAGGAGGGCACCGGCGGCGGAGGCACCTCCGAGCAGGGCGGCGGCACGAGCGGCGACGGCAGCTCCTCCGGCGGAAGCTCTTCGGGTGGTGGCCAGGACAGCGGCGGCGCCTCCGGGAGCGGAACCTCCGGCAGCGCCTCCTCGGGCGGTGCGAGCTCCGGGAGCGGCTCCTCGGGCAGCGGATCGGGCTCGACCGGCTTCGGGAGCTGACCCGTCGGCGATGCCTCCGGCACCTCCGGCGGCGGCGCGGGGTCGGGCGGTCCCGGGTGGCCCGGCTCGTCGGCCCTCAGCCTGGGGCAGTCGGCCCGCGCCCTGCGGCGGCCGACCCTCAGGCCTCCCCGTCGTCCTCCCTGCCACCCTCCCCGGCGACGAACTCGCGCAGGTGGGCGGAGAGCTCGAGGCGGCTCGGCTCGTGGCAGTACATCATGTGCCCCGCCTCGTAGTACTCCACCCGGATCCGCTCCGAGTAGTCCGAGCGGGGGATCGCGAGCTGGGCGAGCACGTGCTCGCTGGCATGGAACGGGGTCGCCGCGTCGTGATACCCGTGGGAGACCAGCACCCGGGTGTGCGGGGACTTCCGCAGCACGCGGGCGAGATCGGAGGCGACCTCCACCGAGCGGTTCTCGAAGTCCTTGTAGCTCCACGGGTGCACGCGCCCGGACATGATCTCGTAGACCACGTCGGCGGAGAACTCGAGCTCCCCGCGCAGGTAGTGGTTGATCGCCGCGGTGTAGCTCGGGGCGAGCTGGTCGATCGACGGATCGGTCTCCATTCGCGCGGCGTTGGCGTCCCCGGCGGGCGCCGTGAAGCGGCCGTCGATCCGGCCGGTCACCAGGCCCTCGTCCCGCAGCAGCTCGGCGAGGAAGGCCTGGTGCTCGACGCGCAGGTCCGCGCGCTCCACCCAGTCCGGGTCCACGCCGATCAGCGCGCCGATCCGGGCCGCGGCCTCCTGCTTCTGCGCGGGGTCCAGTCGCAGCCCCGCCGCGAGCAGCGCCGGGTACTCCTGCTCGGCGAAGGCCTCGGCCTCGTCGACCACGTCCTGCAGCAGCCGGTCCTCGTGCTTGCCGTGGGCGTGCGCGATCGCGGCATAGGTGGGCAGGTAGTGGAGGTAGGGGCGGTCGTTGCCGGGGGAGAACACGATCGTGCCGAAGTCCAGCACCGGCGAGATCAGCACGATCCCGGCGACGGCGAGGTAGTAGCGGTCCAGCAGCCGTGCCGCGACGGCGGAGGCGCGGGTGGTGCCGTAGGACTCGCCGGCGAGATGGACCTCGGAGGTCCAGCGGTCGTTGCGGGTCAGCCAGTCGATGACGAAGGCGGCGATCAGGTCGCGGTCCGCGGCGAGGCCGTGATGGCGGTCCGGCTTCTGCCCGGGCGCCGGGCGGGAGAAGCCCGTGGTCATCGCGTCGACCACGACGAGATCGGCGTCGCGCAGGATCGTCTCGTGGTTGTTCAGCAGGCGGTGCGGGGGAGCGGCGGGGGCGCCCGCGTCCCCCGAGTCCACGCGGCGCGGGCCCAGCAGGCCCAGGTGCAGCCAGACGGTCGAGGCGCCGGGGCCGCCGTTGAAGGCGAACACCACCGGGCGGGGCTGCTCGCCCGGGGAGGTGGCGACGTACGAGACGGAGAACAGCTCCGCGTAGGGCCTGCCACGGCCGTACTCCTCGCCGTCCGGCTCCTCGCGCAGCACCACGGTGCCGGCGGTGGCGGTGTAGTTCAGCGGCCCGTCCTCGAGCGCGAGGCTGTGCAGGGTCGTGACCAGGCGGTCCTCGGGGGCGGTCCGGTCGGCGTCGGAATCCGGGCTGCTGCCGGTCGCGGCAGAGGTGCTGGGGGCGGCGGACTGGTCGTTCACACGAGCTCCTTCGTCGGATGCGGCATCGCGCTCGATGCTACGCGGGCCCGCTGCGCGGGGCCTCCTGCAGGAAGGGGACGTGAGCGGCACGCCGCGGAGCTCAGCCGCGCAGCGTGCCGCTCACGTCCCCTTCGTGCGGACGCGGCGGCGGGATCAGTCCAGGGCCGAGATGTCGCGGGACTCCTCGGCGCCGGGCTCGTTGTCCCGCACGACCATCCGGATCGGGTCGAGCTTCGTCCAGACCACGAACAGCACGCCGACGACGAGCATCGCCAGGCCGGCCCACAGGTTCGCGTTCATCCCGTCGGTCTTCGCCGCCTCGTCGGGCGAGAAGGCCACCAGGCCCATGATCACGAGGATCAGACCGAACAGGCCCAGCAGGGTGCCGATGAAGTTGCGGATGTCGAACGCGCCGGCGGTCTGCACGGTCGCGTCGGCCGGGACGTCGGCCCCGGCGGGGGTGTTCTCCTCGGAAGTGCTCATTGCTTCTCTCCTCCGTCCGCTCAGGCGAACGCGATGTTCAGGACGATGACCAGGACCAGGGCGATGCCCGCCATCGGGACCGGGCGGCGCCAGAAGGGCATGTCCTTCTCCTCGGGGTCGATCAGATCGGCCCTCGGCGTCTCCGAGTAGACCAGGCCCTTGAGCTCGTGGGCGGGCTTCGGGGCGGTGATCTGGGTGACGGCGACCGAGACCACGATGTCGACCACGAACGCGGTCGCCGCGCTCATGAACGCGAGGCCCTGGCCGGGCAGGGAGAAGACCCCGAGGAAGGTCGAGGAGCCCCACAGGATCACGGCCGAGAGCGTGCCCGCGACCAGGCCCGTCCAGCCGGCGGTCGGCGTCATCCGCTTCCAGAACATGCCCAGGATGAACGTCGCGAACAGGGGCGCGTTGAAGAATCCGAACAGGGTCTGGAGGTAGTCCATCAGGTTGGAGAACTGCGCGGCGATCAGCGCGGTGAAGATCGCGATGACGCAGGCTGCGGCCGTCGCGATCCGGCCCACCTTCGTGTAGTGGTCGTCGGGCGCGTCCTTCTTCACGTACTGCTGGTAGAGGTCGTAGGAGATCACCGTGTTGAAGGCGGAGATGTTCGCGGCCATGCCGGCCATGAATGCGGCGAGCAGGCCCGCGATCGCGACGCCGAGCAGGCCGTTGGGCAGCACGTCCCGCATCAGCAGCAGCAGGGCGTCGTTGTAGTTCACGCCCGTCGCGGCGGCGCCGGCGGCATCGCCCGCGTGGTCGAGCTGCTTGAACTCGGTGAGCTCCCCGACCAGCACCGCGGCGATCATGCCGGGGATGATCACGATGAAGGGGATGAACATCTTCGGGAAGGCGCCGATGATCGGGGTCATCCGGGCGGCGGTGATGGACTTGGACGCCATCGCGCGCTGCACCTCGACGAAGTTCGTGGTCCAGTAGCCGAAGGAGAGCACGAAGCCCAGGCCGAACACGATGCCGATCACGGACAGCACGGGGGAGTCGAAGCCGGAGAGGGCCTGGCCGGGCCAGGAGTGCAGCTGCTCGGAGCCGAGCATCCCGTCTCCGGCGATGCGCTCCTTCATCCCGGACCAGCCGCCCACGCGGTGCAGGCCGATCAGCGTCAGCGGCAGCAGCGCTGCGACGATCACGAAGAACTGCAGCACCTCGTTGTAGATCGCGGCGGAGAGGCCGCCGACGGTGATGTAGAAGAGCACGAACGCGGCGGCGAGCAAGAGCCCCACCCACATCGGCCAGCCCAGCAGGCGGTTGACGATCGTGGCCAGCAGCGAGAGGTTCACGCCCGCGATCAGCAGCTGTGCGACCGCGAAGGAGATCGCGTTGACCAGGTGCGCGCCCTTCCCGAAGCGCATGCGCATGAACTCGGGGACGCTGCGCACCTTCGAGCCGTAGTAGAAGGGCATCATCACCACGCCGAGGAACAGCATGGCGGGGATCGCGCCCACCCAGAAGTAGTGCATCGTCGGCATGCCGTACTGGGCGCCGGTGGCGGACATGCCCATGATCTCGACCGCGCCGAGGTTGGCGGAGACGAAGGCGAGTCCGGTGACCCAGGCGGGCAGCGAGCGGCCGGAGAGGAAGAACTCGATGGAGGTGGAGACGCCGCGCTTGGCGTACCAGCCCACACCGAGGACGAAGACGAAGTAGAGCGCGATGATCGCGTAATCGATCCACTGCGCGTCGAGTCTGAGGTCGACCATGAAGGGTCTCCTTGCGACGAGGAGGCGTGCCGCGACGTCGAGGAGGAGGTGGCGCGCGGGCGGGGAACGGCGCCGCCGTGGCGCCGACGAGGGACGTTACCACCGGCTTGCCGGGTGTTCCCGTCGGCCGACGGACTCCACGGCGGGGCAGTGAGGTGGGACACCTCGGCGGCGGTGCGGCCGGGGCGCGCAGGTCGGCGTGCGCTCGCCCGCCGGGGGCGTCCTCGCAGTTCGCGCGAATTTTGACCGACGGTAGGTGATGCGGCATCCTCGTCGGGCGCGAGCTCGCCCGTGCGGCGGTCGCGCTCCGCTCGCGCCCCGGGGTGGACAAACGGGTCGTGAACGTTCACGATGTATCTGTGCCCCCGAGCACATCACGCCCGCGACCGCGGTGCACTCAAGGACGAGGAGTGATGACCTGCGATGAACCCCCGCTTGTCACGACGATCGGCGCTGGTCGGAGGTGGTGCGGCGCTCGCCGCCGGCCTCGCGGCCTGTGCGCCGCCCAATCCCGGCGAGGTCAATGCCGAGCCGACCATCCCCGCCGCTGACGGCAAGGTCCACCTGACCTACTGGGCCTGGCTGAAGGACCTGCAGAAGGTCCTCGACGTCTTCAACGCCTCCCAGGACCGCATCCAGGTCGACGCCACCTGGATCCCCGGCGGCAACACCGGCGGCTACGCGAAGATCCTCTCCGCGGTCGCCGCGGGCGGCGGCCCCGACATCGCCCAGGTCGAGCTGCGCCAGATCCCCGAGTTCGCGCTCGCCGGCGCGCTGGTGAACCTCAGCCGCTACGGCTTCGGCGAGGACGAGTCCGCCTTCGACCCCGGCGCGATCAGCCAGGCGAAGGTGGGCGAGAACATCTGGGGCGTCCCGCAGGACACCGGCCCCATGGCGAGCTTCTACAACCGCGAGGTGCTCGAGGGCGAGCTGGGCCTGACCTTCCCCTCCACCTGGGACGAGTTCCGCGAGACCGCCGGCATCGTCTCCGAGGCCGGCAAGCAGATCATCAGCCTCGACCCCTCCGACGGCTCCCACCCCATCGGCTGGGTCATGCAGTCCGGCGCCGTGTGGTTCCGGCCCGAGGGCGACGGCTGGATCGTCGACATGACCGACGACGCCTCGATGCGCGTCGCCGAGTTCTGGGACGGCATCTTCGACGAGGGCCTGGTCGGCACCGGCTACGGCTCCTACACCACCCCCTGGTACGCCGCGGCGGCCGACGGGAAGGTGCTCGCCTCGATCAGCGGCTCGTGGTCCGACGCTCTGAACGAGACCGTGCCCGGCGGCTCCGGCAAGTGGGCCGTCGCGCCCATGCCCACCTGGCCCGACGGCTACGCCTCCGGCGGCCACGGCGGCTCCGCCGCCGCCATCCTCGCCAACTCGCAGCACCCGGCCGAGGCGCTCGAGTTCCTCACCTGGATGTGCACCGACCCCGCCGGCATCGACGCGATGATCGAGTACTCCGGCATCGGCTGGTCGCCCGCCGCCGACTACATCGGCGAGAAGCGGCAGCAGCCCAGCGAGTTCTTCTCCGGCCAGAACTACAACGAGGAGGTCATCGTCCCGATGGCCGCCGGGCAGAACCTCGACTGGACCTGGGCGCCGCTCATGCAGCGCGTCCAGGCGCTGATCGGCGACGGCATGACCACCGCCGTCACCGGCGAGGTCCCGCTCGCGGACATGTTCGCCAGCGCGCAGAAGGAGATCGTCGAGATCATGCGCACCATCGGTCTGAACGCGGAGGAGGCACGATGAAGGGCAAGAGCGCCCCCTGGCTGCTGCTGGCACCGTTCCTGGTGCTGTTCATCGGGACCATGATCGTCCCGATCATCATGGCGATCGGCTACAGCTTCACGCGCGTCCAGCGCCTGGGCCTGCTCGGCGAGGCCGGAGTGGACAGCGTCTTCGCGGGGCTGGACAACTACATCGCCGCGCTGACGAACGCGAACTTCATCGCCTCGATCGGGCGGATGGTCCTGTTCGGCGTCGTGCAGGTGACGGTGATGATCGTGGCCGCCACGATCCTCGCCCTGCTGCTCGAGAGCGCCTCGGCGAAGTGGCCCGGCTTCTTCCGCGCCACCTACTTCCTGCCCTACGGCATCCCCGGCGTGATCGCCACGATCCTGTGGTCCTTCCTCTACATCCCGGGGCTGTCCCCGATCGTGGACGTGCTCGGCGCCGTCGGCATCACCGTCGACTTCCTCGGCCCGAACATGGTGCTGTGGTCCATCGCGAACATCGTGACCTGGACCTACACCGGCTACAACATGCTGATCATCGTCGCGCAGCTCAAGGCCATCCCCGGCGAGCTGTACGAGGCCGCGAAGATCGACGGGGCGAGCTCCTTCCGGGTGGCCCGCTCGATCCAGATCCCGCTGATCCGCCCTGCCCTGATGCTCACGATCATCTTCTCGATCATCGGCACCCTGCAGCTGTTCGCCGAGCCGCGCCTGCTGCAGACCATGAGCGCGGGGATCACCTCGGAGTACACCCCGAACATGTCCGCCTATGCCTTCGCGTTCCAGTACAACGACATCGGCATGGCCGCGGCGCAGTCCGTGATCATCGCGGTCGCCGCCTTCCTGTTCTCGGCCCTCGCGCTGGGAATCTCGAACTGGATGGAGAAGCGCCGATGAGCACCACCGACAACGCCCCCACGCACCGTGCGAAGCCGCTCGGCAACGCCGCCAGGGCCGCCCGCGGCGACGGCCGCGCGGGCAGCCGCGACGCGGGCCGCAAGCCCACCACCACGATCATCGTCACCGCGATCCTCGCGATCGTCGCCGTGTACTTCCTGGTGCCGGTGTACTGGGTGGTCATCAACGCCACCAAGTCCACCGAGGACCTCTTCGGCACCAGCGGGTTCTGGTTCGGCGAGAACTTCCAGCTGTGGGAGAACATCCAGTCCGTGCTCACGGCCAACGGCGGGATCTTCCCCCGCTGGGCCCTGAACTCGATCCTGTACTCCGGGGTCGGCTCCGTGCTCGCGACCTACTTCGCGGTCGCCGCCGGATACGCCCTGGCCAAGTACCGCTTCCGCGGCCGCGGCCTCGTCTACGGGCTCGTCCTCGGCGGCGTGCTCGTGCCCGGCACGGCCGTGGCGCTGCCGCTGTTCTTCCTGTTCAGCTCGATCGGGATCACCAACACCTACTGGGCGGTGCTGATCCCCTCGCTGGTGAGCCCCTTCGGCCTGTTCCTCGCCTCGATCTACGCGGGCGCCGCGGTGCCCGACGAGATGCTCGAGGCGGGCCGTCTGGACGGCGTGAACGAGATCGGCCTCTTCCACCGCCTGGCCCTGCCGCAGCTGACCCCCGCGATCGTGACGATCGTGCTGTTCCAGTTCATCGCGATCTGGAACAACTACATGCTCCCGCTGGTCATGCTGGCCGACGAGAAGCTGTACCCGATCACCCTGGGACTGGACAACTGGCGGGCCCAGACGGACCGCCTGCCGGAGTTCTACCAGCTGACCACCGGCGGCGCGCTGCTGTCGGTGATCCCTCTGGCGATCCTCATCCTGGTGCTGCAGCGCTTCTGGCGCGGCGGCCTCACCGAGGGCTCCGTCAAGGGCTGATCCCGCCCCGCCGCGAGCGGCCGTTGCCACGACCGCCTTTCACCGCGACCGCCCCGCACCCCGTGACCACGGGGGCGGGGCGGTCGTCGTCGCGCGGGCTCGTGGGAGCATGACGTGGCATATATGCCACGTCGTGCCGCCGAGCGCCCGTACGCAGCGCCGCCGGGACCGTGGCGCGGCGGCGTGCGTCCTCGGCGCCGCCCGAGCCCGCCCGCTTTCGGGATCCGGTGGCGGGACGGCCCGGGGTGCTCTTGGATGGAGGGATGAGCTCCTCCCGCGGCCCTGCTCCTGCCCGACGCCCCGCGCCGACCGCGGTCCGGCTCCCTTCCCCGCCGCGCCGGCGCTCCGTCCTCGCCGCGGCGGCGGCGCTGCCGCTGGCCGGGGCCGGGCTCTCGGGCTGCGGGATGGTCGAGGGGATCGTCGGTGACGACATGGAGCCGGACCTCGTCTCCGAGCTGCCGCGCCGGAAGCCGGCCGAGGCCGACGGGCTCGGCCGGCGCGTCGTCCCCTTCACCGCCCAGCTGCTCGCCGGCATCGACCGCGAGCCGGTCAACGCCGTCTGCTCCCCGCTCTCGGCGCAGACCGTGCTGACCATGGCCGCGCTGGGCGCCGCAGGGGACACCCTCGCCCAGATGGAGGAGGTGCTCGGCGGCACCGTCGACGAGCTCGCCACCACCGCCAACACGCTCTCCGCGGTGCTCGCCGCCGTGGGGGACGCCGCCCGGGAGGAGGACGACCCCGAGGGGCCGGAGCCCGCCGTCGCCTCCCTCGTCAGCAGCACCTGGCTGCAGGAGGACATGGCGGTCGAGCAGGGATTCCTCGACGGCCTCGCCGAATGGTTCGGCAGTGGCGTGTTCCAGATCGACTTCCTCGCCGAGGCGGCGCGCGAGAAGGGCCGAGAGCGGATCAACGACTGGGTGGCCGAGCAGACGAACGACCTCATCGAGGACCTCGTGCCCGAGGGGGCGCTCCCCGACCGCACCCGTGCCGTGCTCGTGAACGCCCTGCACCTGAAGGCCGCCTGGCCCAGCCCGCTCGAGCGCCGCGGCGGCACCTTCACCACGGACGAGGGCGAGGAGCTCTCCGTCGAGCTGCTCCACGGCAGCAGCTCCGCCTGGTTCGAGGACTCGGTGTGCCGCGCCACCGCGCTCCAGGCCGCCGGCGGCGAACTCGCCCTCGCGCTGGTCCAGCCGGCCGACGGCATCGGCGCGACGATGGACGCCTGGGCCGAGGTCGCGGGGACGCCCGCGGCGGGCCTCGGCGGGCTGCTCGACGGGCTCGAGGACTCCTCGGAGCAGGTCGACCTCGCCGTGCCGTCCTTCGACATCGCCTGGGACTCCTCCTTGGTGGCGGTGCTGGAGGGCCTCGGGATGACCGAGCTGTTCTCCGAGGCGGCGGACCTCTCCGGAATCACCGCGGAGGAGGGCCTGATGATCACCGAGATCCTGCAGAAGGCCGTGATCACGGTCGATGAGGAGGGGATGGAGGCTGCGGCCGCGACCGCGGCGATGGCCGGCACGACCGCCGCCCCCGTCGAGCCGAAGGAGCTGGTCCTGGACCGGCCGTTCCTGTTCGTGGCCTATGAGCGGACGACCCGCGCCCCGCTGGTCGCCGGTTGGATCGGGGATCCGACGCAGACGCGGTGAGGCCGGGCCGGCGTCCGCGCACCTGTCTGCAAGGATGTCGGCCATGACAGGCCAGCTCATGACCGCCCTCGGCATCGGCCTGGTGGGCCTGCTCATGATCGGTCTCGGGCTCTGGCTGCGTGCAGGACGGCCGGCGGCGATGCGTCGCTGGATGAACCCGCTGTCGGAGAACTGGATGGAAGAACGGGTGGTGCTGCTCGGGATGCCGACTGTCGGGGCGCTGCTGGTCTGCCTCGCGGTGGTCGCCGCACCCCATCAGTGGACCGTGCTCCGCCTGCTCGCGACCGCGGGGATGGTGGTGCTGGCGGTCCCCGCCCTGTACTTCCTGATCCCCCCGTTGCCGCTTCCGGGGTTCCTGTACCCGGGATGGGCGCGCCGTCTGCGCGACGGACGCGAGGCGCAGAGGCGCGCGTTCCTGACCGGGCAGGGCTGAATGTGCTGCCCGAGGCCATCCTCGGGACAGCGCTGAACAGCACGGGCCGTCCGTCGGCGTGCCCGTGGGCGGGCCGGTTCGCGCAGGCGCTCGTCGGCTGACAGACTGGCGAAAACCGATTCACCGTGGAGAGGGCCGACGACGAAGTCCGTCGCGCTCGCCGAGGAGCACCGCGTCGAGTGCGCCGCCCGTGCCGTCCCGGCCATTGAGGAGGACTGAATTCCATGACCACTGACCTGCGCGTCGGCGTGATCGGCATGGGCGCCCGCTCCGATCTCGCCTCCCATGCCCACCGCCCCGGCGAGGGCTCCCGCGTCACCGTCGTCGCCGACCCGGCCGAGCGCGGCCGGGACCTCGCCCGCGAGCGCTTCGGCGAGGACGTGGCGACCGCCCGCTCCGTCGAGGAGATGCTGGAGGCGCACGAGGTCGACGCGGTGATGATCCTCGCCCCCGACTACGCGCACGCCGGGATCGCGCGGCAGACCCTCGCCGCCGGGGTCCCCACCTTCTGCGAGAAGCCGATGGCGATCTCCCTCGAGGACGCCGACGCGATGCTCGAGATCGCGAAGGAGAAGCGGGCGCGGCTGTACATCGGCCACAACATGCGGCACATGCCGGTGGTGCGGCAGATGAAGGCGATCGTCGACTCCGGCCGGATCGGCAGGGTCCGGGCGATCTGGTGCCGCCACTTCGTGGGCGCCGGCGGCGACTTCTACTTCAAGGACTGGCATGCCGAGCGGGAGAAGGCCATGAGCCTGCTGCTGCAGAAGGGTGCCCACGACATCGACGTGATCCACTGGCTCGCCGGCGGCGCCACCCGCCGCGTCTCCGGCATCGGCGACCTCGCGGTCTACGGCGACATCACCGACCGCCGCGACAACTCCGGCCGCCGCATGGGGGAGTGGTACGACGAGGACATCTGGCCGCCCACCGCGCAGAAGGAGCTCAACCCCGTCGTTGACGTCGAGGACATCTCGATGCTGCAGATGACGCTGGACAACGGCGTCCTCGCCTCCTACCAGCAGTGCCACTTCACCCCCGACTACTGGCGGAACTACACCGTGATCGGGGACGCCGGACGGATCGAGAACATGGGCGACGGCGCCGGCGACCAGATCCACCTGTGGACCTCGCGCCGCTCCGGGCCCGGCCGGCCCGACGACGTCGAGGTGATCGCCCGGGCCGAGGGCGGCCACGGCGGCGCCGATCCGAGCCTCGTCGCCGAGTTCCTGCGCTTCGCCCGCTCCGGCGGCCGCACCGAGGTCTCCGTGATCGCGGCCCGCGAGGCGGTGGCCACCGGGGTGCGCGGCGCGGAGTCGATCCGCTCCGGCGGCGTGCCCCTCGAGGTGCCGCCGGTCGCGGACGAGATCAGGGAGTACTTCGACGGCGGGCAGGTCTGAGATCGCACGGTCGCCGAGTCCGGCGATCGCAGCGGCGGCTCAGGCCGACGGGCCTGCCGGCCCGGGCGTCATCCCGTAGGCGCGCAGGGCGTCCGCGACGTCCGATGCCGCGGCGGCGTCCGCGTGCAGCGGCCAGGAGGCGGCGACGAAGCCGTCGGGCCGCACCAGCAGCATCCGCGCTGCGGTGTCGCGGCCAGGTCCTGTGCCGCGGCCCGGTCCCGCACCGAAGAACGGTCCCCCCACCGCCTCGGGCACCTGCGGTCGCTCGGCGGTGTCCGTCCCGACCACGTGCAGCTGCCAGGTCATCGCCCGCAGCGCCTCGCGGTTCGCGTCGGTCGGCAGGAGGCGCCGACCGACGGACCGGTCGCGCGCCCAGTGCGGCAGAGGCTCCCCGTCGGGGACCGGGTGGTAGTGGATGCGGTACTGGCCCAGCCACCCGCCGAGTCGGCGCCCGACGGGAGTGGCGAGGAGCCGCGGTGCGAGCACGGCGAGCAGGTCACGGGCTCGCCGGCGCGCGAAGGCGGTGCCGCGGCCGGGCCGGGCTATCACCCCGAAGGCCCGGTCCACGATCCGCACCAGCGTCAGCGCCACCGGTCGACGCTCGGCTTCGTAGCGCTCCAGCTGGTCGGGTTCCCGTAGCCCGGAGGCGACGTCGGCCACCAGGTTCACCAGGTGATGCGCATCCTGCAGGCCCGTGTTCATGCCCTGACCGCCCACGGGGGAGTGGACGTGCGCGGCATCGCCCGCCAGGAACACCGGCTCCTGTCGGAACCGGGCGGCGACGCGGTGATGGACCCGGTAGGCGGAGAACCAGTCCACGCGCTCGTACTGGATCCCGAGATCCTCGCGAGCGCCCGCGAGCGCCTCCTCCTGGTCGGGCTCCGCCCCGCCGTGCAGCCAGATCAGCCGGGCATGCCCGCCTTCGCCCAGCGGGAACAGGATCGCGAAGCGCTGCCGGCCGAAGCGTGCGGTGAGCGCACCGGTCTCGAGGCCCCGCACCCCGTGCAGGTCCGCCACGCAGAATGTCGCCTCGTCGGTCACGCCCTCGAAGGGGAGCCCCAGCAGGTGGCGCACGGGGGAGCTCGCCCCGTCGGCCCCGATCAGCCATCGCGCCCGGACCCGGACCGGGCCCTCCGGCCCCTCCAGCAGCGCCTCGATCCCCTCGTCGGCCGACGGGTCCGCGGTGAAGGAGACCAGCCCGTGCCCGTAGCGGACGGGCACGCCGTCGGCCGTGAGGGCGTCCGCGAAGAGGCGCTCGGTGCGGCTCTGCTCGAAGACCCGCGCCCCCGGGAACGGGGTGTCCCCCTGCTGTGCGGCGGCGAAGTCCGCCCCGACGCCGGGACTGCCCTGCCGGATCCGGATCCGGCCCGCGGCCTGCGCCCCCTCCAGCACCGGTGTGACCAGGCCCAGCTGATCGAGGATCTCCATGCTGCGGGACTGGACCACGATCGCCCGCGACTCCCTCGTCGGCCCCGGCTTCGGATCCACGACCAGGGCCGACAGTCCGCGGCGGCGAGCGATGAGCCCCGCTATCAGGCCCGTCGGCCCCGCGCCGACGACCAGCAGATCGATGGTCAGCGCGGCGTCGGGTGAAGGTGCCGGGTCGGTCGTGTGCGCAGCGTCATCCATGGCGGCCTCGTCTCGACGCAGGAGCGGTGGGCACCACCGTAGACCTGTCGGCCCGCGGCCCCGCTCGGCGGTACGGTGCCCACGTGCTCCGTCCGGAGCCGAGCCGTCGAAGGAGCCCGCATGACCGCCGCCCGCACCACCCGCCGCATCCTGCCCGAGGACCTCCCCGAGGCATGGCCCGGGGCGGCGACCTGGACCGGCGTCGCGGGTGGCACCCAGCCCTGGCGCCTGGCGCCCGCGCAGCTGGCGCGGATCGGCTCCGCCGACGTCGAGGAGCTCGCCCGCATCCCGAACGGCGTGCGTCTGGCCGTGGAGACCGATGCGCGCCGGCTGGAGCTCGTGCTCACCACGCAGGAGTCCCACGCGGACGCCCCGCGCCGTGCGGACCTCGTGATCGACGGCGAGCACACGGCGACCCTCGAGGCGGGAGGCCGCGCGGAGCTGATCGTGGACCTTCCCGGCAGCCTGGCGCGCGTCGAGCTGTGGCTCCCGCACACCGCCCCGACCGTGCTGCACCAGGCGCTGCTGCACGAGGCGAGCGTGCTCGTCCCCGCCCCGCCGCGCGGCCCGCGCTGGACCGTGCACGGCAGCTCCATCACCCAGTGCAACGAGGCGGAGAGCCCGCTGGGGACCTGGCCCGCCCTGGTCGCGGCGCAGAACGACTACGAGCTGACCGCGCTGGGCCTGTCCGGGCAGTGCCATCTGGATCCGCCGGTCGCCGAGACGATCGGGCGCTCCCGCCCGGACCTGGTCACCCTCTGCATCGGCGCCAACATCTACGGCGCCTCCACCTTCACCGAGCGCAGCCTGCTGCCGGCGCTGATCGGCTTCGTCGACCACGTGCGACGGCTGACCCCGGCGCCGATCCTGCTCATGAGCACCATCACCTCGGGCCCGCACCGCGAGGACGTCTCGAACGACGCCGGGCTCACCCAGCGCCGCCTGCGGGAGATCGTCCATCAGGGCGCGGAGCTGCTCGCGGCCGAGGACCCGCTGCTCACGGTCGTCGACGGGACCGAGATCATCACCGCCGAGGAGATGCACCTGCTCGGTGACCGGCTGCACCCCACGCCCGAGGGCTACCGGGTGATGGCCGAGCGGCTCGCACCCCGGCTGGCCGAGGCGCTCGTCAGCCGCGCTGCCGGCCTTTGAAGCGGGGCTCCTTCTTGTTGATGACGTAGAGCCGGCCGCGGCGGCGCACCACCTGGGCACCGGGGCGGGCGGCGAGGGAGCGGAGCGAGGAGCGGACCTTCATCGCGTCGTCTGCCCGTAGCGGCGGCGGAAGCGTTCCACGCGACCGGCGGTGTCCAGCACCTTGGACTGCCCCGTGTAGAAGGGGTGCGAGGCGGAGGAGACCTCCACGTCGATGACCGGGTACTCCTGGCCATCGGTCCAGGTGATGGTGCGCTCCAAGGTGGCTGTGGAGCGGGTGAGGAAGGAGAAGTCGGCGCTCGCGTCGCGGAAGACGACGGGCCGGTAGTCGGGATGGATGGACGGCTTCATGGGATGTCCTCCTTCAGAGGATGGGGTGGGGCGAGCCGGAGCTCACCAGCTGGACTTCGTCACGCCCGGCAGCTCGCCGCCGTGGGCGGCCTCGCGGAAGCGCACCCGGGAGAGCCCGAAGGTGCGCAGGAACCCGCGCGGACGGCCGTCGATCGCGTCGCGGTTGCGCAGCCGGGTGGGGCTCGCATCGCGCGGCAGGCGCTGCAGGGCGCGGCGGGCGATCACCTTCTCCGAGGTGGTCGCCGCGGGGTCCTTGAGCGTGCGCTTGAGCGCGGCGCGCTGCTCGGCGAACCGAGCGACGGTCTCGCGCCGGCGACGGTCGGCGGCGATCTTCGAGGTCTTGGCCATCAGCGCTCCTCGCGGAACTCGACGACCTCGCGCACGCGGGGGTCGAACTTCCGCGCGACGAGCCGGTCGGGGGTGTTCCGTCGGTTCTTGGTGGTCATGTACGTGTATCCGGTGCCGGCGGTGGAGCGCATCTTCACCACGCCCCGGATGTCGTTCTTCCTGGCCATAAGGGGTTTCCTCTCAGATCTTCTCTCCGCGGGCGCGGATCTCGGCGACGACCGCCTCGATCCCGCGGCGGTCGATGGTGCGCAGCCCCCGGGCGGAGACGCGCAGGCGCACGGTCCGACCGAGCGAGGGGACGAAGAACCTCTTCGTCTGCACGTTGGGGTCGAAGCGTCGCGAGGTGCGGCGGTGCGAATGGGACACGGACTTCCCGAAGCGGGGGACCGCTCCGGTGACTTGACAGCGCTGGGACATGGGCAGCGATACTAGTAATGAGAATGATTATCGTCAAGCAGGAAGTGCAGGACCCATGCCCGAGAGCCGTTCCTCGAATCCCGTCTCCCCTGAACCCCTTTCGGGGGCTCGGCATTCCCGCCCTGTCGCCGTCGTCACGGCGCTCGACGAGGTGCTGCGCGACGCCCTGGTGGCGAGCCTCCTCCTGGACGCCGAGGGACTCCTCGCCCTGCGCTACGAGGTCGCCGAGGACTCCTCCGCCCTGCGCCGCCTCGTCGTCGCGGCCGACGGGGTGCGCGAGGACGGGCTGGTCGACCTCGCCCACCCCTGCGTCTCCTGCGCCATGCGCGAGGACGCCGTGCCGGCCCTCGCCCGCCTCGCCGGCCTCCCCGAGGTGACCGGCATCCTGCTCGCCCCGCCACTGAGCGCGGACCCGTCGATCGTGGCGGGCACGCTGCGCCCCCACGAGGACGTCTGGCACCTCGCCTCCGCGGTCGCCCTCGCCGCGGCCGGCACCGCCTCCGAGGACCTCCTGGGCGACGCCACCCTCGCCGAGCGCGGGCTGCGCTGGGCCGACGGCGACGCCCGCTCCGTCGGCGAGGCGCTCGCCGCCCAGCTCGAGTACTCCGACGTCATCGTGCTCTCGGGTGAGCCGGACGGCCCCGGGGCCGAGCTCGTCGAGCACCTGCGCGCCCCCGAGCAGCGCCTCCTCCATGACCCCTTCGCCGTGGCCGTGCCGGACGTGCTCGGCGGACGGCTCGACCACACCGTCGCCCTGCGCCGACGCGACGCCCGGTGCGTCGAGCCCTACGGCGGCCCCACCGACCACGGCACCTGGACCCTCGACCTGCTCTGCGAGCGTCCCTTCCATCCGGACCGACTCCTCGCGAACATCGAGGCCCTCGGCGGCGGACGCCTGCGCGGGCGCGGTCGCTTCTGGGTGCCGGACCGCCCCGACAGCATCTGCCAGTGGGACGGCGCCGGCGGCCAGGTCTCCATCGGCGCCGTCTGGCGGACCGGCGCCGAGCTGCCCACCACCCGGCTCGTCGTCACCGGCCAGGACCCCGCCGACCTGCCCCGCGTGCGGGACGCCTTCGCCCGCAGCCTGCTCACCCCGCAGGAGTGGGCGCGAGGCCTCGCGCCGTGGCTCGGCGCCGAGGACCCCCTCGCGCCCTGGCTCGGGGAGCGGGACGCCAGGGTGTGAGAGGGGCCGCAGGCGAGCTCAGGCTGCCGGGACGGTCCGTCGGGTGTGGCTGCGGTGGGTGAGGACCACGAGGGTGAGCAGCGTGCCCACGCTCACCGCCGCCACCACGATCCGCAGCACGGGGCTGCCGGTCGCGTCCCAGGCCGTGTGCAGCACGACCGCTCCGAGGAGGGCGACCACCAGGGCGAGCGCCCCGCGTCCCCTGTGGGACGTCTCGACCAGGAACCACAGCGCCGCGCACACCGCACCCGTCCAGGCCACGTGCCCGGCCGGGACCAGCACCCCGCGCAGCACCAGCGTCGCATCCAGCGCGCCGAGCCCGCCGCCCTTGAACAGCAGCGCCCCGAAGCCATAGCCCATCGTCTCGAGCACCGCGAAGCCCGTGCCGGCCGCGATGCCGATCACGAGCCCGCCGCCGCGGGTCGCGCGATGGGCGAGCGCGAGCACGATCAGCGGCACCACGAGCTTCGCGGACTCCTCGATCACCCCGACCAGCAGGATCGAGGCGCCGCCGAGCACGGCGCCCGCGATCCGCTCCTCGAGGCCGGCCGCGCAGATGCCGAACAGGCCGCTCGCCGCGACCGTGACCAGCACGATCCGTCCAGGGACGACGGGGCCGCTGCGGGTGGACTGCGCGAGCAGCAGCACGCTCACGGGGATCGTCGCCGCGCCCACCAGCAGCACCGTCGGCAGCAGGATCGGATTGCCGGTGAGGACCATGATCACGAAGGTCGTGACATAGGCGAGGAGCCCGCCCGCCAGCACCAGCAGCCAGGAGAGGCGCAGGTGCCAGGGGTAGCGGGCAGGGGCTGCGGCGTCCGGTGGGGAAGGCCGGACCTGTGGGCCGGGCACCGTCGCTCGGGGCTGCGCCGTGAGCGGCCCGTGGAGTCCGGGGGCCTGGGCGACGGAGCCGGGGACGGCCGCGCGGGCGGGGGCCTGCGGGACCGGGGTCCGAGGTGCTGGGGCCTGTGTGACGGGGAACTGTGCGGTCATCGCCCGCTCCTTCATCCGGCGGGCTCGCTCGTGCTCACCCGAGGTGAGGCGTCGTCATCGCGGCGGCGTCGAGGACAGTATGCGCCTGCGAGGACGGAACGGCATCGTCTGCTGGGTCACGTCGTCGTCGTGCTGATGCGCATGGCTTCGACGCCGAGCCGGGGCCGACCGCACGGCCCCGCCGACGACGAGAGCCGTGACCCGGGTCGGACGAGCAGGCTCGTCGTTGCCGGATCACGGCTCTCTGGGGCGCCGCCTTTCGGGCGACTCGTGGGACTCTCAGGCGGTCGCGGTCCTCGCCGGCAGCACCTTGTCGCCGTAGCGGCGGCGGAAGCGCTCGACGCGCCCGGCGGTGTCCAGCACGGTGCCGCGACCGGTCCAGAACGGATGCGAGGCCGAGGAGACCTCGATGTCGATCACCGGGTACTCCCGGCCGTCCTCCCAGGTCACGGTCTTGTCCGAGGTGCGGGTCGAGTTGGTCAGGAAGGATTCCCCGGCGCTCCGGTCCCGGAACACGACGGGTCGGTACTGAGGGTGGATGTTCTTCTGCATGGCGTTCTCCTCACCGCGTCGATGACTGAAAGGTCAACGACGAAGGGGGTTCTCGTATTCCCGTATGGCCGGGCCGGCTGTCGAGGCTGGTCGCAGCGCCCGCCGTCGTGAAGCGACGGGCGCCGCGCAGGGTCAGGCGGAGGTGCCGACGAGAGTGCGTCGGGACTGCTCCTCCTGCACGGCACGGCCTCCGGTGCGCGCCAGGTGCGCGGCGGAGGAGAGGTCCACCTCGATGACGGGGTAGATGTTCCCGTCCTCCCAGGTGGTCGAGTGCTCCGATGTGCGAGTGGAGCGGGAGAGGTAGCGCAGCCCGGCGCTCTGGTCGCGGAAGACGACGAGATGGGGCTGAGGTCGATGGTGCTGTCGGTGGTCGGTCATGTGGTTCTCCTTCGAGGTCGGCGCGCGGCCGACGTGATGTCTGTGTCCGGCACGGTGCCGGGTGGGTGTGCGTGCAACAGCTCCGCCGGGGCGGAGCGAGTCATCCGTGTCCCGCTGTGCAGGGCAGTCGATGCCACTGCGACATGGCGGGGTGCTCGCGGCGCCCGCTGGGGCGGGCTGCTCGCGCTGCACGCGGTGCGAGGGCCGGGGCGCCGCCGTCGTGGCGGGTCCGGCCGGGAGGCTCGCACATCCGACGACGGCTGGGGCTGTCGTCCGGAGTGCTGCACGCTACGGGGTGATCAACGGTGATGTCCAGGGGTTTATTCCCAGGGGTGCGTCTCCCAGTGCGTCACGACCTGCCGTCGGCCCGCGCGTCGTCGTGGTGGCCGCGTCCGGCGGCTCGATCCACGATCAGCAGCACGTCGGCCGGACCGCCTTCGGCGCCGAAGGCGTGGGGGACCAGGGTGTCGAACTCGGCGGACTGGTCCTGGGTGATGCGATGGCGCTGAGCGCCGAGCTGCAGGATCAGCGTCCCAGAGAGCACCACCAGCCACTCCTGGCCGGTGTGGGCGCGCATCCGCGCGGGATCCGGGGGCGGGCCCACGACCCGTCGGCGCAGGATCACGGTGTCGGGGGAGCGGCGCATCTGCCAGCGCAGCGCGTCCATGCCGTGGTCCTTCACCGGGTTCGAGACGACCTGCTCGCCCTGCACCGCCACGAGCTCGTCGAGGCTCGTGTCCAGAGCGCGCGAGAGGTCCACCAGCTGGTCCAGGGCCAGGCGCCGCCCGCCGTTCTCGATCCGCGAGAGCGTCGAGATGCTGAGGTGGGTGCGGCCGGCGAGATCGTCGAGCGTGAGCCCCTGGGCGAGACGCAGCGCACGCAGCCTCTTGCGCACCAGGTCGTCGAGCTCCGCCGTTACTTGCGACATGAGCAAGAGTGTATGCAGACAGGGCAAGTCGGTCCAGGGTGGAGCCATCGCCCCGCCGAGGGGCGCAGCACCCGACCGAGAGGACCCCGCCATGACCGGCCATGACCAGCACTCCGCCCCGCCTCTGCCCGGGCCGACGGAGACCAGCCCGCTCGCCGCCGACCCGGCGCACTCCGACCCGCTGCCCGAGGCGCTCGTCGACGCCGTCGTGATCGGCGGCGGCGCCGCCGGGCTGAACGGCGCGCTCATGCTCGCCCGCTCCCGCCGCAGCGTCGTCGTCCTCGACGCAGGCCACCCGCGCAACGCCCCCGCCGAGGTGATCCACGGCCTGCTCGGCAACGAGGGCACGGCGCCCGGGGAGTACCTCGCCCGCGGCCGGGCCGAGGTGCGGCAGTACGGAGGGCTCGTCGTCCGGGGCGAGGTAGCCTCCGCCCGCGCCGTCGACCCGTCGGCCGAGGGCGACCTTCGCTTCGAGATCACCCTGGCCGACGGGCGCGCCCTCGCCGCCCGCCGGGTCCTGGTCGCCACCGGGATCCGCGACGAGCTGCCGGAGATCCCCGGCCTCGCCGAGCACTGGGGCCACGACCTCGTCCACTGCCCCTTCTGCCACGGCTACGAGGTGCGCGACCAGGCGATCGGCGTGATCGCGAGCCTGCCCTTCCACGCGCACCTCGCCCTGATGTTCCGCGCGCTGAGCGAGGACGTCGTGGTCTTCGCCGCAGGTGTGGAGTTCGACCCCGCCGCCCGCGAGCGCTTCGCCGCGCTCGGCGTCACCGTGCACGAGACCGCGATCCAGGAGGTCCTCGCCGGGCCCGACGGCGGGATCGCCGGGGTCCGCCTCGCGGGCGGCGAGGTGGTCGCGCGCTCCGTGCTCGCCGCCGGCACCCGGATGACCCCGCGCCTGGACGGGCTGGACGGCCTCGGGCTCGCCCTCGAGGAGCTGCCCGCCGGGATGGGGCAGAAGGTCGCCACCGGCCAGGCCGGCACCACCGAGGTGCCCGCCGTGTGGGTCGCCGGGAACGCCGCGGACCCCACCGCGCAGGTCGGGGCGTCCGCCGCGGCCGGGGCGCTCGCCGGCGCGCAGCTGCACGGTGCGCTCGTCATGGCCGACGCCGACGCGGCGGTCGCCGCGCTCGTCCTGCAGGGTTGAGCAGGCCGGACTCGGGTGAGGGACTGGAGCGGCGACGGGAGTCCGTCCCGTCGCCGCTCCTGGTCCCTGCTGCTCAGAGCGTGAGCAGCACCTTCGTCGCGCGGCGCTCGTCCATCGCGGCGTAGCCCTCTGCTGCGTCCTCCAGCGGGAGCGTGAGGTCGAAGACCTTCCC
Organism: Brachybacterium sp. sponge; assembly: GCF_001613775.1. Lineage (NCBI taxonomy): Bacteria > Bacillati > Actinomycetota > Actinomycetes > Micrococcales > Dermabacteraceae > Brachybacterium > Brachybacterium sp. sponge. Next base: position 27,380 of record NZ_LRMP01000001.1, on the reverse strand, counting down.
CGGGTCGATCTCGCGACGCCAGATCAGGTCGATCAGCTCGGGCAGGTAGCGGCGCACCGGGGCGGGCCCGCCGTGGAGATGGACCGCGGAGAAGAACAGCTCGTCCCCGGGGATCTGCACGTCGTGGGAGACGCCCACGAAGCCCACCGCGCCGCCGGGGCGCGTGCCGCGAATAGCCTGCATCATCGACTCCTGGGTGCCGACGGCCTCGATCGTGGAGTGCGCGCCGAGCCCGCCGGTGAGCTCCTTCAGCGCCGCGACGCCCTCGTCGCCGCGGGCCTCGATGATGTCGGTGGCGCCGTACTCGCGGGCCAGGGCCTGCCGCTCGGGGTGGCGGCTGAAGACGATGATCCTCTCGGCGCCCATCTGCCGGGCGGCCAGGACGCCCATCAGGCCCACCGCGCCGTCGCCGACCACGGCGACGGTGCGGCCCGGGCCGGCACCGGCGGCGTCGGCCGCGAACCAGCCGGTGCCCAGCACGTCGGAGGCGGCCAGCAACGAGGGGATCAGCTCCGGATCGGGCATGCCGGGGGTCTTGACCAGGGTGCCGTCGGCGAAGGGGATCCGAGCCCTCTCCGCCTGGGTGCCGATCTGCCCGTCGACGAAGATCGCGTGCACGCAGCGGGAGGGATGGCCCTCGCGGCAGATCTCGCACCTCCCGCAGGAGATCACGAAGGAGCCGACCACGAAGTCGCCGACTTCGAGGGTCTCGACCGCGGAGCCGACCTCTTCGACCACGCCCACGTACTCGTGGCCCATGTGCTGGTGGTCGGGCGCGTCGGCGCCGCGGTAGGGCCACAGGTCGGAGCCGCAGATGCAGGTGGCGGCGAGGCGGATGACGGCGTCGGTCGGCTCGATGATCCGCGGGTCCTCGCGGTCCTCGACACGGACGTCGCCGGGGGCGTGCATGATGACTGCGCGCATGGGGTGTTCTCCTTCTGATCGGGACGCGATCCATTCCATGCCCTGCTCGGCAAGCGGGGGAGTCCCTGGCAGGGGGTGTACCGACAGGGCGCCCCACGCACGGGACGCGTCAGGGCGGTGCGGCCTACCCTGACCCCATGGACAACAGAGCCGAGGTGCGCGAGTTCCTCATGTCGCGCCGCGCGAAGGTGACGCCGCAGGAGGTGGGCCTGTCCCCGGGCGGGTTCCGCCGCGTGCCGGGGCTGCGCCGCAGCGAGGTCGCGGAGCTGGCCGGGGTGAGCGTCGAGTACTACGCGAAGCTCGAGCGCGGCGCGATCGCCGGTGCCTCCGCCGCGGTGCTCGACGCGCTCGCCACCGCGCTGCGGATGGACGAGACCGAGCGCCGCCACCTGCTCGACCTCGCCCGCGCGGCCGACGGGATCCCCACCTCGGGCCGGGCCCGCAGGCCCCGCAGCTGGGGGGTCGCGCCCGTGCGGGAGAGCACCCGCTGGATGATGGACTCGCTGACCGGCGCGATCGCCTTCGTGCGCGACCAGCACCAGAACATGGTCGCGGTCAACGCGCTGGGCCGCGCCTTCTACTCCCCGCTGCTGGGCGAGGAGGGTGCCGGCGGGCGGGTGCCGAACCTCGCCCGCTTCCAGTTCCTCGATCCCGCCTCCCGGGACTTCTACCCGGACTGGGAGTGGTTCGCCGAGATGTGCGTGGGGATCATGCGCGCCGAGGCCGGGCGCGATCCCCACGACCCCGTGATGCAGGAGCTGGTGGGAGAGCTGTCCACCTGCTCGGAGATCTTCCGGCGGCTCTGGGGTGCGCACGACGTGCGCACGCACGGCGCGGGCACCAAGCGCTTCGTCCACCCCGTGGTGGGGGAGGTCGAGCTCGCCTACGAGGAGCTGGCGGTGACCGCCGAGCCCGGCCGGGTCATGCTCGTCTACACCGCCGAGCCCGGCTCGACCAGCGCCGAGCGGCTGCGCCTGCTCGCGAGCTGGGCGGCATCGGAGCAGGTCCCGCGGCCTGCGCGGGACGAGCAGGAGGCGTAGCCCGCGAGGTGGGCTGCTCGAGCGTCATCGCGTCAGTCCCGCGCTCACCTGCGAGTACGGCATCCGCCCCAGAGGCCGGCGCGGGGAGACACGGGCCGGCCGCTGAGCCGCGCCGCGTGACGAGTCAGTCGGCCGCGGCGGATCCGGATGCCCGCTCGGCCGCGGGGGCGGACTCCTGCGCCCATGGCCGCAGCGGGGAGACGGCGTCGATGGCGTCGCGGCGGGGGCCTCGGGGACCGAGGACGACGTTCGAGGCCAGCGGGATCTGGTGGGACGCGCTCTCGAGGATGTGCATCAGGTACCCGGCAGTGTTCGGGAAGGCGAGGAGGTCACCGATCGCGACACCCTGCGGGAAGTCGAGCCGTCGACGAAGGATCAGCTCCGCCTCGATGCAGTACGCCCCGACGAGGAACGCGTGCAGCGGCGCAGAGCGTGGACCGTCGCCGGGGACCAGCAGCGGATCGACGAGGAAGTCGTCCGACGTGGATCGGCACTGGGTCCGATTCATCTCGAGCCCGACGAGCGGCACCCCATCGCTGGTCGTGGTGCGCTGCACGACGCGGGACAGCGTCAGGCCGCATCCGTCGAGCAGCGATCTGCCGGGTTCGCAGCGCAGCTCCAGGCCCCGCTCCCTCAGCGCGACGGCTGCGGTCTCCCCGGTGGGGAGCCGTGTGCCCAGCACCTGGTCGAGCCACTCCCCGCGCACCGGTTCCTGGTGGTACGGATAGACCTGGCGCAGGGGCTCCCCGCGCCAGGTGACCGCGTCGGCGAGGTCGCTCGTCGACGCATCGTGCGCTGTCCAGAACGCGTCCCACTGACGGGCGTCGTCGAGATAGGACATCGGGACGCCCCCGCCGATGTCGATGAACCGAAGGTCGTGGCCGAGGTCGCGCAGCGCATCGCCGAGACGGAGCGCCTCGTCGAGGGCCAGGGCGCGGTGCTGCGCGGCATAGCCGTGGAGATGGAAATGGACTCCGTCGATCCTGAGGCCGGCGGCGGAGGTCCGGGCGTGATCGGCCCAGCGCTGCCAGGTCGCCGCGGACTCCCCGAACCGTGTGGGGGCGACGCCGCTGGCCGGGGTCGGTGCGAGGCGGAGCGCGACGGGCTGCGGCCCACCGGTCGTGTTCTCCGCTGCGACCTGCAGGAAAGCCTCGGCCTCGTCGAGGTTGTCGAGCACCAGCACGACACCGGTGTCGCGGGCGAGGCGCAGCAGCTCCGGTGGCTTCACAGCGGCGGTCACCACGACGTCCTCGGGCGCGTACCCCTGGTCGAGCACCTGGGACAGCTCCCGGTGGCTCCCGACGTCCACCCCGTGACCGGCGCGTCTCGCGGACTCGACCAGGCCCAGGGTCTTGTTCGCCTTGCGCGCGACGAAGATCCTCAGCGGCACGCCGTGACGGGCGGCCGCGGACTCCAGCTCGGAGGCGTTGCGGGCCAGGGCCGAGAACTCGTGGACGTTCACCGGGCTGCCGTACTCCTCGATCAGTGCGGAGCAGGCCCGACGATCCGCCAGCAGCTCTCGCATCCACGGCTCGAGACGGGCGCTGAGCGGGGGGAGCCCGCCGCAGCGGCGTCGCAGGGTCTCGGTGTCGCCGGGCGGATGATCGGCGGTGGGGTCCGCAGCGGTCGAGGAAGAGGGGGCAGGTCTGGTCATCGCGAACCGATTCTCCGCTCGGGGGTGGTGGTCGTGGTCGGTCGGGGAGGGGCCGAGGGCTCAGCGTCGGTGCGGCGCAGTCTCGAGGTGATCCGCGCCGCCCAGAGACGGGGCTCGTCGTGGAGGTGCCGGTTCAGGGTGTCGTGTCCGATGACGTGGTCCTCCGTCGGGCGCCCGAACAGGGCGAGGCCCTCCTGCCGCTGGCTCCGGCCGCCGGAACGGTCCCCGGCGAGCGCAGTGCCGTCGTGATCCACGGCCGCGCCGCGGCGTGCCGGTCGCACCTCCACCAGCGCCTGGTCCACCAATGCTCGCGAGAGCGGGTCGAGGATCCCCACGATCCCCGGCGGCGCCAGCACGGCATCGACTACGACGTCCGGCGGAGCGTGACCGGACGGGGCATCCTCGACTCCCGACGCGGTGATCCGGGTCCCGGCATCCACCCAGGAGAGGTCCAGCGCGCCGGACCCGATCATGGCCAGCAGCATCTCCGCGACCTCGAGGGGAGGGCCGAACGCGAACCTCTCGAGCACCTGGGAGGCCCGACGGAAGCGAGCCCATTCCTCGGCGGGGGCCGCGGAACCGCGGACCGCGAGCGTGAGGGGGCGGTAGAGCCCTGCCCAGACGCGTCCGAGGATCCATGCGGGGCCGGGGGCCCGTCCGCCTCGGCCGATCTCCACGCTCCGTCGCAGGGCGTCCTCGGCGTGGCCCGGGCCGTGGTGCAGATCCGGGTCGGATCCCGAGGCCAGTGCGCCTTCGACCGCCTCTCGCCCGGGGTGGGGATCCGTCCCCGTCGCAGCGAGGGCGGCCGTGGCGACGTCCAGGACGAGGTCGATCACGGCGTCGGGGCCGACGTCGGTCCGTTCGGTGGAGCCCAGGCGTCGAGCTCCCTCGGCGACGGCACGGCTCACCCCGGCCGGCAGGGGGAGCCGAGGGTCGGGCTTCGCGTCCAGGAGGCGGCCGTGGCGCGCCGTGGGCAGGAGGACCAGCGGCTCCTCGGAGCCGCGCCGGTGGAGGAGGCCGGAGACGCCGTCGGCGCGCGGGGTGAAGCGCCCGCCGCGCTCGAGGGTCAGCACGAGGGCGGCGTCGATGAACGTCAGGGCGCCGCCGCGCAGCGCCACCCGCGCGCCGGGCGGGACGTGATGAGGACCCAGCATCTCCGCGGCGGGCAGCACCGCCGGACGCATCGGGATGGTCGAGGACCAGGTGCGGGCCAGGGCACCGGAGTGTTCTGCGGCATGTCCGGTGGCGAGCAGGGTCTCCTCCACCGGCGGGAGCGCGCCGTGGCTCGCGGTCAGGATCTCCCAGGCCCCGGACGTGCGCCGGAGCGACACCGCCCGATCGCTCACGGTCCTCGTCATCACCCCGATCCGGGCCATGTCCGCCAGCATCCGGAGCCACCGCGCATGGAGGTACTCGCCGACCACGGCGCGCGGCGGGTAGGTCGCGGAGACGAGGGTGGGATGAGCGGCGGCGACCCAGTCGCGGAACGACGGGCTCGTCCCGGTCGCCGGGACGTCCAGCAGAGCGGCGTCGACGTTGAGTCGGAGGGAGTGCGGTTGGGTGACGTCATAGGCGGCGCCGGTCCCCTCGACCGGTCCCGGGGCGACCACGGTGATCTCGAGGGCCCGCAGAGCGCCGTGGGCGGCGGCGTCGCTGAGCTGGGCGCACAGCTCCTCGAGCGCGAACAGCGCCTTGGGGCCGTCGCCGACGACGGCCAGGGTGAGCGGCGGTTCGCTCGCCGGAGGGCCCTCAACCACGGCGGGCGAGGGTCTGCAGGGCCGTGGTCGCGGTGGCGACGTCGGAGGGGCCGGCGTGCAGCGTCGTGCGCACCCAGTTGTCGTCGTAGACGGTGCCGAGGTAGGGGACGCCGCTGTCGTGGACGATCAGGGCGACCCGGCTCCCAGGGGCGAGGTCCGATGCGATCGTTCCCAGCGCGTGCACGATGCCTCCCGTCGAGGCGCCGGCGAGGATGCCCTCGCGCTCGGCGAGAAGTCGCGCGCCGACCACGCAGTCGACCCCGCTGACGCGGACGACTCGGTCCGGGGCGACCGTGCGGGAGATGTCCGTGACCACTCCGGCGCCGAGACCGGGCAGAGGGCGAGGGGCTGCGGTCCCTCCGAACAGCACGCTCCCTTCCGCGTCCACGGCGACCGTGGTCGTGTCCATCGAGGTGCGTCGGAGGTAGGCGCTGCATCCGGCGAGGGTGCCGGTGGTGCTCACCGCGGCCATCAGCACGTCGAGCCGGTGACCGGTGGCTTCGGCGATCTCCCGCATGGTCCCGTCCTCATGGGCGGCCGGGTTCGCAGGGTTGCCGTACTGGTGGAGGTTCACGGCCCCCGGGATCTCCGAGAGGAGTCGTTCGACGCGACGCAGTCGAGCTGTGAGGAGATCGCCCGTCTCCGGATCGGGGTCCGTCACCATCTCGATGCGTCCTCCGAGGGCCCGGATCGCCGCGACGGCGGTCCCGTTCGTGCGCGAGTCGACCACGCAGACGAAGCGCACAGCGTGCTCCAGGCACACTCGCGCCAGGGCCACACCGAGATTCCCCGAGCTGGACTCGACGACCGTGCCGCCTGGGCGCAGTCTGCCCGAGGCCACGGCATCGCGCACCATGGACAGCGCAGGCCGGTCCTTCGTGCTGCCTCCTGGGTTGGCGGATTCGAGCTTGGCGAGGATCTCGATGCCGGACTCCGGGAAGAGGCGGTCCAGGCGGACGAGCGGCGTTCGGCCGATCGCGGCGGAGACCCCGACCGCGATCGACTCGCGGCCGGTCGTCTGAGGGCGCCACGCGCCGGAGCCTTCGAGAGTGGTGCTCATTCGCTGCACGTTACGGCACCTCGCACCGACCGAGCGCTCTTTCGGCCAGGTGCGCTCCACCGGATCGGGCGGCACACCCCGGACACTGCATCGACCCAGCTCGGAGCAGTGGCGGGACGCACGACGAACCGGTATCGCGAGGAGTCGGCGAGGAACCGAACGGTCGGCATCCCTCCTCCCGCAGCGGAGATGGGTACGTTGCAGTGGTCGCGAGTCGTCATGCTGTGAACGGCCGCGATGGCGCAGCCACCACGATCGAAAGGAACGTCATGAACGGTATCGAGGAGTTCGGACAGAGCGACGTCGTGCGCATCCTGCGAGGGACGGAGCTGGTCATGCTGACCACCGCGCTCCGGGACGGTGCGCTGGTCTCCCATCCGATGACGATCCAGGAGGTGAGCGACGACGTGGACGTGTGGTTCTTCGTGGGCCTCGACAGCGGGCATGCCGAGGCGCTGAGGCAGGGATCGGCCGTGAACCTCGCGGTGGCAGAGGGAGGGACCTGGCTCTCGGTGGCCGGGAAGGCCGTTTTCGAGGACGACCGCGCTCGGATCCGGGCTCTCTGGACCGATGCGGCCGAGGCCTACTTCCCGGAAGGGCCCGAGGACGAGAACCTGGGCCTGCTGCGGTTCTCCGGGGACTCCGCGCAGTACTGGGGCGTGCCGGGTGGGAAGGCCGCCGCGGTCGCACAGATCGTGAGGGCGCGCCTGACCGGGGACCGACCTGCCGGCGGCACCGCGACCACAGATCTCTGAGCGCTGAGAGACCGAGCCGTGGCGTCCTCGGAGCGGGAGGTGTCGATACGGGCGGCCGGGTGTTCGACCCGGGCGGCCCCGCCCCGCGCCATCGGGCGGTCCGCGCTCGACCGACGGGAGCCCGAACGGTGATCGCCCCGCCGGTCCGACCGGTCGGATCCCTGCTCTCGTCCCCGGGGCCGGGCATAGCATGCGGGGCTTCAGGGTCGACGACGAGGGAGGCGCCATGGCTGATAGTTCGGACGGCATGGCGTCGACGCATGGCCCGGCGAGGCCCGGCCATGAGGCGCGACACCCGGTCCCCTCGTCCCGCGTTCCGGGCCGACGCTCCCGGCTCCGGCTGCTCGACGTCGAGACCGGCCGCGCCACCGTCGTCCACGAGTCCTCCGAGCTGCTCCTCGAGTCCGTGAGCTGGCCCGACGGGGGAGAGACGCTGATCGTGAGCGCAGGCGGCGCGCAGTGGGGCATCCCCGTCGGGGGAGGGGAGCCAAAGCGGCTCGGCCCCGCCCCGGCCCCGGCGGACCCCGTCGACGGAGCGACCGGGGCCGCAGGGGGCAGGCTCGACGAGGTCGTCCTCACCCGCGTCGGCGCGTGCCGGCTCGCGGACGGCACCTGGATCCCCCCGCGGGTCGTCCGCGTCCCCGGCGCCGGAGGGGTCCCGGTCGCTCCGGCCGACCACGGTCGCGATCCCGGAGCGGCCCCGGACCCGCCGGGCGCCGCGCACGGCGGCGGCTGGGCCGTCTTCGACGCGGAGAGCGACCCCGCCGCGCCGGGACATGCGCAGCTGTTCCGCATGCGACCCGACGGCACCGGGATCGAGCAGCTCACCCACGACGAGCGCGTGAACCGCTTCCCGCAGGTCTCCCCGGACGGCCGGCTGGTCGCCTACGTCAGCCGACCGCCCGGGGAGGAGGGTGCCGGCGGTGCCGACCCGCTCCTGCGGCTGTGTGCGGTCGACGGGTCGGGAGGGCGCGATCTCGCCCGTCTCCACGGCGTGCCGGGGACCGCGGGCGGGCACTGCTGGTCCCCGGACTCCCTCCACGTGGTCTGCCTCGATCGTCCACGGACGGACTGATCCCCGGCGGGCGGAGCGGGCCGGCGACGGTCGGCGCGCCGCTCAGCGGCGCCGGTCGCGGAGCGTCTTGAGCCAGCCGTCGACCACGTCCCAGGCGGCGACCGCGAGGATCGAGACCACCAGGATCACGCCGAGGGTGTGCATGGACTGCGCGTCGATGTCGCCGACGGTGCGGGCCAGCTGGAGCAGCTCCGGGCTCAGCAGCAGGTCGTTCGCGAAGAGGGCCAGCGCCCAGCCCGCGAAGAGGAGCGCGAGGACGGTGTTCGCCACGGCGAGACCCGTGCTCCAGCGGCCCCTTGCGTGCAGCACGATCGCGTGGACCATCTCGGCCAGGACGATCGCGACCAGCAGCAGCGTCCACAGCGGCCACAGCCCCGGGTGCAGGACCGGCAGCCAGTCGTCCTCGATCCGGACCAGCCCGATCAGCCGGTCCCAGACCAGGGCCGCGAGGACCAGTCCGAGCACGACGAGGGAGGCGATCAGGTCGGCGCGGCCAGTGCCGGACTCTTTCGGCTCGGGCAGGTCCTCCACGCTCCACGTCTCGGCGGTGTCCGCGCCGGTGCGCTCGAGGACCACGAACACGAGCGTGGTCCAGAAGGCCACGTGCACGGCCGCGGTGAGCGCGGTCGAGATCGCCTGGCCGATGATGGTCCCGACGTCGGCGCCGATCAGCGCCTGGGACAGGCCCACGCCGACCAGGGCGCAGGCCGGGACGATCCACAGCAGCAGGATCAGCAGGCGTCGCCAGGTGAGGTAGTAGCGCGGCCCCAGCAGGTGCAGAGGGCGGTCGGCGTAGCCGGCGGCGAGCACCGCGGGGTCACCGAGGCCGGTGAGGACCTCGCGCTCGGCGGCCTCGGGGTCCTCACCCTGTTCGGTGCGGGCCTCGACGGCATCCGCGATGGAGGCGGCGAGCTCGGCGCGCACGTCCTCCTGGGACTCGGCGGGGAGGGAGCGGATGGTGGCGCTGATGTAGCGCTCGGTCAGGGTGGCGGACATGTCAGGACTCCTCGTGCGCGGGGTCGGGCTCGGTGAGGGAGGAGAGCGACTCGGTCAGAGCGCGCCACTCCTGCTGGAGGGTCTCGGCCAGGCGGATCCCGTCGGCCGAGGTGGAGTAGAACTTCCGCGGCCGGGACTCCTCGGTGTTCCACTCGCTGGTGAGGAAGCCCTGCTTCTCGAGGCGCCGCAGCAGCGGGTAGAGGGTGTTCGCATCGGTGGGCAGGCCATGGGCGTCCAGCCGTTCGAGCAGCGCGTAGCCGTAGCCGGGCTCGCGCAGCAGCTGCAGGCAGGCGAGCACGACCGTGCCGCGGCGCAGCTCCTGCAAGTGGGTGTCGACAGCATCGCTCATGCACCACACCATAGTGTGTGGCGCACAGTGTTGGCAATGGGGCAGTGTCGTGCGGGGTGTGGGGCGTCGTCCCGGGGGCGGATTCACCGGTCCGGGCGTGCGTGATGAAGGCCCCTCCGATCCGGAGGGGCCTTCATGCGTCGTCGAGCGGTGCGCCGGGTGGAGGCCTCAGCCCGCGCGGCGCGCGGAGAAGCGGTGCAGCAGCTGCGGGGAGTGCCCGGGGGCGACGCCGTGGGCGCGGTCGAGCTCCAGCAGCTCGGGCAGCGGATCCGCGCGCACGTCGACGAAGCCCGCCTCCTCCCAGGCCGTGCAGATCCGCTCCACACCGGCGCGGGCGAAGTCGAGGTGGTCCACGGCCTCCTCGTCATAGGCCTCGGCGAAGTGCGCTTGCCGCGGGGTCGCGGGCGCCGCACCCCCGTCGTCCTCGGGTGCGAACCACTGTCCGTCGATCGCGACCAGAACGCCGCCTGGGCGCAGCAGCTCGCGCCAGCGCCGCAGCGCGGTCGGGGCGTCGCGCAGCGTCCACAGCAGATAGCGGGAGACGATCGCATCCAGGCTCCCGCGCGGGAACGGCGGGTCCGTCGCGTCGGCCTCGAGGAAGGTCGGCGGGTGCGGATGGCTCTCGAGCTTCGCGCGCGCCTGCGTGAGCATGCCGGGGGAGAGGTCGATGCCGGTGACGTCGAAGCCGTCGGCCGCGAGGAGCAGGGCGACGTTGCCGCTGCCGGTGCCGAGGTCGAGCACGTCCCGCGTGCCGGGCGGAAGCGCGGCGCCGAAGGCCCTCGACCAGGCCTCGCGCTCGCCAGGCAGGGAGAGGCGGGAGAGCTGGTGCTCGTCGTACTCGGCGGCCCAGCGGGTCCAGTACTGGTTCCAGGCCTGCTGGTCCTCGGCGGCGGTGCGGGTCATCAGGGCGGCTCCAGGGGTGGTCGGGGGGCCGGGGGGCCTGGGCGGTGGTCGTCGGGGCGAGGGGCCGACGGATCAGTCGTGATCGCCGGGAGCGGCGTGGTCCGGACCGCGGAAGAGGAACTGGGTGGTGCCGTCGGCGGCGAGGGCCCGTTCGGCAGCGACGGCGTAGGTCGCGCCGACGAGTCCCACCTCGAGCGCCTCGGCGGGCGGGCCCTCCGCGCGCACCCGGCCGCCGTCCAGCACGATCACGCGGTCGCAGTAGCGGGAGGCGAGGTTCAGGTCGTGCAGCACCACCACGGTCGCCAGTCCTCGCGCACGCACGATGGAGAGCACGTGGTGCTGGGAGCCGATGTCGAGGTGGTTCGTCGGCTCGTCCATCAGCAGCACGCGGGGCTGCTGGGCGAGGGCGCGGGCGATCAGCACCCGCTGCTTCTCGCCGCCGGAGAGCAGGCCGAACTCCCGGCGGGCCAGGTGCAGGGCACCGGCGCTCTCCAGGGCCTCGGCCGCGATCTCGAGGTCCGCCTCGCCGGTCCCTCCGAAGGCGCCGGAGTGCGGGATCCTGCCCAGCAGCACCACATCGGCGACGGTCAGCGGCACCTCGCCGCTGAGCTCCTGCGCCATCACCGCGATCGACCGGGCACGCTCGCGGCCAGGCAGCTCGGCGAGATCGCGGCCGTCCAGCAGCACCTGCCCGGCCCCCGGCACGAGAGAGCGGTGCAGGATCCGCAGCGCGGTGGTCTTCCCGCTGCCGTTGGGGCCGACGAGACCGAGCACCTCCCCGTCGTGCACCTCGAGATCGATCCCGTCGAGCACGGTCGAGGCGCCGTAGGAATGGCGCAGTCCGTGCGCGGACAGCACGGGCGAGGGGAGCTCCGGCCCGCTCATCCCTCGAGCTCCACCAGCCACTCGTGGATCCGCTCGAGCCCGTCGACGACCAGCGGGGAGGCGGGCTCGGCGAAGTTGAACAGCAGCGGCAGCAGCGCCTGGTCCTGCACGGCGCGGAGGCTGCCCAGCTGGTCCTGGGAGATCATCTCCTCGGCCTTGTCGGAGCCGTCGCCGTCGGTCTGGTAGAGCACGATCAGCACGTCCGGGTCGGCGGCCAGCAGCGGCTCGGCGCTGATCTCGAACACTCGCTCCTCGGTGCCCGCGAAGACGTTCTCGATGCCGAGCGCGTCCAGCTGCGCGGTCACCATGGACGCCGCGCCGTAGGTGTACAGCGGCCCGCCGCCCACGGAGGGGTAGAGGACTGCGGCGGTGGCGGTGGCGAGGTCCTTCGCGGACTCGGAGACGGCGTCGATCCGCTCCTGCAGGGAGGTGGAGAGCTGCTCGGCCTGCTCGCCGTGGTCGAAGATCCGCCCGTAGGTCTCGATCTGCTCGTGGAGCGTCTCGAAGCTCGAGCGCTCGTGGTCCGAGGCGCAGTAGACGTTCTGCACGACCAGCTGCGCGCCCGCATCGGCCATCGCCTCGCGGCTGACGCCGTCGGGCAGTCCGAAGACGATGTCGGGCTCCTGCGTGATCACCATCTCCTGGGAGATCTGCAGGTGGCCGGAGGCGTCGATCTCGTCGCTGAGCGTCGGGATCTCCTCGATGCGTGCGGCGAGGTCGTCGTCGTAGTAGCCGGGAGGGAAGGCGCCGGCCCGCGAGACGACGCGGTCCAGCACCCCGATGCCGTCCAGAGTCGTCACCGGCGCGGACTCCAGCAGCACGATCCGCTCGGGCGGGGCGTCGAAGGTGAGCGTCGCCTCGCAGTTGGCGAGCTCGAGCGGGAAGCCCTCGGCCGATCCGCCGCCGTCGTCGGAGCCACCGTCGCCTGTGCTCCCGTCCGAGGGGCCGCAGGCGGCGGTGAGGCCGACGGCGCCGACGAGACCCGCCATCAGGGTGCGGCGGCGCAGCGGCGTGGACGTGGGTCCGTGGCCGACGGGCCCGGGGGAGCCGGGCTCCGCCGCCTCGGATCCGAGCGCGTCGGCCAGGGGGAGGGGCGTGCGAGGCATCGTGCTCCTTCGAGCGGGGAGAGGGGTCAGCGCTGCCGGGCGTAGAGCCGGCGCACGAGGATCAGCAGGAAGGGGGCGCCGATCGCGGCGGTGAGCACGCCGATCGGCAGCTCGCGGGGCTGCATGACCACGCGGGCGAAGGCGTCGGCCCACAGCAGGAACAGCCCGCCCAGCAGCGCGGAGGCGGGGATCAGCACGCGGTGGCGGGCACCGACGAGACGGCGGGCGAGGTGCGGGATCACCAGGCCCACGAAGCCGATCGAGCCGGCGCCTGCGACCGCGGCGGCGGTGCACAGGGAGACGACCAGCAGGAAGCCGACGCGCGCGCGGTCGGGGTGGATCCCGAGGCCGTGGGCGATCTCGTCGCCGGCGCTGAGCGCATCGAGCACGCGGGCGCCCGCGAGCAGCACGATCGCGCCGAGCACCGCCGCGACGAGCGCCACCCACAGAAAGGCGTTCCAGCGGGCCAGTGACAGCGAGCCGAGCATCCAGAACATCACTGAGCGGGCGCCCTCGGCGGAATCGGAGCAGAAGATCAGCAGGTTCGTCAGCGCCGTCAGCGCGTAGCCGACCGCGACGCCGGAGAGCAGCAGGCGCAGCGAGGTGACGCGGCCGCCGGCCCGGGCGATGAGGAACACCAGCAGGGCTGCTCCGAGCGCGCCGAGGAAGGCGAGCACCGACTGGGCGTAGTCGCCCAGCGCCGCGCCGACGCCGAAGAGGATCGCGGCAGCGGCCCCGGTGGAGGCGCCGCCGGAGACGCCGAGGATGTAGGGGTCGGCGAGCATGTTGCGGACCATCGCCTGCAGCGCCGCGCCGGAGAGCGCGAGGCAGGCGCCGACGGCGGCCCCCATCAGCACCCGCGGCACGCGCACGTCCCAGACGATCGAGTCGGTCGAGGCCTCCCAGGACCCGCCGAGGGACAGCCCGAGATGCTCGGCGATGACCTGCACGGTGGTGGAGGCCGGGATCGGCACGGGCCCGATGCCGACGCAGAGCACGAGGCTCAGCACGCTCGCCGCGGCGAGGACGCCGAGGACCAGGGCGGAGCGTCTGGCGCGCGAGCGCACCCCGAGCGCGTCGGGGGAGGGGCCGGTCGCGGGGCGGCCGGCCGGCGCGGTGCCGGCCGGGGCGTTCGCCGGGGTCGCCGAGGCAGGGGCAGAGGACGTCACTTGCACGAGCGTACAAGTATTGCCATGGGGCCGGGTGGGCCGTGCCCGCCGTTGCCCGGGCTCGCTGAGCGTCGTGCGGTGTCAGGCGCCGGGGCGCCGACCGGAGCCGTCGTCCGCGCTCGGTCCGCCGTGCGCGTGGTGCCCGTCGTGCGCGTGGTGGTGCGGGTGGTCGACGTCGTCGAGGTGTCCGGAGCCGAGCTCGTGCAGCAGGTCGTGGGCGAAGCCGCTCGCAAGCTCGTAGCGCACCACGCGCCCGGTCCGCACGGCGTGCACCCAGCCGGCCTCCCGCAGCAGCGCGAGGGCGTGAGAGGTGGTGGACTCGTGCGCCCCGATCGCCCGGGCGAGGTCCGAGCTGCGGATCAGGGGATGGGCGTGCAGGCAGAACAGGATCCGCAGGCGACGCACGTCGGCCAGCAGCGCCATGCGCGCGGCGAGCTCGCCGAAGCCGTCCTCCCCGGCGAGCAGGCGGCGCAGCTCCTCGACCAGCTGCTCGTCGTCGAGGACCTCGGAGGAGGTCCTCACGTGGGCGGGGCGGCCGGGGCTCATGGCGCACACGGTACCGGGCGCCCCCTACACTGTCGCCGTCGACCGCGCCCCTGTCCCCGACTCTCTGCGAGGTGCTGCGATGCTCGACGTCCTCTGGGGCATCGGAGGGATGGCAGGCCTCCTGCTCATCGCCTTCGCCCTGTCCAGCAACCGCCGCGCGATCCGCCCGCGCACCGTCGTCGGAGCCTTCGCGCTGCAGCTCGCGCTGGGGGTGATCGTCCTGTACTGGGGCCCCGGCCGATGGGCGCTGCAGCAGGTGAGCGCCGGATTCCAGGCAGTGATCGACACCTCCTCCGAGGGCATCTCCTTCCTCTTCGGAGGGCTGCTGCCGGCCGAGGGCGAAGGGACGATCTTCGCGCTGCAGGTGCTGCCGGTGATCATCTTCTTCGCCTCGCTCACCGCGGTGCTCTACCACTGGCGGATCCTGCCGTGGATCGTCCAGCTGCTCGGCGGCGCCCTCGGCAAGCTGCTCGGCACCGGCTACGGCGAGTCCGTGAACACGGCCGCGAACATCTTCCTGGGGCAGACCGAGGCGCCCCTGGTCATCCGCCCCTATCTCAGCAGCCTCTCCCGCTCGGGCCTGTTCGCGGTGATGGTGGGCGGTCTCTCCACCGTCGCGGGCTCCGTGCTGGTGGGCTACTCCCTGCTCGGCGCCCCGCTCGAGTACCTGATTGCCGCGAGCTTCATGGCCGCCCCCGGTGCGCTGCTCATGGCCAAGATCCTCCTGCCCGAAAACGATCCCGAGGCCGTCGCCCGCGAGGCGGAGCTGGTCGCCGCGACCACCCGCAGGAAGCGCAAGGGCGCGGCGCCGTCGGCCGACGGGACCGCCGCAGCCGATGACCCTGCTGCGGGGGCCGGGACTGCCGCGGCCGACGGGACCGCGCCGATCTCCGCGACCGCCGTCGACGCCGCCGCGCCCGCCGACGCCGCCGCGACGTCCGATGCGCCCGCCCCCACCGGGGGCACCTCGTCGGCCGGGACGTCGGCGCAGGACGACGACGAGGAGGACACCCTCTCCTACAGCAACGTCATCGACGCCGCCGCCGGCGGAGCGGCCGACGGGCTGCGGCTCGCCCTGACCGTCGGCGCGATGCTGCTCGCCTTCATCTCCCTGATCGCGCTGATCAACCTGCTGATCGGCACGGTCGGCGGCTGGTTCGGCGCCGACGACCTCACCTTCCAGCAGATCCTCGGCTGGGTGTTCGCGCCGATCATGGTGATGATCGGGGTGCCGCTGGACGAGGCCGTCGCCTCGGGCAGCTTCGTGGGGCAGAAGATCGTGGTCAACGAGTTCGTGGCCTTCGCCGGCTTCGGCCCCGAGATCGACACCTTCAGCCCCAAGACCGCCGCGATCACGAGCTTCGCGCTCACCGGCTTCGCGAACCTCTCCTCGCTGGGGATCCTGCTGGGCGGGCTCGGCGGCCTCGCTCCCGAGCGTCGCCCCGAGATCGCGCAGCTGGGTCTGAAGGCGATCCTCGCGGGCACCCTTGCGAACCTGATGAGCGCCACGATCGCCGGGATCATGCTCGGCTGATCGCCGACGCCGACGCCGACGCCGTGCCGGTGCCTGGCCCGCCTCGGCTCAGCCGGTCAGCGCCATCACGAGCAGGAGCTGCGTGAGCAGGAAGCCGCTGAGCAGGTTCAGGCGCAGGAAGCGGCGCCAGGCGGCGTGGGCTCGCTCCGAGTCGGCATCGGACAGGGAGCGGAAGGGCCAGGCGCTCGCGAGATACGGCAGCACCAGCAGCCCCGCGAGCGCGGCCGGCCATCCCGTGACCAGCATCAGCGCGCCGGCCGCGGCGTAGAGGCACAGCACCAGGCGCACCGTGCGCGTCGCACCCAGGACGGTCGCGATCGAGCCGATCCCCGCCTCGCGATCCGGGCGGATGTCCTGCACCGCGCCGAGGGCGTGCGAGGCCATGCCCCACAGCAGGAACGCGGACAGCGCGGCGAGGGCGGTCCAGCCCATCGGCGCGCCGGCCAGCGCGAGGCCGAATGCGGCCGGCCCCATGAAGTGGATCGCGGAGGTCAGCGAGTCCAGCCCCGGCCGCTCCTTGAGCCGGATCCCGGGCGCGGAGTACCCCACCACCGCGGCGAGCACCACCAGCAGCACCGCTCCGGAGGCGAGACTGCCCAGCACCAGCAGAGCCACGACGAAGGGCAGCGAGCCGAGGCCCGCCGCCCACAGGGTCGTGCGGTGGACGCGCCGGTCCAGCACGATCCCCTCCACCCCTCCCTTGCGGGGATTGCGCAGGTCGGACTCGTGGTCGAAGACGTCGTTCACCCCGTACATCAGCAGGTTGTACGGGACGAGGAAGAACACCGTCCCCACCAGCAGCGCCGCGTCGACGCCGCCGCCGGCCAGCAGGTAGGCGGCGGCGAAGGGGTAGGCGGTGTTGATCCAGCTCAGCGGGCGCGAGGTGCCCAGCAGCTGGGACAGCGTGCCCGGGCGCGGGGCGGACAGGACGTTCATCGCTCCTCCTGCGGGGTCAGCAGCAGCCACAGCGAGGGCAGCAGGAGCCCTGCCGCGAGCGGCCAGGCGAGGTCCTCGAGCGGGGTGAGGAGGAGCCGCACGCCCAGCAGGTCCTCCTCGGCGTAGCGGAACAGGTCCGCCGCGATCATCAGCGAGTCGAACACGATCGTGAGCGCCAGCAGCGCTGCGATCGTCGCGCCGGTGGTCAGCCACCAGCGGGGCCCGGGGCGGCAGCGCACGGCGGCCAGCACCGTCACCAGCAGCACGGGGAGCAGGAAGAGTCCGGCCAGGGCGGCGTAGCTCATGCCTCTGCCTTCCCGGCCGTGGCGTGACGGCGTCGGCCGAGCAGCCGGTCCAGCAGGCCCCACAGCACGAGCGTGAGATGGCAGAGGAAGGTGAGGAACACGAGCTCCTCGAGCGGCAGCTCCGGACCGACCTCGACGCCGCTCATCAGGGGGCTGTCGCCCATGCGGTAGTGGCCCGACGCGATCGCCGCCAGGTCCCAGGCCAGGAACAGCACGATCCCGGCGAGGAGCACCGCGACGGCGCGGCGCGGGGCACGCCACAGCGCCAGGCTGAACCGCCGGTCCAGCAGCACCATGCAGGCCAGCGCCGTCAGCAGGCACAGGAGGTACACGATCCCGCTCATGCACGGGCCCCCGCATCGCGGGCGGGCTCGGGCAGGGGCGCCGAGGAGCGGTCCCCGCGCAGCCGCTTCGCGACCAGCTCCGCGCTGATCAGGCACATCGGCAGGCCGATCCCGGGCAGAGTGCTCGAGCCGGCGTACAGCAGCCCCTCCACCCGCCGCGAGGCGTTGCGGGCTCGGAAGAAGGCGCTCTGGCGCAGGGTGTGGGCGGGACCGAGCATGCTCCCGGACCAGGCGCCGAGGTCCTCCGCGAACTCCCCAGGGCCGATCGTGCGGCGCACCACGATCCGCTCGGCGAGATCGGGGATCCCGGCCTCCGCGGCCAGGCGTGCGATCGCTTCCTCCGCGATCTCCTCGATCGCGGGATCACCGGTGCCGTCCACGCCGCCTCGGCCCAGCGACGCATCCGCCGGGACGGGGACGAGCACGAAGAGGTTCTCGTGGTCGGGCGGGGCGACCGAGGGATCCGTCGCGGAGGGGCGGCATACGTAGCTGGAGGCCGGGGAGGGCACCCGGCCCTCCCGCAGCGCCCCGAAGTTCTCGTCCCAGTCCCGGGTGAACAGCAGCGTGTGATGGGCGAGCTCGGGCAGGGCCCCGCGCACGCCCAGCAGCACCAGCACCGCGCCGGGGCCGGGAGTGCGGCGGCTCCACCAGGAGGCGGGATAGGTCTGAAGGCGCCGCGGCAGCAGCGCGGTCTCGACGTGGTGGAGGTCGGCGGTCGCGACGACCACGTCGGCGCGCAGCTCGCGCACCTCCCCGTCGGCCGTGCGGATCTCGACCCCGCGGGCCGCGGCTCGGCGGCCCGGCCCTCCGCCGAGGTGCGCATTGCGCCCGCGCGCGCCGCGGTGGTCCTCGGTGAGGACCCGGGTGGCTCGGGTGCCGGTGTGCAGGCGTGCGCCGTGACGGACCGCGAGCCGCGCGACCACGTCGACGAGCTCGGTGAAACCGCCCTGCGGGTACTGCACCCCGCCGGTGAGGTCCAGGGCGCTCATCAGGTGGTACATGCTCGGAGTGCGGTCCGGGGAGGAGCCGAGGAAGACAGCCGGGTAGCCGAGCACCTGTCGCAGTCGGGGGTCGCGGAAACGGCGCGCGACGAAGCGATCCAGCGGCTCGGCCAACAGGCGCAGAAGCTGCGGGCCGCGGGCGATCACAGCGGGGTGGAGCAGCCACCACGGCGAGGTGAACGAGGTGTACAGGAAGCGCTCGAGAGCCATGTCGTAGGTGCTCGCGGCGGAGTCGAGATAGCGGGCCAGTCCCAGCCCCGCACCGGGCTCGATCCGCTCGAACAGATCGGCATTGCGGGCGGCGGAGGCGCTCAGGTCCAACGGCTCCTCGTATCCCTCGCACAGGACGCGATACGCCGGGTCGAGAGGGCGCAGGTCGAGCTCCTCCGCGGCGGAGGTGCCCAGCAGGCGCAGGAAGTGGTCGAACACCTCGGGCATGAGGTACCAGGAGGGGCCGGTGTCGAAGCGGAACCCGTCGCGCTCCCAGCTGCCGGCGCGGCCGCCGAGCTCCTCTCGCGCCTCGACCAGGTCCACCTCGTGGCCGTCCCGGGCGAGCAGCGCCGCGGTGGCCAGGCCCGAGATGCCGCCGCCGATGATCACGGCCGACGGGCGGGACCCGTCGGGCGCTCGACGGGATCCGTCCGCCGGCGGCCCGGAGGCGGCGGCTCGGGGTGGTGACCCGGTGCCGGGATTCGTCGTCCGCCGGTTCATCGGGCCGCTCCACGGCGCGCCGCGAGCACGGCGCGGGCGATGACAAGGGCCTTTTCCGGCTCCGGCACCCGCACTCGGGTGCGGCGGATCCGGGCCGCGGGGGTGCGGCGCAGTCGACGGGAGAGCGCCGAGTAGAGGCCGTGCGCGGCGGTGACAGCGGCGCGGCTCGAGGAGGGGAGATGGGGCAGCGCGGTCGCGGCGCGGGCGAGGTCGGCGTCGATGTCGTCGAGCAGCAGGTCCCGCTGCGCGTCGTCGAGGCGGTCCACGTCCACCCCGGGAACGTAGTCGCGGCCCAGGCCGTCGTGATCCTCGGCGAGGTCGCGCAGGAAGTTCACCTTCTGGAAGGCGGCGCCGAGCGCGCTCGCCGCGGGGGCGAGGCGCGCAGCTGTGGCCTCGTCGCCGTCGACGAAGACTCGCAGGCACATGAGGCCCACCACCTCGGCCGACCCGTGCACGTACTGCGCGAGGCTCTCCGGGTCGTGGGCGGTGACGGTGAGGTCCGCGCGCATCGAGCCGAAGAAGGGGTCGATGAGCTCCGGGCCGATGCCGTGGCGGCGTGCGGTGATGGCGAAGGCCTGCACGACGAGGTTGGTGGAGCGGGTGCCGCCGACCGCGCGAGCGGTCTCGGCGGCGAGCTCCTCGAGGGCGCGTGCCCTGGCGGCCGGGTCGAGGCCCGAGTCGGGGTCGTCGACGATCTCGTCGGCCAGGCGGACCAGGGCGTACAGGCTGCGAACATGGGTGCGCACGGGTTCCTCGAGCAGGCGCGTCGCCCAGCCGAAGGAGGTCGAGTAGCCGGCGATCACGCAGCCGGCGCTGCGCTGCGCGACCCGGTCGTAGAGACTGAGCGCGTCCGAGGGGAGCTGCCGCGTGCTCATCGCGCACCACCGTTCAAGGCCCGCACGCCGGCGGGACCGTGCGCGTCCTCGAGGCGCCGGGGCGGCCGCAGCACGGCGAGCAGGGTCGCCAGGACGATAACGGCGGCGACCGTCGCCGCGGCGATCGCGACCACCGGCGACGAGGGCCCATCGGTCGCGCGGCCGACTGCGATCCAGAGCAGACCCCAGACCATCGCTGCGGGCGCGGCGACCGGGCGGCGACCGGCCCGGGTCAGCGCCACGCCGATCACGGCCACCGCGAGCAGCACCAGCACGGCGAGCACCTCGGGGGCGCCGAAACCCGAGAATCCCGCACCCTTGAGCGCTGCCGCGATGTTCGCGCAGGTCGCGACGCTGACCCAGCCGAGATACAGGCCGAAGGTGCCGTCGACGACGACCCGCTCGAGCGCCCCGGCAGGAGGCCTGGCCGTGAGGCGACGGAACAGGGCGCCGAGCACGCCCAGCAGCACCACGATCACCAGCACGCTCAGAGCGACCGCACCGGCCTGGACCACGAGGATCCAGGCGGCGTTCAGCAGCAGCGAGGCGATCGCGAGGCCGGCGATCCCGCGGTCGTCGCGCCTGTCCCACCACTGCCACAGCGTGTACGCGGCGAGGCCCAGGTAGATCACCGACCAGATCCGGAAGGCGGGGGTCGCGGGGGCGAGGTGCGTCGAGTCGGCGGAGAGCAGGCCGCCGGCGGCCTCGTCGATCGGTGCCCCGCCGAAGGCGCCGACGCCCACGGCCGTGCCCGCCATCGCGAGCAGGAAGACGAGGGTCACGGCGAGGCGTCGGCCCAGCGGGCGCGGGCCGGTGCGCCGTCGGCCCTCCCGGCGGCGCCGCGCGGCGGCCGGATGGTCGGGGGTGCTCGCGGCGGTCATGCGGACTCCTCGTCGTCGACGGTGGGTGAGGCGGCGCCGGGCCCGCCGTGGGAGGGCGCAGGGGTCCCGGTCCCGGCTGACCCTGCGGTCACTCCGGTCGCTGCGGGACCGTCGTGCGCTGCGTTCTCGGCGGCGCGGGCGATGTTGCGCTGCATGCTGCCGAAGACGATCCCGTGGAAGGGCCACACAGCCCACCAGTAGGCGTCCCCGAGCAGACCGCGGGGGTGGTAGAGCGCCCGCTGGTGCAGCACGGTGCGACCGTCGGACCCCTCCACGGCGAGCTCGAGCCAGGCATCGCCCGGGACGCGCATCTCGGCGCGCAGGCGCAGCAGGCGGCCGCGTTCGAGACGTTCCACGCGCCACCAGTCCAGCGCCTCGCCCACCATCAGCCGGTGCGGGTGCCTGCGACCGCGGCGCAGGCCGGGCCCGCCGACGACTCGATCCAGCAGCCCGCGCGCCACCCAGCCCAGTCGCCACGAGTACCAGCCGTGCGCGCCGCCGATCCCCTCGATCACCGACCAGAGCGTCTGCGGGGACGCGTTCACCGTGCGGGAGCGTTCGTCACGGCGCACGATCCCTCCGGACCATTCAGGGTCCTCGGGCAGCGGCGAGGACGGCGCCCCGGCCGGAGCGGCGGAGTGCCAGGTGGTGGTGACGTCGAGGTCGCGGATCCTGGCGAGGGCGAGCTCGATCGCACGGTCCACTCCGATGAGCCCGCCGTCGGGGTCCGGTACGAGATCACGCAGGTCCGACTCGGCCGCGACGGCGTCGTGGACCAGCGATTCCACGAGGGGGCGCGCGATCGAGGTGGGGACCGGGGTGACCAGCCCGATCCAGTGGCTCGCCAGGCGCGGGGTGAGGACGGGGACCACCTGGATCCGCCGCCGGGGCAGGCCAGCGGCGCGTGCACATGCGTGCAGCAGCTCGGCGAAGGTGAGGACGTCGGGCCCGCCGATGTCGAAGGTGCGGTTCGGAGCGCCCTCGAGCGTCGCCGCGGCCACCAGGTAGTGGAGCACGTCACGGACGGCGATCGGCTGGATGCGGTTCCGCACCCAGCGCGGCGCGACCATGACCGGGAGCCGCTCGGCGAGATGGCGCATGATCTCGAAGGATGCACTGCCGGAGCCGAGGATCACCGCGGCGCGCAGCACGACGGCCGGCACGGCGCCTTCGAGCAGGATGTTCCCGACCTCCTCGCGGGAGGCCATGTGGGCGGAGAGCTCCTCGCCGCGGGGGTGGATGCCGCCCAGGTAGACGATGCGCCGGGTCCCGGCTCGCTGCGCAGCGGCCGCGAAGGCCTGAGCACCGGCGCGATCGCGGGTCGCGAAGCTGCTGCCCCCGCCCATCATGTGGATCAGGTAGTAGGCGACGTCCACGTCCTCCAGGGCTCGGGCGAGCGTGGACGGATCTGCGACATCCGCCTCGACCACCTCGACACGATCCCGCCAGGGCCGGTCCTGCAGGCGCTCGACGTGTCGGGCCATGGCGCGCACCCTCAGCCCCGCGTCGAGAAGCGCCGGCACGAGCCGGCCGCCGATGTACCCGCTCGCGCCGGTGACGAGCACCAGCGGCGCGTCAGGACCGGCGGGGCCGTTCATGCGCTGGCTCGCTGCGAGGCGGCGTCACGCTGTGCGGCGGCGCGCTGCGAGCAGGCGGCCGCGACGGGATCGGCACCGGCCGGCTCTCCTCCCGACACGTCCGACGGGAGCAGCAGCTCGAGGCCGGCGTGGATCTCCGCGATGGTGGCAGCGAGAGCCTCGCTGAACGCGGGAGGAAGGTCGTGGCGTGCAGCGGCGTCGACTGCGCTGGACAGATGCCACAGGGCGAGCTCTTCGACCCAGTCGCGGGATCCGCTCGCGGTGAGCAGGTCACGGGCGCTGCGCGCCTCCTCGTCAGTGAGGTCCTCGCGCCCGAGCAGCGCTCTCAGCTGCGGCCAGTGAGCCGTGGTCGCGGCGTGGGCGACGAGGGCGGTGCGCTTGCCCTCGCGCAGGTCCCCCAGCGCGCTCTTGCCGGTGCGATCCTCGTCGCCGAAGACGCCGAGGAGATCGTCGACCAGCTGGAAGCCGATGCCGAGCAGAGCACCGATCGCGTCGAGAGCCTCGAGACGGTCCGGCGACGCGTCGGCGAGCAGTCCGGCGGCGTGGAGGGGGAGCTGGAAGGAGTACACCGCCGTCTTCAGCTCGGCGACGGTCAGCGCCTCCTGCAGCGTCTCCGGCCGATCGGCAGGCCGGAGCGGCAGCTGCACATCGGCGATCTCCCCGGCGGCCGAGGCGTGCAGCGAGCTCTCCATCAGGTCCAGGAGGGCGGCGACCACGGGGGGAGGCGCCGAGCATCCGGCGACAGCGCGTAGGGCCGTGATCAGGCCGAGGTCGCCTGCAAGGATCCCGGCAGCGTCGCCGACCCGGCGTGCGGCGTGCGCGGTGGCACCCCCGCGGCGCACTTTCGCGGCCACGGAGGCGGGGAGGCTCGGGGCGCCGCGCCGCATCTGGTCGCCGTCGATCACGTCGTCCTGGACCACGAAAGCGGTGTGCAGTATCTCGACCGCGGCCGCGACCTGGATCGCGGCCTCGCGGCGCGAGCCTCCCAGGGAGTCGTGGGTGGCCAGTAGAAGGGCGGGCCGGAATCTTCTGCCGCCCTCGGTGGACTCGCCGAGCGCGTTCCACAGCAGATGGTGGTCTGCGGAGGCCGTTCCGCCCCCGAGCGCGGTGCCACGACGGAGGAGACGCCTGATCTCGTGGTCGACGCCAGGAGGGCAGGGGATGCTCATGAGGTTTCTGCCAGCAGGTGATCGAGCCGATCGTCGAGCTGCTCGAGCTGCGCGACGGCCCAGGGGCTGAGCGTCCACGGCGCCAGGCGCACGAGCTCGGCGAGCACGTCGGCCCTCACCCACCGCAGCTCCATGACTTCCTCGGGTGAGGGCACGGGCTCGCCCTGAGGGATCGCGGTGAAGACGGGGCATACCTCGTTCTCGACGACGCCCGAGGCGTCGACGGCTCGATACCGGAAGTCGGGCAGAACCGGCCGCAGTTGCCGGACCTGGAGGCCGAGTTCGCCGAAGGCGTGACGGGAGATCGCCTCCTCGAGAGTCTCACCCTGGCGGGGGTGGCCGCAGAAGGCGTTGGTCCACACGCCGGGCCAGGTGCGCTTCGAGAGCGCCCGGCGCGTGAGCAGCACGGCCCCGTCCTCGCGCACCAGATGGCAGGAGAAGGCCAGATGGAGCGGTGTGTCGACCGAATGAACGGTGGCGCGAGGGGCCAGGCCCCGGGGAGAGCCGTCGGGATCGAGAAGGATCACGTGGTCCTCGTCGGCCGTCCCGGCCGTTCGTGCCGCAGCGGTGCCGATCACGGCGACCTCCCGTTGTCCGTCGTCAAGAACTATGTAGCCAGGCTATCTACTTCGACTCTAGCACCCGTCGTCGTCGTATTCGGGCAATCGTGCCACCTCTGCGTCCGTCGTGCAGAGACCGCCCCCGGTCGCGCCGAGCCCCGCAGCCCTGGTGTCGGGTACGGCGGGGCTCTCGACACGTTCCGCCCTCGAGGCGGAGAGATCGGGGCGGACTCAGAAGGTGCCGGCGGCGACCTGTGCGGTGCGCTCCTCCTGGCGGGCCACGTCCCCGGGGTAGACGCGGTAGAAGAGGAACCAGTAGACGGCGTTGAGCAGGTAGGGCACGACCACGAACCACAGGAACATGGTCTGGCTCGAGAAGGCCTCGGCGACGAAGCCGAGCCCGAGCGCCATGAGCGCCGTGATGCCGCCCTGGATGAGGGAGAAGAGCATCGCGAAGGCGGTGGCGCTCAGCTGGGTGGGGGCGACGTTGGAGACCATCGGGAGCACGCAGCCGGAGAAGCCGATCGAGAAGACCAGCCCCAGCAGGAAGGTGATCGGTGCGGCGGTTGCGAAGCCCTCGTAGGGGAACTGGGTCGCGAAGGCGACGGTCGCGGCGAAGGAGACCAGGTAGAGCTGCATCAGGATGATGCGACCCTTCTCGTCGAACTTCCGCACGAACAGGTCCGCGAGGCGACCGCCGAGGAAGGCGGAGAAGACGGCGCCGACGGAGAAGCACGACATCGCGAGGGTGACCTCGAAAATGCTCAGTCCGCGCTCGACGGCGAGGAAGTTCGGGTAGAAGGCGAGCAGCACGAGGCTGGTGACCATGACGACCATGCCGGCCATCAGTGAGACGGTGGGGATCTTGAAGAGCTTCACGCCGTCGGAGATCTTGAAGCGGCCGGCCTCGGCCATCATGTCCTCGCGCGCGGTGTTCTGGCGCGGGTCCTTGACCCACAGGGCGATCAGCACGCCGGAGAGGATCGAGATCCCGCCCATGGTCCACATCGCGTAGCGCCACGCGTCGGGGCTCGGGTCGTCGCCGCGGGCGAACAGGCCGATCGCCGGGCCGATGAAGATGCCGACGGCGCCGCCGATGGCGCGGATCGTGCCGTAGGCCTTCCCGCGCTGGGACTGTCGGAACAGGTCGGGCAGCAGGCCGTTGATGATCGGCTCGGAGGCGACGGTGCCGACGACGCTGATCGTGTAGAGGATCAGCAGCCAGGTGAAGCTCGGCGCGAAGCCGGAGGCGATGGTCCAGATGCCCCACACGCCGGTGACCAGGATGAGGATCTTCTTGCGGCCAAAGCGGTCGGCCATCATCGCCCAGAACGGACCGAAGAGCATGCGGGCGAACTTGCTGATGGAGCTCAGGATGCCGAGCATCCCCTCGCCGACGCCGAAGGCGGCGCCGATGAGCGGGAAGAAGGTGTTGATCAGCCCGCCTTCGGAGTTATCCACGGCCTGGGAGAAGCCCATGGCGGCCATGGCCCTGCCGTTGCCCTTGGTGGACTCCGTGCCGCTCGCGTCGGGCCGACGGGAGTCGCTGTCGATGACGGCCACGCCCGGGGCGGCGCCCTCGGAACGGGCGATGATCGTTCCGGTGTCGGTGGAGACCGAGCCGGGAATGGGGCCCGAGCCTGAGCCGGGGAGGCCGAAGCCGTCGTCCAGAGGGGTGTTGCCCATCGTGTGTCCTCTCGCGCCCTGCCGTGCGGCGGGGCTGAACTGCGTTGTTCCGGGTACTGCGAAGGAAGGGGATGGCCGAGCTGCGGGTGCTGCGCGGCGTGTGGAGCGGGGTGATGCGGGTGGTGCCTGGTGCTGCGTTGCGGGGCTCCGCGTGGCGCGTCATCGGTGACCGCGCCGCCCCGTCGTGCGGGGTTGCCACAGTGTGGAAAAGCGGGAACCTTGCGGGAACCAGTTGCCAGCTGTTGCAGTAGAGGCTGCCGGCAGCGATGCGGCCGCGGCAGAGGGTGAAAGGTTCTTGTAGATGCGGTCCGGCCAGGTCAGACGGGTGACTCACGGGTAGATCACGATTCGCGCGAATCCGGGACGGACATGGACCGCAGCCCGTACAAGCACGGAAACCGACGGCAACTCTTGCAGCGGGGGAGCCGGTGACCGGTGTCGCGACCCTCGGGTCGGGAGGAGCCGACCGCTCGGGCCGACGAGCGGAGGGAGGCGCGTGCGGGCCGCGGGCGCGCCGACGGGCAGAGGCACGACGCCGGCGCCGACGGTGGACGGAGCGAGGTCGACGGCGGACGGTCCGTTCCCGGGAGCACGCTCGCAGGACCTTGCCGAGCCGGTCGGTGCAGGGGGAGAGGGGGAGGCGGGAGGAGGGGGCGCTGGACGATATGCCCTCGGCGTCGGAAGCGGAGAGGGCGAGTTGTACGGGTCGACGGCGGGGACGGGGAGGGTCGATGGGCATAGGAGGACGCGTTCGTCGTGCCGGCTCGAGGGCCGTGCGAGAGGACGAGGGTCGAGGGCATCCGGCGAGCAGGGGAGCGAAGGGGTCGGCAGGCGCAAGGCGCGATGCGGGGTCACGGGGCCGTGGACTGTCTGGCTTCTGGGGGAGCGCAGCGGCATCGGGCGTGTGGACGAGCTCCGAGCCAGTAGGGCCCTGTCCCCAGGGAAAGGGCCCTGACCCCAGGACGAGCGCCGGAGCAGGATGACGCCGGGGATCAGGACGCAGGAGCAGCGGGATGAGCGGACGGGCGATGCCGGCTCGAACGATCCGAAGGGTGCCGGTACAGGGGCTGCCCGTCGCCCCTTTCCCTCCGCGGACTTCCGGGAGCACCGGGGACGCCCCACGAGGCCGCGACCGAGGCGCTGGAGGAGCCTTTCAAGCGGCGTTCTGGGCAATGTGGTCGAGGCCACCTCGAAAAGAGCCGTTCTGGCTTGACGGGGTCTCGGAACCCCCGTAATGTTCTTCCTCGTGCCCAGGAGATCGGGACAGCGGATCGGCCCATGGTCGAGAGGTTGGAACTGGTCCTGACCTGGGGCGGAAGGTTCTCGGAAGAGGATCGCGGCGCGGATCACACCGCAGCGATTTGACTCGGAGGGGCGGAAGTCCTAAGTTTGACGGGTTGCCTCAGGGCGAAGAGCTTGAAAAGGTTCGGAACACTGAGTGCGCGTGTTGCTTGATATCTCAATAGCGTGTCTGTTTATCGATGCCATTATTTTGAATGGCAGATTATAACGGATGATACAGCAGTTAATGCTGGTTGTTTGTTTATTTTGTCAGGTTTAT